>WLWZ01000013.1 GCA_012103315.1 Alphaproteobacteria bacterium
TCGATATCGGCCGGGACCATGCCGCCAATTTGTCCCAAGACAGAGAATATCTGCTCTTTGTAGCCTGGGAACTGATCGTAATAGCCTTCCCACATCAGAACTTCCTGGCACACATCCCACTGGTAGGAGATTCGATCATGCGGCAGATTTTCCTGAATGCGGGCGAACTCTGCGGCAAGGTGGTCGGTATAAATATCGATGAAAATGTCGTAAACCGACGGCACCACGAAGTTGTAAGTAATCGCCAACGGCGTTGCCATATCGATCTGGTATTTCACCCCTGCCGGAATCGCGCCTTCACTCTGCAACTTGTCGAACGTTGCAAAATTCTGGATTGCATCATCGGCATAACCGGTATCAAACGTGATGGATTTGGGGTCAACGCCCTCTTTAATGGTCAGCCGCGGAATTTCATAGACGACTGTGCCGTCATACTGGGTGAACTGAAATGGCGGCAAGGATTGATCAACTTCAAAGGCCGGACTGGATTTCAGCTGATCCATGACAAAACTGATCCAGCGCTGGCGGCGGCCTGTTTCGCCATCAGGTATACGCTCCGCGTGATGGCCAACCCGCTGACCTAATGTCCGAAATACGGTTTCCGCATCGTCCAGGGGAATGCTGCCGACCATATGGATGACTGGCTTTGTCTCGTTCATCTCTTCTCCACCTATTTAAGAGGTTGCGACGGTTTGACCCCATGCGCCCCCGTTCCTATAACTAACCTCACAACATTACCGCGATTACAGGGACCCCACAAATGGCCGAGACAGAAACCAGAACCGATCAACCACCGTTTTTACATGACAGCTATCTTGCGTGGTGCGAGGAACAACCGGTTCCCGTGGTCGAAGATTTTGGCATGGATTTGTCCAAACTGCCGGTAGAGCCCTGGGACCTATATGGCATGCATGGCACAATTTGCCTGCTCAAGGGCCGTGACGATTACAACTCGATCTTTTGTTTTGAAATACAGCCAGGATCGAAATCCCGCGAGATGCACCATCTCTACGAAGAGATCATCTATGTCATTGATGGCTATGGCTCGACGCAGATCGAAACCCCCGATGGCGATAAGCATGCCTTTGAATGGGGTCGCAACTCGTTGTTTTCCGTTCCGCTCAACGCCAAATACCAACATTTTAATGGATCGGGGACAGAACCGGCACGCCTGGCGTCAGTCCATAACTTTCCCTTTCTGATCAAACTATTCCGCAATGAGGAGTTTATTTTCGACACCGAACGAAATTTCCCCGAACGCGCTGGACCCAACGGTTATTTCAAGGGTGATGGTCAGATGATTGAGATCCGCCCTGGCCGCCATCAGTGGGAAACCAATTTCGTCGCCGACATCACAAATTTTGAGCTCAAGGACTGGGCGGCACGCGGCAAGGGGTCATCCAGCCTGCGCTGGGTGCTGTCGGACAGCACGATGGGCTGCCACACCTCACAGATCGTGCCCGGTACCTATAAAAAGGCGCATCGCCATACTTGCGGCACCAATGTTTTCACCATCGATGGCGAGGGCTATTCGATGCTGTGGTATGAAGGCAAAGAAGACGAACGCGTGCGGATCGACTGGGATCACGGCGTCGTTGTCACCCCGCCGGAACAGATGTTCCACCAGCATTTCAATACTGGTACGACACCGTCACGCTATCTCGCGGTGCAGTTTGGCACCGTCCGCTATCCGATGATCTCCGCCAAGATGAAGAAATGGACGTCCGGAAACGATACGTCGGTCAAAGATGGCGGCAACCAGATCGAGTATGAGGATCAGCCCGCCGACAATCATGCCATCTGGCTGGAAGAGATGGACGGCAAAGGCTACCCCTCCGAGATGGGTGAAATCTTCGACGAAGAAGCTATCCGTGCATCAGAGTACGCACGATCGGTCGTCAAAAAGTAGGGTTTTCCACGGCGCGATCGCAGTCGCCTTACGGACGAATACACGCTAAACTTATGGCAATATTATTCGTCTGCAAGCCCGTAGACCTGTCAGGAGAATGACTATGGCCATTGATATGCATGCCCATTGGCGCCCCGCTGAACTCATTGACGCGCTGCGTTTACGCACCTCCGACCCTCGCGTTTTCACAAACGATGACGGTGTTGAGGTCTATAAAGCGCGCAATGGCGAACAGCCGGTTAGCGAGGCTTTCGATAATGTCGAAACCCGTCTCGAAGAAATGGATCGGCAAGGCATCAGCACAGCAGTGCTTTCTCTGCTCAGCGAATTTACCTGGATTGAGCGCTTACCGCTGGATGATTCCCTGCCGCTGGTGCAGCTCTATAACAATAGCCTGTCCGCACTCTGCGCTGAGCATGAAGGTCGGTTCACCGCCCTTTGCGCCCTGCCACTCGCCGATGTCGATGCGGCAGCGACTGAGTTTGATCGGGCCATGACTTTGCCCGGAATGGTTGGTGCACAAGCCCCCGGTAATGCTTTCCTGACCTATAAGGAAGCCGACAATTTCCGGCCTGTGATCGAAGCAGCTCATCGCAACAAGGCCGCCGTTCTAATCCATTTCGCACCGATGCCGGGCGATACATGGCCACGCGTACCAAAGGGCACGGATAATGGCCGCCGTCGCATGGGCACGCTCGATATGCAGGCAAGCCTATCGGCCAACAACGTCACGCTGTCGATGACGGACATCATGGATGACTACCCTGATGCGATGATGATCCTGCATAATCTCGGCGGCAATATTCCGTATGAAGTCGAGCGTATGGATCATCGCTGCTTGCTGGATACACCGGAGGAAGAATTGCCCTCAAAACGGTTTCGTGAGGCAAATGTCTTTGTCGATTGCAATTCACTCGGCCCGCACGCCATTGAGGCCGGCGTCCGTCTCTATGGCGAAGACCGCATCGTATTTGGCACGGATGGCACCGAGTTCGGCGGCAAGTGGACCAACAAAGCTTTGGCCGACGCCGATCTGACCGAACACGCCAAGGATCAAATTCGTCACGGCAACGCTGTACGGATGCTGTCACACCTGGCACCACTGGCAACTTACAGCCAGGCAGCCGAGTAGTTTTTAGTTAGACCGGCTCCCCCACAGGATAATCGCATTGGGTGGCGGGGAGGGGGAGCGGGCTGGCCAAGTCAAAACCTTAAAAATCCTCTTTCCGCCATTTCTTCTCGGCGATCGCAACCACAACGCCGCGCATTGTCCGAACTTCCTGTTCAGTCATCTTCGCGCGGTTAAAAATATTGCGGATGTTGCGGATCATGCGCGAGCGTTTCTCTTTCACCCGTAAGAAACCAGCCTTGTCCATCTCATCTTCGAGATGTTCATAAAAGTCGAAAACCTCTCCCTGACTGGCGAGCGCCGCACCGCGACCCTTGCGACGGATTTCAGTCGGCACCTCTGCGCCACCAGCCATTTGCCACTCATAGCTCAACAGCAAAACCGATTGCGCCAAATTGAGCGACGAGAATGAAGGATTGGTCGGCACGGTAATTAACGTATCAGCCAAGGCCAGGTCATCATTATGGAGTCCTACCCGCTCGGCTCCAAACAGAATGCCGCATTGATTTCCTTCGGCGAAAGCGTCGCGCATCGTTCCTGCCCAGCCGCGCGGGTCCTGGACCGGTTTAATCATGTCACGCAGCCGCGCCGTAGTGGCCCCAACCCGATGTAAATCCGCAACGGCTTCAGCTGTGGTGTCGAATATCTTTGCCTCCTTCAGAACAGCGTGCGCACCGGACGATGCGCTGATTGCTTTGGCATGGGGCCATTTACATTTAGGTCGTACCAGACGCAGGTCAGTCAGACCAAAATTCATCATCGCCCGCGCCGTCATACCAACGTTTTCGGCGAGCGATGTCTCAACCAAAATAACCGCTGGGCCATCCCCGGGCGTTTTGGTATCAGCGTCGCGCTTGGTCGGTTCTAAATTTGCCATCCGAGGAATACAGTGCGGTTACGAAACGGCGCCATCGCGAAACAACTTGTAGGTAATGGCATCGTTTAGCGCGTTATAAGACGCGTCTATCACGTTGGCCGAAACACCTACTGTCGACCAGCGTTGCCCCTTGCCATCAATGCTCTCTATCATCACGCGGGTTATCGCTTCGGTACCGCCACCGGGCGTAAGGATACGCACCTTGTAATCCGTCAGCTTCATATCTTCGAGTTGCGGGTACAAAGGATCGAGTGCCTTGCGCAGCGCATTATCGAGCGCGTTGACCGGGCCGTTACCTTCAGCGACCGTCATCACCTCGTGATCGCCAACCTCAACCTTGAGTGTCGCTTCCGACAGGGTGATTAACTCGTTCTTGGCGTTCCAGCGCCGTTCATCCATCACCCGGAAACTTTGCAGACGGAAATACTCCGGCACATCTTCCAACACGCGACGGGCCAACAACTCGAAACTCGCCTCGGCACCATCATAGGCGTAGCCCTCATGTTCACGCTGTTTAACGTCTTCCAGCAACGTTGAGACATTCGGGTCCTTGGCATCAACCTCAATGCCAATCTCGCGGAATCGCGCCAGTACATTTGACCGCCCCGCCTGATCCGACACCACAATGTGGCGTTCATTGCCGATCATCGTTGGATCGACATGCTCGTAGGTTTTGGGATCCTTCTCGATGGCCGAGACATGCAGCCCCCCCTTATGGGCAAACGCACGATCACCGACATAGGCCGCACTGGTATCCGATGGCCGGTTAAGCCGGTCATCAATAAAGCGCGACAGATGCGTCAGGCGGCCAATATCGTCGTCATTCATCCCGATCTCATAGCCCATCTTGAGGGCCAGTGACGGGATGATTGAGATTAAATTGGCATTGCCGCAGCGTTCGCCAAGCCCGTTAAGCGTGCCTTGAACCTGGCGCACACCAGCCCGCACTGCGGCCAGCGAATTCGCTACCGCATTGCCAGTATCGTCATGGCAGTGGATGCCAAGGTGATTGCCTGGTACGTGCTCTGCAACCTCGCTAACAATGCGTTCAATTTCATCCGGTAGCGTGCCCCCGTTTGTGTCACACAGCACGACCCAGCGCGCACCCGCTTCATAGGCCGCCTTGATGCAGCCCAGCGCAAATTCGGGATTTTCCTTATAACCATCAAAGAAATGCTCGGCATCAAACACCGCTTCTTCAGCGCGTTCTGCGGCCAAGGCGATACTGTCTTTAATCATCTCGATGTTTTCATCAAGCTCGACGCCCAGCGCGACCTTGGCATGGAAGTCCCAGGTTTTGCCGACCAGACAAACGATCTTGGTCTTGGCATTAAAGATCGCCGTTAGACCTGGGTCGTTTTCGGCACTCCGGCCTGAACGTCTTGTCATGCCAAAAGCGCTTAGACGTGCCCGCGCCAGTGTCGGCGGATCAGCAAAGAAGCTGTCATCAGTTGGATTGGCACCCGGCCAACCGCCTTCGACATAGTCGATACCAATTCGGTCGAGCTCGAGCGCAATCGCAGCTTTGTCTGCCGCCGAAAAATCAACACCCTGCGTCTGCGCACCGTCGCGCAGCGTCGAGTCATAGATATAAACGCGCTTGTCACTCATCGCCCGTACTCTCTAGCCTCTATTCCTAACTTCGCTTCCAAGTGGTGCCACCGGCACCGTCTTCCAACACTATACCGGCTGCCGCCAGCTCGTCGCGAATTCTGTCACTCTCGGCAAAATCCTTTGCGGCGCGAGCTTCGACACGTTTCTCGATCAGCGCTTCGATCTCGGCCTCATCGATATCGCCGGCACCCTGTTTGAACCAGTCTTCCGGATCTTGCTGTAGCAGACCAAGCAAGCTTGCTCCATTTAGAATATTTAATTTAGCAAACGCCCGATCACCGGCGTCGGTAGAACCATTCAACATAGATGCGAACTGATGCATCTCCGCAATTGCACTTGGTGTGTTCAAATCGTCTTCCAATGCTTCGGTGACCGGTGACATAAATGGAAGTCTATTTGGGACCTCTACGTCGGCACTATTTCTCAATGCAGTATAAAGTCGATCCAGCGCATTCTTCGCCTCGGCCAAGGCGCGCAGGCTGAAATCCAATGGTTGACGATAATGCGCCGACAAAAGAGCAAAACGGATAACCTCGCCGTTCCAACCTTCTTCAAGCAAGTCATGCACGGTGTGAAAATTGCCCAGCGACTTGGACATCTTCTCGCCATCAACTGTCAGATAGCCGTTATGCATCCAGTATTTCACGAACGGCGCACCACCGTGGCTGCAGACAGACTGCGCGATCTCGTTTTCATGATGCGGAAAGATCAAATCCTGACCACCGCCATGAATATCAAACGTCTCACCGAGATGTTTGGCACTCATGGCTGAACATTCGAGATGCCAGCCCGGACGACCGCGTCCCCACGGGCTATCCCAGCCTGGCTGGTCGTCAGAAGACGGTTTCCACAATACGAAATCCGCAGCGTCACGCTTATAAGGCGCTACTTCGACGCGGGCACCGGCAACCAGTTCATCACGTGAATGACGCGATAGTTTGCCGTAATCCTCCATTGCCGCGATGCTGAACAGCACATGGCCTTCAGCTTCATAAGCATGGTCGCTGACCAGAAGACATTCGATCATCGCCAGCATCTCGGCAATATGATCGGTCGCGCGCGGTTCAACATCAGGCGGCAGTGCATTCAAAGCGGCCATGTCTATCCGAAAGATATCGGCAAACTTGGTCGTGATATCGCCAATCTCATCGCCGCTCTTTTGCGAGGCATCGATGATCTTGTCATCCACATCGGTAATGTTGCGAACATAGGTCACACGCGGATAAAGCTGTTGAAGCAACCGATACAGCACATCGAACACGACGACCGGCCGTGCATTGCCGATATGGGCATAGTCATAAACCGTTGGGCCACAGACATAGAAGCGGATGTGCTCTGGATCGACCGGGACAAACTCTTCTTTCTGCCGCGACAGTGTATTGGTGATCCGCAAAGACACGTTATGTCTCCCGGAAACCATCAGTGATCGGATAGCGCCGATCACGGCCAAAGGACCGGTGTGTGATCTTCACGCCGGGGGGGGCCTGACGCCGCTTATATTCGGCCAGCAACAACATCCGCCAGATGCGTTGGACCAACGCCTCATCATACCCACCCTCGGCTGTGGCCTTCACACCCAAATCCTTTTCGATCAGGCTTTCGAGGATAGCGTCGAGATCTTCATAAGGCGGCAGCGTGTCCTGATCTATCTGGTCTGGTTTCAATTCCGCCGAGGGCGGCTTTGTAATAATCCGTTCCGGCATGACGGGACCGTTGGGCCCAATTGAACCCGCTGGCACATTCTCATTGCGCCAGCGGCACAGCGCAAAGACCGTCATCTTGTAGACATCCTTGAGCACCGAGAAACCGCCGCACATATCGCCGTAAAGCGTCGCATAGCCGACAGACATTTCTGACTTATTACCGGTCGAGACGACCATCGCACCGGTCTTGTTCGACAGCCCCATCAGCGCCAGACCGCGCGATCGGGCCTGAATGTTTTCTTCCGTGGTATCGGGCGGTGCATCGCCAAAGAGCGGGCTTAGCATTTCATCAAACGCCCCCATCGCCGGGCCGATATTAATCTCATCCAACCGGCAACCCATAAGGTCCGCAGCGCCAGACGCATCATCGAGACTTTCCTGCGACGTATAAGGTGACGGCATCATCACGCAATGCACGCGCTCCGGTCCTATCGCATCAACGGCCACCGCCGCCGTCAGGGCGGAATCGATACCGCCTGACATACCGAGCAAAACGCCCGGAAACCGGTTCTTTTCAACATAATCGCGGAGCCCCAGCATCATCGCCGAGTAGATGCTCGACAGACTGTCTTCGGGAGCAGCGCTTTCGCCTTCCGCGCAAACCCAGTCATCGCCGTCGCGCTGCCAGCTCGTGACCTGCAGCGCGGAATACCAGTCGGCGCAACGGGCCCGAAGAGTCCGATCGGTATTCAAAACGAAGGAGCCGCCATCAAAGACAAGTTCGTCCTGACCGCCAACCTGATTGACATAGAGCATGGGCAGGCGGGTTTCCGTAACCCGTTCAACTGCGAGATGCAGTCGTTGATCCCACTTATCCAACGCATAAGGCGAGCCGTTCAGAACAACGAGAATCTCCGCACCGGATTCTTCCAGACATTCAGCAACATCGGGTTGCCACATATCCTCGCAGATCATCACGCCAAGCCGAACATCGCGAAAATTGATCGGTCCCGGCATCGGACCTGCTTCAAACACGCGTTTTTCATCGAACACGCCATAGTTCGGTAAATCATGTTTCAGCCGAACAGCCGCAACCTTGCCGCCGTCAAGCAACAATGCCGCGTTGTATACTTTGCCATCTTCATCAACCCACAGAGAGCCGATCAGAAGACCAGGCCCACCATCCGCGGTCTCCGCCGCCAGCACCTCAACGGCTGCCGCGCAAGCTTCCTGAAAGGAAGGTCGAATAACCAAATCTTCCGGCGGATAGCCGCAAATGACCAACTCACTGGCCACGACAAGGTCAGCGCCCTGCTCGGCCGCCTGCTTTCGCGCGCCCCGTACCAGTGCCGCATTCCCCTCGATGTCACCAACGGTGGGATTCAGCTGCGCAAGAGCTATGGAAAGTTGATCGGTCATTTTTCTGTCAGGGTACTTCCGTTCCGCTACCGCTCTGCCAGAAACTTGTTTCCAGCCAGATCTGCACAAATGCGAAAATGTTGAAGGGGCTATCCGTTGGCCGCTGTCTTTGCCGCACCATTTTTCGAAATTCGATCATCCTTGAGCATCTCAGCGATCAGGAAGGCGAGTTCGAGGGACTGGTCAGAATTAAGCCGCGGATCACAATGGGTGTGATAGCGGTCTACGAGTCCTGCCTCGGTAATTTCCTGTGCGCCACCAACGCATTCGGTGACATTCTTACCCGTAAGCTCCAGATGGATGCCACCAAGATGGGTACCCTCAGCCCTGTGCACGCCGAAACAACGTTCAACCTCATCGCGAACCCGATCAAATGGGCGGGTCTTATAGCCATTGTCGGCCTTGACCGTATTGCCATGCATCGGATCGCACGACCAGACAACGGTCCGTCCTTCCCGTTCAACAGCGCGGATCAGCTTCGGCAAATGTTCTTCAACGCCGTCATTGCCCATGCGGGTAATGAGTGTCAGACGCCCGGCCTCGTTCTCCGGGTTCAATGTATCGATTACCCGTAGCAACGCATCGGGGTCCATCGTCGGGCCGCACTTGCAACCAACCGGGTTGCCCACGCCGCGCAAAAATTCAATATGGGCATCTTCCGGATCGCGCGTGCGATCCCCGATCCACAGCATATGGGCCGAGGTGTCGTACCATTCGCCAGTGGTGGAATCGACACGGGTCATCGCCTCTTCATAGGCAGGCAATAGGGATTCATGCGAGGTATAGAAATCGGTTTCACGAATTTGCGGTGTGGTATCCGACGTCAGGCCGCAAGCCGCCATAAAAGCCAGCGAGTCATCCAGCCGTTCTGCCAAATCCTTATAACGATCCCCCGCCGGGCTTTGATCAACAAACCCCAATGTCCAACGATGCACCTGATGCAAATCAGCATACCCACCCTGCGCGAAGGCGCGCAAAAGGTTCAGCGTTGCCGCAGACTGGTTATAGGCCTGCACCATCCGTTGCGGATCGGGGTTGCGGGCTTCTGGTGTAAACTCGATACCATTGACGGAGTCGCCACGATAGCTCGGCAATTCGACATCACCCTGCTTTTCCGTTGGCTCACTACGCGGCTTGGCAAACTGACCCGCTAGGCGGCCAACTTTGATCACTGGGCAATGAGCAGCAAAAGTTAGGACAACGGACATCTGCAGCAACACACGAAACGTGTCGCGAATATTATCGGGATGGAATTCGGCAAAGCTCTCAGCGCAGTCGCCGCCCTGCATTAGAAACGCACGACCTGCTGCTGCCTCAGCCAAACTGGCTTTCAGCGTTCTGGCTTCACCTGCAAACACCAACGGGGGATAATTTCGCAGCGTGTTTTCAGCAGATTCCAGCGCTGCCGGATCGGTATAAACCGGCACCTGTTTGATATTCTTCGCACGCCAGCTATTCGGCGCCCACTTCGCAGCCATCAGACCAACTCCCAGTCAGAAACAAGTTGCCCCAGCCCCAACGCACACGCGTCCGGTTCCTGATGAACCACCACTGCTCGCCCAGTGGGGCCGGAAACTCCATAGAATCAATTATTTAGGGCTTATCACGCCGTGACGCAATAACCTCCAACTCACTGATATCAATACGGAACGCATGGCTATACGCCGTTTGGCGCATATTTTCCAGAAAAACGTGTCGTCTATTCAGACGATTTCTGGCCTTTTCGTACCGCCAAATGCCCCAACAAACACCTGTCTTTCGGATCTATTTTTTGCGTTTGCCCTTGCCTTTTCTCTTGGTCGCAGCGCGGATCGCCGCTTTTACATCAGGGGCAACACCGGCAACCAGATTGGTGACAAACCGTTGCGCACTTGGTCCATCCACAAACTGATGATCAACCTTGAACCGCGCCTTGCTTTCCTTTTTCACCGCGGCGCTCCCAAACATGTCGGCATATGCCTTGCGTAGAGCCGCGATCACCGCCTTTGGTGTTTTGGGCGGGACGACAAAGCCAAACTGTACATGATAAGCGCCAAGGACAGCCTTAATGGCCTTGAACTTCGCGGACTTTAACCCAGCCGGGTTGGTTTCGCGAAGAGCCTCTTCCATCGTGGGAATTTGAGACAAAGCGGCAACCCGTGTGAACCGTTGTTGCGAGTCCATAATGCCTCTTTGCAACACCGGAATAACGACACCCTCCTGCTTGTAACTGGCCTCGCGCGGCAAATATCCTGAAATGCCGAGATCGGTGATGTTGATTTCATCCCGCCGCAGCGCCTGGATAGCCCGAGCCTGCCCGCGGTAGCCAAAAACGGCCTTGAATTTTACACCCATCAACTCAAGAAAGAGGCGAGTGTTCACAAAGTTAGGATTTATGCCTGATGTACCGTAGACAAGAGGTTCCTTGGACTTCAGCAGGTCAGTCGGCTTGCTAACGCCTAGATTGTTCCGAGCCACCAGAATTTGCGTCTGGGGTACAGCGCCCAACCAATTAAATTTGGTCAAATCATATTTTACTTTGCCCTTGGCGATCACTTTGTTCGCAGCAATGCCGGCAAAGGTCCCAATCGTCAGCCCATCAGGGGTTGCTCGATTGTAAAGAAAGTTGGCTGCAACGATGCCTGCTGCACCAGGTCGATTTTCAACGATAACCGTCGGGTTGCCGGGCACAAATTTAGAAAGATACGTCTGGTAATGTCGGGCAAATATATCGGTCGGCCCGCCAGCAGCGAAATTAATCACAATGCGGATTGTTTTGCCCTTAAAGTTCGCGGAATGCGCAACGTTGGATGCTTGGACAAATCCCAAAGCCATGGCAATACAGATCGCTGATTTAAGCAGTTTCATTCTCTCTTCTCCTCTAGCATTTTTCTTTTATTTCACTGTCAACGGACCACCAATTCAAGATTTCTCTTTCACGATAGCAATAAACGTAAACTGCCAAAACTGCTATTAAGTGTCCTTTTGCTTACTCCCCGACGCGAGGAAAACACCGGCAAAGATCAGCGCTGTGCCAACGCCGTGATACCACAGCAGTTTTTCGCCAATAAACAGGAACGCGGCAGCAGCAGTGATCGGTGCCAGAAAATAATGATAAGCGGCAGCCCGGCTAGGCCCTAACCGATCAATGCCATAGTTAAACAGCAGAATAGCAATCAGCGACGGAAACACCGCGACATAGGCCATCGACAGAGACGTCTCCAGATTAAACGGCATTGGCGTCCCGATAGCGAGTTCGTAGAACAGGAACGGCAAATGCATCAGTCCGCCGAGCCCACAGAGAACTGTCAGAAACACAGTCGGAGATGGTTTCTCTTTGATGCATTTATACATCACGGTATAGGCCGCAAGGCCGAACGAACTGGCCAGCAAGATCAGATCACCGATATTAAAATCAAGACCTGTCAGCACAGCTAAATCAGCCCGGGTCACAATCCCGCCAACCCCGATCAAGGCAAGAATAAGCCCGACCATCTGTCGACCGCCGACTTTCTCTAACCCGACCATCCAGGCAATCACGATGACCAGCGCAGGGATCAGTGACTGAATAATCGCGCCATTCACCGCGACGGTCCATTCCATCGCCACGAAACTCGCCAACGCACCCGAGATTGGCATGAGAAACGCCATCAGCACATAAATCCAGAAGTTGCGCCGGATCATTGGCCATTCCGCAATCACGCCACGCCAGGTAAAGCACAACAAAAGCACCGCCGCCCCACCCCAACGCCACAGTGACAGCACAGATGGCGGATATTGTTCATAGACTGCCCGGACGATGACGAAGTTGATGCCAATAAAGAAAATCGCCATAAAGGCAGCGATGTGCGGAGAACGAAGGAGTTGGCCCGTGGCGGGCGACCCACCGACGGGAGATTGATCTGACATGTGCCATTGTCCCTCGCTTGCGCCGAAACCGAAAGGGTGGATATGCGGACGTTTCCTACTTCTCGAAATACGCCACTTCCCCTAGTCATCCGCCATCTTTGTTGCTAACGTTTTGCCAATCACCGCTTAAAAAGTGTGATTTTAATAATTTCAGGGAGACAGGATTATGCGAAAGCATTTAGCGATAGCCGCCAGTCTAGCCGCGGCGGTCAGTTTCGGTGCCACGAGCGCCGTCGCAGCAGGGAAGAGCCCGGCGGAGTTTTACAAAGATAACGTAGTTACCATCATTCTGGGCGCAGGCCCGGGCGGCGGTTATGATCTCTACGCCCGGACGGTGATGAAACATCTCGTCAAACATATCCCGGGCAAACCAGCCTATATTCTACAGTTTATGCCCGGCGCCGGTGGCCAGAAAGCAGCTGGGTATGTTTATAACGTCGCCCCAAAAGACGGGCTGAAGCTGGCGAAACTGTCCAACATGTTGCCGGCTTTCCAGCTACTTCGTGGCAAGGCCAAATATGACGTATCAAAGATGAACTATATCGGCCGCGCTGCGTCGATGCAGTATGTCACCATGGTCTGGCACACGACGGGAGTTAAGAACCTCGCGGATGCCCAGAAAGCCAAAACCCCAATCATCTTTGGCTCAAGCGGTATCAGCCAATCAAACTACATTGTCCCAACGGTTATGAAGAAACTCCTAGGGCTAAACGTAAAAGTCATCTCCGGCTATCCGGGGACAGCGGCAATAAACAAGGCACTAGAACAAGGCGAAGTCACCGGCCGTGCTGGGGCTTGGTCAAGCTGGATTTCCCGTGCCGGACGACTAATCGATGAAAAGAAGATCTTTGCCATCGCCCAGTCGGGGATGGAAAAAGCCGGCAATATTATGGATGGGTATGGCAAACCGACGCCATTGCTGCTGGATTTGGGCAAGAATGATGATGAACGGGCGATTCTAAAACTGCTCGCTTCTGATGCAGCCGTGGGCCGGAATTTCTCGGTCCCCCCGGGTGTGCCACGAGATCGTGTCAAGGCTCTCTGCCGCGCATTCGATGCCACCATGGCAGACCCAGCCTTCCTCGCGGACGCAAAAGCCCGTAAGCTATTGGTTGAACCAAGGACCTGTGAATGGCTAACCAAAACCGCCGCAGACATTGTCGCTACGCCGAAGCCTCTAGTCAAAAAGGCTAGAGCACTGCTAGGCTGGAAATAACCGCGAATTTGAATGCATAAGGAGAGGCATATTATGAAAAACAAACTGATGAAAACCCTCGCCGCACTGGCCGCCATCGTGGTCATTTCGGCATCTGGTCAGCACCAAGCTGTCGCCGCCGATATGGAGCTGGTGATTGGCACCGGCAACATTAAAGGCAAGCTGTTTGCCGCTGGCAATGCGATCTCAATCGCTTCCGTGCTTCAGGGCAAAGGCGTCAAGGTCTACAATTACGGCACCAAAGGTGGCAAAGACAATATCAAGCGACTTTCCAAAAAGAAGCGCGCAATTAACTTTGGTCTCGTCACGGCCAAGGACCTCGGCAAAGCCAAGAAAAAACAGCTGAAAGCGATCCGTGGTCTAATGGCTGTCGGTAAAGCCAAAGGCAACACGGTTCTGCTGATTGTCCGCAACAAGGCGCCCAAGAAAGTCAGCAACGAAGCCTATGCCGCCGCAGTGGCTCAGGTGGTTGGCATTCTCAAAAGCAAAAAGGGCATGTCCAGAGTCAAAGCCGCATGGAAGGGCTATTCACCGTCTTCCGGCGCCGCAGATTTCAAAGCTGCTGGCGTTAAACTGCACAAGGCAGCAATCATGTAAGATTTATCCAACCGGGTAAAATGAAAGAGCCGCCGGAGCGATCCCGCGGCTCTTTTTATATTTAGATGGGCGACGCACCAGTCAGGATACAGGCTCTCGCATGGTGACGAACTCTTCCGCCGCTGTCGGATGTATACCAACTGTGGCATCAAACTGCGCCTTGGTCGCGCCGGCTTTCAGGGCGACACCCATCCCCTGAATAATCTCGCCAGCATCCGGTCCAACCATATGACACCCGACAACCCGGTCTGATGCCTTATCAACGATCAACTTCATAAGGGTTCGTTCATCGCGACCCGTTAAAGTGTGCAGCATGGGTTTGAAATCGGATTTATAGACATCAATATCGGCGTATTTCTCACGCGCCTGTTCCTCTGAAAGTCCCACCGTGCCGATATTAGGGTGGCTGAACACCGCGGTCGGAATATCGGCGTAATCCGTGCTGAGGTTTTGGCCGTTGAACAGATTGCCTGACAACACCATCGCTTCGGCAATTGCCACCGGCGTCAGCTGGAACCGGTCGATGACATCACCAAGCGCATAGATGTTATCGACAGAGGTTTTAAACTGATCATCAACGACGATCGAGCCGTCCTTTTTCATCTCAACGCCGAGCTCTTCAAGGCCAATATTGCGTGTGTTCGGTGCCCGCCCTGTTGCATACATCACGACATCGGCTTCCAGCGTAGAGCCATCTTCAAGGGTGGCCACGACGCCATCGGCGGTTTTCTCCAACGACGTGATATTGGCGTTAAAGCGCAGATCGATGCCCTGCTTCACCATTTCCTCCGCCAGGTGGCTTCGCAAGTCCTGATCAAACCCGCGCAGGAACAAATCACCGCGATAAAGCTGGGTTACGTGCGCCCCATAGCCATGCAGAATGCCCGCGAACTCAACGGCGATATAGCCGCCACCAACCATAATCACCCGCTTTGGCAACTCGTCGAGGAAGAACGCCTCGTTAGAGGTGATCGCATGCTCCTTACCCGGGAAGTCCGGCACTGTGGGCCAGCCGCCCGTTGCCACCAAAATTTTATCCGCGGTCACTTCCTCACCACCAACCAGCACAGTATGGGCGTCTTTCAACGTCGCGCGGGCCTCATGGATTGTGACATCACTATTGCCGAGGATTGTTCGGTAGATACCGTTGAGCCGTTCGATCTCGGTATTTTTATTCTCGATCAACCGTTTCCAGTCGAGCGTATGCTCGCCAACATTCCAGCCATAGCCAGCAGCGTCTTCAAAAGCGTCTGGATAATGTGATCCATACGAAAACAGCTTTTTCGGAACACAGCCGACATTGACACAAGTGCCACCGAGATAACGTTCTTCGGCAACCGCGACCCGCGCGCCATAGCTCGCCGACATGCGGGCGCATCTTACTCCGCCAGACCCGGCACCGACGACATAAAGGTCGTAATCATATTCAGCCATTTTCACGTCTCTCTCGCTGTCGCAAACACATCAAAATTCTGGCCAAAATTTTAGCGCCACCCTCAGGAAATTTAAGGGTAATGCCAAATTTTTTAGGTCAGAATTCGGTTAGAATTTATCTCTATTTGTCGATGCCGCCCATCAAGGCATATTTGATTTCGACAAAATCATCGATCCCGTACTTGGAGCCTTCACGACCAATGCCGGACTCTTTTACGCCACCAAACGGCGCGACCTCGGTTGAGATGATGCCTTCATTGACCCCGACGATCCCGTACTCGAGAGCTTCCATCACCCGCCAGACCCGTCCGATATCGCGGCTATAGAAATAAGACGCGAGACCAAATTCTGTGTCATTGGCATATTTGATAACTTCCTCTTCCGTCTTGGACGGGAACAACGGCGCAACCGGTCCAAATGTCTCCTCCCGTGCAACCTTCATATCCTGGGTTACGTTGGTCAGGATGGTCGGTTGGAAGAAGTTGCCGCCAAGCTCATGACGACCGCCACCAAGCGCCACCTTGGCACCATTCTCCACCGCATCGGCAATGTGTTCTTCGACCTTATCGACCGCAGCAGGCTCGATCAGCGGCCCCTGCTGGGTTTCGCCTTTGAGGCCGTCACCAACTTTCATCGCCGCTACCGCGGTGGCCAGCTTCTCAGCAAAGGCGTCATACACACCTTCCTGCACATAAATCCGATTGGCACAAACGCAGGTCTGGCCGGTGTTGCGGAACTTAGACGCCATCGCCCCCAGCACTGCCGCATCAAGATCGGCGTCATCAAAGACGATAAATGGCGCGTTGCCGCCAAGCTCCATCGAGACCTTCTTCACTGTCCGGGCGCATTGCTCCATCAGCACTTTTCCGATTTCCGTAGAGCCGGTGAAGGTCAGTTTTCGGACGATCGGATTGCTGGTGATTTCGCCACCAATTGCACCAGCGCTGCCAGTCACAACATTGAACACGCCCTTCGGCATCCCTGCCCGTTCGGCGAGTTCCGCCTGCGCCAGAGCTGAAAATGGTGTCATCGAGGCAGGCTTCAGGACCATTGTGCAGCCTGCCGCCAAAGCGGGGCCAGATTTTCGAGTAATCATCGCCGCCGGAAAGTTCCACGGCGTGATTGCGGCTACAACACCAATTGGCTCCTTGACCACAACGACACGCTTGTCCGGGGCAAAGGTCGGAATGGTATCGCCGTAAAGCCGCTTGCCCTCCTCAGCAAACCATTCAATGAACGATGCGGCATAGACCACCTCGCCCATGGATTCCGCCATCGGCTTGCCCTGCTCCGCGGTCATCAAGGTCGCGAGGTCTTGCTGATTTTCCAACATTAACTCGTACCATTTGCGCAGAATGGCGGCGCGTTCTTTGGCTGTTTTGGCGCGCCAGGCCGGCAGCGCCGCATTAGCGGCTTCGATGGCGCGTTGGGTTTCGTCGCTGCCCATTTTTGGCACGGAGCCCAGAACTTCACCCGTCGCCTTATTGGTGACGTCCATGGTGTCGCCGCTATCGGCATCGACCCAGGCGCCGTCGATATAGCACTGCTCGCGAACAAGGCTGGGATCGCTGATTGGCATGGTCAAATCACGTGGCATGATGTTCTCCCCTTAATAGGCAAATTCAGGGCCGGACGGTGCCCGGCAGGTGTCGATGGAATTATCTGTAGCGCTAATATAGGACGTGAAACCGTCGCTGTTAACAGCGCGCCGCTTCTTTCTCGTCGGGATTTTTTTCTGTTTCCAACTGTTCGACGTAAAGTCGGCCCTGACGATGGGCCCAAAGCCAGAAAACCAGCGCAATAATCGCCCCACCGGCGATCGTTGGTTGTATGCCAGCAAAGGACGCGACCCACCCAGCCAGAAGCGCGCCGAAGGCGGGCATTCCCCAGTTCAACAGGATGAAAAAGCTCACCGCCCGCGCCCGCATATCTGCTCCAGCCGCATTCTGAATAAGGGATTGGGCGGCAGTTCCGGTCACCAACATCAGGAACCCGATCAAAAACAACGGCACGATGGCAAGGAACAAATTGTCGATCTGCGTAAAAATCAAGAGAACTAAAGCCAGGAGCGCGAAGGAATGTGTACAGAGGCGCGTCAGCCCCTCTGTTCGGCCGCGACGTGCGAGCCACAGGCAACTCAGCATGGCACCGCCACCAATCGTCGACAGAATTGTGCCCAATGCCTCCTCGGGTAACCCGAAGATGAGATCAGCGTAGCCCGAGGCGAGTTCCATAAACGGACGGATGAAAAGACCGGTCATCCCGAGAACGAACATCAAAAACCGGATTCCGGGATTGCGCCACACATAGGCCGCGCCATCTGCCATGTCACGCAGCAGTTCGAGGGAGACCTTGCCTTCACCCCCGGCACCCTTAGCCGGCAAAAAGAATACCACGACATAAAGCTGTATGAAGGCCAACGTCGCGATACCAAACACCAGATCCGCACCGATCACGCCTTCTTTGACAAGAACCAGTAAGGCACCGCCGATGCCAGGTCCAATCAGGCGACAGCCGTTAAACGTTGCTGAGTTCAGGGCCACTGCTGCGGAAAGCTCGTCCCGTCCAACCAACGCGTTTACCAGCGCCAGACGTGGCGGCGTCGACATTGCTTCAGTAATGCCATGGCAAACCGTCAGCCCGAGGCAGAGATAAATCGTCATGGCATCGAAATAGAGCAACGCGGCAAATGCAGCACCAACACCGATATAGCAAAGCTGCATCGCTTTGATGACGCGGATATAACCGATCCGGTCCGAAATCGCGCCGGAAAATACAGACAGAACAACCATCGGGAAGACATCGGCAAATGCCATGATCCCGAGCCAGGTCGTATCCTCCGTCAGGCGCCAGGTGAGCCACAACACAGCGGTCCTGTATATCCAGCGGCCAATGGTCGAGATGCCGTTCGACATCCACCACATCCGATAAACCGGATTAGCCAGCGCCGGGCCAATACCACCGAGGAGCGAGGAAATATTCATGCCTGCGTTTAACGGTTTCGGTCGAGCTGCACAACCAGTTGCGCGAGCGTGTCAGCTGAAGTTCGGTCGGGGTCGATTTCGTCGCGTCGCTGCGCCGCCAAAGGCGATGCGCTCAACAATTCAAACAATTCCGCCGCCCCTTGATGAATATTGGATGTAAGCCCGATGGAAGCGAACGTCTCCGCAACCTGTTCCATCTCGCCGATGTAGCGTTCGGACAAGGTTGGCAACCGGATGATCGCCTCATCTAACCGCTCCACATTGCCAGCCTGGCTGTTAGGCAGACGTTCTCGCAAAAAATCCGCAAAACCGTAATGTTCGGCTGCGAGCATCACCGTCGTATAAAGCGCAAACGCCCCTTTGTTATAAGCGCCATTGCAAATCTTGATTGCCGAGCCCTGACCAATCTCGGCGCCGATATAACGGATTTTAACGCCCTTGCCGTCCAGCTCATCGAGCAACGCTGCATCCGTGCCAGATGTACAAAAATTCGGAAAATTATCGCGCCGCGTTGGTGCGCCGCCAATGATGCCAACATCGACAAATTTACCACCGGCTTCTTCTATCAAACCTTGCAGCTGCGTCGCGGTCGCGGGCGACGTAGCATTACAATCTGCATAGACAGGTGTCGTCTTTGTTCGCGCCATCGCCCCAGCCACCTGCTCGGCTATCAGAACAGCCTTGCCGGGATCGAGGATGGACAAAATAAGGTCTGCCTCCGTCACCAACCCATCAAGTGATGCGACGTCACGAATACCGGCATCTGCCGCCTTACGCTTGGTATAATCTGACCGCTCGGCGAGACAGGTTATTACATCATATCCTGCCTCTTTGAGCTGAGCACCGACGGCGGCCCCCATATTTCCCGGACTTAAAATGGCGATATTTTTGATCATCATGTGACACCCCTCACAGAAAGCAACCACAATATATAGTAGTTTAATCGGGTTGGATGGGATAGAGCGTCAGAAGAGGTCGAGAGATGGCAATTCCAGGAAATCTGGATGATTCGCTGGAGAGTTTCGCCAGTAATCCGGATTTGGGTTCATTAAAGTTCTGTGTCGAACGCAATGAAGCACGTCGCCATCGCGCTTATTTCGATAGTGAAAACATTCCAACGGTCGGCATCGGCTTCAATTTAAAACGCCGCGATGCGCGCGATAAAATAGAAGCATTTGGCCTTGACTACGACCAAGTTTGTAATCAACAGCTAGAGCTGACAGACGAGCAGATCGATAGTTTGCTGGTGGCCGACCTCGCCACAGCGATTGACGATGCCAGCGATTTGTTTACCAATTTTGATGACCTTAACACTGCGCGACAGATCATCCTGGTTGATATGGCGTTTAATCTCGGCAAGAACCGGCTTTCTGGTTTCCGCAAAATGATTGCAGCAGTTGCCGCAGAAGACTGGAATGAAGCCGCTAACCAGATGATGGATTCCCGCTGGTACCGTCAGGTCAAATCGCGCGGCGAACGCAATGTCGAGGTGATGCGTACCGGCGAACTGGTTACCGATTACCTGCCCGTTGGGATTTCATCAGCGATCGTTTAGGTCAGCTACCCAAACACAAACTCGCCGATTACCCGGTTCGGTAAAAGCGTAAAAGTGCCGGCAACGCACAGCCCAATAAAAGTGTTAATCATACAAATGATATGCAGGCGCTTGTAATCATGCCGGATCGCCCAAATTGCCAATACAAGCGAGATTAAAGTGATGATCGAGAGAATGTGAATCCAGCTCATACTACCGTCGCGATTAAGCCCGGTGATCCAAAAACTCGAAAGCGCAACCACCAGCATGACGGCAACCCAAATACGGCCCACCAACTTATGATGTCGGGTGCCTTTTTGCCTGCTTAAGACATAAATACCGAGCGGAACAGCGACGAAAGCTGTCGCCAAATGAAAGTAGAGTGGAACGGTCATTCCACCGTTACGCTTTTCGCCAGATTACGCGGCTGATCGACATCGGTGCCTTTAAGAACCGCTGTGTGATAGGCCAGCAATTGCACCGGGATGGTGTAGAGGATGGGTGCAACAAAAGCATCGACAGAAGGTAGTTCAATCGTCGCGGCTGCCATGTCGCCAAGCCGTGCAACGCCCGCCTTGTCCGATAGAAAAATCACCCGGCCACCCCGCGCGATGACTTCCTGCATATTGCTCGCTGTCTTGTCGAACAAGTCATCGGTTGGCGCGATGACAATTACCGGGACATTATCATCGATCAGCGCAATTGGACCATGCTTCATCTCACCGGCAGCATAGCCTTCAGCATGGATATAGCTGATTTCTTTTAATTTGAGCGCCCCTTCAAGAGCTATTGGAAAACCGGTACTGCGTCCGAGATAAAGCACATCGCGAGCATCTGCGACTTCTTCCGCCAATGTCGCAATTTCTTCGTCATGGACCAGCACATCGTTGGCCCGTGACGGCACTTCGGTCAGCGCATTACAGTAAGAGGCCGAGCGCTCGTCATCAATTGCACCGCGGTCTTTCGCAGCCGCGATTGCCAAACAGGCCAGAACTGTTAGCTGCGTCGTAAAAGCCTTGGTCGAGGCAACGCCGATTTCAGGCCCGGCATGAGTCAGCAGGATTGCGTCGGCCTCTCGCGCCATCGAGCTTTCAGCAACATTGACGACCGCCAGCGTGTGCTGGTTTTGTGATTTGGCGTAGCGCAGGGCAGCCAGCGTATCTGCTGTTTCCCCCGACTGGGAAATAAAGATGGCGAGACCGTTATCCGGCATATCGACGGCACGATAACGAAACTCTGATGCGATATCGCACTCCACTGGTACTCTTGCGATTTGTTCAAACCAATACTTCGCCACCAACCCGGCATGATAGGACGTACCGCAGGCAATCACCGTTATGCGCGATATTTCTGCAAGCTCGAACGGTAAATTCGGCAAGGTGACGTGCTGATCCCACGGGTTCAACAATGTGTGTAACGTATCGCCGATAACGGCAGGCTGCTCGTAAATCTCTTTGAGCATAAAATGGTCAAAGTTGCCTTTGCCGATCATCGCGCCAGAAGCAGCCGTCTGACGCACCGGGCGCTCAACCACCACACCGGTTTCGTCGTGAACGATGGCCCCTGTCGCGGAAATCTCTGCCCAGTCACCTTCTTCCAAATAACAAATTTGTTGTGTCAGCGGCGCAAGGGCCAAGGCATCTGATCCGAGATACATTTCCCCATCACCATAGCCAATCGCCAGCGGGCTACCGCGGCGGGCACCGATCATCAGACCATCCTCACCGGCAAATAATATCGCCAGCGCAAAAGCACCTTCGAGACGTTCCAGAGTCGCTGCGACCGCTTCTTGAGGCGACTGCCCCTCGGCCAGATAACTACTCACGAGATGAACAACCGCCTCAGTATCGGTATCGGTATGGAACTTGTGACCTCTATCGGTCAGCTCTTGCCGCAGTTCCTGAAAGTTCTCGATGATACCGTTGTGAACGAGAACAACGCGTTCATCTGCATGCGGATGCGCATTGGTTTCACTTGGCCCACCATGCGTCGCCCAGCGTGTATGCCCAATGCCGATCAAGCCACCGAGTGGTTCTTTGTCGAGGCGAGCATCCAAATTGACGATTTTACCTTCGGCACGACGGCGGTCGATTTTGCCATCGACAAGCGTAGCGATACCGGCGGAATCGTACCCTCTATATTCGAGCCGTTTCAGCCCATCAATTAACAGCGGCGCGACCTCATTTCTGCCGATAATTCCGATTATCCCACACATTTACGCTAGCCCGCCTTCTTCTCTGCGCTTTCCTCGGCTTTGTCCTTCTCCGTCTGCTTGCGCAGCCGGTATTTGAGCGCCCAACCGGTGAGTTCTTCTTGTGGTGCGCGAGTGATCGCCAACGCATCGCCTTCAACATCCTTGGCAATGACGGAACCGGCACCCGTAACAGCACCCGCACCGACTTTCACTGGCGCGACCAACGCCGTGTTGGAGCCAATAAACGCGCCAGCCCCAATTTCAGTCCGAGATTTAAAGAAGCCATCATAGTTACAGGTGATGGTCCCAGCACCGATGTTAGCGCCAGCGCCGACCCAGCTATCACCGATATAGCTGAGGTGATTAGCCTTAGCACCTTCATCGAGACGCGCTTCTTTTACCTCAACGAAATTACCAATATGCACACCAGGCCCGATATCCGCGCCTGGTCGAAGCCGCGCGAAGGGACCGATGATCGCGTTATTGTCGACTTCGGCGCCTTCAATATGACAGAACGCCCGAATTTCAACATTGTCGCCAATGGATACGCCCGGCCCGAACACAACATTAGGCCCAATACGAACATCCGTGCCAAGGGTGGTGTCATAGCTAAACCAGACCGTGTCAGGGTCTTGCAGCGTGGCACCGTCTTCCATCGCCTGCAGCCGCAATCGATATTGGAAGGCGGCCTCGGCTTCTGCCAGACCTGTGCGGGAATTCACGCCCATCACCTCATCAGGGTCTTCGGTTTCCACCGTCACGCAGCCCCAACCTTTAGAACGGGCGACTTCAACGATATCGGTCAAATAATATTCGCCTTTGGCATTATCGTTGCCAACATCATCAAGTAAGTCAAACAGCCGCGCTCCATCAATGGCCATGATCCCGGCATTGCATAACCCGATCTCACGTTCCTCCTCGCTGGCGTCGCGATATTCGACAATTTTTTCCAGCCCGCCATTAGCGCCCGTCACCAGTCGGCCATATTCACCGGGATCATCTGGCGAGAAACCGAGCACCACAACGGCTGGATTGTTCTTGCCCCGCCGAACATCGACCATTGCCTGCATCGTGCCTTCAGTGAGGAGTGGCGTGTCACCGAACAAAACCAACACGTCACCATCAAAATCGGCCAGCGCGTCTCGCGCCGCCAATACAGCATGGCCGGTCCCAAGAGGCGGGTCCTGAATGGTGGTTTCCGCAGGTGCGACAAAATCCGCTACCGCCGACATGCCGGGCGAGGTCACAACGACGGTGCGGTCAGCACCAAACCCCGCAAGACGGTCGAGTAAATGACCGATCATGGGTTGCCCTGCCACCGAATGTAGCACCTTTGGCAAGGACGACTTCATCCGGGTTCCGAGTCCAGCGGCGAGAACAACCGCAGCAATATTGGACTTTGTCATTTCTCTGAAGTCACCTAATTACACAGCCCTTTTTGGCCCGCATATCATATCCAACAGGATTATACGGAATGAGTACAAAACGCTACTTCGTTGCTCAATAGGATGTCAGTTGCCAAACAACCCTTTGAGCTTGTTGACCGCATCGGGAATTTTTATTGCGGGCTTATCGCCACCAGACTTTCCAGGAATGAGCTTCTTTAAGGAATCGAGTGCCTTGGATGGATCCTTCGCCAACCCACCGATGGCCCCGGCGAGATCAGGTTTGTAGCTAATATTGCTCCACGGGCCGGAGACAATGACCGGCACTGAAATACCCGATGCGCTGCCAGAACTGCCTTGTCCTTTAGTAGACGCGACGAGCTTGGGCTCGATCCGATAATTCACCGTTTGTTTTGGCATATCAACCGTGCCTTTGCCCGCGAGGCGCAGTAAAGGCGACTTGAGCGACAGGTCTGAGTTCCTCAACACACCACGCCTGATGACATAAGTCCCACCGAGTTCGGCAAAATCAGTTTTCTGCGCTTTTTTCGCATCCGGATCGAGGAACGCCGAAGCGACGTTCCGTAGCATCGCCGCCAGGTTAATGCCGCGAATAGCACCGTTGAGAAACTGCACATTGCCCGATCCATTGAGCGCCGATACCAATTGACGCTGTGACCCGCCTTGTGTGGCGACTGTCAGCTTAGCATTCGCCGTGCCTTCGACCCGATCAAAATCCATTGCGTCCACCATAAAGGGGTGCGCCTTAAAATTGGACAGATCGAAGTTCAAGGCGATACGCGGTGTCCGACCAGAACCGTTCGCCGTGAGCTTGGCTTTGCCGTTGCCGCCATAGAGCGCCATCTTTGCAAGATCTGTTACGAGAACCCCGTTCCGCAAAGAGACGTTGACGTTGGATTGACCGATCTTGATCTTGCGCACCAGGATACCCGCAACCGCGAGATCGAGCTTGGCATTCACAGCTTTGAGACCACTGAGATCGATCGGGTCGTTGCTCCAATCCGATGCCGCCGCCTTGCTGCCGGAGGGTGTGGCGGCTTTGCCACTAGTCTTACTCGCCGATGGTCCACCACCAGATTTCGGAGCGGCCTTGCTACCAGCCTTTGCTTCCGGCGGCAGATACGGGTTCAGATCGAGCATGCCGAGCTGCAGCTTCCCGGTCACATTTGGCACCCGTCCGCTGCCATCAAAGGTGAACGCACCAGTGCCCTTAATCTTGTCGACAGAAAGGGTCGCCTGGCGGAAGGCATGCTTCTGACCATCGACATCCACCTGACCAGTGATCTTGAGCGGGCCATAAGACGATGCAGCACCAGGGGCCGCCAACGGTGACCCCACCCACGCCGACAATTTGCGGATCGACGGAACATCAAGATCCAGTGCTCCACCCGCCTTGATCTTTGACGTCTGGGCGGCTGAACCCTTGAAGGACAGATTGACCGGCGTCGCAGAAATCTTAGTTTCGATATCCGTTTTTTTACCATTCAGGAAACCATTGGGGTTGGACAGACCCAACAGCAACTCAATCTTTTCCTTGTTCCAGGTGATGGCCCCTTCTGCCTTCATCGGATCATCCAATGACGGCAGAGAAATTTTCAGATTGATGTCATCCAGCTTGTGAACTACACCGGCCTTTGCGTCGGAATAGGACACCCGTCCACCGACTAGCCGTACGTCACCGAGCTTCAAACCGCTAAGGCCCGATCCCGCCCCGGCCCCACCGCTTGCCCCACTGCCTGATGATTTTGTCGTCGCTTTAGCTTTCTTTGCCTTTTCCACGGTCTTTGCCGACATCGCCGGACCGAACTCCCAGTTCGGCCGTCCTGCCTTATTGACCTCGAGATTGATAATCGGTTTCTCAAGCACAAAGGCATCGATTTCGACTTCTCCGCCAATCAGTGGGAAAAGCGCCACCTGAATATTGAGACGATCGACCGAGACCATGTTCTTGGCCTTGCCGCCCGGCGCATTTGCAAACGTCACCTTACCGGCAACAAACTCCACGCGGGGTAGGATCGAAATCTTGAAGTCACCATCAATCCGCGCGTCTCGGCCAGTCGCCTCTTTGACCTGTGCCAGCATTTCGGTCTTGATAGTTTCTGCGGGGATGAGAAAGGGCGCAGCCACGACGGCCGCGACGAGAAGAACGACAATAGCCCCAAGGCCAATCGCTATCTTTTTCATGGAATTATTCCTCTGTTTGCGAAACGCGACTGGACCATCCCCAAATCCCAGGACCAGAGGCTCTCTAAATACTATGTGCTGGGTTTAAACGCCACATTTATGGCGCTCGGCCTCAAAATTATCATTTAGCGTCGGGCGGCTGACAGCACCGATAGTTGCGTTTTTGCCCCGTTATAGGTCTGCCGGGCACTGATAAGATGGGTGATCAGTCCGCCAAACGCGGTATCCATTTCGAGACGCACCATAATCGGCGGCGCACCATCAAAGACACGCGCAATCCAGACACGCGCTGACCCCTGGGAGACCCAACGATAGCGTGAAGTCTTAGTCCGAAATCCAGCGATTTTCTCGAGTTTCAACGTGCACCGTATCGCCGGGCCTGAAAATGGAGAATAGGTGTTTTTCCGGAGTGATACTTTTGCCGATTTTTCAAACACCAGGTTATAGCGCCGCCGCCCATCGAACACTGGTTCTGAACGAACGCAGCTGTCGCTCCCCCCTGTCGTCATCAAATAAGACAGGATCGCTCCGGCAAGGTCACGGGTGCCGAGACGTGCGTCCAGCGGAACCGGCTTGCGGTCGTCCTTCTTTGGCGCCGGTGTGACGGTTGCGGTCGGAAATCCTTTTGTCGGAAACTCCAAGCGAACACTGCGTTTCTTATCGCGCCAAACGCTATTGTGCCCTGCACGCTGTGGCACGATCACACCTTGTCTAATATGTCCGGCAGAGGAAGCCTTCATCGTCCAGTTAAAAAACCAGTCGAGAAGCCCATCACCTTTAAGACCGAGCTTGATGTCATAACGGTCCGCGCCAAGCGTCGTATCGAGATTGATATCGATGGTCCGGAAGCCGCCGACATAGATCGCGTAATCGAGTTTGAGCGCACGGCTTTGTTCCGCCGCCAACACGGATGGTGTTGCCGCAAAAGTGAGCAATAAGGTAGTCAGGATGATCCGCATGTAAGGTCGTATTCCCAGTAACGCGTCAATATTTAGGGAAATAGGATAGCGCGCCTAGCAATTCAATCGCAATTACCTAAGAACCGAGCCGCAACTTCAACGTCGATTGGCGCACTGCCTCCCCATGGCAGGGGTCGCCCAATGTCAGCCGCGTGCGTGGAACGCGCAATACATCGGTGAGTAACTTTCTAACGCTTTTCGCAGACCGGCCTGGTTGCCATAAACCGTTTCAACCTTTTGCCTTTTCCTAGCGTTACGTTGTGGGCTTTGAACTCAAAATCGCGACCAGCGGATTTGAGACCGAAAATCATGGGTGTCGGCTGCCCGGGCTTATCGCCCGCCCGCTGCACATTGACCAGCACTTCGCAGGAGCCCTTTGCCATATCGCAAGAAGTGCACCGAAATTTGTGGGACTTGGCGCGGTCGCCAGATTTATCGAGAATAGTTTTCAGGGAGTGGGTTGCCAGTTTTTTGCGATAGGCTCTATAGAATTTACCGCTAGTACGGGCGAGCAACGCTTTTTCATCATTGACCCGGAAGGCAAACAGCAGATTGTCGACAACCGATTTTGCATACTGGCGCGTGATTTTGGCTGCCTTCGTGTTGTTGCCAGGTGGTACACTGGCAGCCTGCCTGTTGCCTGACCGTTTTCGGGTTCTGGTCTTGCGTGGCCCGGTGCCGAACTTGGCAGCCGCACCGGGTTCGCTCCGCCCTGTACCAGTAGCAGCAACAATGCGATTCCACTGGGATTTAGAGAGAGTTTTGGATGCGCCGATACGACCATTGGAGACCGTGCGTGATGTCCCCGGAGCGAGTGTTACTTTACGCCCACTCGACACCAGATAAGCATCGCCATGCGACAGATGCGCCTTTGTTACACCTGTCTTGGGATCGAAAGAAAGGCTTCCTTCGGTGCCTCTCAGCACGAGAGAGGTCCGGCCGGATCGACCGGCACTCGCGACCGCAGCGCCCGTCCTGACATGGAACCCGCCATCCTTCTTCGCCCCAAAAGGACTAAGAAGGACACGGACAGTCCCATTGAGCAAATTCACCAAAGGAGTCGGTGCCCTGCTAGCGGTTCGGACCGAGTGTCTACCCAACCTCACGTCGGTGTACGGCCCGACATTCATGACGGCTGTGCCGCCATTGGCGTATCCAGGTGAAAAGACGATTCTGGCCAACCCATTGGGTCCAGTCACCAGACGATCCTTTTCGCGAAATTTATGCCCCGAAATCAGCGCGTTGTATTTCACATCGGTAAGCTGCCCCGCGCCGACAAAATCCCAGAAACCCTTTTCTTTCTTTCTCATGATTTCCGAATGAAGAGGATAAATCCTGACCCTCCCACTGGCAGAAGCAAGAGTTCCAATGACATCTCCCCGCCTTGACCGGAGCAGGGCTTCTTCCAGTTCGGCGATATGCGTATCCAAATTTGCGACTTTTTCGAATTGCTTATCATATCGTTTTAATCGGGCCCTAAACGCCGGATAGGCATAGATATATCTTTGGGTGATAGCGGGGTATTGCCGCAAATTGGCAGCAAAACAATTCTCGTAATCCTTGAACGCCAGGTTGTTCCGCTTTTTCAGTTCCTTGAACTTTTTTTGATAGGCGGCGTTATACCGGCCCTTATATTTCGCATTGAGTGTTTTAAGCGCCTTTCGAAATTTTCGGGCCGTCTTGATCCATCGGCCACAACGTCCTTCCACATTGCTATTGATGGCAGCCTTGGCATCGAGCAGGCTCTTGAGAAACCTGGCATCTTTCAGTTCTTTCCTGATCTCTTTTGCTTTTTCGGGGTCCGGACCCTTTGCATAGGATGCCCCCTGAACCAGGCCAGTTCCAAGGAAAATAAGGGCAACTAGGATAGACAAGCTGCTTCTAGAGATCATGACATCAACCGTAATTGGCTATAATTGCTTAACAGGTGGGTGTAGAAAATTTAGCAGCGAGCATTGTATGCACACTGTCCTTATCGACGCCTACCGTCTCCGAAGAGATTTGCCCTGAGAACATTGTGGCGTCCACGGGAAATTTCCGACTTTGTAAGTCTTGCCCTTCCCGGGATGGCAAATCGCACCATAAACCAAAATATCGGCACCTCGGCATCCACAGTATTTAGGGTTGGAAGGCTTGGACTTGCGCCTGACGACACCCCTCATCCGAATATCATCGGTGTTCCCTGCCTCAATACCGCCACGTCCACGCCGTTTAACACCGGTTGAAGAGCCACGTCCGGCACTCCGCGCCCGGTTTGTCGTGACACCTGTGGGCTTGCCGGTTGATCGGGGCCGCGTCTTGCCTCGCGACTTCTGCTGTTGCCGTCGCCGCCACGCTTCGGCTGCTGCTTTCGGGTCATATCCGGCCGCTTTTTTACGCGGAGACGGCCGTCTCACCGGCGTGCGCGTTGTTCGCGTGTTCCTTGGCGCAGCACGCCGCTGTTGACGCAACTGTTGTCTTTGACGTTTCTGTAGCTGCTCCCGGCGCCATTGTTCCAGCTGCTGCCGCTCTGCCTGCTGTTTACGCTGTAGCAGCTGGCGCTGCCGTTGCTGCCTTAGCTGCTGCTGCCGTTGCAAGTTTTTCCAGTAATTTGGATCATTGGTATTGCCACGTTGCCGCGAGGTATTAGTCGGCGGTCTATAACGTTGCTGTTGCCTTTGGTTTTGCTGAATGCGCTGCTGCAGCTCAAGCAATTGACGCGTATAGTCGGTGTACTGGGCCGCCGCTGATGACGGTAGCAGGCTGGTCATCAGGAAACCGGCAACAATTGCCATCAAAAAGTAGATTTTCAAAAGGCCGGTCACGATACTTCCTTCTTTCTACGCCGTTCCAAACATATCAGACGATATGATACACAATTCAGCCCCTGAACGCCATTAATCGCTGGAATGCTTTAGCGCAATAGCCGCTCCCCCATTCCCCAAACAATTGATTTATCGCGGCTAACCCGCCAAGCTGCATCCCGCAATATTTGGACACCAAAATAGCAAATAAATTTGTGAGATAAGCATGAGCTGGACCACCGAACAGTTAGCCGGGCTGGTTGAACCCGACCGCGCGCACCGCAAAGCCTATACCGACCCCGAAATTTTCGATCTGGAGATGGAGCGTATCTTTGAACGCACCTGGATTTATGTCGGGCATGAAAGCCAAGTTAAAAACCCCGGCGATTACTACCTCGCGCAGATCGGTCGGCAGCCCGTCGTGATGGTTCGCGATCAACAGGGCCAGGTCCATGTGCTGTACAATCGCTGTCCGCATCGCGGCGCCCAACTGTGCTCAGCCCGCAGCGGCAACGCCGGCAACCATTTTTACTGCTCCTACCATGCCTGGACATTTCACCTTGATGGCAAGCTCGAAAGCATGCCCGCGAAGCAAGGCTATGACGGGACCAACTTGGATTTTGACAATCCAGAGTTCAGCGTGTCCCGACCAGCCCGAACCGATAACTATCGCGGGTTCTGGTTCGCCAGCCTGTCCGACGACGGCGTGGATCTAAAAACCCATCTCGGCGAGTCCGCTGCCGCCTTTGATCAGCTGATCGATCGAGCGCCCGGCAAAGAGACTGAAATTGTCGGCAGTTGTTTTCGGATGGTCCAACAATCGAACTGGAAGATCTTTCTCGAAAACCAGCTCGACTCGTCGCACCCTGGCGTGACCCATGAGTCCACCGGCAAGGCGGCCCAACATCTCGAAAAGACTATTCGCGAAGATGGCAGAGACGTACCGATGGAACTGGCTTTTCTCTCCGATCTCGCGCGGCTCGGTCATGATGGTTGGACTAAATTCGGCACCGTCGGATACCGAAACGGCCATAGCAGTCTCGAAGGCTATATGGGATTGCGCCCGGACGCCCCGGACACCACCGAATATGTCCGTCGGATGTATGAGGCCTATGGCGAGAAAAAAGCAGAGGAAATTCTCGGCATCAATATTCATCACATGCTGGTTTATCCTTGCATGTCGATCCAACCGCCGTTGCAGCAGCTCCGCACCATCCGGCCATTGGGAGCAGACCGGACGATGACGGAGATTTGGCATTTCCGGTTGAAAGACGCCCCGGAAGCGATCTATCGCCGATCGCTGACTTATTATTATCTGGTCAACTCACCCTCGACGATGGTCAATGCCGACGACCTGTTTAACTGGTGGAAATGCCAGCACGGTCTGGAATCATCTGCCAGCGAATGGGTCAGCTTTCATCGCAATGCCGGACAGGATGAGGATCACGATGGCATCACCCGGTCTGCCCCCGATAGCATGAGCGAAATGCCGCTGCGCCATATGATGCATGCGTGGCGTGATTATATGACCTCTGGCGAGGGAGTCTGATCATGGAAGATGTTGCTCAGCTTCTCGCAGGCCGCGACCCATTCGCCGTCGCCAATGTCAGCACAGAGACCCAACGTACCGCCGAACAGTTCTTATACCGACAGGCTGAACTGCTCGATGAGAAGCAGTGGGACAACTGGTTCGCTTTGTTCGCTGATGACGGGTTCTACTGGATGCCAGCAGAAGAGGATCAAACGGAAGGTGACGGCCAGCCGAATATCTTCTGGGAAAGTCACGATCTGATGCTGATGCGGGTTGCCCGCAATGAGCACCCGCGGGCTCATAGCCAGGCACCGCATAACCGTCTCTGTCATGTCGTCTCAAACGTGATCGTGGAAAGTGAAGAGGCGAATGGCGACTTGGTCGTCCGGTCACGGTTTCATTGCGCCGAGTATCTTCGCTATGAGGTCCGCAATTTCACCGGCAAGTATCGGCATTACCTGCGCAAGACCGGTGACGGATACCAGATCGCGGTACAGCGGGTCGACCTCGTCAATCGCGAAGGACCGTATGAATATGTTCTACAGTGGTGGCTTTAAGTTAGTGACGGCGGCGTAGCGCGACAGCGCCCATAAAGCCAAGCATCAACAACGGCAACCCAACCGGCGGGACAGGCACAGCGGCGGGAGCATCTGCGAGCGTTAAAGTACTCGCATTAAATGTCAGATCAGTGATGTACTCTTCGCCAAAAGTAACATTCACAACTTCACCGCTGCCGGGGTTAACGCCACCGGTATTATTGGAATTGCGAATACTGCCTGTGCCATCCGAGTGGAGCTGAAACAAAGCCGGGTGATATCGCCCGGTGCCGACCTCGCGGCCGTCAAAGATGAAATCGCCGACTAGGTCAGAGACTTGCAACCCGTCGGTGAGGTCGGCGCCTACCGCCACTTCAAAGGATAACGAACTTCCCTGGGTATAAAATTCTGCACCACCGATGGATCGAACGAGATTAAAAGCCGGAAACCCGGACGGCGTCACATCAAGCGTCCCAAACACATTATAGTCCACACCGTTGAGTGTCGGGTCTGAGTAAACCGTCCCCGCAGTGAGCGGACCCGCAATATCAATACCGAAGGCGAAGGTCGTGACGTTACTGAAAACCGGTGTCAGCCCAAAGTCGGCCGCTTCAAAGCTGATCACGAAGGCCTGCGCCGAATTGAGATTCAGACAAAGACAGCACGTGGCCAAGGCTCTGAGTGCGTGTTTCCTAATCGACATAAGGCTTCCTAAAATTGCAGCGTGCAGGATACGCATACGATAGACGTCATAATGTCTTGAGTCCGTTAATGAGTCCATCCAGAAGCGCACGACCTCGCTATCCAGATCGCGGTGGCGTAAACTGCGGCTATACGAGCCATCACTAACACGTTCCGGGTCCTAAACAGCATGGCACTTTTCAAATCAGATGCGACGAAAGGCATCTGCATCATGATCATCGGTGCCGGTGTACTGTCGATGAACGACGCGGCCTCAAAATATCTCGCCGAGTCCTATCCCATGGGACAGGTACTAGCGCTTAGGCAAATAGCGGCCTTGCTGATGATCCTCGCCTATGTCTGGTGGACGGATTCATGGAGCGATTTGCGGATCAACGACCGCGGTGGGCAAGCCTGGCGCGCCGTAATTCATGTCGGCAGTGCGGTGTTGATCATCTGGGCTTTGACTCTGCTCCCCATCGCGACGGTGACGGCCATTGTGTTTTCATCACCCATTATCGTTTTGATCTTCTCGATGAGCTTTCTCGGTGAAAGCGTCTCTTGGCGGCGCTGGATCGCCGTGATCATCGGTTTTGCAGGCGTGTTGGTGATCATCCGCCCCGGCGGTGTTGGCTTCGAATGGGCCCTATTGGTTGCTGTCGCTGCCGCTTTCGTCAGTGGGTTTCGCGATTTGATGACCCGGCGCCTGTCACGAACCGACACCTCGATTTCGATGTTATTCTGGGCGTCGGTGTTGTTGATTGCCCTGTCCCTCCTGACCATTCCACTGGGCTGGAAACCCCTCACCCTCACCGCTTCCTTTTGGTTCGTTATCAATGGCGTGCTGAATGCGGGCGCGCACTTTTTGATGATTGAAGCTCTCCGGCTTGGTGATGCCGCGCTGGTGTCACCTTTTCGCTACACCGCGATCCTATGGGCGACGGCGACAGGATTTCTCGTCTGGCATCAACTTCCTGACACGCCGACCATGATCGGCGCCGCAATGTTGATTGCCAGCGGAATCATTATTATTAGGCGCAGCGCGAAATAGGGCGCGCGAGCTGACTCTGCTTAACTAGGCTGGCTCAGGATGAAAGATTGGCGTTTGAGAATCTCGGCGTACCAGCCGGAAAGCGCTGGATAGGTCTTCCCCCAGTCAGGAGCAACATCGCGGAATTCCATATAGCCGAGGGCACACGCCACGGCAATTTCACCCATCAACGGCGGGTCGTTGAAGTCGCCCGCCTGTTTGTCCAACGCCGCGAGCCCGGCAGCCATCTTCCCGGCCTGCCGGTCAATGACGGCCTGCGACCGTTGATCCTCAGGCTTCCGGCCTTCAAGTGCGACCGCAATCACCGCCTCGCCGAGACCATCTCCCAACGCTTCCAGTGTGAGAACCGCCCAGCGTTCGCTACCCTCCTCCGGGATCAGCTTCGGGCCATTATTCAGCGAATCCACATAGGCACAAATCACCGGCGAATCCATCAATACGTTGCCAGCATCGAGCACCGCCACTGGCACCTTTCCAAGCGGGTTCATGTCCGGGACGACCTCTGCCCGTTCTTCGCGCGTAAGGACCTGCCACTCCACCTCATCTCCAAGGCCGGTTTCATGCGCCGCGACCTGTACCTTTCGGGCATAGGGCGAATTGCTGGTAATATAACATTTCATGTCACTCTCCGCTGAATTATGGACGGCTTCTGCCTGTCACTTGAAGCGAGACTATCACAAAGAACCGGAGTGCTAACCCTGCGCCGTCTGTATTGCCTGCCAGACCTTTTCCGGCGTTGCTGGCATATCGAGGGTCTCGATACCCAGCGGTGACAACGCATCAACCACAGCGTTCATAATCGCCGCCAGCGCGCCGACATTACCGGCCTCGCCCGCGCCTTTCACACCGAGCGGGTTGCGCTTGGTTGGCACCGGGTTATTGGCAAGATCAAAACTGCACATATCATCGGCGCGCGGCATGCCGTAATCGAGAAAAGACCCTGTCAGCATTTGCCCATCCGCATCATAGACAATCTGTTCGCTGAAAGCCTGACCAATTCCCTGGCCTATCCCGCCATGGACCTGGCCTTCCAGTGTCAGCTCGTTGATGACCGTACCGACATCATCGGTCACTGTGTATTTCAAAACATCGGTGACACCCGTATCAGGATCGATCTCCACCTCAACGACATGGCAGCCATTGGGAAATGTCGGCACGCCCGGCTCAAACGTGTCGGTTGCGAACAGGCCGCGCTCCATCCCGTCCGGCAACAGGTCAGGCCGATAGGCAGCTTTGGCGACCTCTCGCATGCTCACCTGTTTGTCGGTGCCGACAACGGAAAAAGCGCTCTCGGCGAACTCGATGTCTGCCTCCGCGGCCTCCAAGAGATGCGCTGCAATCTTGGTCCCCTTATCGAGGATTTTATCGGCTGCCCGCCTTGTTGCGGAGCCACCGAGAATGGCAGTACGCGAAGCGTAGGAGCCGCCACCAAATGGTAGGTCATCGGTATTGCCATTGGATACTCGGATATCATCGGTATCGACCCCCAGCGCATCCGACACCAACACCTTGTACATTGTGTCGTGTCCCTGCCCCTGATCAGCGGACCCCGCGAGCACCGTTACCGAACCGGTTTGATCGAACTGGATCGCAACGGTCTCACCAAACATTTGAGCGGTTTGCTCAATAAAATTGGCAATACCGATGCCGCGGAGTTTGCCTTCCTCACGAGCCACAACACGACGCGCTTCGAAACCATCATACGCGGCGCGCGCCAAAGTGTTTTCCATATTCGCGTCAAACTCACCGCAATCCAGCGTATAGACCAGCCCGGTCTTGAATGGCATGTCCTCGGGCAACACCATGTTGCGTCGACGGATGGCAGCTCGGTCGATGTTCATCTCGCGTGCGGCATTATCGATCAACCGTTCAATGATATAGGCTGCTTCCGGTCGACCCGATCCTCTGAAGGGACCGTTGGGACTGGTATTGGTAAAGACAGCAGAAGACTGCGCGTAAATCAGGGGCGTTTTATAGGTTGCAGCCAATCCACCGAGATGGCTAACCGGAGAGATCGTACCAAACGGATCGAGCCAGGCGCCAATGCTGCAGATATTCTCGACTTTCAATGCCAGGAATTCACCGTCTTCACCCAGCGCCAGAACCGCTTCGGTAACCTGGTCGCGGTCATGATAATCTGTGAGGTGGCCTTCGCTGCGCTCTGACATCCAGCGCACCGGACGGGCGAGCTTTCGGGCCGCCCATAAACAGGCATGGTTTTCCGGCGCATGGCCCTGCTTCATGCCAAAACTGCCGCCTACATCTGGCGACACCACATTCATCGCAGTTTCCGGCACCGCAAATATATCCGCAGCCAATGTGTTGCGAACCATATGCGGCAGCTGGGTCTGGCCATAAAACGTGAAACGATCAAAGCGTGCGTCGTAATCACCAATACAGCCACGTGGCTCCATTGTATTGGCGGTGATGCGGTTGATCTTGGTATGAAAATGCGTGACGTGATGCGCTGTGGCGATGGCGGCCTCAACGGCTTCTTCATCCCCCGCCTCATGGTAATAGGCTTCGTTGTCCGGGCAGCCTTCATGGAGCTGAGGCGCGCTGTCAGCGCGGGCGGCGACACCCTCAGTCAGAACCGGCAACAACTCATATTCGACATCTATGTGTTCAGCAGCGTCCTTGCCCTGATCAACCATCTCCGCCACCACCATGGCAACAATGTCGCCAGTGACCTTTACGACATCAGGCTCTATCGCGTGCCGGACGGGAATAAATTGCGGGCTGCCATCTCGCCTTGTTCGGGGTATGGGAAAGGAGTGCTGGCCATGACCATCGGCCACCCAATCGGCGCCGGTATAGATCGCGATAACGCCGGGCATTGCCTGTGCACCCTCAATATCGATACTGACGATCCGCGCATGGGCATGGGGCGAGCGCAGCATAAAGGCGTGGCATTCATTGGGCAGCTTGATGTCATCAACGTAACGGCCACCGCCCCGCAGCAATCGCGGATCTTCGGTGCGGGGCACTGGCTGCCCCATTGAAAACTGTCCCACGACATCCTCCAAAGCTCATGATCATCTTGAAAGAGATTGTCACCGTGCAAACGGCATTGATCAACCGTCAGAGCATCTTGCAGATCATCTTGGCCAGCATCGGGCCGGTAACGATCACGACGAATAGCCGTATAGTCTGAAGCGCTAAAATAAAGGAGACATCGGCATTGCTCGACACGGCGATGATGGAAACGGCCTCAAGAGCACCCGGAATCGTCGCTAAAAATGCGGTCAGCGGATCGGTACCGATGAGCCAGACCAGCATCACTGCCGATAGGCCGCACAACGCGATAAGTGTCAGCGTGCCAAGGAGCATCACCGGCAAAGCGCGGAACGCGTACCGGACCGTCTCTCGAGTGAAGCGCAAACCAACCCACAAACCGATAAGGGAGAACGCCGTGATAAGCAGCCACGGCGGCAGCGTAATCGTTAGAAAACCCAACCCCTGCAAAACGCCAGCTAAAAACAAAGGCACGAACACCGCTCCTGACGGCACTTTCAGCACCCGCGCGCCAACAGCGCCAGCCGCGACCACCGCAATCGTTTTCAAGAGGTCCGGCAGTTGTTCGATGAAAGTTGACCCGGCGTCAGGTGCCTGCTCCGCCGCCCCAACACCAAAGATAAAGCGGGACACCAACGTCGCCACGACCATCACCATGACCACGCGCAGGAACTGCATAAAAGCGACCAACCGAGGATCCGCTCCGTACTCTTCAGCCATCGTTATCATGCCCGTGGCCGCTCCCGGCGAACATCCCCACGCCGCGGTGGTACCGGGCAACAACCCAGTGCGGGCGATCATCCAGCCGGCAAAAGTACTGAACGCCACCGTCGTCGCCACGACCAGCAATATGGCTGCCCAGTCATTCGAAATTGTACCGAGAATGGAAGGGTCCAGAGCGCTCGCCACCAGCACACCAACAACGGACTGCGACGCCAGCAAATAAGGCCGTGCCACTGAGAGCTTGGCCCCACGTACAGAAAACACCATGCCGGTCAGCATCGGCCCAATCAGAAATGATGCCGGAAATCCCGTGAGTTGCAGAAGGAGGCTGACGACGACCGACGCCGCGATCAGCGCGATCCAGAGGTGGAGGGGTTTTAGGGAGCTCATACGAAGGAACTTAGCGCCACCTGATGATTCAGGCGAACTTCGCCGCCGCCATTGGCTGATTGATAGACCGCTTCACAGGCTTCGAAGGTCGCCCTTCCCCATTCACCGGTATGGACCGGCGCTGTGCCATCAAGGATCACAGCGGCCAGTTCATCGATTACCTCGGCGCGCGGCACGCTCGGTGGGTCGAGCGGGTGCTCGATGATCTCATCATTGGCATAGACGCGAACACCGTTTGGACCCGGGCGGATATCGCAATCACTACAGCTCACCACCATCAGACCAAAATGCTCATGAGATAATCCCTGCGGTGGGATATCGGGTTTCCCAGCAGAAGCGCTGCCGCCAAATGCCCGGTCGGCTTTCAGCTTCGTTTCTGCATCACCGCTGCCGAGTTCCCTCAGCGCCCGTCTTGCCGCGCCGTAATTTGCCGGGTCTTTGAGGCCACCGGTTTCACCCCGCCACTCGCAGAATTCATCGGAATCGAAATGGCCATAACCAGAGAAAGTGAGATTGGCGACTGCGCCGCCCGCGAATTTCAAGATTGCGCTATAAGCGCCTTCCGTCGGGCGTGCCGGATCGTAATTGCCTGTCGTCGCGTAAACCGTCTCGATCACCCCACCGCACAGGAACCGGGCGACATCGATCTGATGCGCTGCCTGGCTATACACAACGCCACCGCCTTGGGCGCTGTCCAGCTCGTCGGGCCGCCGTGGTCGGTAGATAAAATCGGTATAGTTGATGCCGGTGATCAGATGCAGCGGACCGTAGGCGCCGCTATCAATGATCCGTTTGGTCTCGACAATCGGCGCGTCATAGCTGTGGCTCGGCCCGACCAGCAGGTGAACTTTCGCTGCCGCCGCGGCGTCGATCATCCGGGTACAGTCCGCCACAGAAAGCGCCATCGGTTTTTCGACCAGCACATGTTTGCCCGCCTGTGCTGCGGTCACCGCGTGATCGGCATGGCAAAAATGCGGAGTCGCGATATAGACAGCATCAATGTCCGCGCTATCACACATGTCCTCTATCGTCTCAAAAGCCCTTCCACCGAAATCCGCCTCAAAGCGTTCGCGGGCTTCGGGTCGCGTATCGGCGGCGGCGGCAATCTCAAGGCGTGGATGAAACGTCAGCGTCGGCAGCAGCACCGTAAAGCCGCGCCCCAGCCCGACCACACCGAGTTTGAGTTTTCTGTCTGACATCCGGATTTCGCCAATTTCGATTTTGACTCACCATAGTTAGTAATTAGGATAATGGTCCATAGGTCAATTTTCAGGCTTCTATCATGACGGCATATAACAACAGCGCCTTGCGCGAACTCGTGCAACCTGATCGCGTCCATCGCGACTTCTACATAAACCCGGAAGTCTTCGATATGGAGATGGAGCGCATCTTTGGCCGCATCTGGCTGTTTGTCGGCCATGCCAGCCAGGTGCCGAACAATGGCGACTACATAACGACCACTGTTGCCCGACAGCCGGTGATCATGAGCCGCGACCGCAAGGGCGAGGTCCATGTGATGTTTAACCGTTGCACCCATCGTGGCTCACAAGTCTGTCTCGAACAGTCTGGCAATACCCAGCGCTTTGAATGCCCCTATCACGCCTGGGTGTTCAACACCGATGGTCGTTTCGCCGGCGCGCCCTATCCGAAAGGCTATGAAGACGGATTCCTCGCCAAGGAGAAGCTCGATCTCGTAAAGCTACCCCGTATGGAGATTTATCGTGGCTTTGTATTTGTCAGCCTGAGCACTGATGTACCGGACATCGATGTATTTCTTGGCCCCATGAAAGACCATATCGATGCCTTCTGTGACCGCTCACCAGAAGGCGAGGTCGAAGCCTGCGCCGGTGTGTTCCGCTATCGCTATTCAGGGAATTGGAAGCTCCAGATGGAGAACCAGACCGACGTCTATCACATCATGTTCACCCATGTGTCGACGACGGATGAAGACGGCAAACAGTTCCGCCGCGAAGGCGCCGAGGAAGATGAGGCCGGCAAGGTCAAGGTGTTAGCCCAAGACTCAAGACTCGATGATCAATGGGAAGAACATCCACTCGGTGGGCACCGTCACGGCCATGTCTATATGGGCCGCTTCGCGATGGACAAGAAAAACAGTGGCCCGATCTATGATCGCTACAAGGCTTCGATGGAAGATGCCTATGGCGATAAGGCCGAAGACCTAATGACGGTCAAAACCCATAACAGTATTTTTTATCCGCACTGGTCGATCCAGCATCTGACGCAGCATATCCGGGTGATGAATCCAATCTCGGTTGATTGCACCGAGAACATCATCATTCCGCTCAAACTCAAAGGCGCCCCTGAGGAAATGTGGCATGCCGCCCTGCGCAGTAACAATAACAGCCACTCGCCCTCCGGCATGGTGATGTCAGACGACATGGAAGTCTGGGTGCGTTGTCATGAAGGGCTGAAGACCCAGAGCACCGACTGGGTGGTGCTGGCGCGTGGTATGAATGAGAACTTCACCGGCGACAATACCGGCTCCTATGAATCGCACGGCACGTCTGAATCCGGCGCCCGCAATCAACAAGTTGCCTGGGTCGATTATATGTGTGGTGAAGGCTAAGACAGGATTGAATAACCGTGCTCGCTGACATCGAAAAATATCTGTATCGCGAAGTTCGCCTGCTGGACGAACGCCGTTTTGAAGAATGGACTGACCTCTATACCGAGGATGGTTATTACTGGGTGCCTGCCTACCCCAATCAAGATGATCCGTACAAAGCCGTCTCAATCTTTTTTGATGATCGCGAAGTCATGCGCACGCGGCTGTCGCGGCTGGATCATCCCAACGTCCATGCCCAGAAACCAGCGAGCCGAACGGTTCACGTTGTCAGCAACATTGAGATCGATGAGAACCACAATGTTGATGGCGAGGTTCTGGTTCATTCCACGCTCCAGATGATGGAATATCGGCTCGACAATCAAACCAGCTATGGCGGGCGCGCCCAACATCTGCTGCTCAAAACCAATGACGGGTTCATGCTGAAATGGAAACGCGTTGATCTGATCAATTGCGATAGCTCGTTCGGCCCCCTCGCCGTACCGTTTTAGGACCGGCACCAACCCCGGCAGTGGATCAGGTGTACCGATCTATCTGGTGAACGGCATTAAACTCGCCGATAACAACTCTGATTTCTGGGATGGTACGCTCGATGCGGCCCTCAATATCACCGAAAACGGCACCGCCAGAATCATTCCACCCGGGGGAACATCCCTGCAAATCTCCGCCTGGTCGGGCACATTTCCGTCCGGAATAGGAATAGGTCTTCAGGAACTGGGGTCGGCGAACATATCTACCCATATCGGACTGTATACAGTTGCCGGTTCCTGGATCAGTAGTTTCAACTTTGCCAGAGCTGGCCTCAACCTGCCGCTCTATGCGATCTCGGATGAGTTATCGGTCGTGCCGGAACCTGGCGCGCTCGCCATATTTGCCCTCGGCGTTGTGGGTCTTAGCGTTGTCCGGCGGCGAGCGCGTTAGCGCACGCCATTAAAGCCTTTACCCGGCGTGCTTGCCGACGTCCCAGCCTTTGCCACCGATCAGGCTCTCGGCCTTGGCACGGGGTTTTGCTTCAAGCTCACTCGCCATCGTATCGTTCCAGCGATTGATAAAAGCGCCGAGCGACAGCACCGCCCCCATCTCGACAATCTGGTCATCTGAGTAAAACTCGCGCAAAACGTCAAAGTCTTCGTCGGTTACACCGTTTGGCACCATGGCGGAGGCTTGCGCAAATCGAAGGGCCGCGCGTTCGGCATCTGAATAATGCGGGCTGGTTTCATATTCCCAGATCGAGTCTAGCTTCTCGGCTGACACATCGGGGTCGCTGGCGATCGTGTTGATCGAATGCGCCTGGCAGTAACGGCAGCCTGCTTCGTAACTCATGATATGGAACATCAGACTGCGCAGCGTTTTGGGGATCGTCAGTGATGCCATCACCGCGTTGCGCAATTCATCATAGGCTTTGGCCACCAACGGTCGCCGCGCCATTGTCCGGAACGAGTTGGCGACATACCCACCACGGTCGAGATAGGCCTCAACAGCGGGCTGGAGATCTGAATCGATATCTTCGATGTCGAGCGGTTTTATACGGGGCATGAGTACGTCCTGTTGGCAGGTGATAGGGTTCCTTCTCTATGACATAGAGTACCAACCTGACAATGAAAACCGCCAGCTATAAAGATGAATTCAGGGTATCGTTAGAACTTGACACCCAGTTCCACGCCCCAGAATTCTTCCTTCTGGAAAGTTTCTGAATTCTCGCCATCTTCGTACTTTAAGGACAACGAGAACCGCGAGGCATCATCGAGCGTATATTGCGCCGCTGCCGAAAATCTATTGGCCCGATCTATAGCGCCTGAAAAAATTTCCAGATGACGATAGCCAGCCCTGAGAACAACATTAGACAGGACCGGAACACCGGAGAACCCAACCTTTAAAGACAGGTCTCCGCCCGCGCCAAAGAACTGATCAGTATCTGCGAGCTCCGCACTGGTTCCATTGTCGAAAACATGGGCGCCTTCACCAATTATTCTAAAGTCCGGCCTATACCTTATTAGACCAGTCAGGTTCTTCCAGCCTCCGAGGATTACGTTATTACCCACCCGCACTGAAGGATCAAAATAGCCTTTTACCTTGAAGTTTTTAGCACCCTGCTTGAGATCAAACGTCGATGTTGGCGTCAATCCGATCCGCGCCGAAAGCCAGTTCGTCGGTCTGATTAACCGATCAAATAAAATTCCCGGCGAAAACGAATGAATGTCTTTTTTATTATTTCCTCGATTGTCGATCAGCTGATAGCGCGTATATAAAATTGTCGACCAGGCGCTCTTTTTTTTCTTAAGTGCTGACAGGTTAAAACCCACTGTCACATCAGTCTGGAATGCCTGCTCATCACTTGCTCTGTCATCACGGAATGAAACTTTGCCAGCGCTGGATTCCTTGAGTTTTGACTTCGAGATTGAGAGATCCTCCACATTGCCTCGGATCAAAAATCCAGAATTAAGTTGTGCAGAAAGTTTGTTGCCCTCGTCTTCCTCCTGGCTTGGTGTTCGGGTCGGATCCAACAGTGGGGAATCAGCAACAGGATCACATTTGATTTTTACATTTTGGCCGTTGAAGAAATGCGCCGTTCTCACGCGTCCGGTAGTTTTTTGTACCGCATAGCCTGCAATGACCTGTCGGGCGTTCAAATAGGCATTTAGGCTTTGCCTGTATAACTTGAGAACCTTCAGGGCGTTTATTACCCGCTGATCTTTCAAAAGAATGCCCGGCAATGCGGCCTTTCCGTTTTCTACGAGGAATATGAACTCCGCTGCCTTGTCGTCGCCATCCGCTGTTTTTGCAGGATTGGCATAATCCACTGCATGGGGTGGCACGTTCGCAGATCGAATCATTGCCTTGGCGACCCGAACCGGCATCACCTCCAGCGACGTCTTATTACAGAACTCGAGATGTCGCTCTACTTCCAGAATTTTTGAAATTGACTGTGAGAACGCTGGCGTCACAGTAAACAGAAATGCCGTCAACACGGCCATTGCACCAATTTTTCTCATCCCACCTTCTCCCCTTGATTAGGCCCTAAATTTTTATTCAGCTATAACGCCATAATTTTCGCAGTGATGATTCCGCGCGTAAAAGAAAGCGTCTTGTTGATTGTTTCTTCGGTCATCGACGGATCCAGCACCAAATTCGCGTAGGCTGGGTTCTTCGCGTGCAGACAGGCTTGAATTGCTGCCAGGGTTTGATCCCAATTTGCTAAATCCGCTTCCCAGCCCGCTTCAGGTGGCAGGATGGGGATTAGCCCATCATGATAGCTTGCACCTGTGCTTGCCTCTATGACCGCCTTCATACAGTCATCTACATCCAAGACAACATCATCTTCATTCAGCATGGCATTTCCTCCTGCACCCGTGTTTTTTAGTTGGAAAAATATTATTTAATTCTATCTTAACGGGAATTTGGAGAAAAGAGAATGTTGAAACCATCACTCTTCAGTGACCGAAATTTCATACACCGGAAGTGGCGAAGCTAACTTGTTGCTCGGCGAACGATTGCCTCGACCCCAAACCCTTAATCGTGGAATTTTACAGGTCCATCGGCAGGCTTACCCGCACAAATATGCTACTGGAACGTCGCAAAGGCGGAAGTTAATTTCCCGACGGAGCCAGCCGCAGCAACAGGCGCGAGAACTGCAATGAACTGACCAATCTTAGCGCTCATCGGCCAATCAAGCCCATATTTTGTTAATTGCTGGCGATGTTCGGAAATAGTTTTGTTTGGGATAGAAACACGCACAAATTTCCATGCCCGTTTTCGAAGGATAAATCCAGCCACAAGAAGGATTGTCGCGAGAAAAATACTGAAGAAAACGGCATAACCAAATACCAGTTCATCTACATACCCGTTCAGCAGAGGCTGAATACTGTTCTTGGCTTCTGTTACGCCAGGTTTTTTGAGAAGGCTAATCGGCCATTTCAACAAAGCGTCCTGATAAAACACGCCGGTCGTAAGTAGCGCGGCTGCCATATAAACAGTTAGCCGTAATCTTTCGAAGCAACGTGTCAAATACTGTTGTTCGTCTATAACCGACGACTTACCCTGCTCCCACGTATCTCTCAGGAACAAGGAAGAAGCGACAGCCGCCGCTAATCCAAACAGAGCTACCGTCAAAAAAGTGTCTGCGCGGGAGATCAATTTCAAGAAATCCTTCTCCAGAACCGTTTCGACATAAGCCGAGAACGGGTTGGCGAACATCGGAATCCACGTTTTCAATGATCCATTTGCAACCGTAATTTCAGTAGCAAACACTGCCTCTGCCGGAGATTCCAGGACCCTGCCAACCGCCCAGACACCAAAGAGAAAACCAGCCAGAATAAAACTGCTGATCCACTTGTCATCCTCCTGGTCTTCCATCGAGACTGTAACGGCCCATACTGCACCCACGACAACCATAAAGCTGATCAACATCTGCATCGTGTAGGCGATTACCCAATGCGCCCTCGCTGTCGCCTCTCGTGCTGAAACCAGCGACAATTTAAGCTTTGATGGCTGCGCCTTCGGTTTGATATTTTTTTCTAGTAACTGGATTTTTTTACTTTGTGCAGCAATCTCCTTTTCAAGCTCCGAAATAGCTTTCAGGTGAGGCGCAATTCCCGTCAATTTCTCAAGCGCCATGTCGGCAATCGCAACCGACATTTCGGATCTAATTGATTTCAATTTTTGTTGCAGACCTTTGATGGATCTCTGCGCCAGAGCGACTTTTTTTGGATATCTTTTAACTGTGTAGGGGTTTTCGCAGTTGTCGTCGTGACTCCCGCCGATGGCGTAGAACGGAATTTCTTAGCTCCCGACTCCAGCGTGTTGGACAATAACTTGTCCCAGGTTTCCGTTTTGGGACATACCAGCGGATTTCCTTTTGAAATGTCAGGATCGCCTTTTGTCACGGAAACCGGGCAAGTACCGAGGACATTTACAAAAACCGGGAAACACGCCAACAGCGTTGCTGCTATGAGCAGGGGTACGCCACACTGCAAATTTCGGCGGAAAACACCGCCAAATTTTTTGAGGAGTTCTTCTGTCGCCTCTTTCATCAACAACTCCTTCTAAAAACCTACAATCATCCGGCCCTCGATGAATTCCTAATTTCTCAACATATAAGAAACTAAGGATCACGGTCAGAACTACAGATCAGGCTATACATGATCCGACAAAACGTCTAGCTACAGGTTGTTTGATGAAATAAAATACAACCTAAGGAACGAATTCTGCAAGACGGGCTCGGCTACGCATCACCGGTCGCGATAGGGTCGCCAGGGTCTTCACCGCCAGCGTCAATCCGGCGCCGCAGAAAATCGATATGCAAGCGTAAGGTATAGGCGCTGGCCGCGAAGGCCGCCGGCACGGAGACCTCTTCAACGGCATGCTCAATTCTGTCGAGTTCAACGGTGGCATCGGCTTGCGAAATATCCTGGCTACGAACCTGATCATCCAATTTCTGAACATCTTTGTACCAGCGATTAACTTTGGTTCGCATACGCCAGCTATAGGCTGGTGGCAGCACCTTAAACAGCGGATATAGCAGGGTCAGCAATGGCAGGATCATAACCTTGAGACGGTCAATAAGATTGGCCGCCCAAAAAGGCAGGAAGCGCTGCAAGAACGGTGGTCCCTTGTCGTAAAAACGCTGCGCCGCAGGTTCCAGTGGATAGGTGATATAGCGTCCCGACGGAAACTCCTCCGGTTCCTCCAGCAATCCGCCGGGTCGATGAACGTCTTTCATCGTCAGCAGTAACAGATCAATCAAGGCAGGGTGGAGTTCTGGTGAGGCCACGATGGTCGCTGTTGGCGCGAGTAGCGTTACATCCTGTTCCGGCAGGTTGGCCGCAAGATCAACGGCACCTTTTGGCAAAACCATCTTAGACAGGAAACGATTAAGCCGGATATAGGCGTCAGCCCGGTCGAAGTTCATCAGGGTAATACCGGGCGTTGCTAACAGGCCTTTGACAGTGTTTGACGTTGCCGAGGTAACAAAGATCGCCGCATCGACCTGTCCGGCGCGCAATGCCTTTGCTGCCGTCAGCCCGCCGATCTCGACGAGTTTCGCCTTGTCTGCCGTCACACCATTTTCTCGGAGCAAACGCAATGCAATGGCTCGGGTTCCACTACCAGCACCACCAACAGCAATGCGTCGTCCAGCCAGCGACGTCAGAAATTCTACCGGTTTATCGCCGCGCACAAACACCCACAGCGGCTCGTAATAGACGCTGCCAAGCGACCGGAGTCCGGGATGCTGTTCCGGACTCCCTATTCCGCCCTGCAGAAAGGCCACAGGGACATCCGACCCATCCGTCGTCAGACTTTTCAGATTTTCTGCGGAACCGGCGCTGTTTTTAAGCGCCAATTCAACGCCTTCCTTCTTGAATCGTTCAGCATATTTCTTGGCGAAAGCATGATAGGCACCAGCGTCTGATCCGGTTGCCATCACAATCCGGTTTGGTGGTGCGGGCTCAACGAATTGAGAGGCGAACATGAAACCAGCGACCACCAAAATGAGAGCCGGACCCACAATCAAAATCCGACTCCACAGATTTTTAAGTCCGCGACGGGGCGCTTTCTTCGGTTTTGTTTGTTTTGCCATTTAGCTCAATCCCATCCCCTTACCGAACCAATCCCGAAATGTGTCGGCAGCTAAACTATTCAACTCATGATATAATCGACCACCAGTAAATACCAATCTGCTTGAATAGGGAAACCATCCGATGGCTGAAGAAATGCCGCATCGCGACAAATGTATCGACTACGTCGAATTCAATGTTAGCGACATTGCGCAATCGAAAAAATTCTACAGTGAGGCCTTTGGCTGGACCTTCACGGATTACGGTCCGGATTATTGCGAATTTTCGGATGGTCATATGAAAGGTGGATTTGACGCTACCGGCACGGCATCACCGGGCGGCCCGCTCATTGTGCTTTACGGCATAGACTTAAACACACTCATGAAACAGGTAGAAGCCGCCGGCGGCACGATCACAAAACCCATTTTCGAATTTCCTGGTGGCAAACGATTCCAATTCACCGATCCTGACGGGTACGAGCTTGCCGTGTGGACCACGACGTAATTTATCGACGTCGGCCTAATTGCCATCTTAACACTTTATTAACCAATAGAACTTCATTCTCAGATTTCCTCTAACGCACCATAGAGGAAGGGTCGGTATCGAGTAATTTTGCGCGTAAAAGCGCGCAGATTGGGCCCATAGCCGATACCATAGGATGAAAAGAAAGTGCTTCGTATACGACGATATCTAATCGCAACTGCAGTATTTTCTGTTGCTGCTTTTCCGGTGGCTCTAAGTACAGCCGGACCCGACGCGTTCGACAGAAATGTCAGCCTTACCGCGACCGAACGCCAATGGCTCAAAAACCACCCGGTAATCCGGGTTGCTCCAGACCCCGACTACCCCCCTATCGAGTCTTTCGATAAAAGCGGCAATCTCATCGGTATATCCACAAATTATCTCAAACTTCTCGACAAGAAGCTGGGGGTTAAGTTTCAGGTAAAACGGCTACCAAGCTGGGATGCGGCGATCGGCGCTGCGAAGAGCCGCGACATCGATATGCTGAGCGCCGCCACCCAAACAGCGGCACGAACCAAATATATGTCCTTTACCAGCCCACACATCGAACTCCCCGGTGTCATCATTGCCCAGGAAGATAAGAAGCAATTTTCAACCCTTAAAAGTCTTCACGGGAAAAGAGTTGGTGTCGTTTCCAACTATGTCTGGCAGGAATGGGTAACCCGCGATCATCCAAGTATAAATCTCCAACCTGTCCGCGATCTCCAAACCGGGCTATTACTCGTGTCCTTCGGCCAACTCGACGCCATGGTCGCAAACTTGGCCAACGCTACTCACCTTATAAAAAAGCTTGGGGTTACGAATTTAAGCGTGGCAGGTGAAACCGGCTATTACGCGCGGCTCGCGATTGCCTCACGTAAAGATTGGCCAGTTCTACACTCAATTTTAGAAAAAGCCATCGCGTCTATCAGCCCCGACGAACACAAGTCAATTTTGGACAAATGGATAGGTCTTTCGGCATCCAAAGTCGTTGATCCAGCGATAATTTTATGGGGCGCCTTGGTCATCCTTATCGCCATCATGGTGATCATCGGCGGAAATTTATATTGGAATTATTCCTTGCGCCAACGCGTACGCCAACAAGGTGAAACGTTACGGGAAAGCGAGGAACGCTACCGGAAAATCGTCGACCTTTCTCCGGATGCGGTCTTTATCTATGCCAATGATAAATTCATCTTCAGCAATCAGGCATTTCTTGATCAAATTCGTGCAAAATCATTGGATGATTTGCTCGGCAAGCATGTCGATGACCTGATTCATCAGGACGACCTACCTATCCTTAATGCGCGTCGTGAGGCTCTACGAGCCGGTACCCGGCGGCAGAAAATTGTCGAAGTCAGGCGCCTGAGACTCGACGGCAGCGTATACCATACCGAGGTCGCTGCTGCGCCGATGACATGGAATGGAAAACCCGCGATCCAGGTCGTTTGCCGTGACATCTCAGAGCGCAAAGAGTCCGAAGCCGCCCTAGCAGAAAGTGCTGCTCAGTTCCGGGCAATTGTCGAAGATCAGACAGAATTTATTGGCCGATCACTACCGGGGATCCACACTCTAACCTTTGTCAATCAGGCCTATTGCGATTGTTTCGGCAAAACCCGAGAAGAGCTGATCGGCACCCCGTTCGTAGATCATATTCCTGAAGGGCAGCGCGATGAAGTTGACAAGTTGTTGGCAACTCTCAGCGCCGAAAACCCAGTCGTCGCCGCAGAACATCAATCCATTCTGGCGAATGGCGACGTTCGATGGCACCTATGGACGGACCGCGCCATTTTTGATGACGAGGGAAATATCACCGAGATTCAGGCAATTGGGCGTGACATCACACAACGTCGATTGGCCGAGGCCGCGTCTCTAACGGCGAAGGAAGAAGCAGAACTAGCGAACCGTGCCAAGACAGAATTTCTTGCGAATATGAGTCACGAATTTCGAACACCGTTAAATGCAATTCTAGGTTTTTCCGAAATCATAAACCAGGAAACTCTTGGACCCGTTGGAACGTCCAAATATCGGGAGTATGCGGGCGACATTCATTCCTCAGGGCAGCATTTGCTATCCCTGATAAATGACGTGCTCGATATATCAAAGGTCGAAGCTGGCCATGTTGAGTTGAGAGAGGATTATCTTGACCCAACCACGACAATCCATGACTGCATCCTACTGATTAAAGAGCGTGCCACCGAGAAAAACATCAAGATAAAGACCGAACTCGCGAAACGCATACCTCTCCTGTGTGCCGATAAGCGACGTATAAAACAGATTCTCATCAACCTTCTGAGCAACGCGATAAAGTTCACCGAACCAGGGGGGAACGTCACGATCAGAGCCTGGTTTGATCAGCAATTCGGTTACCAGTTTCAAATTGCCGACACCGGTATTGGGATAGCGGCAGAAGACATTCCAACAGCCCTCGGTCGTTTTCAGCAAGTCGACGGTACGCTGGGCCGTCAACAGGACGGAACGGGGCTTGGTCTACCGCTGAGCAAATCCTTGGTCGAACTTCATGGCGGTACATTAAACATCGATAGTGAATTGGGGGTCGGCACAACAGTTTCCGTCAACTTAATGCCGGATCGCGCAGCGGTGAATAACGAAGCCCTTTCTATGGCTGCAGAATAACTGGCTTCAATCGCATTTCTGCTGGTTGGGCAAAGAGTTTGTCATTGTGCATTAAGCCCAATTTAACCAGAAAATTGCCACACTAAGGAACAGTGCAATCTTTGCGACCTCAGAGCGCAATTTCGATTGCCAAGGATAGAGAATTTAGTGACCACTTAGATACGGCGGTGATTTTTTGTTTCCTCGTCCCCAACTCGTTATTATCCTTTGGGTTTCGCTATTCGCATCGTTGTCGAATGCGGTCCATGCGTCAGAAACAGGAAACACAAAAACCACCATTGAGCTCACCCCATTAGAGCATCAGTGGCTCGCCGAACACCCCGTCATCAGGGTCGGCCCGGATCCAGATTACCCCCCGATCGAAACCCTCAACGATAAAGGCCAGCTCAGCGGAATTTCAGCGGACTATCTGAAACTCCTGGAGACCAAAGTACCGCTGCGCTTCGAAATTGTACCCTTACCGACCTGGGCGGCCGTTATCTCTGCTGCCAAGAAACGAGAACTGGACATGCTGAGCGCGGCAACCAAGACTACCGACCGTACAAAGTACATGGCCTTCACAGACCCGCACATTGAATTACCCGGTGTCATTATCACGCAGAAGGACAAACTCAACCATTCGAAGCTGGAGAGCTTGGCAGGTAAAAAAGTCGCCGTCGTTAAAGGGTATGTCTGGCAGGAGTGGATCAAACGCGACCACCCAAATATCAAGATTCATCCTGTACAGAATCTACAATCTGGCCTCTTACTTGTATCGTTCGGACAGCTCGATGCCATGGTTGCGAACCTCGCAACCGCCACGCATTATATCGAAAAGCTCGGCGTCACAAATCTAAGCGTTGCCGGTGAAACCGGTTATTTTGCACGACTGGCCATTGCCACACGTAAAGACTGGCCGATCCTGAACGCCGTCCTAAACAAGGCTGTCGCCTCAATTCATCCCGCCGAACACAAAAAGATTCTTGGCAAGTGGATTGGCCTATCTGCTCAGAGTGTGTTTGACACTCGAACAATCACAATTGGCATCATCATTCTCATAGCGGTAATTGGACTGGCCGTTGGGGGCAGTTTTTTCTGGAATTACAGCCTTCGGCAGATGGTTCGGCGACAAAGCTCGAAACTGCGTGAAAGCGAAGAGCGCTATCGGAAAATTATCGATGTTTCACCGGACGCGGTCTTTATATATTCGGATTTGACACTGGTTTTCTCCAACCAAGCATTCTTGGACCAGGTCGGTGCCCAGTCCCTTGACGACGTCTTTGGCAAAAATGTCAACGATTTTACCCACCCCGACGACCAGCACATTTTAACAAACCGACGTGCTGCACTCGCCAAGGGAACCCGGCAAAGTGAAACTGTAGCGATCCGCCGATTGCGTCTCGATGGTAGCATCTATCACTCCGAAGTTGCCGCCGCCCCCATGACGTGGAACGGACAACCCGCGATACAGGTCGTGTGCCGCGATATATCTGACCGTATTGAAGTCGAAGCCGCGCTGTCGGAGAGTGCAGCCCAGTTTCGGGCCATTGTTGAAGATCAGACCGAGTTTATCGGGCGCTCACTGCCCGGCACCCACATACTAACATTCGTCAATCAGGCCTATTGCGAGTGTTTTGGAAAATCACGTGAAGAACTGGTCGGGACTTGTTTCCTGGACCACATTCCGGAAGATCAACGTTCAGGCGTCGACGAATTACTGGCGTCTCTTAGCTCAGACAATCCCGTTATCGTTACCGAACATGAAGTCATTCTGGAAGGGGGCGAATCTCGCTGGCATCAGTGGTCTGACCGCGCCATCTTCGATGCCGATGGTAGTGTCGCCGAAATTCAAGCCATTGGCCGCGATATTACAGAGCGTAAACTGGCGGAGGCGGCCTACCAGGAAAGCGAAGAGCGTTTTCGTAAAATCGTTGACCTCTCGCCTGAAGCTTTGATGATCTATGCCGAGGAGGAGCTTGTCTTTGCCAATCAAGCTTTTCTGAAACAAGTCGGTGCAAACACCATAGACGACGTTCTCGGAAAAATGCGCGAAGACTTTATTGATCCGAAGGACCATGAGCATCTGAGGCAACGACGTGTCGACGTTCAGTCAGGATTAGGGCGAAACGAACTGATTGAGGTAACCCGCCTTCGCCTGGATGGCAGCCCCTATTATGGCGAGGTTGCGGCCGCGCCAATGCTATGGAAGGGGAAACCAGCCGTACAAGTGGTTTGTCGCGATATCACCGACCGCAAACGCGCTGAGGAAGCTGTACGCGAAAGTGAAGAACGCTATCGCGGTATCGTTGACATGTCGCCAGAAGCCGCCATCGTTTTTGTTGATCGAAAACTTGTCTTTGCCAACAAGGCTTTCCTGACACAGGTGGGAGCAACATCGCTTGATGACGTGATCGGCAGACAGTCAATAGACTTTATCCACCCAGACAGCCATCAGCAGCTTCATGATCGTAGAAATGACACATTGGCAAACGGGACGGTTACCCGTGTCGGCGAGATTATGCGTCGTCGCCTTGATGGTAGTAGCTATCTTTGTGAAACAACCGCAGTGCCGCTGATGTGGAATGGCACACCCGCTATTCAAGTCGTCAGCCGCGACATCACAGAACAAAAACAAGCAGAAGAAGAACTGCTTGCCGCTAAGGAAACCGCGGAGCTTGCGAACCGGGCCAAGACAGAATTTCTGGCCAATATGAGCCACGAGCTGCGGACGCCGCTCAATGCGATCATCGGATTTTCAGACATCATCAAGAATAAATCCCTTGGCCCTACCGAGATTGATTCCTATGCAGGATATGCTGGCGACATTCACACCTCTGGGCAACATCTATTATCTCTGATCAACGACGTCCTCGATATTTCCAAAATTGAGGCGGGACATGCTGAGTTGCGTGAGGATTACGTCGATTTGGCAAATACTATCCGAACCTGCGTAACACTCGTCAATGAACGCGCCGCAGATGGAGACGTCGTGCTCGTGAGCGAATTTGACGAAAATTCTATTCCGATGCTGGGGGCGGATCCCATCCGTCTCAAGCAAATCCTGATTAACTTGCTATCCAACGCTGTAAAATTCACCGAACCAGGAGGCTCCGTTACCATCAAGGCATGGTTTGACCTAGAAGTTGGCTATGGCATTCAGATCATTGATACCGGCATCGGGATTGCCGAAGAAGATATTCCAAAAGCATTGGCGCGATTCCAACAGATCGACGGATCACTGGACCGGCAAGCCGAAGGTACGGGGCTGGGCCTCCCCCTCACTAAATCTCTGGTTGAATTGCATGGTGGTAAACTGGATCTTCAAAGCGAACTCGGCACCGGCACAACGGTGACCGTTACACTCCCGGCCAGTCGCGCCTCAGAGCAGCGGCCGATCTCCGCAGCCGGTTGACAAGCCGTCATTTAATAGGAGGGGAGTTTGCCAGGCTCTATGGATCGAACGCCATAATGAGACAAAACTTCCCGAACCTTTGCCGAAAAGAACTTGGGATCTAAGTGTGATATTTTTCTTACAGCCCCGAGGCGGGTCCCTTCCTGTTCTCCACTCAACGATTTCATAGAAACTTCAACCGGGAACACGGTACCGTCTCGGCGTATGTGAACCCGCTGAATGATGCCTGTCAGATTTGACTCGAGAGTTTCCTCTAACTTGTGATGAAATTCAGGTGCCATTAAATCATGGAAAGGCCGCTCTACCATTTCCGTCATTGAATAATCGTAAAGGGACAACGCCGCGTCATTGCAATCCTTTATTATGTTGTTCTTAGAAATCAATACAGCATCAAATGTGTCTTCAACCAGGCCACGATAAATACCCGACCCAAGCCACTTGTCTTCTTTAGATGCCTGTTTAAACGATTGTTTTCGCTTGAACCAAACGATGAGGTCTTCTTCCAGAAAACGCCACTGATTGCCGACCTTGGCGCCGGGTAATCCATCATTTTCTATAAGCGTGTAAAGAGTATCCGATTTAATTTTGAGGAAATCAGCAGCTTCCGCTGCGGTCAATATGTTCATTTTTTGCGTTCGGCCTCAAACGTCTTTGTTCTAACGCTCAGTCTACGAGGCAAAACGTTAACGCTACATTAAGTATAAAACGCCCAAGCAACCCAGTTAGCAGGCGCCAACGCGTTAGTGCTCGTTACTATTTGGTCGATCGGCCACGGTCGAACGCCATTATGCGTAGAGCCACAGAACACCTCAATTTTTGCACCGCCCGACTTGGAAATTGACCAAAAATGAGTATGCTGGCGCAGAAAATTACCAAACGTCTGAATCCCGACTAAACAGGGCCAGACCAATCAGGGAGAGTTAAATGGCCACAATCGACGCCGATGCCCACGTACTGGAAACCCCGATCACCTGGGAACATATGGATGCAGACCATAAAAAGTTCGCACCGATGGTGGTCACTCAGGCAACTGGCGAGCAATTGCACGGCTCTAGCGGCAATGTGATGAAAGAATTCTGGGTTGTCGATGGACGCATCCATAACAAGCAGATGAATGTGGGTTTGGACACGGCGGCGGAATCCCGCGAAATGCGTGATGTTCAAGCGCGTATCGACCATATGCACGAGCTTGAGATCGATGTCCAAGTCCTCTACCCGACCCTGTTCCTGCGCCCACTTACGACAAATGCGGAAGTCGATTATGCCTTGTGTAAAGGCTACAACCGCTGGCTCGCCGAGATTAACAAAGCGGCTCCTCAAGAGCTGCGCTGGGTAGTTTGCCCACCCTTGCACGCGATGGATAAAGTCCGCGAAGAGCTGAAATTCGGTAAAGACAATGGTGCCTGCGGAATCTTTATCCGCGCAATGGAAACGGACCGGCTTCCGTCAGACCCATATTTCTTCCCGCTTTATGAAATGGCAGAAGAATTCGACATGCCGATTTGCCTGCATTCCGGCATTGCTAGTTTTACGATCCATGAGGCCTACCGCACAGACCCTGGCTTTAACCGATTTAAGCTGACCGGCGTCGGCAGCTTCCATGATCTGCTGTTTAACGATATTCCCGGGAAATTCCCCAATGTTCGCTGGGGTTTTGTCGAACTTAGTGCGCAATGGGTTCCCTATGCGTTGAACGATCTCGAACTTCGAATAAATCGTATTGGTCGCGAGCTCTCGTCCGATCCTCTCGGCGACAATAATATGTTTATCGCCTGTCAGGTGACAGACGATTTGGATTACATCCTCGATTCTGTCGGAGACGATAATATCGTTGTTGGTACTGATTACGGGCATAGCGATACGTCGACGGAAATCGAGGCCCTGCGTAAGCTCCGCACCGACGGCAAAGTCAAAGAGAATTCCGCCGATAAGATACTCGACGATAATGCCAAACGGCTCTATGGGCTAAGCTAACCTGCCTTGGTTTGGCCATCATTCGCTGACACGATTGTGGCTGGCATTAAGCGTAAGAGTCTGCTTATCTTGCGCTAGGAATAACAAACGTTTGCAAAAAGAGACTTGAGACAGGAGGTATAAATGAAAAAGGCATTGATAAGCGCGGTTGCAGCGACAGCTGCCCTGGCGATTGGCGCAACAACCGGCAACGCGCAAGACGCAATGAAAACCTACAAGGATCGAACAGTAACGATCCTCGTCGGGTACGGCGCTGGTGGCACCTATGGCCAAACTTCCCTCCTGATTGCCCGGCATTTTGGCAAAACCATTCCCGGCAACCCGACTGTCATCGTACAACATATGCCCGGCGCTGGTGGCCTTAAGGCAACCAACTATGCCGCAAAGGTTATGCCAAAGAATGGTAAAAACGTCCTGATGCCTCCCGAGATGACGGTCGTCTCGCAGCTCCTGCGACCAAAGAAGATCAAATTTAATGCCAAACAATTCACATGGTTAGGCCGCGTTTTTGGAGCCAACCAGGTTATGGCAATCCGCCGGGATGCTGGTGTCGTAGGCATCGCTGGTATGAAGAAGAAATCACTTGTCGTGGCTTCTACAGGTACTGGTTCGCCAACATTCTTGGTCCCGGCAATGATGAACGGTATTCTCAAAACAAAGTTCCGGATCGTCACAGGCTACAAGGGCTCCGCCAATTCTTCTCTTTCCGTTGAGCAGGGCGAGACATTCGGGATGTCCAACAGCTGGGTTTCCTGGAAAAAGAACCGTCCTCAGTGGTGGAACAAACCCGGCAAGAACTTCCTTATTGGTCTTGTTCAAGTTGGCTATAATAAAGAGCCCGACCTGCCTAACCTGCCCCTCTTGACGGACCTCGCAAAGAGCCCTGACGACAAAGCTGCTGCTGCGATGCTGTCAACTGCAGCCGTCATCGGTCGCGGGCTTGCTTTCCCACCAGGCGCACCTACTGGGTTAGTTAAGCCTATGCAGGATGCTTTCTGGAAAATGGTAACCAGTAGTACGTTTAAGGCAGATGCGAAGAAGCGCGGTCTGCCTGTAACCCCGCTGAGAGGCCCGGAAATCCAGAAAATCGTCAACGATTCTTTGGGAATGGCGCCGTCAGCGGTTAAGAAAGCGCGTGCACACATTTTCGGTCGTAAAAAGAAATAGCAAACCGGAAAATAAAAAAGAGGGCCAGGAATTTCTTGGCCCTTTTACCTAACGACAAGTAATTTCAACTGGAGGAAAATATGAAAAAATCACTTTTGATTGCTACGATTGCGGGCTCAGCCGCATTCGCGATGGGCGCATCTGTTCATGCCCAAGATATTTCTAAAATCTATAAAGATCGCACCGTAACCATCTTGGTTGGTTATGGCGCTGGCGGCACCTATGGCCGAACATCGCTACTTTTGGGTACTCATTTGGGTAAAGTGATCCCGGGTAAGCCAAACATCGTCGTTCAGCACATGCCCGGCGCCGGTGGACTGAAAGCAACGGCATATGCCTTTAATGTCATGCCAAAAAGCGGCAAAAACCTGCTAATGCCTCCAGAGATGATTGTCGCCTCAAAGCTATTACGGCCCAAAAAGGTCAAATATGATGTCAACAAGTTCACCTGGCTTGGTCGGGTTTTCGGCCAAAACAGCACACTTGCTGTTCGCGCTGATAGTGGCGTCAAGACTTTCAATGACCTGAAGGGCAAGCAAGTCATCGTCGGTTCAAGCGGCAAGGGATCACCGACCTTCTTGATTCCCGCGATGCTGAATGCCTTGACCGGCAGCAAGCTCAAGATCGTCACCGGCTATCGCGGTTCACGCAATATGCAGCTAGCGATGGAACAGGGCGAAGTGCAGGGTCTTGCTCTCGGCTGGACTGCCTGGGATTCCGCCAAAGGAGCTTGGTTCAAGGGCAAGAAACAATTTGCACATGCTCTCGTTCAGAGTGGTTATGGACCGCAAAAGGGTATCGAAAACGTGCCTATGGTAAGCTCATTGCTTAAGAACGATGAGGACAAAGCTGTCGCACGGATGTTGGCTTCAGCATCGGTTATCGGGCGTGGTCTCGTATTGCCGCCTGGCGCTTCCAGTTCACTCGTTACACCGCTTCGGGCCGCCTTTGCCAGGATTACGAAAGATAAGAAGTTCATCAAGGATGCCTATAAGCGTGGTCTTCTAGTCAACCCACTTACCGGAAAACAGATCCAGAAAGTGGTTACTGATCTGACGGGTATGCCAGAACCCATCGTCAAACGGGCCCGCGGAATTATCTTTGGCAAGAAAAAGGGCTAATCTCGCCAAACAGATATAGAAAAGGGCCGGGAATTTCCCGGCCCTTTTTTGTCCAAATTTTATCGATTAGACGTCGAAGCCGTAATCCCGCTTCGCGCCTTCAGGCGTTATATAGCCTTCAGCAATATCGCGTTTTATAGAGTCCGGATCGCGCTTGGCAGGGTCGCCAAAACCGCCACCGCCTGCTTTTTCCATATAAAATCCTTCACCAGCAGTCATTTCATACTTACCAGCAGCTTCAAGTACGGTCTCGGAACCGTTATGATTGATCTTGATGAATTTACTGGCTTGACCGTTTTTGCCACCATCAACACCACTTGCCGGGAACTTCGCGCGCTCGTAACGCCGCACCACTATGGCGTCCTGCAACAACTCATATCGCCGCCGGAAAATAACCCCGCCGCGAAACTCACCGGCACCGCCCGAATCAGGAATGACCGACATCTCCGTCACCCGGCAGGGATATTCAGATTCCAGAATCTCGATAGGCGTAATATGCAAGTTGGAAAGATGCGTCGCAGTCATCGAACAACCATCATGCCCATAGCCACCACCATAGGCCGATCCCATGATTTCGTACTGCATGGTGGAATGGCCAGGACGCCCGCCGCCCTGCCATGAAATCAACAGTGAACCTGATGAGCCGGATCCTGCAATTGCCCGCGTTGGCGTGAATTTCGACATCGCATCGAGGATCACATCAACCAAACGCAGGTTGGCCTTTTGATAGGACGACACTGGCGCCGGTGGTGATGCATTGGTCACTGTATTGGGCGCAAACTTCAGCTCTACAACGTCGCTCATGCCACCATTGTAATGCAGCTCATGCGGCCCAAGCGCGCCAACCAGACAATAGAACGTGCAGGCTTCCACCATCGCAGGGCGTAAATTCACCGGTCCTCGCGCCTGCGGTCCGCTGTTGGAGTAGTCAAAGGTCGCGTTGTCGCCATCAATCGTAATCGTCACCGCAAACTTGACCGGTGTCTCGCGATCCACACCATCATCATCCATAAAGCCTTCGGCTGACGACGTGCCATCTGGCAGCGCGGCGATTGCTTTCCGCAACTCATCGGCAGCACCATCGAGGATCGCATTAAACGCACCGACGACTGTATCCGCCCCAAAGCGGTCAGCATTTTCCTTCATCCGCTCAACGCCCATGTTGGTCGCTGCGACCTGGGCGTGGATATCACCCCGTACGAGATCGGGATGACGGCTATTGCCAAGGATGACCCGCAAAATATCCGGGTCAGCTACACCAGCGCGATGGAACTTAATCGGGGGCAGTAGCAACCCCTCGTGATACATCTCGGTTGAATTGGCCGAGGTGCTGCCAGGATTCGTCCCGCCGATGTCCGCCTTATGAGCGATCGATGCCGAAAACCCAACGAGCTTACCCTCGGAAAAGATTGGCGCGACAAAGCCCATATCCGATACGTGTGGCATGCCAGCTTCATAAGGATGGTTCGACACAAACACGTCGCCATCTTCGATCTCATCCAGATCATAATTCTTGAACAGGTTTTCGATGAAGGTCCGATAGGCGATGCCGTGGAAGAACATCGGCGGCGGGATGATCAGCCGACCACGCGGATCAAGAATGACGCAGCTAAAGTCGCGTGATTCCCGAATGATTGTCGAATAACCTGAACGATAGAAATGATAGTGCATTTCATCGACAAGGCTCGAAACCTTATTGCGGAGTATCTGTACTGTTACGGGATCCATCTTATCTCTCCCTGCTCAGAATGAGATTACCAAAACCATCAATCCGGCCGACCCAGCTCTGCGGCACAACAATCGTAGAATCAAACTGCTCAACAATTGCAGGGCCATCGATCCGGGCACCGATTGGCAATTTATCCCGCTCATAAAGCGTGGTCTCGGTTGCTTCATCGGCGGTGAAATACACCGTCCGCGTTCCCTTTACGGCGTCAGCGGGAGCCGCGCTTTCTATTACGTCGCTGACCGGAACCGGTTCATATTTTGGCACAGACACCCGCAGTCGAACGCGATAGCTGACGATTTCAACCGACCGGTCTTTAGCCGCATGGCCATGGATTTTCGCATGATGATCATCAAAACGGTTACGGGCTGCATCCATGTCTTCGCCGGAAAGTCCATTAGAGCCACCGAGACCATCAAGCGAAACACGCAGTTCATATCCCTGGCCAGTATAACGAACATCAAGCTCGCGTTCGAACCGTGCGCCATCGGGGGCGATGCCTTCCTCTTTTAGTTCAGCAACGCCACGTGCTTCCAATTCCTGGAAGACTTCTTCGGCGTGTTCCGGAGGGACTAGTTCCATTGGGCGCAATTCAGACCGGACATAATCATGAACAATATCGGTGCACAGCAGACCCAGCGCCGAGAAGGCACCCGGCCGCGGCGGTACAAATATCCGGGTAATGCCAAGCTCTTCCGCCACGGAAGCTGCATGTACAGCGCCCGCGCCGCCAAATGGCAACAAGCAGAAATCCTGGGGATCAACACCCCGCTTGGCAGCAAAGACTTTGACCTCGTCTGCCATCCGCAAATCAACAATCCGGCGAATACCGGCGGCTGCTTCGCGAATGGTCATGCCGAGTGGCTTGGCGATCTTTTCTTCCAGTGCTTTCTCTGACGCTTCCTTATCCAGGGTCTGAGATCCACCGAGGAAATAACCAGGGTTGAGATACCCCAAAGCTATATCGGCATCCGTCACAGCAGGGTCTTCACCGCCTTTGCCATAACAGGCCGGTCCGGGGTCAGCACCCGCACTCTGCGGCCCGACACACAGGAAACCGCCACGATCAATCCAGGCAATTGATCCGCCACCGGCTGAGATCGTCGTCAGATCAAGCGCTGGAACACCCATCGGGCGACGGGCAACGACTACTTCGGTAACCTCCAAAGGCTCACCACCTTCGATAAAGGCGATATCCGCAGACGTGCCGCCCATATCGAGCGTCACAATGCCTGTCATTGCATCATCACCAGAAAGATAAGCACCTGCCTGAGCGCCGGCGGCAGGGCCAGAGAACAACGTGTAGACTGTCTTGCCCCCCTGTACGGCAGCGGTGAATGGCATCACGCCACCATTGGATTGCATGAGGAAACGTTGTTGCGTGGTCACGCCGCCATCATCAAGGCCTTTATTTAGATGGCCGATATAATCAACCAAAACCGGCCCAAGATAAGCGTTCAAAAGCGTCGTTGATAGACGCGGCCATTCGCGAATTCGCGGCAAAACCTCTGACGACAGGGAAACATGAGCATCGGGAAATTCCTCTAGGATAATTTCGCGACTGCGTTCTTCATGAGCCGAATTGGCATAGGAAAACAGATAACAAATCGCAATAGAGGTCGCGCCAGACTCCATGAGGGAGCGGGCATGTTCGCGCACAACGTCTTCATTGAGCGCTGTAACCTCGGTGCCTTCCCAATCGATGCGACCGGGTATTTCACGGGTCATGCTTTGCGGTGCGAGATGAACCGGCTTGTCATAGAAATAATCAAACGGATTACCGTCGCGCCCCTGGCTCTGGATCTCTTGGACGGCGCGATAGCCATCAGTAATCATCAAGCCAACCTTAGCACCGCGCATTTCAAGCAATGCATTAGTCGTAATCGTTGTACCGTGAGAAAAGAACCCGATCTCATCAGGGGGCGTACCCTTGGCGACGAAATTATTCACTCCATTGAGAACACCAATGGCAGGATTGTGGGGTGTACTGGATACCTTTTCGACCGAGAAATTCCCGGTTTCAACATCCAGCAAAACAAGATCCGTATGGGTGCCACCAACATCGACACCTAGGCGAAAGCGGGCTTCTCCACTCATTTTCCGCCAAACTCCCTATCTATTTGAATTCTATATTTGAAGCTGTTTGTAGCGTAACCATATGTCGCGGTCACCCCCTGAAAACACCAGAGGATATCATAAAAGACAGCCTATTTTGGCGCGCGTGATGCCAGGAAAATACCAACAGCGATTAGGACAATGCCAGCGAAGTGGTAGCCCTGCAGCGTCTCCCCTAACAACAGGATCGCCAGCACAACGGTAAAGGCTGGAATAAGGTGTAGAAACTGGCTGGCACGGATCGGCCCCAGTGTTTTAATACCGTAATTCCAGGCGACCATTGAGATTGCACCAGAGAATATTCCCAGATACGCAATCGTCCAAAAGTTTTGCAGATTGAATGGCATCGGCTTGAAATAGAGGCTTTCGATCAGATACGGGCCCAATAACATCGGAATACCAAAGCCAAGCAACAAGGTGACAACGACAAGGGAGTCCATTTCCCGCGGTAGTTTTCGGATCAGCACCGCATAGAATCCCCAAGCGATATAAGCAATAAAAACAATAATATCGCCGAGGTTAAAATCGAGCTGCAATAACCGCTCAAGCGACCCTGCCGCAATCAAGACGAGGACACCCCCGAGGGACAAGGCAGCGCCTACGGCCTGACGCCCGGTGAACTGATCCCGAAACAAAACCCAAGCCAGAAAGACTATGATCACTGGCTCGACAGAATTGATAACAGCGGCATTAATCGCAATCGTGAATTGCAACGAGAGAAACAACAACGCGTTCCCGCCAAACCATAGAAGCATCGCCAACATCGCCAGCGTCTTCCAATGTTCACGTACAAGATCGTATTGTGATCGAATTCTGGGATAGGTCATCGGCAACAAAATCAGGAACGCAAATACCAGCCTCCAGAATGATAGTGCCATAGGGGGGGCATCGTCCCGGACATAGCGTACGACGACGGTTGTCGTCGCCCAGCAGAACATCGCAAAGGAAACCGACACATAAGGGTTCAACACCAACCGCTTCCAAAGCGGCGCGCCATCTAATGGTTCTCTTTGATTTTCGGGTGGTGCCACAGATCGTCCTCGAACGGATACGCGGAAGTGCGCCCGAAATACTTCTTCTTACTAAAGGAGTTCTGCACAAATAGAAACGCGGTGCTGAACACCGCCGTTTCCAGAAAAGTTCATATGCCCAATTAAGCGGCTGTACGTTTCCGCTGAAGATAGGATGCAGTGATATGCTCCGCGCAATATGGTCGTCCGGGCTGTGCCGTCTTGCCACAAATATAAAGACCAAGACGTCCCGGTTCTTCGGTTTGGTGGCGGCACATCCATGACTTTACGTCTGGGCCAAGCGCCACTGGCGGTTCTTCTTTGATAACCGGTTCCGGTATCGGTGGTGGCTCAGGCACAGGTGCTCCGCGCTGTAAATTCAGGCGATGTGCCTTGCCAATAACGGCATTCCGCGTAACGCCCCCAAGCTTCGCGGCTATCTGACGTGCCGACAGGCCTTCGGCCCACAGGCGGGTTAGAACTTCAACGCGTTCTGGTGTCCATTGCATTTAACGCCGTCCTTCTATTGCTATATATCGTGTCCCCGTGACAGCACGACCACTATATATAGTCAAATTGCCATTGCAAACCGATTCTTTGGCTGAAAACAAAGGTTCCTGTGGAAAACTGGTGAAGTTTCGGCCTTTTCAAGGCTTTTTTTAAGACTTATCCACTTTTGGCCGCCGTTAGAGGCTCTATACAGTTTACATCATCATTTCGGGCGTTATTGACGAAAACCCCAACCCGATAGAACGCCATTGGCTCAACCGGGTAAGGCTTGAGAAGCTTCTGGCAACTGGCAATGTCATTCGCCGGGTCAAGCCAAGCATCATAATCCTCTGCTCGCAAAATAACCGGCATCCGATGATGGATCGGCCGTAACTTATCATTTGCATCAGTGGTCACGATGGTCACGGTCTCAACCAGGTCACCTTCTTCATATCCATAACCGTCCTGTTTTGCCTGCCAGCTTTCCCACAAACCGGCAAAGGCAAAAACCACGCCACCCTTCATGCCAATCCGAAAAGGCTGTTTCTTGCCATCTTCCATACGCCACTCATAAAACCCATCTGCCGGTATCAAGCAGCGGCGTTGCTGGAAAGCCTCCCGGAAACTTGGCTTCTCTGATAGCGTTTCACCCCGGGCATTGATCATCTTGGCAGCCGCGGTACCATCTCTTGACCAGCTTGGAATAAGCCCCCACCGAGACATCGCAAGTGTCCTTGTCCCGCCTTCTGTCATGCGGACCGTGATGATTGGCTGGGTCGGGGCAACGTTAAAACGCGGCTCCAGATTGGGCATATTTTCGTAATCGAAAATAGCCCGCATGGCCTCCGGCGCCGTGGTAATCGAAAAACGTCCACACATGACATTACAATACCGGCACGGCAGATTCGTCAGAAGCAGTGCGCTGCGGGTTGTAGCCGCCCACCGTGAGGATTATTCTCGCGCCAACTACTAAACAGGGAGAGAACAATGGCAGATAGAGATTTAAGCGGAAAAGTCGTCATGGTAACCGGTGCCGGCAGTGGGCTAGGCCGTGCGATGACATTGGCCTTAGCAGAGTCCGGGGCAACGGTTGCCGGTATCGACGTCAATGTCGATGGCATGGCAGAGACCGCCACCATGGCGCAAGGCAGCTTCACACCAATCAAAACCGATATCACCGACGTCGCCGATGCCGATAACGCCATCGCAACCGCTATCAAGGATCTCGGCGGACTTCACGTCCTTATTAACTGTGCCGGCCTTGGCATGCCGACCTTACGCGTCGATTACTGGGACAACCGACTGTATTTCTGGGAAGCAGACCCAGACAAGTGGCAACGGCTGATGGACGTTAATGTCCGCGGCGCCTTTCTGATGGCCCGCGCCGCAGCACCGCATCTGGTTGAACAGAAATGGGGTCGCATCGTTAATGTGACGACCAGTATGAACACCATGATCCGCGGCGGTAATATGCCGTACGGACAATCCAAGGCTTCTCTGGAAGCTGCGAGCAACGCCTGGGCCGACGATTTCAAGGATTCCGGCGTCACCTGTAACGTGCTAGTGCCCGGCGGGGCCGCTGATACGCCGATGGTGCCCAACGAGTCACCCTATGCACGGGAAAACCTGGTGCAACCAGTGGTTATGGGTCCACCCGCCTGCTGGTTAGCCTCGAACGACTCCGATGGCATCAACTCGATGCGCTTTCTCGCCCGTAATTGGGACCCTGCAGCCTCGGACGAAGATAATGTTAGATCTGCTGGTTCACCGGCGGCATGGCCGAGCCTTGCAGACGCGGCATCGGTTGGGCAGCCCGCAACATCACATGGCAAAGACATCCCGCGCTAGGCGGAATTTTTAAAAAAAGGAGAACCAATGACCGACATAAATCTGACGGGCAAGGTTGCCATCGTTGCCGGCGGCGGCGGTGGCATGGGACGAGCAATCGCTTTGGCACTAGTCGAAAAAGGTGCCAAGGTCGCGGTATTTGATGTTCGTCAGGAAAATGTCGACAAGGTCGTCGACGAAGCGGCCGCGATTGGGGACTCCGAATGTGCCATCCCGTTGGTGCGGGACATCACGCAAATCGACGACTGTATGTCCGCTGTTCAAGAGACCATCGATGCGTTTAATTCCGCCGATATTCTGGTCAACGCCGCTGGGCTTGGTATGGCAACGCTTAAAGACGATTACTGGAACGATAATCTAAAGTTCTGGAATGCCGACATCGACCGTTTTAATGCTTTGATGAACGTCAACTGGAATGGCGCGTTTCTTCTCGCTCGCAGCGCTGCACCACATATGGTGGAGAAAGGCTGGGGCCGTATTGTTAATGTCACAACCAGTCTCGATACCATGACAACACGTGGCTACACGCCCTACGGTCCGTCGAAAGCCGCCCTTGAAGCAGCGACATCGGTCTGGTCGAAGGACCTTGAAGGCACAGGGGTGACCGCAAACGTGTTGGTCCCCGGCGGTCCGGTCAATACGGATTTTATCCCTGAGAATGCTCCGTTTGATCGCACAAAACTCACCCAACCCGAGGTCATGCAAGCGCCAATGTGCTGGTTGGCATCCGATCTGTCAGATGGCGTTACCAATATGCGGTTTGTCGCACGATCCTGGGACCCTGATGCTTCTCTGGAAGACGCCATCAAGGAATCCGGCGGCCCCTGCGCCTGGCCGGATGCAGGCAAGAAAGCATTTAAGCCGACATGACGCTGCCTGATCGCAGCAAAATTCTTTCTGAAATCGTTGCCCTCGCCGATCTGGCGGGAGCCGAGATCATGAAAATCTATCGCGGCGATATGCAGGTTCGGCAAAAGGCCGACTCTTCTCCTGTTACCGCGGCAGATGAGGCCGCAGAAGAAATTATCCTTGCTGGTCTGCGGAAGTTGACTCCTAACATTCCAATTGTGGCGGAGGAGGAAGCTGCCGCCGGAGTCATTGTAGAGGTCGGTGATCAACCCTTCTGGCTGGTCGACCCGTTGGATGGCACCAAAGAATTTATCGCGCACCGCGATGAGTTCACCGTCAACATTGCCCTCGTCGAGAATTTGTCCCCAACAATGGGAGTGGTTTTCGCCCCTGCTCTTGAGACATCTTATGCGGCAGATGGTCCCGGTACCGCCGCCAAACGGGTTGGCGACGGCGCGTGGCAGAAAATTGCTACCCGGCCAATACCCGAAAAAGAAGTCATCGCGACAGCCAGTCGATCACATGGCGACAAAGACAAAATGCAGGAGCTTTTACAGGACTACGCCATCGGCGATGTCGTTGTTTCCGGCAGCTCAATTAAGTTTTGTATCGTCGCCTGTGGCGAAGCCGACATCTATCCGCGCTATGGACCAACATGTGAGTGGGACATTGCGGCCGGGCATGCCGTGTTAAACGCCGCCGGTGGCAGTGTGTGTACCCTTGATGGCCAGGTGATGCGCTATGGCAAACCCAAGTTCCTGAATTCCGAATTTATCGCTTATGGCTCAAGGGCTAACGGACAATGACCGAGCCCCCAACGGAGACCGCCCTCCAGAAAGCGGCGGAGCATATTCAGGCCGGACGACTGGTCGCTTTTCCAACGGAAACCGTTTATGGACTTGGCGCCGATGCGACGAACGCGGAGGCAGTGGCCGCTATTTTTTCTGCAAAAGAACGTCCGTCTTTCAACCCGCTGATTATCCATGTCGCCTCCGCTGAAGCAGCCGAACGATTGGTGGTCTTCGATGATCGCGCCACAGTGCTTGCCGAGGCTAACTGGCCGGGGGCGCTGACGCTCGTCCTCCCACGCCGCGAAGACTGCCCGGTATCTCGTCTGGCAGGCGCCGGACTCGATACCTTAGCATTACGGGTTCCAGCACACGTACTTGCACAACAATTCCTCGACGCCGTTGGCGTCCCAATTGCGGCACCAAGTGCCAATCGATCCGGTACCGTCAGCCCGACCACCGCTGATCATGTGCGCGAATCTCTCGGCAATGGCGTGGACATGATCATCGATGACGGACCCTGCCAGATCGGCCTGGAATCAACGATTGTCGATCTAACGACAGATACACCAACCCTGCTGCGCGCGGGTGGCGTAACCGTTGAGCTCCTTGAGCGGCAAATTGGGGAAATTCAGTCGACGACCGATGATGACACAGCGCCGAAAGCACCCGGTATGCTGTCCCGACACTACGCGACCAGTATCCCGTTACGGATGGATGCGATGGAGCTCCGCGACGGCGAAGCCATGCTGGCATTTGGTGGCAGAACGCTCGGCCCAGCCCCGGCGTCTTGCAATCTTAGCCGGGGCGGTGATGTTAAAGAAGCTGCCGCTAATCTATTCGACATGATGCGCCAATTGGACAAGCCAGAATATTCGGGCATTGCCGTTATGGAGATCCCAGAAACCGGGCTTGGCCGCGCCATAAACGACCGATTACGACGCGCCAGCCGGTAGGGTCTGCTTGCCCGAAATGCCATGATCGGCTAAAGCTGAACGCTGGAAATTTCAAGCTAGAGGAAGTGCCGTGGACGGGAGCACACACCCCGTATCATCTGCCGTGCTGGACGGCATCGCAGAGATCGTTGGCGAAAAAGGTCTGATCCGGGATCCGGCCGATATCGAGCCCTATGTCGTAGATCAGCGGAAGGCCTATATCGGGGCGACACCAATGGTGGTCCGCCCTGCATCAACCGAAGAGGTTTCGAAGGTTGTCGCGCTTTGTGCAGAAACGGGCACACCGATCGTGCCGCAAGGCGGCAATACCGGCCTTTGTGGAGGTGCGACCCCGAGCGAAGCCGGTGATCAAATCCTTCTCAGTCTGACACGCATGAATAAGGTGCGTGCGGTAGATCCCCTTAATTACACCCTGACCGCCGACGCTGGCGTTATCCTGACGGACATCCAAAAAGCCGCTGACGATAATGATCGGTTATTTCCGCTGAGCCTTGGTGCCGAAGGAACCGCACGGATTGGTGGCAATCTCGCAACCAATGCCGGGGGAACCGGCGTTCTGCGCTATGGCAATGCCCGTGAACTGGTGGTCGGTCTTGAGGTTGTCCTTCCCGATGGACAAATTTGGGACGGGCTCTCAGCCCTGCGCAAAGACAATACCGGTTATGATCTCAAACAGCTTTTCGTAGGATCCGAAGGGACGCTTGGCATCATCACCGCTTGCGTTCTTAAGCTGTTTCCCAAACCACGTGATGTACAAACTGGTTTTGCCGCTGTCCGCGACGTCAGTGCCGCCATTGAAATTCTGGCGCGTGCTCGTGCCGCGAGCGATGACCGCGTCACGGCGTTTGAATGGATGGCCCGCAAAGGATTAGACCTGGTTTTCAAGAACATTCCTGGCGCCCGTGACCCGCTATCTCAGCCTTATGCAGAATATTTGCTCATCGAGCTAACATCGGGCCATGAAGAAGGCGGACTCCGTGAAACGCTGGAAGGTATTTTGGGAGACGCGATGGAACGTGGCGAAGTGCTCGATGCGACCATCGCCGAAAGCCGTCAACAATCGGCCGATATCTGGAAATTACGCGAAACCATCCCGGAAGCGCAGGCCATCGAAGGTACTGGCGTCAAACACGATATTTCGGTGCCGGTCTCCGCCATGCCAGAATTTCTAGAACGCGCTAATGCAGAAGTCGCAAAGGCTGTCGATGGGGTTCAGATATGTGCCTTTGGTCATATTGGTGATGGCAACGCCCACTATAATCTCAATCAGCCCGACAACGCTGATGGCGACGCGTTTTTGAAGAATAAGGACGAGCTCAACCGGATCGTCCATGACATCGCGACCGACCTGAGGGGCAGCATCAGCGCCGAACATGGTATCGGACGACTGAAACGGGAAGAATTACAACATTACAAATCGCCTATTGCGCTTGATGTCATGCGTAGTATTAAGGCCGCCATCGATCCCAAGCAGATCATGAACCCCGGCAAAGTCCTTTAGGTCAATCGATGTCGGAATACCGACTGCCCCATGAAGAAATTCGGTTTGTTCTTGAGGAGTTGATCGGTCTAGAGACGGTTGCCGACTTGCCGGGCCTGACCTCTGTTACCGCCCAAGACGCTTCGGCCATCCTTGATCAAGCGGGACGGTTCGCATCTGAATCATTGGCACCGCTCAACCAAATTGGTGATCGCGAAGGGGCCGTTCTGGAAAACGGGGTCGTGCACACAGCCCCTGGATTTGTCGATGCCTATCGGACCTATTGCGAAGCGGGCTGGAGTGCGACTGCCGGTGATCCAGATTATGGCGGACAAGGCCTACCACGGTTAATCAACACCGCTTTGTTTGATGTCTGGAATGCAGCAAACCTCTCGTTTTCGCTGTGCAATACCCTGACAGATAGTGCAACGGCACTTCTGAGCCAACACGGTACCGGCGAACAGCGAAGCACATACCTGACACGGCTCCTCAGCGGTGAATGGACTGGCGCGATGGCCATGACTGAAGCGCAAGCCGGGTCCGATGTCGGTGCGCTGAGCTGTGCCGCGATGCCCGACGGGGATGGTTACCGGCTCAGCGGCCAGAAAATATTTATCAGCTGGGGTGACCACGACCTAACAGACAATATTGTCTATCTCGTCCTTGCGCGCCTTCCTGACGCCCCGAAGGGATCAAAGGGTATTTCACTCTTCGTCGTCCCTAAATTTATCCCAGATGACAACGACAACCCCGGTGCGCGCAACGATGTCGCCTGCGTAGCGCTGGAAAAAAAGCTCGGCATCCACGCCAGCCCAACATGTATCATGGAATTCGGTGCCAACGACGGAGCACTTGGTTGGTTAGTCGGCGAACCTCATCGCGGTCTGGCCGCCATGTTCACAATGATGAACTCGGCCCGCCTTGCCATCGGCCATGAGGGATTAGGGATCGCCGAACGGGCCTACCAACAAGCCAAAGCATATGCCACCGAACGCATTCAGGGCGAAGACCGCGACGGCAACCCGCTATCGATCATCAATTTCCCGGACGTACGGCGGATGCTGCTGTCCATGAAAGCACGCACCGAGGCAATGAGGGCACTGTGTTATGACGTGGCGCTTTCGGTTGATTTAGCAGCTCACCACCCAGAAAAATCTGTTCGTGTTTTGCATGATGATCGAGTTGCGCTGCTCACGCCGATTGTCAAAGCCTGGTGCACCGATGGAGCCGTCGAGGTGACCTCAACCAATATCCAAATTCATGGTGGAGCGGGCTATGTCGAAGAAACCGGCGCGGCGCAGCTGTTCCGCGATGCTCGGATTACGCCGATATATGAGGGAACGAACGGTATTCAGGCGCTTGACCTGGTGCGTCGCAAACTCGGCGGTGACGAAGGTCTCGCGATGAATGCCTTGATCGAAGAGATGCGGCAATTCGATGGTGCCTTGTCGGCGTCAGACGATGGCGCGATAGCCGCTATTCGCGGCCGGTTTGCCGAAGCTGGGGCCGCCCTCGCCCGCACAACGCACCAAATTCTCAATGATCTGCGGAACGATCCGGAACGCGCGGAAGCAGCCGCCACGCCGTACCTTGAGTTAGCAGGAATGGTTCTCGGCGGATACTACATGGCACGAGCCGCCCTAATCGCTGAGGAAAACATGTCAAACACGACAGGAAACATTGCGTTTTACCAATCGAAGCTGGCGACGGCGTTGTTCTACGCCGAGAGTATCTTGCCACATTCGGCAGCACTCGCTCGTAGCGCAAGGGGCGGTGCCGACACCGTTTCCTATATGCCACCAGAGGCATTTTAAGACACCCACCGGATACTAATTTAGGTTAAGGTGTTTCGCAAAATTTCTCTCTTGCATTCATGACGAGAACAGACAAAAAAAACGCCGAAAATTTGGTGTTTAAACGACCAACTAAGGAATTATGAGGATGGATCAGCCCGCTCCCCTTTTTGAAAATCCAGAAAAATCTTATAAAATGTCAGCGCCCGTGGAATTGTCGGAGCGGGACAGTGCAACCAAAGATTTCTTTAAGGAGAGCAACGGAGAGATCTTTGCCGGGGCGCATGTTCTGGTGGATTTGTGGGGGGTCAATCACCTCGACGACATCGAGTATATCGAACAAGCGTTACGCGAGGCAGTAGATGCCTGTAACGCAACACTGCTGCATATTCACTTGCATCATTTTGGCGATGGTTGCGGAGTTTCGGGTGTCGCCGTCCTCGCCGAATCTCACATCAGTGTCCATACATGGCCCGAGCGTGGTTTTGCAGCATTTGACATCTTCATGTGTGGCGCTTGTGAGCCTGAACTGGCACTCCCGGTTCTGCAAAAACTTTTTGAACCCGAGCGCATGACGAGCGATCTCCAAAAGCGCGGTGTCACCAGGTGAGTGATCGCTGGTTTTCCGAAACTTTATACCCAGAATTTCAGCAATCATTCGCCATCGATGAAGTCTTGTTTGAGGGCCGCACGGCCTTCCAGGAAGCCATCATCTTTCAGAACGACCGATTTGGCCGCGTGCTCACTCTAGATGGCGTGATTCAAACCACGGAACGCGACGAGTTCTGCTATCACGAAATGATGGTTCACGTGCCGATGATCGCGCATGGTGCTGCGAAGAACGTTTTGATTATTGGCGGTGGTGATGGCGGCGTTCTGCGGGAAACGTTAAAGCACCCCGATGCCCGACCGACGATGATCGAACTCGATCAGAAAGTGGTCGATATCTGCCGCGAACATCTGCCCAGTCTCAGCGACGGTGTGTTTGACAATGACCGCGCCGATGTCCGCTTTATGGATGGCGTCAAGTTCGTCAAGGAAAGTGCCGAAAAATTCGATGTGATTATCGTCGACTCCACCGACCCAATTGGCCCTGGCGCAGTCCTGTTTACCGACGATTTCTACAGCGATTGCGCCCGTTGTTTAACCGAACGCGGCATTCTGGTTACCCAAAGCGGCGTCACTTTTATGCAGGGCGAAGAAGCCCGAGCAACTTACCAACGGATGACCAGACAGTTTGCTGATCCGTCGTTCTATATTACGCAAGTTCCAACCTATGCCGCCGGATTCATGACTTTTGGCTGGGGTTGTCATAGTGCCGAACCAAGACAAACACCCCTAAACGAAATTGAGCGGCGCCTTGCACCGCTCAATCTCCATACGAAATATTATTCAGCGGCAATGCATGTCGCGAGTTTCGCCCTGCCGGCCTATATAGAGGATTTAAAGCGTTAGAAGAATGCTTGCCAGCGTGCCCCTCCCAGCCACCCACAGGATAATCTCATCGGGTGGCCGAGAGGGGTGTGTGGACTAAGCTAATTAGAAATTACCCCCAAAGCTCTTTGCTAGCGATCTTGGCGCCTTCAACCATCGCGGCGAACTTTGCCCAAACAATTGTCGGATGCACTTCAGGTTCGGCCATCGCCTGTGTACCAAAGCCACAATCGCCACCAGCCATCACCTTTTCTTTGCCAACAACAGAGGCATAGCGCAACAGCCGTTCCGCAACGAGTTCTGGATGCTCAACAAGCAGCGATGAATGGGTGATAACACCCGGTATGATCGTTTTCTCTTCGCCGAGATTGATATCTTCCCAGAGCTTCCATTCATGTTCATGGCGCGGGTTGGCAGCTTCAAAGGAGACCGCATCGGCATTAATCTTCAAGATGATATCGATGAAATCTTTCATCTCCATATCATGCACCCGTGGGCCCATATTGATGCCGTAACACGTGTGATAGCGGACCCGGTCTGCCGGGATGCCCTTGAGAGCATGATTGATGCCTTCGACCTGCTTCTCCGCCCAGGCGCGGCACTCATCAACCGTTTTATCAGGATTTTTGACGTAGTAGTTGATCAGGCGAGGGTCATCGATTTGCAGCAGAAATCCTGCATCCGTGATCGCCTTGTACTCAACATTCATCGCTTCAGCGATAGCGAACAGAAATGCTTCATCATCTTCGTAATGATCGTTGAGAACATTGCCTGCGATATCACAAGGCGAAATCGCTGGGACGAAGGCTTCGGTAACGTTGTTGGCTGCAACGGCCTTGGTCAAATTGGCGAGATCGCGTTCCAGCAGGTCATGGCCTTTGTAGGTCATCTGTTCCGTACAGGCCATCTGCGCATTACTGGGGTTTGGCGCGCCTGCGGAATCCTGCGTAATCGGCTCATAAAATTCGGGAAATTCACGGGATTCGCGTGAGTCAGCCCAAGGGGATGGGCGTTTTCCGCCTGTCGGAGTCAGACCGCCCAGACGTTCGTGGGCATAAACCGCAAAACCGCGTTTAGAAAATTCACCGTCATCAACACAATCGATGCCCAACTCGACCTGCTTGGCGACAATGCCATCAACCGCATCAGTGAGTTTCGTGTCGTATTCCGCTTGCGGTACCGGATTTCCTTGATCCTCCGCGATCATCACATCGATCAAATCATCAGGGCGTGGCAGGCTGCCAACATGAGTCACAAGAATTCTGTCAGTGCTACGGTTCATCGCGAAGAGCCTCTCTGTTATTCGTTCGGTAAATTTATTCAGTTTAATTTCGGCGCCAATTTACGGCGAAAGCCGTTGCAGGAAAAGAGCTGCACGCTATTTCTTTAGTGGTGCCCCCATGACCAGGACCCAGTAATGCTCGTAGATGACTTTGCCGGGATCGGGGCTCACCCGTGCATAGCCAATACCGGCATGCGTCAGCCCTGCCGTTAACATATTTTTACGGTGCCCGGGGCTGTCGATCCATACATCTACAGCTTCGGTCCCACTCTGCATCCCCGCCGCGATATTCTCCGCTACAAGACGCCAGGGATAACCAACATCGGAAACCCGCTTGCTGATCCGCGAACCATTTGCGCCGGTATGGCTAAAGAAATCAGATTTTGCCATAGCTCGGGCGTGCCCGTTTGCCGCCGTCGCAAGACGACGATCAAAATTCAATCGGGTCAAACCGTTTGCGGTTCGAAACTTATTAAGAGCTGTGAGAACAGGAGCGACAGCTGCTGGCACGGCGGCTTTTTCAATTATCGCCGACGGCACAAGGCGCTCAGCAACCTTCGGTGCGATAACGGGGTCGGGTGATGCAGGCGCGACGACTGGTCGTTCCTCTACCGGCGCGCAAGCAACACCAAATAGCGTTAGCGCGACCAGTACCCGTTTAGGCAGTACCGTCAGCTTCAGCGACTTCCGCAGCGCGCTGTTTAAGAACTTTGAGATCGATCTTGTTGGTTCCGGCAAGCGGCAGTTCCTCGACAAAATAAACCCGTCTAGGATGAGCATAGGCTGGCGCATTGGCCAGCGCATGTTGTTTAACGTCATCTTCGGTCAGGCTACTGTCCGACCGCAAAACAATAAAGGCGTGAGGAACGTGCGCTTTGAGCGCGTTCGGTGCCGGCACAACAACGGCCTGCATCACATCCTCATGCCGTTCCAGCATCGTCTCGACATCGCCGGGATAAATATTTTCGCCGCCGGTGACAAACATATCATCGACCCGACCAACAAAATAAAACCAGCCATCGTCATCGCGCCGCAGGATATCGCCGGTATCAAGCCAGCCATCGTTCAATGACTTCGATGTCTCTTCTGGCAGATTATGATAGCCGATCATGACGCCGGGATTACGCGTGTGCAGAACGCCTTCGTTCTCATGCGGCCCATCGACCAGCCTGATATCGCAATCGGGAAGCGGGTATCCTACCGTCGCACGCGGTTTCTCCAGCCCATCAGCATGTTTCCATGAAAGCAGGACCGGACCGCCTTCGGTTATCCCGTAATTCAGATTGATCCGCGCCTGCGGGAAAACAACCTGTAGATTATCGAGCAAAACTTCCGACGCCGGAGCAGAGCCCATGCTCAACGCCCGCACCGAGCTTAGATCGGTTTGCTTCAGCAATTCTTCCTGCTGCAACAAAAGTGCATACATAGTGGGTACACCGGTCAGCATCGTCAGACCGTAATCACCGATACAGCGGATGTAATCGCCGACATCAAATTTTGCCAACAGCACAACACGACCGCCTGCGCCGAGCGCCGACTTGATCGCGAGGAGGGCATTCTTGTGATAAAGCGGTGCCGCGATAACGCCGCAATCATCTGAGGTAATATCGCGACTATCGATCAGCTGCCCAATCATCCAACGCTGACCAACATGATGCAGCAACACACCTTTGGGACGACCGGTCGACCCGGATGTATAAGGCTGTTCAGCGATATCCTCAGGACCCGGCACAAAAGACTCAAACGGCCCCGGATCAACGAAATCCAGATATCCGTCTTCACCGCTTTCGCCAAAAAGAACACAGCGGGTTTGATCGTCGCACAGTGGCCTGAGATCACTCTCGCAGAACACCATTTTGACGCCGGCATCCTTGGCAATGAATTGTACCTGATCAGCGGGTAGCTTGGTGTTGATCATCACCGGTACACAGCCAGCACGCATGGCGCCAAACAACACTTCAAGAAACTCGACCCGGTTGAGAGATAGAATACCGACCCGGTCTCCGGTTTTGAGCCCGGCTTTGACGAGCCCCCGCGCCAGGGCATCTACCGCGTCGTTCAATTGGCGATGCGAAATCTCCCTTGGCTGCGCCGGATTCCACAGATCAACAATGGCGATCTCCTCGCTGTCACTATAGGCAGCGAAAACATCCCCCAGGTTTCCGGTATCAGGGCGCATCGACAGGCAATCAGGGCGTGATGATAATTTTCCCGATGACCTCACGGTCTTCGAGAAGCTTAACGCCTTCCGCTGTTTTCTCCAGCGGCAGAACCGTATCGATAATCGGGCTTAGCTTGTCTTCGGAAATCATCTTCATCAGCGTTTCGAGATCCTCTGGCAACCAGCTGTTGGACCCCAGAATTTTCAGCTCGAATGTCCAGACATAGCGCAGATCGGTTTTAGGATCGAACCCTGCCGTCGCACCGCATGTCAGGATCTTGCCGCCGCGCTGCGTGACCTTGAAAGAAGGTACCCAGGTATCACCGCCCGTGAAGTTGATGACAACATCGACACCGCCTTCGAATTTCCGACGATGTGGCTTACCGAACTTGGTCCAGATCGCCTTCATGAAATCTTCGTCTTTGTAGTTAATGACGTGATCAGCACCCCATTCGGTCAGCGCCTTCAGCTTGTCTTCGGTACTGCCGCAGGCGATAACCTCACAGCCCATTGCCTTGGCCAAAAGAACACAGCAAGAGCCAACGCCGCCGCTTGCACCGAGGATCAGAACCCGTTCGCCACCCTTCATGCCGCCATTTGCCATCATCATGCGATGAGCAGTGCCATAAGCGACTGGCAATGCTGCCGCCTGTTCGTATGAACATCCTTCCGGAATGGTGATCAGCCGGGTGGCATCCACCAGGCAATATTCTGCCGTACCACCGGGCAACATCTCGCCCATCAGTCCCTTGCTGGGATCAGTTGGATCAAGCGGATTAACCAGCACGCGATCACCGGCGTTCCAGCCATCAACGCCAGCGCCAACTTCAGCGATTTCACCAGAAACATCGAGACCGATAATCATCGGCATCGGAATTTTGATGCCCGGCATACCGCGGCAGGTAAACACATCATGATAGTTCAGAGAGGTCGCCTTGACCCGGATAACAACCTGGCCTTCACCGGGCTGTGGGTCAGCGTAATTTTCTTCTAAAGTAAGACTCTCAATGCCACCTTGTTCGTGCAGACATACTGCGCGCATTTAACTCTCCTGTTGCTATCTTAAAGGGCCTGCGATGGCCCGGTCATCCTCAACGCGATGTGCCCGATTGAGCGGGCTACGTCAAGCCCAGGCGGTGTAGATTTTGTCGACATTTGCCCCGAGTTTAGCCGCATTCCCGCCATAGATATGGATTGAAACAGCCGGTGTCGTCCCGGGGTTATGCATACAGTGGATATTTGAAGCGTTAACCGGCATATGGGCAACCGATCCCGCAACGTGATGCGTGCTGCTACTCGCACAAGCGTCTCGGCAGTCGGGCGCCCCATCTGCCGCCTCATAAATCGTTTCCTGAATTTCGCCTGATAGCACACCAAAGGTGCACCAGGTCTGATGATCATGGATGGGCGAGTGAATGCCGGCCGGCCAAACAACCGCCAATACCGAGAACTCATCATGCGGGCATAGAAACACTTCGTGCTTTTCGTAATCATCACCGCTAAGAGATTGCTGTTCAGGGGTCAACAAATCAGGACATGACAAAAGCACCGGCAAATGTTCCGCGATCGCAGCCGGAACCTCTTCCAACGGTAGGGTTGCCAACAGATTGCCTACGGTTTTGCAGAAAGCAGGTATTAAGGCAGCTGGTTCACTAGAAACTGCCCCTTTGAGATCGTTGATATCGATCACTTCATGCATCAAAAACTCCTGCTTAATACGTTACCGAAACACTCCTAAATTTCGGTAAATTGCATTTTAAGCAGGAAATTATTTTAATCAATTCCAAATCTAAAGAATTTTCTTTCTAAATACAGATTTCAAACAAAATCACGTTCTATTTCGTCGTCTTCGACATTTCGCGCACAAACCGCGCGATTTCAAAGACATGTGGATCATCCGCCCCGAGCGCCCGCAATGCTTCTTCTAACCTCAAAACGTATTCATCATTCGGTCCACTCGGCCCGGTCGAGGCGACGACTTGTGCCGCGATTCGTTCCGCTGTTTCGGGGCCCAGATAATTAGGGTTATCGGGCGTCCCGACATAAACAAGCCCGTCGACGGGCGCGGAGTCACCTTCATCGAAGCTGAGCTGGACCGTTTCCAGGCTATACCCACCCTTCTCGCGATAATCGAGCGCCATCATAATCGGTTTCACGTTCGCAGCTGCAATTCGGTACGCCATGCCCCAACAAGTACCATCTTGATCAGCTTCTAATGTCACGACACGCCCCGGCGCTCCCGGCACACCACGGTGATCTGTTGACCCCTGCCAGAAACGCCGCACCCAACCACTAATTGTCGCAGGTTGCTTTTCCACGAAATCGAAATCCGGTCGCCAAACAAGCGAGCCATACCCGAATACCCAAATGTCCTTTTCCATGTTGTGTTTCTATCGCATTCCCCAAGACGGTTGAAAGCCCGCATGGTACGGTTTTCTCATACTTGAGAGGAACAAACACCATGCCGACTGATCAAAATAGTCCTGATACAAGCCGTGAATACCGCGATCATTATTTTCCTGGCACAGAAGAGCTAGCATCTGATGAAGTGAGGGTCGTTGCGCTCGGTACCGGCATGCCTCTGGTTCGACGCAGTCAGGCGTCGGCCTCGTTCCTGGTACAGCTCGGTAACGGCGACAACTTTATCTTTGATATGGGCTCTCATGCCGCTGCGAACCTCGCCTCGCTGGAAATCCCCTATAACCAGGTGACTAAGGTTTTTCTCGGTCATTTGCATATCGATCATGTCGGTGACATCGGGGAGTTATGGATCTGTGGCTGGCTTGGGGCGCGCACCAAACCGCTGGAGATCTGGGGGCCATCAGGCGACACACCTGAATATGGCACCGCAGCGTTTGTCGATAACCTCAAAAAAACTCTCGCCTGGGATTACCGCACCCGCACGGGTAGTGTGCCCGAAAGCGGCGGCGAAATGATTGCCCATGAGTTCGACTTCACCAAACCGGGAGTCGTCTATGAAGAAAACGGTGTGAAGATCACGTCATTCCCGGCTATCCATATTTCAGACGGCGCGGTCAGTTTCAGGCTCGAGTGGAATGGCCGCACGATTGTGTATTCATCGGACACCAATCCCAATAAGTGGTTTCTGGAATATGCCCGAGATGCCGATCTGGTTATCCACGAATCCTTTATGACAGCCAACACATTGGTGCGGCGGCGCGGGTTTAAACCCGAAGTCGCCGAGATGGTCGCCACGAAATATCACACCTCTCCAGCACAGGCGGGCAAGGTCTTTAGTGTCGTGAAGCCGCGTCTGGCCGTCGCCTACCATTTCTTCAACGACCTCGATACGAAATACGAGGTTCTGGAAGAAATCCGGACGACCTATGACGGCCCTCTCACCCTGGCAGAAGATATGGTCGTCTGGAATGTGACGCCGGATGAAATCATCGTCCGTCAGACCGCAGCAGCCGATAATGTCTGGCCAGCGCAAACGAAAGAAGACGCCGCTGAATTTCCAAAGCTCAAACGCGGACCACAGGTTTTGCCGTCACAGTGGGTTCAGGATGGGCTCCTGGAATTCGATGACGATATGAATATTACCAACTACACCGTTGATGATAACTAGGCCGTAGGCGGCCAGATATCATTCTCATCGAAGATCAAGATTGCCGCCCCGGCAGCATCTTCCGGGCTCACTAGCAAGGCGTGATCACTGAGCGACGACGTTGGGACACCTGCATCGGTTAGAAACTGCCGCGTTTTGTTGAGGTCACGCGATTGCAAACAAACCGCCGCCATAAAGGGCGTTGTTGGCGCGCTTACGCTCGGCAAGTGCTCTGTGAGCGCGGCGCGGGTTGCAAAGCCCAGCCGTCCCCGGTCAAGCGACAATGAGCAATAGTCTCCTCCACCGTCGATACCCTTGCCGGTAAACCGGCTAAAGCGGTCAGACACTTCTTCAACATCATCGACACACAGGATCACGCCACCCAGCGCAACAATGTCGTTATCGCGCGCAATAATATGATCCTGCCACACCAGATCAGGGGTTTCCTGACGTAACATCTGTACGCGCCCTTCTGGCATCGACTCCGGTGGAACACGCAACACCGTAAAGGCAACCTCAGCTTCGCTACCATCACCGAGTGTCAGAGGTCTGCGAAGATGCACCGGATCCAGCGGCGAAAACCCGCCGTCCTGAAGTCGTTCATGCGCTCCAGCGCTGTCATCAATGGTAAACGCCACCAGATGCAGCCCGTTATAGCGGTCGAGGGCTGCATTGAGCTGTTGCGACAAAGGTGTATCGACACCCGGCACTGCCGAGAGAAACTCCAGATAACCACGCTGCAGCATCGCACAACGATTACCGGTTCCGGCGGGGATCGGCGGACCGCCGTTAGGGTCTGCATTATGCTGCGCCACGAACGGCGTCAGGATAAAGCCAAGCTTCTCCATGGTCGCAGCGAGCGCCTCCATGTCAGGTACAAACCAGCCAACATGGTCAAGAAAAACAGCAGCACCGCTTGGCGTTTGCGATGCGTTAGCAAGAACGTCCGTCATGTCAGACCTTTTTGGCGGCGATGCACTCGACCTCGAGCAGGTACTCGGGACTGGCCAGGCCTGATACGAGCAGGAAGGTTGAGGCGGGCTTGGTATCCCCCCAAACCCTGGACCGCACTGCCTGATAGCCCTCACGGTCTTCGCGGTTGATCAGAAAGGATTTCATAAAGACAACGTCTTCAAACCCATAACCGGATTCGGCGAGAACCTTTTGCATATTACTGAAGACAAGCTCCGACTGGGCTTCAATACCCTGGGGGATCGGACCTTCTTTAGGTGAAGCGGTCTGACCGGCGACGAACAGATACTTGCAGCCTGCGTCAGCTTCTACTGAATGATGATAGTTTTGCGGAAACGACAAAGAGTCCGGATTTGTGCGTTTATGGGCCACGGCAACTTCTCCCGTTGAAATCCATCGAGCGACATGCTCGATTGAGAATGACCCATGATACCAGCCCGAGCCCATCCGTCACGGGTAGAACAACCGATTTACAAATCAAGAGTTCAAAAATATTTAACGGACTAGGAGACGGGAATAATATTTGATGACGCGACATGTAAAGCGACCAAGATAGCCGCTATTAGAAAAAGTGCCCCTATTGATTTTGCAATTTCAACCATTTTAATTCTCCCTGTAAAAACTGCCCTGGCGCCCCCGCAGCGACTGACAGATAACCACTACACACCCTCATATGAGCAAGGCGCGTGCCAGATTTTACGAATCACGAGAAATCAAAGACTTATGGTTAGTTTTCGTTAATACCGGGTGGAATATGTGGGAACGACTCTACCCAATATTGGCAGATTCCCACACATTTGTGTGGCGCTGAGAAACTTCCTGAACCCTTTATGCAGGAAATGGACAGAAACAGCTGTCCTTCGAAGCCAACGATTTTGTAAGTGCAGTATCCTATGTCAGGCTGGCGAGCCCAAACGCCTCTGCGATGCTCAGCGAATCCGTGAATTCGTGGATTGCACTGATCTGCCCATCGCAAAAGATGACCCGGTGCATCCAGCGTCCTTCGACAATCTGGCCTGATTTGTCGCACCGGGTTTTAAAACGACCCCAGCTCGTGACGATGTCATCACGCCCGATCATACCTTCGCAGACATATTCCTCGTGGGTCATGTTGGCGGTGACCGCAGCGAGAAATTCCTCCATTCCGTCGCATCCCTTCCAGATTCCGCCCCACGGGACGGAGTCTGGTGCATGTTCGTGCATCTCAAAATCGTCAGCCAACGCGTTCATCAGGGGCGCGGTATCGCTCTTGTTATAAGCGGTATAGATTTCGTCGATGATGGTAAGATTCGCATTGTTTTCAGTCATCCAATATCCTCATATCTGAGCACTGCATCCACTAGTTTATGCTGCTTCTAGCGGGGCGTGAAGTCTCGTTTAGCCCCCCCCTCAGTATCTGGGTGCGGGGTTATCATTTCAGTCGGCAGTGCAAGACGGCCACCTAGCGTAAGCCCACACTGCAAGGCTCCTCTATCTATCTTGATACGGTGCACTCTGGGGCCGCCGTTAAAGGTTTTGGAATGGCCGGTTTACAGACATCAACACACCGTGAGCTAATATCCCATATCGAGTGCCAAGCGGACTAAATTCTCTCCAAAGAAAAAGGCCGCCATCCTTGCGGATGACGGCCTAACTGAATGCCCCGGTGCCTACTCTAAGAAACTACTCTGGCAATCAGCTGTTCCATACCTCGTCCCAGTTTCCTTGCGTTGCCGCCTTGGAATACTCGGTCGCACGGTTTTCGAAGAAATTCGCATGCTCAACCCCGTTGAGGATTTCATCCAGCCAGGGCAAAGGATTCTTTTCGATCCGGAAAATCGGCTGTAGACCAAGCTGCGACAGGCGCCGGTCAGCGATAAAGCGGATATATTCTTTCACCTCAGCTGCCGTCAGCCCCTCGGCAGGGCCAAGCTCGAAGGCGAGATTGATAAACGCGTCTTCATGTTCAACGACCGTGTTACAGGCGAGATAGATTTCGCGCTGTAATTCAGCGTTCCAGATTTCAGGGTTTTCCGACACAAAGGTGCGGAACAGTTTGATCATGGATTCACAATGCAGGCTCTCATCCCGCACGGACCAGGACACAATCTGACCCATTCCCTTCATCTTGTTGTGACGCGGGAAGTTCAACAGGATCGCGAAAGACGCGAAAAGCTGTAGCCCTTCGGTAAAGCCGGCAAAGACAGCCAATGTCTTGGCAATATCGACCTTACTCTCGCAGTTAAAGCCCTGCATATAATCGTATTTGTCCTTCATCTCCTTATAATGAAGGAAGGCCTCATACTCGGTCTCCGGCATGCCAATCGTATCGAGTAGATAGGAATAGGCTGCGATATGGACGGTCTCAATGTTTGAGAACGCCGCCAGCATCATCTGCACCTCGGTCGGTTTAAAGACCTGGGTGTAATGCTTCATGTAGCAGTTGTTTACTTCGATATCGGCTTGCGTAAAGAAGCGGAAAATCTGTGTCAGCGTGTGGCGTTCTTCAGGCCGCAGCTTGTTGTGCCAGTCTTTAACGTCATCCGCTAACGGCACTTCTTCGGGAATCCAGTGGACCCGCTGTTGCGTCAACCAAGCGTCATAACACCATGGATAGCGAAACGGCTTGTAAACGATTTTTTCTTCCAACAGCCCAGACATTATATTCTTCCCTTACCAACTTTTTTATTGAGAACCGACGCTCCAAAGCCTCGGTAATCTCGATTATTCCTACTGACAGGCGAGACATTCCTCGTAGTCATTATCATTTTCAGAATCGCCCTCTTTCGGCGCCGCGCCGGCCGCCAGAGGGATTTCAATCGCATCCGGAGAAGGCACTGGCATGATGCCATCGGCCATAATCTCGTTGACCTCTTCCTTCTGCGACACGGCTTCAGCGCGCTGGATCGATTTGGACCGGCAGTAGTAAAGGCTCTTCACGCCCTTCTTCCAGGCCTGCCAATGGATGTCATGCAGCACTTTCTTTTCGACATCGGCTGGCAGGAACACGTTGATCGATTGCGACTGGCAGATGTGCTCCGCCCGGTCACCCGCGAGATCGATGATCCAGCGCTGATCCAGTTCAAAGGCCGTCTTGAAGACGTCTTTCTCGTCATCTGACAGGAAGTCGAGATGCTGGACCGAGCCTTCATGCGTTGTGATTGATGACCAAATCTCATCAGTATCCTTGCCCTTTTCGGCCAATAAAATTTTGAGATACTTGTTTTTGACGCTGAACGAACCCGACAGTGTTTTATGGGTGAAGGAGTTCGCCGCAATTGGCTCAATGCCGGGTGAAGACCCACCGCAAATGATCGAAATCGATGCCGTCGGCGCAATGGCCATCTTGCTGGAGAACCGTTCCATGATGCCATAATTGGCAGCATCGGGGCAGGCACCGCGTTCTTCGGCCAGTTCAACCGACGCGACATCGGCCTGCTCGCGGATGTGTTTGAACATTTTCTTGTTCCACACCTTGGCCATGACCGATTCCAGCGGAATGTTTTGCGACTGATAGAACGAATGCAGCCCCATAACACCAAGCCCAACCGAGCGTTCGCGCATCGCTGAATAACGGGCGCGTTCCATTTCGTCAGGGGCGTTATCGATGAAATCCTGAAGGACATTATCGAGGAAGCGCATGATGTCAGGGATGAACTGCTCTTCCTGGTTCCACTCGAACCAGGTCTCAAGATTAAGCGAGCATAGACAACACACAGCGGTGCGCTCCTTGCCATCCTTGTCCATACCCGTGGGCAGCGTAATCTCGCTGCACAGATTCGACATCTTAACTTCGAGGTTTCCGAGCTTGTGATGCTCAGGGATCGCCTTGTTAACGTGGTCGATATAGATGAAATAGGGCTCGCCCGTTTCGACCCGCGCTGTCAGCAAGCGGATCCACAATGACCGGGCAGAAACCGTCCGTACAACATGTCGATCCTTTGGACTGCGCAGCAGCATTTCGCCATCTTCCTCGACCAGACGCATGAACTCGTCGGTCAGCAGGATGCCATGATGAAGGTTGAGCGCTTTACGGTTGGGGTCGCCACCAGTCGGGCGGCGCAATTCAATAAATTCTTCAATTTCGGGATGATCGATTGGCAGATAAATAGCCGCTGAACCACGTCGCAGCGAGCCCTGACTAATCGCCAATGTCAGAGAATCCATCACCCGAATGAACGGAATAATGCCGGAGGTCTTGCCGTTGGCGCCGACCTTTTCACCGATGGAGCGCAGATTGCCCCAGTAACTCCCTATGCCGCCACCTTTGGCTGCCAGCCAAACATTCTCATTCCACAGATTCAAAATACCGTCGAGGCTATCGGTAGCCTCATTGAGAAAGCAGGAAATCGGCAAGCCGCGCTTTGTGCCACCATTCGACAGAACTGGAGTCGAGGGCATAAACCAGAGTTTACTGATGTAGTCATAGAGGCGCTGGGCATGTTCAGAATCGTCGGCATAATGTGCTGCGACGCGTGCAAACAAGTCCTGATAGCGTTCATCCGGCATCAAATACCGGTCAGACAAGGTCTCTTTACCAAATTCCGTCAGCAATTCATCACGACTGTGATCAATGATGACGCGAATGCCACGTTCTGTTTGGAAAATTTCCGGCGAAATATCTACGTTTACGCTATCTGGCACCCCAAGACCTCCCTATACACTACCCTACGATACAATCCCGGTGACTCTGTCTCAGAATCGTCCGGGATAATCCAATCCCCGAATTCACGTTGCGTTAGAGGTATTTAGAGGAGTCGCAAGTCCTGCACCTGCTTGGCCATTTCAAGCCAAATTTAAAGCAGATGTAGCGCTAAGCTTCTCTTCCCCCAACATGACGGAACGAAGCGAAGTTTGCCCGAAGGAGTGTGATTACGTCAACAAGAATTAGTGTTTTTGAGGGTCGCACCTACCATATTTTGTGCATAATTAGGTGGATGCATCGGGGGCAAAGCATTTATAGCCTGTGGAAAACTGCCCTTTTCCCTGTGGAAAACCTGTGGAAAAAATAATTTCACAGAGGTGAAATATTTTTATCAAAAATGACTATAAACGGAAAAAAGGGCCGACCAATCGTCGACCCTTTTTATCAGCACATATCTTCTTATGCCGCGATGGCGTCTTTCAGCCTCGGGAAGACGTTAAAGGCATTTTCCGAGAAAATCTGCGCTTTTTCAGCATCTGAGATATCCGCCGCATCGATATAGCGTTTGGTATCATCAAAGTTATAGCCGGTTTCCGGATCAACACCGCGGACCGCGCCAACCATCTCGGAGGCGAACAGAATATTCTTCGTGGGAATCACTTCCAGCAAGCAATCGATGCCTGCCTGATGATACACACACGTGTCAAAGTACACATTATTGAGCAACAGCTCGTCCAGAAGCGGACGCCCCATATCTTGTGCCAACCCACGGAAACGACCCCAGTGGTAGGGAACAGCGCCGCCGCCATGCGGGATGATGAATTTGAGTGTTGAAAATTCCTTAAACAGGTCCGACATCAAAAGCTGCATGAACACGGTCGTGTCACCACAGAGATAATGCGAGCCGGTGTGATGGAAGTTTGGATTGCACGAACCACTCACATGCAGCATCGCTGGCACATCAAGCTCAACCATCGCCTCATAGACCGGATACCACCATTTGTCGGTGATCGGCGGGTCAGTCCACATCGCGCCTGACGGATCAGGGTTCAGGTTAAGACCAATAAAGCCCATCTCATTGACGCAACGTTTCAGCTCCGCGACGCTTTTTGCCGGTTCAACACCGGGATATTGCGGCAGCTGGCAAACCGGCACGAACTTGTCGGGATACATATCGCAGGCCCGCTTGACCATGTTGTTGCAAATGGTCGCCCAGTATTCGCTGGTCTTATGAGTACCAAGATGATGCCCCATGCCAACAGCACGTGGCGAAAAGATAGTCAGATCTGACCCGCGTTCTGCCTGTAGCTTGAGCTGCGCTGCTTCCAGCCGTTCCGCCATTTCTTCATCTGTGCATTGGAATGCCGCCTCGGAAGGGACGAAGTTAGGATCGTTGGCGACTCCTTCCAACTGTTCCTTGCGGTAATCCGTCAGCTGCGGCGGCTCAGTCGTGTAATGGCCATGGCAATCGATAATCATAATAAATACTCCCTATTAAATTCTGTTCCAGCCCGCTCCCCCTCCCGACCACCCAATAACATTACCCTGTGGGTGGTCGGGAGGGGGAGCGGGTGGCGAGGTTAGCTAACTAGTAAGAAGGCGCGGGCTCGGTCGGCTTATCTCCACCGCTGCCACGTCCACTTAGTTCCAGCCCTTTGTCGAGACCAGGCGTTGACCGAACAGGTGCTGCCATAAGGAACGTGTAACCTTCATCAAGAATGCGCTGAACGTTTCCAGCATTCACGTGAGGATGCCCGACAGCGACATTATTTTCCTTACAGTTCGCAACAATCTCGGCCATCGCTTCCAACACGACCGGATGTTCATACTGGCGCGGATAACCAAGCTCCTGGCTTAAATCGCCTTCTCCGATCAACACGGCGCCAACACCAGGAACATTCTTGAGAATATCCGGTAGTGCGGCCATTCCAGCGGTGTCCTCTATCATCAGGATCACCATAATCTCGCCTTCGGGCACAAGCGGCCAGACATCAGCCTTCTTGTAATATTCCTGCTGACCAAGGCCCCAGTAACGGGTGGCCGACGTTGGACCATCGCCACGAATACCAGCAGGCTCATAAAGCGGCGCATCGCTCATCCGCGGATAGCGGCATGCCGCAACGGCGTTATAGGCTTCATCAACAGAGCTAATATGCGGCCAGACAACTCCATAGACGCCGAGATCGAGCGCCTGCTTGGCCTGAAACTGCGCCATCTCGTTACCATTCGGTGGGACACGCACCATCGGGGTTACAAGTGGAGCCAGCGAACCCGATTTGGCAATCTGCCCCCGGTTCAACATATATTGCAGACAATCCCGCAATATCGGGCCATCCCACGGATTATGTTCCATTTCGAACACGATACCGTCATAGCCGGTGTTTGTGCTGTAAGCGACCGCCGACGGAACGTCAGGCGTAGAAAATGCGGTAAAGGCTGGTTTGCCTGCCGCGAGCGCACCAATCACACCATTGAGTCTTGTCGAGTCTGCCATCTGTCTTCCCTGAAGATCTGTAAATGTTGGCCGCAGTGTACTGATGTTCTGACCCGCAGACAAACGCACTGCAGCCTTGCGCCGCAATTTTTTTCAGTTAAACCTCAGTCAAACGCTTCACGAGGAATTCATGGCAGAAATCGTACTTGGCATCGGCACATCGCACGGCCCAATGCTGTCGACCCCTTGGGAGAAATGGGCCGGACGAGTCGCAGCAGACAAACAACTCGTGGCGCATGATTTCCAGGGTGACACCTATAGCTTCGACGAGCTGGTTGAATTGCGCCGCGACGAAAATCTCGCCGCGCAATTGACACCAGAGAAATGGCAAGAACGGTCTGCCGCCTGCCGGGCTGCATTAGACACCCTCGCCGCCAAATACGCCGAGATCGCCCCCGATGTTGCCGTGATCGTCGGCAATGATCAACGCGAACTGTTTATGGAAGATAACTTCCCGGCCTTTTCAGTGTTCTGGGGGGACAGCATTCAGAACAATCCCCGAACAGAGGAGCAGATCGCCGCCTTACCGCCAGGCATCGCGGTTGCCGAACGTGGGCATGTTCCACCTGAGAATTCCACGTCGCCTGGCCACCCGGAGCTTGGCAAACACATTATTGAGTCGCTGATGGATCAGGAATTCGACATCGCCGCCTCGGCTAAACTTCCCAAGGGTTCTGGCTATGTGAACGGCGTGCCGCATGCGTTTGGTTTTATCTATCGTCAGATTATGAAAGATAACGTCACGCCCAACGTGCCAATCTTCGTCAACACGTTCTACCCGCCCAACCAGCCGCGCGCTGACCGTTGCTACGCCCTCGGCAAAGCGCTGAAGAATGCTATTGAAAGCTGGGAATCGGATGCGCGCGTGGCTGTGTTCGCCTCTGGTGGACTCAGCCACTTTGTTATTAATGAAGAACTTGATCGTAAAGTCATTGATGCGTTCATCAATCATGATCATGAAGCACTAATCAGTATCCCGGAGAACCTATATCAATCCGGCACCTCTGAAATTAAGAACTGGATACCTGTCGCCGCTGTCATGGATGAATGCGACAAGGAAATGACCCTGGTTGATTACGTGCCGTGCTACCGCTCCGAAGCCGGTACCGGTAATGCCATGGGTTTTCTGTACTGGGAATAAGTCCCCGCCCCTAACCCGAAAGAAAAAAAGCAAATGATCGATCTATATTCCTGGAAGTCTGCCAATGGTCGTCGCCCCATCATCATTCTGGAAGAAACCGGCACGCCCTATAATTTGATCGCGATTGATCCACACGGTGGCAAAAACAAGGAACCTGACTATTTAAAGATTAGCCCTGGCGGCAAAGTCCCCTGTCTTGTCGACCCTGACGGCCCCGGCGGTTCACCGATCCATTTGATGGAGTCGGCGGCGATCATGGAATATATCGCCGAGAAAACTGGCCAGTTCATGGGATCAGATGAGGCAAGCAAATGGGCCGTTAAACAGTGGCTCTATTATCTTGCGACGAACGTGTCGGTCAGCTTTTCGAACCTCAACCATGCCCGCGACGTCGAAGGACAATGTCGCGACTTGCTGGACTCGGTGAATAATCATCTCGCGGATAACGAATATTTTGCTGGAGATTATTCCATCGCCGACATGATGGTGATTGGCCGGTTCGGCGCCTTCGCCTTCGATTTTATCGATCTCAACGACTATCCCAATTTGATGCGTTGGGTCGATATGATGATGGCACGACCCGCGATTAAGAAATCAATGGAAATTCCTGTCAGCTAAAAAAACAATCTTTCCTCGATATTTGCCCTTAACTTTGAAGAGGGAATCATCGTAGTCTTTTTCATCGGTCCACGGATGTAAGGGCTGACGAAGGCTTAAAACAAATTTGAGAGGGAGGAATATGACTAAATCAACAGACAAAAGCGCGTCGAAGAACGTCACGCGCCGTACCATCATCAAAGGAAGTACCGGGCTCGGCGTGATGTTGGCCGCTGGTGTTGCACCCGCCGTTGTAAGTGAAGTCGGCGCGTCAAAGATGCGCAAAGTTCAGTTCATGCTGCCATGGTTGTTTGTTGGTGGTCATACGTTTGAATTCGCCGCTGCTGCGGTTTACTGGAAAAAGCGCGGCCTCGATGTTTCGATCCAGCGTGGCTACGGATCCGGCGCTGCAATCAAGGCCGTCGCTTCCAAGACTGTAAATTTTGCTGAGGCCAGCTATGGCGTTGCCGTCAACGCAGCATCGAAAGGTCTCGATGTTGTGGCGATTGGCGCCAAGCTTCAAAAGAGCCCAATCGCAATTTCCTGCCGCAAGGATTCCGGTGTTAAGACGCCGAAAGATCTTGAAGGCAAAACTATCGTCGGTGCCGCCGCTTCTGGTGACACTTTGATGATGCCAGGCTTCGCCCGCGCTGCAGGAATCGACCTCAACAAGATGAAACGCAATCTGGTTCATCCCAGCAAGCTGATCAGCTCGGTTCTCAACAAACAGGCGGACTGCACTGGCACCTATTACGTCAGTAACGCCGCGTCGCTGGCCAGTAAGACACCAGCGGTTCACTTTATGTATGCCGATTACGGTCTACAGACTTTGGACCTTGGGCTGATTTCGCGTTCCGATATGATCAAGAATGAACCCGAGCTGGTTCAAACAATGGTCGATGGTGCGATGGAAGGGCTCAAACTGCAGCTTCTCGATCCGGAAAAATCACTGGATTACATGATCGCTGCGCGGCCTGAGCTTAAGACCAAGCCTCGCGAATTGCTGCTGATTCATTCGGGAAATACCAACTTCCTGTCCATCGGACCGGCTGTTGAAAAGAATGGTCTTGGCTGGATGAATGAAGCGGATCAGACACGGACACGCGACGTCGTCATCAAATATATGAACGGCAAGAACGTCCCTGCCATCAGCAAACTGTTCACGAACAAGTTTGCCGGCAACATCAAGTTAACTTCTGCTGAATGGGCAAAGGCAAAATCCCTCTCGGCAAAATTTGATCCTGCCAAAGCGTAACTGGTTGTAACGACCTCAAGCGCCCGTTTCCCCATCGGGGAGACGGGCCGTTTGCGTAATTTGTATGGAATGGTAATTCCCCGATATGACTGAAGCGAGCGCCCACGTCCGGGTGGAAAATCTCCGCAAGACTTATCAAACACGCCGCGATGAAATCGAGGCGATCCGCGAAGTCCAGATGGAAGTCGCCGAAGGTGAGTTCATTTCTATTCTCGGCCCCAGCGGCTGTGGCAAAAGCACATTGCTGATGATCGTTGGTGGTTTGCTGCCTCTCACGTCAGGCACGGTCGCCGTCGGTGGCGAATCCGTTTCAAAACCGCGACGCGATACCGGCGTTGTATTTCAGGCTCCAGTCCTCATGCCATGGCGGACCATCCTCAAAAATGTTCTGTTCCCAATTGAGAGCCTGGGGCTGCGCGAGGAAGACTATATTGACCGCGCCCATGAGCTCCTGGAGATGACAGGTCTTTCTGGCTTCGCTGATAATGTCCCAAGTGAGCTTTCCGGCGGGATGCAACAGCGCGTCGCGATCTGCCGCGCCTTGATTCACAACCCGAACCTTTTGCTCATGGACGAGCCTTTTAGTGCGCTTGATGCCATGACGCGAGACCTAATGAACCAGGAACTCCTCCGTATTTGGGAGGAGTACAAGAAAACAGTCCTGTTTGTGACACACAGCATCCGCGAGGCCGTCTTCCTCTCGGACCGGGTATTCGTCATGTCGCCGCGCCCGGCCGTGATCAGCGAGATCGTAACAATCGATCTGCCAAGGCCCCGAGAACTGGCTATCGAAGAAACACCCGAATTCAACGAATATGTCGCGCATTTGCGTGGCCTGATAGAACATTAGACGCGAAAAGATACGAGCAATGGCTAATAATAACGGTGACAGCAAATTTTTCTCGGTTGCAGGTCAGATAGCCGGCCCAACCGCCATTGCGTTCTTAATGCTGGTCATATGGCACCTCTGCTGCGTCTTCTTCGCAATACCCGAAGCGATCTTGCCAACACCTGTTAAAATTCTCGCAACGATCTTTAAACACTGGGAACTTTTGGCCATACACACCTGGCCGACGACCAGCGAATGTCTGATGGGCTTCGGTCTGGCCGTTGTCGTTGGAATGGGGCTCGGCATCTTGCTGGCCTTCTTCCCTATGTTCCACAACAGCGTCTATCCACTAGTCGTAGCGTTTCAGGTCGTCCCCAAAGTTGCTCTCGCGCCACTCTTCATAGTGTGGTTTGGGCTCGGCACCCTATCTCGGGTATTACTGGCCTTTGTAATTGCCTTCTTCCCAATGGTGGTAAACACCTATGCCGGGATTCTCAGCACCGATCCGTTGATGGTCCGTATGGCACATGCCTTTAGCGCAAATCGATGGACAGTGTTTTGCAAGATCGAGTTTCCCAATGCGCTGCCCTATATCTTTAGTGGCCTGAAGATCGGCATCACTTTTGCTGTGATCGGCATTATCGTTGCCGAATTTGTCACCGCCCAAAAAGGGCTCGGCTATCTCATCGTCTTTGCGGAAGGCAATATCGATACGCCGCTTCTAATGGCAGCCCTCACCGTGCTCAGCATCGTCGGCGTCGTGCTCTATGCCGCTGTTGTTGCGTTAGAAAAGCTGGTCGTCACCTGGGATGTCGGGCAAGACCTGCATTAAGACTTAATCGGAAAAACCGTACAACCGCGCCGGGTTATCAACCAGGATACGGTTGCGCACGGCTTCGTCCGGCGCATGGAGCGCCAACAAGTTCATCAAATCACCATCGTTGGGCATAAGCCCTTCGATATTGGGATGAGGCCAATCTGTTCCCCACAACACCCGATCAGGAGCCGCTGCGATACAGGCTTGTGCAAACGGCACCGCATCCTCATACGGCGCACCGCCCGAAGAAATCCGTTCGGCACCACAAATCTTGACCCAGAAATCATCCTTGTCGCGCAGCAAGCCGAGCAAAAGCTGGAAGGCCTCCTGTTCGACGCCGTCTTCGGTTTTAACACGCCCCATGTGATCAATAACCACGGGTAGCGGCAGGTCGGCCAACGTATCCGCGTTCTCGACGATGTCCGGCGCTTCCATATAGATCACAACATGCCAGCCAAGTGGCGCGATCCGCTCGGTAATACGACGTACCATTGTGAAATCCGGCGCATTGCCAATGTGACGCGCGAATGAAAAACGAATGCCGCGCATTCCGCCGTCATCCAGCCGTTTGAAATCATCGTCGGTAAAGCTGTCATCGACGATGGCGACGCCTTTATAGCGGCCTTCAGACCGAGCGATGGCATCCAGGGCAGCGGTATTATCCGTTCCATGGCAGGTCGCCTGCACAATCACCGCCCGTTCAATACCGAGCGTCTTCTGTAAAACCTGCATCGCTTCAAACGGCGAATCCGGCGGCGTGTAACTTCGGCCTTCGGCGAAAGGGAACTTCGCGTCAGGCCCAAAGACATGACAATGCGCATCACAGGCTTTGGGCGGGGCTTTGAAGTTAGGGGATTTGGTTTCGGGATCCGGTCCCTGACAATATTTCATAATCGAAAATTATCGAGACGCTAAAGAACTGGCAAGCGACGGATCAGAGTTTCTGCTTTTTGACGAAATCGGCAAACGCCGCCAGTGTTTCCGGGCTGCACCGATGTTCCATGCCTTCGGCATCGGCCCAGGCTGTCGCTTCATCGACACCGACGGCCCTTAGGAGAGCCACAACGATGTGATGACGCGCCCGTGAGGCTTCCGCCATCTTGCGGCCTTCATCTGTCAAAAAAACCGAGCGATAGGGTTCGGCATTTACCAAATCCATTTCCTTGAGCCGTGCAATCATCTTATTGACCGTTGCCCCCGTAACACCCAGCCGCTTTGCGACATCGACAGACCGTGCCTCGCCTTGCTCATCAATTAAGTCGGCAACAAGCTCTACGTAGTCCTCAACAATCTCGGTTTCCCGCGCCTGACGAGCGCGTTTGAAATGGCTTGCCTGACGATCCACCGTCATATGCGCTGAGATCGCACCTGTCCCTTCGGGCGGCGGTGTCAATTCATCTTCGGCGCGGTCAGATTCTGTCATAAATCCACAATATGTCAGGGTTTAGAGTCTTGACAATGATTTAGCGTATCCTACAATTCTTAGCCAAGGCTAACTTTTTAGAATCCTGCAGAAAAAGGGACAGAAGTTAGCGATGAGGCGTAACGAAGACCTGAGGCCTGAGGAAATTTAGGGATGACGTCACTTAGCATCGTCGCACGGCGTAGCTTGGAAGGTACCGCCAAATGGGCCAATGCGTTTGGTCCACTCCGGCTGGGTATTCTGTTGGCGCTCGCCCTGTTGGCTGCCGTTTCAGCTGATGCAGCTCAGATTATGGCGCAAAGCCTGTCCGATGCCTTTTTGCAGGTCACCGTCTTCGTCGCAGCAACGCTCGCAATCTTCTACTCACTCGAAGCCTGGTACAAAATTGACGTCACTGCCCTGCTCGCTCGCCATCACGTCTGGCAGGTTCCTATCGCCGCAGGACTCGGTGCGCTACCCGGTTGTGGTGGCGCCATCATGGTCATCACGCAGTATATTCGCGGCGGCATTAGCTTTGGGTCAGTGGTCTCGGTTCTCACAGCAACGATGGGCGATGCGGCTTTTTTGTTATTGGCTCAGGCTCCATTAACCGGGCTGTCGATCTTCGCCATCGGTTTCATTGTCGGCGTGACATCGGGTTATGTGGTCGATGCAATCCATGGCACTGACTTCCTGCGCTATAAGGGCAATAGCGATGACCCAGCCTGTAGCCCCTGCATTCGCCGCGTCGACTCGCGGGCCTGGCGTTACTTGTGGACACTGTTCCTTATCCCCGGACTAATCTTTGGCGGGTTCGTCGCCTTCCAAGCTGACACCGCATCAATCTTTGGCACCTTCATGGGCACAGAGACAGTCGTCTGGGTCGGGTTAACCGGTGCGATTGTCTCGCTCCTTCTGTGGGGCGTTGTTTCTCCCATCCGTCCCGACCCTGAAAGCGAAGATACTGCGTCGGTGAGCTGGGCTTCAGCCGGTACCGGTCGATTGGGCGATGCCCCTGCCCGCGTTGTCGGCGACACCTGCTTTGTGACCGTCTGGGTCGCATTTGCTTACCTGATTTATGAACTCGGTGTTCACTTCACCGGCGTCGATCTCAAGACACTCTTTCAAACATGGGCACCGCTTGTACCACTGGTCGCCATTCTGGTTGGGTTTATCCCCGGTTGCGGCCCGCAGGTCGTGGTCGCGGCAATGTATCTTAACGGGCTGGTGCCATTCTCTGCCGAGATCGGCAATGCCATTAGCAATGACGGCGACGCCTTGTTCCCAGCCATCGCCATGGCACCCAAAGCAGCGATCATCGCGACACTCTATAGTGCGATCCCCGCCTTTATTGTCGCCTATGGCTATTATTGGTTGTTCGAATAATCAGACTATTACGGGAATGTCGCCGAGCGCCGCGCGTAATTTTCCATCTGCCCATTGAGCGTTAGCCAATACCGCATCATCGGTATTGCGCTTGCCAACCAGCTGGATACAGATCGGGAGACTGCTGGCACTTTCGAACAGCGGCAAATTGACCGAGGGCGTATACATCTGTGTCCATAGGCGGGCGAAAGTCCCGCTCCGAACTTCCGTCAACCCTACCGGTGCTTCCCCCTCCAAGCTGGGAGACAGGACGAGATCATACCCATCTAAAATCACATCCATCTCAGCCCGCGCAGCGTCCATCGCTTTTCCGGCATTGATATAATCCTCTTCACCAAGCGTTTTGACCCAGTCGATGCGTTCGAGATTATGGTCATTAAAGCTTTCGATATTTTCGCGGATTTCTGTCTCCAGCATGATCGAGGCCTCCCAGGCGTTGATCACGGCAGCGTCTGGAATAATGTCCGTAAATACCTGTGGCAGATCGAAGTCGCTGATCAACGCCCCAGCATCTTTTAAAATAACTGCAGCCTGTTCAACGGCCGCTTGCATGGGTGGTTCCGCTTTGTCCCAGCAGGGGGCACGTAAAACAGCGATACGCGGTTTATCAGTTGATGTTCCTGGCGCGGCCCCTGTCTGGACCTGACGCATTAAAATCAAATCCTCCATCGACCGCGCAAAAAGCCCAATCGTATCGATTGATTTCTTGCAGTGGCGGAAGTTGCCGCGATCAATCCCATCGAGGCTGGCCTTGTAACCATAGACACCACAATTGGCAGCAGGGCCAATCACCGAGCCACCGGTCTGCGTGCCGTTAGCCAAAGGCACCATATAGTCAGCCACCGAGGCTGCAGAACCGCTCGACGACACACCTGGTGTTCGGGTTGGGTCATGCGGGTTCAACGTGTGGCGCGGTTTCGGGCAGGCAAACTCGGTCGTAACTGTCTTCCCCATGATGACCATGCCGCCGTCGCGCAGCTGCGCAACGCAGTTGGAATCGACACCAAATTCTTTGCCTTGATACGGCCCAAAGCCATGGCCCGTTGGCATATCCTTGGTATCGAAAATATCCTTAATACCAACCGGCACACCATGCAGTGGGCCGCGTCGCGGCTCACCATCCAGTGATTTCGCCTGCGCAATTGCATAGTCGGGATCAATATAATCCCAGGCATGCACATCACCATCACGCGCCGCGATACGGTCAAGACAATCGCGAGTCAGCGCCTCAGAAGTGATTTCACCTGAAGCGAGCTTCGCCGACGCTTCTGATGCGGTTAGCCCGTTTAATCCCATCGGGCCTTTTTTGGTGAGATCGACCATTTTGTTCTCCCTGTTAGGCTGCAGTTCTCAACGCCGCAGCCGAAAGCGCTGGATTTTCCCAGTCGCGGTTTTTGGTAATTCTTCGACGAAATTAAACCAGCGCGGATATTTGTAGCGCGCCAGCCCATCCTTGCAATGTTCCAGCAACTCATTGGCCAAAGCGTCACCGCCGGTGGCACCATCGGAAACGATGATAAAGGCTTCCGGCTTGATCAGCTCGTCATCATCGGCACGTGCAACGACGGCTGCTTCCAGGACGGCGGGATGTTCGATCAGCTTGGCTTCAATCTCAAACGGCGAGCACCAGATGCCACCGACCTTCATCATGTCGTCATTGCGGCCGCAATAGACGAAATACCCGTCCTCATTCTGGTAATAAGTATCGCCGGTATTGATCCAGTCGCCCTGCATCGTCGCGGCGGTCTTTTCCTCGTTGTTCCAGTAATATTTGGCAATCGAGCCGCCCTTGATCCACAGCGCGCCGCTCTCGCCTTGCGGCAGGGTTTCATCGCCCTCGCCAATGATTTTGGCTTCGTAGCCGGGCACAAGGCGACCACTGGCCCCGGGCTTTACGTCATCAGCGGCGTTGGAAATAAAGATGTGCAGAATTTCCGTCGAGCCGATGCCATCAAGGATTGATCCTCCGGTCTTCTCCGTCCAGCGCCGCAAGATGTCCCCCGGTAACGCCTCGCCCGCAGACACACACGCCCGGACTGATGAGAGATCAGGCATGTTGCTTTCCATCGCCTGAAGTTGCGCGGCGTAAAGCGTCGGCACGCCGTAATAGATCGTTGCCTTGTTTTTCTCGATCACGTCAAAGGTCATCGCCGGGCTTGGTGGCAGAGCCGACAACACCGCTGTCGCGCCGACCCATAATGGAAACGTCATGGCATTCCCAAGTCCGTAGGCGAAAAACAATTTCGCCGCCGAGAAACAGACATCATCTTCAGTAATCCCCAGCACCCCAACAGCATAGTGCACACAGGTGACCGGGATATCTCTATGGGCGTGAACCGTCCCCTTGGGCCGCCCGGTAGACCCTGACGAATACAGCCAGAAACAGTCATCATCTGCCGTCGCAGGCGCTGCTTCCAATGCAGTATCCACATCGGCCATCAGAGCACTGATCGAACCCGCACCTTCCGTCAGCAACACATGATCCGGGTTGCGATTGGCTGATGCCAAAGCCGGAGCAACCTCGCCCTCATATTCGGCGCTATAGACAACCGCCGCACAGCCAGAATCCTCAATCATGAACTGATAGTCATTGGCGCGCAGCAACGTGTTGAGCGGCACCGGGACAAAACCCGCCTTGATCGCACCAAAGAATATGTAAAAGAACTCGGGACAATCCTTGACCATCATCAACACACGGTCACCAGATGACAGACCAAGTGACGTCAGCGCATTGCCGCAGCGATTAACGTTCTCCGCCAATGCAGCGTAACTCACCGTGCCAAAATCACCTTGGATCGCAACTTTGTCGCCACGTCCTTCATCAAGATGCCGATCGATCATCGGCACTACGACGTTAAAGCTCTTGGAAAACGTGATGTTTGCCGATATCTGGCTATCATCGACGCTGATTTGATTATTCGACATTTTGCTTGTCCTCAAAGGTTGGGTAAATTCTATAGCGCCACGCGATGAGACAAAAGAGAGAAGCATGACAAACGCGAAACCTATCATCATTGCCGGAGGCGGCATCGGCGGACTGGCTGCCGCCAGAATGCTGGCGATCAAAGGACGCCGTAGCATTGTCCTCGAACAGGCACCTGAATTTGCCGAGATTGGCGCTGGGATCCAACTTGGCCCCAACACCCACCGCATGTTTGACCGGCTACAGGTCACCAAGGCAATGCACGACATCGCGCATTTCCCGGAAAACATCATCATGATGGACAGCCTGACCGGTGACGAGGTGCTGCGCATGCCGCTTGGCCGCAAACTGGAATTCCACTTTGGCAAACCCTATGCGGTGATCCATCGCGCTGATCTGCACACCGTGCTTTTCGAGGCCTGCAAAGGCATGGACGAGATTGACCTACGCACCAGTTCCGGTGTCTCCGGATACACAGATCATGGTGACGGCGTCTCTGTCGAGCTGGAGAACGGTGAGACGGTTGAAGGCGCAGCACTGATTGGAGCTGATGGTCTGTGGTCAAAAATCCGCTCTAAAATTATCGGCGACGGTGATCCGATTGTTTCCGGCCATATTGCCTATCGCGCCGTGTTGCCCATTGATGACGTGCCGCCCGAACTCGACAAATGGATGGAAGATGTGGTGCTGTGGGCCGGACCGCGTAATCACCTGGTGCATTACAAATTGCGGCGCGGCGAGCTGTTCAATATCGTTGCCGTTTTCCACAGCCAAAAATATGTCGAAGGCTGGGATGAATATGGCGATCCCGCAGAACTCTATGAACATTTCAAAGACACACGGCCGGAAGTGCATGCACTGCTCAAGAAGATCGATGTCTGGAAGATGTGGGTGCTATGCGACCGAGTGCCGGTCAAGGAATGGACCCAGAACCGCGTCACGCTGATCAGCGATGCCGCCCATCCGATGCTGCAATATCTTGCCGCCGGTGCTGGCATGGCGATGGAAGATTCTGTGTGTCTGGTTGATCTGCTCGAAGAATATGACGGCGACATCGTTCGTGCCTTCGCCGACTATCCCGGCAAGCGCTATATGCGCACTGGCCGAGTACAACTCACCGCTAGGTTCTATGGCGACATCTATCACGCCGAAGGCGTCACCCGCGAGCTCCGTAATCTGCTGCTCGGCGGCGAAAAGGAAGGCAATCCCTACGCCGGTGTCGAATGGCTCTACGGCAAAAACACCGGCCTGCCGGGCGGGGTTTAGAATCAAAAACCCCCGCGCGATGGCGGGGGTTTTCGTTAGATCTTTAAGTCCGCTTAGTTGAACCGGACATATTCATAATCGAACGGATGGCCGTCGATGCCGCGGCTTGGCGGCGCGACCCAGCTGGCGATCTTGCCGGGCTCAATGCAGGCCTTCTGCAGCGAGATGACAAACGCGCGGTCTTCGTCTGACGGCAGCCAGCTATCGATATTCTTATCCCACTCTTCCTTGCTGACGACATTGCCATCCGGCGAAATATTAGCCTCGGAGAACGTGCCAATCGCACGGTGGAAACCGCGATGCGGTAGTTTCAACTCGAAGTCGATCTTGTGGCGCTTCATGACCTTGTTCCAGCGATTAACGCCAATCTGGCAATCATCAACATAGTCATCACGCAGGCGTTCATTCACCGCCAGTAACGCGTTATATTCGATATCCTTAATTGCGCCATCTTCCAGCATGGTGATATTGGCCACGCCTTCTTTCAGGACATGATCATCATCGATCTTGGATTCCTCAAACCGGCCTTTGAGACCTGCGGTGTAATAGTTCGCCGCATTGGTTGAGATTTCCTGACCAAACAGATCAAGCGATACGCTGTAATGGAAGTTGAGATATTTCTGCAATGTCGGCAGATCAATCGCCCCAGCTTCGCGGATCTTATCGGGGTCCTCGGTCTTCAGCTCTGCCATCACTTCACAGGTTCGCGTGACAACCCGCATAACGCCGGTGGTGCCAATGAACATGTGATGCGCTTCTTCCGTCAGCATGAACTGACAGGTCCGCGCCAGCGGATCAAAACCCGATTCAGCGAGCGATGACAGTTGGTATTTACCATCACGGTCCGTGAAGAAGGTGAACATGAAGTAGGACAGCCAGTCCGGCGTCTCTTCGTTAAAGGCACCGAGAATACGCGGCTTGTCGACATCACCGGAATGACGTTGCAGCATCATCTCGGCTTCTTCGCGGCCATCACGACCAAAATAGGCATGCAGCAAATAGACCATCGCCCAAAGATGGCGGCCCTCTTCGCAATTAACCTGAAACAGGTTGCGGAGGTCATACATGGAGGGCGCTGTCAGTCCGAGTAGGCGCTGCTGTTCAACGGATGCCGGTTCGGTATCGCCTTGCGTGACGATCAAACGACGCAAGGAAGAACGGTATTCACCGGGCACTTCATTCCATACAGGCTGCCCCTTATGTTCGCCAAACGGGATTGTACGGCCTTCAACCGGCGGTGCGACGAAGATGCCCCAGCGATATTCGGGCATTTTGACATAGCCAAAATTGGCCCAGCCTTCTGCCTCAACGCTCACTGCCGTGCGCAGATAGACGTCGTGATTGATCGACCCTTCGGGGCCAAGTTCTTTCCACCAGTCAATAAAGCTGGGCTGCCAGGATTCCAGCGCGCGTTGCAGGCGTCTGTCCTCGGCAAGATTTACGTTATTGGGAATTTTGGCATTGAGATCAATCGACATGGCTAAACCCTCTTCTTGTCGAATTCGCTGCGTTGTCCAGTACCGTATAGCTTAAGCGCGCCTTCTGGCCCAGCCGCATTTGGCCGTTGGAAAATCCAGTTCTGCCAGGCACTCAGGCGGCCAAAGATTTTGGTTTCCATGGTTTCCGGTCCGGCAAAGCGGAGATTGGCTTCAAGACCGGTGAGACCATCCGGTGAGAAGCTGGTGCGTTCTTCGATGGCGAGCCGCACTTCATCTTCCCAATCGATATCATCCGGTGCGAAGGTGACGAGACCCGCATCGTCGGCATCAAGCGCTTCGAGATCATTCCCAATCGCGGCCTTATTCTGAGCAACCAAATCCGGCTCACCAAGCAGTCGTGTTTCAAGCCGCGTCAGCCCGTTACACATCGGATAAGGACCAAAATTCATACCAGTCAGGCGCACCGTCGGTGCTGGCAGGTTGCTACCTTCCATCTGGCCATCGAGCATGTAAGAGCGATCCGCGATAAACACCAGCTCCAGCAGCGTACCGGTAAAGCAGCTGCCAGGCTCGACCAGCGCAATCAGGCTACGCGCCGACACATCAACCCGTTTCAGTGTGCGCTTGAGATACAAGGTTGTTTCACGGACCAGCCAATCATCTTGGTTCGCTTCAAGGAGATTGTCATAGGCTTCCACCAGCGCGTTATCGCCTTCGGTACGGAACACCCAGGTGCCAAGCTGATTTTCATTGAGCCGTAGATGGATGATGGCCGCATCTAGCTCACGGGCCAGCGCCAGTGGCCAGAAATCAATACCCTGCGCTGCAACACCAGCTGCGTCTGCCGGGGGAACTTCTTTGGGGCCATTAATACAGAAGGTCACAACGTTCGATGCCCGATCAATCTCAATCGAGAGATTGTCATAGGTAAGCTTGTCGCCTTCACCACTCACATTCAGCGGCGTAAATTCAACACCCTTGGCATCGGCAGGGCGATCTGACTTGGCAGCAAATTCAGCAGCGCGCTCGGTGACTGCGTCGTCGAACTTGGAGCGCGGCACGATCTCGTCAATCAGGTTCCAATCAACGGCGCGCTGTCCTCGCATACCTTCTGTTGTCGTACAGAACACATCAGAGCGGTCGTGGCGCACCTTACGCTTATCAACCAACCGCGTCAGCCCACCGGTGCCCGGTAGCACTGCCAGCAAAGGTAATTCCGGTAGTGACACCGTCGAGGCACCATCATCGATCAGCATGATGTAATCGGTGGCCAAGGCTAACTCATAGCCACCACCGGCAGCCGTGCCGTTGATCGCGCAAATGTATTTTTGCTGCGAATTCTCTGTCGCGTCTTCGATACCGTTGCGCGTCTCATTGGTGAATTTACAAAAGTTCACCTTGTGATCATGGGTCGACATACCAAGCATGCGGATATTGGCACCGGCGCAGAATACTTGCGGATGATCAGAACATAGTATGACGCAGCCAACTTCGGGATGCTCAAACCGCAAACGCTGGATCGCATCATAAAGTTCGATATCAACACCGAGATCATAGGAGTTCAGCTTCAACTCGTAGCCGGGCTTCAAAGTGGCATCTTCCGAGACAGCCATCGCGAGCCGGGCGACGTTTCCGTCAATCGTCAAATTCCAATGATTATACTGGTCCGGGCTGGTGGCGAAATTAACCCGTGGCTCACCACCTGTTGCGGCGGAGGCTCCAGAGTCTACGGCAGCGTCTTGTGGTGCCATCTTGAAAATTCCTTCGTTACACACCCTTTGGACGAAATGAGCGCCATCCGAGTCGGCTCATTTGGTAATAAAAAGGGTCTTGATCGTCTCATCTTCCTATACACCAATATAGCGTTTTAACGCAGTTTTCCTAGGGAATAAAAAACTTCGATTGCTAATTGTTGACTAGTCACGTATATATTATGCAACAGGATTGGCCCCGTCAATGACGGTATCATTTGGGCTTAAAAAATTCAGCCCGGAATACCCGTTTCAGGGCGGCACATTATCGTTATACGGACCCTATTTGCGACATGGATAGCAACACCGTACCGGCAACGGGTAGATCACCCAGTAGAGGCGCGCCAGAAACCAGCTTGCGCGACTGGATTACCGCCAATGCTGAGAAGCATCCCGACAAAGTTTTCATCCAGAGCGTCGATCAGGACAAAGCCATTACGTTTAGCCAGTTCAAAACGGTCTGCGACCGGATGGCCAACTATCTGCAGTCCAAAGGCATCGGACCAAATGATCGCGTCGCGATGCTGTCCAATAACTCTATCGAGCATCTCTGTGTCTATATCGGCGGCATGGCGTATGGCGCGACGGTCTGCACCATCCATGTTGAGATGAACGCGGTCTATTTCGAGCAAATTCTGAACGCGTTGCATCCCAAGCTGACGTTGTTTGAGGACTCTGAAGACCGTATCGACTCAGTTACTCTCAGCAGCAAGACACCGGGTGACTGGCTCAATCTCGGGGACTGGCAAGACAATGGCAGCACGGCTGGGTTCTATGGTGAATTGGAAAACCACCCTACTGACCCGGTAGAGCCGATCAGCCATTGGGAAGATGATGCTTCGATCTATTACACGTCCGGCACCGCATCCGCGCCGAAAGGCTGTATTGTTAGCTTTCGCGAACTGATCGAGAATACACCACCGACCGCCGAAGGACTGGCACTCACCGAAGATGATCGGGTTCTGGAATTCCGCGCCTTCAACTGGATTTCTGCTCAGGTCCTTAGCGGACTCAGCCCGCTTTCCAAAGGTGCAACGATCATCCTCGCCCGCAAATTCTCCCAAAGCCGCTACTTCGACTGGGTGAGAGAACACAAGGCAACCATCGGTGTCTGCAACCCGACCGGCCTCGCGATGTTCCTCAATCGACCCATCGATATCCATCATGATGACATTCCGCATCTGCGTTTTATGACGTCCTCTTCCGCACCGCTGATGCAGGAAACCTGGAAACAGTTTGAAGACAAATATGGCGTCCCGATAGCACAGGGCTATGGCTGTAGCGAAATCGGCTGGATCGCAGTCTCTAATGAGCACACGCGCAAGTTCGGCACGGTCGGTAAGCCTCTCGCCTATCACAGGCTCACCATCGTTGATGGCGACGGCAAGGAAGTACCGCATGGTGAAACCGGTGAGATCGAGCTCGGCGGGTTTGACACCAATGCCTATCGCTATCTCGATGAACATGGCGCCGAAAAAATCCACGCCCAGGACCGGCTCCGTACCGGCGATCTCGGGGTGATGGATGAAGATGGCTGTGTCGCCGTCACCGGCCGCGCCAAGGATTTGATCATTCGCGGCGGTGTGAACATCTCGCCCGCCGAAGTCGATAATATCCTGTTGCAAATCCCTGCCTTGGCCGAAGCCGCAACCATTGGCGTGCCGGACAAGATCTATGGCGAGGAAGTCGTCTGCTATGTGGCGCCGAAAGAGGGCGAGACGCTAACGACCGAAACCGTTGTGGCCCATTGCAGCACAAGGCTGCCAGAGTTCCGAATGCCCAAACAGATCGTCATTCGCGACGAACTGCCCAAGACCGAACGCGGCAAGATGAACCGCTTGCTTCTGTCGGAACAGTGGCAGGAAGAGTTCGGCAACTCTTAAGTCCGGTTTGTCCCACTCCCCTGCCCCATGATAACGTTTTGGTCATGCAGGGAGCCCAAACAACAGATTACAAATCGGTACGGACATTGCTTGCCGAACAGGCCGCTACGTTCGGCGACAAGCCCTATATGGTCTCTATCGATCAGGATGAAAAAGCGCTGAGCTTTGCCGCGTTGCACCGGCTCGGCAATCGCATGGCACATTTCTTCAAAGAGCGCGGGCTCAAAGCTAACGACCGCGTGCTGATGCTGTCAGAGAATTCAGTGGAGTTCGTCGCGGTATTTCTCGGCGTTCAGCGCTGTGGCGCGACTATCGCCACCGCCAATGTCGAGATGAACCGCGCCCATATTGGCGAGATCCTCCATGCCGTCGATCCAGTGCTGGTACTTGTTCAGGAAGGGCTCGGGCTCGAAGAACTGCGCGATCCCAACATGGCTGCCGCCTGGATAAAACTCGGCAACTGGAATGAGAGCGGCGGCTCGACCGGGTTCTTTGACGTGCTTTCTACGTTTCCCGATGATGATGACATTGCCGAGGTTTGCACCCCGGATGACATTGCGGTCATCTTTTACACCTCTGGCACCGAAGCCAAACCCAAGGGCGTCATGCAGGCGCATTCCGCCGTCTGGCCCAACTATGACGCGACAGCTGATTGTGTCGATCTGGAAGAAGACAGCCGGGTCGTTGATTGCCGCTCCTATACCTGGCTGTCCTCACAAAATATGAGCCTCGGCGGGCCGCTGGCACGTGGTGCCACGGTCTATATGGCCAAGAAATTCTCTCGCAGCCGCTATTTTAACTGGGTCAAGAAGTACCAGGCGACGATGGCAGTTTCAGTGCCAACCATCCTCAACATGTTCCTCAATGAACCGGTCGATATTCACGGTAACGACATCCCGCATCTGCGGTTTTTTATGACGTCGTCAGCACCCATGCTGCCAGAAAACTGGAACCGTTTTGAAGAACAGTACGGCATCCGTATCTGCCAGTCGGCGGGCTGTTCCGAAGGCGGGCTAATGTGCAGCCATCGCGGTGAAGATCGCAAGATCGGCACCATCGGCTTTCCGCTGAAATACCAAAATGTTCGGCTGCTCGATGAAGACGACAAGGAAGTTCCCGATGGCCAGCCGGGTCAGATCGTGGTGTCGGGTTTGCAAAAGTCCTGGGGCTATCTGCATCCAGATGGTCGCGTCGAGAAGTTACCACTGGAACACCGCACCGGCGATTTGGGGCAAATCGATGAAGATGGCCATTTGACCGTCGTTGGACGGCTCAAGGATTTAATCATTCGCGGCGGCGTCAATATCTCCCCGACCGAGATCGACAACATTCTGTCACGCCACGCAGACATCATCGATGCCGCCGCCTGCGGTGTCCCCAACAAAATCTATGGCGAGGAAGTCGTCTGTTATGTGATCCCGCGTGAAGGCAGCGGCCTGTCGGAAGACACCATCATCGCCCATTGCGGCGAAACACTGGCACCGTTCAAGACACCGAAACAGGTGATCTTTGTCGATGAACTGCCCAAAAACGAACGCGGCAAGCTCGACCGCAAAGCACTCACGGAAACATGGAAACGTGAATATGCGGTTGAGGCCTAGAAACAAGAATCCGCACGATGATCTGTAGATTGTTTCGCCTTGTTACGCTTTTTGGCAGCCTCCTGCTATGTGGCTTTAGCAATCCAACATCAGTGACCTTTAAATCCGCAGCACCCGACCTTACCACTGGAAAACATCTTTCTATTCGCGGGCTATTGTCCAAACCCGGTGGTGCCGGACCATTTCCCGCCATCGTCATTCTCCATACCTGCGGCGGAGTACGCCAAAATCTCAGCCTCATCTGGCCAAAGTTTCTTGTTGAACAAGGCTATGTGTCTTTAACCGTCGATAGCTTTGGCTCTCGCGGGGTCGGCAATTGTCCCAACGAGTTCACTCGAACCACAACAGACAAACCGTTGCGCCCCTACAAAGCTATTGCAGCTGACGCTCATGGTGCGTTGGCGTATTTGAGAAAACTACCAATCGTTAAAAGCAAAGACGTCGCCGTCGCAGGCTTCTCGCTCGGCGGTATCGTCATTCACATGGCAATCCTGCCTGCATACGCGAAATCGAAACCATCGCTTGGCTTTAAGGCCGCGATATCGCTGTACGGAAACTGCGCAGTCCGTGTGCCAATGGAAAAACTGCCCGATGCCCCACTGCCATTCATGGCAATCATTGGCGAAAAGGACAAACGCATACTCGGCAATTGCCAAAAATACCTCCCGCGCGGGCCGAACACCAAATTACATGTGCTTCCCGGTGCCTATCACGCTTTCGATATTTCGTTTTTCAGAACAATGCAGCATGGATTCCGGGGCGCACCGATGCTTTACAATGAAAAAGCAGCGCAGACAGCCCGCAAACTCGTTGCGGAGTTTTTAAGAGAGCATATTTCAAAATAAGCGACCTTTGTCGATGAACTGCCCAAAAACGAACGCGGCAAACTTGACCGCAAAGCGCTCGCGGAAACATGGAAACGTGAGAACACGGTAGAGGCTTAAAACATGTCATCCCCGTATCTGACCTGAGTGTCCATTGATCCTCTGGTCGTGCCGCCCACCATATCGTCATCCCGCACTTGATGCGGGATCCATCTGACGGAGTAAGCTCCAACAACCAAAAATGAAAAAGTCTTAAGGGCATTCCCGCAAAAATAGTTAGGCCGGTATTTTAGTTGGCACAAAACCTGCCAAATTAAATTTTTCTTCACTTAAATCCGTATGTTAACCATCTTATTGGATTGACTGAATCTTTTGGCTATGGAAAGAGTTGTCATCGCTTCGGCTTTGTATCGTCGCAGCAGGGTTGGCTTGGATTAAACGCAAATTGGGGGTTCTCATGCGGACACGTAATTCGGGCCGTTTCAGAAAAAATTCACTTGCTGCAGCCGCGGCAACGACTGCTATGGGCGCTGCATCGGCCAGTGCAGCGATCATTCATGTCGACCCAGCAGACATTACGCTGGGTCCTGGGGTCGCCTCTCACTTCATTGAATTTACTGCGCTACCCGCGGCTGACGGGCTTACGATTACCGGCGGAATCAGCAAAGGTACTCAAAACCGTATTACTGACGGATTATTCGGTCCCACCGGTGGGGGTGGAACCACTCCAACTTATATTGAGTATGGAGACACCTTTGGTGCGGGCGACGTCATCAACAATGGCAGTTTCACTTCACACGCTAATATTGGTGAAACCGTATTCTTGGGATTCGCCTTCACGCCTGATGGAAGCGACTTCTTTCCCGTTGGGACAGGCAACCATTTCGGTTGGGTCCGCGTAACACAGACAGCAGCCGACAGTATCGTCCTCCATGAATGGGCCTATCAGGACCAGGCAGATGTTGCGATTTTTGCTGGTGAGGGCGGCACATTCACACCGGGGGCGGCTGTTTCAGAGCCGGCGGCGCTGATGCTATTCGCAATTGGTGCGGTATTTGCGGCACGCATGCATGCCAGACGAACCCGACAATAAGGCTTCGGCATCGGCCTATACGGCGAATCCGTATCCTGAATATACGTTCGCAGAGACCCACCCTGCGCGGATAGCCGCGCAGGGTTTTCTGCATGGGCTGACGGTGCCCGACCCCACGACCGCGCGGGTGTTTGAATTCGGCTCCGCCAGCGGCAACAATCTAATCTCCCATGCGGTTTCCCTGCCCGATGCCACATTCACTGGTATCGATATTACGCCCTTGCAGGTCGAACGCGGGCGTTCAGAAATTGAAAAGCGCGGGCTGACCAATATCACGCTGGACTGCGCCGATATTCTGGAGGTCGATCTCGGCAATAACGAATATGATTACATCATCGCGCACGGCATGCTGTCCTGGGTGCCAGATGACGTAAAGGACCGCATGCTGGCACTGACCGGCAAGCATCTGGCGGCCAATGGTATCGCCTATGTCAGCTACAACACTCTCCCCGGCTGGAGTGTGAACGAGGCTGTCGCCGATATCATGCGGCTTGCAACCGATCAGGAAAGTGAGAAGACCTCGACAATTGACCGCGCCAGGGCGGCGCATGGGCTTATGACGCAGCTTTTCCAGGATGCCACTGGACCGCATGTCGATTTGGTCAATTTCGAACTGGACCATATCAGTAAAAAACATCAAACGTTGGTTCTGCACGACGAGCTGGAAGGGACCAACGACCCCTGTTATTTCCTGCAATTCGTCGAATGGGCAGCAGAACACGGGCTGAAACATTTCACCGATGCCACGCTGCCGACTTTCTGGCCGACCGCCCTGCTCAAAAAACAGCGCGATATTCTTTCCGGGCGCGGGCTTTCCTGGCTGCATATGCAACAATATCTCGATTTCGTTGACTGGCGGCGGTTCCGCCGTTCGCTCCTCTGCCGGGCCGACACAACCATTACCGAATTGCCCGACCTCGAACGGCTTGAGGGCATTGCCCTACAATCTCACCTGCGCCCGGCAGGCAGGATAACCGTCGCGCCTGGCGTGAAGGTCGAGTACAGCATGACGAAGCTTGATCATAACCGACCGGTGGTCGCGGTCACCGATCCGCTGATCCAAACATTCCTGCAGTTACTCAATGCAGACGCGAAGACGTTTCATTCTTTCGCCGCCACGCGCGATACTGCCGCTGCTAAATGCAATCCGACCCATGCAGACGAGGCCGCGCAGACACGCCTGCGCCATTGGACAATGGAAGCCATCGCGCTCGGCTGGCTGGATCTGGCCTATTTATCAAATAACGATTAAGCCGCGCTGCTCTGACTTTCCTCTTCAATCAAACGCGCTAGCAGATTACGGGCCTGAAGTGTTGGATGATCCATCGCGACATCGATCTGCGGCGCATCGGGGAATTGATTGACGCGTCTCTGTACTGCTTCACAGATAGCCACATCTTCACGGAATACCTTGCGAATGACACTAAGCTGTTCGTCCATTGCCGGGTCATTGAGACCAAAGTCACGGGCGTTTGACCAGAAATGATGCGTCGTCGTTGCGGTTTCCGGCGTAATCGCATGCGCGTTATGGACGGTGATGCCATGTTCACGATTGCCTTCAAACGCGCCGGTACCCGCCTGCGCCGCCCCGACATCAAACATGATGCTGGCAGGCGGCGTATAAACCCAACGGTTCCAGCTATCGCCCTTGCCCTCAATGTTGGCGGCCTTGGCCCAAAGCGGCGGTGGATCATCATTCGGGAACAGCCGTTCGCATTTCAGTTCGCGTGGCTCGCGGGTGACGGTTGGTTTGACTTTCAGTTTCGCCACATTGCCCAAAGTGTCGGGGTGGACAAAAGGCGAATGGGATTGATCAAGCTGGATATCGATATAGGACTGATAGTTACATTTAACGTAGAAATAATCGTCGATGGTCGCCCAGTCGGGGCTGTCCTTAAAGAAATAATCCGGGATCAGGCTCTCGTCTGCCTGAGTAGCCTCGCCCATCCAAATCCAGATCCAGCGATTCTTAAGCACAACGGGATAGGAACGCACGCAAGCGCCCGGCGGCACCAACTCCTGTGTCGGGATTGCCGTGCATTGCCCGGTCTTATCAAAGCGCAAACCATGATAGCCGCACTCGACCTCATTGCCTTGAAGACGGCCAACCGACAGCGGCGCGCTACGGTGACAACAACGATCTTCGAGCGCACCGACCTCGCCGTTCTCACCGCGAAAAAATACGATCGGCTCGTCGCAAATGGTGCGGGCTAGTAACCCATCATCAAGATGACTCTCCCAACCAGCGACATACCAGGCGTTTTTTAAGTACATAATGCGCTCCGCTAAAACTTCGGCGCCAGCCCGCTCCCCCTCCCGACCACCCAGTGCGATTATCCTGTGGGTCGTCGGGACGAAAAGCGGTTAGCTCGGAAATCATATTACACCTACAAAAAGAGCGGCTCAATGAGCCGCTCTGATTGCAAATATGTCGCGTCGTCTTACCGACCGGTGCGGGCCAATGAATGGACCCAACCTTTGTTGGTCATGTAGGACTTGGCGTGATCGATCTGCTCTTGCGAGAAGAACTTATCAGGAAACACCGTGTCGACCGGATAGACCGGACGCAGGAAGTCGCTCTCATACCCGTAAGGCACGGTCGCGTCGACTCCCATTCCACCTTCAAACTGGGTATTGGACGCTGTCCATTCCCGATCACCGGCTGTCATACGTTCAGCAGGCATAAAGGTCTGACCACGGCCACCCGGGATCGGATTAAGAATATCCGTCTGCGGATTAACACGGGTGGTCATGTTCCAGATCACATCGTCCATATCATAAATGTCAGTGTCTTCAGACATCGCGATAACCAGACGCGAGCCCTGCGAGCAGCTGAGGATCGCTGACAGGAAGTTGCGCTGCCAGCCTTCATCGATCTGACTGCGCTTCTTGACTTGGATGATTGCACCGCCCCAATCCGTCATCGGATAAGGGATGTTGCAGTCCTGAATGATGCCAGGCTGCATACGTTCGCACAGCTCATACATCGCCGCTTCACGCACCGTTGTATCGATGTTTTGGCAATCCATCGTGTGGACGCCGAGCGGGAAGACAATCGGCTTGGACTCACGCGCCCGCGTTGTTACTGCGGTGACGTGGAAGGTCGGCGCTTTGTAAGCCTTGCCCATATAACCAGCCCATTCGGGATGGAAATGGAAGCGGCCCTGAACACCGGCTTCTTCGGATTCAGCGGTTTCATAACGACGATCCCTCGGATGGAGGTAGCCTTCCAGCGTGATCTCAGCATCCGCCAGCGCGTAAGCGCCAGGAACGGTCTTAGCTTCAACCATGCGAACTGGTTCACCGATCAAACGACCGGCAACGCCGAGCTCGTCACAACCGGTTGGCAGAATGACATAGTCAAACCCGGCACCCGCCAGAAGGTTGGGACCAAAAGGAATACCAAAGTTCATGGTCAGTGGAATCGGCTCGTCATCGCGGTAATGCTTGGCCATAACCTGCCAACCATGCGAACCAGGCGAAATCTGGAACGTGCCGACATTGCCCCACCGGAAGTTCATCCGGTTGTAGGCCATATCCGTACCACCCTCGAAATATTCACCAGCGAACAGGCGCTGTCCGGACCCAACGGTCAATTCTGACTCGTAGGTCGTATGACGGATCGGCACCATATGCTCATTAACTTCAGCCGGGTTCAGAATAACTTCTTCATGGCTCGGTGCGTCTTTAGAATCGACAACAACAGGCGGCAGTGGATTGCGGATGGCGTTGGCAATCGCCAACGTCATTTCCTGCATATTATCGACGCCGAACAGCTTGCACATAATTCCCTGATCGGCGAACAGGTTGGTGATCGCACGATGGTTGGGCTTGCCTTTGACGTTGTTGAACAAAAGCGGGCATGCGCCATCAAGATGCTTCTGAACACCGGTAATCTCGAGATCAGGATCAACCTCGGTATCGGTTTCAATAATGTCGCCTTCCTGCTTTAGGAAGTCGATGGTGCCCCGCAGATCCCGAAGGTGATCTGTCACTGGCGTTGGTTTGAGTTGTTCTCTGGCTGTCGCCACCATTTCTATCTCCTAATCCGTCCTTTTAACGTCAAATTCGCGGAATTCGTCTCTTAATATTATGTCACAACGCTCCCGTGCGTGCGCGACGCGGGTGTGTTTTTACGTGGCTTAATCAGAAATTGCAAGCCCGCATTTTTCACAAAACACCCTCCAAACCCCAATAAAACATAGGAAAATTAGATCATTGACTGCTAAATACTTAGATTACTTAGTATTTTTTGGAACTACCAATGTGATTCTCATATCAAACCAACCTGTTGATTTTTCTGGTATTGGTTGACCGACACAAGAAACCATTCCAAAACTTACGTTAGAAATTTTCCATAGAGATTTTTTACATGGCAGACAAACCACTTCCCGACCCCGTACAGAAATTCGTCGATACAATCCGCACCTATTGTGCCGACGGCAAGGAAGGCGAAACTTTGTGGCCTGTTGTCGCAGAAGATTTGAAAGCTCTGCTAAGCGATCCCACGCTTATCGAACAATCCAAGACCTGGCCCGACACCAAGAAAGGCGACGGTCCTCCGTCAAACCTGCTGTTCTACGAAGACCCTGACTATGGCTTTGTCTTAAACGCACTGGTCAAAGGCCCAAAATCGGTGACCAATGTACACGATCACGGCCCAAGCTGGACGCTTTATGGTGTGCTTGATGGCGGCGAGCATATCGAACGTTTCAGTCGGATTGACGACAACCCGACCGAGGAAGGTCCGGCTGAGTTAACATCAAACGGGGAGTTTGACGTGGTCCCCGGTTATATCGATGTTGTACCGCCGTGGGAAATTCATCAGGAAGCCAATGGTGACCATCGTACAATCGGGTTCATTGTCCGCAGCCAACGATCCGGGACTTTCAAACAATATCGCTACAACACAGAGAATGGGGGCATCGCGTCCTATAACGGTCCGACACAAATTCCGTTCGACCTAACGTAGGCGTGCGTAAGTAAATGGCTTCTGTTCGCGAAATACTGGAACAAGGTCTTACCCACCATCAGGCCGGTCACCTTGCCGAAGCCGAGACGTGTTACCGCAAGGCGTTGAAGCAGGACAAGAACAACGCCGATGCTTTGAATTTGCTCGGCGTCGCTATTCTAGAGGCTGGCCGTCCGGATGAGGCAATACCTCTTATTGAGAAAGCCGCAAAGCGAAGCCCAGATCGAAGTAATATTCAGGTCAATCTGGGAAACGCCTATATTGCTGCCGACCGTCGCGTTGATGCCACAACTGCCTACAAATTGGCTGTTCAGGCCAACCCTACAGATATCGATGCGCTACACCGCCTTAGCACGACCTATAGTGAGCTTGGCCGGCACGACGATGCTGCCAATACGTTGGAAAAGGCGATTGCCCTAGACCCCGGCAATGGCGGTCTTCACATGGCATACGGTGTCGCGCTGAAAGATGAAGGCAAATTGGAAAAGGCCGAACAGGTTTATCGCGACGTTCTTGAAAAAGCGCCAGACTATGCAGAGGCCAAAGCGAACCTCGCCGTTGTTCTCCAAAAACAGGGGCGTGTTGACGAAGCGATGGAAAGTTACCGTAGCGCCGTCGATCAACGGCCTGAATTTTTTCGGCAGGCAACGTTGAATCTTTCGGCTACCGGGCAAGGCAGGCTATGGCTGAACTTGAAGGCTGCCAAAGAAAACCTGTCCAGCCCTGACTGCTGACATCAATTCGCCACATTTATTGGCTTTTCTGGACCAGTTCTCAGGGTGTTTCTTAACGGAAATTCGATTCGACGCCCTATCCATTAGGTGTTAGCCTTTTTTTGACCTTAGAGGATTTAAGTCTATCGTCTTTATTTTTGCCCTTACTCGCACGTCCAATTCAGGGAGGACATTATAGTGATTAGAACATTAAAATTAGCGGCCTCTGCTGCTGCGGCACTCGCCTTTATGGCAGCGCCGACATCAGCCAAGGATTATTTTGCCGGCAAACAGATCACTGTTCAGGTCCCGTCAGGTTCTGGCGGCACCTATCATATCTATTGCCAACTCATACAACGGAATATCGCAAGGTTCATTCCTGGAAAGCCTAAGACGGTTATCCAGAATATGCCTGGCGGCGGCGGCGCCAAATCTGCAGCATATATGATGAATGTTGCCCCGAAAGATGGCAGCGTCATTGCAATGGCAGCACCAGGCGTCATCACCACCCCAATGGTGAGAAAAGTACGCTTTGATGCCCGTCAGTTTAACTGGTTGGGTGCTCCCGCAGCGCGCGCCGCTGGGGTATTTTTCTGGCACACACATAAAGTAAAAGACTGGAAAGAACTCAAATCCAGAGAAACGACAATCGCCACCAGTGGCTTCGCGTCCTCCGGTTCGATCTTCCCACGTCTCGTAAACGCTACGCTCGGCACCAAGATGAAGTTGATCTATGGCTACAAGGGTGGCGGACGTATGAATGTCTCAGTCGAAAAAGGCGAGACCATGGGCCGTAACAACTTCCTCTCGGGCTTCACCGGCGTTCGTCCGTCATGGCTTCCGAAAGGATTGGTTAAACCGGTCATCATGTATGGTCCGAAATCTCCGAGCCAGTATGCGAAGGGCGTGCCACGCTTGGACGATCTCCTGAAACCTGGTTCAATGGAAGCCAAGATGTATGAAGTTCTTGGGATGAATCTCAAGGTTGGTCAGGCATTCTATGTACCGCCTGGTGCACCGAAGAAGGTTGTCAAAATCCTGAGAAAAGCCTTCACAACGATGATGTTCGATAAGACGTTCATCGCTAACATCAAAAAGCGTCGGGTTGAGCATTCACCCGTAACAGCCAAGCAGATCAATAAGTTGATCAAAGATGGCTTTGATGCGGCAACGCCTGATGTTATTAAGGCGATTAAATCTCGCGTCTTTACAAAGAAAAAATCCTAAAAACAGGATTTGATCTAACGATTAAAGGCCCCTCTTCGGAGGGGCCTTTTTTTGTTTGAATCTATACGATGAGATTCGACGACCGACGATTTCGATGTTAGCCTTTTTTCACGAATAGCCGCGTTGGCGGCTATTCGGTCGAATTAGGATTTCAAAATCTAATTCTGGAAACCTTCAAAGGGAGAATCTCTTGTTAAAAACTTCACTTAAATTGGTAGGTTCAGCGACGGCACTGGTTGCCCTTGCGGTATCACCAGCACTGTCTGCAGATTATTTTGCCGGCAAGACCATCACCGTTCAGGTCCCTTCGGGCTCTGGCGGCACTTATCATGTCTATTGCCAGCTCGTTCAGCGGAATATCGGAAAGTACATTCCCGGGAATCCCAAAACCCTTATTCAAAACCGCCCAGGAAGTGGGGGCGCTAAATCTGCCGCATACATGGCCAACGTTGCACCAAAAGACGGCTCAATCATTGCCATGATTGCACCTGGCACAATTACCACACCACTGGTCCGTAAAGTGAAATTTGACGCCCGTAAGTTCAACTGGCTCGGCGCTCCCGCAGCCCGTGCTGCTGCGATCTGGATCTGGAACGGTCACGGCATCAAGACCTTCAAAGACGCACAGAAAAAGCAAGTAACGATCGCGACTTCGGGTTTCTCCTCCGCTGGCTCCGTGTTCCCGCGGCTCGCCATTTCATTGCTCGGCGCTAAATTCAAGCTGATTTACGGTTATAAAGGTGGCGGAGCGCTAAATCTTTCCGTCGAAAAAGGCGAGACCATGGGCCGCTGGAACTTCTATTCCGGCTTCACCGGTGTTCGTCCAACCTGGATTCCAAAGGGCAAAATCATTCCACTGATCGGAACAGGGCCTAAGCATCCGAAGCTTGCCGGGATACCACATTTCACGGATCTTCTCAAAAAAGGGACAACCGAACGCGCGCTTTATGACCTTCTTGGCATGAATCTTGAAGTTGGCCAGGCATTCTACCTGCCACCGGGAGCACCCAAGAATGTTGTAAGCATCATGCGGAAAAGCTTCGCCGCCATGATGGCTGACCCAGCTTTCAAGGCAAATATTGAAAAGCGCCGGGTCGAGTATTCGCCGGTATCCGTCAAGGAAATCGAGGCGAAAATCAAAAATGCATTCGATTCTGCGACACCCGCAGTGTTGCAAGCATTGAAAAATGTATACAAGAAGAAGAAATCCTAAAAACAGGATTTGATCTAACGATTAAAGGCCCCTCTTCGGAGGGGCCTTTTTTATGGGTCTTCAGCTTGGTCTGTGTCGGGGACTTCTTCACCCGGTTCAGTCTCATCCGCGTTCGGATTGCCAGTGAGTGATACCCAAAACCCTGCCCCTGCTTCCATCAACGGCCGGGTTTGCCGTACCGTCCCCGCCTTCATCGCTTCAACGAGTAAACGCCCAATTGGTTGAAAATGGGTTTCCCCGCTCGTGGCCGTCGCTGGATAAATCCGGATAGCGACGGAGCGAGGCTTCCGAAACCGGCTGCGCTCGATCATTCGTTCAACACTGGCAAGAGAATGCGGTAGGTCTAGACCACACAAATCAAGCTCATACTCTGCTCCGTCCTTCATGCCGGAAATCCGTCGAATATCCTCATCATCAAGATACGGCATCGTCAGCTACGGTCCTGACGAAGGTGGTTTTTGTAATAGCCACGCTCGTCCTTCATGCGCTGCTTGAGCGCCTTGGCGTCGGCGTATTCATCACTTGTCATCGTTTCTATCTGGATGTCCGCGCGCCCCCGTTCAATGGGCATACATTGTGCGATTGGGGTCCCGGCAGGCAGCGTCCCGTCAAAATCACGATCCACCCATACCATCGGAAAATGAACCGGCAGGGCATCAAAACTATCTGTATCCACAACACCCGACAAAGTTCGGAACGGCAGATCAAGCCGGTTCAACGGATGTGTAAATAAAGTCGCGTATCCGGGGTCAGTATGAATTGACCAGAAATTATGCGCCTTGATGACAACCTCATCCTCGTCAATAAACGGAACGCCCGGTGCTTGCGTTGGGAAATGGAATCCAAGGGGGATTTCATCATGCGGCCAGTCCCAGTTGAACTCACCACCTTTGACATGAATGTCGGCCTGCAGCGGGATTATAAACCCAGTCGTCAGAGCATCGATAAAGGGCATGCAATGCTTAATCGTCAAATCAGCACCGCCATCCGGCACAGGATTGTCCATCGGCATCGCCTTATACCAGTCTGGCGCCGTCCGTCGGGCTGCTTCGGGCTTTGGTAGAATATCGATAAGGTCAGGCGGGCAGGTAAATCGGATTTTCATAAAACTATTGTCGCTGGCAAAGCGCCCTTTAAGCAAGAGCTCTGGTTGCGGTGGTTCAGACCGTACAATAACTTATGACGCTAAGTTTTTCTTTGGAGAAATTTGATGCCCCGCATTACACCCAAAACCCGCGAAGAATTGTCAGATTTGGAAGACGTATTTGAACGGGCGGAACAAGCACTTGGCTTCGTCCCAAACAGCTTCTTTTTAATGGGACGACGACCCGAAATGCTACGGGCATTTTCGAGACTATCCCGAGAAGTAGTCGGTGTACCGGGGCGTGTGCCGCAAGACCTCAAATGGCTCATCGCCCATATCGCCAGCCGAGCTGCAGGCTGCCAGTATTGCATGGCCCATACGGCAGGCTCTGCCAACAAGACAAAGAGTACGACAGAGGAGAAAATCGACGCTGTCTTCGAGTATGAGCGTAACGACCTTTTCAGCGAAGCAGAAAGAGCTGCGCTAACCGTCGCCCAAGCAGCCGGTATGACACCCAATATGGTGTCAGACGGCGACATGGAAAATTTAAAGAAGCACTTTGACGACGATCAAATCGTTGAAATCGTCGGGGTCATTTGCCTGTTTGGATGGCTGAACCGGTTTAATGATACAATGGCAACAGGTCTCGAAGAAGAACCGTTAGACTTCGCGACACAACATCTTGCCGCTTCCGGCTGGCAAGTTGGCAAACATTCAGGATAACAAAAATGAAATTCGGCCTCTTCGACCATATTGATCGCACGAATGACCGTCCCCTTGCACAACAGTTCGATGAACGCATCGAATTCGTGAAGGCGGCTGACGAAGCCGGTTTTTATTGCCTGCATGTTGCGGAGCATCATTCGTCACCGCTTAATATGTGCCCTGCGCCAAGCATTTATCTCAGCATGGTGGCACAAGCGACGAAGCAAATTCGCATGGGGCCGCTGGTATACCTACTAACGCTTTACACGCCGCTTCGCCTCGCCGAAGAAATCTGCATGCTCGACCATATCAGCAAGGGCCGGCTCGAAGTTGGCGTCGGGCGTGGGGTTTCACCGTTTGAGCTAAATTTCCATCGCGTTGATCACGATGATTCACGAAACATCTTTTTCGATGCCTATGCTTGTTTAAACGAAGCCTTGAGCAACGACGTCTTTAGTTA
>WLWZ01000001.1 GCA_012103315.1 Alphaproteobacteria bacterium
ATCGGGCTAAGCGAGTATTCCAATATGCGCCACCTCGGTTGGGATCAAGGATTCGCCGTCGGCATTTCGGCAACGGCAGGCATTTGTAATTTGCTGGGGCTGTCGCTGGAGCAGACCGCCAATGCCATTGGCATGACAGCCACCTCAACCGTGCCGCTGCGCGTGACCCGGTCTGGCGAGCTAACGCCGTGGAAGAATGTCGCAACCGCCTTTGCCGCGCGCAACGGGGTATTCGCCGCGACCCTCGCATCAGAAGGAATGATCGGTCCCGGCAATGCGTTTGAGGGGCGGTGTGGCTTGTTCGACAATGTGACGGGTCCGTTTGAGATGTCGGCATTTCCAACCCATGGCGGTGATTTCGATTTCCCGAAAGTGCTGGTGAAGTACTGGCCGTTGGAAACCAATGGCCAGTCGTTGGTTTGGGCGGCGCTTGATATGCGCGAGAAGATCGCGGCAGACGAGATTGATGCCATCGCGTCTATTGAGGTTTTCTGTGACGAATTTACCAAGCATGAGATTGGCAGCGAGCCGGAGAAGTGGGACCCGCAAACCCGCGAGACCGCCGATCACAGCCTGCCCTATATTTTCGCCCGAGCGTTGCTCGATGGCCCGGTAACGGTTGCGTCTTTTGAGGAGGCACTGGTCCAGGACCCATCCATACGGCCCTTGCTCAACAAGATTGCGGTGACGGTTGATCCGGCAATTGAAGCGCGCATGCCAGACACGATGATGGTGCGGGTGGTGGTCAAAATGGCGGATGGTACGACCCATGAGGTTGAAAACGTGAACCCGCCGGGCCACCCCGCCAACCCGATGTCAGATGACGATATCGCCACCAAGTTCCGGGCGCAGGGTGAACCGGTAATTGGTGCTGAGCGCTGTGGTGAGGTGATCGATGCCTGGACAAACGTCGCCGAGGCGCCGGACATGCGGCCGCTCATTCACATGATGGATTTTTAAGGCCGGGTTACTTCCAGTGCGGCGGGTAGGCGTTGGCGTATCTGGGGAGCGCTTCGATCCGGTTAACCCAGCCGGCGAGGTTGGGAAAATGGTCCGCCAATGGATAGATGGCGAGCTGTAACGGTGCCGCATCGTCGCGTCCGGCAGCGCGCAGCAACTGCATGATAACCGGAAACACAATCAGATCCGCGGCGCTCAAAGAGTCCCCTGCTAGCCACCCATTGTCTTGCAGCATTGTTTCGTAAAGGCTCAGCTCGTCGCGAACAGTCTCAGCAGCGCCCGTGATCTGATCAATAAATTCATCTGCTTTGCCGCGAAATAATGGGCGGGAGATTTGCCCGACCGGTTCCCGCAAATTGCCGTCACAATCGCAAATGGATTGCCAGATTTTCGCTGTCTCGATTGGTGATGTGCCGAACAAAGGAGGCGCTGGTGTCGCCGCGTCCAGATAGGACAGGACCGCGAGCGTTTCGCATACCGTGATGTCGCCGTCGATCAGTACCGGCACCTGGCCTCGCGGATTGATGGCGAGATATTCTGGACTCTTTTGCTCGCGCTTGGCGTTATCGAGACGCCGCGGCGTATAGGCCAGGCCTTTGACCTCCAGTGCCAGCATAACCGACCAGCATGGCGGCGAGCCGGAAATGAAATAGAGCTCGCGGGCTGTCATAAAAGGTCTGCCTTAGACCACCACGTCAGTCATGATGCCTTGCGGGAAGATATCCTCTGGCGTCACATGTTTGTGGGCGATGCCCTGCTGATAGGTATAGAGCAGCATCTGTTCCCAGGTCGCGCGGTTTTCCTCGATCCCAAACGGGTAGGGGTCGTCGCCAAACATTGCTTGCATCTCGCGGGCATAGGTCGGCACCCAGGCCAGCGGATAGCGTGACACGGCGGGGTCGAGCAACCGTTCAAGGCTGTTATCCTTGGACTCGTTAAACGCGTTGAGCAGGTTGCGGGCGACCCAGGGGTTTTCCTCGAGGACTTTGTTCTGCATCACCATGATATGCATGATCGGCCAGATCTTGTGCTCGGCATAATAGTCCTTTTCCATATCAAGATAGTCGGGGAACAGCCGAACGACATCGGGATGGCCTTCGAGGAAGCAGGTCGGCGGGCGGGCGATAATCGCACAATCTATTTCGCCGGCGGCCAGCAGCTCGGAGAGCGACTTGTCAGACACGCGGGTCAGCTTGACGCCTTTTGGCAGGGTCAGCTCAACCTTCTCAACCCGGCCCGGTGCGTTGGCGCCAGCCTGATACCAGTGCACGTCCTGCAATTTGACGCCGCAATCATTGTGCATCCAGCCACGCATATAGACGGCGGCGGAATGAGCCCATTCGGGCGAGCCGATGCGCTTACCCTTGAGGTCCTCGACGGTTTTGATGCCGGAATTTTTGTTTACGTAGAATGAGGAAAATCGGAAAAGCCGAGAACACACCACCGGCAGACCGATGATATCGGAATCTTCACGCGTGACCTGCGCCATAAACTTGGCAAAGCTTAGCTCGGCGACATCCCAGTCGCGACTGGCCGTAAAACGCGCGAACACCTCATGATGGCGCAGGATGGACCAGGTGTGATCGATGCCTTGCGCCCGCACCTCGCCAGTGCGGAAATCGCGAAAATGATCGTAATCAGTGGATGCAATACTAAGCTTGAGCGGTGTCATGACGTCTCCCAAATTTTGTGCCTGCCGAACCGGCAATTGTTGCACAAGGCGTACCTAATTTTTTGGAGACTGCCAAGCCCTAGAGCAAGACCTGACCGGAGGGTAGGGTGGCTGTTTTAGGTCGCGGGGTCGTTAGCGTCCGGGTTTATCGTCTCTTGCGATTCCGGGCTGAACGGATTGGACTGTGTAGTTGCGGAGAACGTCTCTGACCAGCTCGGTCCAGTAATCCTGGCCAAAGTCGGCGATGTTCCGCACGGCTGTTATGCGCAGGCAATGCTGTCCGCCATCGCCTTGTCGATCATAGAAGACCGTTTTGACGGAGATCTCTACCGGAAAGGCAGTGCCGTTTGCGCGCAGACAAACCGTTTGCAGGATGCCGGTTCTATCGACTGTTGATGCCCAGGTGGTGGCATCATGAAACTCCGGTGCCATGAGTTTTTGGGTCGACTGATTAATAAGGTCGTCTCTCGAATAACCGTAGAGCTCCAGCGTGATGTCATTGCAGTCGATGATCACTCTGTCGCGGGTCAGGAAAACCGCATCGAACGTAGCGTCGAGAAACTTCTGGTAAATCTCGACAAGGGCACTTTGCTCGCCGGCACCTTTTTCTTCCTGTTTAGGTGCTGCAGCTTGGCTTTTGGACCTGAGCCAGTGGATGAGATCTTCTTCGATAAAACGCCATTGGTTACCAATTTTTGCCCCTGGCAAAGAATCCCTGTCGACCAAGCTATAGAGCGTGTCGGTTTTAATTCTCAAAAAATTAGCGGCTTCTTGTGCGGTTAGAATATTGATCATGTACCTGCCTGATCGGAGAGTGGGGTCCTTGGGCTGGAATCTGGTCTATATCTGTTTACAGAGTGTTAACCATAATGGCGCGAGGCAAAAAAAGCCCCGGAAAGGGTTATCCTCTCCGGAGCTGAATTTGTTTAGTGTGGTAAGTTGGTGCTACAGCTTCCAGGCGTGGGCCGCGCCAAATGTCAGGTCTACGGGAGAGACCCCGGCACCCACGCCGACGCCAAAGCCAAAGCCCTGAACCTCTTTGAAATTCTCGTCAATAAAGACTGAGACGCTGCCAGAGACCACTTTGGTCGGCGGGCCGGCAGAGACAGCGATGCCCCAACCCCACCCCGCAAAGCTGCCGGCATTAACCTTGGGATAAAACCCGAGACCAAATCCGCCACCTGCAGCAACGTTGGTCACAACCTCAGGGCCGATCGAAAAGTAAGCACCGCCATTACCACGATAATCTGTGACGAAGCTTAGGCCCAATGACACGCCAAGAACGGCCCCGGCTGAGACTGAGAAGTCATAGCTCATATAGAAATGTTCATCATTTGCATTTGCTGCATGGGCGTTCTTGATGAGCAGACCGTCCAATATGTGGGCTTTCTTTTTAAGTTTGATGTTGGGCCGGGGAATAATCTTTGCAAAGGCCTGTTCGCGTTGCTTCTTGGAAGCTGTGCAAAATCCCTCATCGGTGAACAGACGCCGCAACTTCTTCGCGGATTTGCTCATATTCGCAGCCGTCTTCTTTAGCTCCGGCACGACATGCTTGAAAGGCTCTATCGATTTTGTGATATCGGTGAGCAGCTTGTCTTTTTGTTTCTTGTTCTTGTATTTGTTCTTGGCTTTGCTGACGCGTTTTTTGCCGTCGTTTTTTTTATTTTTCGAAGATGGGATTTGCAGGCCCAGTGCTTTGAAGGCGGTTTTGGCGGCTTTTTCCGTACCCTTTCCGATGGTGTCCAGGGCTTTGATCGTTCGGACCACGGTAAGGCAACCGGCAACACTCTGCTTGATGCATTTGTTGGCGATAAAGTCCTCCGCCAGTCCCTTGTTACAGGACGGTATGCGCTCCACGAGCTGGCAGGGGCGCTGCAAATTTTTACCGCAAGCGCCGCGCTTGTAGCATTTCTTGCCCATCGCAATATTACCCGAGTCACAAACATATTTTGGCGCAATCGTGCAGGCGGATTTGTGCGTTACCGGATTCAGATTGCGGATATAACCCCGAGGACAAGACCAGTATTCACCACCTTTACGGGGGTCAAAAAACGCCCCGCTGGGTTTTTTGTTTTTGGTCTTGCCCTTATATTCCGCCCGGCTAAGTTTTTCACCAAAAATGCGTTTTGTGGCGCAGGCCCGTTTGTCGGTAACAGCATAGGCCGTGCGGCGCGGGCGGTTGCTCGGGCACTTCCACCATTCGCCGCCTTTGCGCGGGTCAAAGAATGCACCCTTGGGCTTTGATTTATTGACCTTGCCACGATAGGTGGCTTTGGACGTCGAGCATTTATTCTGATTGACGCCACCGCAACTCTTGGTGATGTCCCCAGCGTTTGCCACAGATGGCAAGGTAACCGTGCCGAAGCCTGTCAGCACAAATACTCCAAACATAAATGTCGTTAGCCGTATTAATGATCGCATTGTTCCAACCCCTTTTGTTTCGCCAGCTTTTATCTCTGTGCCTGCCCATCTACGTGAACCTGTGACACAGAATTATCATTCTGATTTGAAAACCCCGATTGATCTAGAGGGTATTAAGGTCAAATTGTGACAATTGTATGGTCAGTGAAATGGATGAAGCGACTAACCGTCAACCCGCATTTGATGCGGGATCCATAAGACTTGTCAGTGGCGTGGTGTTGGATATGGACCCCGGATCAGGTCCGGGGTGACACGTCGGACTTATCAGCGTTCTTCGCCAGCTCCGCTTTGCGCTCTTGCTGGGCGAGGTGGAGTGCTGCCGCAGCGATAACCGCGCCGCCAACCCAGATCCAAACCTCCGCGACTTCACCAAACATCAGATAGCCAACGATGGCGGCTAGGGGCAGGCGAGTATAATGCAACGCGAGCACGACAACGGTTTCACCCTGCACATAGGCACGGGCAAGGACCCGCTGATTGAGCATTTCCAGCAGGCCGATGGCTGCCATCCAGCCCAGCAGCTCAAGCGTTGGCGTTGTCCAGAAAAAGAATGCCGGAATCGCGGCCAGAGGCAGGACGACCAGCTGTGTCCAAACCGCGACGGTATCGGGATGTTCGCTTTGGGATAGCAGGCGACGATTGATCGGGTTCCAGGTTTGCACGCAAACGACCCCGAACACGAAAAAGATGCCGACGTTAAACTCGACCATGCCGGGCCGAATGATAATCGCCGCACCGATAAACCCGCCGATGATGGCGATGGCGCGTGCGCCCTTGATCGCTTCCTTCAGAACAATCGCGGCGAGGATCGCCGCAAAGATCGGACGCGAGAAATGGATCGCGGTGATATCGGCGATCGGCATGTGTTTGGCAGCGAAATATAAGAACACGCCGGCAAGAAAAGCGAGGGAGCCGCAAAGGGTCATGATCCCCGGCCGGTTGGGGCGCAGCAGGACAGTCGGGTTGCTCATGATCAGTGGCGCAATAAACAGGCAGCTAAACAGAGCGCGGAAGAATACGATTTCAAAGATGCCAATATCGTTGGCAATCAAGCGAACGATCCCAAGCTGTACGACCATCAACGTGCCCGAGATCAACACCCAGAAGGTGCATTGAATGACCGCTGGCCAGCTATCGATGGCTTGGGTCAGGCGGCTCATGCGGTGGCTTCAGTTTGTTTGGCGCGGGCCAGAACGGATTCGCGATGCGCGATGTAGGCTGACGATGCACAGATGACGCTGGCGCCGATCCATACCCAAATTTCCGGAACTTCACCGAAGAAGGCAAAGCCGACAAAGGCGGCAATGGGTAGGCGAAGATAACTCATCGCCAGCACGAAGGAGGCATCTGCGGCAACAAAGGCACGGGTCATGGCGCGCTGCGTCAGGATACCGGCGGCACCGATCACCGCAAGCCAACCCCACTGTTCCAGCGTTGGCGTCTGCCAGACATAGATTGCTGGGATGATCGAGAGCGGCAGAATGAATAGGGTGTGATAGAGGACGATGGTGTCGGGGTGCTCGGTTTTTGTCAGTGTTTTGACGATGACGGTGTTGCAAGTCTGGAACATCACACCGCACAGGACAAGTAAGACCCCGAGGTTCACCTCGACAAAACCTGGCCGCACGATAATCAACATGCCGATAAACCCGACGCCGATGGCTGACCAGCGCCGCGCTCCGGCGACTTCCTTGAGGAAGATGATGGCGGCAATGGTGCCGAGGATCGGGCGGGTAAAGGTGATGGAGGTGAGATCAGCGAGTGGGATTAATGCCGCAGCAGAGAAATAAAAATAGGTGACGAAATAGGCGCCTGAGCCTCGGATGGCGAACAGACCAAGCCGTTTGGTCTTGATCCCGGCGACGCCTTTTTTCAACAGCCATGGCACCATGAAGGCAATGCCGAACAGACTGCGGAACATCACGGATTCAAACACATGCATATCGACGGATACTTTGCGCACCGCCGTCATTGAAACGGTAAAACAAAATCCGGCCATGGTGATCCAGAACGCTGCCCGCGCAGGCGCCGGAACGGCGTCGAATCTCGCGGACAGGTCAGCGTAAAGGGCCATCGATATTTCTACTCTGTTGATGCTGACCGTCGCTGTGCAACCGGACAGGGGATACCAGTACTAAACCAAGCGATGGGCTGTGTCTAAGGCAGGGAGGAGCGAATGAGCGCTGGTAGGCTAGGCGTCGTGTTGTTTGGGGAAGATGAAGGTTTGGGCCTGATCGATATTCAATTGTATGTGGTCACCGACCGCCGATTGGAACGGGCCCGGATGTCGGGCCTGAATATGGGGAACGGGTTCTGGCCCGTCACTGAGAGCGAGTCGAATATGGCTCGTCCCACCAGCGTAATCGACAGCGCACACCCTGACTTCTTGCGATAAAGCTTTGTCAAAGGCTGCCGATCCTAACGTCACCGCCTCGGGACGGATCAGGACATCGACTTCCATGCCATCGGGATGGTTTTGGTTGGGAATGAGGCCGGCATTGGTTTTGATCCAGTCACCTTCGACGACGCCGTCGAGATGATTTACCTCGCAAAAGAACTCGGCTGTGAAGGCATCGACAGGATTTGTGTATAGCTCTTCCGGTGTTCCTGTCTGTACAACCCGTCCATCGCGCATCAAAACGATGCGGTCAGCCATCAACATGGCTTCTTCGGGGTCATGGGTGACTATGATGGCGGTAACGCCACGGTCTTTGAGAACGTCGCGGGTTTCCCGGCGCAGCTTGGCTCGTAGCGATGTATCGAGACCGGAAAATGGCTCGTCCAACAACAGCAAGCTTGGCCGCGGCGCGCGGGCTCGGGCGAGAGCAACGCGTTGTTGCTCGCCGCCAGAAAGCTCGTGCGGGTACTTGTCGGCGTGATTCAGCATGCGGATTTGGCGCAGCATTTCCCATGTGCGTTCTTTGACTTGCTGGCGTGTCCGGTCGGACAATCCATAGGCAATATTTTCTGCCACTGTCAGGTGAGGGAATAGTGCGTAATCCTGAAACAGAAACCCGACGTCGCGTTTTTGCGGCGCGACGGCTTGACCCGCTGTAGAGACGATCTGATCGCCGATCGTGATCGTGCCGCTTTCGGGTCGCTCAAATCCGGCGATTAATCGTAGGGTTGTCGTCTTGCCGCAACCGCTCGGTCCCAGTAGGCAAACCAACTCGCCATCGGCAACGTCAAAGGAAACGTCGCGGATGACCGGCTGGTCATCAAATCGAAGAGTTAGGTTTTCGAGTTTAAGCGTCACTGTTTATCCAAACTTCTCATTCGCCAGCTTTATTCGTCGGCGAGTGCCGCATTTTAGAATTGCCGAAGACAATTAGGCTGCTATTGCAAATCATTCGCATCTTATGTCGGGTTTGAGGCATTGTAAATAAGCCTTGTTGATGACGGAATTATCAATAAGTCCCGGTTTTCCGACATTTATGATTAATAATGATTATTATTATCGATGATACTAATAATCATTCGCAATTCAGTTGACATTGATAATCATTCTTATTAAGAAACTAGCAACCCCGCAGCCAGCTGGGTCCATGCGCCTAGAAATCAAATTTGTGACAAGGAAGTTCAAACTATGTCGATGATCAAGCGTTTTAAGTTCGGACTGAGGGCTATTGCCCTAACCACTGGATTGATGGCCGGTGCCGTTTCTAGCCCTGCTCTGTCCAATGAACTGAATATTTATTCACACCGTCAGGCGTTTTTGCTCAATCCGTTGTTAGAAGATTTCAAAAAACAGACGGGGACCAAAATCAATATTGTCTTCGCCTCTAAAGGCCTGATCCAGCGCTTGATCGCCGAGGGTCCCCGCAGCCCGGCAGATATAATCCTCACTGTCGATATTGCGCGGCTGCAGCAATATGCAAACAAGGATTTATTCGCCGCCGTATCAACCCCCGTCCTCAAGGCGAATATTCCAGCTCATCTGCGCGACCCCAAAGGCCTGTGGTATGGGCTTTCCAAACGTGTGCGGGTGGTCGCAGTTTCCAAAGCCAGGGTGCGCCCCGGAGAGATCAAGCGTATCGAAGATCTCGCTGACCCAAAATGGAAGGGCCGCATTTGTACCCGCAAGGGCAGCCACGTTTATAACCGGGCCTTACTGGCTTCCTTGATTGCGGCTCATGGTAACGCGGCGGCGGAAAAATGGGCCAAAGGTCTCGTCGCAAACTTGGCGCGCAAACCCCAGGGTAATGATCGGGCGCAGGCCAAGGCGATTTCGCAGGGCATCTGCGATGTCGCGATCATGAACCACTACTACTACTTCAAAATGAAAAAGAATAAGAATCCGGCGCAGCATAAATGGGCTAAAGCGATCAGAATTCTTTTTACCAATCAGGGTGATCGCGGTAATCATGTCAATATATCCGGTATCGGATTGGCAAAGCATTCCAAGAACAAAAAACTGGCAATCAAACTCATGGAGTATCTCAGTTCTAAACACGCTCAGTCTCTCTATGCCGAGGTGAATTACGAATACCCCGCCAACACAGCAGTGCATGCCAGCCAGGAAGTTAAAGTTCTTGGTCAGTTTAAAGCGGATAAATTGCCCATCGCGACGATTGCCGAGCTGGCCCCAACCGCTCAACGCATTATCAACCGCGTGGGTTGGTAATCACCTGATGATTGATCCCTGTGTTAGCTGATGTCCTCAAACGTGGTCGATTAACGCGAGACCCTGTTGATAGCTGGTCATCGGCAACACTGATCCTCGGCTGCCTGCTGATCGGCCCGTTTGTAGCGATCATCTATACCGCATCAGGCGATAGCGGCGGACTGTGGTCGCATCTCATGGACACTGTGTTCCCACGCTATGTCGCAAATACGCTGTGGCTTATGTTGGGGGTGGGCGTCCTTAGCCTGCTGTTCGGGATTACCACCGCGTGGGTCGTCGCCCGCTTCACCTTTCCCGGTGCGAAAATTCTCGAATGGGCTCTGCTGCTTCCGGCAACCGTTCCGGCCTACATCATCGCGTACACCTATACCGACTTCTTGGAATATGCCGGGCCGGTGCAGGGGATGCTGCGGGATCTGTTTGGCTGGACCAGTGCCAGAGATTACTGGTTCCCTGAAATTCGTTCGATGGGCGGTGCCATTCTGGTGATGGCCTCGGTGCTCTATCCGTATATTTATCTCATGGCGCGTACCGCCTTTCGACTGACCCCGGCGTCTTATTTTGAGGTTGCGCGCCTCAATAACAGAAACATCCCTTTCACCGTCGACTTGCCCTTGGCGCGACCGGCCATCATTGCTGGGCTGGCGCTGGTTCTGATGGAAGTCTTGTCGGACTTTGGCACGGTCGAGTTCTTCGCCGTTGAAACCCTGACCTTGGGTATCTTCAATGTTTGGCTTGGAATGAACAATTTGACCGCCGCCGCTCAGATCGCTGGCATGGCGTTTATCTTTATTCTGGCGTTGGTGGTCATCGAGCGTCGCGCCCGGCGACGTCAACGTTTCGATGATACCAGTGGTCGCTCGACCACCTTATCGGCTGTTAAGGTCACCGGTGGCAAGGCGGCTCTCTGTTTTGCTCTATGCCTGATCCCCATCGTGCTGGGTTTTGTCATTCCGGTGGGTGTGTTGTTGAGTTTCGTTATCAAAGGACTCGCGATCACCAATATAGAGGCGCTTTTATCAGCGACGTTCAATTCTCTGACAATTGCGCTGATAGCAGCCCTCGCCGTCATGGCGATTGCGACCGTCATGATCCTCGCCACGACCTATCAAAAACATCCCGTTTTGAAAGCCCTCACAACTATTTCGGCCTTGGGCTATGCCTTTCCCGGTGCCATCCTGGCAATCGGCGTGGTGTCGTTTGCGGGTGGCGTTGATCGTATCGCCGCAATGCTGGGGGCATCGAACGGTATTTTGATCGGCGGGGTTGGGTTGTTGGTTCTTGCCTATGTCGTACGGTTCCAGGCGGTCGGGCATGGCGCAATCACATCCGGGGCCAATCGGCTATCGCCCAACATCATGAGTGCGAGTTTTGTCCTGGGTCGAAGTTTTACCGGCAGCATGGCACATCTGGCACCACCCCTCCTGCGGAAATCAATGATGGCGGGTGGTATCCTAGTGTTTGTTGACGTCATGAAAGAGTTGCCGATGACGCTGCTGTTGCGCCCCTTCAACTATGAAACCTTGTCGACCTATGTCTATCAGTTCGCCAAGGATGAATTGCTCGAAGAATCGGCGCTGGCGGCTCTCACAATTATCATCGCCGGGCTTGGTCCAGTGATTCTGATAAATGCTTCCCAGCGTAACAAAACTTAATGCTCAGCTAGAAAGTTTAGCAAAAAAATAGGCGGGAAAAACACCCGCCTATCTTCTTAAATTTGTCTCGGTCTTGATTAAGCTGCGGCGTGGATTCCCGCCTTGTTGACGTCGTCACCAACGTCCGCTTCGAACTGTTTAAAGTTCTCTTCGAACTGCTTCGCGAGATGCTGGGCGGTGTTGTCATATTCGCCCTTGTCGCTCCACGTATTGCGCGGGGCGAGGACTTCGCTCGGAACATCAGGACAGCCTTCAGGCACGAGGAGACCGAAGTTCGGATCTTCGGCGACGCCGGTTGTTGCCAGCTTGCCATCAAGGGCAGCGCGCACCATGGCACGGGTGTGAGAGATTTTCATCCGTTCGCCAACGCCGTAGGCACCACCGCTCCAGCCGGTATTGACCAGCCAGCAATTGGATTTGTGCTTGGCAATCCGCTCGCCGAGGATCTTGGCATAGACCGTTGGATGACGTGGTAGGAAGGGAGCGCCAAAGCAGGTTGAGAAGGTCGCCTCCGCACCAGATGTCATACCGCGCTCGGTACCAGCGACCTTGGCGGTGTAACCCGACAGGAAGTGATACATCGCCTGCTCAGCTGTCATCTTACTGATTGGCGGCAGAACGCCAAACGCATCAGCGGTCAACATTACGATGTTGTCGGGATGGCCACCCATGCCGGTGTCGCTGACATTATCGAGGAAATCGATCGGATAGGACGACCGGGCATTTTCGGCCAACGAGCCATCGTCGAAGTCAGGCATCCGTGTTACCGGGTCCAAGACCACGTTCTCCAGAACCGTGCCAAAGCGACGCGATGCGGCGTAGATTTCGGGCTCGGCTTCAGCGGACAGGTTAATCGTCTTGGCGTAGCAGCCGCCTTCAAAGTTGAAGACGCCATTATCGGACCAGCCATGCTCGTCATCGCCGATCATCATCCGGGTGGAGTCTGAAGACAGCGTTGTTTTGCCGGTGCCGGAAAGGCCGAAGAAAATCGCGACATCGCCCTTAGCGCCAACATTGGCGGAGCAATGCATCGTCATGACGCCGAGCGCCGGCAGGATCCAATTCATAACACCGAAAATGCTCTTCTTGATCTCACCGGTGTAGTGGCTGCCGCCGACCAAGACAGTCTTGGACGGGATATTGACCAGGATGCAGACTTCACTACTGGTGCCGTCGGTCTCTGGGTTTGAGTGGAAGTCAGGAGCCTGAATGACGGTCCATTCTGGCTGGAAGCCGGCCAGTTCTTCATTGGCGGGCTGGATAAACATGTTACGGGCAAACAGGCTGTGCCAGGCATTCTCGGTGATAATCCGGACGGGCAAGCGATAAGCCGGGTCGGCACCGCAATAGCAATCTTGAACAAAGACTTCTTTGTCTTTCAGATAATCCATCATGCGGGCATGTACCGCTGTAAACTTGTCGGCACCGAGTGGCTGATTGACAGGGCCCCACCAGACATCGTCCTGGATCGAAGGATCCTCAATCATGAACTTATCTTTGGGCGACCGTCCGGTATATTCACCCGTCTCAGTGACAAACGCACCATCAATGGACAGGACACCTTCTTTGCGTCGTAGACCAGATTCATAGAGCTGCGGTGCAGTCTGATTCCAATGAACTGATGAGTTTCCCGTCAGTCCCTGATTATTGACGCCGAAGTTGCTTATATAAGGTCCAATATCCGCCACGTTACTCTCCTGAAACTGTTATCGCCGACATGACTTGCCGGCGATTTTTGACTAGATTTGCGCGTCTATAGCGCAATCCCATCGTCGTATCAAACATAACCTTATAAAGAGGCTACTACAACTGTGGACAAAGCGTGGATAAGACTCAGGTTTTCGCTGATTTCCGGGCTTTTTTGACGAGTTTGACGAGTTCGGTGCGGGCCTGTTCTGCATCGCTAACGATTCGATCAAAATTGATGCGGGCGACAGTACCGCCGGCGCGTAAGTCACATCCCTCTGGATCGACACCCGTCAGACGCCAATCGCCTGATTGTCGATCAAGAAGACTGGTCGCATAGAGGGCAACCGCGTCACCATGATCGTCATTCATATGGCTAACGATGTCGGCTTCCGCTTCGGCCAGTGCGGTCGCAGCGTCGGCGTTAAAACTGAAATACCTACCGTCAATCCAGTGAATTTCTCCAAAGCCTGCCACCATATGGACCCGGTCAACGGCCATTTGGTATAGCGCGAAATCGGCGAACCCCGCATAGACTTCTGCGTCGGTATGGCGTCTGATATAGCGGTGTAAAGCGTCTGGGTTCTCTGATTTTTGTAGGGTTCCGGTGAGCGTAATACGGGAGCCGGTCAACGGTGTGTCGAGACCGACTGTGCCGTCTATGAGCAGTCCGCAGCGTTGGTCCTTGAGAATGTTTTGTGTGTGTTCGGCAAGCTCGGAAATCAGGAGAAGTGGACTGCCGTCATAGCTCGTCGCCGTCATTACCAACGAGGCATATGGCCCTTGGTTATCTTGCATGACCGTTGCGAGAGACCCGCGGTCGATAGAACGGGTCAGCAATCTCGCCTGGCTGCCCAGTTCAACTTCGGTCTTTTGGTCTTTTTGAGGCATAACTCTATCCAACGGTCTTATAGCGAGACCGCATTATAGCGCTTTAAAATTGCCTAATTGTTGAGGAATTGGCCTAATAGAGGCACGGTCGTGAAAAATGACCGTTTTATGGCCTTTTTGCTGCCTCATTTCCGCCTAATTTCGTCGATATCTCGCAGTATCGCTGAAATTTGGGAGCTAGAAAATGGATACGCTAGAAAGACCAATTAATATCGGAGGGTTACCCGTGGGGCACACAATTGCATTGGTTGATGATGATCGGAATATTCTGACATCGGTGACAATGGCGTTGGAAGCTGAAGGATTTGATGTTCAAAGCTTTACCGATGGTGATGCCGCGCTGCGCGGATTAAGCGCTCGACCGGTCGATCTTGCAATCCTTGATATCAAAATGCCGCGGATGGATGGTATGGAGCTTCTCCAGCGTCTTCGCAAACAGAGCGACTTGCCGGTTATCTTTCTGACATCAAAAGATGACGAGGTTGATGAAATTCTAGGTCTCCGGATGGGGGCTGATGATTATGTCAAAAAGCCGTTCTCGCAGCGTCTCCTTCTGGAACGTATTCAGGCTTTACTACGCCGCCGGGACCGGATGGATTCCATTGGTGACGATGATGATTCTGAGCCACCAATCGTGCGTGGCGATCTCATTCTCGACACGTCACGTCACCTTTGCACCTGGCGGACGGAACCCGTTAATCTTACGGTGACCGAATTTCTTATTGTAAAAGTGCTGGCCGCGCGTCCCGGGCTCGTTAAAAATCGAGATCAACTAATGGACGCGGCCTATGGGGAACACATTTATGTCGACGATCGAACAATCGATAGCCACATCAAACGGCTTCGCAAGAAGTTCAAAGCTGTCGATGATGATTTCGATTATATCGAAACCCTCTATGGGATCGGTTACCGCTACCGAGACGCGTGATCCCCCTTGGCGCTGAGACTTAATCTCAGCGCGGAGGACAGGGGGCGTCAATCGACAGTTGCTGGCGATGCCGATCCGGGGCTGGCGGAGTCTGCCCGGGTTGGGCGCCGTGGGTTCTTGTCGCCTCTTACCCGCCGCATTCTTGTAGTCAATGTTCTCGCTTTGGCGATCCTTTTAGCGGGGTTGCTCTATCTCGGTCGCTATGAGCAAAACCTGATTGCGTCAGAGATCGCGGCGCTCCGCACCCAGGGCGAGATTTTTGCAGAAGCATTGGCGGAAGGCGCCTACGGCACGCGTGCTGATGGCACAACTGAGCTTCAAGGTGCTATCGCCTCGACGATGTTGCGTCGTTTGGTGACGCCGACCAAAAATCGAACGAGGCTATTCGATCAGGATGGGTTATTGGTCGCCGACAGCCGTACACTCTTGGGCCCCCAGGGTGCTTCGATCTCTGTGAGCGAGCTTCCGCCACCAGATGCGGACTCTTCAATAGGCGATGTGTTTGATCAGACTTATAAAGAGATCATTGAGTGGTTACCAGGCCGTGGCCTGCCGCTCTATGAAGAACGTCCTGACCAACGTGCTGCAGATTATGAAGAGGTGGCGCGCGCGTTAGAAGGCGGGCCGGCATCGGCCCTGCGGGTCGATGATGCGGATCAGCTGGTGATCGGTGTCGCTATCCCGGTTAAGCGCTTCAAGCAAGTTATTGGTGCGGTGTTTGTTGTTCGTGATGGGGCGACGATTGAGGAAGCTGTCCGGTCGGTCCGGATCGATATCCTAACAATTTTTGCGGCGGCGCTATTTGTGACGGTTCTGCTGTCGGTCTATCTCGGTAGTACAATTGTGCGCCCGCTGCGGCGGTTGGCTGCCGCTGCTGATGAGATCAGGAGCGCCCCCGGTAAGGTACGGTCTATACCGGAATTCAGAGGCCGCAATGACGAAATCGGAGATCTGGCCGCGGACTTGAACGCCATGACTGACGCTCTTTCGCAACGTCTTGATGCCATCGAGAGTTTTGCGGCTGATGTTGCTCATGAGCTAAAGAACCCGTTGACGTCGCTCCGCAGCGCGGTGGAGACAGCAGCACGTCTTAAAGACCATGATCAGCAAAGTAAGTTGATGGAGATAATTCAGGATGATGTGACTCGTCTGGATCGTCTTATATCGGATATCTCAGATGCCTCGCGGTTGGATGCCGAGTTATCGCGTGACGAGACAGACAAGATTGACCTCAATCGGCTCTTGGCCGCTTTGGTTGAAGTGCATCGTACTTCTGGCAGTCATGGTGATCGGCAGATTGCTTTCGAAGAAACATCTAAAGGGCCCTTTTCTATAATGGGAAATGAAGGACGTGTTGCCCAGGTCCTGCAAAACTTAATCACCAATGCATTTTCCTTTAGCCCGCCCCAGGGTCTTGTCATGGTTCGGATCGGACGTGATCGGGACTGGATTGTTGCGACAATCGAAGATGAAGGCCCTGGCATTCCGCACGCTAGTTTGGAAAAAATCTTTGACCGGTTTTACAGCGAACGCCCCGACTCTGAGCAGTTTGGAACACATTCTGGGTTGGGGCTGAGTATTTCACGTCAGATCGTAGCGGCACATCAAGGAAAGATAGAAGCCGAAAATCGAACAGATCTGCATGATAAGGTGCTTGGGGCCCGCTTTATTGTCAGACTGCCGGTCTCGTGACCGGTGAGAAGGAAATGCTCGTCCATGCAACTTGCGTCGCAATAGGTGACGTGGGGGTTTTGCTTCGCGGTTCCCCAGGGAGTGGAAAATCTGACTTAGCTCTGCGCTTGATAGATGGCGGCGCTAAGCTCGTGGCTGATGACCAGGTTTCTATCGTTGCTGTGTCAGGATTGCTGCAGGCCAGTGCGCCAGAAGTTCTTCGTGGTAAAATCGAAGTGCGGGGATGCGGTATTCTTGAAATTCCCTTTCAAGAAATAGTCTCGTTGCGGTTGGCAATAGACCTCGTTGCGCGCGCAGATGTACCCCGTCTACCGGAAGATTCTATCTGCGATATCGGGGGGCTGGTGCTGTCCCTGTATCGATTGCACGTCTTCGACCCATCCTGTCCGGCAAAGGTGCGATCAATCGCAACGCGGTTGGATTGAAAATGATGATTGGCGGTATTGTTAGATCGCTTGCCGTTCGGAATACAAAGCGCAATAGTAACGCCCGAATATGACCATGGCCGCAAAAAACAACTCAGGTCTCGGCAGCGACGCCGCCCTTGGGGACGCCACCGACCGGACACCGGTTCTTCTGGTGACCGGGATCTCCGGTGCCGGGCGTTCAACGACGCTAAAAATCCTTGAAGACTTAGGATATGAGGCCGTTGATAATTTGCCGCTTACCCTGTTGCCGAGTCTTGTAGTTCCTGCGCTCGGAACCCGTCGACCCCTAGCCATCGGCATCGATGTTCGAACCCGGGATTTCGGTGTTGAACAGTTTTTGCACGAAATCGACACTCTCATCGCCCGCGCCGATCTAGAGGCCCGGATGGTTTTTCTGGATTGTGATGATGAGGTGTTGCAACGCCGGTTTACAGAAACGCGGCGGCGACATCCGCTGGCGGCAGACCGGCCGGTGATGGACGGTATTCAACATGAAAGACGGTCGGTCGTACCGCTTCGTGATCGGGCCGATTTGGTCGTCGACACGTCGCAACTCTCTCTGAACGATTTGCGACGACTCCTTAAGGGCCATTTTACGCTTGAAATTGAAGCATCTTTTGCCGTTTCTGTAATGTCGTTTTCCTATCGGAATGGCATTCCGCGAGAGGCGGATTTAGTCTTTGATGCACGTTTTCTAGCTAATCCTCATTATGAGGAAACCTTAAAACCTCTGACCGGACAGGACGCACGTGTTGCTAAATTTGTATCGGATGATCCAGGCTTCCACGACTTTTTCCAGTCCCTAACCGGATTGTTGCAACCGCTTCTGCCGCGCTTTCAGAATGAAGGCAAAAGCTATCTTACGATCGCTATCGGCTGTACCGGGGGGCAACATCGTTCAGTCTTCGTCGCTGAAGAACTAGTGGCATGGCTCAATAAAAACGGCCAACATGCCGGTGTAATGCATCGGGAGCTGCGCGATGTTGAAACCCATATCGAAAAGAAATGAACGCCGTATGATTGGAATAGTACTCGTAACCCATGGACAGCTCGCTGATGAATTTCTCAGTGCAATGGTTCATATCGTCGGCGAACAGGAGAATACCGCGACAATCTGTATTCAGCCTGATGATGATATGGAAAAACGCCGGTCCGATATTCTCGACGCTGTAAAAAATGTGGAGAATGGCGAGGGCGTAATACTTCTAACGGATATGTTTGGAGGTACACCCTCTAATCTAGCGATTTCGGTAATGGGGGAAGGGGAAGGCAAAGTCGAGGTGATTGCCGGTGTAAATTTGCCGATGCTGATTCAGTTGGCACGGACGCGCCAAACGCAATCTCTTGAGGATGCTGTGACTGATGCTCAGGAAGCTGGAAAAAAGTATATCAGTGTTGCATCCAAACTTCTCGCTGATCGCAAAGGCTAGGCATCCTTTCTACCAATCAGCCCAACGACAATTAAATAATCGGGAATTGAGTGTTTCAGAAAAAAGTGACGATCGTAAATCAGCGCGGCCTCCATGCTCGGGCCGCGGCAAAGTTTGCCAAGCTTGCAGAGCAGTTTGACGCTGATATCAACGTTGAAGCATCGGGTCTCAAAGTATCGGCCCTGTCGATTATGGGCCTCATGATGCTGGCCGCAGGACCAAGTACAGAGATTTTAATTTCGGCGGATGGCGAAGCGGCGGAAGCAGGCCTTACGGCACTTGTCGGGTTGGTCGAGAGTCGGTTTGACGAAGAGTAGAGCCTCAATTTGCTAAAACCCTTGCAATTTAGCGCATTTGACTGCTATACGGCGCGCGTTTCCACTGTGTCAGGCATATTCGTATATTTCCCGCGCGAAAGTGCATAACACCATCTGTTAATCCAGGAGTTTTTGATGAACGCTGCGAACGATTACAAGGTCGCTGATATGAGCCTCGCCGAATGGGGCCGCAAAGAAATTAATATTGCTGAAACCGAAATGCCGGGTCTCATGGCGCTTCGGGAGGAATACGGTAAATCGCAGCCGCTTAAAGGTGCGCGCATTGTTGGCTGCCTACACATGACGATTCAGACGGCTGTGCTGATGGAAACGCTGACGGCGTTGGGGGCGTCGATCCGGTGGAGCTCGTGCAACATCTTCTCGACCCAGGACCAAGCAGCAGCAGCTGTTGCTGCGGCGGGTATTCCGACTTTCGCTTGGAAAGGCGAGACCGACGAAGAATTTTGGTGGTGCATTGATCAAACGCTTGAAGGCCCCGACGGCTGGAAACCGAATATGATTCTTGATGATGGTGGCGACGCGACCGCTGTTATCCATGAAAAACGTCCCGAATTGTTGGCGGATATCCGCGGTCTGTCCGAAGAGACGACCACGGGTGTGCACCGGCTTTATGAGATGGAGAAAGCCGGGACGCTGGCAGTGCCTGCGATTAACGTCAATGATTCCGTGACCAAATCGAAGTTCGACAATCTGTATGGTTGCCGCGAGAGCCTGGTTGATGGGATCCGGCGGGCCACCGATGTGATGTTGGCTGGTAAGGTCGCTGTCGTCGCGGGTTATGGCGATGTTGGCAAGGGTTCCGCTGAGTCTCTTAAAGTGAGCGGTGCTCGCGTTTTGGTCACTGAAATCGATCCGATCTGTGCTTTGCAGGCGGCGATGGAAGGCTTCGAAGTCACGACGATGGAAGAGGCCGCTTCGATGGGTGATATCTTTGTCACCACGACTGGCAATATCGATGTCATTACGCTTGACCACATGCGCGATATGAAAGATCGCGCCATCGTTTGCAACATTGGTCACTTCGACAGCGAAATTCAGATTGAATCTCTTCGGAACTATCAGTGGCACAACGTTAAGCCGCAGGTTGATGAAGTCGAATTCCCGGATGGCAAACGCATCATCGTCCTCGCAGAGGGTCGTTTGGTAAATCTTGGTTGTGCTACCGGTCATCCGAGCTTTGTGATGAGCGCGTCGTTTACCAATCAGACGCTTGCTCAGATCGAACTCTGGAACAACAGCGATAATTATGAGAACAAGGTCTATGTTCTGCCGAAGCATCTTGATGAAAAAGTGGCGACATTGCATCTTGCCAAGCTGGGCGTGAAACTCACCCAGCTGACGGATGAGCAGTCGAGCTATCTTGGGCTTCCGCAAGATGGGCCCTACAAGCCGGACCACTACCGGTACTAACGTGTTGGGACTCTGGCATGTTGGTGCCGGAGTCCCTCATCGCGATCACCTGAAGGGGGTTACAGGGGATGCGAGTACAGCGCTTTTGCCGAATTATCTTCGGTGCTTGTTTGATGCTTGGTTGTGGCGTAAGCCCGGCGCTGGCACAAACCAACCCCACATCCTTGGTCCCTGGCCCCCTGGTGGCGATCTTTGCCATTGCCTTTATCGCGGCCGCGGCCACGGCTCTATTCTATTCCTCTAAGGTACGCCGTTTAACGGCGCAAAACGCAGCATTAGATTCTGAGCTGGGCATGCGGGATGCAATGTCCTTGTTGCGTCAGGAACAGGCTATCCTGTGGCCTTTTGATAAAGATATCGAAATTGTATCGGCGGGGTTTGCGTCGTCTCTCGATATTGAGGGTTCAGACGACAATCAGTTTTCTGTTTTTTTGGACCAGCTGAAGCCCGAGGATGCCGAAGCGCTCCAAGCTGCTGTTCATACATTACGACATGATCGTCAGCCATTTTTGTTGACGGTGGCTACAGCAGATATGACACGAACTTTTTTAGTGCGTGGTGATAGCGTCGTTGCGGATGCGTCCGGTGCGGCCATTATGTTGGTCTCGGATCGCACGATAGAGGCGGCGCGCGTTGAACGATTATCGACGGATGCCGCACAGATGCATGAGCTTCTTGATGCGCTGCCGATTCCTGTGTGGCTTCGGGATGACCAGCAACGGCTTCAATATGTCAATCAGGCTTACCGCGAAGCCGTCGAGGTTGGGGAAAGTCTGGTCACGGATCAGTTGCCTGAAATTTCTGCTGGTACCGGGTCGCAGAGCGCCAAAGCACTTGCTGAGCGGACTGTTTTAGAAAATGCGCCACAAAGCGATCGGCAGCATGTCGTTATGGGTGGCGCCCGTCACTATGTTGAATTGATCGAGATCCCGATGGCACCGACCGGCGGCACCGCCGGGTTTGCGCTCGACCTTACCCAGCTTGAAGAGGTGCAGGCCGAGCTGTCACGCCATGTTGCAGGTCAGGAGGTAATTTTACAAAATCTGGGTACTGCGATCGCAATCTATGATGCGGATCAGTCCCTACAATTCTTCAATAATGCGTTTCTTCAGCTATGGGGGCTCGACGAAGCATTGCTAAGGGGAACACCGCGGATGGGTGAAGTTCTCGAACAGCTACGTGAGAACAGGCGGCTTCCTGAATATGCCGATTTTCCGGCATTTAAGAATGAACAGCTGCGCCTTTTCACGACGCTGATTGAGCCGGTCGAGGAGATGGTTCATTTGCCGGATGGCACGACTCTTCGATCTGTTGCAATTCCGCATCCTTTCGGAGGTCTGCTACTGCTTTGGGAGGATGTTACCGACACATTGGCCTTAGAGCGCAATTACAACACTTTGATCGCTGTGCAGAGAGAGACTCTCGATAATCTGTTCGAGGGTGTCGCTGTGATCGGTGCGAATGGCCGGTTGCGGCTTTCCAATCCTGCGTTTGGTAGCATGTGGCAAATTCCCCCCCATGAGCTGGCGAATGAGCCGCATATTTCTGAAATTGCCAATCATATTTCCGACCTAATCGGTGAAATGGATGAATTGCATACTGGCCAGCAACAGCTCATTGGTATTCTCACAGACCGCGATTCCCATAGTGGCAGAATGGAACGTGTTGACGGTAGTGTTCTTGACTATGCCACCGTGCCGCTGCCCGATGGCGCAGTACTACTGAGTTTTCTTGATGTGTCAGCGGCGATCAACATGGAACGAGCCCTGCGCGAACGCAACGAGGCCCTGGAAACAGCGGATCAACTCAAGTCTGAATTTATTGCCAACGTTTCTTATGAGCTTCGAACGCCACTGAACACAATTATTGGATTTACCGAAATTCTAGGCGGTGAATATTTTGGTGATCTCAATGATCGGCAGACGGAATATACTGGCGGAATTTTGGAGTCTTCCAATCGATTGCTGCTGCTCATCAACGATATTCTCGATCTGGCGACAATCGAAGCCGGACATATGAGTCTTGAGCTCGACTCAATAGACATCAACGCCTTCCTGAATAGCGCTCTGGGGCTGGTGCATGAAAGGGCGCGGCAGAAAAAATTGACGATAGAGTGTGATTGCCCTCCCGATATCGGTGCCATGGTCGCTGATGAACGACGGCTCAAACAGGCGATCTTTAATATCTTGTCGAATGCCGTCAAATTTACGCCGGATAATGGCAATATTGTTGTTTCAGCCCGTCGGCAGGGCGACGAAATCGTCTTAACGACGAGTGATAGTGGAATCGGCATTACCCCCGCTGATCGCGACCGTGTTTTTGCAAAATTCGAGCGTGGTTCGAGCACTGAGGCCCGTCGATCCGGGGCTGGATTAGGTCTCTCACTGGTGAAAAGTTTTGTCGAAATGCATGGCGGAAAGGTCGCGCTGGAATCCGGACCTGAGGATGGTACGCGTGTCATTTGTACCTTGCCATCCCGCGCTGCGCCGTTGATGCTTCCCCCCGACGTGCCGGTATAGACGCTGTTCCCTGGCCCCTTGTTGCGGGATTCGGTCTCCACCGGTACAAGCAAGCCATAGATATGGCCATTGACCACACATCTAGCACTACTATGACACTTGCCGATATCTCGGCAACGGAGCGTTTGGCCGGTCGTCTGGCATCGATCCTTAAACCTGGCGACGTCGTGGCCTTATCTGGTGATCTCGGAACCGGCAAGACAGTTCTCGCACGGGCAGTTATCCGGACGCTGGCAATGGCAAATAACGTGGATGTTGACGATATTCCGAGCCCGACCTTTACACTGGTCCAGCAATATGAATTTCCTGAGTTTGCATTGTTCCATATTGATCTTTATCGGATTGATCGATCATCCGACGTGCTTGAACTCGGCATTGAGGACTTCTTTGCTGACGGTGTCTCTCTAATCGAATGGCCGGAACGGCTAGAGGGCTATTTACCAACGGACCGATTGCATTTGACCCTGCTCCCTGGTGATCATGAAGCCGCCCGAATGCTGCAAATTGAAAAAAGTGGCAGTTGGTTGAAAAGAGATTTGGAGCTCACAAAAGATGGCTGATCGGCAGGCACTCATCGAAAGCTTTCTCGGTCAGGAAGGGTGGGGCAATGCTCGACGGACGGCGCTGACAGGTGATGCGTCGTTCAGACGCTATCACCGGCTCGACGAAAACGGCAGGTACGCCATGTTGATGGATGCGCCGCCGCCGCAAGAAGACATCGGTCCCTTCCTTGCCATTGCACGCCACCTCACAGGATTAGGCTACAGCGCGCCACAAATACTCGCTGAGGATCACGAAGCGGGATTTATTCTGCTCGAGGATTTTGGCGATTCAACGTTCACCCGCTTGCTAGCGGCGGGCGAGGATGAAACCGCACTGTATTTGCTGGCCACCGATGTGTTGATCGACTTGCATAAAAAACCTGCGGCCAAAGCAATTCCGGAGAACTTGCCGCAATACGATTCTGGCAAACTCTTAACGGAATCAGCCTTACTGACAGACTGGTTCGTACCTGCTGCGACGGGCAAAGAATTATCGGGTCCTGCCGCGGAGGAATATCAAAATCGGTGGCGCGATGCCCTTGCCCGCTCTACTGGGGTCCCTGACTCGTTGGTATTGCGCGACTACCATGTCGACAATCTAATGCGGCTTGATGGGCGCGATGGCATTGCCGCGTGTGGTTTGCTGGATTTTCAGGATGCTCTGGTGGGGCCTGTGACGTATGACTTGGTGTCATTGATTGAAGATGCCAGGCGGGATGTGTCCCCGGAGACTGCGGCAGCAGTGACAGCCCGCTACCTCGCAGCCTTTCCTGATCTTGATCCGGACGATTTTACAAGTTCGATGACAGTCTTTGGTGCCCAACGCCATGCCAAGGTCATTGGAATTTTCACGCGGCTTTGTGTACGTGATGGCAAGCCAATTTATCTTGATCATATTCCGCGGGTCTGGCGGTTGTTGGAGACCGCTTGCCAGCATCCAGACCTTGCCCCGATTAGAGAATGGCTCGACGATCATATTCCGGTCGGCCTGCGCTGTATTCCTGAAGGGTTGCGGACGTCATGATCGAATTACCGACACATGGGATGGTTTTAGCCGCTGGTCTCGGGTTGCGGATGCGACCCATAACAGAAAACCTGCCGAAACCCCTTGTGCCGTTAGCCGGCAGGACGTTGCTGGATCGGGCTCTAGATCATCTCCAGGCGGTGGAGGTTACTTCGGCAACGGTCAACCTGCATTATCTCGGTCAGATGATTGAAGATAATTTGGCGACCCGTGAGAAACCGAAGATTACCTATTCCTGGGAATCTGACCTTTTGTTGGAAACCGGTGGTGGCGTTTCTGCTGCGTTGCCGACGCTGGGGAAGAATCCATTTTATGTCGTGAACGCTGATATTGCTTGGGAGGATGGTTCCAATCCGGCGCTCAGTCGGCTTGCAGATTTTTGGCGTGATGATGCAATGGATGCCCTTTTGTTATTGCACCCAGTAGCGCAGGCGACGGGGTATGATGGCGTTGGTGATTATCGCTGTGACAGTGAAGGCCTGCTGACGCGTCGTCGGGATGCCCCATCGGCCCCCTTCGTGTTTACCGGCGTTCAGTTGTTGCATCCGCGTTTGTTTACAGGAGCACCTGGGGGCCCGTTTTCTCTCACGCAGCTATATGATGAGGCTGAAGCGGCGGGCCGACTGTGTGGCGTTGTTCACGACGGTGCCTGGCACCATATCGGTACCCCCGCAGGTCTGGTGGAAGCTGAAAAGCTGTTTGGTTCCTCACAGGCAGTTGATTAAAAGTCAAATGCCCGATGCGCCAAACGTATATTCCATAGCGCCAGATGTTCCATTTCTGGATTCTTTGGCGGCAGGTCTGCTTGAACGTCACAATGATGATGCGTTTGCGCTTAGCGATGTTCAGGTTTTTCTGCCAACCCGTCGTGCTTGCCGGGCGCTGACCGAAGCGTTTCTTCGTCAGAGCGGCGACAAGGCATTGCTCTTGCCACAGCTCACACCGCTTGGTGAGGCTGAACAATCTGACGAAAGCCTGCTCTCGGAGGATGAACCTCTGGCTGACGCGGCATTACAAATCCCGCCAGCCGTTCCTGATCTACAGCGGCAATTTTCGCTGAGCCGGTTGATTTTGGAGGCTGAACGGCAACGTCTTGGTGAGGCACCGAGTCCGGCGAATGCCGCGCGGCTCGCCGCCGCTTTGGTTTCATTGTTGGATCAGGTCGAGACCGAGCAATTGAATTTTGAGGGGCTATCTGAGCTTGTTGATGCGGATTACGCCTCCCACTGGCAAGTGACGCTTGATTTTCTGCGTATCGTGACCGAGCAATGGCCCGGTGTCCTGGCGGTGTTGGGATGTGAAGACCCTGCGATCCGGCGTAATCTGTTGAGCGAAGCGCAAATAAATAAATGGCAAGCCGCTCCGCCTGCTGGTCCGGTTTACGCTGCCGGGTCAACGGGCAGTATTCCGGCGACGGCGGCGATGCTGGAGATGATTGCGCGGCTGCCGCAGGGTGCCGTCATTTTGCCGGGGTTCGATCCTACTTTCGACGCCGATGGTCCGGTTGATTTACCGGCGACCCATCCACAAAATGGCATGCTGCGTTTGATACGCCGCATCGGTCTCGAAAGTGACGAGGTTGGGCAATGGCTCACTACTGTTCCGTCTCGCTGTTCTAATGACCGGGTTAAATTGATCAGGGCAGCGACGGCACCGCCTGATGCCGCCATGGACAGTATAGAGATTGATTTCTCAAATGCTTTGACGCAGGTCAGTTTTGTAACCTGCCCAACTTCCCAAGAGGAAGCCGGTGTCATTGCCTTAGCGTTGCGCGAGGCGTTGGAAACAACCGACCGGACCGCTGCCTTGATTACACCCGACCGGACACTGGCCCGGCGCGTCGCAGCAGAGCTCCGGCGCTGGGGGATTGAAATAGATGACTCTGCGGGTCAGCCGCTATCCTCCGCGCCCGCTGGAACCTATCTACAGCTGTTGGCAACCTGTTTTGCTGATCAGCTGGCCCCGACGCAGCTCTTGTCTCTTTTGAAACATCCGCTGGCGGCTGGCGGAATGGAAACCGCCGCTTTTCGATCGAGGGTCCGGTTGCTGGAACGGCTGGTCCTGCGCGGCCCGCGTCCCGGACCGGGGTTTGAAGGTATTGCCACGGTGCTGGAAAGCCTGTGCGCTGAGGGCTCGCCTTATCGTGATGATGCGCAACAGTTACAGGATTGGGTCGCGGGTATTCAATCTAAGGCCGAGACCTTTGAAGCGTTGATGGTCTCTGGCGAAAGCGTTCCGCTCGTTGACTTAATCGACGCCCATATTCAGTGCGCCGAGTCGCTCGCGGCGACCGGTGAAGTTTCAGGTCCTGATCGCTTGTGGGCAGGCGATGACGGTGAGGCCGCTGCCTCATTTATCTCAGAGCTACGGGAGTCGAGTGAAACATTTCCGGCAGTTCCTGGTTATGACTATCCGGCATTGTTGGACGTTCTTATGGCGACCCGGATTGTCCGACCGCGCTTTGGGCCTCATCCGCGTCTTTATATTTGGGGTTTGCTTGAAGCGCGAATGCAAAGCGCAGATGTGATCTGTCTTGGTGGGTTGAATGAAACGGTGTGGCCGCGTGAACCGGTGGCGGACCCCTGGATGAGCCGTCCGATGCGTGACGCTTTCGGATTGCCGCCGGCAGAGCGCCGCATTGGCCTCAGTGCTCATGACTTTGTTCAGGCTTTTTGCGCAGAACAAGTCATGGTCACGCGGGCCGAACGGGTGGAAGGGACACCGACAGTGCCGGCACGCTGGTTGTTGCGGTTGGATAATGTCCTGGAAGGCGGTGGCGCGGCGGGACGCGCGGCGCGACATCAGGCGACCGACAATGCCCGTTGGCTTGGTTGGCAGGCTACGCTCGATGTACCGGAGAAAGTTCAGCCGGGGGACGCGCCTGCGCCGAAGCCGCCAGTTAGCGCCCGACCACGTCAACTTTCTGTCACGCAGGTCGAAACCTGGATGCGTGACCCCTATGCGGTTTATGCGCGGCACATCTTGCGGTTACGACCGCTCGACGTCATTGACGCCGACCCGGGTGCAGCTGAACGCGGTACCATGATCCATGATGCGCTGGACAGGTTTGTTCGTGAACACCCCGAGCATATGCCGGCGAATGTTGTTCAGGTGCTCCGAGATACAGGAATCACAGCGTTTGGTGAAGCTCTTGCACTGCCAGGCGTGTGGGCATTTTGGTGGCCACGCTTTGAACGCATCACCGAATGGTTTGCTCAGATGGAGGGGCATTACCGCCAGCAGGTGAAAAAGACCCATACTGAAGTAATTGGCAAACTCAAGATTGGCACAGGTGATCAAGAATTTACATTAATCGCCAAAGCGGATCGCGTTGACGAGCTGCATGATGGGACAATTAGCATCATCGATTACAAAACCGGTGGGCCGCCGAGCGGGACCGACATCTCTCTCGGTTTTGCTCCTCAGCTGCCGTTGGAAGCGGCGATTGCTCAGGCGGGTGGGTTCGCGGGAACCGTAGCGGCACAAGTGTCGCTGCTGGAATTTTGGCGGTTGAGCGGTGGAGATCCGGCGGGTGAACGCAAGCCAGCTGGCAAGGATATTGATGCTTTGGCGCAGGCCGCATTGCTCGGTCTCACCGAACTTGTCACCCGGTATGACGATCCCGACACCCCTTATTTATCGCAACCCGATCCATCCCATGCGCCGTCATGGTCCGACTACACCCATCTTGCGCGTGTGTTGGAATGGTCGTCGATCGAAGGCGGTGGCGAATGATCAGCCACACACTCCCAGATCCCGGAACGGCTCAACGACGGGCGGCCGATCCATCACGATCTGTTTGGGTTTCTGCTTCTGCTGGGACGGGGAAGACCAAAGTCCTGACGGATCGAGTGTTGGCGTTACTACTCGCAGGGACGCCGCCGCACCGAATTCTGTGTCTGACCTTTACCAGGGCTGCTGCGGCCGAGATGGCCAACCGGATCAACCGTTCCCTTGCGGCATGGGCCATTGCAAACAATAAAAGCCTGCAGGCTGAAATTGCTGAGTTAACGGGACAGCCCGCCGATGATGCGGCTTTACGCCGGGCGAAGACTTTATTTGCTCAGGTGCTAGAGGTCCCAGGCGGCATGAAAATTCAGACCGTCCATGCGTTCTGTGAATCTCTGTTGGGTCGGTTTCCTCTGGAAGCAGGGCTTGCACCGCATTTTCAGGTAATGGATGAGCGTGAAGCCAGTGAGATTCAGCATGAAGCTCAAGCGCGCGTTCTTACCAGGGCACGCTATTCAGAGACATCGCCCCTCGCTCGTGCTTTGGCTGAGGTGACCAGCTTTGTCCATGAAGATGAGTTTCTCGATCTTTTTAAGGATTTGTTTTCTGAACGTGGTCGTCTGTATCGACTTATCTCTCGCTATGGTGGTTTGGAGGCTCTAACTGACGCGGTCTTTAAGACGCTTGACGTTTCTCGAGATCAATCAGAGCAAACCATCCGCGATGCGGCCAGTGAGGATGACCAATTTGATGCGGGGTCACTGCGCGCTGCAGCGACAGCGATGCTGCAAGGCAGTAAGACAGACAAAGAACGCGGGGCGATCATGGCGGAGTGGCTCGCCGCCGAACGAGCAGACCGTGCGCAGAAATTGATGTCCTATGTGTCTGTTTTCTTTACCCAAAAGGGTCCTCGTCGTGCAAAACTCATAAACAAGGATGCCGCTGCGTTAGAGCCTGATGCGCCTGATACGCTAGCGATTGAGGCGGAACGGCTGGAAGCGGTGTTATTGAAAATTCGGAGCGTTGTGACTGCCCGAGCGACCTCGGCGATGCTGCTATTGGTCCAGTCTTTGTTGACCGCCTATGAACGATGCAAGCGCGAACGCGGTCGGCTTGATTATGATGATCTGATTTTGGAGGCGCGTGCCTTGCTTGAGGCCGAGGGCGGTGCATCCTGGGTGATGTTTAAGCTTGATGGTGGCATTGATCATATTCTGATCGATGAGGCGCAGGATACCAATCCGGAGCAGTGGGAAATTATCGCTGCCCTTGCGGAAGAGTTTTTTGCTGGTGAAGGTGCCCACGATGCGGAACGCACCTTGTTTGCGGTCGGTGATCCCAAGCAATCAATCTATAGTTTTCAGCGTGCGGACCCTGAGGCGTTTGAGCGAATGCGGAGTTATTTCCGGGGACGGGCGACAGAGATCGGTAAGCTTTGGGAAGATGTCTCTCTCGATATTTCCTTCCGGTCGGCGGCTTCGGTCCTTCAAATGGTCGATACGGTCTTTTCCCAAGAAGAAGCACGTCCCGGTGTGGTGGAGCCCGAGAGTATTTTGCATCATGAAGCTTTTCGGATTGGTCAGGCGGGGATTGTCGAGTTATGGCCACCCGTGGTTCCGGAAGAGGTGGAGGAGTTGCAACCCTGGTCGCCGCCGGTGGTGGCGAGGTGGGGCAAGGACCCGCAAACGCGTCTTGCAGATGGTATCGCCGCGCAAATCCGCACTTGGATCGACCAAGGCGAGATACTAAAAAGCAAAAACCGTCCCCTGCGGCCTGGTGATATCATGGTGCTGGTCCGTCGCCGCGGTGCCTTTGTTGAGAAACTGGTTCGAGCGCTTAAAAGAAACAACATTCCTGTTGCCGGCGTCGACAGGATGGTGCTGAGCGAGCAGCTGGCGGTTCGTGATCTCATCGCGCTCGGTGAATTTTTGTTATTGCCGGAAGACGAGTTGAATTTGGCGACTGTTCTCAAGGGACCCATGATCGGTTTCTCTGAAGATGAATTATTCGACCTTGCTTATGACCGGGGCGATGAAAATTTGTGGTCAGTCCTTCGGCGACGGCAAGATGAGAAGCCAATTTACACCCAGGCAATGGACGAACTCTCTACGCTTTTGGCGAGGACAGATTTTACACCACCCTTTGAACTCTTTGCCGATATTCTGGGAAATCGCGGTGGACGCGAAAAGTTGTTGGGTCGCCTCGGGGCGGATGCCAATGACCCGATAGATGAATTTCTGTCACTGGCATTTGATTACGAACGCAATCAGGTGCCGTCTCTTCAAGGGTTTCTACGGTGGCTCGATACGGGTGATGTTGAGGTTAAACGCGACCTTGAACAGGCGACCCGCGATGAAGTGCGGGTTATGACCGTCCACGGCTCGAAGGGATTGCAGGCCCCTGTCGTCTTTTTGCCTGATAGTTTGCAGGTGCCAAGTCAGGCGCCACGGCTTCTCTGGAATGCTGATGGCATGTTCTTGTGGCCACCGCGTCGCCGCTTTGCCGAGACGCAATGTGAAGCCGCCCTGGCCGCCGCTTCAGAGACGCGGGATCGTGAGTACCGGCGATTGCTTTATGTGGCCATGACGCGGGCCGAAGACCGGCTGTATGTCTGTGGCTGGCACACCAGGCGCAGCGCCGCTAAAGGCAATTGGTATGAGTTAATCGAATCTGCGATGGAAAATGCTGGCGATGCGTTTGATTTCGATCTGACTGGCATTGCACCACAAGGCTGGCCGGGCACCGGGTGGCGGCTCGATAATCCTCAAACGGCTCCAGTTGACCAGGATGCTGAAATCGCGCCGATTGCAATTTCTGCCGGTGTCCTGCCGGATTGGGTAAAACGACTGCCACCGCCGGAACGAATTCCACCACGGCCTTTGGCGCCATCGCGGCCGGATGATCACGAGCCAGCAACGCGGTCGCCAGTCGGGGTTGGGAAAGAGGATTCTTTTCGCCGCGGTCTCATAATCCATCATCTGCTGCAACGCTTGCCGGAATTGCCTGTGAGTGATCGCGCTGTTGCGGCACAACGCTATTTGGCACGACCGATTCATGACCTGTCAGGAGATGATCAACAATCCTATGCCGAAGAGGTCCTCGCTGTGCTCTCCGATGCTGAGTTCGCCGACCTGTTCGGCCCGGGGTCACGTGCAGAAGTTCCGATTACCGGCAATCTTGGCATCCATGTCGTGGCTGGTCAGGTCGATAGATTGATCGTTCAAGATGATCGGGTTCAGGTGATTGATTACAAGTCGAACCGACCGCCACCAGGCGACGCAGTAGACGTATCACCAGTCTATTTGCGACAGATGGCGGCTTACCGTGCGGTTTTATTAGAGGCCTTCCCCGGCCGAACAATCGACTGTGCTTTGCTCTGGACCGATGCCCCGCACCTCATGAAATTACCTGCAGAATTGCTCGACGGGTATTTCGTTGATCAGGGCGCTTGACGGTTTCCATTTCGCTTCCTAATTTGATGGCAAGTGGGTAAACCGCAACTTTTGAAGTCTGAAAGGAAACCAAATGACTACTAAACCGATCTCGGATGATTCATTCGATTCTGACGTTCTGAAGGCCGATGGACCGGTTCTTGTTGATTTCTGGGCTGAATGGTGCGGTCCCTGCAAGCAAATCGGCCCGTCACTGGAAGAGATTGCGGCAGAGATGGATGGTCAACTGACTATCGCGAAAATCAACATCGACGAAAATCCGGAAACACCAACCAAGCTGGGTGTGCGCGGGATTCCGACATTGATGATTTTCAAGGATGGCGAAGTTGCGGCGACCAAAGTAGGCGCCCTGCCTAAAAGCAAATTGGTTGAGTGGATCAACGAGTCGATCTAATCACGCCTAAATATTGCGAGAGAATTTATGAGGCCCCGTCTTTTGGCGGGGCTTCTTCGTAGGCGAGTACCGCCCCGGCGAGATACAGCGAGCCGCAAATGAGAATACGCCCGGGCTTGTCGGCCTGAGCGACGACCCGCTGGAGTGCCTCTACAAAACCCTCCGATTCGCTGGTGACAATGCCATGTTGTCTGGCGGCTTCTGCCGTATTTGATGCGGAAAGACTCGCCTCTTCCCCGGGAATAGGAATCGCCTGCAGCGTATCAATGTGGCGAGCGAGGGGACTGAGAAATTCCTTCGGGTCGCGGCTATTTAGAAAACCGAAGATCAGATGCAATGGTTGGTCGTTCCATTGTTTGGCTACAGAGGCGAGGGCGTCGGATGCCGCAGCATTGTGACCACCATCGAGCCATAGCGACCAACCAGATGGTAAGAGATTTGCCAATGCGCCGTTGAGGCATTGCAGTCTGCCCGGCCAATGTGCGGTTTGGATGCCGTCGCGAATGGCATCGTCAGAGATGTCCAAGCGAGTAAGTTGTTTTGCCGCGATAGCGGCCGTAGCAGCATTGGTGATCTGATGTGCTCCTGCTAGTGAGGGTCGCGGTAATTCTAGTTCTGTCTCGCCCCGCTTGAGTAAAAACCCGCTGGCAGTATCAGAAAAAGACCAATCCTTTCCGTATGTTATGGTTGAAACACCCATTTCATTCGCACGGTCATGGATCACTTTTGAGGCGGCTTCTTGTTGCGGACCGATCACCGCGGCGACGCCAGGTTTGAGAATACCGGCTTTTTCAAAAGCGATTTCGGCAAGCGTGTCGCCAAGCCAGCTCATGTGATCCATCGAGACCGGTGTTATAATATTGAGGGTCGGTTTGTTGAAGATATTGGTGGAATCGAAGCGGCCTCCGAGTCCGGTCTCGATCAACGTGACGTCGGCGGGTTGTCGTGAGAAGGCAAGGAAGGCAGCGACCGTCGTAATCTCGAAAAGGGTAATTGGTTTTCCCGCATTGGCGGTTTCGCATTCTTCCAGAACGCCGAGCAGCGTTTCCTCATCGATGTCTTTTCCAGAAATCGATATGCGTTCGGCAAATCGGATGAGATGAGGTGATGTGTAGCAATTCACCGTCAGCCCAGCCGCTTCACAAATTGCTTTTAAGAAGGCGAGGGTGGATCCTTTGCCATTGGTGCCGGCAATGTGCACAACATTGGCCAGGGATTTTTCGGGATTGCCGAGAGTCGCTAGCAACGCCTCCGTTCGACCGAGAGAAAGATCTATCGCTTTGGGATGGAGCGCGCTCAGCCGATCGAGGACGACGTCACTCCGCAGCGGGGCGCTCTTCGGTGGAATTTTTGTCGTTACTGGCTTCTGGCGTATCGGATTTCTTCTTATTAGAAGCGGTTTTTAGCGGCACGACGTCGGCTGCCTCTCGGCTATCCAGCAATAGGTTTGAAATGCGGATCAACTCATCGCGTAGTTGGCGACGATGAACGACGCGATCAATCATGCCGTGTTCGAGAAGATATTCCGCGCGCTGGAAGCCCTCGGGCAGTTTTTCGCGGATAGTTTCTTCGATCACCCGCGCGCCAGCAAAACCGATTACTGCACCTGGTTCGGCAATGGCAATATCACCCAGCATCGCAAAGGATGCCGTTACACCACCGGTCGTGGGATCGGTAAGCACGGTTATATAAGGCAGCTTCGCTTCTTTAACTTCATCAACGGCAATGATTGTCCGCGGCATTTGCATCAGCGAGAGAATGCCTTCCTGCATGCGGGCACCGCCCGATGAGGTGAAGCAGATCAAAGGAGCCTCCTGCAGAACGGCGAGCCGGGCAGCAATAAGCAGGGACTTACCGAGAGCGAGCCCCATAGAACCGCCCATAAAGGCGAAATTCATGATGGCAACGACTACATTGCGTCCACCCATCTCGCCATGCGCGACGATCATTGCGTCTTCTTCGCCGGTTTTGCCGCGCGACTCTTTGAGGCGGTCGGTATAGCGCTTGAGGTCTTTGAACTTTAGGGGGTCGCCATTTAATTTGGGTAGTTCAACCCGCTGATACTCGCCGTTATCAAAAAGCAGGTCCAAGCGTTCGGTGGCCGGCAACCGCATGTGATGGCCACAATGGCTACAAACCCGCAAGGAGGCCTCAAGCTCGCGATGAAAGATCATCTGCTCACAGCTTGGGCATTGATGCCAAAGATTATCGGGAACGTCTTTCTTCTCGACGAGAGCCCGAATTTTAGGACGAACGTAATTTGTAAGCCAATTCATGACCGTGCGGTCCTCACACCTTGCGCAAGTTCACTAACGAATCTTAGCACGGAATTTACCAAATCGGGAGAGCCCTTTGTTTTGTCGCCTTTTTCGGCATTTTCCGCGATTACCTGAACAATTGCTGAGCCTACAACGGCAGCGTCGGCGACCCTGGCAATTTTCGCTGCTTGTTGCGGTGTTTTGATGCCAAATCCCACAGCAATCGGCAAATCGCTAAATTTTCGAATCCGGGTGACCGCGTCAGCAACGTTGCTGGTAGCGGCCGACTTGGTCCCGGTAATTCCAGCAATGGAGACATAATAGATAAATCCACTGGCGCCTCCCATCAGGGCGGGCAGCCGTTGTTCATCGCTGGTAGGTGTGGTTAGGCGGACAAAATCGATCCCGGCTTTATTGGCAGGGTCGCGCAGCTCGGCATCTTCCTCCGGCGGAACATCGACGATAATGAGCCCATCGACACCCGCATCAGCGGCGTCCTCGGAGAACTGCTCAACGCCATAGATATAGATCGGATTGTAGTAGCCCATGAGAACGATAGGTGTGTCGTCATCCTTTTCGCGAAATGACCGAACCATCGCCAGCGTTGCCTTCATATCTTGCCCGGCTTCCAGGGCTCGAAGGGACGAGGCCTGAATCGCGGGGCCGTCAGCCATTGGGTCGGTAAACGGCATGCCGAGCTCGATGATGTCAGCGCCGGCTCCCGGCAAACCTTCTATAATAGCGCTTGAGACTTCACGGTTGGGATCACCCGCGGTGATAAAGGTGACCAGACCGGCACGGCCTTCCGCGGCGAGGTGCTCAAATCGTGCCTTGAGCCGGGCTTCCTTGCGGCTCATAGCGTTACCCCGAGGGCCTCGGCGACGGTAAAGACGTCTTTATCGCCGCGTCCGCACATATTCATCACCAGCAAATGATCCTTGGGCAAAGTCGGTGCTATCTTACTGACATGAGCGAGGGCGTGGGATGGCTCGAGTGCGGGAATTATGCCTTCAAGTTTCGTGCAAAGCTGAAATGCTTCCAACGCTTCGTCATCTGTTATCGGGACATAGTTGACGCGCCCGGCATCGTGCAGCCATGAATGCTCAGGGCCAATGCCCGGATAGTCGAGTCCGGCAGAAATTGAATGTGCTTCGGTGATCTGACCATCTTCATCTTGCAGTAAGTAAGTACGGTTGCCATGCAGTACACCAGGCTCACCAGCGCTTAGCGACGCCGCGTGTTCACCGGTCTCGATGCCTTTGCCCGCAGCTTCAACGGCATAAATTGTGACCTCCTCCTCATCAAGGAAATCATAAAACAGACCGATTGCATTCGACCCGCCACCTATACAGGCGACAAGAGAATCTGGCAGCCGTCCTTCGGCTTCCATCATCTGCTGGCGGACTTCCTCGCCGATAATTTTCTGAAAATTCCTGACCATGGCGGGGTAGGGGTGCGGGCCCGCAACGGTACCAATGATATAGTAGGTATCGTCGACGTTTGAGACCCAATCACGTAATGCCTCGTTCATCGCGTCTTTGAGGGTTGCTGACCCAGACGTGACCGGAACAACCTCAGCGCCTAGCAATTTCATACGAAATACATTCGGAGCCTGTCGGGCAATATCTGTTTCGCCCATATAGACAACGCATCGCATCCCGAACAAGGCGCAGACAGTGGCGGTTGCGACACCGTGCTGTCCCGCACCGGTCTCGGCGATGATCCGCTCTTTGCCCATACGGCGCGCCAAAAGGATCTGGCCCATCGTATTGTTGATTTTATGCGCACCGGTATGGTTAAGCTCGTCGCGCTTAAAATAAATCTTGGCACCACCCAAATGCTCACTTAACCGGCTCGCGTGATATAGAGGGCTGGGACGACCAACATAATGTTTCAGATATTCATCAAGCTCTGCCTGAAAGGTCGGATCAGCTTGAGCCTCTTCATAGGCTTTTTCGACCGATAGGATCAGCGGCATCAACGTTTCGGCGACATACCGTCCGCCATATATACCAAAATGGCCGTCACTATCCGGTAGCGCCTTGAAGCTATTGGGTTTTTCGTCAGAACTTGTCGTCATAATTGGGCCAGAGTCTAGCAGAGTGATTTATCGCGTGACAGCGTTACCGGGTTATACCTTGCGATTACGGCAAGGCAAGAACGGTTTCTAAGAACGCGCCGATCAGCTTGGTGTCTTTTTTACCCGGAGCAGACTCAACACCTGAGGAAACATCGACCGCCTGTGCACCGCTAATACGCACTGCTTCGGCAACGTTGTCCGCATTTAACCCCCCTGACAGCATCCAGTTATCCTGCCAGGGATGATCCGCAAACAGGCTCCAGTCGAAGGAAATGGCGTTACCGCCAGGCAGGGCATTCTCCAAATTCTTTGGAGCTTTGGCATCAAAAAGGATCTGATCAGCGACGTCGCTATAGCGGCCGATGTTCTCAAAGTCTTCAGCCGTCTCTATATGAATAGCCTTCATAACCGGTAAGCCCGTTGCATTTTTAATCGCCGCGACGCGTTCAGGCGTTTCCTTACCATGGAGTTGGAGCACCTCTAGTGGGGTTTGCTTCAGGATGTTGGCCAATTGGTCGTCATCAATATCAACAAACAGCCCAACCTTTTTGATGGATTGCGGAACCATGGCTGCCAAAACTGCAGCCTCAACATTGGTTACGGCACGCGGTGACGGCGGGTAAAACACCAAGCCGATATAGGATGTGTCACCGTCAATTGCTGCTTGCATGGCATCCGACGTATTGATGCCACAGATTTTTGCCTGAACTGTCATCGTATTTTGCGCAATCGCCTTAAAGGGCGGCAGTAATTTCGCCTGCAATTCGGTCAGCGGCGTTTCTGGGGTCGTCTGATTGTGTGATTGGCCGTCCAATAACCAGGAAATCTGCACCAGCCTTAACCGCATCGGCCGGCGTCATGATGCGTTTTTGATCATCGGTTGATGCCCAGGCTGGGCGGATACCGGGGACAACCAAGAGACAATCTGGTCCAAGCTCTTTCCGCAATGCGGCTACTTCTTGTGGGGAAGCGACCAAACCATCAGCCCCACTGTCACGCGCTAGTTTGCCAAGCCGTAGAACCTGATCAGCGACGGGCGGTTTCTGACCCATCTGAACAAGATCATCTGCTGCAAGAGATGTCAGGATTGTCACAGCGAGAATACGAGGGGGTTCCTCCTGCCCTTTTGCCTCAACCGCGGCGCGAACCATGGCTGAGCCTCCTGATGCATGGATGGTCAACATGTAACAATTCAGGCTTTTGGCAGCATTGATTGCGCCAGCAACAGTATTGGGAATGTCATGATATTTTAGATCAAGGAATATACGTTGCCCGAGCTCTGAAATTCGGGCCACGCCATCCGGCCCATTGGCGGTAAAAAATTCCTTGCCGAGTTTAAATCCACCGACAGCACCCTTCAGAGCTTCAGCCAACTCAACCGCCTGACCAAGATCAGTGGTATCGATGGCACAAAAAATTCGTTCAGCGGGTGTTAGAGATTCCATGGCTCAATCTTTATCGGCGTAAGGTATTTTCCGGCATTATACAAGCATCCGCTGACCGTCCGGCAACGGGCCTCTTATAAGTCTTCGTTTAAAACCAAACGGCGTCCAGAGTTAGCCGTCTCTGCTTGCGGGATTTGGGTTGGCGCAGGCCTATCTTCAGCTGCTTTTTCAAGGGCATCTGCCCGTTTCCGTTGGGTTCGCGCCTGCCATTTTAGTTTTTGCCGGGCAAATGATGATAGCCCGGCGCCAATTATCAGCCCAAGAGCCATGGCGCCAAGGATGACGACAAAGAGTGGTGGTTCGGGGGCAAAGGGCAGGGGTGAAAGGTCAATTTTCGTTGGCGCCCGATTGGCGACCGCAAAAACCGCCACAATTCCGATGACTATTGCGAGAAATAAACGGGTGATTATGCGAAACGCTGAGCGCATTAAATTTCCCGTAGATTAAAGGTCACGTCGCTGCCGACGATCAGACAATCAGCCCTGTGGCGTGTTGAGCCAAATCCGTAGATCTTTACCTACCTTGAAAAACGGTACGGATTTACGTGCGACAAATACTGTTTCGCCGGTACGGGGGTTTCGCCCGGTACGTGAATCACGGTTTTTAACAGAAAAAGCCCCAAAACCCCGTAATTCGACGCGGTCACCCCGCGACAACGCTGTAGAGACTTCATCAAAAACGGTCGACACAATGCGTTCGACGTCACGCTGATACAAATGCGGATTTTTTTCCGCTAACCGTATAATCAATTCTGACTTGGTCATTACACCCCGCCTCCGGATTGCCAGAAACAGCGACCCCCCCGGTGCTGTTTGATGGAACCATTACTGCAACCAAGGGTGCCAGACGGAAACCAGCCCGTCAAGGATAAGTCTTTCTGAAATCGAGGTTTTTTGAATTAGCGAGGTGGCATATTCGAGCCAGTCTTCGACCTCACGGCGGATACGAATATCGCGTATAGGCAGTGATTTGGTGATCTTCTTCTCTTTGACGAGCCAGCTCTTGGCGTGTCGTTCGCCGCCAATAGCGTCGATGAGTCCGTTCTTGAGTGCCATCCGACCGGTATAGACGCGACCGTCCGCGAGATTACGGACTTTTTCGAGTTTCATGTCGCGGCCTTTGGCCACCATATCGACAAACATTGCATACATGTCGTCGACGAGCAGTTTCGTGGCGGCTCGAACTTTGGGGGTAATTTTGGAAAATGGTGATGGTTCGGCCTTTAGAGGCGCGCTCTTGATGGCCTCAAATTTGATGCCGAGCTTGTTAAGGAGATCAGTTACTTCGGCGGTTTGAAATAGCACGCCGATTGATCCGGTGACTGTTCCCTCGCGGGCAATAATGCGATCTGCCGCGACCGCGATCATATAGCCGGCGGAGGTAGCAAGCTCATCCATAACCGCGATAACAGGCTTTTCTTTACGGACACGATTGAGCGCCTGGTAAAGCGCCTCACCGCCAACAACGGTGCCGCCAGGTGAATTGATACGAACAATGAGAGCTTTTATGTCATCATCCTTACGAACTCTTTCGATTGCGGCGAGCCGCTTGAGATCATTGTGGATGACGTTCTTGATGGTCAACCGAGCGATATAGTCGCCGGATTCAACACCGGAATATTTGTAGATACCGGCGGTAACGGCTGCCACTATCGCGAAAATGGCAGCCGTTCGCCAGAAGGTTATCCGTCGCTTTAAGCGACGACGGTCAATAAGATAATCAGCGTCCATGGCTAATTCCTGGGCTAAGTCCTGTTCGCCCTACTGATTATCGAGAAGAATTTCTTAGTCCTTCTTCTCGGTTTCTTCGTTGTCTTCAGAAGCAGGTTCCTCTGCGGGAGCTTCTTCAGATTCTGCTTCCGCTTCGGGTGCTGCCTCTTCAGCGGGCTGTTCTTCGGCAGGCTCATCGGCCGCCGTCTCTGCAACAGGTTCTGCGTCAGCTTCGGCCGTGTCGTCGTCGTCGGCACCGGCCTTTTTCATCGCAGCGCCAAGAATGTCACCAAGGCTCGCTCCGGAATCCGAAGACCCGTAATGTGCCATAGCTTCTTTCTCTTCTTTGATCTCATGCGCCTTAACCGAGAGGCTCAGCTTGTGCTCACGACGGTCGATATTGGTGACCTGAGCGTCGATACGGTCGCCAACGGCGAAGCGGTCAGGACGCTGTTCACTACGTTCGCGTGATAGATCAGCCCGGCGGATAAAGCCCTGCAGACCACCGGAAACCGTAACTTCCAGGCCACCATCGGTGACACCACTTACTGTACAAGTTACAACCGCGCCTTTCTTAAGGTCACCGGTAGCTGATTCAAACGGATCGTCGGTCATCTGTTTGATGCCGAGTGAGATACGCTCTTTTTCGATATCGATGTCGAGGACCTTGGCTTTCACCATGTCGCCCTTGGTATAATCAACAACTGCCTCTTCGCCGGATTTCTCCCACGACAGGTCCGATAGATGGATCATGCCATCGATTTCGCCAGGCAGGCCGACAAACAGGCCAAACTCGGTGATGTTTTTGATCTCGCCTTCGATCTCGGTTCCGACCGTGAAGCTTGATTCGAAGTCCGTCCACGGATTTTCCTGAGTCTGCTTAATGCCCAGTGAAATGCGCCGCTTACTTTGATCGACGTCAAGAACCATGACTTCGACTTCCTGGCTGGTCGAGATGATCTTGCCAGGATGGACGTTTTTCTTGGTCCAGCTCATTTCCGAAACGTGGACAAGGCCTTCGACGCCCGGTTCAAGCTCAACAAATGCACCATAATCAGTAATGTTGCTGACCCGACCGGTGAAGACGCCTTCAATAGGATACTTAGTTTCAATGCTGTCCCAAGGATCAGCTTCGAGCTGTTTCATGCCCAGTGAAATACGCTGGGTTTCGGCATTGAAGCGAATAACCTGGACGTTCACCGTCTGGCCGACCGTCAAAACCTCGCTCGGATGATTGATCCGGCGCCATGCCATATCGGTGACATGCAACAGACCATCTACGCCGCCAAGATCGACAAACGCACCATAATCGGTGAGGTTCTTGACGATACCTTCGATGACCTGGCCTTCAGTAAGACCAGCCAGCAGTTCGTTACGCTGTTCGGCGCGGGATTCTTCCAGAACGGCACGACGTGAGACAACAATATTGCCGCGACGGCGGTCCATTTTGAGAATCTGGAATGGCTGTGGTGTACCCATTAGCGGGTTAATATCGCGGACCGGCCGGACATCAACCTGACTGCCGGGGAGGAAGGCAATTGCGCCTGAAAGATCGACGGTAAATCCGCCTTTGACGCGACCGAAGATTGATCCCGTAACGCGTTCCTGATCGTTGAAAGCTTTTTCCAAAAGGGTCCAGGCTTCCTCGCGGCGCGCTTTTTCGCGCGACAGCATGGCCTCGCCCTGACTGTCTTCCATTCTTTCAAGATAAACATCGACGATATCGCCGGATGTAATTTCCGGTGCGGCACCAGGCACACCAAATTCCCGAAGGGCTACGCGGCCTTCAGATTTCAAACCAACATCGATTAGAACGGAGTCGCCTTCAATGGCAATAACCGTACCTTTAACGACCGTACCTTCAGAGTTCTCGCCTTCTCCAAAGGTTTCCTCAAGCATGCCAGCAAAATCTTCATCGGACATTACGACATCTGCGTCGGGATTCCCTAACTCAATAGCCATTCGTATTATAAACCGTTTCCTTCCATCAGCCCTGTGATCAGGGCCTGTTCCAAGGTCGCACACGGGTTGGTCCCCATTGGACCGCTTCCCTACCCTTGCGCTCTTGTTACGCCTTGGACTGGTTCCGCTTACTGATAAACTCTAATGCGGTCGTAAACGCGGCATCCGCATCCATCTTGGTGGTATCCATGATGAAGGCATCGTCAGCCGCTACCAATGGCGCGACACTTCGGGAACTATCCCGGGCGTCTCGCTCCCGCATATCTTGCAGAACGCGCGCATGTATAGCCTCATCGCCCCGTTCTAGCAACTCTTTAACCCGCCTGGTTGCTCGCACCTCAACATCGGCATCTACATAAATTTTATGGTCAGCATCAGGGCAGATGACAGTACCGATATCCCGACCATCGAGAACAGCCCCGGCGGCACTCTCCGGTGGGTTTTTGGCGAAATTCCGTTGTTGTTCTATTAACGCCGTTCGCACCGCTGGCATCGCGGCAACCTTGCTGGCGCGCTGGGTCACCTCTTCGTCGCGGAGCGCCGAGTTCTCCATCGTAGCGGCAGTTATCGCGTTAACCGCAGTAATGGCCATTTCTTCGGTGATCTCGTCTGTGTCGGGATAGAGCGACAAGGTCATAAAGCCAGTTGCCCGATATAGCAGGCCGGTGTCGAGATAGGCATAGCCAAGCTGTCGGGCGAGGCGGCGGGCTAAGGTGCCTTTACCGCTGGCAGCGGTGCCATCAATAGCGATAACAGGTGTTGTCACATGTGTTCCCCGATTTTGGCGCCGAGCCCGTTCATAAGTGCAATAAAAGACGGGAAACTTGTAGCGATATGGTCTGCGTCGTCGATGGCAATGGGGTCCTTTGAGATCATTCCAAGTACCATAAATGACATGGCGATCCGATGATCCATGCGGGATTCTATTTCAGCACCGCCAGGAATATTGCCGGGCGACCCTGTAACGATTAGGTCATCACCATCAATTTCTACAGTAATCCCACAGGCGTTGAGCCCGTCGGCAATTGCTGCGAGGCGATCACTTTCCTTAACCCGTAATTCTGCGAGACCCTGCATCCGTGTGACGCCATTTGCTGCTGCTGCAGCAACAGCCAGGATCGGATATTCATCAATCATTGAAGGGGCGCGTTCCGGTGGTACGACAACACCAGTTAAAGAACTTGTTTTTACAACCAGGTCAGCGACCGGTTCACCCGCTTGATCACGAGCGTTGGCAATGTCGATAGCCGCCCCCATCTCACACAACGTATCGATTAAGCCAATCCGCAACGGGTTGAGGCCGATGTTTTTAATGGTGACTTCTGCGTCTGGTGTGATCAGCGCTGCAACAAGAGGAAATGCAGCCGAGGATGGGTCGCCTGGTACAACGACCTCTTTGCTTTCAAGCTCAGGCTGCCCGGTCAGTGTAATAACCCGTCGGTCGGTTGCTTCGTCCGTTACGGTCACGGTGGCGCCAAAGTGACGCAACATCAGTTCTGTATGATCGCGGCTCGGGCGGGTCTCGATGACGCTCGTTTCGCCCGGTGTGTTTAGCCCAGCGAGCAGAACGGCGGATTTGATCTGTGCGGATGGCACCGGCAATGCGTACGTAATCGGCATGGCCATTCGGGCACCGATGACGGTCAATGGCATTTTGTCACCATCGCGGGCAATGACTTGTGTCCCCATCTGGCTCAGCGGTGTGGCGATCCGCCCCATGGGTCTGGTGCGAAGTGAATCGTCACCAGTGAACTGAACCTGGATCGGATGTGTTGCGACGAGCCCCATGAGCAAGCGGGCCCCGGTTCCGGAGTTTCCGAGATCGAGGACATTGTCTGGTTCTCGCAACCCGCCGACACCGACACCATGTACGCGCCACAAATCATCTGTCTCACGCTCGATGGTGACACCCATGGCTTCGAGGGCGGCGGCCGTGCATAGAACATCGTCACCGAGCAGCAAGCCACGGATCACTGTTTCGCCGACCGCCATGCTGCCGATCATCAACGCCCGGTGCGAGATCGACTTGTCGCCGGTGACGATAACGTCGCCCTTAAGACCGCTTACCGGTGCGGAGACCAGCCCCGTCATGCCCTAATCCTTTCTTAGCAATTGGCCAGATATCACTGTCTGGCCAGCTACTATTTATTCGACGGGCAGTCTGTAGCACATCAAACACCCATCACAATAGATTAAGCAGGGTGCAATTTTGCTTTTGACAGGCTATGCGGATCGTGGCATTGGCAATTCATAATTTATTTCTGTTCCACGGAGGTTGATTTGGCGAAGCCCGAATGGGGTGAAAAACGGACCTGTCTGGACTGCGGCGCAAAGTTCTATGATATGCAGCGCAGCCCAATCGTTTGCCCGACATGTGATACTGAATTTGTTCCTGTTGTTACGGGGCGCAGTTCGCGCGCTAAGGCGCCTGCACCGGCGCCCAAGCCGGAGCCCAAGAAGCCAGCAGTGGCGGATGAAGATGCCGCTCTGGTTACTGACGACGACGATGAGGAAGATCTGCCGGACGATCCCGCGTTGGATATCCTCGATGATGACGCTCTGATCGAAGATGCGTCGGATCTTGGTGGTGCCGATGATGTGCTCGACGGGATCGAAGGCGGACCGGAAAAACCGGACGATCCTGCAAGTTCGTAAGCGGAACTGATCTTAGCGGACCTATTCGATAATTAGGTCTTGCCTCTGGGACCTCAGTTTCAGTAGGTTCCGCGTCAACGCCGCACCGGTGGCGGCTAAACGGGTCTCTTGTGGCTCGCCGGTACAGAATTTGGGGCCATAGCTCAGTTGGGAGAGCGCTTGGATGGCATTCAAGAGGTCGTCGGTTCGATTCCGTCTGGCTCCACCAAATTGAAAAGGGTCCTGCTGTTATGGCAGGGCCCTTTTTGGTTGACCCGACGTCTGTTCATTGGACGTTGATCCCGATAGCCGGGTAGACTGGCGGCAGTCTTGTAGAGGAAAAATCACGGCGCCTGATGCTCAACCAACCCCCTCGTGAATCTGTCTGGCTATCTTGTGTCTACGTTGTTTTATGCGCGGTGGCGATCTTTGCCACAGTGCCGCTGGCGCGTGCCATTACCGAATTTCTGGACCAGTATGTCGACGACACTATTTTTCTTGTTCTGGTATTTGTCGTTTTTGCGGGTGCGGCTTTTTGCGTTGTCCGAAGTCTGATTCGGCAGTCAGGAACAAGTATCTCGTCCTATTTGTGGCTTGGCGGTGTCGCGGTCGTCTTTGGGACCTATACTTATAGCCTGCGAGATAATGCTGTCGAGGCGTTGCACTTTATTGAATATGGTCTCCTCAGCCTGCTGATTTATCGCGCGCTGAGCCACCGGGTGCGGGATAACAGCATCTATCTGATTGCTCTCTGTCTCGGCTTTATTGTCGGTGCACTGGATGAGGCGATCCAGTGGTTAACGCCGCACCGCGTATGGGACATGCGTGACATCCTCCTGAATAGTGTTGCCGTGGGGCTCATGCTGATCGCTATCGGTTTGGGATTAAAACCGGCGATCATAGGGCCCGGATTTGGGGTCAGAGGTGTTGTTCTTTTCCACCGAGCTCTCGCACTGGCAATTTTTTTATTTGGCGTGTGCTTATTGAATACGCCGCCGGTGATCGATCTTTATATCGATAAGATTCCTGGCATGTCACATGTACGTGGCAAGTCGAGCCAGATGGCTGAGTATGGCTATCTGCACCATGATCCCGAAATCGGCAGCTTTCGGTCACGCTTTACGATTGAAGGTTTAAAGAAACAAGACGCGTCTCAGGCCAAGCGGGCGGCGCAGGTTCTCGATCAATACCCTGATGTGCCGCTCTATCCTGACTTTTTCAAAAAATACACCGTCATCAATGATCGGTTTATTCATGAGGCAGGCGTTCATCTGTTCCGGCGTGAGAAATATCTCAACCGGTTTCTTGATTACGATGGAAGGGTTTCTCAAAGCAAGCGATACAAAAGAGCTGTTCTAATTGCCTGGCGCGAGACAAAGATTTTGGAAAAATATTATACTAAAACACTGTCCCTATCCTGGTATCAAATTTCGCCGAAAAAGCGGGCCTTGCTAAACGCCGCCCATAATTCCGAAACAACTTATGAAAGCCCAGTGAGTAAATCTTTGATTACAAAGGTGACATATCAGCAAGTGGCGTGGGGTGTCGCCGGGTCTATCATCTTGCTGCTGGGTGGGAGTGTTCTTTACAGCCGGCGCAGAAATGACAAAGCTACAAACCTTGGTGAAGTGTAGCGGGAGTGCGGGCAGTGATTAACCGTCGAACGATATTAGGAGGCCTCGGCGCAGGTGCGGTGACGCTGGCGACGTCTTGGCCGCGCCGATTGAGTTGGGCGGCAGAGGGTGCCAAACAAGGACAGCTACGCTTTGCATTCTTTACCGACGTGCATGCCCGGACCGAATTGGGAACGCCGGTGGCCATGGCCAAGGCGGCGCGAACAATTAATGCACAAAAACCTGATTTGGTTATCGCCGGCGGTGATTTGATTACCGATGGGTTTACCTCGTTGCCGGAGCAGGTCGCGCCGCGTTGGGATGTCTATATGAAAATGCACAATGCTATCGGCGGTGATGTGCACGCAACCATCGGCAATCACGATTTGGTTGCAGCCAATCCAGCAGATGGATCGAAACCAAGCGCTGATCCGCGTGCTGAATTTCGCAAACGTCTAAAACTGGACCAGACCTACTACACCTTTGATGCCATGGGGTACCGGGTGTTTATCCTGGACTCGATCAATGTCATCCGTGGCAAATTGCATTATCAGGGGCTGATCGATCTGCCGCAAATGGAATGGCTGCGTGAAGAGCTGGCGAAGACACCCAAGGATATGCCGATCGTTATGGTCAGCCATATCCCACTTCTGACCGCGTTCTATGGTGCGACACGTGGAGCGCTTGAAGGCGGTAAACCCAATCGCGTCATGGTCAATAGTCGCGGCGTCCTCGATCTGTTTCGCGACCATAATCTGTTGCTGGTGCTGCAGGGTCATTTGCATGCCCAGGAAATAATCCGCTGGCGTAAAACGACATTCATTACCGGTGGGGCTGTCTGCGCCAAATGGTGGCGCGGCTCCTGGTACGGCACCGAAGAGGGCTTCAATGTCATCACCCTCAAGGAAAACCATGTCGATTGGGAATATGTCGATTATGGCTGGGAAGCCCAGAGACCTTGATCTAAAGACCCTGATTTCTGAGAAACCCCAGCTTAGAAGTTACTCTGCGGCGAGCGCTGTTTCGGTTTGATTTTTTTGACCGACGAGATCGGCAATCGTTTTGCCGTCTAATGTGTTCTGTTGGGTGCTATCGAGAGACGTTAAGATAGCTTCCAGCGACGGCGGCGTTTTGACGCTGTCTGGGGATAACGTACCGGCCTCGCCTTCCGCACGAAGAATATTCAGAACATCCGAGATTTTGATGGATGCGGGCGCGCGTGTTGGTAGCCATTGTGGGGGATTATCTCCTGTGGCAACGATAAAATTTTCCTCAGTAAGGAGCTGGATTAAGTCGCTGACGGTTTCGTTTCGCAGGCCGATTCGTTGCGCGAGCTGTGTGGTCGTTGGACGATCACGTTCGGTGAAATAGTCGGCTGCTATTTCCGTCATTATGATTAACCCTGAACGTTCTCTCATTCGGGGGCTCAGGATGAGATTGCTGCGCTCTAAGGTAACGCGGTCAGGATTCTGGTGATAAAAGGCGACACTTGCCCCGACCAAAAGAACCAGCCAAGCGATATAGAGCCACAACATGAAAAAGATCAGGGCAGCGAAGGCAGAGTAGATCGCAGTGTATTGGGCTGAAGAGACAACAAAGGCGGTAAAAGCCCAGCCCGCGACATGCCAGAGAACACTGGCGATAGCGGCGCCGGTCACCGCGGATAATACCCGCACCCTTGTGTTGGGCATAAACACGTAAATAAATGTGAAGGCAGCGATCACCAGTAAGACGGGGACCAGGGAGCCAGCGATATTGATGACCGCGCCGATCGGCTCGACCGATGACAGAGATGTAACGATCCGGTGGTTCATGAGCGAGGCACTAATGCCCAGAGAGGTAAAGACCAGGACCGGTCCGATAATGATGACAGTCAGATATCCTGAAAAACGTTGTGCCAATGGCCGAATTTGCGGGACATGCCAGATATAATTGAAAGCGTCTTCTATTTTTTGCATCAATGAAATTACGGTGTAGAGCAGCAAGGCGAGACCAAGGGACCCCAGTACACCGGCTTTAACGTTGCCAACGATCTCGATGATCTTCTCGCCGACCGCCATGCCTTCGGCGCCGAAATTTAGCAGCGACCGCATCATGGCCGTTTCGAGCTGCTCATGAACGCCGAAGCCCTTGAGGACCGAGAAGCTTACGGCCAGCAACGGAACTATGGACAGAATTGTCGTATAGACGAGGCTCATGGCGCGAAGATTGAGATCGCCCCGGCTGATATCAGAGATAACGACCCAACAGGTTCGCGCACTGTGTAGACCGACATTTGGCCAGTAATTCAGTGAGTTGATCTCAGGCTTCCAGACCCAAGATCGGACTAGTTGTGGCAGCAGCCAAAAATCTTTCATCTCATTCACTCGATTGCGAAGGGTGGTTCTTAGACGACACCACCGAGTTTGAATTATGGGCTAAAAGTTGGCGTTTGGCGCCGACTTTATCTTGTTCTTTTTGCAGCGGATCCCCATATAAAAGGCCGCATGGTGCCCGAATGGGGCCAAAAGGGCATTTCGTTAGGGACCAAACTTACGGAATGTCAGACCATAACCTGCTCATTTGGAGAGGTGCAATGACCCGTATGTCGCTTTTTAACAGCCCGTTTCTTCTTGGCTTTGATGAACTTGAAAATTTGTTGGACCGGACCGCGAAGGCGTCATCTGACGGATATCCACCTTACAATATTGAACAAGTGGCTGAAGATGGTTTGCGAATTAGTCTCGCCGTCGCCGGCTTCAGCGATGAAGAGTTGAGTATTGTCGTTGAGGATCGGCAGCTCGTTATCAAAGGGAAACAAAGCGACGACGCGCAGCGAATTTATCTGCATCGTGGGATTGCTGCCCGGCAGTTCCAAAGGTCTTTCGTGCTCGCTGAAGGCATAAAAATTACCGGCGCTTCGCTTAATAGCGGCCTGCTCCATATCGATTTAGTGCGGCCGAAAGTCGAAGTACGAAAAAAGGTTATAAAAATTAATTCCGAGGCAAGCACATCGCGTGCCTCGGATGATCAGACCATTGATGTCGAGACCAAGAACGCGGTTTTATAGAATTAGGTTTTAAGGCTTGGCTTAGGCTGCGTTGGCCTGGGTTTTGTTCAGTAGCAATTTGCGAAGTCCGCCATCGTCTTTTGCCGCCCGTAGTTTTTTGCACATATCCGGGTCGCGAAACATGCGCGAAATACGCGCCAGGGCCTTTAGGTGATCAGCGCCAGCATTCTCTGGCGCTAGTAACAGAAAGACCATATCAACTTCTTGGTCGTCGACAGCTTCAAAATCGACAGGTTGCTCAAATTTAGCGAATACACCGTACAAGCGATTGAGATCGGGGTGTTTGCCATGCGGGATTGCCACGCCCCGCCCGATTCCAGTGGTGCCCAATCGTTCCCGTTCGAGCAGAACGTCAAATATCGCACGGTCGCTCAGCCCGCTAACTTTGGAAGCCTGTGCTGCGAGTTCTTGAAGCGCCTGTTTCTTGCTTGTCGCGCGAACCGTCGACAAAACACTCTCGGGCGTGAGTAAATCGCAAATTTCCATTATATTTTTGTCCTTGGCGCCTTGGGTGTCAGCTATGATTTAGTATTGGCGGTCGGGGTTGGGTCAACCCAGCCGATATTGCCGTCAGCACGTCTGTATACAACGTTGATGCCGCCATGGGCTTTATTCTGAAAGACCAAAGCCGAGCTGTTATTGACGTCCATATGCATGACCGCTTCGCTGACAGTTAGGTCTAAAATCGTCGTCGACATCTCGGCGACGATTACAGGGGCGCCATCGTCACTACTGGTTTCATCTTCGTCAGGATTATTCTCAATGACGTATTTCTGGGCTTCGAAAGCAGCTAAATCCGGCGCCCTGCTGCGATGGTCGTTGAGCCGTCTTTTATACCGGCGCAACTGTTTGGCGATCCGCTCGAGAGCGGTTTCAAAGGACGCATAGGGTTCTTCCGTGGTCGCCCTGCCATGCATTTTAATGTTGCGGCCGATATGGACAACGATATCTGTCCGAAACTGCTTTCCGTTACCTTCTTTGGTCAGAACAACGTTGGCATCCAGCGCATGATCGAAATATTTTTCGACGGACTCCGTTAGTCGCGTGTCGATATGCTGCGTCAGGGCTTCGCCAATATCGAGTTGCTTGCCTTTGATAGATAATTCCATTGGGAACCTTTGGGTACCGGTATGTTGTTTAGGGCCGTATCAACTCTGAACTTAAACCAAGCATAATTCCGGAGTATTGTCGGCGGCGGAAAATAGAGCCGCGCGCCTATAAAAGTCAACAAATAGCTTTGGTCGTTTTTTAACTTACTACGCGTGCAGCGTTTTCTCTCGTCGACGCTGTACCGAAGACGGGATATGCATCGCTTCGCGATATTTAGCGACAGTACGCCGCGCGATGTCGACACCTTCATTTCGCAAAATGCTGACAATTTTGTCGTCTGAAAGGACATTATCCAGAGATTCTGCGTCGATCAGATTTTTGATCTGGAAGCGGACAGCTTCAGCCGACGCAGCCTCGCCCTCAGAATTTTCACCCAGTGCAAAGGTGAAGAAGTATTTCAGCTCATATATGCCACGAGGTGTTGCGATATATTTGTTGTTGGTTACGCGGCTGACCGTGCTCTCGTGAATATCCAGCGCTTCACTGATCTCGCGCAGGACCAGGGGTTTTAAATATTGAACGCCTTTTTCAAGAAACGCCTCTTGGTGGCGTACGATCTCTGCCGCGACCTTCATGATGGTTTGCGCCCGCTGGTGCAGGGCTTTGACGAGCCAGTTGGCTGACTGATAGCACTCGGCGATATAAACCTTATCTTTTTCTCGCAGGGACTGGCTGCTGATCTCCGTATGATACCGGTTATTGACTAAGACGCGCGGAAGCGTGTCGCTGTTCACCTCGATAAACCAACTGCCGTCTTTGCTACGGCGTACTGACACATCTGGAGTAACCGCTTGCGCAACAGAATGGTCGAACGTCATTGCGGGTTTTGGATTGAGCGCTTGGATCTCTTTGACCATCTCAGCAATGTCTTCATTGTCGACGCCGCATAAACGCCGCAATGTTTTGAAATCCCGTTTGGCCAGGACGTCGAGATTTTCAACGAGAGCCTGCATTGCGGGATCATAACGATCTAGCTCCCGCAGCTGGAGCGCTATGCACTCTGACAGATCCCGGGCAAATGCACCGGCAGGATCAAACCGTTGGACGGATTGCAGCGTGCGTTCGACACGGTCTAGCGGCGACCCTAGCATTGACGCAATATCTTCTGTTGTTACCGTGAGGTAACCAGCATCGTCGAGTGAATCGACCATATAGACCGCGATCATTCGATCGGCGGGATCGAGCAAATCGACGTTAATTTGTTCGAGTAGGTGATCGCGCAAGGAAATTTCTTCGGCCGGCGCATTCTCAAGGGCTGGATTGTCGGAATCAAAACCGCCCGCACCGCGCACCTGCCAGTTGAGTGTATCAGTCTCCATAGCGGGCGTGGCATCGGCTCCAGAATCGCCGGACCACACATTTTCGTAATCGGCGTCTAGCCCTGCGTCATGTTCAAGCGCGATAGACTCGTTATCGACGAGCTCGCGCGAGTCGGGTTCCGCCGGCGCATCGCCGAAAGTACTGTCACTATCGAATGTATCGCCTGTCGCGACATCAGTCGCGTCGCCACCAGCATCGGTATCGTCGGTGGCGGTATCGGATTCAGATCCCGTGTTTCGATCTTCCTGGGGTTCTGCACCGTCATTATGCCCGTCGGTATCTTCGCGCTCGAGAAGTGGATTCTGCTCCAACTCCCGTTCCACATAATCCGACAGTTCGAGGTTGGACAATTGCAGCAGCTTAATTGCCTGCTGCAATTGTGGCGTCATGACCAGAGACTGGACCTGACGCAGATCCAACCGGGGGACCAAGGCCATAATCGTTACCTTACATACACTTAGTCGTGTTCATAACCGTCTTACAGGCTGAACCTTTCGCCAAGGTAAACACGCCTAACGTCTTTGTGCGTAACAATCTCGTCAGGCGCGCCTTCCATTAGAACTCTACCATCGTGAAGAATATAGGCCCGGTCGACGATGTCCAGAGTCTCGCGAACGTTATGATCGGTGATCAGGACACCAATACTGCGGTCTTTCAGGTGCGACACGAGGTCCCGAATATCATTGACGGCAATCGGGTCGATGCCAGCGAGAGGCTCATCGAGAAGAATGAAGCTGGGATCAGCGGCGAGGGCACGGGCAATCTCTACCCGGCGTCTTTCGCCACCTGATAGGGCTAATGCGGGCGTGCGGCGAAGATGTGAAATCGAAAACTCGGCTAATAGATCTTCGAGCCGGGTTTCACGTTGATCAGCGTGATCAACCGCTACCTCCAGAATTGCCCGAATATTATTTTCTACTGATAAACCCCGGAAAATAGAGGCTTCCTGTGGCAGGTAGCCTATTCCGAGCCGCGCCCGACGATACATAGGCAGGCCAGTTATATCGTTTCCATCAAGCGTGATCGTTCCATAATCCGGCGCAATGAGGCCGGTGACGATATAAAATGACGTTGTCTTGCCGGCCCCGTTTGGGCCGAGTAGCCCGACGACCTCGCCGCGTTGAACTGATAGAGAGACCTCACGCAAGACGGGCCGTTGTTTGTAGGATTTGCCGAAATTGTGGGCAACAAGTCCGCGATTATCCGCAACGAGCTGCGGTGTCGTCGTGTTGTCTCCGCTATTTGCGATACCAGGGGGTGTATACTCTGACGTCATATTACTCACACTAAACGCTTTGCTTTGCCGTGACTATTAACGAATTTAGTTAACGGTTTTGTTTCAGCTCTTTCGACTTCGGTCTTAAGTTCTTAGGTCCAAAAACGCCTCGCACCCGTCCCGGCCCACTACTCAACAAACGGCTGACCCCTGTATTCAAATCAATTTCAGCTGCATCGCCATTCAACTGGTCGGGCCCCCGAGTGATTTTAACACTGCCGCGCAGGACGACGATACCAGTCCTTGTATTGTACACCCCACGCTTGCCCCGGATGATTTCTTTGGGCGATGACACCAGGACGTTCTCATAGGCGTCAACACGCGTGACCTCATTCTTCCCCGCTTTGGTTTTCTTGAAATGGGCCGTCAGGATGTCAGCCCGCAATCGTTTATCATCTTTGATGGCGACCGCGTCACCGCGCGCGACGGCGATGGATTTTTTCTCCCAAAATTCCAAGCTACGGCGGGCAGAAATGTTTTCAGTGTCGGTTATTAGCCGCGGGTTACCGGTAAGAACGAAAATTCCTTTGGCGACGTCATAGACACCCTTGGTTCCATATGCGGTCTGACGTGGTGAGACGATACGAACATTGCCATCCGCATCAAGTCGCCAAATCTGAGTGCCGCCATCTTTTAGTTTCTCGTAATAGGCGGTCAATTGATCGGCATGGACAACCGTATCACCTTGTCTGGCTTTAGCATTACCCCGGGCGATGTATGCTTGAGCTTCTTGCTGCCACTCAATGCCGTTGTCAGCATCGATCTCGATTGGCGTATTTCGCGCTTGATTGGGGAGCCCGAGCCCTCCCTGCGCCAAGGCCGTATTATGCATCAAGCAAAATGTTGCGGCGAGGAGAATGATTTTGGCGTTATGGGTCATTTGCCCCGCCTTAGATTTAGCTGTTTTGACGTTGGATACAGGACCATTCTGCTTTTACCTGTGAAGATCATCGTCTTGCCGCGCTCGAGAACTCTGAAGCCTGAACCCTTAACGGTGCCGCCCGGCCCATGACCCGAAATAGGAACGTCACCAGTCGCCGTCCCCGCCGCCAAATTGATTTGGGCGACAGTTGTTTTTAGCTCGTATCCCGAATCGTGAAACAGGCTAACGGCCCCCTTAAGATCCAAAACTTCAGATTGCCGATTAAACTTACCGGTTTCCGCTGACAATGCCATCCAAGTTCCTGATTGCGCGGTTAAGTCTGCCTTTGGAAAAGCGAGGTCTACAAGGTTCGGGTCATCTTTCTGTTGAAACGCATTATCAGCGGTAAGATTAAATGGTCGCTGGTTAGAATCTGTACTGGAGAAACGTGGATTGACGATTTGTTGTCCGCCTGTGTCATGGATCGTGACTTTTGAGATGCCGAGCCGGAACCCCTTTGGTTTTTCCATGAGTTGGGGCCAGGCAATGACCAGCGTGACGATGGCGGCTGCCATCAAGGGAAGGCCGATCTTCATGAAGACGACAAATCGTGAATAGTTGCTGCTCGAACCGTCGAAGCTGCCGCTTGCAGGCGATGAACCTACGATGCGGGTGTCGTTCGATTTTGCATCGTGAGGTTGGGTCACCGATGTGTTCATGAAGCCGGGTCTTTAAACGATACCGGCGCGAAGCAGGTCGTGAATATGTAGGATTCCGGCCGGCTTCCCATCCGCTACGACAAAAAGGGCCGTTACCGGTCGTTCGTCTTGGTTCATCAATTTGAGCGCAGCCGCTGCGAGTTCATCCGGTTCCACCGTCTTGGGAGCGCCGGTCATGACGTCGCCTGCCAATTGATCAAGCAGCCCCTTATCCATGTGCCGCCGTAAATCACCGTCGGTAATGATACCCGCTAAATCCCCAGCATCGTCAACAATACCGACACAACCAAAACTTTTCTGGGTCATGATGAGTAGGGTATCTGCCATCGGCGTTGTGGTATCGACAATGGGGACCGCGTCGCCGCGATGCATGACGTCTGACACTTTTACAAAACGGCGACCCAACTGTCCGCCAGGGTGGAGAGCGTTGAAGTTCTCCGGTGAAAAACCTTGCCGTTCGAGTAAAGCGACGGCGAGGGCATCGCCGATGGCCAACATAACGGTGGTTGACGTTGTTGGTGCTAAATTTAGCGGACACGCTTCTTTGACGTTGGGCAGTACTAATGACACGTCGCCAGCGTTGTCCAACGAGCTGCCAGCGTGGCCGGTTATCGAGATGAGCGGAATTTCATTGATCTTTGTATGGGCGACCATATCTGAAAGTTCAGGTGTTTCCCCTGAATTTGATAGCGCCAGCAATACGTCTTGTTTGGTGATCATGCCGAGATCGCCGTGGCTCGCTTCACCAGCATTCACGTATTGAGCAGGGGTCCCGGTAGAAGCCAGTGTCGCAGCGATTTTGTTTGCGATATGGCCGCTTTTACCCATTCCGCTGACAATTACCCGCCCCGTAGCAGACGCCATAATGTCGAGGGCTTTGATAAAGGAATCATCCAAAACGTCAGCAAATTGGATTAACCCGGCTGCTTCGTCTTGAAAGACGTTTCTGGCGACCTCTAAATCAGAGAGTGTAGTATTTTCTTTTAAATCCGACGCCATTACCTTTGAACTTTCTAGACTCTTGGTGTGTGCTTTCGGAACACGAGATGTTCGGCTACCAGTCTACCTCTAAAATTGAATCGGCGGATAGCATCTTAGTGCCTTCTTAGGCAAATATAGCAGTGTCCGCCCAGACTCGCCGTTCAATCTTAATGAGCAAATATGTCTATTTCTGGCCAGCCCGCCAGATCGAGTTTGGCGCGATCTGTCAAAAACCCAAAACAGGCTGTCGCCAGATCTGTCCGTCCTTCGCGGGCCAGCATGCCATCGAGCTTCTCACGTAGCTGATGCAGGTACAGTACATCTGCTGCCGCATAGCTTAGTTGCGCCTCGCTTAAACTGTCGGCGCCCCAATCTGAAGATTGCTGCTCCTTGGATATTGAGATGTCGAGCAATTCTCGACACAGGTCTTTCAAACCATGCCTGTCGGTATAGGTTCGTGCCAGTTTGGATGCGATTTTAGTGCAGTAAACCGGCGCACAGGCGATCCCAAGATATTGCTGAATGACAGCAATATCGAAACGACCGAAATGAAACAGTTTTGTGACAGAAGGATCACTGATCAAGGCTTTGAGATTTGGCGCATCATACTGGTCTTTTGTGAAGCGGACGAGATGCGCATTTCCATCACCGGCTGATAATTGCATCAGGCAGAGTCGATCACGGTCCGGGTGTAAACCCATCGTTTCTGTATCAATTGCGACGCAATCGCCGAGATCGAGGTCGTCGGGTAGGTCGCCTTCGTAAAGATCAATCGTCATGACTACCAGATCACCCCTATAATCAGTGGCGGTTGGGATAAATGGTGCCCAGGAGAAGACTCGAACTTCCACGGCCTTGCGGCCACAGGTACCTGAAACCTGCGCGTCTACCAGTTCCGCCACCTGGGCACCGACGAGGAGTGGGTATTCCATAGGGGAAGGCAATGTCAACAGGTTTAAGCCTTCCGTTACGTCTTCACGATAAGACTTTGGTATGGCGCGTGGTGGGCTATATAGTGCCCCACACGATATCAGCCTTATGGGGCATAGTTAGGTTTGCGGTTTAGCCCGCGGAGGAGATCATGAAACATAACGTTGTAACGGTTTTTGGCGGTGCAGGCTTTGTCGGTCGCTATGTTGTGCGGGCGTTGGCGCAGCAGGGTGTACAGGTTCGCGTTGCGTGCCGTCGGCCCGAGGAGGCAATGCGTTGCAAGCCGATGGGTGACGTCGGGCAGATCGTTCCCGTCGCTGCCAATATTCGCAACACCGAGTCCGTCGCCGCCGCTGTTGCGGGGGCGGATGCCGTAATCAACCTGGTCGGTGTTCTCTACAAGCGGGGTCCGCAGAACTTTGATACGCTGCACGTTGATGGTGCCGATACCGTTGCTGCTGCGGCTAAGGCTGCTGGTGTGAAGCGGCTTATTTATGTGTCTGCAATTGGCGCAAATGTGGAATCAGAATCAGATTACGCACGTAGCAAGGCGCTGGGTGAGAAAGCCGTTGGCGAGGCATTCGAGGGTGCAACTATCCTTCGGCCTTCTATCGTATTTGGTCCTGAAGACGACTTCTTTAACCGGTTCGCGGCACTTGCCCGGCTGTCACCAGCGCTGCCGGTGATAGGCCCAAAGACAAAGTTCCAGCCCGTCTATGTTGGCGATGTGGCACAAGCTGTGTCGGCATGCTTGGCCGAGAAGGCGACTTCTGGACAGTGCTACGAGCTTGGTGGCCCGTCAGTACATACGTTTAATGAGTTAATGGAGATGATGCTGTCGGAGATTGGTCGGGACCGATTTCTGATTCCGGCGCCGTTCTGGGCGGCGTCAGCGAAGGCATTTTTTCTGGAACATCTTCGGGTTCCATTTTTTGTGCCTCAGCCCCTGCTGACTCGCGATCAGGTTCGGACTTTGAAATACGATAACGTCGTCGCTGAGGGTGCTCTTAACGCGCAGGATTTAGGAATTACGTCAACATCGCTCAACGCGGTATTACCGACCTACCTGCATCGGTATCGGCGAGCCAAAGATAAAGGCCGCGCTGCCCAGGCCGTTTAAGCAGCTAACCACAAGATTACGATACCAAGGGCGATCCTGTACCATACAAAGGGCGTAAAACTCTGCCGCTGCAGCCAGCTCATCATGATGACGATGGCGAACAGGGCGGTAATGAAGGCCAATCCAGCGGCAATCAAGACATTGGCTTGAAACGCGGCGTCGCCGCTTTGTGCAACTTCCATTCCTTGCAGAAGTCCTGCCCCCGCGATTGCCGGTATAGATAGCAACATGGAAAACCGGGCGGCGTCGCGTCTCTCAAATCCGAGCAGGCGCGCCATCGTAATTGTTGTGCCGGCCCGACTGGAGCCTGGGATAACGGCCAGTGCCTGGGAGAGGCCGATCAGCAAGGCGTTGCCGATTGTGATATGTGACATGCGTTTTATGGTGAGCCCGAAACGGTCGCCGAGATACAGTAGAATGCCGCCGATTATAAAGGCCCAGCCGATGACCAGCGGTATTCGGAGCCCTTCGCCAAAATAAGCTTTGACGGCCAACCCGGCGATGACGACCGGGATACTTGCAATGACAACCAGCCCAGCGAGTTTTGCTCCTTCGTCGATTTTCCCGGTGGTTAGCCTTCCGAGGCCGCACACCATCATCCAGACTTCGCGCCATAAATAAACGATGACGGCGCCCAGCGTACCGACATGCACGGCGACATCAATCGTTAGACCCTGATCCTGCCACCCCAGCAGGACCGGGGTTAGTGCCAGATGTCCCGATGAGCTAACTGGTAGAAATTCGGTGATGCCTTGGATGATCGCAAGGACAGTAATTTGAAAGAGAGTCACTATAGCCAACCCTTAATTAATTAAGGTGCAGCATATACAGAGTTACAGAGTCGAGGGAATACGAAGAAGTAGTCCTATATCGGACCTAAAATACGAAATTTTATGCAAACGTTTGAATTGTTGGATTCTTGTGATCGGTTGATGCCTCTCAACTAGTTAACATATGTTGACCTATATAGTATTTTTTACTCGCCAACCGCTAAAATTTACCTTATATAGGCCGTCCTCCTTCGGAGGGCCCGGGGGATTTCGATCAGAATTCGAATACGTCCTTTCGCATTTGCGAGGGCAGATTTTTGGTGGGTAAACCGGCATTTACCCTGAAATGGCGAGAAATTGGACCATAAAATGCTCAGATTTGTTGATATAGAGCGAAAAACACCTGAAAAACGTCCTTCAGAGGAGCGTAGTACTGATTTCAGCGAAATTTATCGCCGTTTTAACGAGGAACAGGCTGAAGAACAGTCCAGTAGGTGCTCCCAATGCGGTATTCCGTTCTGTCAGGTCCATTGTCCGCTGCACAATAATATTCCCGACTGGTTGATGCTCACGGCTGAAGATCGTGTCCAGGAAGCCTATGAACTTTCTTCAGCGACCAACACGTTTCCCGAAATTTGTGGCCGAATTTGTCCGCAAGACCGGCTCTGCGAAGGGAATTGTGTTATCGAACAGGCTGGTCATGGCACGGTTACCATCGGTGCCGTCGAAAGCTATATTACCGAAACCGCCTTTGAAAATGGTTGGGTCAAGCCGCCCAAGCCGGTTCGCGAAATTGAACAGTCGGTTGGAATCATCGGGGCGGGTCCCGCTGCCCTTGCCGCTGCCGATGTCTTACGCCGTAAAGGGTATCAGGTACATGTATATGACCGTTATGATCGGGCCGGTGGATTGCTCGTATATGGCATTCCCAATTTCAAACTCGATAAATCAATCGTCACCCGCCGAATTGAGCTTCTCGAAGAAGCCGGTATCAAGATGCATTATAATGTTGATATTGGTCAGGATATTAGCTTTCAAGAATTACGCGACCGTCATGACGCGATCCTGGTAGCTACTGGTGTCTATAAGGCTCGTGATCTTCAGGCGCCGGGCGTCGGTCTTGGCAATATTGTTCCAGCTCTCGATTTCCTGATTGCGTCCAACCGCAAAGGTCTTGGCGATACGGTGTCAAAATTTGACGACGGCTTGTTAAACGCCGCCAACAAAAAAATTGTCGTCCTTGGCGCGGGTGACACCGCAATGGACTGCGTTCGGACGGCCGTACGTCAGGGTGCAGAATCGGTGGTTTGCCTCTATCGGCGTGATATGGCCAACATGCCTGGGTCGCGGCGCGAAGTTCAATATGCGGAAGAAGAAGGGGTTCAATTCACCCTACGCGCCCAACCGGAAGCCTTCCTTGGCGATGAGGTTGTGTCTGCCGTGCGGGCCGCCCGCATTCATCTTGGCGTCGCAGATGCCTCTGGACGCCAGACGCCTGAAGTTATCGAAGGCTCCAGCTTCAATGTTGAGGGCGATCTGGTCATTAAGGCATTGGGCTTTGACCCAGAAGACCTGCCTAAGATGTTTGATGTACCGGAATTGGGCGTCACGCGTTGGGGCACTCTTAAGATTAATTTTCGTAACAAGATGACCAATCTCGATGGCGTCTTTGCGGCGGGTGATATTGTCCGCGGTGCCTCATTGGTGGTCTGGGCAATTCGCGATGGACGAGATGCTGCCGCAGCAATGGATAGTTATATCAAGGCGCGCCGCCCCATAAGTGAAGAGGCTGCGGCATGAATAAAAACGGACTTAATAAAGGCGAAGCGCAAATCGCCGCCTGGCGTCAAAATGCCGAACGTTTAGAGAGTGAGGGTCTTTATGACCCCGCCGATGAGCATGATGCATGCGGAGTTGGCATGGTCGTTTCCATCGATGGCAAGCGCCGCCGCGAGGTCGTAGAAGCCGGCATTGCCGCACTCAAAGCATTGTGGCATCGCGGTGCCGTTGATGCCGATGGCAAGACCGGTGATGGGGCGGGCATCCACATCGAAATCCCGCAAGACTTTTTCCACGAGCACACCATTCGCACGGGTCATACACCGGCCCCTGGACCGATCGCCGTTGGCATGATCTTCCTGCCGCGCACGGATCTGGCTGGTCAGGAACGTTGCCGCAGTATCGTCGAAGCGCAAATCTTGCAGTTTGGCTATTCGATTTATGGCTGGCGCCAAGTACCGCTAAATGTCGACATCATTGGGGAAAAGGCAAACGCGACGCGACCGGAAATTGAACAGATTATGATTGCCGGGCAATCTGGTAAATCAGATGAAGATTTTGAACGCGACCTTTATGTCATTCGACGCCGAATCGAGAACCAGGTAATCGAAGAGAACATTCCTGATTTCTATATCTGTTCTCTGAGTTGCCGGTCGATCATCTATAAAGGCATGTTCCTCGCCGAACAGGTTACGGAATTTTATCCTGATCTTCTCGATGAGCGATTTGAATCTCGGTTTGCGATTTATCATCAGCGTTATTCGACCAACACATTCCCAACTTGGAAGCTGGCGCAGCCATTCCGCATGCTCGCTCATAACGGCGAGATCAACACCCTGTCCGGAAACGTCAACTGGATGAAGAGCCATGAAACACGGCTCGAATCAGATCTTTTTGGTGAATCGATTGAGGATATCAAGCCGATCATTCAGGCCGGGAGTTCAGACTCCGCTGCACTTGATGCGGCCTATGAATTGTTGGCACGTGGTGGCCGGTCGGCGCCTTTGGTCAAGATGATGGTGATCCCCGACGCATGGTCGGCGAAGCCTAACGTGCCTGAGCATCACGCGGCATTCTTTAGCTATTGCAACTGCGTCATTGAACCCTGGGATGGCCCGGCGGCAATTTGCGCGACTGATGGCAGTTGGGTTGTCGCGGGGATGGATCGCAATGGATTACGTCCGTTGCGCTATTCGATTCGTGAAGATGGGCTGCTGGTGGTTGGGTCGGAGACCGGCATGGTCACCATGGATGAAGCGCGGATTGTTGAAAAAGGCCGGGTCGGTCCAGGTCAGACCATTGCCGTGCAGCTGGATGAGGGTCGGTTCTATCACGACGGAGAGCTGCGTGAATTGATGGCGGGTGAAGCGCCGTTTGCTGAATGGGCCGCCAATATTACCCAAATGGATAGCTTGATCCGGACTGAGACCGATGAGCAGGCCGAGTTTGATCGCGATGAATTACGGCGTCGTCAGCTCTGCTCGGGCCATACGTTGGAAGAGTTGGAACTCCTTGTTCAGCCCATGGTCGAAGACGCCAAGGAAGCGGTTGGTTCGATGGGCGATGACACGCCAATCGCGGTCTTGTCCGAGCATTATCGTGGCCTGCATCATTTCTTCCGGCAGTCCTTTAGTCAGGTAACCAATCCGCCGATAGACAGTCTGCGTGAATATCGCGTCATGACCTTGAACACCCGTCTTGGCAATCTTGGCAACATCCTCGCGATGGATGAAAGCCAGACACGATTGCTGCAACTGAGTTCTCCGGTCCTCGCAAATGCGGAGTTTGACGCGCTGCGGGCCCATATGGGGGATACTGCCTTTGAGATCGATTGTACGTTTGATGCCAATGGTGGCGAGAACGCCCTGCGCGAAGCGATGGATCGGATTCGGACCGAAGCAGAAAATGCCGTCCGTGGTGGCGCGGTACATGTCATCTTGTCTGATAAGAATATCAATCCCGACAAAGCCCCTATTCCCATGATCCTGGCGACCAGCGGTGTGCATAGCCACCTGGTGCGGGAGTCCCTGCGCACCTTTACATCGATCAATGTGCGCTCCGCTGAATGCCTCGACACACATTACTTTGCTGTGTTGATCGGCGCCGGCGCGACGACTGTTAATGCCTATCTGACACAAGAAGCGATTGCGGACCGGCATCGTCGCGGTTTGTTTGGCGATCTATCGCTGGCTGAATGTGTCCAGCGTTATTGTCAGGCTGTTAATCAAGGTCTGTTGAAAATTATGTCCAAGATGGGGATTTCAGTGATCTCGCCTTATCGTGGTGCCTATAAATTTGAGGCCGTTGGGCTGAGTCGCACGCTGGTCTCGGAATTCTTCCCCGGTATGACTTCGCGGATTTCTGGCATCGGGCTCTCTGGTATCCAACACAATTCAATACGTCTGCATCGCCAAGCTTTTTCGGAGGATGTTACGACGCTGCCTATTGGTGGCCTTTATCGTTATCGCCGCAGCGGTGAGGCACATTCTTTCCAAGGCGAAATGATCCATATGCTGCAGCATGCTTGCGATACGGATTCCTATACTGGCTATAAAAAATATTCTGAAGCTGTTCAGCGCCAGGCACCGGTGAGTTTACGCGATTTAATGGAATTCTCGCCGAGCGGTGAAGGTGTGGAGCTTGAAGGCGTTGAGTCTATCACCGAGCTACGCAAGCGGCTGGTGGCGCCTGGAATTTCACTTGGCGCGCTCGGCCCAGAAGCCCACGAGACGCTCTCGATTGCGATGAATCGCATCGGCGCAAAGTCTGATTCCGGTGAAGGGGGCGAGGACCCCGCTCGGTTCAAACCGAAACCGAATGGCGACAACGCGTCGTCAGCGATCAAGCAGGTTGCTTCGGGGCGCTTTGGCGTGACGGCGCAATATCTGAATAACTGTCGTGAAATCGAGATCAAAATTGCGCAGGGGGCAAAACCCGGCGAAGGCGGACAGCTACCAGGGATGAAAGTCTCTGAAATGATTGCCCGTCTCCGGCATTCGACACCGGGCGTCACATTGATTTCGCCGCCACCCCATCACGATATCTATTCCATCGAAGATTTGTCCCAGCTCATCTATGACCTGAAACAGATCAATCCAGAAGCCAAGGTTTGTGTGAAGCTGGTTGCACAATCAGGGATCGGCACGATCGCTGCTGGTGTTGCCAAAGCGAAAGCTGATGTCATTTTGGTGTCCGGTCATTCTGGTGGTACGGGTGCCAGTCCGCAAACGTCAATCAAATATGCTGGCTTACCGTGGGAGATGGGCCTCGCTGAAGTACATCAGGTTCTGACGCTCAACGGTCTACGGGATAACGTCCTGCTGCGGACTGATGGTGGGCTTAAAACGGGTCGGGATGTTGTCATCGCGGCACTGTTGGGGGCTGACGAATACGGCATCGGGACGACGTCGCTGGTGGCGATGGGCTGTATCATGGTGCGTCAGTGTCATTCCAACACTTGTCCTGTGGGTGTCTGCACGCAGGACGACGCATTGCGGGAGAAATTTACCGGGACGCCAGAAAAAGTCGTCAATCTATTTAGCTTTGTCGCTGAAGAGGTTCGCGAGATTCTTGCCTTCCTCGGTGTGCGCACGCTCGATGAGATTATCGGCCGCACTGATCTTTTGATGCAGGTTAGGCGTGGTAACCCGCATCTTGATGATCTCGATCTTAACCCACTTCTGGTCCAGGCTGATCCAGGTGGTGAGAACCGGTCTGAAAATCGTGGCAAACGAAATGAGGTGCCGGACTCACTTGATGCCCAGATGATAAAGGATGCTGCACCGGCGCTGGAAGGCGGCGAAAAAATGCAGCTTGCCTACAATAACCGCAATACGCAGCGCGCCATTGGTACCCGAATTTCATCGGCGATCACGAGGCGCTTTGGTATGGACGGGCTGCAACCCGGTCATATCACCGTGCGATTGCGGGGTTCGGGTGGCCAGTCGTTGGGCGCCTTTGCCGTACAAGGGCTGAAGCTCCAGGTGCTCGGCGATGCTAATGATTATGTTGGCAAAGGCCTGTCGGGTGGCACGATCGTTGTACGACCGGTCACGGCGAGCCCTCTCAGTACTAACGAGAACGCCATCATTGGTAACACGGTTCTGTATGGCGCCACTGCCGGGCGGTTATTTGCTGCTGGTCAAGCTGGTGAACGGTTTGCGGTTCGCAATTCAGGATCGGATGCGGTGGTCGAAGGCTGCGGTGCGAATGGTTGTGAATATATGACTGGCGGCACAGTCGCTATTCTGGGTCCAGTTGGCGATAACTTTGGTGCCGGTATGACGGGCGGCATGGCCTTTGTCTATGACACGGATGCTAGCTTGGTCAGCAATATTAATCCCGATAATGTCGTTTATCACCGAATGCAGTCGCCACATTGGGAACAGGTCCTGCGCGACCTTGTCACCGAGCATTGGCGCGAAACGCAGTCCCGTTTTGCGGAGCGTCTATTGGTTGATTGGGATCGTGAATTGCGGCGTTTCTGGCATGTTGTTCCAAAAGAGATGATGGACAAGCTGGAACATCCGGTGCTGGTCCAGGCTGATGGTGAGGAGAAATCCGCCTGAGCCCGTCTCGCGCGCGGCGTAGTGCGGCGACACTGACGTTTTATTTTTGTAGTGCGCTGGTTCTAAACCTTCTGGGGTTTATGACGCTGGCAGCCGTATTGCCGCAGCTTATCACCGAATGGGGTTTGACCAGTACCGAAGCGGGCTGGCTCGGCGGTATCTATTTCGCGGGCTATGTCGTAGCGGTTCCGGTGCTGACAGCCCTGACCGACCGCATAGATCCCAAACGTATCTATCTTGCCTCTGCCATAATCGCGGGTTTGGCTTCTATTGGGTTTGCATATTTCGCGAACGGTTTCTGGATGGCTTTGGCCCTCAGATTTCTCGCCGGGGCCGGGCTTGGTGGTACCTACATGCCCGGGCTTAAAGCGCTGACTGACCAGCTGCCTGCGCAGTCGCGCAGCCGTGGTGTAACTTATTATACCGGTGTCTTTGCGCTGGGGACGGCTTTCTCATTCCTGATCGGTGGTGAGGTCGCCGAGTTGTTTGGCTGGCGCTGGACGTTTGTGACAGCCGGGCTGGGGTGTTTCGTTGGTGCCGGAATTATTACCTTTGTTTTGCCGGCCGCCGGGCATCGTGAACCCGCAACACCTGTTTTTGCGGCCTTTGGTCAAGTTCTGCGAAACCGACAAGCGCTGGGCTATATGGTTTCCTATTTTGGCTATGCTTGGGAAGTCTTTGCATTTCGAGTCTGGGTTGTCGCTTTCCTGTTCTTCTCACAAACACACAACGCGCTTGGGAGCGATGTTCTGAGCCCTACTCTCTGGGCAACAATTTTTGCCCTCGCGGGTGTCGCGGCAAATATGGGGTTTGGTGAATTAGCCATTGCGTTTGATCGCCGCCGCGTTGTGATCGCGGTTTCTATAATTTCGCTGGTCGCTGGCGTGAGCGTTGGTCTGTTGAGTGGTGCTGGCTACGGAGCGGTAATCGGTATTTGTCTGGCTTTCGCCATGCTGACGTCGGGCCGCAACGCGCCAACAAATGCGGGCCTCGTCGCTGCAGCACCGGACCAGTTACGGGGGACGGCAATGGCTCTGCATGCGACTATCGGTTATGCGGGAGGTATTATTGGGCCGCTTGCCGCTGGTATCGCGCTCGATGCAGCTGGTGGAATTGAACAGGTCGCAGGCTGGACTGCAGCCTTTCTCGCCATCGCTGTCGGCGCGGTGATTTCAGCCTTGGCGCTGCTTTTCCTAAACAGGCGTCGGGATTAATTCCAAGCCTCGATGGTTGTTGTCGGTCTCGCCGGTTTTGAGATTAAACCGGTTTTGTGCATACCCGCCCGGGCGTTGGCTTCTGACCGTTATCGCGACCGATCGTTCGCCCATCCCCCATTCTGAATGGGGTACCCAGGGTGGGACGATATCGACATGGCCGGTTGGCGCGTCGCCTTGAGCCAATAATTCGAGGGTTGCCTTGCCGTCTTCGCTGCCATCGTCGAGCCGTTTGTACACGTGAGTGCGTTCTTCGCCATCGAGTACGCCGTAGATTGTCCAGGTATGCGCATGGTCATGAACATTTGCTCGGTGGTTTGGTTGTCGGATTAGCCCACCGACAAAAAACCCGTGATCAGAATCGTGATGGAGCTGCAGTTCGACACCGCGCTTGGCAGGCCAGTCCTTTGACTTTTCCCGCATCTGTTCATCAGCGCACAAAGTTTTGAGAATGCCGCGGACACCTTCCCAATGTTCGGTCTCTGGCAGGTCTTTGGCAAATTGTGTACGCAGATCGTCAATAAAAGTTTTAAAAGCCGGGACTGTATATTCCGTCATTGTAGGGCTCCTCTCCTTTAGCTAGCCAGCACAGACTCGTGAAACAGCTCTTCCACCGGATAAGGCGCTTCAATCAAAGTCTGATCCGTCAAATATTTCATAAACCGTTCGACGCTGGCTCGGTTCGCGGCCAGTCCTGTTGGCCAGACATCGGTCCCAAATAGCTCTTCTTCTTCTTCGAAGGCGTTGCGGGCAAACGCCATCTCCGAATAGCCGGGATCTTCATAAAATTCCGCGGCTTGATGTTTTGAATCTTCCCACATAGTCATCAACGCGCCTGGTAGATGCGGATGCGCCTCAGCCAGCTCGTTCTTGAAGACCAGCAGATGCATAATTGGGTAGTCACCATATTTTTTAAAATAGCGGCCACATTCGGCACGCACATCGGGGAACAACCGGTGCACCGATCCGTTCCTCAACCCTTCTAATATCGACGGCGGCGGATGAGGATGGATCATCATGGCGAGTTCGCCGGCGATCAACCGCGCCGGTGCGCCGGGCTCATCGATCATTGTCAGGTCAGCTTCCTTTTGACCGGGAAATGCCACTAGCTCGGGGCTCATCGTGTGCCAATCAAGCTCACGCCATGGCACACCATATTCAAAGGCCAGATCGCCCTTTGCGAGCACTGACATGGTGGTCTGGAAACTGCGACAGCATACCTTTTTACCGATCAAGTCAGTAGGTTGTGAAATATTGGCCGCGGCGCTGACAAACATGTGGTTCTGACTGAACAGCCGCCGAGGAAAGACCGGCACCGCTGTATAGGGCAGGCCCTGTGCCTTTGACGTCAGATAAGAGGATACCGACATTTCGCAGATGTCGAACTCTTCATCCTCATAAAATCGTCGATGTCGGTCGATACCCTCGCGCCGTGGCGGTGCCATGCCAACCTCCAGCGATTTAATCTTTATGCCTTCGGGGTTGTCGACCATATCCATAAAGAAGGGGACGTGTCGGTCGTAACGCTCCAGCGCTATCGTCAGTTCCTCTGTCATCCGATTTATCTTCCTGAATTTTTTAATGACCTTTGCATAATGCTATGTCGCTGAATGGCTGTCTGCAATGGCGACTCAAAGGGTTTTTTTTAAAGGGTTCTCAAATCGTTCTACTGTCCACGAGCGATTTGTTCGATTAGAATCAGCGCATGCGTGTCCTGTATCATCTTTGGTTGTCGCCGTTTTGCCGTAAGGTTCGGATTACTCTTTTGGAAAAAGGGCTGGAGGCCGAACTCAAAACTGAAAATTTGTGGGATCGCCGCCCCGAATTTCTAGCGCTCAACCCGGCAGGCGATGTGCCGGTCTTGGTTGAGGAAGACGGTCAGTCGATTAGCGATTCTGCGGCGATTTGCGAATACCTCGAAGAAATTGCCCCAGATCCCTGCCTGTTTCCGGGCTCGCCCACCGAACGCGCAGAAGTCCGTCGTCTGGTGGCATGGTTTGATCGCAAGTTCAACGTTGAGGTTAGTGAGAACTTGGTTGGCGAGAAAATCATGAAGCGGTTTCTTAAAAGAGGAGCACCGGATGCGACCGCCATTCGCGCTGGTAAAAAAAACCTGCAATATCATCTGCAATACATTGCCTGGCTCTGCGAACGGCGGAACTGGTTGGCGGGCAATGATATGTCGCTCGCTGACATTGCGGCGGCGGCACATATTTCCTGTCTCGATTATCTCGGTGATGTGCCGTGGGAAGATTACCAAGGCGCCAAGGACTGGTATGTCCGGATGAAGTCGCGTCCTTCTATGCGGCCTATCCTCGCCGACCACCTGCCGGGTGAACCGCCACCCAAACATTACGCTGATCTCGATTTTTAGGGATCGCCGTTGAATGAAGGGGGATCAAGCTTCATGGAAAGGTTGATTGAACCGCTAGAGAAAATTTGGCGCGAGGTCGTACTGGAACTCTCCAGTCCTGAATTTTATATCCAGATTGGCGTTGTCGCGTTAGCGCTCGCGATCGGCTGGGTCATCGCAGTCTACGTTACGAAGCATGTGAGTTATTTCCGCGAAGAACCCAATGATGGGGCGCTTCTTGATCTGCGTTCGGCTTTGTATCGGACGGGTTCGCTTGTGTTGCCGGTTTCTTTGGTCGCGTCTCTCGGCGTTGCATCGGCAGTAACTGCAGGTGCGATTGATGAAGCCTGGTTAGTAACTGGCGCTCAAGGGGTCGCTTTTATCTTCGTCATTTATAGTATCGCTGCCCACTTGATGACGAATGCGACGATCATAGCCCTCCTCAAGTGGATCGGGTTGCCAATCGCTCTTCTATACAGCTTCGGTTGGTTAGATGATGTCATCTTGCATCTCGAAAGTGTCACCCTCAAAATCGGTAATATCGAAGTCAGCCTTTACGCCGTCATACGTACGCTCCTCTTTGGGTTTGTTTTGTTCTGGATTGGGCGGCTGTCTAGCGCGACCGGGAAACGGGTGATCCGTGCGCAGGAAACGCTGGAGCTAGGCACCCGCGAGGTTATCGCCAAGCTTTTTGAGATTGCACTCTTTGTCTTGATCTTCTTGCTGTTGCTCAACGTCATGGGTGTCGATTTGACCGCTCTGGCAGTGTTTGGTGGCGCGCTGGGTGTCGGGCTTGGCTTTGGTTTACAGCAGATAGCCTCTAATTTTATCTCTGGCATTATCATCCTGTTGGATCGTAGCCTGACCATCGGCGATTACATCCAGTTGGAAGATGGTAGGAAGGGGACATTGCGGGAGCTGAATATGCGGTCTGCGACGCTGGAAACGTTTGATGGCAAGGACATCATGGTCCCGAATGAGAAGTTCATTACGACGACCTTCACTAACTGGACCCATAACAATAAGTTGCAGCGCTATCCGATAAATTTTGAGGTGGCCTATAAGACGGACCTTGAGAAAATGTTTCCGATAATTCGCGAGGTTGTTGCCGGCCATCCACAGGTTTTGAGTGGCGACGATTTGGCTATTGAATTGCGCCCCGATGCTGAGATTGCAAAGTTTGGCGAATCCGGAATTGAAATTCTGGTAGAGTTTTGGATGGAAGGCGTTGATGACGGGCCCAACCGTGTCGGTGCTGACCTGTTACTGATGATTTGGACGGCTCTCAAGGCAAACGGCATCCAAATTCCATTCCCACAACGCGAGGTTAGTTTGCGGCAGGAGCCGAACGACTCTTAAACAAAACCTACGGTCTCTACCATTCCTCCAGGCGGGGTAAGAGGGGGCAGTAAAAAAACTAACCCCCCGCTTGGCGCGTCTATTTGCCTTTTAGTTGCCGCAGGGCCCCCGCCCAGTCTTCGATGTGATAGGTTTTGGCAATCTTACCTCTCTCAAGGGTGTGGATATCGATAGACATGATGGTGAAGCTCTTGCCTTTTCCATCGACACCGAACAGCGGGCCTTTCGGGGTGCCCGTTGCGCGACCACGAACGATAACTCGGTTGCCGGCCTGTATCATTTCTTCGACTTTCCAGTTTAGGTCAGGGATCTTCTTTGCAAAGAAGCCAAGTTGGCCAATAAAGGCGGGCGCTGTTTTGTTCTTTCCTGAATAATTCCCGACACTTTGCCAATGTTTGGTGACGTTTGCGCGAAAGGCCTGGGCATGAGACTTCGAGCCAGCATTGCTCAAGAAATCATATAGTGATTGTACAGCGGCTTTATCGTTCGCGAGAGCGCTCGTACTGATTGGTAGAGCGACGATTGTCATTGCCACTAGAAATGTCCTGATCATCTGCATATCAATTCTCCTATTGTGAAGCGGACCGGATGATCCGCGAATGCAATAGAAAGATAGACCGCGATCAATAATTCTATTATATAAGATAAATCGATTTTTAAATTCGATAAAATAGAACTATGATTAATCACCTTCGTGCTCTAGCAGTGTTCGCCAAGACCGTCGATTACGGTTCTTTCCGATTGGCGGCACAGGACCTTCAACTCTCTCCGTCTGTTGTCAGTCACCATGTATCGCAGCTTGAAGAGCAGCTTGGTGTCGCACTGCTCTATCGATCTACCCGCAAGTTGTCTCTGACGCGTGACGGAGAGCGTTTGATCGGCGCGGCGCGAGCGATGGTCAAAGCGGCCGAAGACGGGATCGCATCAGTGTTGGATCAAACAGCGGAACTAAATGGAAAATTGCACGTCACCGCTCCTGCTGTTTTGGCGCGTTCCCCTATTTCTGACCGGATATCACATTTCATGAAGGCGCATCCCAACGTGCATCTATCAATCGACTACACAGAAGTGCCGAGGGACGTTATTGCGGACGGCATCGATGTCGCTATTCGTATGGGCAGGTTGCGTGACAGTACGCTAACAGCACGCAAACTCTATGATGTCGAGCGCGTCCTTCTGGCTGCCCGATCTTATGTGAAATCGATGCCAAGCCCAGAGTCGCCAAAAGATTTAGAGGGTTGGGACTGGCTTGAACTAACGCCTGTTCCCCTTCGACCAGTGTTCCGGAGTGCTTCAAAGAAGCGCGTCACGCTGCGCCCGTCGCCACGCCTATCAGCAAATAATGCAAACGCACTTTATGAGTTGTCGGCGCGTGGCGCAGGGCTAGCAGAGCTTCCGCGCTATCTTGCTGAGGCGGATTTGCGCTCGGGAAAGATGCAAATTGTTTTACCCGAATGGCAGCTTGATCCAATAGGTGTCTATGCGCTGCGCCCACAAAATTCACCGCGCGACGGTCTTGCTGCTGAGTTTGTAAATAGGCTCGCGCGACGCTGACAATTAGCGACCGAAATGCTCGAATGAAAACACGTGATCTGAATCTGTCAGCGGGGCATGGCAGGCGCGACACTCATTGAGGTTCTTTGCTTTTGCGATCGACCCATCTGGTTTGAAGGCCGCAAAATCCCAGTCGCCATTCTTATGTTCTTCTTTGAAGTCGGCTCCCCAACCAGCCTGTTTTTCCATTACTGCAATCAGCGCAAATCTCCCCCGGATACGGTTACCGAGCTCGCTTTCGATGACCTCGCCTTTCTTGTCTCTCTTAGCTTTATAAACCTCACCGATTAGAATGGAGCCGTTGCGATATTTTCCCGCTTTTTTCATCCCTTTCATCGCAATGTCATTCGCGAACATGTGAATGACTTGGTCATCTTCTTGGGTTCGGTCAATATTCAAATAATTTGTGAAAGTTGATCTATAATCCGTTGGGAATTTAATTTTGTTGTCTTGGGCAAATGCCATTCCGGTGATGGTCAGAACGGCTAGCCCCGTCAAAATTGATAATCGCATTTGAGTTTTCTCCTCTTCATCGAGATGAATGTTCAGGAAGGCGTTGGTATTAGTCCTTCCAGTAATTGTTTGCCTGCGCCACCGTGTTGAAGTTTGTGGCAACGACCAGCGACACCTGCGTCAGGCTGTCAGCATTATTTGCATAGTCAGGCCGCAATTTTGCCCGAACAGCATCATCGGGCTGTGTTTTTTTGACCGCTACGCGTGATAGCAAGATTGCGATTTCATAACCCTCTTCGGGTGTTTCTGTGATTAGGCTGGGTAACCAGGTCATTTAGACATCCTTATTTAATCGGAGACGATAATATCGTGTACGATATATTATAATCATTGACTATATGTCAATATGTATCGTTTGCGATATAATTTCGCGGACGAGAGACTTCTAACGGAACGGATGGCCTCGATGCCTAAACCTCTATCCCGTGACAAATTGCCAAAAAGTGCCGAAGAACTAATTTGCTTCAACATCTATTCGGCCGGACATGCGTTCAACCGCGCTTATAGCCCGATGCTTAAAAAGCTAAAACTTACCTATCCGCAATACATTACGCTGACGATTTTATGGGAAACGGATGGTCTGAAGGTGGGCGACCTGTGTGAGAAGCTAAGGCTGGAATCCAGTACGCTCACGCCCTTGTTGAAACGCCTCGAAGCTCTTGGCTATATAAAACGTCAACGAGGAAAAGAAGATGAGCGACAGGTATTTGTACATTTAACAAAGGTCGGCTCGTCGCTCCAAAAACACGCCGGGGATATTACGCGGTGTATTATTGAAGCAACCGGTTATGATTTGGATACACTCGATACCTTGGTAAAAACGATTGCCGAATTACGTGACAATGTGATCCTTACAAATTCTGATGCCTAACAATTTTGGGACCTATCCACGGCGCCGCGCCAAAAACATCGGAATGGTCATGGCCAAAGCGAGCAGGGCGACCGCTGCATTGATGCCGTAAACCCAGGTCATCGAAAAAGCGATCGCTTCGCGTTCCGCGCCGTGAGACAGACCGGCGGCTGCGGCAACCATGCCGGAGGCAGCGGCGCCAAATGAAATGCCAATATTACGGATGGCTTGAACTGAGGCACCTGCCATGTGTTTTTCTTTTTCCGGCACGATGGAGATGATGCGCTGGATAGTCGGATTATTGATAAAACCGAGACCAATTCCTGTCAGAGCAAGCGCGACGGCGATAACCGAGACCGGACCGCTATCAACGGTCAACCAGACCCCAACCGCCCCAGCCAGAATGAAGGCCAGCCCGGCCACCAGGCATTGGGCCTCAAAACGGCGAGGTAGCGTCGCGACGATCAACGCACTCGCGGTCCACATGATCGACTGGATGGCGAACAGGTAGCCCGCGATGAGCGGTGACACGCCGTGCAGGGCCTGCAAATAGAAAGTCGAATAGGTGTTCACAATGGCAAGCACGATGCTGCCGAGAAATAGAATCCAGTATACCGACCCAAGCTCGGTTGACACCGCGGTTACGCCGCGCGGAAACATATTGTGTTCAGAATCTGCATCAAGACGGAACGTCATGACCGCAAAGAGAATTGCAATCAGGGTTAACAGGGCGCTGACCCAAAGATCTTCCGTTAAAGAGGTGCTGCTAATTAAAAAGACCGCGAGCGTGAGCAGTGATAGGCGCCGGTATGGCAATACCGATAATTTTCCATGACCCTTGTTGCTTTCCACCCGGAACCAGACCATGAGAACAAAGATGGCGATGAGCGGCAGGAGGCCTAAAAACGCCCATTGCCAAAAATTTGGTTCGGCAAACAGCGCCCCGAATCCAGGTCCCATCAGCGTCGCGGTTCCCCAAATGGTAGATACAACGCCGAGGACCCGTGCCCGCAGGTGCGGTGGATAAGCAATCGCGATTAGCCCATAGCCCTGAGAGGCTAGAGCGCCGCCGCCAATGCCCTGCACCAGTCGCCAACCAACGAAAGTTGGCATATCGGGTGCTAACGCTGCCCCTGTCAGACCGAGCCCGAGAACCAGCCCGGCGCCGGCATAGGCAGGCCGCAGTCCGAACGCCTCGCGCAGCCCATGGGCGCTTGCTGCACCAACGATTGCACCAACTGCGAACAGCGAAAATGCCCAGCTGTAAAACCGAACGCCGCCAAGGTCTTCCAGCACTGTCGGCATGATGGTTGCGACAACGAACTGGTTGATCGCAAACAGCCCCATACCGAGGCTTAACACGAGGGTATAGACGCCAAGGCTACCAGTGAAAATATCTGCCCAGCGCCCGGTTTCTTCCGCCGGGGTGGGTTGTTGGTCTGTCATGGCAAGGATGGTTGCGCGGAACCTATAGCCGGGTCAACGCAGCGCCGCCGATTAATGTTTGTGGGGTCGTGACAAAATCAGCAATCCCATCGCCGTAATAACACCGCCAATTGCGAGGGCGGTGAATCCGGCGCTCCAGCCGTCAGCGGAAAATCGTCCACCTGCTAGATCAAGCGCTGCCCCCACAAGTGGTGGCGCTATAATGCCCCCGCTAAACCCGACCGATGCATAGAAAGCCATATACAGCCCTTTGAGTTTAGGGTCCGCTGTGGCCATCATCCCCGCGACCAGGGATGCATTGCGGCCGTATGAGAAGGCCCCAAGAACCAAAAGTAAGACAATTAGAATTAGGTAGCTCTGCCCAATTGAAAAGGCGATCAGGATACTGGCAGTACAGGAAACAACCCCAGCCCCGATCATGACGCGACGACGATCAAATTTTGCAGTCAGCTCGCCTAAAATCATGCTCGCGGGAATGCCCACTAGGGCGATAATCGTTGCCATAACTGTAGGCTTCACCCAAAACCCTCCGTCCGGCGCAATTGGTATCAGAAAGATCAAAAAGGTTGGTGCCCAGACACGCAGGGCAAAGACTTCCCAGGCTGAGCCGACGATGCCAGCGACGTAGCCGAGGGCGACTCGGTTTCTCAATACTGGCCTAAAATCCAACGGGTGGATGTCGGGTTTGTCGATTTTTTGAGGCGGATTGGATGGCAACACTACGGCAATAATGGCGGCAGAAATATAGAAGCCAGCGCCCGTGATGATGAAGGCCCATCGCCAGTCGAGCCATTCTTTAATCTCACCGCCCACCAGAATCGAAAGGCCAGATCCCAACGCGAAGAACGATGTGTAATAGACAACGCCGCGATTACGTGATGCTTCGGGCAGCTGATCAGTAAGGGCGCGAAGGCCCGGCATGTATGTTCCCGCCAAACCAAGCCCTGCGAGAATACGGAGTATGACACCTGACCAAAAACCATCTGCAGCGACCCCCAACAAGATGGTGGCGGTGCCGCCAATAAGAGCGGAGACGATATAAATCAGCTTGGCGTCAATCCGGTCGGTTAGGCTCGTTAGGATTAGAACTGCGGTGACATAGCCAATAAAATACGCGCCGCCAACCATGCCCGCCTCGGTGTTATTGAGCGCCCATGCTTCCTTGAGCTCGGGCAGGACGGCAGCCACAGTCATAAAACTCATCAGGCTAAAGACAAGTGCGACTGCGAAGGAGGCAATGAGGACAAAGGCTGGCATCGCGGTATCGTATCAGCAGTGCTCGGACTGACAAAGCTGAGGTCAGCTAGAGCATGTTCAACAGCTGCACCGAAGATCGACGTCGTTGCGTGTGTTGGTTATCAATTGCGGGCGATATTTGACGGTGTGAAAGTGAGCCAGAGTGTGGCTTGCTGGGTTTCCTCGTGAATAAATTCATGCAAACGATGAAACCCGTATAATCTATAGAAACGGCGCCCTATAGAATTTTCCTTAAAAACGGCGACGGTTAAAGCTCCCTTTTTGGAAACGGCTTTATCCACTAAAGCGTGACCTAGACCCCGACCATGATAGGCGGGGTCGAGAAACAATCCGCCTATTTCGTTCTCAACCAAGGCGATGAAGCCGACAACCTTCCCATCGATTTCAGTTACCCAAATTTCCGCCAACGCTATATAGATGTTGCGAATGTTTTCCGCTTCCTGCTTCAGGAAAGCAGTCGTCAAAAAGGGATGGGCTAGCTCGCTGGCGGCGTACCACGCTTTGACAACAGCCTCCGTATCTTCACTTTCAAATCTTCTAATCATCTTTCCAGATTAATTTAAGGTTCTGTATTTCCGTCATTGCACGTCAATCTTGGCTTTCATGCTCGGGTGAAAGCGGCAGAAATATCCCGCAAACATATCTTTGGTGACGGTGACCGTGCCACGGTCATTTGGTTTCAGGTTTCCGGTATCCCAGCTCTTGTCATGCGCTGTCGCAGTATGTGGCACGATGTCTTTGTTAATCCAGGTAATGCGATCGCCTACTTTGACCTTGAGCGTCGCTGGGGAGAAGACAAAGTTCTGTATTTCGACAATGTGATTAGTGGATGGCGGGGTCATCTTTGCAACCACAGGGATGGTGAAAGGGATGACGGCAGCTGCAAATGCAGCTACCGCCCACCCAACGACTTCACGTCGCGGAATCGTTATCCGTCGCATGTCTATTTAAGACCTTTGACCATCATTGCAGCATGATGTTCATGAACCTTGAAAATTTTCAGCCCGGCTTTGAAGAGGGACTTAACCTCCGCATTCTCGATGTTTGGGATGAACGCGTTGGCCACGAGATTATTGACCGCCTTGTGATAGCCCAGCTCATTCTTGGCATAGAACCGGTCAAATGCTTTACCGCGCAGCTTGCTCATCTTGTCGACCAACTTGTGTGAATTGGCCGTCAATTGTTTGCTCAGGATGTTATCCTGCGGGTTTGCCTTGAGCTTTTTAAGCAACGCCAGAGCCTGCTCGTTTACCGCCGTATGGTCGCGGATCATGGTGCGGGCGAACTCGTGGATCTTAGGGTTGGTTGAAATCGCCAGTGCTAGATGGGCATAACGGATATCAATATTGTCCGCGGTGTAAGCAACGTGCGCAATCTGCAGGTCGTTTAGCTTGGCGGGATCATTGGCTTGTGCGCCGGTGATAGAAGCCATCAGGGCGATGCCCGTGATGGCGATTAAATTGCGTATTTTCATCATTCTGTTTCCTTCAAATAACCATTTTCATGCCTGACAGGGCTTGTGGATGGAAAAGGTTCCCTGTGTGCAGATCGTTAAAATATGGATGGAGACTGGAATGATGAATGACGGATCGTGCGTAGTTATTGATCAATCGTCCATACGTCTTTTAAATCGCGATCAGCGCTGTAATGTAGAGTTAATGGAACAGTGAAGGGTATTTCGATGGACTTGCTCAGTGACATTCTCGGTTTGATGAAACTCTCCGGGACGCTCTATTTTCGAACGTCATTTTCTGCCCCCTGGGGTGTCGAGGTGCCGTCTTTTGAGAATGTCGCGCGCTTCCATTACGTCCATCGAGGGCGTTGTTTTGCGCATGTCGCTGGCGAGGATGATGCACTCTTGCTGGAGCAGGGGGATCTCATCATCATTCCCCATGGGCTTACTCACATATTGTCAGATCCAGAAGAGGTTGAAGCAAAAACCGTCGATCAGGTCGTCGAAGAATCCGGTTTTACCGGACAGGGTGCGCTGGTCGTTGGCGAAACAGGGGCTGGGCATGAGAGCCAGTTGATTTGCGGACACTTCGCGTTTGAGCCAGAGGCTAGTCATGTTTTGGTCGATGCGTTGCCCAGCTACATTCACATTAAGGATTACGGCAAGGTCTCCCCCGGCTGGCTCGATGGCACGCTCAAGGTAATTGGCGCAGAGGCCGGCGGTGATCAACTGGGCAGCGATCTCATTGCGCTTAAACTGTCAGAAATTATTTTCACCCAGGCAATTCGCCATTATTTGGATGGCGATGGCAAAGACCGGCGAGGGCTGGCCGGGTTTGCCGATCCGCATATTCGGCAAGCTCTCCAAGCCATTCACCGTGACCCAGCAGAATCATGGACGGTGGAAAGTCTGGCGCGCGAAGCGGGGCTGTCTCGTACGGCTTTCTCCAACCGGTTTAATGAACTGACGACCTACACGCCTTTGAATTATCTCACCTCGTGGCGCATGCAGCTTGCGCGCAATCTGCTGGCGGAGAGCGACTTACCCATTATCGATGTCGCGGCGCATAGCGGTTATCAATCCGAGGCATCGTTTGGTCGCGTGTTTAAACGCCATATCGGCCAGCCACCGGCAGGATATCGTCGGCAGAGACTGCAGGCGGGCACTGTTTCTTGAATAGCAAGGCGTGCTGAAAACGTCCCCGATTGAAAAAATTGTCGAACAACTTGCATAATCGTAAATTCCAGTCGTCAACTGCTGGATGACGTCCCTCTCTTCCATACGGTTTTTTACGGGCACTTCTATGATAGTGATGGAATGATTTTATGAGGAAAACTATGCGTCTATATCTATGGGCCCTCGGCGGTTCGTTCGTATTCCTGTTGGCTCATATAGTATATCTGGTAGCCGGATCATTTTTTCTCGAAACAGGATATGACGATCCGATCTTTCTTCTCACGGATATAACGCGCTCGGACCAGCTGAAGCTATCGGCATTTCCGTTCGGGGTTGCCTTTATCGTTGGCGCGATGATTTTAGCTATCAGGCAAGTGGGCTATCCTGATTTTAGATCTAAACCATATCTGACACTAATTCTCTTTAACGTTCTCACTTTGAACTTTCTCGTCGCCTCTAGCCAGGCATTTACAAATGAAGTTCCAGAGGCGTTCTGGTGGCAAATCGGCGCGTACTTGATTGCTGTCCTCGGTATTCAGAACGTCACAATCTTGTTGATTATCAGGCAGGCCTCGTCGTGGTGGGTGACGCTCTTCGTCATTTCAATTCTGAGTACGCTCAATGCACTTGCCTTGTACGTCGTTCTATTGGAACTATTTTCGGTACAGCACCTCGCTACTCAAATCTACAGTATGGCTATGGTTTGTATGGTCGTCGCAGTCATGATGGCGGTCGCCGGCTCTAAACCAGTGCAAATGAAACGGGCCGCCACGATGTTGGCATTGGGTGCGGCTGTCTCCCTAGTTAACACCGCTTACTCGATGTCGACGGACCGTGTCTCACCAAATTTATCGCCGTTCCACGCGGTTAAATTCTCGACTACACCTGATATCCATCTGATTTCTCTCGATGGACTGGCCCCGCCGAAGCTCATACGGAAATATCTGAGTCTCAAGAAAGTACCCTATGAAGACGTTTTATCGGCTGAGGACGTTCATGTCTTTCCCAATGCATTTGTGAGTCAGACACCAACAGAGGCTTCCCTTAATAGCGTGATGCGCCTCGCACACGCCAAGTTTCACGACGGCCGTTATCGCCGCGACTATTTCTCAGGACATTATGATAGTCCGGTCTCCCACGTTTTTCGCAATAACAGCTATGACGTAACGACGGGATCTTACACGTCGGCGCTTGGCATGGGCGGACGCTACGTATCCGAATATTTTCCCTCGCCAGAAAGGTCATTTCTTCTGAGTGCTCTCTGTTTGCATAAGGCACCGATTTCGTACTTTGGTGTCTGCATGCTAGCGAATTGGGCTGATGGGGGGGGAGATCGCCGTACCGTTAAACAAGCGCAGGTCGCAAAGTTAAAGTCTATTGGCAGGAATGACCGACCCCAATTCACCTTTTATTATATCGAACTACCGGGGCACACACCGGGAAATTTCCGGAGCAATGACCCAGCTCAGCTGGCTGCGTTCGCTCAATCTTTTTATCGATCCTCTAAAACTGCCAACGCGCATGTAAAACGGGTGCTTGAAATTATTGCTAGTCGCAAGCGACCTTCTCTGGTGTTTCTGTTCGGTGATCATGGAGCTTTTCTCAGTAAAACTATTTTGCAGCAAGATGACCCAAAGTACTTCGTGCAAGATCGATATGGTGTTGCTGCCGCGATTTTGATGAATAAAACACAGTGCAGTACCAAGGACCTATATGCCTATGAAGGCAAAGGTTTCATTACCATCGAACGAATATTGGCGGGCATTATTCGGTGTCTCGCTGTTGATAAGAAAGCGTTTGATGGCGCTCAAGGTTTTACAGAGCACGCAAATTTTTCGGGTTACGGCTACGATTGATGCGTAGATGTCCACCGTGAATGAGGCTTTCGTTTCACCGTTACTTCCTGACGTCAATCGTTTCTAAATTTCGTCGGGCGGCTTCGGTCAGTGGGCCTTCGACCGAGATTTCCAGTACGCGGAGCCAGTCCTTGCGGGCGGCTGCGATCTCGCCTTGGGCCTTGCGGATCAGACCACGCTCCAGCAGCCCGTCGGGGTCGTCGGGTTTTAGAGCGAGCGCCGCCACAATATCCTGTTCGGCCAGATCAAGCGTGCCGACCTTGCGCCAGGCGCTGGCGCGAAAGATCAAAGCATCGGCATTGTCCGGAGCTTTCTCGACCACGAGATTGAGATCATCCAGCGATTTCCAATATTGTCCAAGACCGGCATGGGCGATGCTGCGATCGATCAGGAGGTCAAGATTGTCAGGCTGTAATTTAATCGCCTTGGTGAGTAGCTTTGCGGCGGTTTGTGGCCGTCCCGCGATGTTCCAGGCATTGGCGGACTGTCCATAAAGCCCGGCCCGCAGATCAGGTCGTTTGGGATTTGGTTGATCGGCGAGTTCTTCCAGCATTCGAGCGGCCTGGCTGTACTGCCCGAGTCCGAGTAACGAGACCGCAATACAATGGATTGCGGCATCGCCACCACCTTTTTTGCGCCAGGCCAGGGCAGATTCATGCGCGGCCTTTGGTTTCGAACGGGCAAGTGCCATACAGGCGGCATATTCGCGGGCCGCGGTGCTTTTGGGCGTCAGGATTTTTCCATGCTGCGCATCGCTGGCGGGTGCGGAGACCACTCCCGCAATTAAAATTACGCTGACAAAAAATATAGTCCGCTTGGTGCTGTTTGCCATCGGCGCAAACCGTTACAATCCGAAAAGTGTGTTCGCCCTACCGATATAGGCTCCTGATACGATCATGTCCCATCTTTTCTGCTTTGGTTTTGGATTTACCGCCCGGCGGCTGGCGACGACTTTGCGCGCGGCAGGCTGGTCGGTTTCTGCGACGGCGCGTTCAGAAGAAAAGTGTGCGGCTTTAAAAGCAGAGGGTGTTGAGTGTCAGATGTTTGACGGCACCGCGCCGCTCTTGGATCAGTCTGCACTGGAGGGTGCCACCCATATATTGTTGTCTGCGCCGCCGGGCGAAGCGGGTGATCCTGTCCTCAATTTGCATCGCCATGATCTGGCAGCAATGAAGTCTCTCAAATGGATTGGCTATTTGTCGGCGACCAGCGTCTATGGCGATACCGGTGGCGCTTTGGTTGATGAAAATGCTCCGTTGCGGGCAACGACAACACGAGGCCTTCGGCGGATTGAGTCTGAGGAAGCCTGGCTCAATTGTGTTTCCACGATTGGTTTGTCAGCGCATGTTTTCCGTCTCGCGGGTATTTATGGGCCCGGACGCAGTGCTATAGATCAGCTCAGGGCAGGTCGGGCACGGAGAATTATAAAAGAGGGTCATCTGTTTTCCCGTATCCATGTCGATGACATTGTTTCGGTGCTTGAAGCCTCTATAAAGCGCCCGCGTCCTGGTTCAATTTACAACGTGTGTGATGACGAGGCAGCGATGAGTTCGACGGTGGTTGAGTACGCCGCAGAGCTGTTGGACATAAAGCCACCACCTGCTATTCCGTTTGATGGTGCACCGCTGAGCGATATGGCGCGGAGTTTTTATGCCGACAACCGACGGATCGATAACAGCCTCATCAAATCTGCCCTCGGGGTGAAGCTGGCTTACCCAGATTATCGGGCAGGTCTAAAGGCGATTTTGGCGGAGACGGCGGACTCTTAACCAGTGGGCCGCAGGTTCAAATCTCCGACTTTCTCTTCCGTCTGTTACCGAGCCTATTGCGCGTCCTTGATGATGCGCGGCTTAATCAGGACCAGTAACGGGTTGTCGTCGTCTGTCTTCTTACCGCGAAACATGTCACCAACCAGAGGTACCGTGTTCAGGACTGGCGTCTGTGACGGCTTTGTCAGATGTGCCACAGTTCGAACCGGGCAGGGCCCCTTGAGAATGTCCGGGTCGACGTTTTCATAGACCGCCGCCACCGACCGCACACCCTTCACCGCGGTGTCGAAACCTGATTGGTACCAGATGCTGTTCTTGACGCCCTTTTCGCCCTCGAAGATCAGCCTTAGCTTGCCCAGGTCTTCAGTCCATTCCTCGGACCAGCCGCCTTCGCTGTGATAATCATGTTCGCCGTTGGTCCAATGGTCGTAGGTCCACCATACGGTAAGTTTGTGATCCACATAAATATCGTAAACCAGATAGCGCTTGGGTAAAATCTTGCGCCCCTTGCTGTCCACCAGCCACATGGCATGGAAGGTGGAGTTGTCATCGGGCGACTCGAAAATCTTATGACTGACGATGAAGTTGCCGTCGACAAATCCGGCGCGCATCCCGACATCGAATCCACCACCTTTGATATGGGTGTAATCACCTTCCGACAAAGGGTCGGATTCAATCTTCGGTCCTGACTGCTTGTCGTCGTCACCGCCACCAAGATTGATGGCACCGCCGGTGAGTCCACCGAGTAATCCACCCAACGCGCCAGCTGCGGTATCTTTCACCTTGTTGGTGAAGGCCGCCGTGGTGCCATACTTGTCGTTGGACCCGATACGGATCGGTTCGACCTTGTCACCAGAAACGATGCAGGCACTTTTTTGCCCCTGGCATTGCCGGACACAGATATTATACCGTTCCAGGGTTGCCGTGAAATTCTCGATGATCACTTCGATGTTGCGATTAAGGAGATTGATCTCCGCTTGTGCTGGCCTGAGTATCGCTTCCTGTCGCTCGATATCTCTGCGTCGACCGTCTGCGGTGTAACCGATGGCACCCCCTCTTAATAACTGAATTCGGGTTTCTGCCAATGTCTTTCTGGCGCTCGCTAATTCGAGCTTCTCCTTTTCTCTGTAAAACAACGTCGGGAGCTCATTGAGTCTCTGCGCCAACCGTTCACACCTGTGACAAACGGATGGATATTGACCGTTCCAGGCGAAGGGCAGGCGTACTAGGGGTGGTGCCTCCGTGCCGCCGACTGCGGTTCCGGTGCCTTCTCGTTGCTGTGAACATTGCCGTTCGCATTTTGTAATTTCAGAGCGCAAATTTGCGACCAACTGCCGAAGCGTCTGAACCTGTATTTCCAGCGCTGGTTTGAGTTCCTGTTCCGCTGCCGCGGCTGCTTGGGCACGAGCCAAATATCCGGCGGCAGCCGATTCAGCACCTGCAGAAAGCCCTTCTCCATCAGCTTGTGAAGAGGACTCAAACCTGGACCGACGAGCTCTGCCTTGTTCTTGCATCCAGGAAGTTTCTTTTTCGATCATGGCAATCTGGCGGCTGAGCTGAAACCGGGTGCGCACCAGATCGTTATAGCTGTCGATTAGGGCGGAACAGGCATCGCAATCCGATCGTACATCAACCCACCTAACCAATAATAGATCGGAACTGTCGTAGTCTTTAATACATCCTGCGTGATTGGGGTCAGATGTTGTGAGCCCATCGCTGTAGCGGGTACAAACAGTCTGGCCGACGCTAGGGGCGGCGATAGAGGAGACCAACAACAGAACCGCTAAAAGACACCGCATCGAACCCCTCCCAAAAAAATCGCCAATGGAATGTTTATCGTCCGCCCAAATGATAGAATATACAACTGCGAATGATGACCTTTTTAGGAAGGTTTGCCCTTTAACGTGCTAACCTATCCACTGCGGCAAATATCTTTGCTAGGTCTTCTTCTCGAGACAGGCGGTGATCGCCGTCCTTGATAAAGGTGGTGGTCACATCGTCGGTTTCCAGCCGACGTGAAATGGTAAGCGCGTGTTCCCACGGCACCGCGTCATCGACAATGCCTTGAAATAAATGAACCGGACATTTGATAGCAATCGGGTCCTCCAGCAGTAGATGCTCGCGGCCGTCTTCGATGAGATCCATCGTTATGGCGTAGGGCTGGTCGCCATATTCGGATGGCGCGTAATAGACCCGGTCACGTTGTAGGGTTTCCTGTATTTCCGTTGAAAAGCCCTTCCACATTAGCGCCTCAGTGAAATCCGGCGCCGCTGCGATGCCGACTAAACCCGTAACGCGCTCGGGACGGGCAAGGGCGGCGAGCAACATGATCCAGCCACCCATTGACGAGCCCACGAGGATTTGTGGGCCGTCTGTTAGCGCGTCGATGGCCGCAATTGCATCTGCTGCCCATTTGCCAATTGTCCCTTCTTTGAACTCTCCGGAAGAATGTCCGTGGCCCTGATAATCGAACCGTAGATAGGCGCGGCCCTGCTTTTGGCAGTGCGCTTCCAGGGCAATGGCTTTAGTGCCATCCATGTCTGACATAAAGCCGCCGAGGAAGATTACGCCTGGCCCGTCGCCCTCTGTTTTGTGGTAGGCAATCGATGCGCCATCATCACGTGTGAATGTTTTTGGTGTATTAGCCATTGCGTGCCCTACTGGTCCGGCGGTAAGTCAAGGATATGGAGTCTGCCACATCTCAATCTAGCACCGGGAAATCTTCCAACAAAGAGTCCCCTGTCGTTATGCAAATTTTACCATCATTGGTCACTGGTGGGGTCGAGCGTGGCGCGATAGATATCACGCAGGCGCTAACGGCGGCTGGCTGGCGCGCGATCGTTGTGTCCAGTGGCGGTCCGATGATGCATGAGGTCGAACGTGCCGGTGGAGTGCATATTGAATTTCCTGCCGCCAGTAAGAATCCGATAACCGCGTACCGGAACGTTGATCGGCTGATATCGTTAATTCAGGAGCATAATGTCGATATTCTGCATGCGCGGAGCCGCGTTCCCGCCTGGAGTGCTCTTGGGGCTGCGCAAAAAACCGGCGTTAAGTTCATAACGACATTTCACGGTAACTATGCGGCGGGCAACCCGCTTAAGAAATATTACAACTCGGTGATGGCACGCGGCGATCTTGTCATCGCAATATCGCAATTTATTGGCGACCAGATTTGCGATCGCTATGGCGTGCCGGCAGACAAGGTACGGGTGGTACCGCGCGGCGCTGATATCAAATTCTTCGATCCAGCCGCGGTGAGCCCAGAACGCGTTATTCAGCTCGCCGAAGCCTGGCGGATTCCTGATGACGCCACGGTTGTCATGTTACCGGCTCGTCTGACCCGCTGGAAGGGTCACAAGGTCATGCTGGAGGCGTTAAGCCGCCTTGAGAACCGCGATGGGCTGCGCTGTATCATGGTAGGCAGTGATCAAGGCCGTGAGGCCTATGTCCGGGAGCTACAGGAAGATATTGTTCGCCTGGGTCTGGAATCGGTGGTCCATCTGCCAGGTGACTGCCGTGATATGCCGGCAGCTTTTATGCTGGCTGATTTGGTGGTGTCTGCATCGGTGGATGCCGAGGCGTTTGGACGCGTCATCGTCGAGGCGCAATCAATGGGCCGTCCCGTTATCGCGACCGACCATGGTGCTGCCCGGGAAACCGTGACGCATGGCGAGAATGGGTGGTTGGTCCCTCCCGATGATGCCAGTGCTCTGGTTGACCTCCTGCGCGAAGCACTTTCCATTGATAATGAGACCCGTGATCAAATGGCGCGCCGTGGTATCGCAAATGTTCGCGAAAATTACACAAAGGACTTGATGGGTGAGCGCACCATGACGGTTTATCAAGAGATATTATCGGACCAGTTTGGTCATGGCGGATGATCCTCACAAAAAAATACTGGTCATAAAGCTTGGTGCACTGGGCGATATCGTTCTAGCGCTCGGGCCATTCGCGGCTATTCGCCAACATCACCCCGATGCAAACATTACGCTTCTGACGACACCGACTTTTGAGAAGTTTCTCGAACCGAGCGGCTATTTCGATGAAATCTGGACCGATTCTAGGCCGGCTTTGTGGCAGGTGCCGACGTGGTTGGCATTAAAGGCGCGGTTACGAACCGGCGGCTTTACCCGCGTCTATGACATGCAAACCTCTGATCGCAGTGGCTGGTATTTCAGATTGTTTGGCGCTCAGCAGCGGCCGGAATGGTCTGGCATTGCACAGGGCTGTTCGCACCCCCATGCCAATCCAGACCGCGACTTTATGCATTCCATTGAACGTCAAGATGAGCAGCTGGCAATGGCGGGTATCTCTTCTATGCCGGCCGCGGATCTATCTTGGGCGACTTCGGATATCGCTGGATTCGGTCTCGAAAAACGTTTTGTGCTGCTGGTTCCAGGCGGTGCGCCGCATCGGCTTACCAAACGCTGGCCGGCGGATTGCTACGCAGAGCTGGCGAGGAATTTGGCCGATCAGGGTACGCAGCCGGTCATACTGGGGTCGGACTCTGAGGCACCTTTGGCGCAAGAAATAGTATCTTCCTGTCAGTCCACCATAGACCTTTGTGGCCAGACGGATTTGGCGGATATCGCTTCGCTCGCCCGACAAGCAGCTGGGGCGGTCGGCAATGATACTGGCCCGATACATATGATGGCGGCGGTTGGTTGCCCGACAGTTGTTTTGTTTTCTGCGGCGTCTGACCCGGCCCTAACGGCGCCGCGCGGGACGGAAGTAGAAGTCCTGAGACGTGATAATCTAACAGAACTTTCGGTCGAAGCAGTTGCCGCAGCGTTAAGATTGCGTTAAATGGCTGCTTGCTATGTCTGTTTCTGGAATAGCTTTTGTTTTAACGACGGGTACGATCACCTGAATGAACGCCAAATGATAAGACCCTCATGAGCACTGCGAACGAGAGCGCAGAGGCTCCACGCGCCGCGAGCGCGTCGGGAGAAGGCGTCTCACTTACCCTGCCAGACGGTAGCGTCCGCAAATTTGACGGACCGGTTTCTGGTGCCGATTTGGCAGCGGATATAGGACCTGGTCTGGCCAAGGCGGCAATTGCTGTTGTGGTCGATGGTGAGGTGCGTGATGTTGCGCGGGTGATTGAGTCCGATGCCGATGTCAGCATCGTCACTAGAAAAGACGAGCATGCGTTGGAACTGATCCGGCATGATGCTGCGCACGTTATGGCGCAAGCCGTTCAGAAACTTTATCCCGGAACCCAGGTCACAATTGGGCCATCGATCGAGCATGGCTTCTATTATGATTTCGCCCGCGAGGAACCATTCACACCCGAAGATCTGGAAAAGATCGAAGCCTGTATGGCAGAGATTATTGCTGACGATGAACCTTTTGTGCGCGAGGTTTGGGATCGCGACGAGGCCATCGAGAAATTTTTTGGCATGGGCGAGAAATACAAAGCCGAGCTTATCGAAGGCCTGCCCGCCACTGAAGACGTCTCTGTCTATCATCAGGGTGACTGGTTTGATCTGTGTCGAGGGCCGCATTTGCCATCCACCGGCCATGTCGGCAAAGGCTTCAAGTTGTTGAAGCTCGCTGGTGCCTATTGGCGTGGTGATGCCCGCAATGCGATGCTACAGCGGATTTATGGTACCGCCTGGCGCGATCCCAAGGAGCTGCGCGTCTATCTGCATCAGCTCGAAGAAGCCGAGAAACGTGATCACCGGCGTCTTGGACGCGAGATGGACCTGTTCCATTTCCAGGAAGAAGCTGTCGGGTCTGCTTTCTGGCATCCCAAGGGTTGGACGCTGTATCGCGCGATAGAAGATTATATGCGCGCGCGCCTTGATGAGGCCGACTATCAAGAAGTTAAAACCCCGACCTTGTTTGATCGCGCTTTGTGGGAAAAATCTGGCCACTGGGATAAATTCCGCGAGCATATGTTCACGGCGGATACCGAGGATGACCGGACACTGGCCGTTAAGCCGATGAATTGTCCAGGCCATGTGCAGATTTTCCGGCAGGGCATTAAGAGCTATCGTGATCTACCGATGCGAATGGCTGAGTTTGGCTCCTGCCATCGATATGAGCCGTCAGGCGCGTTGCATGGTCTGATGCGGGTGCGCGCCTTTACCCAGGACGATGCACATATCTTCTGCACTGAAGATCAGGTGACAGCGGAGACCAAAGAGTTCTGTGATCTGCTGCTCAAGATTTATGCCGATTTTGGCTTTACCGACGTTGTGGTCAAATTTTCTGACCGACCGGAAGTCCGGGCCGGTGAAGATAGTGTCTGGGACAAGGCCGAAGGAGCGTTGAAAGAAGCGGTTGATGCTGCTGGGTTGGAATACTCACTCAATCCCGGTGAAGGCGCGTTCTACGGTCCCAAGCTTGAATTCGTGTTGCGCGACGCTATCGGTCGTGACTGGCAATGTGGAACGTTGCAGGTCGATTTTGTGCTGCCTGAACGTCTTGATGCGGAGTTTGTGGCAGAGGATGGTCAAAAGCATCGTCCGGTTATGCTGCATCGCGCGATTTTGGGCTCATTCGAGCGCTTTATTGGTATTTTGATCGAGAACTATGCTGGGCGGATGCCGCTTTGGCTATCCCCGACGCAGGTTACCGTCGCGACGATAACCAACGCCGCAGATGAATATGGCGCAGAGGTTGTTGCGACGCTCCGGGCAGCTGGCCTTCGGGCTGAACTCGACGCGCGCAATGAAAAGATTAATTATAAGATACGTGAACACAGCCTTGCCAAAGTACCGGCCATATTTGTGGTTGGGGCCAAGGAGCTGGAAGAGCGTACAGTTGCCATTCGCCGCCTTGGGGGCAAGGATCAGGAAGTCCTTGCCTTGACCGAAGCGGTTGCTAGACTTACTGAGGAATCCGCACCGCCTGCCGGTTAAATTGGCAGGTTTTCAGGGTCGGCGGACCCATTATTGAAGGAGAAACGCCCATCGCAAGACGACCTTACCAGCAGCCGCAACCCCAGAAGGATACGCGGCGCATAAATGAATTAATCGAGGTTCCTGAAGTACGGCTTGTTGCCGAAGACGGCGAAGTTCTCGGTGTCGTGCCGACAGCAGAAGCTATTGCAAAAGCGGAAGCCGCAGGGCTCGACTTGGTAGAGATGGCTTCTAATGCGAGCCCGCCGGTCTGTAAGATTCTCGATTATGGCAAGCTGAAATACGAAGATCAGAAACGTAAGGCAGAAGCCCGCAAGAAGCAGAAAACCATCGAGGTCAAAGAGATCAAGATGCGTCCTGGCATCGAGTCCCATGATTATGATGTCAAAATGCGGGCGATGAACCGGTTCCTCGGTGACGGGGATAAGGTGAAGGTTACCCTGCGTTTTCGCGGCCGTGAAATGGCCCATCAGGACCTCGGCATGAACGTGTTGAACCGGGTTAAAGATGATCTCGAATCCCAGGCGAAGGTAGAGCAATACCCTCGTATGGAAGGTCGCCAAATGGTGATGGTACTCGTACCACGTTAAGGGGTGGGCAAAGTTGATTTAGAGGGCGGGCCATGGCTCGCCCTTTATCCGTTCTACCTACTTGCAATCTTTCCGCAGGACCGTTATAAACCGCGGCCTTGAGACGACTCAGGCGCAGTTTTGCGTGAGAACAGATCGCCCGGCGAATTATCCGCATCGCCATATGATGCAGGATAGTGGGCATGCCGAGGCGGTTTGAATGATAACCGATCACTATAAGGATATTGGAAATGCCCAAGATGAAGACAAAATCGAGCGCCAAAAAGCGCTTCTCCAAAACCGGTACCGGCAAGGTCAAACGCAACTATGCGTATAAGCGCCATTGCCTCGAAGAAAAGTCATACAAGATGCGCCGCAAAGCCCGCGGTACGACGACTTTGGCTCCGCAGGATGCCAAGCTCGTGCGTCAATATATGCCTTATCTATAAACGAACCTGACGGAGAAACGAAATGTCACGCGCAAGAAGCGGCGTTGCAGCGCACGCCCGCCACAAAAAAGTTTTAGCACAAGCCAAAGGCTATCGCGGTCGTAACCGCACCGCCTTCCGGGTTGCCAAGGAAAAGGTCGAGAAGGGGCTGCAATACGCCTATCGCGATCGCCGCAATCGCAAGCGCAGTTTTCGCGCCTTGTGGATTCAGCGGATCAACGCTGGTGCCCGTCTGCATGGGTTAACCTACTCCCGCCTGATGAATGGTTTGAACCGGGCAGGTATCGAACTTGACCGAAAGGTTCTGTCTGAACTGGCGGTTAAGGAACCGGCAGCGTTCAAAACGATCTGTGAACAGGCTCAAGCTGCGTTGGCTGACTGAGCCAGCGGCTTCGGATCAAAAGCTTGGGGTTTACCCGCAAATAACCCAGTACGGCGTCGCTATCGTGACAGGGACGCTTTGCTGGCTGCGGGCGGCGTAATGGGCATTGGCGGATGACAACAGAAAATCTCGATAGTTTACGCGATACTCTGCTCGCCGATATCGACGGTGCGGTAGATCTCGACGCGCTTGAAGCGATCCGCGTTGCAGCGCTGGGTAAGCAAGGTAGTGTCACAGGACTTCTAAAAGGTCTTGGCAAGGCCGCCCCTGAAGAACGCAAAGCGCTGGGTCAGGCGATTAATACCGTCAAAGTGACGATTAACGGCGCTCTTGCGGCGCGCAAGGAAGATCTTGAAGCCGGTGCGCTCGATGCGCGGCTGATCGATGAAGCCATTGATGTCTCCCTGCCGGTTCGTCCTAGTCAGGACGGTCGAATACATCCGATCAGCCAGACAATTGATGAGATGCTGGCGATTTTCTGCGAAATGGGGTTCGAAGTCGCAGAAGGCCCTCACATCGAAACCGACTTCAACAATTTCACCGCGCTCAATATTCCGCCTGAACATCCCGCCCGTCAGGAACACGACACGTTCTACTTGCCTGAAAAAGAAGACGGCTCGCGACTGGTATTGCGGACCCATACATCGCCTGTCCAAATCCGCACTATGGTTGAGCAGGAACCACCGATTCGGATTGTGGTGCCTGGCCGTACTTTCCGCGCCGATTATGATGCGACCCATTCACCGATGTTCCATCAGATCGAAGGCCTGGTCATCGATGAAACGACCCATATGGGACACCTCAAAGGTTGCTTGATTGAATTCTGTCGGACGTTCTTTGGCGTTGATGATTTGCCGGCGCGTTTTCGCCCATCTTATTTCCCATTCACAGAACCCTCCGCTGAAATGGATATTGGCTGTTCGCGTGAAGGCGGCGGTCTGACGATTGGGGCTGGTGCGGATTGGCTCGAAATTCTCGGCTGCGGCATGGTGCATCCAAATGTTCTTGCGGCGTGCGGAATCGACTCAACCAAGTATCAGGGTTTCGCCTTTGGTCTCGGGATCGAACGCGCGGCAATGCTTAAATATGGCATACCTGATCTTCGGACATTTTATGAATCTGATTTGCGCTGGCTCAGGCACTACGGGTTTTCTGCCCTTGATATCCCTTCTGTGGCGAAGGGAGTTTAAGCAATGCTGTTTACGTTCTCCTGGCTCAAGGAACATCTTGAAACCGAGGCCTCTCTTGAGGAGATCACCGACCGTTTGTCGATGCTGGGTCTCGAGGTCGAAGGTATTGATGATCGTGGCGAAGCCTTAGCGCCCTTTACCATCGGCTATGTCAAAGAAGCCCGCCAACATCCCAATGCGGATCGATTGCAGCTTTGCGTCGTGGATACCGGCAGTGGCGATGAACAGGTGGTTTGTGGCGCGCCGAACGCGCGCGCTGGCATGAAGGGCGTTTTTGCGCCGAGCGGGAGCTATATTCCTGGTTCCGATATGACGCTCAAGCCATCGAAAATTCGTGGCGAAGACTCCAACGGGATGCTGTGCTCTGAGCGTGAGATGGGTCTGTCCGATGATCACGAGGGGATCATCGAGTTGCCCGAAGACGCACCAATTGGCGAAGGTTGGGCGAAGTGGGCGGGTATGGATGACGCTATAATCGATATAGCCCTGACGCCGAACCGGGGAGATTGCGCCAGCGTTCGCGGCATCGCACGCGATCTGGCGGCGGCAGGGCTTGGCACTTTAAAGCCGCTGGACGACACCAAGGTCGCGGGCGGGTTTGAAAGTAATATTAAGTGGCAGCGTGATTTTTCTTCTGATGCGGGCGACGCCTGTCCGATGGTTGTTGGACGCACCTTCCGCAATGTGACGAACGGTGAAAGCCCACAATGGTTACAGGATCGCCTCCGGGCCATTGGTCTACGACCGATCTCCGCGCTGGTTGATATCACCAACTGGTCGACCTTTGACCTCGGACGTCCGCTCCATGTGTTTGATGCCGACAAGGTTAGCGGCGACCTCACCATGCGATTTGCCAAATCAGGCGAAAAACTCGAAGCGCTTGATGAGCGTGAGTACGCCCTTGAAGACGGCATGATTGTTATTGCTGACGATAATGGCCCGCAGGGTATCGGCGGGGTCATGGGCGGTATCGCGTCTGGGTGTAGTGAAACGACGAAAAACGTCTTTTTAGAAGTTGCTCTATTTGATCCGATCCGGATCGCAGAGACCGGTCGCAAGCTCGGCATCATTTCTGATGCGCGCTATCGATTTGAGCGTGGCATTGATCCGACCTCTCTCGAGTGGGGCACGGAAATTGCCAGCCGGATGATCCTCGATATCTGTGGTGGTGAAGCATCTGAACTCACCGTCGCAGGTGAATTGCCGAATTGGCAGCAAAGCCAGTCCTTGCGAACATCACGTGTTCTGTCGCTTGGCGGGATTGACGTACCGGTGGCAGAGCAGGAAAAATTCCTTACGGTCCTGGGATTTGAGCCAGTTGTTGAAGGTGATGAGCTACGCTGTGTAGTACCGCCATGGCGACCTGATATTGAAGGCGAAGCTGATCTGGTTGAAGAGGTGCTCCGCATTCACGGCTATGATGACATTCCAGCTTTGCCCTTGCCAAATGATGCGGTGGTGCCAAATCCGGTGCGAAACGCGGCTCAAGATCGTGTCGAAACCATTCGCCGTACTCTGGCGAGCAATGGATTGGTCGAAGCGGTCACTTATTCATTCCTCGATGCAAAAACGGTATCTCTGTTTGGCGATGTGCCGGAGTCATTGCGGCTGGTAAATCCAATCAGCGCTGATCTTGATACGATGCGGCCATCGGTTTTGCCAAACTTAATCGCGGCGATTGCGCGCAATCAGGCACGCGGCATGGAAAATCCGTCTTTGTTTGAGGTCGGTCCGCAATATGCTGACGATACGCCGGAAGGCCAGGCGATGGTGGCGGCGGGCGCCAGAGCGGGACAGACCGGAGCCCGGAGCTGGGCCGTAAAGGCTGAACCCGTTGATGCATTTCATGCGAAGGCAGATGTTATTGCGGCGTTGTCCGCCGTGGGCGCACCAGTAGATAATTTGCAGGTCTCGATCGATGCGCCGGGCTGGTATCATCCGGGTCGGTCAGGCTGCTTGCGCCTCGGGCCGAATATTTTGGCCCAGTTTGGTGAGCTGCACCCGCGTGTTGCTGCCGCGATGGATATTGATGGTCCGATATCGGTATTTGAAGTTTTCATCGACAACATCCCCCCGCGTAAATCAAAGGGCGGTGCGTCGAAACCGCTCCTGACGTTATCTGCGTTTCAACCGGTGCGGCGCGATTTTGCTTTTATTGTTGATGAAGACGTTGCAGCAAGCGATGTGTTGCGAGCGATTAGGACCGTTGATCGCGCCTTGATTACCGATGCTGAGCTGTTTGATGTGTATCGTGGTAAGGGTGTTGAAGGCGGTAAAAAGTCTTTGGCACTTGCGGTGACGCTACAGCCCGTTGATGCGACCATGACCGAAAAAGAAATTGATGATGTAGCGGAGAAGATTGTCGCCAATGTAGCGAAGCAGGCCGGTGGTACGCTCCGTGGTTAAAAGAGTTGTTGTGAGACACATAACGCGATCCTATTTTCTGAAGTAGCCCATTAGAAAAACCTGGAGACTTCTTACGATGAAAAAAACAATTCTGACTGTTTTTGTTGCCCTGGTTTTTGGTGGAGCGGGCGATTTTGCCGTCGGTATCTTTATTTATCCCTTTCTTTTTCCACCACCGCCCGCGATGGAAAAAGTTGAAAACCGCTCCGAAAAGATGGTCGTCGCGACCGGCAATTTTATTCATGCCAACCCGTCAGACCCCGTGCATTACGGAAAGGGGTCCGTTGAGGTTCTCAAAGGAAAGTCTGGCGGAAATCTGCTTCATCTAAAACCAGATTTTAAAGTTGGGCCGGGTCCTCGTTTTCATATCTATCTCGCCGATAAGGGCAAGATCATGAATAGCGCTGATTTTAAAGCGGCGAAGAAGACGGATCTCGGCAAGCTACGGTCCTTTGAAGGTAGCCAAGTATATGAATTGCCCAAAGGCACTGATATTGCACCCGTGAAGAGCGTTGTCATTTGGTGCAAGGAATTCAACGTTCTTATTTCCCCGGCCACGCTGAAAAAATAGAACAGTTTCTGAGTATCAAGAATATTTTATGAGCGATCTATCCCACATTCGTAACTTCTCAATCGTTGCCCATATTGATCACGGGAAGTCGACCCTGGCTGACCGCTTGATTCAGGTCTGTGGTGGTGTTTCCACTCGAGAACTGAAGGAACAGATGCTCGATACAATGGATATTGAGCGCGAGCGCGGCATTACGATCAAGGCGCAAACGGTGCGACTGGCCTATAAGGCCAAGGACGGTGAAACCTATCAGCTCAACCTGATGGATACCCCCGGCCATGTCGACTTTACTTATGAGGTTAGTCGGTCATTGGCAGCGTGTGAGGGATCGTTGTTGGTCGTTGATGCCAGTCAGGGCGTTGAAGCACAGACATTGGCAAACGTTTATCTGGCGCTGGATGCAGATCATGAGATTATCCCCGTCCTGAACAAGATCGACTTACCGGCGGCGGAACCCGAACGTATTCAGACCCAGATCGAAGATGTTATCGGGCTCGATGCATCCGAAGCGATTCATGTGTCGGCTAAAACTGGGCAGGGCATTGAGGAGGTGCTGGAATCTCTGGTTCAAAAACTGCCGTCGCCTGAGGGCGAGAAAGACGCCCCGCTACAGGCCTTGCTGGTTGATAGTTGGTATGATGCCTATCTCGGCGTGATTGTCCTGGTGCGAATCAAGGACGGTGTGCTGAAACGCGGTATGAAGGTCAAGTTTATGGCAACGGACGCCGTCCATTCGATAGACAGCGTTGGCGTGTTTTCACCTAAAGCGACATCAGTGGATTCGCTTTATCCCGGTGAGGTTGGCTATATCACGGCGTCAATCAAGCACGTCGCTGAAACCCAGGTCGGTGACACGATTATCGATGAAAAATCTCCGGTTACGGAACCTCTGGCCGGTTTTCAGCCTTCAGTGCCAGTGGTGTTCTGCGGTCTGTTCCCGGTTGATGCAGATGATTATGAAGATCTACGGGAAAGCCTGGCGAAATTACGGCTCAATGATTCCAGCTTTCATTATGAGGCAGAGACCTCGGCAGCGCTGGGTTTTGGCTATCGCTGCGGCTTTCTCGGTTTGCTGCATCTTGAGATCGTTCAGGAACGGCTACTGCGCGAGTTTGATCTCGATTTGATTACCACCGCACCGTCAGTCATCTATCGGGTTCATATGAATAACGGTGATATGGAAGAAATCCATAACCCTGCCGACTGGCCTGATGTCGTAAAGATCGACAAGGTCGAAGAGCCGTGGATCAGAGCGACGATTTTGGTGCCGGATGATTTTCTTGGGCCGGTTTTAGCGCTCTGTCAGGAGCGGCGTGGCGAACAGATTGAGCTGACCTACGCGGGAACCCGGGCGATGGCGGTATACCGTCTGCCGCTCAATGAGGTGGTGTTTGATTTTTATGATCGGTTGAAGTCAGTCACACGCGGCTATGCCAGCTTTGATTATCAAATGGAAGATTATCGTGAAGGCGAGCTGGTCAAAGTCTCGATCCTGGTGAATACCGAACCGGTTGATGCGCTATCGATGATTGTCCATCGCACGCAGTCGGAATATCGCGGTCGCGGCATTTGTAGCCGTCTTAAGGATTTGGTGCCCCGACAGCTGTTTAAAATTCCTATTCAGGCGGCGATTGGGGGCAAGGTGATTGCTCGTGAAACCATCAGTGCGATGCGCAAGGATGTGACCGCTAAATGTTATGGCGGCGATGTCTCACGAAAACGTAAGCTGCTGGACAAGCAGAAAGAAGGCAAAAAGCGGATGCGCCAGTTTGGCTCGGTGGAAATTCCGCAAACCGCCTTTATCGAAGCGCTGCGGATCGGCGGCGATTAAGCTGGTCGGTTACCCGCCGAACCGGCCACGCTTGCTGCGTTTGCGGCCGACCCACATCAACAACAATGCTGGGACACCAAATACCGCCCAGCCAGGCCACAATAAAATTGTTGTGATAACTGGTTCCCACAGCCACGGCGCAACATAGCGTTGGATACCGGCCTGACTGACGCTGAGACTTTGGGCGTCGAGTGTAAACCAAAGCTCACCCAGCGTGATTATTTTCCAGCCGCCATTTCCAACCGCTTGCCAAGCCTCATACCCGACCGCAGCAACAGCAATGATGGCCAGTAAATAGCCCAATATCCGGCAAATAATCACCTGATCACTCCCTATACGCGTTTGCTGAATGGAGCCTAATAACCCTACTGGGTGGCTGCAAGTTTTGTGTTGGAACAGATTTGTGTCCGGTTGATGCGCAAACAACGTCAAGTGCTTGAGATATTGGTGAACGATGCTAGATTGTGCGCCGCTGGAGGGGTGGCCGAGTGGCTGAAGGCGCACGCTTGGAAAGCGTGTAGGCGGGCAACCGTCTCGAGGGTTCGAATCCCTCTCCCTCCGCCATAAATACCGGCTCCGTTAACAAGTCACACTCCGTAACTGTTCTAAGTACCCCATAAACTCATCGCGTAGTGAGTCCGGTGCCTCGATCTGCACCTGTCCTAACCAATCAGGGTGGCACAGTTCATGGATCAATTCGCGGTGTCCCTGGCAGCGTAGTTCGACGACCAATCCGCCTCGCACGCGGCGTATTTTCTGGCTACGGTGGAAGCGGACTTTTTCGGCGCGCTTGGCGGCTTCCCCCGTAAACCGCAATCGAACATCCAGGATGTCGTCACCGTGAAATATGCCGAAACTGTCAGCGGCCCAGTCTTTGAGGTTCCAGTCGGTGCGTGCTTCGAAAATTGACCCGGTGGGTCGAACATCCTCAATCAAATCGAGCCGATACGTCGCTGGATAATCGCCACGCGCCGCAACCAGATAGCCAAATCGCCCGAAGAGGAGACCCAGTGGATCGACGGTGCGCCAAGTGGCGCTGCGCTGCCTGAGCGCTCGGTATCGAATTTCCAATTTCTCAAATCCCTGAATGGCACGTTCAAAGACTGCCATATGGGCCTCATTGGCCTGAGTGCGGGGTCCGGTGCGACCGATATGGGCGGTTCGATTGATCAGCTCTTCTTCATCAATCGCCAAATGGTTGGACAAGGGCTTCTGATTGCCGAGTAGTTTGGTCAGGGCGACGGTGGCGATACCCTCCGGCATCGTCTGGAGATGGCGTTCGAGGGCAGCGCGCTCGTTAGGTTGTAGCGTTAGAAGCATGCCAGGCAGGTCGGCTTGCAGCCGCCAACGCTTGGTCAAATGATGGTCGCTCTCCAACCGGCTAAGCTCGACCTCCAGCCCAATTTCGTCCAACCCCTGCAACATCCGTTCCACGGTTTTGCGGCTGCGGCCAGTTCGGGCTATGAGCTGATCGATGGTGAGCCCGAGCGAGCTAACCTGAAGTTCAAGCGCGAGTTCCAGCATGTCGCGCAGCTTGGTATAGGCCATAAGTGGTTTTCTCCTCCTATTTCTTATACCCCATTAAATGACGAATAAGGAAGATATTCTCTATTCATCGGATAAACGGTGGCCCAGCCAAAAGAGTAACGGGCTACATCAGTAGGAGAAGATTATGCATACCGATTTTTTGCCAACCCGGAAGATCCCCGTCAGCCAGCTTTACGCCTGGAACAGCCAGCGCGCCTTTCCGCTCGAGATAACGCTGAATCATCGTGGCTGCGTCATCCGGGACCAAGCGAGCGGGACAGAATTTTTAGCCTCGACCGACGATGAAGGCTTTATCCGCGGCGCGACATTGTTAGGCGAGACTCGGGATCACCTGGTGTATCTGATGCTGTCAGACATGACGGGCTGCGAATGGGTGAATGAGTATTCTGAACAATGGCCGCTTTATCGCTGCTGGACTGAGGCCGAACGAGACACTCATGCCCGTAAAGTGGCAGCGGACTTAGCCGATGACCGCGCAGAGGCAGAGGGCATTCCGGTTCGGGAAGCATTTGAGGTCGAATATCAGGCGATCTATGAGATGCACCCGGTGACGATTGAGAATTGGCAGGTTGCTGCCTGAGGTAGAAGGTTGGGCGGCTTTACGACGTCGCCGGCTTTACCCTGATCTTGCTCTTATTGACCCTGGTGCCGTGTAGCGCTGTGATGGCCGCTTCGGCCTCTTCCTCTGCTGGCATTTCGACGAAGCCAAAGCCTTTCGATATGCCGGTATTGGCATCCATGACGAGATCGCAGGCATCGATGCTGCCATGCTCTTTGAACAACTCGGCGAGCCCTTCTTCGGTTAGATCGCGGGGCAGGTTAAGGACAATGATCTTCATGGAGACTCCGGTATATCTATGTGAGACCGCTAAATACTCTGGCCGTTGTCTGCGTTATAGCGGAGCAGCGCATAGATAAACAGGATAACACCGCCCATCTCCATGCCTTCTTCGACGGGTGTCCAGAGATTATAGGCGAGCGTGTCCATCAAATCTTTTTCGTCGTATATATCGGTTGCGACCTCCACGCCGAGCGCGCCACTGAGAAAGATCGCGGCTGACAGGATAAATAGGTTCCTGATCTGCGCGGGCAGGTGAAACAGAAAGCGTAGATAGAGGACAATGATAATGAGCGCGACAGGTGCTGCAGCGTAAACCCATGAAAATGCGGTGAAATGATTCAGCGTCTCATGAAATCCCGCAATTTCATCAAGCGACAGAAAGAAAAATCCAAAGGCCAGCCCATACCAGGCGCGAATCCATTGGCCATTGCTTATATGTTTCCGGTTGGCAATGAGCAGCAGCAACATCCCCGCAATAAACAGCAGGATTGTTGAGAACCAGGTCGGAATATTCCGCTCTAGATCGACATCGAAGAACTCGCGGATCGTCGTCGGCACGTGGCCAACTCGGAAGTGCCAGACCTGCAAGGCGATATGGGTGACGAGCAGGGACGCGACGAGTATGACCAGAACAGTGATGATCTTCCTGATGGGCAGGTCGATCACTAATCTGAACATCTACCCGTCTCCTCAATCCGAAAGAATGCTTTGCTCCATCATCGCGCGCAGCTCGTCGGTGACGGTGGGCTCAACCCCGAACCAGCGCTTCCAGGCCGATGGGCCTTGAAACAGCAACATGCCAAGCCCGTTGACGGTCTTGTTCCGACGTTCGGCGGCCGCAGCGAGGAATGGGGATTCCAGCGGTGTGTAGATGATGTCGGCGGCCAATGCGGTGGGTGACAGCTTATCGAGATTAATATCAAGCGCCGCCTCGCCAACCATGCCCTGATTGGTGACATTGACGACCGTCTCTGCGCCTTCGAGTAACGCATGTCGCTCTTCCCATGGATAGACGGTAATGGGTCCACCATATTCATCGGCAATCTGCTGAGCCTTTTCTTGCGAACGGTTTACCAGCCGAAGCTCCTTGGCACCTTCTTGCAGCAATCCATAGATCACCGCACGACCGCCGCCACCGGCACCAATCACCGTGCAGGGTCCGGCATCGGCACGCCAGTTCGGTTCCTGTTGTTTCAGATTACCGAGGAAACCCAACCAGTCATTGTTAGTGCCAAACAATGAGCCATCTTCGCGCACCACAACGCAGCTAATGGCACCGATCTTTTTGGCGGTATCATCCACCTCCTCAACGATGGTCATGGCGTCGAGCTTGTGCGGGATCGTCAGGTTACAGCCGGCAAACCCCAGCGAATGTAACGCCCTCAGTGCCGGTTCCAGCTCGCCGGGCTTGATCTCCAGGAACACATAGGTTCCGTTTAAGCCTTGCTGCTCCATCCAGTAATTATGCATCAAGGGCGAACGCGAATGCATCACCGGCCAGCCCATCACACCGGCCATCAGAAACTTGTCGGGGTGTGCCATCGACTTGTCAGCCTTCCGCCATCTTGGCGCTGAAATGATCCCAGGTGCGCTGGAACAGGCTCGCGGTCCATAATTTCTCGCGGCATAAATCCAGCTCTGCCTGAGTGAAGGAATAAGGCGTGCCGATCTGGGCTGCCATATATTGGCGCTCGGCATTGTCTTCGAGATAGTTCATCAGCACGAAAGCATCGATGATGGTCTCGCCCAGTGTTACCGCACCATGCGCTTTCATCAGCGCGGCGGGTCGGTCGCCAAGACAGTTGGTCAAGGCCGTCGCCATTTTTACGTTGTTGATCGAGTCCGGTGAATCGAGCACTGGCAGCGGATAGACCAGCGAGCCCTGCGCATAGACCGGCAGATATTTCTGGCCCGCCGTCGACAGAACCGTCGACCATTTTGGATGGCAGTGGATGACCCCGCCAGCTTCCGGGCGGGCTTTATAGACCCCGGCATGCAGATGAAACTCAAGCGGTGGATTGCCATCACCTTCGATCAGATTGCCGTCGAAATCGATAATGCAGAGATCAACGACCGTTAGCGTGCTGCGCATGCGATTGCCGATATTGATCAGGATACGGTCATCAGGAAGGCGGATACTGGCATGGCCGTTATAATCGACGATCCCGGACCGCTCGAGCATACGGATGCATTGCACCAGCTGCTTTTTTTGGTCGTCTAACTCACTCATCGCAAACGTTCCTTCCTTAAATCACCAATTGGTCTCGGCGCGAATCTCGCGCCGCCACAAATCCCAGGCGCGCATACAGGCACCGTTATTTGGTACATCGGCGAGGCGGCCTTCTTCCTCATCAAGCGACGCAATCTTGCCACCATTGGCCAAATCCATCGTCCAGTGCTGCACCCGTGAATTTACCTCGGTAAAGACAGCGCGGAACACCGCCAGCTGCAGGGTTGCGCCGCAGGCTACCGAGCCATGCGCGCGCATCAGGGCGACATCCTTGTCGGCCAGACATTCAGCAAAGGTCTCGCCCTTGTCGTTATCACTGACCAGCATATCAGTCGCGCCATATTTCTTGCTGATATCAAACACCGGCACACCGGCTGCCAGGAACGCCGCATTATGGAACATGGCTTCGATCTTGGTATCGACCAGCCCAAACGGGATCACCGATGGTGAATGGCTGTGCACGACCGAGTTAAGGTCGGGCCGCGCCTTGAAAATTTTACCGTGGATAAAGCGCTCCAGAAAGCTGCCGCGCCCGTCGGCATTTACCGGATTGCTGTCGAGATCATATTCGATGATGTCTTCTGGTGTCGCCAGGGCCGGGGCCTTGGCACGGCACATGAAGTACCGGTCCGGCGCATCCGGATGGCGTTGCGACACATGGCCAAATGCATCGACCACACCGCGCGCTGCCAGAATACGGCTTGCTGCCGCCAGATCGGCGATAAACTCGTCGGAAACCGGTCCCCCGGAAGCTGGTTCTTCGCTCATCGTGATGTCATCCCTGCGTGTTTTGTTTGTTAGGAATTACGTAGCAGTGAAAGCGTATTCTAGCTACGGTAGACTTTGGCGTATTATCATTGATTTTATCGAATCTAATTTTCTACGAATTCCTTTTTGTAATAAAGAAATCTCTATCAAATAGATTCTATTATTCTTGAAAATTTAAATTTATTTTCCGGCGAAAGGAATAATCTTTCTTAAGACATTACAAATTCTTTCAATTAGTCCCATCAAGAGGGGCGTAATTGAAATTAAGACCTGAACGAAATACCAAAACTTGGCGGCATTTTTTCCAAATTTTGGAATAATAAAATATTTGTAGTCTTCCTCTAAATCTCCCAAAACTATTCCCCTATCCCTTTTGGGTAGGAAACAACAAATTGCTAGTTCTAGTATTTTCGGGGGAGAAATTTCTTCCTGTTTTAAATAGGAATCTGAATTTTTGCGGTAATTTATATCTGTCGGTAATGTTCTTTTTAAAATAGAAATTATCTTACTTTCTAGTAAATTAGATAGTTTGGATATTTCGCTTTCTTGAGAATCTTCCTCTTTTATTATTAATTTCAATCGGTGATCTAATTCTTTAGTTTTATATTCAATTTTTTTCAAATCACGCAGTAATTCTATTCGTTCTTCCTCGGTCATGGGTGAACCATGAATGAACGCGTTAAGTGCCTTCAATTTTTCAGATAAGAAATTATGTGAGCCGAACACTATGTTGCGTCCTTATTTTAGTTTTTTAGGACGACTGGAAAATGTCGCGAGTTGAAAGAAGCATTTGGAGATTGAAGAATGAAACTTAGCCGCTTCACGAATTCAAAAAATGCTACCTGTGGCTTAACAACGGTTGTGCCAAAAGAATTTAGCATTCTCTCGGTATCGGTTAACACCCTTTCACCTAAACCATTAATTCGAACGAATTCCTTTGCTCTTCCTCCACGTACTTCTGACTTTTCTCCTTTTCTGGTTGATATGTACCCCTTTGTTTCTAGCCTTCGAAGTGTCGTGTAAATGGTGCCGTAGGAGAATGATCTCCCTACTTTTTCTTTTAGTTCTTTGCGAATCGACACACCATACGCATTCCCCGATTGGAATTGAATAGACTTAAGTATCAAAAACTCGGTGGTATTCAGTATATCGGACATATTCGTACAATTACATTTCTTTCAATTTCTGTAAGAAATGTAATTGAGTTCGTCGATGAATGTCAAATAAACAATTTTATGTAGTATTTAGATGGCTGAAAATTTTGTATTTTTCTTCAGCCCTCCGCCAAGATTGTCCCTGCCACCTTCTCGCCAACCATGATGGTCGGGAAGTTGGTATTGGCGCAGGGCACCGCTGGCATGATCGAGGCATCGGCGACGCGCAGCCCTTCGACACCATAGACCCGTGCTGACGGGTCGGTCACCGCACCCGGATCGTCGGCAGCCCCCATGCGGTTTGGGCACGAGGCATGGAAATGGCCGAGCACGGTATTGTGTATCCATTCGGTCATCGTGGCATCGTCTTCGAGGACGTCCTTCACCGTTAACCCGTCGGAAATGAAATTGCGGATCACCCAGCGGCGTAGCGGACCGGACATATCCATCGCCTGCCCACCAACCCAGGTCTGAAATTTGTTCGACGTGTTATAGACCGCGTAGCGCCGGGCCCGGTCGCTATAGCTGATCGGGAACACATCATGCAGCTTGTCCTGTAGCCCGGCTTTTTCACATAATTTGGCCATGAACCGAGTACCGATCTTGAGTCTTTCAAGATCGCGCTCATCGGAGCACATGTTGAAATCAACATCGGGGACACCCATCGGGTCATTGGGGTTGAGCTTCACTTCGCCGGTCGAATAGGATTTGTTGACCCACATCATCATCAGCCCGACGCGTTCGCCGACAGCGTGCCAGAACGACTTGTTCATCGGGATCATATACATGTCACCTGCCGGGCAGCCTTCGACACCGGAAGACCAGCGCATCCCGGCATACATTGGCAAACGCAGATCAGGCGGCAGGCGAGAGTCGGGCTTCATATAGCAGCCGAAATTGACGCCGGGATGTTCCATCAGATGTTTGCCGACCCCGGCGCGATCCGCCACAACATCAATGCCCGCTTTAGTGAGTTCCGCTGCGGGCCCGACGCCGGACCGCAGCAGCAAGGCGGGCGATTGCAGCGCTCCTGAACTGACGATTACCTCATTGGCCTGAATATCAAACACTTCGCCATGGCGGTGGACGCGCACGCCGGTGGCTTTGGTACCAGAAAACAGGACTTTCTCAACGCGAGAATCGCCAAGAATATTGAAGTTCGGCCGCGCCCGGACATCCGCCGTTATATAGGCGGTGGCGGTCGAGGTGCGGCGACCTTCCTGATGGGCGACCGCGATGGGAAAATAACCATCCCCAAAGACCGCGTTCTTGTCTTTTAGATCGGTCCAGCCATCGTCGCGAGCCGCCTCAACAAAGCCTTTGGTGAAGCCTGGCCAGCGATCCTCAAAAATCCGCTGCACGGCCATGGGTCCGTCTTGACCATGCATTGGGCCATCGAAATCGACGTCGGTTTCCTGTTTTTTGAAGTAAGGCAGAACATCGTCCCAGCCCCAGCCAGTGGCGCCGCGCTCGACCCAGCCGTCGTAATCTGTTGGCACGCCGCGGATCGAGATCATGCCATTAACCGATGACCCGCCACCGATCACACGGCCTTGTGCATAGCGGACACGCTTGCGGTTATCTGGCGCATTGCTCGGGCGGGGCCCCCAGGCAACGGTTTGCCCGACCCAGGTGAAGCGTGGATTGCTGTGGGCGGAACCGGCAAACGTGTCGCGGATTTCTGCGGGCTCGGTGCCAGGGATGAAATCCTCACCGGCTTCGAGCAGCAGGACATTATTTTGGGACCGTTCGCTCAACCGGCTTGCGACGACGCAGCCTGCCGACCCGCCGCCGACAATCACATAATCAAATTCCTGGTTTTCAAACTCCGCCATCACCGCCCACTTTTCTTGTTGGTTATCCTTAATTACGGAACGGTAACGCGAAGCGCCGCTTGCGTCCAATCAGCGTCTCCAATCGAAGCCTCGGTTCCCTTGCCGGATGGCATGGTGCTGCCTAGGGTAATTACAAAGACCGCTGATCAGGGAGAGCATCATGGCAGACCATATTCACGGACCACTTTATTTCGAGCGCATGGGCCGCAAGGGGCCGGTGATTGCCTTCGTTCATCCGAATCCGATGGACCAGTCTTGTTGGCTATATCAGATGGCGCATTTCTCAAGCTGGTATCGCTGTGTCGGGATCGATATCCCGGGCTATGGCCGGTCACCGACGGCGGACGAAGAGCTTAGTATGGACGATATGGCTGCCGGATGTTGGGAAGCAGTTGATGAAGCCGTCGGAGAAGGTGAAAGCGCTATTTTGGTTGGCTGCTCTGTCGGCTCGGCGATCATCCCCTATATGTACCACCAGCGGCCGGACGCGACGTCAGCGATGATCCTGTCGGGGACCGGCTATAATCCCGGCAAGCCGTTCGCACCGGGACGGATCGAGCAATATGAAACCAAAGGCGTCGATTATCGCTGGGAATATACCTTCCAGGATATGAGTGCCGCGTTTCGCACGACGCCGATGGCGCATTATTTTGCTGACCTGTTCGCCGAGCGCAACGACACGGCAGATGCTCAGACGATTATCTATCAATTTCAGGCGATGATGGAGGAAGAGACCGAGGAGCATCACGCCGGCATTAAATGCCCGACAATTATTCTGACCGGCAGCGAGGACAATTCACATCAGCGATCCTTTGCCCTGCAGGAACGTATTCCGGGCTGTGAGCTAAAGACATTGCCGGGTGCCGGTCATGCATGTCAGCTCGAACAACCCTGGCTATTTGACCGGTTTATGATTGAGTTCCTGACCGAACATGGTTTGCATCCGGCGGTGTAATGCCGGAGAGAACCAAAACACAGGTACTGATTGTTGGGGGTGGGCCGGTTGGTCTGACGCTGGCAATTGAGCTTGGGTTGCGTGGTGTTGAATGTGTGATCGTCGAATGCGGTGATGGCGTTTTGCGAGTACCGCGCATGAGTAGCGTCAGCGCCCGTGGTATGGAGTTTTGTCGTCGCTGGGGAATCGCTGACAAAGTTCGAGATGCAGTGTGGCCACGGAACTATCCCAGCGATTTTGTCTATGTCTCCACCATGATTGGTGAAGAGCTCGCGCGGCTTCGTGTGCCCTCCTATGAAGAGCGCGCGGGCAAGATGGATTATTCGCCGGAAGGCGGTGCGGTCTGCCCGCAGATATATTTTGATCCCATCATTGCAGCCAAGGCGAAGTCAGTGCCCGGGGTATCGATCCGTTACGGCATCAAACTGGAATCCTTTGACCAGGACCAGGCTGGTGTGCGGGCAATTGTGACCGACATGGAAACCGGCACTGAAAGCACCCTCTTGGCCGATTATCTCGTGGGGTGTGACGGAGCAGGTAGTGTCGTCCGTCGTCAGCTGGGTATTGAGCTGGATGGTCCGGGGCGCATTGCGACCAGCGTCAATGTCTTCTTCCGCTCGGCAGAATTTGTCACTCTACAGAGCGGAGGAGGGGCGCGTTTTTTTCGCTGCTTTGACGAGGATGGTTGTTGGGCGGAAGCCATCGCTATCAATAGCGAGGATTTGTGGCGGCTTTCGGTATTTCACGACAACGATCCCGATATGAGTGGCGAAAGCTATCTTCACAAAATCGCTGGCCGCGACTTTTCCTATGAGGTTCTGGATGTCACTTCCTGGCCGCGCCGCGATATTCTGGCGCACTCTTATCGGCAGAATCGTGTCTTTATCGCTGGTGATGCGGCGCATGAGATGTCGCCCACCGGCGGCGCCGGGATGCATACCGGCATGTGTGAAGCGGTTAATCTCGCCTGGAAGCTGGCAGCGGTTTATGACGGTTGGGGCGGGGACCAGCTGTTAGCTTCCTATGAAGCAGAGAGCCGCCCGCTTGCTGAATATTATGTTGATCTATCTACCAAGACCTTCAATGCGATTTCCGCGTTGCCGGGGGCGACGGAGTTTCGCGATGTGATCGCAGATGATAGCGGTTTGCTCCGTCGTCTCAGTATGCCGGAACAATATCGGGCGCAGATTTGTTATCCGGACTCGCCAATTTGTATCGCCGATGGCTCGCCTCCCGTGGAAGGTGAAAAGCTATTGGCTCCATCGGCCCGGCCCGGTACTCGTGCGCCGCATTGCTGGCTCGCGGAAGGTCAATCGACACTCGATCTCTTTGGGACAGGCTTTGTGCTGCTCCGGTTTGGATTGCCTGATCTAGATGTTGAGCCATTGCGTGACGCGGCAGATCGACGAAGCGTGTTATTTGATGTGGTAGATATTGATGGTACGGAGGCTGCCACTGTCTACAAGCAGTCGCTTGTTCTGGTGCGGCCCGATGGGCATGTTGCCTGGCGGGGTGAAGCTGTGCCGGAAGATGCGCTGGCGCTTGTCGATCATGTTCGCGGCGCCTGATCGCTCTGAAATTTGTACATGGGCTGCCATCGCCAAATTGGTGGGGATTGGTATACTGGCGGAAAACGAGACCACTCAGGTCATAAGGGGTTGAGGACATTGGTTGAAAATCAGATGATCTGGCCGGCACGGCTGCACCATTTCGCTCTAACCAGTGAAAATCCTGGTGAAATGGCGGATTGGTATGTCCGTGCGATGGGCTATGAAAAGGCATCTCATGGCGATGGCTGGCTTCTGGGCGGCGCCGAACGCCATCTGATGATATTGCCGGGGAAGAAATCTCAGGTCGCCTTCTCGTCTTACGCAGTTATCGACGCGGCCCATCTCACCAACGTTGCAGAAAATATCGCAGCGGCTGGATGCAATGTTGAGAAGTTCGATACGCCTTTGTTTGCAGACGGCGCAATTTCGATCACCGATCACGATGGTAATGTCTTTGCCTTTGGTGTGCCGTCGCGGGCCAATTCAGGCAGCGATAAATTGCCGGGACGGCTGCAGCATATCGTGTTCGCAACGACCCAGCTCGCGGATCAGGTGTCGTTCTTTACTGAGACGATAGGGTTCCGGAAGTCGGACACAGTTCTGGATGGTGATCAGGACCCGACCGCCTGTTTTATGCGGTCCGATCCTGAGCATCACAGTCTTGGCCTGTTCCGGTCAGCGGAAGCACGGTTGGATCATTTTTGTTTTGAAAGTACCTGCTGGAATGATATCCGCGACTGGGGTGACCATTTTTCCGAGCAGCGTATTCCTATCGTCTGGGGCGCGGGTCGTCATGGTGCGGGAAATAATCTGTTTATTTTTGTCGAAGATCCGGATGGCAACAAAGTCGAGATTTCAGCAGAGATAGAAACAATGACCTGGGAACAGGCGCCGCGTGAGTGGCCGCATGAGGAACGCACGTTGAACCTCTGGGGAACGGCCTGGTTACGGTCTTAAGAAGATAAGTCTTATTTCGTTTTGAATTAGTCGCCGCCGCTAAATTTGAGCGGTGAAAATTGGGGAGCTTAATATGCGTTTGTCGCTCATTTTATTCGGGCTGCACATCCTTCTGAAATATACCGCCTGGCGCTATCCCACCTTTGCCAAACGGCTGAAGGAACAGAACATGTCTGCCCAGATCAAAACCTGGGATGATAAGACCGGCCGTTGTTTCACATTCCAGGATGGCAAGGTCTCGTCGAAATGTGGGATCAATGCCGACGCTGACATCTGTATGTCGTTCAAAACCGAAAGTCTTGCGGTTAATTTGCTGATGCCGCCAATCAACTGGCTCGATCAGATCAACGCGCTCAAAGACTTCAAGCTTAAGATGGATGGTGATGACGGGCTCGCCAACTGGTTTGCCCAGACGACGATGATGACCCAGAGCATTGGCTGGGCATGGGGTAGTGAATCCGCTGATGGCATGAAACGCACCGTTAATATGACAAATGGCGGTCCGGTCTTTGTCGATGTGAAGGACGAAAAGATTATCCGACTTACGCCGATTGACCTCGGTGACGATGACACGCAGCCCTGGACGATCAAGGCGCGGGGTATGGAATTTACCCCACCGCGCAAGACGACATTGGCACCACATGGTCAGAACGCCAAATCCATTGTGCACTCGCCAGACCGGCTGCTCTATCCCATGAAACGCGTGGATTTTGATCCCAATGGCGAGCGCAACACGCAAAACCGTGGGATTTCCGGCTATGAACGAATTTCCTGGGATGAGGCGATTGATATCGTCGCCACTGAGACCAAACGTCAGAAGCGCGTCCATGGTCCGGGCTCCATCGCCAACTCGCATGGCTCGCATCACACCTGGGGCAATATTGGTTATTACCTCAGTGCGCTCTACCGGTTCCGCAATGCGGTTGGCATGACCCACCTGCATCATAACCCGGATAGCTGGGAAGGCTGGTACTGGGGCGCCGTGCACCATTGGGGACACAGTCTGCGGGTCGGTCAGTCCGAAACCTATGGCACCGTCGAAGACTGCCTACAGAATTGTGATCTGGTGGTGTTCTGGTCTGCTGATCCTGAGACCACAAGTGGCTCCTATGGTGCACAGGAAGGCACCGTTCGACGGCAATGGCTCAAAAACCCCGATCTTGGCATCGACGTCGTTCATGTCGATCCGTACTACAATGCGTCGGCACAGTTCCTGCCCGGCAAATGGTTTGCGCCGAAGCCGACGACCTCAGTCGCGATGGCAATGGCAATCGCCTATGTGTGGATTCAGGAAGGGCTTTACGACAAAGACTATGTTGAGACCCACACCGAAGGGTTTGATGTCTGGAAAGCCTATCTCACTGGTGACGAAGACGGCATCGCCAAGACACCCGAATGGCAGGAAGCTGAAACTGGGGTGCCCGCCAAGGACGTGCGGGCGCTCGCGCGGGATTGGGGCAAGAAGCGCGTCTATCTCGCACCGGGTGGCTGGGGCAATGGCCATGGTGGTGCGTGCCGTAATCAGACGGGTATCCAGTGGGCCCGTGTCATGGTGTGCCTTGTTGCGATGCAAGGGCTCGGTAAGCCTGGCGTCAATATGGGCAATCTACAATGGGGTTGTCCGGTTGACTTCAACTTCTATTTCCCGGGCTATGCCGATGGCGGCATGTCGGGTGATCTGGAGAATACATCGATGCCGGTTGAGCTCTATCAGCGGATGCCACAGCTGCCGACGATGAATGCATCGTTTCAGAAAATTCCGCGGATTAAAATGCCGGAAGCCATTCTGAACGGTAAGGCAGAAGGCCAGCCTTGGATCGGTAAATCGATCGAGCATCAATTTGGCAAGATGGCCTATCCGGCGCCTGGTCATGCGCCAGTGCGTATGCTGTACAAATATGGTGGCTCGATTCTCGGGACCATGAACAATACCAACCGCTGGGTAAAAATGTACCAGTCGGAAAATATCGAATTCGTGGTCAATCAGTCGATTTGGGATGAAGGCGAGGCCAAGTTCGCTGATATCATTCTGCCCGCCTGCACCAATTTTGAACGACCCGATATCAGCGAGTGGGCCGGTCTTGGTGGCTATGGTCATCATGGTCAGCAGCAGCTGAATCACCGCGTTATCGTGTTTCAGGCACCGGCGATCAAGCCACTGGGCGAGTCCAAATCCGATTTCTGGATCTTTAACGAAATATGTAAAAAGCTCGGACTGTCGAATTATTTCTCAGAAGGCATCAACGAGATCGATTGGGTAAAACGCCAGTTCGATGCGTCGGATCTGCCAACCCAGATAACCTGGAAGAAGTTCATCAAAAAGGGCTACTACGTGGTGCCGTCCGAGAAGGAAGAATTCCGCGCGCCTGTATCCTTCCGCTGGTTTTGGGAAGGGCGCAAAAAAGACGTGCCTGAGCCACAGCCTTTGCCATCGGATTACACTGAGGAATATCTCAAAGGTTTGCAGACGCAATCTGGCAAGCTGGAGTTTGAGTGCAATAGTCTGAAACGGTTTGTCGATCCCGAACGGCCACCGATTGTGAAATATGAACCGGCCTGGGAAGGGCCGCATAGCGGCGAGATGTTTGAGAAGTTTCCGCTGCAACTCCTGACGCCACATTCGAAATACAGCTTCCATACCCAGGGCGACGGCAAAGACAGCTTCCTGCTCAACATCCCCGATCATCGGGTGCTGATTGATGGCTGGTATTACTGGGTGATGCGCCTCAACGCGGAGGATGCTGCCGAACGCGGTATCAAAAAGAACGATCTGGTGAAGGTCTACAATGAGCGTGGCTGTGTGATCTGTGCCGCCCTGCCAACGGCACGATTGCCTAGAGGCGTGTGTCATGGTTACGAGTCATCAGCGATGTATGAGCCGATGGGCGAACCTGGCAAGTCGGTTGATCGTGGCGGGTGCCTCAATTTGCTGACACCTAGCAAAACCCAAACCAAAACGACGCATTCACTGGCGGGTGCCAATGCGCTAGTAGAAGTGGCGGTCTGGGACGGCAATACAGACTTTGTATCGGCAGCATTTATCGACGGACACCCTGAGGGTGTCGCGGCGGCTGAGTAAGGATTAGGAGAAGAAAATGTCTAAATGGAACCTGATCGTTGATGTTGCCGAATGCACCAACTGCAATAACTGCACCCTGGCGGCGATGGATGAGTATATCGACAATGACTGGCCGGGCTATTCCGCGCCGATGCCAAAGCACGGCCATCGCTGGATCGATATCAAACAAAAGGAACGTGGCGCGGTGCCTTTCATGGATATCGCCTATGTGCCCACCATGTGTAATCACTGCGACAACGCACCTTGCATGAAAGCGGCGGGCGATGATGGCTCGATCACCAAGCGTGCTGACGGCATCGTGCTGATTGACCCAGAGAAAGCGACGGGCCGCAAAGATCTGGTCGATGCCTGCCCGTACGGCCATATCTGGTGGAATGAAGAGCTCGAACTGCCGCAAATTTGGACGTTTGATGCACATCTTCTGGATCAGGGGTGGCAACAGACGCGAGGGCAACAATCTTGCCCAACCGGCGCAATGAAAGCCGTCAAACAGGAAGACGCTGCCATGCAGAAAATGGCCGAAGAAGAAGAGCTCGAAGTCATCCAGCCCGAGCTCGGCACCCAACCGCGTGTTTGGTACAAAAATCTCTGGCGCTATAGCAAAGCCTTTATCGGTGGCAGTGTGTCTTCGGAAGCTGACGGTGTTGTCGATTGCGTTGAAGGGGCGGCGGTAACTTTGTCAAAAGATGGCAACACTGTTGCAGAAGTTGTCACTGATATTTATGGCGACTTCAAGTTCGACAAGCTCGACGATGATAGTGGCAGCTATTCGGTCGAGATTACTGCCAGCGGTCACGATACAAAAACCGTCGCGGCAGAGTTAGGCGAAAGCGTTTATCTCGGAGAAATTCGCTTATAGCGTGATTTAGGGAGACGGCTCATGGCAGCCAGGATTGACCCCGCCATCGGCCCCGCGGTTTGGAAAGGTGCTGACTTTGTCAATAATGACGAATGGATTGTCTCGCTCTCTTCGGACGACCTTGCAGAAATTGACGCTGCCTTAGGCTCTGTACAAGCAACCGGCCTGCCGGTTCACAAGATCACCGCGAAAGAATTTCTGCTACCCAATCTTGGTGGTGCCCTTAAGGCGTTAGCTGATGAGCTTGAAACGGGTCGCGGATTTGCTGTTGTGAGAGGCGTTCCCGTTGAACGTTATAGCGAGGAAGAGAATAAGTTTCTTAGCCTCGGGCTTTGTTCTCATTTTGGGAATGTTATTCCGCAGAGCCGCCAAGGCGACTGGATCAATCATGTTATTGATATCAGCGATCAAATGGCGGCCCCCTTGCCGGAATTTGATCATGTTTTACAGCGCAAACAGCTGCGCACCAATCATCGTGGTGGTGAGTTGGATTTTCATACTGACACCACAGACGTCTTTGCGCTGTTTTGTCTACGGCCAGCCAAGAGTGGTGGGAAAAGTCGTCTGGTCAGTGCGGCGATGCTGCACAATATAATCGGAGAGACCAAGCCGGACTATCTCGAAGCTCTGTATGTTGGGTATTACTACATGTCCCAGTCTGACGATAATGTGAAATCCGGTGCATGTATTTCAGCAAAGCGCGTACCGGTCTTTATCCGCAAAGGCGACAAGGTCGAAGGTTATTATATTTCGCAAGTCGTGCAACGTGCGCTAGACAACGGTGATTTCGAATACAACGCTGTCGAAGATGATGCCCGAGAAGAATTACAACGCGTTTCGGAGGTACCGGGTGTTGCCCATGAATTTGATCTTGAGGCGGGTGATCTGCTGGTCGTGAATAATCGTACTGTCTTGCATGCACGATATGACTATGAGGATTATCCCGAGATCGAACGTCGCCGTCATTTATTTCGGCTATGGATGGCCAACACGCCGGAGATGATGTCGAAGACATTTCTGGCGCCGTCCGAAAAATTCTCGTAAACAAGCTCCACAACTTATCAACATTAGGACTACGTTATGAAAGCGGCTTACTTTGAAGAACATGGCGGCCTGGACGTTATTCAATTTGGCGAGCTGCCGGACCCGGTCGCCGGTGCGGGTGAGGTTGTTATCGATATCCATGCGGCCTCTGTGAATGGTGCTGACTGGAAGGTCCGTGAGGGCGCCTATAAGCAGGTTTCGTATTTCCCTATGTATTGGGTCGTGATTTTTCCGGCACAGTTTGCGAAGTCGGTGACGGTGTCTCGGACTTTGCGATTGGTGATGAAGTGTTTGGTGTCTGTGATGTCGGGCAGGAAGGCACTTATTGTGAAAAGGTCGCGATGAAAGCCGCTTTGTGTGCGCCGAAACCTGCCGGGCAATCGCATATCGATATCGCAGCTTTAGCGCTCATCGGACTTACCGCTGTGATTTCCGTCGAAGATACGCTGCACCTCAAAGCTGGTGAAAAGATATTGATTCAAGGTGGCGCGGGTGGCGTTGCCAGTTTCGCCATCCAACTCGCTAAACATATCGGGGCGCATGTCATCAGCACGACCAGCGTCGGCAATGTTGACTATGTCCGTGGCTTCGGTGCGGATGAGGTCATCGATTATAACGCGCAGGATTTCCGCGATGTTGTCTCCGAGTGTGATGTCGTGTTTGACACAGTCGGTGGCGATGTTGCCAAAGGGGCATTCGATGTTCTGAAATCCGGTGGCCGTGCAGCGTTTATCGCGTCCGGTGTCAATGGTCTGGAATCACCATCCAGTGACTTCACGTCTTTGCGTCCCAATGTATATCGCGATCGTCCGCATCTGGAACGGGTTGTTGAGCTGATTGAAGCCGGTGCAGTGACGGTGCCGGCAGTGAAATTGTTCGCGCTCGATGACGCGGTTGAAGCGCTGAAGCTCAGCGAGAGGCGGCACTTCCGCGGCAAGTTGGTGTTTAACTACCGCTAACCGGCAATCGTAAGCCGAGCCGCTCCATGCGGGGCAGAATTTCGTCCCGCAGGACGGGGAAATCACTTATGTAATTAATCAGTCCGATGGCGATGCCGTCGACGCCACAGTCACTCATCTTGCGATATTGCTCCACGACATCATCATAACTGCCGACTATCGGGTAGGTGCCAACACCGCTGATCATTCGTTCGGTTAGCGTGGTCAATTGCTTCAGCGGCGTATCGCGACCTTTGGTACGAATGGCAGCAGCGTGTTCGCCAGCTTCCCAATCGCCCATCTCATAGACCAGGTAATGGTAATATTCTTCGGCTTCTTTGGTGGTGGGTTTAGTGACCATGTGACCGCTTGCATAGACACCCACATTCTCTGCCTCTGATGAATCTCGTAATGCCTGGACGCTGGCGCCAAAATCCTCGAACTCCATAATCGACGTGAACAAGCAGTCGGCATGGCGCGCGGCGAAAGCTTTCCCTGCCGGAGAGTTACCGGCGCTGACCAGCATTGGTCGATCATCACCCCACGGCTTGGGCTTGAGCAGAACACCTTCGAGGTCAAAGTATTTTCCCTTGAAGTCGAACGGCTCTTCTTCCGACCACACACGTTTGAGAATGGTGACCCATTCTTCGGTAAAATCGTAGCGTTCCTCCTGGGGGCGCAGATCGACGCCAAACATGGTGTGTTCACCGGCATTCCAGCCCGAAACCATATTGAGCCCGAACCGGCCTTTACCGATGTGATCGCCGGTGACCATTTGTTTTGCCGCAAAAATAGGGCTGAGAAATCCGACATGGACTGTGCCAAAAACACAGACGTGCTGGGTGGCGGCGAGCAGTCCGGAAGCCCAGGTCAGCGTCTCGAACGTGGTGCCCTCAGTATCAGTTTCGCCCTTATAACCGTGCCAGCGGCCAATCGGCAGAATGAACTCAAGCCCTGCCTCATCGGCGAGCCGTGCAGCTTCGAGATTATTGTCCCAGCTTGGGTCCCAGCGCTCGGGCACTTTCGACATGCTCAACCCACCGGAACAATTTTGACCAAACAAACCCAGTTTAAATTTATTGGGTCCATACATCCGCGTATTTTTGCGGCTCATCTGAAAGCTCTCCGGTCATGCTGTGTGATGGGCGGGATTAGATCATAGAGTAGGATAATTTTAAAAGCCCACCCGTTGACTCCTCGGTGGCAATATCAGAGCGTGATTGAAGTTTGAGAAGGTGGAGCAGGGGTAATGCCTGACGACAAAATCGATGTCGGTAATGTGACCTCAGATGAAATGGTAGCGCGGGCGCGCACGCTGTTGCCGATCCTCCGGGAACGCGCGGAAGAAACGGAAAAGCTTGGCAATATCCCTGCGGAAACCATGGAAGATTTTCGTCGTCTTGGCCTATTGCGCATGTCTCAACCGCACCGTTATGGCGGTTATGAGATGGGTTGGGACGTTCAGTGCGAAATCGGCCAACTCCTTGCAGCGGCTGATTGTTCACAGGCTTGGATTCAGCGCATCATCGCGGATCATGCCCAGATGGTGGCGACGTTTCCGGCAGAAGCACAGGAAGAGGTTTGGGCAGATGACCATGACACCATAATCTGTGCGTCATTTGAACCCGTTGGGCGCGCTACACCCGTTGAAGGCGGCTTCCGATTTTCGGGCACCCATGGGTTTGCTAGCGGCATCGATTATGCTGATTGGCTGATTTGCGGGGGGTTCATCATTGATGGTGACAAACGCGACGGCCCGCATTTCTTTTTGGCTAGGCGCTCCGACGCGACCATTATCGATGATTGGGACACGATGGGTCTTGAGGGAACGGGCTCCAAAAGCTTTGTGCTTGAAGACGTCTTTATCCCGGCATACCGGTTTCTAGATGGTGCCTTGGCCCATGTCGGAAAAGGACCGGGTACAGACGTAAATACGGCAACAGTTTATCGCATACCGCGCGGTGGCGTGACCCCGACGGGGTTTGCGGCGATGACTGTCGGTACGGCACAAGGCGTGCTTGAAGAGTGGTTGCGCTATACGGGTCCCCGGAAATCTCGCGGTGTTTCGCTCGCTGCCGATCCAGGAATGCACATGATTGCAGCTCGATCCTCCGCTGAAATTGCCGCGGCGGAATCATTATATTTGAACACAATACGTGATGCGCAGTGCAGACTGGAAGCTGGGGAAACACTATCGGCTTTTGACCTCTCGAGGGCACGCCGCAATGTCAGTTTTTCCACAAAACTCGCCTTGAAGGCGGGCACGCGTCTGTTTAACGCGGCGGGTGGTCGGGCGATTATGCGAAGCAATGCGCTGGAGCGCCAATATCGCAACCTGTTGGCATCTGCTTCGCATTTCGCAACTGTCTGGGAACGCAACGCACTGATTTACGGCAAGGAGTTGTTGGAACGCTCTATTGCCGACGCCGAAAAAATCCAAAGGGAGAAAATCGAATGACTGACGCAAAAGAACTGACCTGCGTAAAGGTTGAAATAGACGAAGAGGGCATCGCCTGGCTGTCGTTTAACCGTCCCGAAAAGCGCAATGCGATGAGCCCGAGCCTTCACTATGAGATGGAAGAGGTGCTGCCGCAGTTGGAAACCGATCCAGATGTGAAGGTAATCGTCCTGACCGGCGAAGGGGTGAGTTGGAGCGCCGGGATGGATCTCAAGGAATATTTCCGCGAAACCGATAATAACCCTGCCGCACGGTTCAAATCCTATTGGTCGCATCGTCATTGGGCGCAGTATTTGATGCTGTCGTCAAAGCCGACAATTGCGATGGTCAACGGCTTTTGTTTCGGTGGGGCGTTCACGCCATTGGCGGCTTGCGATATCGCGATTACGTCAGAAGAAGCAACCTATGGGCTGTCGGAAATCAACTGGGGTATCCTACCTGGCGGCAATGTCAGTAAGGTTTTCAGTGATTTGGTCTCGCATCGTGATGCCATGTTTTACGCGATGACCGGACGGACGTTCGACGGTAATAAAGCGGTTGAGATGGGCATCGCTAATCTAGCGGTGCCCGCCGATAAGCTCCGTGAGGAAACCATCACGCTGGCGCGCGAACTGATGGAGAAAAGTCCGGCGGTTCTGGCCTTTACCAAACAAGCGATCAAGGCGGTGCAGGGCATGGATATGAATTTGGCCTATGAGTACCTCCAGGCCAAGCAAGGAGCTCTCCGCAATGCTGACAAAGAAGGCACGCGGCAAAAGGGTATGTCGGAGTTTCTGGACAATAAGAGTTACCGGCCAGGACTCGGCGCGGTGAAACGGGACTAGGTGCGTTTCGCTCCCTGAACCATCACTTCCATCTTATCGAGAAATTTTGATCGGTCGGCTTTGCTGAAGGGTCGAGGTCCGCCGGTAATCTCGCCGGTATCACGGAGTCCTTGCAGAATTTCACGGGTGGCCAGTGCCATACCAATGCTGTCGTCGGTGTAGGTTTCGCCATTGGGCTTGATGGCAAAAGCGCCCTGTTTCAGACAGCGACCGGCCAGCGGAATATCGTTTGTGACGCAAATGTCAGCCTGTCCGATATGCTCGGCGATCCAGTCATCTGCGGCATCAGCACCTTGCGTGACGACGATGAGTTGCAGAAGCGGATTCTGCGGTGGACGGATACCACCATCGCAGACCAGATACGTTTTTAGTTGATGCCGTGTCGCGACCCGCTCGACCTCTTCTTTGACCGGACAGGCATCGGCATCGACATAAATCTCGACCATGTTTGTTTACAGGCTTGTTGGAATGCGACCGCCATCGACTTTGAGAGCCGACCCGGTGATGTAGCGGGCCTGTTCGCTGCACAATAGTACAGCGGCGTCGGCCATTTCCTGAACCGTGCCATCGCGACCCATTGGGGCTTCGGAAATCATCTTGGCTTTGATATCCGCTGCAGTGACGCCGGCTCGTTTGGCGCGGGCGATATCACCATGATGGACCCGTTCGGTCTCAATCCGTCCCGGGATCAGGCAATTCACCGTAACGCCATCCTTGGCCACTTCATTGCTAAGCGACTTGGACCAGCCGACCAATGACATCCGGAGGGAGCTCGACAAAACATTCTCCGTCGCTGCGAGAAGAATATTGGAAGATGTCATCGACAGGATGCGTCCCCAACCTCGTTCCCGCATACCGGACAGCGTGCCGTTGGTAACGCGAATGGCTGACATCATGATCAGATCAAACCAGTCACGCCATGTTTCGTCGTCTACCTCTGATGGCAACAGGCGTGGCGGTCCACCACAATTATTGAACTGGATATCGATGCCGCCCAATCGGTTGAGCGTGAAATCAATTAGCCGGTCAATTTCTTCGTCTTTGGCAAAATCGCAGGTGATGGCTTCTACTTTGACGCCGTATCTGTTCGCGATATCGGTGGCTTCCTTCTCCAAGATATCACCACTGCGCGCTGTTAAAACGACATCGGCTCCTTCTGCCGCCAGACCACGGGCGACGCCGTTGCCCATGCCGTAGCTCGAGCCCATGACGAGGGCGCGTTTTCCTTTGAGGCCGAGATCCATAACTTAGCTACCTATCAATTGGTTACGCGTATTTGCCACCAGTTTGGGGTGTCTGCACGCCGTCGCCACCGCTCTCCGCATGTTGTAGCCGTGTGACGCGGTCCCAGGTGCGCTTCAGATCATCCTTGATATGGATGGTCAGGCAACCGAGCCCTTCGACTTCGAGTTCGATCTTGTCGCCATCCATGAACGGGTTTAGCCCGCGATGGTTGGTGCCGGTGGCCAGCACATCGCCGGGTTCCAGCGTATGAACTGAACTGACCCACGAGATACAGCGCGGAATTTTATGTGCCATGTCATCGGTATTGAAGTTCTGCATGACAGTGCCGTTATTGCGTAGTTGCACTGCCAGCTTTTGCGGGTCAGCGATCTCATCCTTGGTGACGATATAAGGACCCATCGGGGCAAAGGTTTCGCGGCCTTTCATCTGATAAAAAGTGTTGCCGGGCGGCAGCAATCCACGCGCCGAACCATCAATAAAATTGGTATAACCAAAGACATAATCCATCGCATCGGCTTCCGAGACATTGCTGGCGCGTTTGCCAATGATGAGCGCGATTTCGGCCTCGCCTTCAAAGATCGTCGCGGGGATATCGGGCAGCACCATCGTGTCGCCGTCGCCGATCACGCTGTTTGGTGATTTGAAGAAAGCATTGACCGGTGCCGGTTCGTCGCGCGTGCCGTCTTCCATATAGTTCACGGCCATGCAGTCTATGTTGCCAGGCTTGGGCAAGGGCGGGCGGATGCGCACGCCGCTCAGGGGCACGCCGTCACCATTCGCGGCGGCTTCGATTCGACTGCGATAGGTCTCAAAATTCTCGATCAAACCGTTGATCCGGTCATGCGCGCCGATATGCGGCACGTCATTTGCGATGTCGCTGATATCGACAACTGTGTCGCCATTGAGGACACCGAGTTTGAAATCATCAAAATGCAGTAGCTTCATAATTACCTCTCCCTGAATTGGGTTATGTTGTAATCCAATCTAGCCGATAAACTTGCTGCGTGCACCGGCATAGGGCTGTTGAAGCAGGTTCAAGAGCGGTATACAGAATCTATAATTTTGAAAGATGGTTTGATTGCAATGCCCGACCTAGCTGTTACTCACGAAGATGTAAGCCCGGATGAGCTTGTGGCCCGCGCGCAAGCACTCGTGCCGGAATTGCGCGACCGGCAGGCCGCCACCGAGAAGGCTGGTTATGTTTTGCCAGAGGCCATCCAGTCGTTTCAGGCAGCGGAGCTTTATCGCGTCGTGCAACCAAAGAAATTTGGCGGGTGCGAGCACGGGATCGATACGTTTGTTCGGGTCGCGATGACGATTGCCTCAGGCTGTGGGTCTACGGGCTGGGTGTTTTCGACTGGTGCGCAGCATCAATGGCAAATAGGCCTGTTTGCACCGGAGGCGCAGGAAGAAGTTTGGGGAGAAGATCGCACGGCGTTGGCCGCTTCTTCCTATGCACCGACCGGCGTTGCAATGGCAGAAGGCGATGGCTACAGGCTGAGCGGTAAATGGTCATTTTGTAGTGGCGTGGATATTGCCCAATGGATGTTACTCGGCGTGCGGATCGCGCCAGCAGAAGGCGTCGAGCCGACCCAGGTTGGTTTCGCCTTGATCCCTAAAGCGGACTATCAAATTGAAAAGAATTGGGATGTGCTTGGTCTTGTTGGTACCGGCAGCAACGATCTGGTGATTGAAGATGCCTTCGTCCCGGCTTACCGCATTATCACCCATGAGCAGTCGCAATCTGGTGCCGCGCCAGGGGGGGCAATTAACAAAAGCGGATTGTTTCGGGTTCCATTCTTTGCGGGTATTTCCTATTGCCTGTGTTCAGCCATTCTGGGCATGGCACGGGGTGCGCTCGAGGACTATCTAGAAGGCATGCGGGATCGTGTAACGCGCGGTGCCGCGATGGGCGCGGCAAAGAACGTCGCTGAGTTTCAAAGCATTCAACTGCGCATCGCGGAAGCGTCGTCTAGCATCAATGCTGCTGAAACACTCGTGTTGCGTGATACTAAGGAAATCATGGAAATCATGGCGGCTGGTCAGGAATTGACCGAAGCCCAACGTGTTCGCAACAAGGGTAATATAGCCTTCGCGGTAAAACTTTGCGTCCAGGCAGTAGACCTTTTATTTGAATCCGTCGGCGGGCAGGGGCTGCATAGTCAGAACAGGGTTCAACGGGCCTGGAGGGATATTCACGCTGCCTCAAAACACATCAGCATGAACTGGGACGCCGTCGCGACACTTTATGGCCGTTCTCAACTGGGACTGCCACCAGGTCCTGCGCAGTATTAAACGACACCTGCTGTGGATCACAACTTCGTCTATATCCTGGGCAGTGAAACGTCCCGCGGTTGGCAGACTTATGTCGGCTGGACCAATGATCTCAACAAACGGTTAGCAGCGCATAACGTCGGGACAGGCGCGCGCTCGACCCGGGGACGGCAATGGATATTGCTCTATGCGGAAAACCACGCGACGCGCTCAGAGGCGATGAGCCGCGAATGGTATCTCAAACGGGATCGGAAACTTCGTAAGTTAGTACGACCAGATTCCCTATAACGGCCGACCAAATATTGGTTGGGGTGCAGCACCATTGGGAGACTCTAATTGAGCGAGCTTGCGGCTGTAATAGCCCCAGCTATGATCAAAATGAACGTCGGACCATATCTGGCTGTTGCGGATCTTTTCGGCATCATCATCAGGATAACTCCAGTCGATTCCCGAGGCCGTGATATCAAGCTGTGCTTTGCAGGCGCGTTCCAACCAGATGCCGACCAATGTCGCCATTTCAATCGACGTGCCGCAAAACGTGACGCCATGATTTTTCATAAAGACTGCATAGGCAGGACCCAAGGCTTCCGCCAATGATTTCCCGAGATCAACTGATTTGACCAGAGCACCAGTGCCCAGGAACATCGGAATACGGTCCGGGAAATAACTGGCCTCTAAAGTAACTGGGCGGAGGTCGCCGTGGGTCGCCGAGAACACGCAGGTGTAATAGGGGTGCGTATGAACGACGACGTTAATGTCGTCGCGCTGCTTCAGAATTTCGGAATGGATCGGCCATTCTGAATGGCAATTGCCTGATCCGGCGATTTGTTCTCCCTCAAAGGTAACAAGGACGAAATCACCGGCGTCTCGAATTTCACCCAAACCCACGGCGTTGCGCTTCATCCAGAAACCGCGCCCTTCGGGATCACGCAAGGACATGTGACCGAGGGTCATATCGCCATGGCCTTCCATTTCGAGAATACGGCAGGCTTGGGCTAACTTCTCGAGATCGGCCTGCAATATGTTGCTCATCGTTTCCCCTGCCATTCTAGCCTCCTGTTTTCTCTCGGGTTCCTTGTCGCCCGGAACCCATTCCCCTACAGTTTAGCAAAAGACACCCTCTATGGCTCATCTGTCATGGGGAATAAATCTGAACGACCAGATACCCTTTTGGGAGAACAATAGAATGGCCAAGAAGCCTGTCGTCGTCGACTTTCATGCTCACATCGCGGTAACGAAAGTGCTGGAGAAAACCTTTAGTCGTTCGCAGTTCGCCCGCGCGATTGCCAAAAGCAAACCGGGCACCAAAGGTATCGGCATTCCTAAACCATCGCTCGACCGCATGTCAGACATGAAAATCCGGTTTAAGGAAATGGATAAGATGGGGATCGATATCCAGGTCATCAGCCCCAGTATTCTCCAGCAATGCACTTACTGGGCGAAGCCGGAAGCGGCGCTCAAGATGGAACGGCAAAGCAATGATTTTGTCGCCGAAGCTGTTTCACAGCATCCCGACCGCCTGGTCGGAATTGGGTCCGTGCCGTTGCAGGACGTGAAGCTGGCCGTAAAAGAATTAGAACGCGCGGTTACAAAAAATGGCCTCAAAGGTGTAATCATTGGTTCCAATGTGAATGGCGAAGAACTTGGCCATAAGAAGTTCAAACCGTTCTGGCGCAAGGCAGAGAAATTGGGTGCGGCGATCTTTATCCATCCGACCGGTAGCACCGACCCTCGTATGCGGGCGCATTACCAGATGATCACTGTGGGGCAGCCTTTGGAAGAAGCCATGGCCCAAGGGTCACTGGTCTATGACGGGGTAATGGACGATTTCCCCAAGCTCAAGGTCGCGATTGCCCATGGTGGTGGCTACCTACCATTCTATACCGGTCGCCATGATCATGTGCAGCGCATGGGACATATAGGTGATGGGATGAAGGGCAGTTTTAGTTCTTATCTCAAACGGTTCAATTACGAGACGGTGCTCTTCAATCCAGACATGCTGGAGTATCTCGCCCAGAAAGTGCCGACTAAGAACATTATGATGGGGACCGATTATCCGTTTGGCGAGAAGAACCCACTTAAGTTTGTCCGCAGCGCAAAGAAGATTCCCAAAGCGGCACAGGATGCTATTCTTGGTGCCAACGCCGCTAAATTTTTGGGTATCAAGATCTGAAGATGGAAAACACGATAGCAGAAGCCGCCCTCATTGAAAAAGCGCAGGCTTTTATCCCGATTTTAAAAGAACGCGCACAGCAGGCCGAGCGTGATCGCTGCATGCCAAAAGACACTGATACGGACTTTCGTGAAGCCGGCTTCTATCGCGCTTTGCAGCCCGCGCGCTATGGCGGGTTAGAGCTCGATTATGGCGCGCAAACCATGTTTGCGCGAGAGTTAGGTCGCGCTTGTGCATCGAGCGCGTGGGTAGGCGGTATTCTTGCCTGTCATGGCTGGATGGCGGGCATGATGCCCGACGAAGCGCAAGCTGAAATCTGGGGCGATGATGCAGATGTCGCTGTCTCGACCTCTTTCCTGCCGATTGGCGTCAAGGTTGAGCGCAAAGGGGATGTCCTGAATATTTCTGGCCGCTGGCGGTTTTCCAGCGGCGTCGATCATTGCCGCTGGGCGATTGTTTTGGTGATCGTGCCGCCGGAGAACGGTGAAGGCCCTCCCGATCCGGTTTTTGCCATGATCGATTTGAATGAGTGTCTCATTGAGGCTACCTGGAACAGTGCAGGCCTCGCGGGGACGGGCAGCAATGATATTGTCGTCGCCAGCGCGGATATCCCACCGCATCGGGTGATGCGGGTTATGGGTCTCCGCGGTGAGGAGACAGCCGGTTCAAAAGCCAATGACAGCTATCTTTATCGTTTACCGCTGTTCGCAGTTTTTCCGTTCAACATCATTGGCCCTGCTCTCGGTGCGGCGCGCGGTGCTTTGGACGATGTGATCGAAGATTTGACTAGCCGCCAGTCGGTGACCGGCGCTGACCTGTCAAAGGCAGCGACAGTGCATACCCGCATCGGTCAGGCATCAGCGCTCATTGATTCTGCCGATGCGTTGGTCGAAAAAATTAGAGAAACGATTGTTCAGAAAGGCCGCGCGGGCGAAGAGTTCAAGATGGATGAACGGGCACGTTATCGGCTCAATTTAGGCCACGTGGCGCAAAACTGCTGTGACGCGGTCGATGCGCTCTTGCCGCTTACTGGTGGACGTGGGTTAGAGGTAACACATCCGATGCAAAGGGCCTGGCGCGACGTTCATGCAGTGGCGCAGCATATTGGCCTAGTCTGGGATGTGCAGACAGGGCTCTACGGCAATGTTCGGCTGGGGCATGGTAGCCCCGATCCAAAACTTTAGATAGTTACCCTAACGCTTCCGCTTATCCCAGACTGACGCTTAAAATTCGCGTTAGGGTGACACGACTCCGCGGAATGTTAAACTCCTCTCGTCACGTGTGACATTTTCTGAAACGAGAGGGCTAATATGTCAGTAATTGATGTAGGCAGTGATGCCCCGGCGTTTGAGCTTACCAACCAGGATGGGGCATCTGTTGCCCTGTCTTCTTATGCAGGCAAATACGTTCTGCTCTGGTGGTATCCTAAAGCTGATACGCCTGGCTGAACCATCGAAGGCAATGGGTTCCGTGATAGAATCCAAGACTTCGAGGCGAAGAATGCTGTTATCCTCGGTGTTAGTTTTGACCCTGAGGCAGACAATCGTGCATTTAAAGAGAAGTTCGAGTTTCCATACGACCTTCTGACTGATGCGCAAAAATCAATGTCCATCGCCTATGGTGCGGCGGACGATGATTCTGCCCGGCCAAGCCGGGTATCCGTTCTAGTAGGCCCAGACGGTAAAGTTGCCGCCTCCTACGCGACGGTCAAACCGGCCGATCATCCAGATGAAGTGCTGGTTGATCTCAATCGGTTGTCATGAGGTTTCGGGGCTGGCTTTTGTTAGCTGGCCCCGACCTTTCTTAGATAAATATGTAATCCTGTTTGCGGACCCGGCGAGTGCGTCGGTGATAATCCAGCATTAGGCCCGGCCAGTTGGTTGTGATACGGCCGTTCTCCGCTTGGAAATAGCTACGGCAGTTTTCATGAACCAGAACAGTTTTTGATAGCTGATCCATGATCTCGTCATTGAACTGTTTCTGGACCTCCTCTTTGACATGCATTGCCTGTGCTTTGGTCCGTTCAAGTGTTTTGACGCATTTGGTGATATATCGAGCTTGGTTCTCCAGCATATAGATGATGCTGCCCGACAGGTTGGTGTTGGGGCCGTACATCATGAAGAAGTTGGGGAAGCCAGTAACCGAAATTCCGAGATAGGCTTCGGCACCGTGTCGCCAGGTGTGATTAAGGTCTTTTCCATTGATCCCCGTGATCCGCATCGGCGTGAGAAATGCTGTCGGTGTGAAGCCGGTGCCATAGATAATGGCTTCAACCGCGAACTGTTCACCGTCCTTTGTACGGATGCCAGTTTCAGTAACCGCATCGATGGGTGTGTCGATTAAATCGACATTCGGTTTGAGAAGCGTTGGGTACCAGTCGTCGGACCGCAACCCGCGTTTGCAGCCGGGTGGGTAGTCGGGAAGCACTTTTGTGAGCATGTCGGGGTTATCCACCAATCCTTGAATATATTTCTCAAAGGCCTTTGCACTTTTCTGGGTGAGTTCCTCGGAGCTTCTTCGGCGGCTGTTTTTCTCAAACCGGGAGAATAGTTGAAACCTTTCTCGGCGATGCAATAGCTTTTGCCACGGCGTTGTATGGTGATCCTGCTGCGCGTTGGCGCGATCACCCTTGGCAAAAATATGCTGCGGCGTGCGTTGAAAGACAAAGAGCTTCTCCGCACGTTTGGCGATTTCGGGGACGTATTGAATAGCACTCGCACCGCTGCCGATTGAGGCGACCGTCTTGTTGGTTAGATTGACGCTGTGGTCCCAGCGAGCGGAGTGAAATTGCGATCCTTGAAATAGCTCTTGTCCTGGGATGTCAGGGATGGATGGGTTGTTGAACAGCCCCACTGCCGAAATAAAGATATCTGTCTCAATATCTTCACCATCTGTTGTCGATACCGACCAAGTTGTCGTGGTGTCGTCATAGGTGGCTTTGGTTACTTCTACACCCAGCTGGATATGAGGCGTTAGGCTGTACTTATCGATGCAGTGTTTTAAATACTCAAATATCTCCTTTTGTGGAGCGTAGCGTAATGACCAGGGATAATCCTGTTCAAAGGAGAAGGAATAAAGGCGTGATGGGACATCGCAGGCAGCACCCGGATAGGTGTTTTCGCGCCAGACACCGCCTATCTCGGTGGACCGTTCGAGGATCGTGAAATTGTTTAATCCGGCTTTTTTAAGGGATATGCCCAGCGCAACGGCGGCAAAACCACAGCCGACGATGACGATCTCACGTTCTTTCTTGTTGTGGGTCGCCAATTTCACTGCCGTTTTGGTCGGAACAATCGTTATGATAGCGCCATGACAGTACAAACTGTGTTCCGTGTCGAGGGGATGAGCTGCGCCGGTTGCGTATCGCGGGTTGAATCCGTTATCGCAGATGTCCCCGGCGTTGAAGAAGCGACGGTTAATCTTGCCACGGGCCGCGCCGCGATAACGTTTCTCGAAGACCGATCTTCCGAGGCTGATTTCCGTCAGGCGATTACTGGTGCGGGCTACGGCGTCAGCGACATCGAAGATGCTGCTGCGAGTCAAGCGCAGGAAGTCGCCGGATTACGCCGCGATGTCCTAATTGCGGCTTTGTTGACGCTGCCGCTGTTGGCTATCGCCAAGCTGCCTTTGTTGCCACCCGCCGCAGACGCCATGCAGGGCTTGTTTTCCAAACAGGTCTGGGGTGTTTTTGAATTAATTCTGGTAACGCCGGTCGTATTCTATGCCGGTTGGCGCTTTATTCGTTCCGGCTGGGTTGAGTTGCGTCATCTAAACCCCGGGATGAACAGCCTCGTCATGCTTGGCGCAGGTGCCGCTTATTTTTATTCGGCGATTGTTCTGTTTCGGCCAAGTGCGTTTCCGCAAGGGACGGCACAGTCTTATTTCGTTGCCGCCGGAGTCATCGTCACACTGATTTTAGTGGGTCGGTATCTTGAAGCTCTCGCGCGGGGTCGAACGTCGCAGGCGATAAGCGCTCTGATGAAGTTGGAGCCGCCCATGGCGCGAGTTGTGCATGACGACGGCGAAATTGAAATAGCGATTGAAGAGCTTTGCGTCGATGACGTCCTCGCCGTGCGACCCGGTGAACGACTTGCAGCGGACGGAATCGTTCTCGACGGCATAAGTCAGATCGATGAAGCAATGATCACGGGTGAAGCGATGCCCGTTGAGAAGTCGGCCGGTGCCGAGGTTGTCGCCGGAACAATTAACAAGGCGGGGGCGTTTACCTACCGAGCAACCGGTGTTGGTGACAATACGACTTTGCGTCAAATCGTTCAGTTAGTGGAGCAGGCCCAAAATGACAAACCGGCCATACAGCGACTAGCCGATAAAATAGCGTCGATCTTTGTGCCCGTCGTCATGGCGGTGGCCGTTATTACTTTTATCGTCTGGATGGTTTTCGGTGCTCAACCAGCGCTCAGCTTTGCTTTCGTTACGGCGGTTTCGGTGCTGTTGATCGCTTGTCCTTGTGCCATGGGACTAGCAACGCCGACGGCCATCATGGTTGGTACGGGAAAGGGCGCCGAAAACGGTATCCTTATCCGCACAGGTAGCGCGCTGGAAAGCCTCGCACATATCGACACGATATTGTTCGATAAGACCGGCACGCTGACGCAGGGCACGCCTGAACTCACCGATCTTCTTGATCCCGTGACCGGAGATAACCTCGTCAACGGGGGCGAAATTCTGGCTCTCATCGCAGCGGCAGAAGCCCAAAGCGAGCATCCACTCTCAAGAGCAATTGTAGACGCTGCTAGTCAATCCAATCTCACCCTCGCCACGGCTACAGAATTCACCGCCCATCCAGGATTTGGCATTGAGGCTATCATTGATGGAAAGCGTATTCTTGTCGGTGCATCTCGTCTGATGGTGCAGGAGGAAATTGATATCGGTTCAGGACAGACGGTGGCAGATGGGCTGGCCGCGAAAGGCAAAATCGCGATCATGGCTGCTATCGATAGGCAGCTCGTCGCCGTGCTGGGTATTGCCGATACGGTAAAAGCCGAGTCTCCTCAGATGGTTGAGCAGCTAAAAAGTCTGGGGCTGCAGGTTGGTATGGTCACTGGTGATGGCGAGCTGACGGCAAATGTTATCGCTGCGGAACTCGGCATTGATCAAGTCGCCGCAGAAATGTTGCCGGGCGATAAGGCTGATGAGATTTCCCGGCTCCAGAATGAAGGCAGGAAGGTCGCCTTTGTTGGTGATGGCATTAATGATGCGCCTGCACTGGCGACAGCGGATGTTGGCATTGCCATTGGTACCGGGACTGACATCGCGGTGGAGGCAGGCGACGTGGTGTTGATGTCGGGAGATGTTCGCGGTGTTGTAAACGCCATTGCCTTGGCGAGAGGCACCCTTCGTACCATTCGCTACAACTTCCTGTGGGCCTATGGCTATAATATCGCCTTAATCCCCGTTGCCGCCGGTGTGTTCTTTCCGCTTTTCGGCTGGTTGCTCAATCCGATGCTTGCCGCAGCGGCAATGAGTATTTCGAGTGTCCTTGTGGTGACCAATTCACTGCGACTTCGGAAGTTGGCTCTCCCCTTCACGCATTAATCTAACGATCTGATCTGACCACAGGAGGATGTGACACGTCTCGTCGGGCGCATTATGATCGCGACCTCTTAATTGAAGCGTCATAAAAACAGGTTCGTCAAATGCCCTACACGGATGTCCGTGACTACATCGAAGAACTCAAACGCCGTAATCTCCTGCATGTTGTTGAGGACGAGATCAGCAAAGATACCGAGCTGGTACCATTGGTTCGTCTGCAATTCCGGGGGTTACCGGAACCTGAACGGAAGGCCTTTTGGTTTAAGAATGTGACGGATGCGCGTGGCGTTGACTATGACGCCTCAGTTCTTCTCGGATCTCTCGGCAGTTCGCGGGTTATCTATGGCGCGGCACTTGGTGTGGGACCTGACGAAATAGCCCAGAAATGGGCCAGTACGCACGGTAATCATTTACCACCCAACACTGTCAGTGCAGAGAATGCGCCGGTCAAACAGGTCAAGCTGAAAGCACCCAATATGGGCAAGGGCGTTGATACCTTCCCGCATTTGGTGTCGACACCAGGGTTTGATCCGGCACCGTTTGTTACGGCCGGTGTTTGGGTGACGCGTGATCCCGAAACCGGTGCCTACAACATGGGTATCTATCGCGGCATGATCAAAGCGCCGGACCGGATTGGTTGCGCGACTGATGTGTCGACTCAGCATCTCGCCATTCAGTGGGAAAAAGCCCGTCGGATGGGCAAGCATTTGGAAGTGGCTCTGTTTATCGGAGGTCCACCCTCATTGTTAATGGCGGCAGCGGCCAAGGTGCCTTATGGCGTTGATGAGTTTGGTGTCGCCGGAGCGTTAAACGGCGCGCCAATTGATGTGGTGCAGGCCGAGACGTTTGATTGTGTCGTACCCGCCAATGCTGAGATCGTCATGGAAGGGATTATTCGCACGGATATTCTCGAGCCTGAAGCACCGTTTGGCGAGGCGAGTGGCTATCTCGGTCCTCGCAAAATGGAAAAGGTCTTTGAGGTTACGGCAATTACCCACCGCGAGCAGCCGATCTACCAAGGCATCGTCAGCGAGTATCCGCCAAGCGAAAGCACGGTGATGCGCAAGGCAGCTTTCGATGGCATCTACACCAATCATTTGAAGAATGCCTGCAACATACCGTCAGTGACCAAGGTAGCCTGCCATGAGATGGCGAGCTGTAACATGTTGTTTGTCATCCAGCTTGATCGGCCAGAACTAGGTCAGCCGTGGCAGGCGCTACGTGCGGCTGCTGCTTTCGATGCATCTCTGGGTAAGATGTTTGTTGCGGTTGATGCCGATGTGGACCCCGACTCGATGGACGCCGTATTATGGGCGCTGTCCTACAGCATGCAGCCGCACCGCGATGTGGAGATTGTTCGCGGTAAAGTGCCACGGCTCGATCCCTCAGTGTCGCCATCAGATGACCCAAGGCAATTCGCTTATCCGGACGGCCAAGGTACATCGACGATGTTGATCAATGCCTGCCGTGAACATCCTTACCTGCCGGTATCGTTGCCACGCGAGGACTTTATGGATGCGGCGAAAGAACGCTGGGCCTCGTTAGGACTACCGGCGCTCGATTTACAAGAGCCGTGGTTTGGCTATCCGTTGACTCAATGGACTGACGAAAATCAGGAAGAAGCTGAATTTGCGGTTACCGGTCAGTATTTCAAGACAGGGGAAAAGCTGGTTGGTCGCCGAACAACCCCAGACGGAAAACCAATCACCGAAGAGTAAAACGCAGGGAGGCCCGGATGGCAGATAACTGGATTGTTGAGAAGGAATGGCCAGAGCTCATTCTGGAACGGCTTGAAAATGCCGGTGTCGCTCGAATTACGTTAAACCGGCCTGAAAAACGCAATGCTCTGAATGAACCTCTGGTCGAGGCGTTCTTCGAATCTCTGGAAATCATTCGCGCAGACCGTGACATCAAGGCGGTGATTACGCGGGGCGCTGGCAAGGTATATAGCGCCGGGCTTGATTTGCATTTTCTGCGCGGGATCAGTAACGCTGGATTGCTGGATTGGGACCGTCCAACCCCAACTGTTCAACTCGCCGAAGCTCTACGGGGTTTTCCTCGTATTATGATCGCGCAGGTACATGGCTATTGCCTCGGCGGTGCACTGGGGATCATGAATTGCCATGATCTGGTGTTCGCGGCGGATGATGCCCAGTTTGGTATGCCTGAAATCCTGCGGGGCAGCTTCGGACAGCTTGTGACCAGCACGTTGATGCACGGCTCAATCCCGATGAAGAAAGTCACCTTGATGCAGCTCGTGGGGAAGAATATTTCCGGTGAGGAAGCAGATCGCTGGGGTGTTATCTCACAATCGATGCCGCTGGCGGAACTGGAAGATACCGTCACCGAAATTGCACGCGACATTGGTGATCGCCACCTGGCACCGTTGGAGCATTCCAAGATTACCGTTCAGATGGGACGTGATCTCTCGATGTCACAATCGATCCAGCTCGATCAGCTCGTCGGGCAGAGGTTACGCCGCGCGATGGACCCACTCGGTAATGTCGAATCTTACCTCGAATCCCAAAAGGGCGGACCAAACCTCAAATATAAACGTCCCGACGTCGAATAACGTTTAGTCCTCGTCTTTTTTACTGCCTGCTTCGCCCACTAACCCTACACGGCGGCGCTTCGCCATCTCACCCTCATCAAGTGGTGGCATGGTGAAGATCGACTCGACCGACGTGTAATCGTAATAGCCCATCCGCGCGAGGGGTCGAATCTTCAAGACGTCGACCTTGCCTTCTTCGGTGAGGAAGTCGTCATTGATATGAATGCCCACCACCTTACCAATCACCAAACTGCTATTATGACCGGGATTGTCAGCGGGGAGGGTAAGCGTTGTGAACCAGCGGCACTCCATATGAACAGGGGATTCCGCAACCCGTGGGGGTTTCACCATTTCTGATGGCGCTGGCGTTAATCCCGCCATCCCCATTTCGTCTACTTCCGGTCCGACGAAGTTTGACGAGATATTGACCTCTTCGCGCAAGTCATAGGTCGCCATGTTAAAGACGAATTCACCTGTCTGTTCGATGTTCCGAACGGTGTCTTTAAGGCGGTTCTTGTCGGGATGGGCACCCGCTGAAATCATCACATGGGGTGGATCAAAGTTGAGCATGGTCCATTGACTAAATGGCGCGAGATTTACGACACCTTCAGTACTGAGAGTCGACAGCCAACCGATGGCTCGTGGTACGACGAGCGATTTAAAAGGATTGTACTCAAGCCCGTGATCATTTTTCTCGGTTTCGTAAAACATGGCGCTCTCCCGTCATCTCTTTTGTGTGCACTATCCCGAACCGATAATCGCAGGCATCATGGACAAAATGATGACGTAGAGTTCAGTTAACGATGAGTGATAAAGAGACGATAGACCCTGAAGCCGAGATTCCAAAGGCGGCATGGGGTGATTTATTTCGCGAAGGGCGCGGAATCTATTCGTCCCTCATCATCATGGGCGTGTGTTTGCATGCCCTCCAAATTCTGGTGATTTCCATTGTGATGCCCACGGTCGTCGCTGATATCGGCGGTGCGGATTATTACACCTGGGCGGCCCTGCTTTACACAATAGGATCAATCATTGGCGCTGCCTGTGTCGCTCCTGTTTGGGCATACCTAGGCGTTCGGCGGGGCTACGGCGCGAGTGGTTTTGCCTTCATGGTAGGGACAATCGGCTGCGCCATAGCGCCTGACATGTTGACCCTCAATATATCACGTGGGATCCAGGGCATCGCCAGCGGTTTGGTTGTCGGTGGCGGCATGGCGCTGATTAGCGGTTTGTTTGAAGAAGGTCTTCGCAAACGTTTGTTGGCAGCCTATCAAGGCGTCTGGATGGTCGCACAGCTGATGGGGCCTTTTATCGGAGGCATGTTCGCACAGTACGGTTGGTGGCGGGGTTCGTTCTGGAGCATGGTGCCAATTATCCTTGTCTTTTCGATCATCGCCATTCGTTATTTACCTGATCAACTGCCCAACGATGATGCGGAGAAAAAGAAACACTTTCCGCTTTTGCGTCTTTTGATCCTCAGCGGAGGTATTTTCTGTGTTGCTTTGGCCGGTATCGTCGATACCAATCTGTGGCGCGGGCTACTTATCGGCAGCGCAATTTTGATCATCTGGATTGCGTTCCGGCTTGATGCGAAAGCGGAAAACCGAATTTATCCATCACAAGCGTTGTCGATCTTTTCGCCAGTCGGGACAGCTCTATGGATCATGCTGTTGGTTGGCTCCGTCCATACTACAGTGCCGTTGTTGTTGCCTCTTCTGTTGCAGGTCGTTCATGGCGTGGCCCCGATCTATGTTGGTTTAATCAGTCTGGTCATCTCGGGGGGCTGGACGCTCGGCACGTTTGCGGTTTCTGGCTGGTCTGGCCGCAAAGAAATCTTCGCGCTGTGGTCTGGCCCTATAATCATGCTTGCCAGTCTCGCGACCATTGCCACAACGGCGCAATTGCCGATGCTGGTGGTGCTAACGGTCGCAGCCTTCTTCATGGGATTTGGCGTTGGTATTCATAATGTGCATTTGCTGGCACGCACAATGGCGTCTGCGGCAAAGGGCGAGGAACGGATTACGGCCTCGGCGATGCCATCAATCCGGTCGTTGGGCACGGCATTCGGCGCTGCGACAGCAGGATTGCTGACCAACTTTGCGGGCCTTGGGACGGCGACCAAGCCAGAAGAGGTCGGACCAGCCGTGACCTTCTCCTATACCTTTAGTCTGATCCCGCTAACAGCGGTAGTGTTGATGATGTTCTGGTTTTTGCGGATTAGCGCCCGAAAAACCGAGCGCTAATCATTGTCACTAACAGTCCATTTTAAGGAGCTTTTTGGCGTTACCGTTGAGGATCTTTTGTTTGTCTTCGGGGCTTACCGCCAGCGTTTCAAGCCAGTCTGTTCCTGGCTGGTTTTCGACGTACGGCCAATCGACCGAATAGATAATGCGATCTGCCCCCATCTCCATCATCGAGCACAGCAAGGCGGAATCAGAGAAGTTGCCACTGGTGGTAATGTGGAAATGCTTGGTGAAAATATCTTTGAAACCTGTCATCTCACCTTGATTCTCGATTACGGGCCCAAAGGAATGGTTGATCCGCCACATCAGGAAGGGCAAGCCTTCACCCATATGGCCGAGGATGATTTTCAAATTGGGATGTTTATCAAACACGCCACTGAGAACCATCCGCAGGCCAGCTGTCGCGGTCTCAACAGTGAAACCCCACCCCGCTGATAGGATCGAGCGGTACTTTTCCATATAATCTTTGTAATAGGCATCGATCACCGCTGGGTGTGGGCGCCCTGGATGGATATAGATCGGGATGTCCAATGCCTCGGCGCGTTCAAAAATCGGCCAGAAACGCGGCATATCGATAAATTCGCCTTCGGTCAGTCCATGAACAATGGCACCATGAAACCCGAGTTCTTTGTGACAGCGTTCCAGCTCATCAGCGGCCAGTTCCGGCGCACGCGTTGGCAGGGTCGCGAAGCCGCCAAAACGATCCGGTTTGGTTTGAATAAAGTCGTATAGTCGGTTGTTGACGCCCGCTGCGCGTACTTCTGCCTCATCTGGATCGAAGGCCTGAGCGCCCGGTGGACAATGCGACAGCACTTGAATATCGATACCCGCTTCATCCATTTCCTTGAGGCGAAGTTCGCCGAGATCGAGAAGTTTCTTTTTCGTCGCCTCACCACCGCCGGCCATTTTATTGACTTTGGCATCGACATCGGCATCGAGATAATGTTCTTCAATTGCGATGACTTGTGATCCGTCTTTGGTCGTCATGGTGTGATCTCCCTGATTTCTATTTTCATTGAGACAGGTGTTTGTTCACCCGTGTTGCGGTATTATGGATGATGCGATCATACGCTTAGTTGAGCGTTTGGGAATGGTCGCTACAAAGGGAGCATTGTTGTGGACGGCAGCCCCACTGAAAAAGTGGCAACGATAGACTATCAAGCTGGTGCATCGTCACGAGGTCGTGCCGGGCGTATCTTGAGGACTGTTTTTCTTGGACTTGCTGTGATTGGCGGGCTGCTGTTGCTCGCGGACTGGGCGTATAAACGCTACACCAATGTCTATATCGACGATGCGCGGATTACGGCTGATGTTATTTCAGTGAGCAGCCGGGTCTCTGGCTGGGTGACCAAGTTGCACGTTTCTGAAGGGGACAGGATCAAGGCTGGTGCGACGCTGGTGTCGATTGATACCCGAGACGCAAAGCTGCAGCTTAGTGAGCTGGACTCCCGTTTGCGGGCGATCGGTGCGGAGCGATCCCGGGCCCTAACCGAAAAGACGATGATTGATCGCCAGACAAAGAGTGCTCAGTCCGTACGGCGGTCTCAGGTTCGGGCCGCTAAAGCAGCTCTTGCGGGTCGAAGGTCTGATCTGGACCTTGCGCGAACAGATTTCGCCCGGACCAAGAAGCTGCTGGCGCGCAAAGTGGTTTCTCGTCAACGTTGGGAAGAACGACGCAATGATTTTCGCAAAGCCGAACAGGCCTTTCAGCAGGCGCAGGCTGAAGTCGCAGCGGCAACGGCGGCGTTGATCCAGGCGGCAGCAGATCGGGAACAATTGCTGGTTCTCGATCGCCAATTAACGATGCTGTCGCATCGCGAGGCAGAGGTCTCGGCGCAGCGGGAACGGCAACGTCTCAATCTGAGAGATCGTTTGATCACCAGTCCGGTGAATGGCGTCGTTGATAAGACCTTTGTTAATCCCAGCGAGTATGTTGCTGCCGGTCAGCGTCTGCTTATGGTGCATGACCCCAAGAAGGTTTGGGTCTCGGCTAATATTAAGGAAACCGACCTTCGCCATATCAAAATTGGCAGCGCCGTGACGGTCGGTGTGGATGCTTATCCCGACAAGGTGTTCGAGGGCAAGATTTCCAAAATTGGTAATGCAGCAACCAGCGAGTTCGCCTTGCTGCCAACACCAAACCCCAGTGGCAATTTCACCAAGATCGTCCAGCGCATTCGTATTCGGGTTAATCTCGACAACAAAGACGAACTATTGCGGCCCGGCATGATGGTGGAGGTAAACGTTGGCATCGACGACCGCTGACGTCCTCGCTGCGCGCTACGGATCAAGCTATCGCTGGCTTCTCACCCTGACGGCAATGATCGGCAATATCTCGCTGATCCTGTCTTCTACGATCGTCAATGTTGCTGTCCCCAATATCATGGGAGCGTTTGGCGTCGGGCAGGATAAAGCCCAATGGCTGTCTGCCGGATTTCTGGCTACCATGACCGTGGCTATGTTGCTCAATGCCTGGATGATCGCGGCGATCGGTAAGAAAAACACCTACTTCGTATCGATGGCGGTTTTTGTGGCCGGGTCTCTCATGGCGATCTTTAGCACCAGCTTTGAGATGCTGGTCTTCGCGCGTCTGCTCCAAGGGGCTGGGGCAGGTTTTATTCATCCCCTGGCTCTCCAGGTGATTTATCAGGTCTTTCCACCCAATCAGCGTGGTCGCGCGATGGGGTTTTTCGGATTTGGCATTGTTCTGGCACCAGCCTTAGGACCGGCCTTTGGTGGCATTCTGGTGGATGCCTTTGATTGGCGGGCCGTGTTCTGGTTGGTTCTACCATTTTGTGGGATTGGTAGTGTTATGGCGGCAATATTTATGCCGCCGCGTGAAGAGAACGTAACCCCGCCGGCGATGGATTGGTCAGGACTAATCCTGATGTCGGTCTTTATGTTTTCGCTCTTGTCCGGCTTGTCGAATGGTTCCCGGGAAGGCTGGGGGTCGGACACGATTGTCCTCTATTTTGTCACCGCGGTGGCGGCCCTGATTGGCTTTATCATCTGGGAGTCGATCACTGCTCAGCCGATGCTCAATCTCAAACTGTTTGGTAATCTGCGGTTTGCCTCAGGTTGTGCGCTCTCTTTCGTATGGGGGGCCGGTAACTTTGGGCTATGGTATTTGATCCCGCTTTTTGTTCAAATCGTCATGGGCTACACCCCGACTAAGGCAGGTTTTCTGCTTATGCCCGCGGGGCTCCTGCTGGCCTTTATCTTTCCTCTGACCGGGCGAATCAGTGATTGGATCAGCCCTCGTATTCCTATCGTGATTGGGCTGATCATGACCTCCTACTCCTGCTTTCTGATGGCAGGGGCGGATACCAATACCGCGTTCTGGGTCTTTGGCTGGTGGCTGATTGTCGGACGGGTCGGGCTGGGCTTTGTTTTCCCCCCTTTAACAACTGGCTCAATGCGCGCGCTGCCATCCCATCAGGTGAGCCAGGGCGCTGGGATGATGAGCTTTTCGCGTCAACTCGGTGGCGCGTTCGGGGTCAGTATGTTGGCGACTTTTGTTGATTTGCGATCTGCGCACTATGCTCAATCCTACATAGCAACCCAAACTTCGGGGAATTCCGCAACTATGGAATTTCTGCGAACCTTGAAATCCTATTTTAGCCAGGCGGGGACGCCTGAAGGATTGCAAATGCCCGCTGCTCTACAGCAGCTTGGTGATGCGATTTTTGGTCAGGCGATGATGCTTGGATTTCGGGAGGGTTTCCTCATTGCGGCGTTGGTATTTTTTGTAGCGATAATTCCCGGTAGTTTTCTGGGCAAAGGTAAGAACGAATAGGGAGTCGATAAGAGCGCGATGGCAAACATTTCTCTCAAGGTGAATGGCAAGATGCATGAGGTCGATTGCGACCCCGCAACGCCATTGATTTATATACTGCGCAACCAGCTTGATCTGGTCGGCGCTAAACTGGGCTGTGGGCTCGAGCAGTGCGGTGCTTGCGCCGTCATCGTTGATGGCGAACAGGTTCTGTCCTGCGTTCGCGCAGCATCAGAATTTGAAGGCAGCGAGATCACGACCGTGGAAGGGCTAGCGACCGGCGGCAAACCCAGTGCCCTGCAACAGGCTTTTATCGAAGAGGGGGCGGCGCAGTGCGGGTATTGCACGGCAGGTCTCGTTGTCGCGGCGACCGCATTGCTTGAGAAGAACCCCAAACCGGATGATGCGGAAGTGCGCGAGGCGCTGCACGAGCATCTATGCCGTTGCGGGTCGCATTTAAGGGTCCTTAAAGCCATCGACCGCGTTGTTCAGGGAGGGTCGAACAATGCCTAATAGTGCCAGCTTGAACAAAAGCCCTGGCCTCGATAAATGGGTTTCAATTGCCAAAGATGGGCGGGTTCTAATTCATACTGGCAAGGTCGATATCGGCCAGCGCATCTCCACCGCTCTTTCTCTAATTGCGGCGGAAGAGCTCGATGTTGACCTCAGTCGCATCGATATCGCGCGCACCGAAACGGGCGTTGATCCAGATGAGGGTATTACATCCGGTAGTAACTCCATGGAAGAAGCCGGAAATGCTGTTCGCGCAGCATCGGCGACAGCGCGGCGGCATTTGCTGTCTCTCGCAGCTGACTCGTTGGGTGTTGATGTGTCGACGCTGGAAATCTCAGATGGGTTGATCCAGTCACGCGGTACCAATCTCTCCGTGACCTATGAAGAGCTTGCTGGTGACCAAATGTTCGGCATTGATGTCGACCCAGATGCGCCGGTCAAAGATCCGACCTCCTACGACGTCATTGGTAAACCCACCGTCACGCGAGGGCTAACAGAGATCGTCACCGGCCAGCCACATTTTGTGCAGGACATGAAAATGCCTGGCATGTTGCATGCCCGTATTGTGCGGCCACCACATTACAAAGCGCGGTTGAAGTCGCTCGATGATGCAGCGGCGAAACGCATTACCGATAGCGGCTGCGAGGTGGTGCGCGATGGTTCATTCGTCGCTGTTGCCTGTGATGAAGAGTTTACTGCTGTCGAAGCAGCTGAACGATTGTTTGAAACGTCTGACTGGGATCTCAGTGACGGTCTCGAATCCCAGGACATCTATGAACGGCTTGTCATCAATGAACGGGTTAGCCTTCCTGTCGTTGAAGGGGTTCCCCAAAAAGAAGCAGTTCAACCAATTGCTTCGGCGCCGGGCGACGCAGCTGCAACACTCAAGGCGCGTTATGAAAAGCCCTATTTGATGCATGGCTCTATTGGCCCATCTGCCGCAGCGGCACTGGCTGAAGGGGACAAGCTAACAGTCTGGAGCCACAGCCAGGGCGTTTATGTTTTGCGCGCTAGCCTTTCTGAAGCGCTGGGCATGGAGACAGAAAAACTCACCATCATTCACGTGCCGGGTTCGGGCTGTTATGGCCATAACGGCGCAGATGATGCGGCAGTGGATGCCGCGCTTATTGCTCTCGCGATTCCCGGAAAACCAATTCTCTTAAAATGGACCCGGGAGGACGAACATGCTTGGGAGCCTTATGCCTCCTGTATGGCGATGGATTTAACAGCGAGTGTTGATGGCGACGGTAAGGTTATCGCCTGGTCGCAGGACACCTATAGCGATACCTACGGTATGCGGCCGAGGCCAGAGCCGGGCGGTGCCGGACCGGCAAGATTGCTGCCGATGCAGTATCGGGAAGACGCTGTGACGCCATTGGTACCTCAGCCAAATATGGCACGGCATTCCGGCCTGCACCGCAACCTCGATCCGCTATATATTTTTGAAAACAAGCGGTTGGTTAAAAATCTGGTGCGCGATTTGCCGCTACGAACGTCAGCACTTCGCACGTTAGGCGCGTTTGCGAATGTCTTTGCGATCGAGTCTTTTGTTGATGAGCTGGCAGACGAAGTTGAGATTGATCCGGTAACCTTCCGGCTGAATCATCTGGAGGACCAGCGCGCGAAAGACGTGCTGCAAGCTGCCGCTGATAAAATAGGCTGGAATGACCCCGTGCCTGAGGGACGAGGACGCGGCATCGCGTTTGCTCAGTATAAAAACATTCAGGCCTATGCGGCGGTGGCGGTTGAGCTCGAAGTTAACGACAAGGCGGAAGTCGTTATGCATCGCGTGGCGCTTGCTGGAGATGCTGGCCAAATCGTTGATCTGGCCGGGGTAACCGCGCAATATGAGGGTGGTTTTCTACAAGCTGCGAGCTGGACTCTTTATGAAGAAGTCACGTTTGATCAGACCGGCATTACCAGTCGCGACTGGGAGACCTATCCGATCCTACGATTTGATAATATCCCTGAGATTGAAACGGTCATGATTGACCGGCCCGATGAGCGATTTCTCGGTGCTGGTGAGGCAGTTTCAGGGCCAACAGCGGGAGCGATTGCCAATGCGATCCATATGGCAACTGGTCTTCGATTGCGGCGTATGCCGTTTACGCCGGACGCGATCCGAGCGGCAGCGATGCAATAGAAAAGCCGAGGGTTAGCTGCCCTCGATTTCTTCACGGAGCATTTCAAGCTCAAGCCAACGCTCTTCAGCAGAGGCAAGATCGGCCTGTGCTTTATCGAGGGCCTGTGCGGCTTTTTCAAACTTTTCCGGATCAGCGGTGAAGAGATCGGGTTCCGTGAGCGTTGTCTGATACCTGTCGATATCGATTTGTAGCTGCTCCATCTGTTTGGGCAGCGTTTCAAGCGCATGCTTGTCTTTGTAGGTCAGCTTACCCTTTGACGATGTTGGCTGTGCGTTTGTTTTAATCTTGTCGGACGTTGAAGGGTCTTTTTTTGATGCCGTGCGTCCGCCCAGGTCGGCTCCCCGTTGGCTTATCATGTCGCTAAAGCCGCCGGCATATTCAATCCATTCGCCCTGGCCTTCGGCGCAGATGATCGACGTTACCGTGCGATCTAGAAAATCCCGATCATGGCTTACCAGCAGAACAGTACCCGGATAATCGGCGATCATTTCCTGGAGTAAATCGAGCGTTTCCAGGTCGAGATCATTTGTTGGCTCATCGAGGATCAGAAGGTTGGAGGGACGAGCGAGAGCGCGAGCGAGCATTAGCCGTCCTCGTTCACCGCCGGATAGAACGCCGACCGGCGTTCGTGCTTGTTCGGCACCAAACAGGAAGTCCTTCATATAGCCAATGACGTGCTTGTTCTGTCCGCCCACCGAAATAATCTCACCGCCACCAGTCAGGGCATCCGCCAGTGTTGAATCCGGATCCAGCATTTCGCGCTTCTGGTCCAGTGTGACCATATCAAGGTTTGTGCCCAAGCGAGTGGTGCCGGTATCCGGTGCAAGAACACCCGTTAGCATGTTGAGGATTGTTGTCTTTCCAGCGCCGTTGGGGCCAACGATACCAATGCGGTCGCCGCGCTGGATCTTGATAGAGAAATCCCGCACGACAGGGCCATTGCCGTAATCTTTGGAAATTGATTTGGCTTCCATCACTAGCTTACCAGACTTGGTGCCGTCAGTTTTTGTGAAGGTAACCTGCCCGGTTGGCCCGCGCTGTTCACGTCGTTCCTTGCGGAGTGCAAAGAGTGCCCGCAAACGCCCCTGATTGCGTTTCCGTCGAGCCGTCACGCCCTTGCGTAGCCATGCGGTTTCGGCAACAAGCTTACGATCCAGCTTGTGGCGTTCGGTTTCTTCCTGCTCAACGATGCCGTCGCGCCAACTCTCGAATTTTCTGAAGTTTTGATCGAGGCGCCGTGTCATGCCTTGGGCGAGCCAGATCGTTGTTCGAGATAGTTTTTCGAGAAACCGTCGATCATGGCTAATAATGACAATGGCGGATCGCAACGACCCCAGTTCCTTCTCCAGCCATTCGATAACCGGCAAGTCGAGATGGTTTGTTGGCTCATCCAGCAGCAAAATATCTGGTTCCGGAGCGAGGACTCGTGCCAATGCACAGCGCCGTATTTCACCACCGGACAGAGTTGCGGGGTCTTCTGTCCCGGTCAGGGTAAGTTGCTCCAGCAGATAATGTGCGCGATAGGGATCATCACCGGGTGCAAGCCCGTCTTCGACATAGGCCAATGATGTTTTAAAACCTGACATATCTGGCTCTTGCGGCAGGTACCGTACGGTCGTGCCCGGCTGCAAAAATATCTCGCCATCATCAGGTTCAACCATGCCAGCCGCAATTTTCAATAAAGTTGATTTTCCTGACCCGTTTCGGCCAACAAGACACAGCCGTTCGCCTTCCGATACAGAAAACTCTGCTCCTTCGAAGAGCGGTGTTCCGCCAAAGGTCAGATCAATATCGCGGAGAATTAAAAGAGGTGGCGCCATGGGCGCTCCTGTAGCGCGCCGTGACCCCGACGGCAAGCCTTCTAGCGTAAGGTGATTGCTGTATAATGGCGATGTATAGGATTGGTAGAAAAGGATGGCGCTCATGGAAATCGTACCCTTATCAGATGCCGTTGGCGCCGAAATTCGCAGTGTCGATCTTCGCGAGACGCTAAGCGTGGAAACCCTCGATCAGATTGAACAGGCATTTCACGACTACGCCATCGTCCTGTTGCGGGATCAGGATATTACGCTCGAGCAACAAAAGACCTTCGCTCTACATTTTGGTGAGCTTGGTAGCCGAAATCGGCCCGGCCCGAAGCCGAATGAAATCGATGAGTATGGCGAACATGTCATGCTGGTCACCAATGTTCGTGAGAACGGCAAGGCAATTGGCTCTCTCCCCGATGGCGAAATGACGTTTCATGCCGATACGGCCTATTTCGAATTCCCCTCCAAAGCGACGATGCTTTATGCGATGGAGCTGCCGAGCTGGGGCGGCAATACTCTGTTCTCGAATTGCTACGCGGCGGCAGAACAATTGCCGGAAGAAATGAAGCGGCGGCTCGATGGTCAAAAAGCTATGCAGGTCTATGAATATGGGACGACGTTGAAGACGAAAGAAAAGTACGACCGCGAAAACTTCCCGCATTATGCCCACCCGGTGTTCCGTAAACATCCCGCGACGGGCCGGTCGGCATTGTTTGTCAGTGAACTAATGACCGAAGAAATTGTCGGGATGCCCAAGGCCGAAAGTGATGAAATTCTTGGCAAGCTTTTCGAGCATCAAAAGAAAGCTGAAATGGTGTACGAACATGAATGGAAAGTTGGTGATCTCGTGATGTGGGATAATCGCTGCACTATTCATGCCCGGACAGATTTTCCACGAGATGAACGCCGGATGCTTCGGAGACTTACGATCCAGGATACGACTCCAGTTGTTGAGGGCGCGGTGCCGTATAGACAGGCCGCTGCAGAATAAAGCGTTTTTCCCTCCCGTTGCGCAGGCAGAAAACGGGTGTATCCTTTCTGATACATAAAATCAGGGAGAACGGCTCGTGGCTGACTTTGGCGGCAAGCAACTAGATTACCTTATCATTGGTGGCGGCTCGGCAGGGAGTGTTCTCGCCAGCCGGTTGACTGAGCGGTCTACTAACAACGTCCTGTTGCTGGAAGCCGGTCGGGACTTTCCACCAGGCAATGAGCCTGATGACCTCAACAATAACTTTGTTGCAACGGCCAAAGGCGCGCCGCTTTATACATGGCCGGGCCTCAGTGCGCGCTTTCTGCCGCGTTCCAGTAATGCGCCAGATGAACGTCCGCAGCGGCGTTACAATCAGGGGAAGGTCATTGGCGGTGGTTCATCGGTGAATGGCATGTGCGCCAATCGGGGTCTGCCGAGTGATTTTGATGGCTGGGAAGAACTGGGTGCCAAAGGCTGGGGCTGGGACGGTGTCCTGCCGTATTTTAAAAAGCTCGAAAATGATCGTGACTTTGACGGTCCGATGCACGGTGATGAAGGGCCCATCGGTTTACGCCGCCTGTTTGAAGATCAATGGCCGGGCTTTACTGCCGCGTCGATTAAGGCAGCTGAAAATGACGGGTGGAAGAACCTGAAGGACCAGAACGGTGTTTTTGAGGATGGGCATTTCCCAATCCCGATGAACAATATCGATGGCAAACGGGTTTCTGCCTCGACGGCTTATCTGACAAACGACGTTCGCGCCCGTCCTAACTTCGACATGCTGGACCGTGCTCACGTAGAACGTTTGTTGTTTGACGGAAAGAAAGTCATTGGCGCAAGGGTCACTCGGCACAATGAGACCTTCGATGTCAAAGCCAAAGAGGTGATCGTCTGCACGGGAGCTCTACACACGCCGCCACTTTTGATGCGCTCGGGAATTGGGCCTGAAGGCGAACTGTCTGAGATGGGTATTGATGTCGTGGCGGACCGGCCGGGCGTTGGTCAAAATCTTATGGAGCATCCGGGTGTTAATTTTGGTGCTTATTTGAAAAAAGATGCTCGGCTGACACCTGGCTTGCCAACCCACATGATTGCAGCGGTACGCTGGTCATCCGGCCACGAAGGCGTGCCTGCGGGGGATATGTATATTGTGCCGACCAATCGCGCTGCTTGGCATCCAATTGGGGATCGCATGGGTATCATGCAGCTTTGGGTGAATAAATCCTATTCGACCGGCGAAGTGACGCTGAACCGCGACGATATCTATGGCGAACCCAATGTTGATTTCAACATGTGTTCTGATCGCCGGGATATGGATCGCATGATCGCTGGCGTTCGTGTGATGGCTGATCTCTGTGCAAAGCCTGAAATTCAAGATGCTGTGCTGGATGTGTTCCCCGTTAGCTACGGTACGCGGGCGCGTAAGGTCGGTGTCTATAGCACGTTCAATCGGGCGCAGACCTGGATTGGCGCCCAGTTAATGGACGCCTCTTCCTTCGCGCGTCGATACATCATCGAGAATATGATTGCTGATGGCCCGTCGATTGCTGATCTGATGGCAGATGAGTCAACGGTAGAGCAATGGATTCGCAAAACGGTCCTTGGGCATTGGCATGCATCCTGCACTTGCCGCATGGGCGCTGAAGATGATCCAGGTGCTGTGACCGATCCTTCCGGAAGGGTTTATGGCGTTCAGGGCCTCCGCATATGCGATGCGTCGATCATGCCGATGGTGCCGTGCGCCAATACCAACATTTCCACCATCATGATCGGTGAAAAAATATCGGCGACAATCCTCGCAGAATAACCGTTAGGCGTTAGCGCTCTGAATAGCCTGCCAGACTTTCTCTGGCGTGGCTGGCATATCGATATTCTCGATCCCCAACGGGGCGAGCGCATCAACAACAGCATTCATAATTGCTGCCAATGCGCCGACATTGCCGGCTTCACCAGCACCCTTAGCGCCGACTGGATTGAGTTTGGTCGGAACGGGGTTATTGGCGAGATCAAAACTACACATGTCATCAGCCCGCGGCATTCCGTAATCGAGGAATGAACCGGTCAACAGCTGGCCATCTGCATCATATTGAATGCCTTCGGTAAAGGCCTGCCCGACGCCCTGGCCGATGCCGCCATGGATTTGACCTTCCAATGTCAGTGCATTGATCACAGTGCCGACATCATCCGTGACCGAGTACTTTAGAATCTCAGTGACGCCGGTTTCTGGTTCAATCTCAACCTCAACGACATGACAACCATTCGGGAAAGTTGGCATGCCTGGTGCGAAGGTATCCGTATCGAACAGGCCGCGCTCCATGCCTTCTGGCAGTATATCGCTTCTGTATGAGGCTTTGGCCACTTCCTGTATCGTAACTTCCTTGTCGGTGCCGACGACGCGGAAGGAACCATTCTCAAACTCGATATCAGCGTCGGCAGATTCCAGAATGTGGGCGGCAATCTTGGTGCCCTTTTCCAGAATTTTATCGATGGCTCGAACCGCTGCTGAACTGCCGAGGATGGCTGTTCGAGAGGCATAGGTGCCGCCACCGTAAGGAAGGGAGTCCGTGTCGCCGTAGGAAACGCGAATATCCTCTTCGTCGATTCCCAATGCATCCGACACCACGATCTTATACATCGTGTCATGACCTTGGCCGTGATCGACAGAGCCCGGGATGACGGTGACTGTGCCAGATTGGTCAAATTGTATGCTGACAGTTTCGCCGTCCAACTGCGCGGTCTGCTCGATGAAGTTCGCAATACCAAGACCACGGAGCTTGCCCTCTTTACGGGCTGCTTCTCGGCGGGCCTCAAAACCTTCATAGTCACCCATCTTTAGGGTGCTCTCCATATTCTCGCCAAACTCACCGCAATCAAGCGTATAGATCAAACCGGTTTTGAACGGCATGTCCTCTGGGGGGACAATATTGCGGCGCCGGATTTCTGCCCGATCCATATTCATTTCGCGGGCGGCATTATCAATCAGCCGTTCCATCACATAGGACGCTTCGGGTCGTCCTGATCCCCGGAACGGACCATTGGCACTGGTATTGGTGAAGACCGCTGAGGATTCGGCATAGATAAGTGGCGTTTTGTAGGTCGCTGCAAGCCCGCCGAGATGGCCAGCTGGGGAAATCGTTCCGCCGGGGTCAAGCCATGCGCCGATATTGCAGATATTGCTGACTTTCATGGCGAGGAATTCACCAGTCTCGCTGAGCGCAAGCTGGGCGTCGGTCAGCTGATCCCGGTCGTGATAATCTGTGACATGGCCGTCGCTGCGTTCACAGACCCAGCGAACAGGACGACCAATTTTCTTGGCTGCCCACATGCAGGCATGGTTTTCTGGTGCGTGGCCGCCCTTCATGCCGAAACTACCGCCGACATCCGGTGTCACCATTTTGACGGCGGTTTCCGGCACCCCGAAAACATCAATTGCCAAAGTTTTTCGCAACAGATGTGGACGTTGCGTGCCGCCCATCAGGATATAGCGGTCAAACCGATGATCATAATCGCCAATACAGGATCGCGGTTCCATCGTATTGGCAGTGATCCGGTTAATTTTGGTATTCAGCTGCGTGACGTGATGCGCTGAGGCAATGGTCGCTTCAACCGCTTCCTTGTCACCCGCTGTGTAGAAATACCCCTCATTGTCGTCGCAGCCCTCGTGCAGCACTGGTGCGCCTTGTGCTCTGGCCTGGGTGCCTTCGGTAATAACGGGCAGGGGTTCATACTCGATGATGATCTGCTCGGCAGCGTCTTTGCCGAGATTGACGGATTCTGCGACTACCATGGCGACAATGTCCCCGGTAACCTTTACCGCCTCATGGGCGATGGCATGACGGGTTGGAACATATAAAGCGGAGCCATCACGACGGACGCGATTATGGCCCGCCGGGTGCTGACCGTGCCCATCCGCCACCCAGTCCGCACCGGTATAAACAGCTATAACGCCGGGCATTGATCGTGCAGCTTCACAATTGATGCTGACGATACGCGCATGAGCGTGCGGCGTCCGCAGCATGTAGGCGTGGCATTCATTGAGTAACTTGATGTCGTCGACATAGCGGCCGCTGCCGCGTAGCAAACGAGGGTCTTCGGTACGCGGTACCGACTGGCCCATTGCAAATTGTCCCACGATTCCTCCCTGAACGGCGTTCTCTATTTATGACGCTATCCTGACCGTCTGACGGGTCCTGATCAAGGCCGTGTCGGCAAATACCTTAGCTCAAATCGGGGAACCGTTTTAGAAAGCCAGCTTCTTTCTCGAAGGCGTGGGCCACCTGTAGAACGGTTGCTTCGTCCCAGTTGCGGCCAACGATTTGTGCCCCGATGGGCATGCCATCGTCAAAGAACCCGGCACGCACGGTTTGGACGGGGTGCAGCGTGAGATTAAACGGCACCGCGATCATCGGCACGTCAAGGAAGGGGAAAGGTGCTTTATCATCCAACGGTGGTTGAGGCGTTAACATCGCTGTTGTGATGATGACGTCATATTCGGCGAGAGCGCTTTCGATTTCTTCCAGCAGCTCGGTGCGGCGGCGTTGCGCCTGGATATAGTCCACGGCCCGCACAAGGCTGCCCAGCATCATTCGGTTGCGCGCGAGGGGGCCGAACTCCTCCCAGCGGTTTTGCAGATTTTCCTCGTGGATGGCGTAGGCTTCGGCAGGAAGAATAACCCGTCCAACGGCGTGCCAGTCGATCAGCGGGGAAACGTTAATTTCGCCGACTATCGCGCCAAGACCTTTCAGCGTTTCGCCCACGCCGTCGATCGCGTCGACGATCTCCGTGGGGGCGTCGTAATCCGTTGTATAGAAGTGCCGTAACATGCCGACTTTAAGGCCGCGGACACTGTCATTTAGGGGTGTGACATAGTCCGGCACCGATGTTTCGACGCTGCCAGGATCGCGTTCGTCATATCCTGCCAACGCTTGCAACATCAGTGCACTGTCTTCGCTGGTCCAGGTCATCGGCCCGACGCAATCGAAGGAAAATGACAGCGGCAAATCACCAAAGGCACTAACCCGGCCAAAAGTCGCTTTCATACCGGCCACACCGCAGAAGGCAGATGGCGTTCGAATTGATCCCCCGGCATCACTGCCAAGCGCCGCGAGACAAAACCCAGCGGCAACGGCAGCGCCTGAACCACTGCTCGACCCGCCAGTGGATCGAGCGATGTCCCAGGGGTTGCGGGCCGGTGGGTAAAGCGCGTTAAAAGTTGGTCTGCCGCCAAAAGTAAACTCGTAAGTATTCAACTGGCCCATGAAAATTGCACCAGCATCTCGTAGCCTGGTAACGACCGCGGCATCTTCGTCTGCCTCAAAATCTTCCATCACGCGAGAATTCGAGGTGGTTTTGTAGCCTTTCAGATAGAAGACATCTTTGAGTCCGACCGGAATACCGTGCAGGGGCCCACGATAATTGCCGGATTCTATTTCCTTTTCGGCTTGCTTGGCGGCCTTCCGGGCTTCATCGATAAAAACGGTGTGGAAGGCATTAATGGTCGAATCGTACTTTTCGATCCGCTCGAGACATGTTTCGACCAGCGCCACTGGTGACAGCATGCCGGCTTTTATTTGGCGGGCTGCTTCAACAATGGTCGGGACACCACGATCTACGTCCATCGTTATGACCCCTTTGGCGGTTTGGGTGAATAGACGGGCAACATACGGACATCCCAACTGCGCCCTGGTCGGCGGGTTTTTGCGGCAAGCCCCATCAAAGATGAATAGGCTTTCCGAAGGTCTTGTTTTTCCTGATCCGACACTGGAACGCCCGATGCCCGAATCAATCCCTCAAACATCACGTCGTCGTCGGCAACCGGTTTTTCATCTGATGCCATGGTGCGTCCTTATCCATTAGGTTCACGGTAATTTCACAGGCGCAAATGAGTCGCGCAAGAGGGGTTGGAGCTGACATGTTGATATAAATGCCGAAGCATGATGCGATAGGAGCAACAGAAATGCATCAAGGGAGTAAGACAATGGCCGGATTTTCAGGCAGTTGCCTCTGCGGCGCTGTGAAATATGAAGTCAGTGGCGAACCGGTACGGGTTGCACAATGTCATTGCGATGATTGTCGTCGTGCAACGGGGTCGGCTTTTGCGACCAACGTCTTCGTTAAGGAAGAAGACATCACAGTTTTACAAGGGGAAACCAATAGTTTTCAGCATGCCGCAGATAGCGGAAGTACTATGACCAAAGAGTTTTGCGGCAATTGCGGTTCGCAACTGTTTGGATCGGGGTCCAGCGCTCCTGGTATTAAGAATATAAAGATCGGCTCTATCGATGATGTCGGCGATATCAAGCCGCAAATAGAGGTCTTTACTTCTAAGTCGTTGCCTTATACGCCACCGCTTGAATTTACTGAGAAGTTTGAAAAAGGTCGTCCTCGTTAATCCAACACCCTAAACATGACTTACGGCGCAGTGACAGATCCCTCGGAACAAGTGTCGGGAGGGCGCAGGATTACGCGTTTGTGATGCAGCGATCATGCCTATTGTAAGCTTCATTAATACCAACCTGCCGGTGATAAAGTTTGGCAAGAAAATTGCCACATAATTTCTCTTTGAATGAGAACCCCTCACTTTAACGTGCATCGTCATTGACATGTGATATAAATCATAGTCTAAATTATCTATGTATTTCAGGGTTTTCGTCATAAGTAATGAAAACCGGTAAATTTGATAAATATAGAGGGCGTTGGGTGGTTTTTGAAAATATGCCATCATCAGTAGAGTCCAAGCGCATACACGAAGTTGATTTGCATGTCGGCAGTCGAATACGCCTGCGCCGACGCATATTGGGTATCAGCCAGACCAAACTTGGTGATGCGCTGGGCTTAACTTTTCAACAGATTCAAAAATACGAGAACGGCAGCAACCGAGTTTCGGCAAGCCGACTGTTTGAAATAAGTCAGATTCTGAGCGTTGAACCAGCCTTTTTCTTCCTTGGGTTGCCGACGCATGGGCCTGGTTCAGAAGACCCTGATCAGGTAACTGATCCTGACGAGCAGGGCATTACACAAAGTGATCCCGAAATTTACCGAAGTGGGGAGACTCTTGCTTTCGTTCGTGCCTATTATCTCATCCGCGATAAATTGGTTCGGGCGCGTGTCTTCAATCTCGTGAAATCACTAGGCAATGAAGACGAAGGCGACTGATCGGTTTTTCTGATAGCAGACTGGCAAGGTGAGGGGAGTCCCAATGCCGGACGGCTTAAAAGAGACAGGGTCACCATCGGCACAAGACAAGAAGTCTTTGCTTCTGGCGCATACGTTTATCGAGTCGTTGGATGACGAAGACGTTGATCGGCTGGCGCAACATGCACGGCTGATGACCTATGGCGCGGGCGAAACCATTTTCCGCAAAGGCGATCCTGGGCTCAGCATGATGGTGGTGATCAAAGGCTGTGTTCGAATCAGCACAATCACGTCAGAAGCTAAAGAAATCGTACTCAACCTGATCCAGGCGGGTGAGGTGGTTGGCGAGATCGCGTTGCTTGACGGCAAAGAGCGCAGCGCTGATGCCACGGCAATTCAATTTACCGAGGCTTTGGTTTTGGAACGGCGTGACTTCCTGCCGGTGTTGGAACGCAATCCACGGGCGGCGATCCGTATGCTGGAGGTTCTATGCGACCGGCTGCGCCGTACCAGCGAACAGGTCGAGGATCTCATTATGACCAACGCGGTGCGGTTTGCCCGTGTGTTGGTTAGGTTGGCGGAACAGTTTGGTCATGAAGTCGATGTCGGCATGCAGATTGATCTGCGCCTGTCACAAAGCGAGCTTGGCAAGATCACCGGGACGACGCGCGAAACATTGAACCGTCAACTTGCTGAATGGCGCGAGCAAGACATCATTGCGTTGGAATCAGGCAAGATCGTGATCCGCAATATGCGGGCGCTTAAACGGATCGGCGACGGCGAACGCTAACGCCTCTATTCGGGCACGCCCGCCTTGCGGAGGCCGTCGAGCAATCTCTCAAGATCTTCTTTGCGTTTGTAGTGAGAGCGATCACGAGCACGATTAATGGTGTAGGGTGTGAGTGCAATTGAACGCCGGTAGTTGTTGATTTTTTTTAGTAAGTTTCTGGCTTCTTGGGGCTGCCCCGCGTAAGCGTATGCGGCTATCAGATGCGCGGTACGTGTCCCGAATGCGATGTCGTTTCCGACCGATTTTTCCAACGTTTCTATCGCCTTTGTCCAGTTTGATGACGCAAACTGTGAGACGCCCAATGGAAAAAAGTAAGCAGATCGGTGTCGCGGATTGAGGCGCATTGCGGTTTTAATTGATTCTACTGCTCCTTGCGGGTCACCTCCCCAATTTTGGGCCGTTGCAAGCCGGTAGTAATTATCAGCATTATTGGGGTCAAGGGAGATCGCGCGTTGCATCTTTCCCAACGCTTCGTCATAAAATCCATCGATATAGTTAAGTCTTGCTGCAACCCGATATGCGAGAGAGTTGGGCCGCCGCATCGCTTTTGAAAGGCTTATACGGGCTTGTTCTATCGATGACCAATTTTCAGAGAACCCCAAATACGTATGCCAGTTTCGAATAGTTGCTGTGATGTAAATTGACGCTAAACTAGCGTGGGCTTCTGCGTAGTTGGGATCGAGCTTGAGTGCATGTTTAAGGAGTTTCACCGCCTCGAAAATGTTGTCTGGCGATCGCTGGCGGGAGAGGTGAACAGCTCGCAAATATGCGTCATAGGCTTCGACGCTTTTGGTTCTGCTCGAGGCTGCCAGACGTTCAGTTGGTTGTAACTCGCTGGTGAGCAAGGCGACAATCTGGCGGGTAATTGCATCCTGGGTTTCAAACAGGGCCTCGACATCGCGGTCAAACCGTTCGGCCCAGCGCTGCGTACCTGTTTTAGTATCGATCAGATAAACGTTGAGCCGCATACGCTTGCCCTGACGCCGGACGGTACCATCGAGCACATATTTGACACCAAGTTCACTTCCGATGGATCGGATATCCGGCTTGTCGCTGCGATAGGCGAAGCTCGAATGGCGTGAAATAACAAACAGGCCTGACATCTTGGATAGATCAGTAATCAGATCCTCGGAAATACCATCACTGAAATAGCCATGCGCAGGATCAGGGTTTTGATTCTTGAAGGGAAGTACCGCAATTGACGGTTTGTCGGGCAGGGCAATGGCCGGTTTTTGGGCCTTCTGCGGTAATGTCCCGGACCACTGCAGCCCGCCAAAAAAACTGCCAGCAAACACCGTGGCGATGACAATCGATAACAAAAGCGGATGCCGCAACAAATGCGGTCGCGGCAGATAGGTCCGCCACGGGCGTTTAATGCCTGTTTCGACCCGATAAACATGCAGTGGGTTGGCGAGGTTTTTGACTTGCTGTCGCCCTAAGTCCGTAAAATTAATCGGCAGCTTGCTGTGAACTTCTTGATAGACGATGTTGGAAACATAGATGCCGCCGGGCGGTGCAATCTGTTCCAGCCGTGCCGCGGCATTGACGCCTTCCCCGAAAATATCGTGTTCCTCAAAAATGACGTCGCCAAAATTAATCCCAATTCGGTAATCGATCGGTTGCTTGGTGTTCGTTTGGCTGTTGTGCTCGGCAAGCTGCTTTTGGAAGGTAAAGGCAAAAGTGACGGCATCAGTAACACTGTTAAAGGCGCAGACTGCGCCATCGCCGGTACTTTTTACGATCTCGCCATTATGGGATTGGATCCCCAGGACGAAGATATCGTTATAGACCGCCATGACCGCCGCATGGGTCGCGGCCTCATTGCGTTCCATCATCGTGGTATAGCCCACAATATCAGCAACCACGACAGCGGCGAGCCTGCGTTCGCCGCCTCGATCGTGGTCCTGTCTCATATCGACGATATTGTCGGCCATCGGGCGGAATTCTGTTATCTGATCCTGGTACTATTGATCAGTGTAATCCATTCCTGCTCCAGCATCCCGAATTTTTTACCGTATGTGGTCTCGAATGGTTTGCCGTAAAACACGTCGAAAAACTTATTCTTGCCATGTTTTTCAATGAGGAATTTCACGAACGAAGCTTCCTGCAAATAGGCGAGCTGACGAACGCCAACAAGACGTTGACGCCTGGTTCTAACCTCTTCAACTTCCATTAAAGGGAAGAGCTGATTGTATCGGCGATAAGTTGCTGCGGTTGTCTTGTGAATTTCTTTGCCCATTGTTGGATAGGCTCGATCATATTCCTTACCGAATTTTTCCTGTAAGAAAATTTCTAACCCTGTATCCAGAAACTTGGCCCATTTCTTGTTCGTAGAGATAGCGAGGACGTTGGTGACCAGCGCGGCCTCACCAGGACCGCGACCCCTCAAGCTGGGAGGGCCTGACGCATCACCACGCAGCCGGTTGGCGGGAACGGCTATTGTTTTAGTTTTTATTTTGTAGTGTGGGAAAAAGTGGTCGTCTTTAATTGAAACGATAATTTTTCCAGAAACTTTATTGCCGAGATATGCGCTGATATTGCGATAAGTCTGTTCGATATCGTCGCCAAACCGGTTTGCAAGATCGTCGCTAATATTAGCGTAGCTGATGTCAAAATTTGGCGTTGCAATCTTGTTCGCTGCTGTGACGTTGGGCGCAGATGAAATACCGACTAACAAGGCGGGAATCGCCAATAACCGAATCGGTGTCTTGCAATCCTTTGCATAACTTCGTTTGAAAAATCTCGACATTGTTCCAGTGTAACTTCTAACTCTTTGGATTCCGACCCTTATCTCGTAAAAATTTCTTTTCCACATGAATGAAAACTAAAACGCTCCGGCATCTTGACCCTAATAGGTTGTAGATGGAACTCTAAAATCGCCTAAAAATTAGGCAACCACAATATGTTGTGGGGAGATGTAACAAAAGGAGCATATGTTGATGCAAGATATAAAAGATAAAGTTGAATTGATTGCCGATTCCGATGCCGGAATCGTCGAATGGCAAATTCAAACAGTAGCCAGCGCCGCCGATGAAACCAATGGCGACTCCTGTGGTTGTAGCTGCGGTTGCGGCGAATAAAGCGGTTTGTGATTTGAAGTAGTTGGAAGATTTGATCCAACGTCGCGGTTAACGAGGGCCATTCAGCGATGAGGAATTTTGAACAGTCAGCTCAGGTAGGCATTGGATATCGCAATGAGATCCATGACTGGACCCTCGCAAATCTTGCGTCATTCGATCTTCTGGAAATCACAATCGACCACTATCTGGTCGGGGGGACGGCACGACGGGAAGCCATTGCGTCGCTCGTTGGGCAAATACCGCTCATCGCGCATGGCATTGGCCTCTCCGTCGGCACCGCCGTTCTCCCCGATCAGACTTATTTGGATAACATTGCTCGGGCGCTCGATGAGTTGGAGATCGAGTGGTATAGCGAACATCTCGCGCTAACCAAAGTGCCGGGGATTGATCTTGCTAATTTATTGCCGCTGCCACGCACTGAAGAGGTCGTTGAGCAGGTTATCAAGAACGTCAATTTTGTGCGCTCGCGCATTCCGGCGGCACGGTTTGGGTTGGAGAATATTTCCTACATGTTCGACTATCCGGAATCGACCATGGGCGAGGCCGAGTTTTTAAATCTAATCTGCCGCGAGACGGGCTCCTACATCATGCTCGATGTTGAAAACGTGGTCGTGAATGCACGGAACTATCATTACGACCCCCGCTCCTTTGTGGACTCCTTGCCCGCCGATCAGGTGCTGGAAATCCATATGGCGGGCGGTTTCTTTTTTGAACAAACCCGGATCGACAGCCACAGCCAGCCAGTGCCGCAAGAGACGCTCGACTTGCTCGATTATGTGCTGCAGGTCTGTGAGCCACGTTCGATTGTTCTCGAACGTGATGACCGGCTGGGCGCGGTGGATGAAATCGCTGCTGACGTGAGCGCGATCCGTGATGTCGTGGGTAAAGAAGCTGTGGGCAAAGGATATGAGAATGCAAAACCAGCCGTTGCTTGATCGCCAAATCGCACTGCTGTCCTATCTGACCGATCCTAGGCAATATGATCAAAAGCCCGAAGCCGAAGGAATCTTTGGCATCGACCCCTATCGACTGAGGCTTGAGGGGCGGTTCTCGCTGGAGAAACGTACCGGGAAACTTATGGGGGTGTTTCGTCGCAGCTTTGAGGCGATGCGTAATACGCCGGGCGCTGATCTGAAAAGTTTCGCGGCGGCTCACCCGCCACACAGCATTACGCGCTATGACAATGCCGCGCAGTTTTTCGAATTTGTCAGTGATCTCTGGCAAAAGACGCCACCAGAAATTCCGCATTTGCCTGACCTTGCGGCGTTGGAACTGGCACTTTCCAAAGTGATGTTATCCGACCTGACCGCGGAGGATGCGCCGCAATTGGATACCGCGCCGGGCACGCATTTCCGTCTGTTGCCAGGAACTGAATTCCTCATCTGCGAGCATGATATCCGGCCATTGCTCGCCGGGCCGCAGGTTGAGATGGCGCCGGAGAAGCGCCCGGTCTACTTGCTCCTTGCGCCGTCGCTGGAAGGCGCCATGCCGCGCGTTTTGGAGCTTAAACAGGCGGCGTTCGAGTATCTGAAAAGTTTACAGGGTTGGACATCCGTGGCGGATGCCGAGCCAGTAGCGGCACTGGTGAGCGCCCTGATCAAGAATTACGTTATGGAGACGAACCAATGAAAATCTGCCTTGTCGGGAAATACCCACCGATCCAGGGGGGTGTGTCAGCCCGCACCTATTCATATGCTCATGCACTGGCTCGTAAAGGCCATCAGGTTCATGTCGTTACAAATGCCAAGGAAGTGCAGCCGCCTTATCGCATGCTCATGCGTGACGAAGATTGGGCGCGCTGCGATGCCGATTACGGCGAAGGCTATGTCCGGGTCCACTGGACCGAGGCCAAGAAAGCGCATTGGCATATTCCGATGGGTGATGCATTTGTGACCAAGTTGGCATCAGTCGGCGCCGAGGTCTGTGAAGAGTTCGATATTGAGGTGGTGTTTTCCTATTACTGGCAGCCTTACGCGGTTGCCGGCCATATGATTGCCGAGATGGCCAGCTTACCCCATGTTATTCGCAATGCCGGCAGTGATGCGGGTCGATTGTGGCTGCAGGAACAGTTCTCAACGCTCTTTACGCATATCCTCAAGAAGGCGGATTATTTGCTCGCCGGTGGCAAGGTCGCACGTAAGCTTGAGAAGCTTGGCATTGATCCGATTAGGCTACGACCTGATCCGGAATTTACAATTTCAGAGGATTTGTTTTCGCCGAACGGTCCAGCGCTGGATGTAGAAGCCGTCTGCGAGGCAGCTGAAGCCGATCCGGAATATCGCTCGCTACAATGGGGGACCTACCGTCCTGATTTCCGCTATATCGGCATCTATGGGAAGCTTGGTGAGAAGAAGGGTACGCCAGCTCTCCTCGAAGCGCTGGCACGATTGGTGAAGATCAACCCCAAGCTGGGACTACTGGTGCTCGGGCAGGGGCACCCCAAGGCCGATGTAAGCTTTGCCGAGGCTGCAACAGCGCTGGGTCTGGAAGATCACATCGTCCAACTACCGTTCCTGCCGAACTGGCGGGTGCCCGAATTTATCCGGCGCTGTGAGGCGGTCTGTGCGTTGGAGCAGGATTTCCCGATTGTCTTCCATGCGCCCGTTGTTGCACGAGAGGTCTTGTGTTGTGGCGGTATGTTGGTTGGCTCAACCGAAATGCTTGGTAAATTGCCGAACCCGGAACGCCTAGCACACGGCTATAACTGTTTTGGGGTGAATGACGTCAATGATATTGATGAATTGTCGCGGGCCATCGAAACAGCGTTGTCCGCCGCGCAGACCCGTCCTGAAATCGGGCTCCGCGGACGCGAAGCGGTCATCGAGTCACAAAAGACCATGCGCTATCCAGAACGCACTGAGCAGACCCTGGCGCTCGCCATCTCGAAAGATCGTTCCGGAGGAAGACGGCATCAAAATGCAACGCCGTCTTTGAAAGATTTGGCTGCCAATGCAGGCAATATTGGGTCGGCGCTCCGGCAAGATGTTGTTCGTCTGGATCTATGTCTTGAGAAGGCACGTGCCGAAGCTGCCGGAACGACGGATACCGGAGAGGCAACCGAAGCACTTTTTCGGATGGCGGATGATGCGTGGATGGATTTTCCAAACAACATGGATGATCTAGTTCCTGTGCCACTTTCCCGCTATGCCGTTGAACGGTTTGAGCATGATATTAATCAGCTATTGCCGTGTGTCTCGGGGGCACCAATTCCGGCCAATGTAACCCGAAAACAAACGTGGGCGATCTTTGTTCCCGATCTGGCAGGCACCGGTGTTCGCACCATTGTGATCGACGCGGCGACAGCAGCGCTGTTGGACGTAATTGATGGGCAAATCTCTGTGCGGTCAGTCACACAAATAATACGTGCAGGTCACAGTAATAAAATGGTGTCAGAGACCCGTATTAAACAATCAATTGAGCAGTTCTTCAGAGCCGGAGTTATTGGTCTTGAATCACCTAAAAACGTATATGCATCAGCGATTTAGATATTATTTCTCTTAAGGGTCTAAGGTGTAGCGGATCGCGTTCTACACCCCGTCTTTAGGTTGAAGAGCTTCACACCTAATTTTACGATTTTTTATCTTGTGTGACTTATCTCACAGAGCCCTTCCCATTTGCTGCGTAGTATTGGCACTAGGTCAACAGATCGATTTGTATTTTCGAATTGTTGGGAGGTTCCTTTTCTTATTGGAACATTATCTGGGTTGGAGGAGACGGAACTAAATGCAAAATCAGAGCGAAGACCACACGCTGCGTGTTCGTCTGAACCCAGAGGCATATGGCTTTAGCCGCGAAGAAGTACAGGCATTAACTAACGATGAGTTGAAACGTGGCGTAACTCGAGAATATATGCGTGCCTATGGCGAATGGCTTTCGGCCCGAGCGAGACGTGCTCGTTTGAAATCGTTATCAGATCCTAGCTCGTTGCCAAACCTAGCTGATCGGGATGCCGGTTAGCTCGAATTCTATCGAGTTTTGTTATGATCTGAGTAGTTGGCAGTGAGCTAGCATCTCTCATTTACTTCTGTGTCGTTCTAATAACGACGTAGGTGCGGAAATCTTCTAAGTAAAATTTTCATGGGACCCTCGCCTTACTACCGGTTCTTTGGTAGTAAAATTTATGCCCAGCTCTGCAACCGGCGCCGCCGTTCTAATTGTCCTCGGAATTTTGACGGCCTTCGGGCCCATGTCGATGGACATGTATTTGCCGGCGTTACCCGAGTTGGTTGAATTTTTTTGGACGACGCCTGGTAAGGCTCAACTTACACTCAGCGCATTTACCATCGCATTTGGGGCAGGTCAGCTGGTATATGGCCCGGTCTCGGATCGAATGGGCCGCCGCAATGTATTACTCGTCGGTGTCGCGATCTATTCGCTAGCGAGCATTTTGTGCGTCTTTGCGAGCACAATAAATGAAATGATCCTTGCCCGTTCTTTCAAGCGATTGGCGGTGCCGCCGGGATTGTTTTGTCGCGGGCGATTATCCGGGATTTGTACGACAAGCTCGAAGGGGCACGGGCCTTATCGTTAATGCTCCTCATCCCGTCGCTAGCGGCGTTGATCGCGCCCTTCGTGGGTGGATATCTGTTGAAGTTCTTTGCCGATTGGCGACTGATCTTCTGGGTCCTGTCGGCGTTTGGCATTATTGCCTTTGTACTTGGCATCTTGAAGTTGCCAGAAACTCATCCGCCCGAGAAACGGGTTAAGTCAAAGGTAAGCAAAATCCTCCGGGACTATGGTGCTGTCCTCTGCCATCGGCGGGCAGCGGGCTATATGATTTGTGGTGGGCTTTCCTTTGCGACAATGTTTGCACAGCTCTCGGGGACGCCCTTTATCTATATAGACATGTTTGGAGTGGCCCCAGAAGATTTCGGGATCCTGTTTGCGATGAATATTTTGGCGATCATGGTGGGCTCCTACCTTAACAGTCGCTTGGTCATCCGATTCGGCGTACGGCGTATGCTTGCTGTTGGCACGACAATTGCGATGCTTGGCGGCATTGGACTTGCGGCTAGTGCCGCTTATGGCGGATTTGGGCTATTTGGCATTGTCATCCCAATCGTTATTTTCATGATGCCGCACAATATGGTGAATGCGAATGCCACGGCGGGGGCGATGGAATATTTCCCGAATCTTGCGGGGACAGCATCCGCGATGCTGGGATTTGTCAGGTTTGGGACCGGTGCACTCGTAGGTGCTTTTGTCGGTTATTTTCACGATGGGACGGCTCTGCCAATGTCCTACATCATTGCTGGCTGCGTGATCGGTAGCGCGGCGGCCTTCTGGTTCCTGACAGGTGATCCGTCTGAAGAAAGTTCTAAACCGGTTTGAACTTGGGCAATGTTAGCTCGTCTGTTGCATCTTCAAAAACGACCTCGACAGACATGTCGCATATGACGTCCCCAACAGGAATGTCGATGACATTGCTGAGCATTCGGGCGCCTTCTTCCAGTTCGATGATACCGACGACGTAGGGAACCTCGCCTTCCCAGCCCTTGTGATAGAGCCGGTGGAATACGACAAAGCTGAACACTTTGCCTTTGCCGGAAGACGCAACCCATTCGATATCGCGGCTACCGCACCCTGTGCAAACGGTTGAGGGTGGAAACCAGTGATGGCCACAGGTGTTACAATTCTGGATCATAAGTCGGTGATTCTTTGCGCCTTCCCAAAATGGAACTGACTCTGGCCCGGGCACCGGGATTGCTTTTGCGTAATCGTCAGACATCATGCTGTTCCCAGAATCAGAGTGGATTCACACACGGTGTTACCACCATGGCCCGATACCAGGCCTATCTCGGCATTCGGAACTTGTCGTTCGGGACCATAAATGCCCTGCAATTGCCGGACACCTTCAACCACCTGCAGCATCCCCTCGACATGCGCTTCTGAGAGTTGTCCGCCAGAGGTGTTGGTTGGCATTACACCATTGAGATCCAGCGCCCCTGACGCAACGAACGCGCCGCCTTCTCCCTTTTGACAGAAGCCGTAATCCTCGAGCTGAACAAGTACCATGTAGGTAAAGCAGTCATATATTTGCGCGTAATCGATATCGGAAGGAGAAACACCGGCCATTGCATAAGCGGTCTTTCCAGCTTGGATAGCGCCGGTATGGGTCATGTTGTCATCATTGAACCAGCCGCTGATATTATTGCCGGTGCCAAACCCCTTAACGAGTACTGGCTTTTGACGTAGGTCTTTCGCTCTTTCGGTAGAGGTCACGACGACGGCCCCTGCACCGTCGGTTTGCAATGAACAATCAAACAAACCAAACGGCTCCACGATCATTCGCCCAGCGAGATAGTCTTCCATCGTCAGTGGTTTCTTCATCACCGCATCTGGATTGTTGAGGGCGTATTTACGAAAGGCGAGCGAGATTTCGCCAAACTGTTCGCGGGTCGTGCCGTAGTCATGCATATGCCGCTGGGCGCCAAACCCGTGGGCGGCAATGGCGCCGTAATAACCAAACTCCGGTCCAAACTCCATGCCATACATTTGCTGCGGACGACCAGAGCCCCGCATATGGTTTTCCTTATTGGCGTGGACACGTGACCAGTTATCGCGTCCATAGCCAACCAGAACGCAGCTCGCCATTCCTGCATCGATGGCCATCGCGGCGAGGGCAACGCCCATTACTTGGCTGGCACCGCCATTGGTTAGGGTCGTGGAGAAACTCGCATCAATCCCGAGCCGTTCGCCCATCACCTGGTGAAAGGTGTAGATCTCATCCGGTCCGCGGCAGATTAGCCCGTCGACCTCCTGGGTGGTCAATCCAGCATCAACGAGCGCGTTGAGCATCGCTTCCTCAAGCAAGCCCTGCGCCGAGACACCGGGAACTTTCCCAAGGCGGCTATGGCCAGCGCCGACGAGGGCATATTTGTCCCGCAGATGGGTGGATGGTTCGATCATTCCGCCGCCCGTCCTTTGTTTGCAATACGAGCCAGAATTTCCTCGGTATGTTCGCCGTGCAGGGGGGCGGCCGTTCGAATTTCTGGCGGTGTATCAGACATTCGAACGCCGCTTTCAACCAACTTGACCGATCCGACCTTCGGGTGAGGGACGTCCCGAACCATATCGAGATGTTGAATCTGCGGATCAGCGAGCGTTTCATCTAGTGTATAGATGGGTGCAGAGGGCACGTCTTCCTCCAACAATCGATCTAGCCAGTGCTCACGTGGATGGGTTTTAAAGACGTCGGCTAGGAGGGTTTCCAGCTCATCATAGCTGCCGCGCCGTTCCGCCTTGCCAACAAACCGTTCATCGTCGAACCATTCCTCATGACCGACGACTTTGCAAAGCCCCTTCCAGAATTTCGGCGGGGATGACAGGTGAATAACGAATGGCTTTCCGTCGCCTGCGACGAAGGAATAGACCTGTGCCGTTTGGGTGCGGGTCTTGCGGTCGGGAACATTGCCTTCCTCAAAATAACGCGCGGCATTTTCCCCTAGGAAGGATAGAGTTGCGGTGAGCAGTGATGTTTCCACGCGCTGGCCTTTACCTGTCCGCTCACGCGCCGCAAGGGCACCGAGGCAGCCATAGGCTGCCATCATGCCGGTGAGATGATCAGACAGCGAAACGCCCATTCCTGTGGGTGCTTCCAGGTCTGTGAGGACTGATAATAGCCCACCCATCGCTTGCCCAACGGTGTCATAACCCGGGCGTTTTGCGTAGGGGCCGGTAGCGCCGAACCCTGTGACGGAACAATAGACTAGCCGCGAGTTGAGAGCCGATAATTTGTCGTAGCCGAGTCCGAGCCGGTCCATCGTCCCCGGCCGAAAGTTTTCTATTAGGACGTCGGCGTGGGTTGCTAGTGCGATGGCAGCGGCAACGCCTTCTTCGGATTTGAGATCGAGAATGATGCTCTTCTTGTTGCGGTTCACCGAACCAAAGGTCGCGGAGTAATCCGCGGCACCCCAACCGCGAAACGGATCGCCTGATTTCGGGTCCTCAACTTTGATGATCTCGGCACCAAGATCGCCAAGCATCATTCCCGCGTAAGGCCCAGATACATATGAGGCGAACTCCAGAACGGTTATTCCTTCAAGCGCAGCTGTCATGCTTTACCTCCCAAAGGTCCTGTATTTTAGCGGTTCTATAGACTATTTGACGAAATCCTATCCCTCACTGTGAAGGGGCACAAGCGGTGCTCTGTGATCGTTCGTGCGGGCGAAATATTTTATCGCCCACGCCGTTCCAACCTTTCTCAATAGGGTCTAAAATAATTTCAAACACAAATCTGGGAGGCGGCAAGTGGGATCGATTGATTCAGACGCACATGTCATTGAGTGCGAAGCGACCTTTAATTATATGGACCCCGAATACGAGCATTTGAAGCCAATGGTGGTCGTACAGAAATCCGGAGCCTCCGAAACGGACCTGGAAGGACGGGCGCAAAAAGAATACTGGATCATCGATGGCAAGCTGCAGCCCAAGGAAGGCAATATCGGCTCCAACACATCAAAAGAATCCCGCGAAATGCTCGATGTGCAAGCGCGGCTTGATCACATGGATGAGCTGGAAATCGACGTTCAGGTCCTATACCCCACAGTTTTTCTGCGTGCCTGGACCCAGAATCCCGAAATCGAATTAGCATTGTGCCGGTCCTACAACCGCTGGCTCGCCGATATTTGGTCGAAGGCACCGGATCGTCTGCGCTGGGTGGTTATGCCCCCTTTACAACAGATGGATCGGGTTCGTGAAGAACTGGAATTCGCCAAAGAGAACGGTGCTTGCGGCATCTTTATGCGCGGCCTCGAATGTGAGCGTCGTGTGCCGACACCGTATTTTTATCCATTGTTCGATATGGCTGCGGAACTGGACATGCCGATCTGTTTCCATTCGGGGAATAACAGCTTCAATGTGCGTGATATTTACGCCAAGGAATGCGGATTTGGACGATCAAAACTGCCGGTTGTCTCTGCATTCCATAATCTGTTGATGGACGACATTCCAAAGAAATGGCCGACCATTCGCTGGGGCTTTGTTGAAGTGAGCGCGCAGTGGATTCCCTATGCACTCAATGACATGAAAATTCGCTTTGGTCGTCGTGGCCGCGATTTCTCTGAATCCATCATGGCTGACAATAATATCTATGTCGCTTGCCAGGTGACGGATGATCTTGACTATGTCCTGAAGTATTCCGGTGAGGACACGCTTTTGGTTGGCACAGATTACGGCCATGCCGATACCTCGGCCGAAATTGAAGCGCTCAGAAAGCTTCGCGATGACGGCAAGGTTTCGCCTGCGGCAGCTGACAAAATTCTCAACGATAACGCACGAGCGTTCTACGGGCTGTAATTGCTGTTTACAGCCTATTCCGCAGAAACTGTCTTCTGAATAAACCCGTCGAACGTTTCGGCGATCTCATCGTAATAGGGTTCCCATTCGTCGAACCCGACTACATCGACGTCCTGGAATTCCAGCGGCAAATTGTGTAATTCGCTGCCGGGGATCAGCTGGTGTGCGTTGCCTGCGGATTCTGAAGCATGGGTATTGTCATTTCCTGGAATGACAATTGTGGGAGCGGTAAGGGAGTCGAGCTCTTCATCCGTCATGCCCATAACATTTAAATTAGCGCCGGCTACAAACAATTCCCTTAATTTTCCGAGAGTCTCAATAAACTCTGCCGGGTCCATTGCGATCAATGTGTCGCGGTGTTCAGGTTTGGCGGCGATACGATCACTATAGGCTTCCATTTCACACACCGCCGCCATACCGCCTGCTTTGGCAGCGCGGATAAATTGGTCATAATAATTCTCTGGCAGGCGGCCTGCGGCGAATGCGCCACCGGTAACCCGCATAAGCAATAGCCCGCGCGTTGACTCAGGATGGCGCAAACCAAACAACATCGACATGCGCGCCCCTGATGAAGAACCGCCGACAAAGGCGGGTAGGGCATCGTGCTGCGCAAGCAGATCGTGCAGATCATCTGCCCAGACGGCTTCCTCGGTTTCCTCGCCACTCATAGAAATATCAGACGCACCAACATTGCGGCGGTCATGCAGCATGACACGATAGCCTTTTGCAGCGACGCGTCCGGCTAAATCTTCGACCTCTTTATATTCCCGTCGCCCACCCGGGTTCAGCGCTACCCATGGGCCACTATCGCCGACGACTTTATAATTGATCTGGATGCCGCGAACGGTGGCATAAGGCATGTGAAGTCCTTTTCTATAAATTTACGGGTTCGATTCCGGCACCGATGGCGTTGGGCAGACGAATGACACCGTCTTCAACACCGATACCTTCAAATGGATCGTCCAGCAAGCGTTCGAACTCGCCAAATTCGCTGGCGTACCAGATATCAGGCAGTGTCGCGGCTAGATGCATGGCTGGAGCGTTAAGCAGGCGTGAACCGACATGGGCGCCGAAACGGTATTTTACATTGCCGATCTTGCAGATTTGGGCAGCGGCCAGCGTGTTCCAGAGTCCGCCAAGTTTAGGCACTTTAAGACTGATTGCGTCGACGCTACGGTTTGAGACGAGCTCATAAACATCTTCGATAGACCGAGCGCTCTCGTCTGCCTCAATGGTTACCCGGACGGAGTCGGTGACGCGTTTCAGGCCATCAAAGTCATCGATAGCAACGGGCTGCTCTACAAGGTCAATCCGAGACTTTGCCATTCCTGTGATTGCGGTAATGGCATCTTCGGGCGTGTAGGCCTGATTGGCGTCTACTGTCAGATTGGCTTCGTCACCTACTTGCTCTCTAATGGCAGCGACGCGGGCAATGTCGAGATCGATCTCGCCATGCACTTTTATTTTGAAATATCGATAGCCTTCATCAAATAACTTCTGGGCCTGTTCCGCCATTTCTTTCGGCTGTTTGATAGCAAGGATACGCAGCACTGGAAATTCTGTCCGTATAGCACCACCGAATAGACTGTGTAGGGGTACTTTCATCGATTTAGCGACGAGATCAAACAGTGCATTATCGATGGCTGCTTTTGCTTGATTGTTCCCGGACACGGCTTCGTTTACAGCGACACGGATGGCCGACATGGCAAGTGGGTCAAATTTTTTGAGGACCGGGATTAGATCCTCCAGCGTTTTGGTCAGGCCATCTCGGGTGGCGCCCATATGGGCGGTCGCAGATGCATAGCCATAGCCCGTCAACCCGTCCTGAGTCTCTATTGAAATGATGACCCCTTCAGTCGTTGGGTTTGCCCCAAGGGCAAATCGCCAATTCGGATCCTCTTTTCGGAGGACGCATTGTTTGAGGCGAATGTCGGTTATCTTCATGATGTGTACTTGGGTCGGTTTTTGATTAGAAAACCCCGCCCGCCAGAGGCGAGCAGGGCGTATTTTATTCTATAGATGATGACTATTTAAAGCCGAGCGCCTTCTTGGCTCGTTTGATGGTGGCTTCTGATGCAGATGCGGTTTGCGTCACACGTTTGGCGATTTCTGCACCACCCATCGGATGGATCTCAACCTTGCGGCTTTTGGCTTCTGCGAGGAAGGCAGGATCCTTGACCATCTTGTCATAGGCGGCCCGCAACGCGGCGAGACGCGCCTTGGGAAGGCCCGGAGGGCCAAAGATTGCGCGACCAGTGATGGTGGGGCCCATCATAAATTCGGCAAAGGCGCGATCAGCAGGGGTTTTTGCGAGGTCAACAATGAGGGGAACGTTTTGGGGTAGGTCAGGTGCCTTATTGAGGCCAAGTTCGACCACTGGAATGATAAACTTGTTCTCAATCCATTGAGGAACCTGAGATTTCCAGGAAATCCACCCTGACGTGAGTGCTTTGGCTTCGCCTCGTTCGAGTGCTAACCGTGTGCCGGCTGAGCCTTTATATCCCTTGATGATTTTGAACTTGGTCCCGAGGAGACTGTTGAGGAACGCCGGGAACATGTAGGTCGGGCTGGCGAGTCCGCTGGCTGCGGCGACCACTTCTGTTTTCTTTAGGTCTTCGAGTGTTTTGATGCCGGTATCGGCGCGCACCATCATGACATGTTTCTGCGTCGCGAGTCGCCCGAGCCAGCTGAGCTTTCTGACGTCGAGTTTAAACCCCTTACTACGAATGAGTTGGAAAATTGGCAGCATGGGAGAAGCGAGCCCAATGAACGTCCCGTTCTTTGGGGCAACATTGTATGTGTAGTTTGCCATTTTGAGGCTGCCACCACCCGGCATAAATTGTGGGACGAACGTAGGCTTGCCCGGGATGTGTTTTCCCAAATGATTTACGACAAGACGGGAATAGCGATCATAACCGCCTCCGGGACCGAACCCGACGGCCATGATACCAACTTGGCCCTTGTAAAATTCAGCAACTGCATCAGCTTGTGCGGGTGCCGAGTGAGCACCGACCGCAAATGCGAGGGCGGCTGCTGACCCTAAGAACGATTTTGAAGCCATTATAGAATTCTCCCCATTTTACCTTTTCAGACTTTTTCTTTTAAAAACGGTAACATTGCGGTTGGGCTGTCGACAAGCGATACAAACGGACTTCTAATGGGATTATGACTAACCCTTGCCAACCACCTGATCCGAATTGGCGCTCTCCAAAGACACAAGTTCCTGCCGGTACCTGCGATTGTCATGTCCATATCATGGGGCCATTCGACAAGTTCACCCTTTCTGAGCGGCGCGGCTATACGCCGGAAGAATGCTCTATCGAGACATTCCAGAACATGATGGGTGTGCTCGGCATTGATCGAGCTGTCATCGTTCAGGGCAGCGCGCACGGCAATGATAATCGGGTGACGGTTGATGCGGTGAGCAAGCTCGGCAACCAGGGGCGTGGTATCGTGCTTGTCCCACCAGATGTTGCCGACGCCGAGTTGGAGACATTTAAAAATTCTGGTATTTGCGGTTTGCGACTCTCGACGATTTCTAAGGCTGGGTATGGCACTGAGCATTTGACGGCGATGGCGGAACGGGCGAAAGAGCTCGATTGGATGGTTCTGCTGCATTTTGGCAATGTCGAAGAGGTTGTCGAGCTTGTGCCGTTGCTTGAGAACATGCCTACCGATTTTGTTGTTGACCATCAGGGGCGGCCACTCGGCCCTCAAGGTATCGTCTGCGAGGGTTTTCAGGCACTGCTCAACCTCGTTCGGGATACCGAAAATTGCTGGGTTAAACTCAGCAGTTGGTATCGCCAGTCTGAGGTCGGCGCTCCCTATGACGATATGCGGCCTTTTATCGAAGCATTTGTAGAAGCCCGACCTGACCGCTTGATATGGGGTAGCAACTGGCCGCATCCGAATTATAAAGGTGGTATGCCCAACGATGCTGACTTGCTGCAGCAGATGATGGATTGGTCTGGATCACCGGAGATGGCGAAGAAGATCTTGGTCGACAACCCAGCACGCCTGTTTGGGTTCCCAAACTAGAGTGATGGTAAAGGGATCATGACCAGAGAAAAAAGAAACGTCCTTGTCTTAGCAACTTGCCAGGTTCTTTTTGGAACTGGTCGTTCGCTCTTGATTGTCACCGCTCCGCTTATTGCTTACAGCATCGCGTCGCATAAGGGACTCGCGACCTTGCCAACGTCCCTCGTGATTGTTGGCACAGCAGTGATGACGATCCCGGCCTCCTTGTTCATGCGCCGCGTTGGCCGCAAGATCGGTTTTATCCTGGGGTCTTTCATCGGCGTTATCAGCGGTTTGATCAGTGCCTATGCGGTTCTGCACTCCGATTTCTGGTTGTTTGCGTTTGGCGCATTTTTGTTCGGATTGTTCGCTGGCTTTGCACAGCTCTATCGCTTTGCGGCGGCGGACGTTGCAAGTGAAGACTTCAAGAGCAAGGCGATCTCTCTGGTGTTGGCTGGTGGGGTGGTCTCCGGTTTTCTTGGGCCGGAGTCTGCAAAGATTGGACAGCATATGGTCACCTCGACACCGTTTGTTGGCGCCTATTTAATCCTCACCGGCGTCACTGTCCTCGCTATATTCGTTCTATTGTTTCTGGATATCCCGAAATTGACACCGCAAGAGCGCGCCGGGCCACGGAGACCGATGACGGAGATTATGAGACATCCGGTGTTTCTAGTCGCGGCAACCGCCGCGATGATTTCGCAAGGGGTGATGAACTTTCTGATGACGGCGACGCCGATCGCCATGGCGCATGCGCACCATCAATTCGCTGACACAGCTCTGGTGATTGAGTGGCATATTTTCGGCATGTTTGCGCCGGGATTTGTAACCGGGCATCTGATCAATAAATTCGGCGAAACAAATATGATCATCGCTGGGCTCGCTTTACAGTTTCTTTGTGTCGGTGTGGCCCTCATCGGTGTTGAGGTCGCTCACTTCTGGTTGTCTATGTTGCTTTTAGGGATTGGCTGGAATTTTGCTTTTACAGCCGGGACTTCTTTGATGACAACTGCCTACACAGTTTCCGAGCGCGCGAAGACCCAGGGAGCGATGAATTTTCTTATCTACGGGTTCGTCTCGGTGCTGTCCTTGTCGTCGGGTGCACTTGTCCACTTCTTTGGGTGGGATGTTGTCAATATTGGCGCTATTCCTTTCCTCGTTTTGGCAGTGGGGACCACTCTCTGGTATGCCGTTAGTCAAAATCGTCCCCCCGCCATCTCGACGTAGCGCAGCTTCCGCGATAGAAATAGCGCGACTGACTATTTTTATCTGGAGGCGTTATGATCGACTTTCTCTTTCCCACTGAAGGTATGGGGTCGCAGACCCTGAGAACCGTTGCTGAAGCAGCCTATGGCGGCGGTGATGTGTTTGAAATTTCTCGGGTGCTTAAAGATATTGAACCGGGCGATAAGGATGCGTTTGAAAAGGCCTGGATTGATAAAGCCGAGGATACCGAAGCGCGTGCCAAGAAAGCTGAAGCCGCTGGTCACACTCGCTCCGCGATGAAGTATTATTACGCCGCCAACCAATATTGGCGCATGTCGGACGTGTTGCTAACCATCGAACGAAATGATGACAAGCGTGAACGCTTCATCAAATCTCAGGAGTGTTTTCAGGCTGGCGCGAAATATAACGATCCCAAAATTGAAGTCATCGAAGTCCAATGCGGCGACGAAACCTACGAGGGCTATTTCTGTCACCCCCGGCCGCGGCTCATCCATGTATGTAAAAAACATTCCGACCCGGGCTGACTACGAAGTGCCCGGCAAAGCCTGTTTTGATTATCTGTTCTCTCGCCCTGAGATCGACCCTGATCGCGTTGCGCTGATGGGGATTTCGATGGCGGGTTACTATGCACCGCGTGTAGCCGCGTACGAGGATCGTATCAAAGCTCTCATATCATGGTGCGGCTGTTATTCGATCCTGGATGATCTGTACCTGCATTACGAACATCTGCGACCGACCGTTCAACGATTGCTGGGTGGTGTGTCAGACGAAGAAGCTCAGGCGCAGCTCAAGGCATTTACGATGGAAGGGGTTGCCCAGAACATCAAGGTTCCGACCATCATGACCCATGGGTCGATGGATAAGCTGATGGATGTTGAAGGTGCCAAGAAACTCTTTAGCGAGATCGGTGCTGAAGACAAAACCCTGCACATCTACGATAACCCTAAAGAAGGTGGCACGGTACATTGTTCCCATGACTGCTGGGTACATCAAATGCCGATGCTGATGGACTGGCTGGAAGACCACGTCTAGCGAACAGGTTTAGTCGCTGGCTGCTGCCATTGCTTTTTTAAGCTGAACGGCGGCCAGCGCATAACCACCCGAACCACCATCGATGAAGTGCATATGGTCGTTGGTGAAAGGTGAGGGGACAATACAAGTCATCACGGCGCTGTCCTGTCGATACATTCCGAAAAACGCGGTGCCCGCGTCCTGAGCTTTCGACAGGATATCTTCTATCTCGGTAATCGTTTCTGTCTTGCAATCTACCGTCAGTTTCAGGCCGTCGTCATATTTTCGAAAATCGGTGTTTTGCGTGGTTTCCAGCTTGTAGCGCGCAGGGTCGAAGCGCTTCATGCGCCCGCCAAACAGTTCCAGAATGCACGGAATAGCCTGTTCGCCGATGATGGCGAGCGCGCGACAGAGTTTCGATTTGGTTCCGCGTGATGCGCTGACCTCGATTCCAAGTCCCTGCGGTGGCCATGAGTAAGTCGGTCCATCGGGCGCAACAGGGTGTCCGTCACGCTCGGCCTCACGGTTCAGAATATCCAGTACTTTTTCTACCAATTCTGCAAAGGCGGTTTCGCTGTCGTTATCCTGGGGGAGAACCAGAAGCGATAATATTTCGCCATTTTGGGCTTCCATCGGCCGCCATCGGCAGGACAGTCCGTCGAGGTTGGGTCGGGCACCCGGAGGAGCGGGCGTTACAGTGTAGTCGCCGGACTTCATGGCGGCGTCGGCCCAGGCTATGCCGCCGCCTGAAAACATTGCATAGGCCATGCCGGGTGAAACCTGAAATCGGGCAACGCTCACTTGTTTGCCGGCGGCAAGGACATCGCGAACTGGCACCAGAGCGGCTCGCAGCTCTAGATCGATTTCTTCTTCGGCCCAACGCTGGCATCCCGCAAGGGCGTCAGCGACAGCATCGCGGCGGCTCTCCGGCACAGCAAAAGCGGCACCATCGCCGCCAAAGACAAATGGGAAAGAGGCATCTCTGTCGAGGTTCATGATGGCAGATATGACGCTGGCGCCGACCGTGTTAACGGCCTTGTACCGCCCGGCCTGTAACGCGCCGGTGGAATTGACGACATCTGCAACGCCGATCAGCCAATCTTCGGGTAAAGGCCGGTATCGATCTTTCTGTACGACGTCCTTGAACTCTGTGAAGGCCGGGATCGTGTCGAAGAACTGGTCACCCATTTGTTTGGTGCCGCCCCTGTTTTATGGATTTTGTATCAGTCTTTATCACTTAGGCAGTATTCGCCTTCTTTCAACCGGCTGAGAATTCCTTCAGATCGAATCTCATCAAGGGCGAGAACGATCTCCCGCCCATCTCGGGTACCAATGGCGGCCATGAGTTGCTCATAGCTCTTGGGACCATCTTCAAGCGCCGCGCGGACACTATCAAATTTCTCGCCAGCTACAGTTGGTGGCGCGGGTACCGTAAATTCGATGGAGCTTCTTTTGTCATTGGCGATGGTTAGGTCAAACCCCGCCTTGGAGCCGACCCGGGCACCATAGAGCGAGGGGTCAAGGGGCAGGGTACGCATGCCACCCTGAACGACGAGATCGCGATCGGGCTGGAAGCGAGTGGCGAGCGCCCATTCCATCTGGTCATTATCAAATATATCGATGTCATCATTCACAACGAACACGTTCTTTACGTTTGCAAGACAACCAAACGCCGCGGCAATTGCGTTCTGGGCCTCACCCGGAACACGCGGACGCATCGAAATGCGCAGATTAAACATGCCCGCTCCAGCGCCCGTTGCATTGACGGCGACGGGTTCACGGATCGCTGTTTGTAGGGCACGCCAGACAACGGCTTCTGATTTGAGTGTATTGAGAACGGCAGTATCGGTACGCCCGATATAGGGGCCGCTAATGGTGGCCGTCTGGAACAGTGCATCGGAACGCATTGTAATGGCGGTTAAATGAAAGACCGGGTTCTTTTTCATCACGCCGTAATAACCGGCGAATTCGCCAAACGGTCCTTCGTCTTCGACATAGCCGTGCTCGTCGAGATAGCCTTCGATGACCATCTCAGCGTCGGCTGGGATAAGAATGTCGTTGGTGATGCTTTTGACCAGTTTAAGCGGTGCACCTCGTAATGAGGCGAGTAGCTCGGTCTCATCAACTGGAATACGCATTGTTGCCGCGACATAGTCTAGCGGGTGCGCACCCAGAATAAAGCTGACGGGGAGTCGTTCGCCGCGACCAGACGCGGCTTCATAAATGGCGCGAAGGTCGCTTGGGGCATTGAGATCGACTCCGGCAGTTTGTCGTCCGCGCAGCATCATGCGGCGGCAGCCCAAATTGGTCAGCCCGGTTTCGGGGTTAACAGTGAAATCCAGTGTCGCGGACAAATAGGGTCCACCGTCGCGGCCATGCTGGAAGGGCACTGGTAGTCTGGTGAAGTCTGCATCATCACCGGTCCAGACGACCTCCTGTACCGGTGCGTTGTCTTTGTCGATGGTTTCAATGGGTTGCTTCGTGGCCAGCCGCTTTAACAGTTCGGGTAGCATGTCTGGTTCAGCGACGCCAAACGCAAGTGCAAGGCGCGATCGGCTGGCGCCAACATTGCCGATAATCTCGGCCTCTTCCGGCCCGGCCTTTTTAAATAGAACCGCTTTTTCATTGCCGTCCATATGGGACGTAAGATCAGCGAGCTCCGTAGGCGCTTCGATGATTTCAAGCTCATCTGCTGCGATGAGCTCTTCCACAAAGTTACGGAGGCGAAATGTGTCTGCCTCCGAATTTGACAAATTAGTCGTGCCTTCGGGCATTGGTCCAATTTCTTCTTTTGTGTTTGTTGGATCGCTTTAGACGATATCACGTCGTTCAATCACTTCAAATGTTGATTGCCGTTCAGTTGGGCGCTTTGAAATGCTGTGATAGGGTTTGCTCAATAATTATGAATGCCATCGGGAGGTGCTTATGTTTGCACGTATAAATCACATTGCAATCTGTACAGATCATTACGCGATCAATGCTAAATTCTATGAAGCTTTGTTTGGTTTGAAGACCGCGAAGAATCCACGGCCTGCACGCGCAGTTGTCGTGAGTGATGGCTATGTTGGAATGAACATCATTCCACGTCGGGAGGGACGCGCCAGCGGCCTCGATCATTTTGGCATTGAGGTTGAAGATCTCGATGAAGTGCGGTCCCGGGTCGATAAGTTTGATCCGTCGATCAAGCTGTTAAAACGGCCGCCCGTTCGTCCCTTTGCGGCCTATAGCGCGCATGATCCTGATACCAACATCTTCGACTTGTCTGAAAAGAAGATGCAGAAGGATATTTATTCCGAGGACCGCGAGGAGACAGTACGCAAGTTTAGTCACTTTGCGTTACGGACCCGCCATGCTGAACGCTGTGCTGAATTTTACTCAGAAGTTTTCGAACTTAATCTGTTGAACAAGAAAGAAGGCGATCCGAATTTTTATCTATCCGATGGGCGTATGACCCTCGCTGTTCTGCAGTGGAATATGGACGATTATTACGGGATGGATCCGCAACGCCTCGGTCCTGACCATATTGGTTTTAAGGTCGAGAGCATCGACGCTCTGAAGGCCGATCTCGAGGATTTGACGGGTCAGAATCCGTTGATGCGCTCGCGGCCTCTAGGCTACGGTGATGAGGGCAAGGCGCGTATTGGGTTGTTCCAAAAGGTTCCGTTAAACGATTATCACCTAACAGATATTGAAGGCGTCTATATCGGCGCATCAGAAGAGTAGAATTTCCTAATAGGGAGATCGACTATGTTTGCCCATATCAATCACATGGCGATTATCAGTAACCAGTATCCGTTCCTGCAAAAATATTATCAGTCGGTCTTTGGGCTAGAGACCTCGGGGCGCAATGACTTTGAAAGCGCTTCGGTCGTCAGTGACGGCAATCTCGGTCTGAATATTATTCCGCGCCGGGACGGTTATGTCGGTGGGTTGGACCATTTTGGTATGGTCGTCGATAGCATTGAAGCGGTCGAAGAACGCATGGCTGGTGCGTATGAAGGGGCAGGCTGTGTTAAACGCCCTGCTATTCGCCCATTTGCGGCTTATTCCGGCCACGACCCAGACGGCAATGTTTTTGATCTGGCCGAGAAGGGCAGCAAGAATCTTCGCGATGTGTATTCTGAAGGCGTGGAAAATACGACGAACTGTACGTTTAACCGTTTTGCGATCCGCACACCGAACGCCGAGAAATGCGCCGAGTTCTATTCCGAAGTCTTTGAACTGCAGCTCAGTAATCGCAAGGAAGGCGATCCTAACTATCATCTCACCGATGGCACGATGACTCTCTCGGTCATGCCGTGGAGTGTGTCGATCTTTGCGGGTATGTCGATTAAGCGTCCGGGGCCAGACCATATTGGCTTTAAGGTCAAAGATATGGATGCCTTCAAGGCAGAAGAGAAACGAATTGGTGAAAAGAACACCTTCCTCGCTTCTCGGCGTCTTGGAGGTAGTGAGGAATCAGAAGTGCGGCGTGAGCTATTTGCCAGCGATGCGCTGGGTTCCTACCAAACGGCTGATCCGGATGGCACCTGGATCGACGTCGTCCAGGAATAGTCACCAAGAAAGAGATATCTGGTATGTCTGAATTGGACGATCTACGCCGCGATCTCGTTATCGCAAACCGCATTCTGGCGCATCAGGGCGTGGTCGATGGCTTTGGCCATGTCAGTGCCCGCCATCCTGACAATCCGGAACGGTTTTTGCTGTCGCGATCTCGTAGCCCCGAACTGGTTACGTTGGATGACATTCGGGAGTTTGATCTCTCCGGTGAGATGATTGATCCGGATGGGTCAACAGCTTATCTCGAGCGGTTTATTCATGCTGCGGTGTATGAGCTCCATCCAGAAGTTAATGGGTGTGTTCATAGCCATTCCGAAGCACTTCTACCGTTTGGTATAACGTCTGTACCTCTGAGGCCGGTATTTCACAATGCATCGCGGATTGGCAAAGAAGTCCCGGTCTGGGATATCGCGGATAAGTTTGGCGATGCGACGGACATGTTGGTCGTCAATATGGATCATGGTCGCGACCTCGCAGAAACGCTTGGCGATAATCGTTTGGTGCTGATGCGGGGGCATGGGCTGACAGTTGCCACGGAAGCATTACATACCGTGGTGACGACCGCGATCTATGCGATGGTGAATGCTCGCGTTCAGACAACAGCCATGCAGATGGGAGAGGTGAAGTTCCTATCTGAAGGTGAGCTGGATGCTGCGATCAGCAAGGCTAAAACAGCTACCGTCGGCCATAAGCGGATTTGGGAATATCTCAGCCGCCGCGCCGGTTGCGAGGATCTCTAGAATTTCTGAAACACCACATGTTCTGATTGCCGGAGCGGGCATAGGCGGTTTGACGGCCGCTTTGGCAATGCTCAAGGCTGGCATCGACGTCGATGTTTTTGAGCAGGCGCCGCAGCTCGGCGAGATTGGGGCCGGGTTTCAGATGAGCGCCAATGGCACATGCGTGTTGTCTTATCTCGGACTTGGCGAAGCGATGGACAAGATCGCCTGGCAGCCGAGTGGCAAAGAAATTCGCATGTGGGATTCGGGGCAGACCTGGAAGTTGTTTGACCTTGGTGCAGAGTCTGTTGAGCGTTATGGCTTTCCCTATTTGATGTTCCATCGGGCTGATTTACATCAGCTTCTGGTTGATGCTGTTCGTGCAGAAAAATCTGATGCCATTCACCTCAACGCCTTTTGCACTGGGTGCAGCCAGGACGGCAAAGAGGTCACCCTTCATTTGAAGGATCAGGATGATGTTGTTGGCGATGTTTTGATTGGGGCTGACGGGGCCCATTCCAACATTCGCGAAACTTTGTTCGGTGAAGAGGATAAGTCGTTTTCAGGGTTACTCGCTTGGCGCGGCATTATTGACGCTAATGATTTGCCGGAGGGGTTGGTACGGCCGGTTGGTACGAACTGGGTTGGACCCGGAGGTCATATTGTCCATTACTATGTGCGTCATGGTGCACTCCTCAATTTCGTTGGGATTCTGGAGAAAGATACGTGGACCGTGGAATCCTGGACAGCGCGCGGTACGACTGAGGAATGCCTTGCCGATTTTGAAGGGTGGCATGACACCGTTCACACGATGATCAAGAATATCGACATACCCTATAAATGGGCATTGATGCGCCGCGAGCCGATGGAGCGCTGGACAGAGGGACGGATAACGCTTCTTGGAGATGCGTGCCATGCAATGGTCCCCATGCTGGCGCAGGGCGCTGTGATGGCAATTGAAGATGGCATGGTACTGGCGCGTTGTGTTGGAAAGTATGGTGCTGATGTCGAGGTTGGGTTGCAGCGCTATGAAGCGTTGCGGCTTGAGCGTACGGCGCGGACCATCCGGGGCTCAAATGAAAACGCTGACCGGTTTCATAACTCTCAATTGGGTGATCCGGTCGTGGCGCAGAAATACGTCGATACTGAATGGCAGCCGGACAAAGTGCGAGAGCGGTATGACTGGTTGTTTACCTTTGATGCTACCTCAATAGAGGTTTAGTCGGGTTCCTGTTAACCATAGATTTCGGGAATCCAGACGTATAAAACCGGAGAAGTGAAATTCACTGAAAATTCAATATTACACCTAATTTTTAGTAAATTACTGAAATGAAAAAGAACATATAGTTAATATTCACAAGTTAATCTAAATATACATAAAATTTTAGATATCTTTTCTTGAAATTAACGCCAAAGACGCCCCATCTTCTACTCAATAAGATTAAAAATAACCTTTTACTATGGTTAACAATTGGGTTGGTGTTATGGGTCGGATTTTATCCTTCTCTTTTGTGGTATGGGCTATTTCTACAGTTTCTTTTTCAGCGCATGCCACAAAGGTAGAAACATATAAAAAATCGCCGGAGCTATTTTGCCTGGCGCAAAATATTTATTTCGAAGCGCGCGGCGAGCCACTCCTCGGCAAGATCGCGGTTGGCCATGTCGTGTTAAACCGCGTTGCGGATAAGCGCTTCCCTGGTCACGTTTGCAAAGTCATCCAGCAAGGTGGACACCGTCGGCTTCATCGCTGTCAATTTTCCTGGTGGTGTGATGGCAAAAGCGACGATCCCCAAGATGTGACAGCTTGGTATGAGGCCGTCTTTGTTGCGCATCTTATTCGCAAGGGTGTGACCATTGACCCAACAAAGGGTGCGTTGTGGTATCACGCGGTGACTGTCAGGCCTAACTGGGCAAACCGCATGCGACGGGAAGCCAAGATTGGTCAGCATATCTTTTATACGAAACCGAAGCGTCGGGTTTCACGTTCTTCGAGATCATCAAAGCCGCGCGGCTAATAATCTTTATAGATAGGTCCCGGAGAGCGTCACGATCTCACCACCGAGGCCTATTTTGAACCGGGCGACACCGGCGGCGGAATCAGTATTGAGTCCACCGAGATCGAGCCATTTGATACTACGTTTTTGCAACTCCTGAATGACTCGCCAGAGCAAAACATTATGCGCTCGCTTGTTGCGGCCTTCGTCAGAGTTCCAGCTTGTGTAATATGTTGCGCTGTTGCCGTGACAGACGAGCAGAACACCGGCGACAGGGTTCTGATCAGTTCCAGCGGTGAGAGTAATGATATCGCCTTTCTGACTATTATCGGCCATCGCCTGAATTAATTCACTCGGGGGTCCAACAAAACGCTTCTGTTTGCGAAATGCGTCATAGGCGGAGAGATGGGTGCTGACGCCTTTGATGTCATCTCGCATTCTGATTTTAAGGTTCTCACGTTCTCCGGCACGCAGCATGTTGCGCCAGTTGCCTGAAAAGCCTTGCAGGAGCGCCTCCTCAGTTTTTGATAGATCCAGCCATGACGTGCTGAGGCCTGTCACCATCCGGCGTTTTCCAACTTTGCGCATCAATGTGGCGTGATCGAATGTATCGGAGAGTTCGGGTGTCCAGAATAACAATTCTCGCCGTAATAATGAGAATGATCCGGCAATTCCTTTCATCGCCTCGTCTTGCGGTTTCGACCAAATAGGACCCCGCACCAGCCGCGCAACTTTTACGATGCCGAAGAGCTGTTTCTCGAATATCTGGAAAACACCAACACTTTCACCATCGAATTGGATAACCGCTCGTTTGACCGACATGCCGTAGTGGTCGCGAACAGCTTCGCCATAAATCCAGGATTGCTCCAGAGATGACCGGTCTACCTGGGTCGACAGATCATCCCAAACAGCGCGATCGCAATCATCCCAAGAGATCTCCAAAATGCGTCCTTTCTTAACGATTTCGTTTGGCTTCATATCATTATACTGTACGCTAAATGACATTATCTTTCCGCAAGGCCCCAATCGTTGCCGGTGTCCGCATTCCGCGTCGGCATTTTACGATCTGGGCCGCCCTCTATTTCCTGGTGCTGTTTTGTTTACCGGTCTTAGGCGTGGCATTGGCCCTCGATGTCATTTTCTATGTGATCTTTCAGCAGTTCTTTGATGCCTGTTATGGGCTATTGTGTTTGATTAGTTGATGTCACCTGTAAAGTTCATTGGTGGATTATCGCCAACAGTGCAGGGTGGCGTTTGGATGACGGCGGGGGCGTTGAGCTTTACGATTATGACGACGCTCATCCGTGAAGTGGCGCAAGATATTCACCCTTTTGAGGTTGGTTTCTTCCGCTGTCTTACCAACCTCCTGTGCATGCTACCGTTTGTTTTCAGAACGGGTTCGATCATTTGGCAAAGTGATAATCACAAGGTTTATGTCTTTAGGGGCGTTATTGGCGTTGGGTTTCTGCTGACCTTTTTTCCGGGTGCAGCGATGATTCCCGTTTCGGACTCTATGGCGCTCTTTTTCACGGCACCGTTATTTGGAACTATTCTGGTGTTGTTGTTTTTGGGGGAAAGGATACATACCCGACGGATTGCGGCTTTGGTTGCGGGGTTTTGTGGTGCCCTCATTATACTACGCCCTGGCTTTGACGAAGTGAATATTGGCGCTCTCCTCGTTTTGTTGGGTGCCTTATTCACTGCGGCGAGCAGTTCGATTATCAAATATGCCACCCGCACTGATCATCCGGATAAAGTTGTTTTCTATTTGATGCTCTATGCCACTCCGCTGATTCTAATTCCGGCTTTGATGGTTTGGACCACTCCGACAGTGTGGCAGGTAACCTTGATGGTGGGGATCGGATTATTAGCCACGATGAATCAAAGATTCATGAGCCGAGCCTTTGCAGCTGCCGATGCGACAGCGGTGTTTCCGTTTGAGTTTATCCGTTTGCCCTTTGCGGCGATCATAGGCTGGCTTGCGTTCTCGGAAGTGCCCGATATTTGGGTATGGATCGGTGGCGCGATTATATTCTCGGCTTCTGTTTACATTGCACACCGCGAGGCCAAGCTGAAAAAGGAACGAAAGTAATTCTATGGTTTTGCTAAAATTTTTACGTAATTTTGCGGTGGTCTGGGGTCTTCTGCTCTCTGGTTGCACGACACCTTCCGGTGAACTCGGCATCTTCACAGTGGATGATGGCAGGGGCGCAATTGCGGCCTCAATGAATGTTTATTTCTATAAACCTCCGGCCTTTAAACCGGATGGGCCAGTGCTAATCGTAGTTCATGGGCTGAGTCGCAATGTGGCAGGTTATAGAAATTACTTTACTGAAGTAGCGGAGCGGTACGGAGCGCTGATATTAGCACCAGAATTTAATCGTGAGAATTTTCAGGGTTCTCGACGTTTTAATCTCGGCAATTTAAAAAATAGTCTGGGGGATGATTTGCCCCAATCTCAATGGTCATTTCCGATAATAGACCGGGTCTTTGATCAAGTTAATCTCGGCAATTTAAAAAATAGTCTGGGGGATGATTTGCCCCAATCTCAATGGTCATTTCCGATAATAGACCGGGTCTTTGATCAAGCACGCACGCAGCTTGGTTTTTCTCAGAAACGCTACTCCCTCTTTGGTCACTCTGCCGGATCACAGTTTGTCCATCGTATGATTATGTTTTCGCCCTCTAACAAATTGATCGCGGCCGTCGCCGCCAATGCTGGTTGGTATACAGAGCCCAATCTTGCTATCGATTTTCCCTACGGATTGAAAAACGCCCCAGCAGAAAAGAAAAATCTGCGTCGGGCATTTGGACAGAAGCTGATCATAATGCTCGGCCAACATGACATCAATGAGACTCATCGCAGCCTGCGCCGTACTGATGAAGCAAATGCGCAAGGTTCGCACAGATTCGCCCGTGGTAAATACTTTTTTCAGCGGTCAAAAGAAGTCGCTCAAAAGTTAGGGGTGCCGTTTGCCTGGCGTTTAAGAGAAGTACCCGGTGTAGCGCATAGTGGCCGCGGTATGGCAGGGCCGGCAGGCGATGTTCTTCTTGGCGCTAAATCGTCCAAATAACTGTCCGCTGGTTGTTCAGTCAGGGTGGTGGGGATAGAGTGCCGCCAAATCAGAATTCCATCAGAGCCTTTATTGGAAAGACCATAACCGATGCCTACTCTCGTCATTCAAAACGACCATATCATTCGCGCCCTCAGCGTAATCCTCGACCCGGACTGTGATCCGGAGCGTCTTGCGGGCTTTGCTGATTATTATTCGGTTGATATGCCGGAATTTCCGCAATGGTGTGAAGAGATGCGTAAAAAGTATACGGCCGTGGCGCCTTCTCGGGTTGTCCTCACCAACAGTCAGGAAGAGTTTCGCGCCGCCCTTCCAGAGGCGGATGCTGTGGTGATCGAAGATTTTGTCGTTGGCGAAGAGGAACTCGCTTTAGCGCCTAACCTCAAAATTGTGCAGAATTTCCGGACGGATATGCGCAATGTCGATGAAGCAGCCTGTGCCGCGCGAAATATCCCCGCGCTGCCTTTCCATCGCACTGTGAATGTCGCCGTAGGCGAACATGCATTCTCGCTGATGATGGCTCTCGCCAAGAAAACTGTAGAAACTAATAAGCTCCTGACAATCGAAGCATTACAGGCTGAAGGTTGGCCTGCACGCGAATATGATCGCCGCCACACGGCAAACTCCAACTGGGCACGTATTTCTGGCGTGAAAAACATGTTTGGCTCGACACTCGGGATTGTCGGGTTGGGCTCAGTCGGACGCTATGTTGCCAACTGGGCCAACGCCTTTGATATGGAGGTGATTTATACGCAGCGTAATCAATTAAATGCCGCGCTCGAAAGCCAGTTCAACGCGCGTTATGTGTCGTTGAATGAACTGTTTGAACAGTCAGACTTCGTGAGTATTCATGTGCCGCTTAACGACTCGACCAAAGGCTTGATTGGTGCTGAACAACTCGACAATGCCAAGCCGGGGATCGTGATCGTGAACATCGCACGGGCAGATATCGTTCAAAAAGAAGCACTTCTAGCTGCGCTCGATTCAGGTCGAATAGGCGGTGTTGGTATGGATGTCCATTACAAGGAACCAGGTGACGATGACGATCCGTTCCTGCCTTATAAAAATGTCGTTATGAGCCCGCACATTGCAATCGGATCCCGCGTTAATGGTGCGGTTGATATGGAAGCGATGGTCGCCAATATTGCCGACGGTGTTAACGCGTCATGACCTACCGCTTTGCAGCTTCTGCCGACCGTCGCACAATTCCAATCATACCCATTGAGACGGCAGTGTTTGCGGCGTGGCTTAAAACGCAGGATGCCGCGATGAAACGCTGGGTGAAGTCCGCGGGGTTTAAGGCTGCAGCTGGAACGATGAGCTTAGTCGCGGGAAAAGATGGTTCGCTGGCACAAGTTCTGGTTGGCGTAGAAGATCACCAAGGCCTTTGGTCTTATGCCGACTTGCCTTCCAAGCTGCCCAAAGGCCGCTATGAGATTGATGCACGGATGGATAAGGCGGGTGCAACGGCGGTGGCATTAGGTTGGGCACTCGGGTGTTACCGATTTACACGCTATAAAAGTAAGCCGGTAGCGGCGGCAATGCCGTCACTGGTTTGGCCCAAGAATTGTGATCGTGGCGCCGTAAAACGCACAACGGACGCGACTGCACTGGTTCGAGATTTGATTAATGTTCCTGCAGAGGATATGGCGCCGCCGGAACTTGCCTCCGCTGCCCGCAAACTTGCGAAGAAGCACAACGCCCGGATCAACATCGTGACGGGCAACGCGCTTCTTAAGAAGAATTACCCAACCATTCATGCCGTCGGCCGTGCAGCCGCTAAAGCGCCACGCCTTATTGATATAACCTGGGGCCGGAAAGACGCGCCTAAGGTGACGCTTGTCGGCAAGGGCGTGTGCTTTGATACAGGTGGTCTCGATCTCAAGAGCGCCGCCGGTATGTTGCGTATGAAGAAAGATATGGGCGGCTCCGCTCATGTTCTCGGTCTGGCCCATATGATTATGGATGCCAAGCTGGACGTGCGTTTGCGGGTTTTGATTGGCGCGGTTGAGAACTCTGTGGCTGGAAATGCTTATCGTCCATCGGATGTTATCCGGACACGGAAAGGCATTACTGTCGAAGTTGGCAATACTGATGCTGAGGGCCGTCTGGTGATGTGTGATGCACTAGCCGAAGCAGACCGCGAGAATCCGGCACTGATTGCTGACTTTGCGACCTTGACCGGGGCAGCTCGCGTTGCGGTCGGAACGCAAATTGCAGCAGTGTTCTGTAACGATGAGACTCTTGCCAAGGACCTCTACGAGGCTGGCGAAGAGGGTAATGATCCAAATTGGCGGCTTCCGTTGTTTCCCGCCTATCGCAGACTCCTCAAGAGTGAAGTAGCGGATATTAATAATGTTTCCGAAGGCGGGTTTGCGGGCGCGATTACAGCGGCGCTCTTTCTGCAGGAGTTTGTTTCCAAGAAAACGCCTTGGGTGCATTTTGATATCATGGCGTGGAATGCTGTGGCCCGACCGGGTCGACCGGTTGGTGGTGAGGCGATGGGTATGCGGGCCCTTTATAACGTGATCGAAAAACGCTTCGCGAAGAAGAAGCGGCGTTAGAGAAGCTGAGAGCGCTACCAGTGAGAAATTTCGAACAAAATCAATCTCTTAGGTTTTGGTTCGAAGCACTGGCTAAGAGCATTCGGGGTGAAGAGCCCGTTTTGTCGGCTCGGCAAATGGCCATCATGCTAACGGTTTATCTGACCGACGGTCCCCATACTGTTCGCGGCCTAACGTCTAATCTCGCGATCTCTAAACCCGCCGTTACCCGAGCACTCGATCAGTTGGCGGATCTTAATCTTATTGCGCGCGCGCGATCCGCGTGACCGACGCAGTGTTTTGATAAATCGTACGGATATGGGAGACCTATTCCTGAACCGTTTTGCCGACATTATCGTATCTGCGAAACGCAAAATTGACTTAGGTTGAAACGGCGTCCCCTTCAACAGCTTCAATGTCGAAGGCTGCTTTTATGAGTGCCTTTGTGTACTCATTTTCGGGCTCATCAAATATTCTAGCTGCCGACCCCTGTTCGACCACTTTGCCGTTCCGCATGACAAGGACTTCATCGGCGAGAGTGCGGACGACCTTTAAATCGTGGCTGATGAATAGGTAAGCCAGTTTGTGTTTTTCCTGCAGGTCGCGGAGCAGGTCAACAATTTGTGCCTGGACAGACATATCCAAGGCTGATGTCGGTTCGTCCAAGACCATCAACTTAGGTCTTAGAACCATAGCGCGGGCGATGGAGATACGCTGCCGCTGACCACCAGAGAATTCGTGTGGATAGCGATCCTGCGTCTCGGGATCTAACCCAACTTCCTCCAGTGTTTCCGCGATCAAATGCCGTCTCTCGTCAAAAGACAGGTTCGGCATGTGAATTAACATACCTTCTTCGATGATCTGACCAACAGACATGCGAGGGCTTAGTGAACCATAGGGATCCTGGAATACGATCTGCATATCACTGCGGAGCGGACGTAACTCTTTCCAACTTTGGCCCTGGATGTTTTGCCCCAAAAAGCTTATCGGCCCATCGCTGCGTTCCAATCGGAGCAGGCCCATCGCAAGCGTCGTCTTGCCTGAGCCACTCTCTCCGACAACGCCCACCGTATGGCCTTCGCGGACTTTAACTGAAACACCATCAACGGCTTTGATATGGCCCACGACTTTGCGCAGGACACCGCGTTTGACCGGGAACCACACCTTTACGTCTTTTGCCTCGACGATTATCGGGGCGCCTGTTGCTGCGGTTGCGGGTTTGCCCTTTGGTTCAGCAGCCAGCAAATGCTGCGTATAGCTATGCTGCGGGTCATCAAAAATCTTCGCTGTGTTGCCTTGCTCAACAATCTGGCCGTCGGTCATCACACAAACCCGGTCAGCGACTTTTCGAACGATGCCCAAATCATGGGTAATAAGCAGCATCGACATGCCGCGTTTTTGCTGAAGTTCTTTCAACAAGGCTAGAATTTGCGCTTGGATGGTGACATCCAAAGCCGTGGTTGGTTCGTCGGCGATCAAAAGATCGGGGTCGTTGGCGAGTGCCATCGCAATCATGACACGTTGGCGCTGCCCCCCTGACAGCTGATGCGGGTACGCCTGAAGTCGGTTTTCGGCGTCGCGGAGCCCAACCTGTTTTAGTAGGTCGAGAATACGTTCCCGCGCCGCGGTCCGATCGAGTTTTTTGTGGAGGAAGAGGACCTCACCGATCTGTTTTTCCAGCGTATGAAGCGGATTAAGCGATGTCATCGGTTCTTGAAAAATCATCCCAATACGATTGCCGCGAATCCGTTGTAGCGTCTCTTCATCCGCACCGACCAGTTCTTCGTCATTAAATCGGATGCTGCCCGAGGGGTGATGCGCCATGGGGTAGGGCAGGAGCTGAATGGTAGATAAGGCCGTTACAGACTTCCCAGAACCACTTTCGCCAACCAACGCGACGGTTTCGCCTTTACCGATTGCAAAGCTCGCGCCGCGGACAGCTTTGACTTCGCGCGCGTCAGACCCAAAGGAGACCGAAAGATTCTCGATTTCCAGCAGTTGATTAGCAGTGTTGGGTGTTTCAACCATTACTGCATGGTCTTTCTGGGATCGAAAGCGTCCCGGATCGCTTCACCAACAAACACTAGCAAGCTCAGCATGCCGGCGAGAACGAGGAAGGCAGTGATTCCAAGCCATGGCGCCTGCAAATTGGCTTTACCCTGCGCCAGCAATTCACCGAGTGATGGTGAGCCGGGGGGCAATCCAAAGCCTAGAAAATCAAGAGACGTGAGGGCGGTGATCGAACCAATCAGCACAAAGGGGAGAAAGGTTAGGGCTGCGGTCATGGCATTTGGCAGAACATGACGCCGGATAATCGTCGCATTACCGACGCCGAGCGAGCGCGCGGCCCGAACATAGTCAAAGTTTCGCGCTCGCAGAAACTCAGCGCGCACGACGCCTTCAAGCGCCATCCATTCGAATAACAGGAGCAAGCCAAGCAACATCCAAAAGCTGGGCTGAAAGACGCTGGCGAGAATGATCAACAAGAACAGACGCGGTAGGCCGGACCAAATTTCGATAAAGCGCTGGAAGAGAAGGTCGGTCCAACCCCCGAAATACCCTTGAATAGCACCGGCAGCGACACCGACGATGGATGAGATAATGGTGAGGATTAAGCCGAATAGCACTGATATTCGAAAGCCATACAATACTCGGGCAAAGACGTCGCGCGCTTGGTCATCGGTTCCCAACAAATTTTCCAGAGTTGGGGGGGAGGGTGCGGGTTTGTTGAGGTTCAGATTAACCGTGCCATAGCTATAGCGAACAGGTGTCCAGTAAATCTTGCCGCCTTTTTGGGTAATGAGCTCCTGAACCTCTTTTTCGCGATACTCCGCCTCCGTCTGAAAATCACCGCCAAAAACAGTTTCGGGATAAATTTTCAAGACGGGAAAATAATAACTTCCCTGATATTGCACCATCAGCGGCTTATCGTTGGCGATCAGTTCCGCGAATAGGCTGAAGACAAACAACACCAGGAAAATCCAAAACGACCAATAACCCCGTCTGTTGGCCTTGAAACTCGCGAGGCGCCGGACGGTGAGGGGCGTTATCGTCATGCCAAGGAATGTCGGGCGCGTATCGGTGCCTGCTTCAGACATCGCGGGCCTCAAAATCGATACGCGGATCGATTAGCGTATAGGTCAAGTCTCCAATCAGCTTCATCACGAGCCCAAGGAGCGTGAAGAAGAACAAAGAGGCAAACATGATTGGATAGTCGCGTTTAATGACCGCCTCAAAACCCAGCAGTCCCAGACCGTCGAGTGAGAAAATAATTTCGATCAGCAGTGCGCCGGTAAACAGGATGCCGACAAAGGCGCTGGGGAATCCTGCAATCACGATGAGCATCGCGTTGCGGAAGACATGGCCGTAGAGCACTCGATGTTCCGTAAGGCCCTTGGCTTTTGCTGTTAGCACATATTGCTGGTTAATCTGATCGAGGAAGGAGTTCTTGGTCAGGAAGGTGAGGGCGGCAAACCCACCAATAACCAATGCTGTGATAGGCAAAACCATATGCCAAAGGTAATCGAGAATTCGCATTGGCCAGCTCAGCTGATCCCAGTTTTCGGAAACCAATCCTCTTAGGGGAAACCAGTCGAAGTAACTGCCGCCGGCGAACAGCACGACGAGCATCACCGCAAACAGAAATCCAGGAATTGCGTTGCCAATGATGATAACCGCACTGGTCCATATGTCGAACGAACTGCCGTCATTGACGGCCTTGCGAATACCGAGCGGGATAGAGATGAAATAGACGAGCAGCGTTGTCCAAATCCCGAGCGAGATCGAGACGGGGAGTTTTTGCAATACGAGGTCGACAACTTTTTCATCGCGAAAATAGCTGTTCCCAAAATCGAACTGAATATAGTTCCCCATCATCATCAGAAACCGTTCATGAAGCGGTTTGTCGAAGCCGAACTGTTTTTCGAGCTGTTTGATAAACTCTGGATCGAGCCCTTGCGCGCCGCGATAGGCGTTGTTGGCAGCGCCCGCTGAACCGGATGATGCTTGTTGTGATGCGGTAGCTGTTGAACCTGCTTCAGTTCCGCCAGTCCCGCCAATGCGGGCGGTTGCCCCGACGTCGGTGCCGGTTAGCTGTGCGACAATCTGCTCAATGGGGCCGCCCGGGGCAAACTGAATGATCACAAAATTGATCACCATGATTCCGATCAAGGTCGGAATAATTAGCAACAAACGGCGGATGATATAGGCGAGCATCTATTCTTGTTCTGTCACTAGGGTTTGGGCGGCGCTTTTCCGGCGTCAATCATGGCTGCCTTTTTGGCGCTATACCACCACGTATCCAGCATCCCAAGGTCAAATTTTGGTTTGATTTTGGGGCGCTCGAACTTATTCCAATAGGCGATATTGTGATCGCCTTTGTACCATTGGGGCACCATATAGCGGTTCCACATCAAGACCCGATCCAAGGCGTGGACTGCGGTAACCAAGTCCGTGCGGGATTTCGCCGCGATAACCTTATCTATTAGATAATCTATCGCCGGATTCTTGATACCGGCGAGATTCCTTGAGCCTGGCACATCTGCCATTTTGGAACTGAAATAGGTTTTTTGTTCGATGCCGGGCGTGTTGGTTTGGACGTAGCGTTGCACCACGACATCAAAATCATATTGCTGCATACGGTGTTGGAAGTTTGCGACATCGACAATTCTTATTCTGGCATCGATACCGACCCGTTTCAGATTGCGGATATAAGGGCTGATGATGCGCTGGAAGGAGCTTTCAAAGAGTAGAAACTCAACTGTCAGGGGTTTGCCGGTCTGATCAACGAGCTTGTTATTGACGATCTTCCAACCCGCCTGGCGCAACAAACGGGCCGCCTTGCGCAAGTTCGATCGATTTCGCCCAGACCCATCGGTTTTTGGCGATTGATATACTTTTGAGAATACCTCATCAGGGACCTTGCTGCGGAGTGGCTCGAGTAGTTTGATTTCATCTGCGGTAGGCGGTTTCTCGGCCCCAAGGTTGCTGTTGGCGAACATACTGTTGGTCCGGTCGTAGAGACCGTAGAACAGCGTCCTGTTGGTCCACTCATAGTCAAATGCAAGGTCCAGCGCGGCGCGCACACGGCGATCTTTGAACTTGTTACGGCGCATGTTGAAAAAGAATGCCTGAACGCCGGAGGGTGTCGCATCGGGGAGCGTTGCTCTCACAATTCGACCGTCTTTGATGGGGAGCTTGTTATCGTATTGGGTTGCCCAGCTGCGCGACGTAAACTCTTCGCGGAAGTCGTATGACTTCGAAAAGAACGCCTGAAAGGCAATATCACGGTCCCGGAAATAATCGAACCGCACCATGTCGAAATTATAACGGCCGCGCATGACCGGTAGCTGATCGGCCCAATAGTTTTTGATGCGCTCATAAACAATCGATCGGCCAGGTTCGACCTTCGCGACACGATAAGGACCGGCACCAGGTGGGGCCGTCATCGTCGTTTTGTCAAACTGCACCTTTTCGTAATAGCGCTTGGAAAGAACCGGCAGGCCGGCGATCTGAAGTGGTAAATCGCGATTATTGGCGGCCTTGAACGTAAATTTGACGCGATGCTTGGTGAGCGCTTTTACGTCATCAACGTCGGCAAAGATAAAGCGATATTGGGGGTGTCCTTTTTTAACGAGAGTTTGGAAGGTAAAGACTACGTCGGCTGCGGTAATCGGAGTGCCGTCGCTGAACCTGGCGGTTGGGCGTAAATCAAAAGTAATTGCACTTTTATCGGCGGCGACGGAAACAGTTTCAGCGACAAGCCCGTAAAGCGCATCCGGTTCGTCATTGGCGCGTTCCATGAGCGTGGCATGGATCAGCCCGACACCTCCCGCTGATACGCCCTTCAGGATATAGGGGTTAAGACTATCGAACGAATCAATACCCGCCAGACGTATCGTCCCACCCTTCGGGGCATTGGGATTGACGTAATCAAAATGTTTGAACTCGCTGCTATATTTCAGATCGCCGAAGGCGGAGAGTCCGTGACTCTTTGGAAGCTCTTGAGCCTGCGGGCTAGATGCAAGAATTGCGGCTAAGACAGAGCCGGAAAGAAGGCGACGGATCATTTAGATCCTGACTTCTGGCGTTTGGGTTGAACGGTAGCTGCTTTCTTGGCATCGACCCACCAGGAGAAAAACCCGATCCCAAAACTTGGACGTTTGGCCGGCTGGCCAAACTTGTCCCACCAGGCAATGCGGTCGGCCCGAATGTGCCATTGCGGGATGACAAAATGGTTCCATTGTAGGACGCGGTCCAGGGCCCGTGAGGCAACGACCAATGATTTGCGATCCTTTGCGGCAACGATTTTCTCAACCAAGGCATCTATGGCTGGGTCCTGAATGCCAATTAGGTTGCGGCTCCCAGCACGGGTGGCGGCTTTGCTATGCCAGTAATTTCGCTGTTCGTTCCCCGGCGACAATGATTGCGCAAAGGTCGTTACGATGACATCGTAATCAAAATCACGTACGCGGTTCTGATATTGCGCAGGGTCGACGGTCCGAATCTTTCCTTTGATTCCCAATCTTTTTAGGTTGCGAATAAATGGTGAAACGACGCGTTCGAACGCTGGGCTGACGAGAAGAAATTCTATCTCCATCGGCTTGCCGGTTGTTGGACTGACGAGCTGATTGTTGACGATTTTCCAACCTGCTTTTTTGAGCAGGCGGACAGCTTTCCGCAAATTTCGGCGATTGTTGCCTGACCCGTCTGTCTTTGCAGGTTTGTAAACCGCCTTGAAAACCTCGTCGGGCACTTTTCCTCTGAGTGGGTTCAGTAATTTGAGCTCTGCCGCGGTGGGTGGTTTAGAGGCCGCGAGATCGGAGTTTTCAAAAAAGCTCCAGGTGCGGCTGTACTGGCCATAAAACAGCTGGCGGTTCGACCATTCAAAATCGAATGCATAGGCTAACGCTTGTCGGACGAGTTTGCTTTCGAATTGTGGACGTCGGATGTTGAAGGCGAAAGCTTGCATCCCCGCTGGACGTGTATGTTTCCAAAGAGCAGTTTTTACATCACCGCGTTTGCGGGCGGGGAAGTTATAACCCGTAGCCCAGTCTTTGGAGGAGCCTTCAAATCGGAAATCATACAAACCCGCTTTGAAGGCTTCGAGGGCGACAGCCTGATCGCGGTAATAATCATAGCGCACAATATCGAAATTATGTTGCCCAACGCGAAGCGGAATGTTTTGCCCCCAGTAATTTTTTACACGTTCATAGATAATGAATCGGCCGGGCTCGAACGATTTGACCTTATAGGGGCCACTGCCAAGTGGTGGTTTTAGGGTTGTCTTGGAAAAGTCTCTTTTGCTCCACCATGCTTTGGACAAGACTGGTAATTGCCCGACGATCTGGGGCAATTCGCGGTTTGGCGGTCCCGTGAAACTGAATTTGACGCGGTGGGTATTAAGCTTTTCGGCTTTAGCGACGTTGGCGTAATAATAGCGATAGAACGGTTGCCCTTTAGTTTTGAGCGACGTGAAGCTGAAAACGATGTCATCGGCTGTTATCGGCGATCCATCGTGAAATTTGGCTTCTTTGCGCAAGTTGTAGATGACGAAAGATAGATCATCTGGGACTTCAACTGATTCAGCGATAATGCCGTATTCACTCAAGCTGTCATCAGCGGGTGAACTCATCAATGTTTCAAATACTAAGTTTGATCCAGTCGCTGGATCGCCTTTGATGATGTAGGGATTAAAGCTGTCGAAGCCGCCAATCGAGTAGAGATGAACTTCGCCGCCTTTCGGTGCGTTGGGATTCACATAATCCAGATGTTTAAATCCTGGATCGTATTTGGGCTTGTCGCCGAGCGTCATTGCATGTCGTGGCGTCAAGGATTGGGCGCTGATACCGGGAGCTGAAACGGCCTGCATTAGCAAGCTCGCTGTACATATTGCGAAGAGTGCTTTGTTCATGATTACCCTCACCTAAGTGTTCAGGATATCGATTATCTGCGGCAAAACTGTGGCATCCCCCGTCGCAATAATGCGTCCGTCTGACTCCATATCCAATACATCTCCCTGCCAATCCGTCATGCTGCCGCCTGCCCCTGAAATTACCGGGATAAGTGCGAAGAAATCGTAAGGTTTTAGATCTGCTTCGACGATCAAATCAATGTGACCATTTGCCAATAATCCGTAGGCATAACAGTCACCGCCATACATGGTCATCGCCACTTCTTCTGACAATCCTGAAAATTGGGCGTTGTCTGAACCGTCAAACATATCGGGCGATGTAGCATTCAACGTCGCTTTTCCAGGGGTAGAACATTGGCGTGTCGTGACGCTGGCACCGTTAAACGTCGTGTGTTGGCCGATGGCGCCGAGCCATCGTTCCCCCAAAACAGGTTGGTCAATGAGGCCCAAAATTGGAGTCCCGTTCTTAAGCAGCGCGATGAGGGTTCCAAAGAGTGGCTTTCCCGCCAAGTACGCTTTGGTGCCGTCAATTGGGTCGAGGACCCAAACATATTCAGCATCAGTCCGATCCATCCCGTGTTCCTCACCGAATATACCGTGCTCGGGATACTGTTGGGTTATCAGTTGGCGCATTGCCTGCTCTGCATCGCGATCCGCGATGCTTACCGGTGTTTGGTCGGGTTTGGTGTCGACGGCTACAGCTGTTCGAAAGTGACGGCGCAGGATTGGGCCTGCAGAATCGGCAAGAGAACCTGCGAATTCACTGAATTCCTGAGGGCATGTATTAACCATAGTCTGAGTCTGACCATAAACAGTAGCGAAGGAAAGATATCTTCGACGTCACGTTATACGGAACGTTCTTAGATATTGATTGTGGCCGGACAATATCAATAGGCTTTGCAGCTGTCAGCCGCACATAAGTTGTTCGTCGAGAAATTTTTTAGAAGGTTAGTGGAAGGTTTTGTAGCTGAACGCGCCAATCAAATGGGTAACGGTGTCGCCGTCATCGGTAACGGGCAGAAATACGCTGCGATAGAGAATATCGTCACCGTCAGCATTGGTAAATTCGCCAACATCTGCAATAGGCCTCTTCATTTCTGCTGCAACACGCCAGAAGACGAGACCCCGTTCAATCGTCGATGGCATAATCTCACTCACGGGAAAGCTTAACGGATCATGGGCTAACGCGTCGCGAAAATTAGGGCCACATTGAATTATGATATCCTTTTTTTCATGTGAACCAACGGCGATAACGAAGACGCTATCACTCAACCCATCGTGAAGAATGTTTAAACAGGAGTCTCGGTCTGGAATTTGCGCCGTCCCACGGAGCTTATCCCAACGACGCAAGGCGCGACCGACGACGCGCCTCTCATCGATTGAAACTTCAGAAGTCGAGCTTTGTGAGGGCGCCGCTGTGTCGAGCATATAGAGTTATCCCCAGCCAAGATGTGGATAACTCTATCGAATTTATAGTTAACAGAACCTTACCAGCCCAATTAACATCCTATGGATGTCGATTTTTATGGTAGCGGTTTTGGCGATGCGCTTAGCGAGCGCAGATACGCGATCAAATTGGCACGATCCTTGGCTTTTTTGATCCCGACGAACGCCATTTTCGTACCTTTGATATATTTCCGAGGCTTAACAAAGAACTTATTGAGCTCCTCGTAACCCCATTTTTTCTTCATCGCCATCATGCCGGAAGAATATTTATAGCCATCACCACCGCCCATAGTACGGTCAACAATTTCCCAAAGCGCGGGGCCAATCTTGTGTTTGCCGCCTTGATTAAAGGTGTGACAGGCCTTGCACAGGTTGGCGACCTTCTTGCCTTTTTCAACATTGGCGCTGGCGAGTAGCGGGCCAATGGGTTCCAGTTTCTTTTCCTCTTTCTTCACCGGCGCTGGTGCGTCTGCAACGACCACTGAGCTCTTATGGTCCTTTGGTTTGACCAGAGCATCACCGATAATACCGATGACCATTGCGACAAGGGCGACGGTAAGGATGGCGCCTGCGATTTTATTAATCTCAAATGAGGACATGTTGGAACCTCGATGGGTCAGGAATCAATTTGGGCCTTAATAGGCCCCTATAGCGTGTTCAGTACAGTAAAATATGCCTAATTTTCCGTTTATATGGCACCATTTGGCGACGTGGCGTGTTGCCGCATACACCCGGGACACGGTAAAGAGGCATAGAACAACCTGTTAAAAACACATGCTGAAAGCCATTTTGTGAAGCCAATTATTATAATTCCTGCGCGTCTTGCCTCGACACGTCTTCCAGATAAGCCGCTTGCCGATATAGCGGGGCTACCAATGATTGTGCATGTGTTGCGTCGCGCAGAGTCCGCCAAGGTCGGGCCCGTACTTGTCGCCTGCGGCGATCAGGCTATCGCCGACGCGGTCACGGCAGCAGGGGGGCATGTGGTCATGACCGATCCCGATTTGCCGAGTGGCTCTGACCGGGTTTATGCGGCACTCGAAATGTTCGACCCGAACGGCGAACATGATGTGGTTGTGAATTTACAGGGTGATCTTCCAACAATTGATCCAGCAGTTATCAAAGCAGTGCTCACGCCGCTGAGTAATACAGCAGTCGATGTTGCAACCCTCGTTACAGAAATTGCCGATGAAACCGAACGACTGGACTCCAACGCGGTAAAGGTTGTGGTCGGATTGGCCGATCGAGAAACTGTTGGGCGCGCTCTTTATTTTAGCCGCGCCCCCGTTCCAACCGGTGAAGGCGCGCATTATCACCATATCGGTATCTATGCTTATCGGCGCGAGGCGCTACGTCGGTTTGTAGATTTGCCAGAAAGTGTTTTGGAAAAACGCGAGAATCTGGAACAACTTCGTGCGTTGGAGGCTGGAATGCGCATTGATGTTGCACTCGTTGACACCATCCCGGACGGTGTCGATACTCCCGCCGATTTAGAACGCGCCCGCGAAATATTGAAAACTTAAGCCCAGTCAGGCATTTAAAGTCATGGCCATTTCAAAAAAATCATCGAACACCATTGTGTTTCAGGGTCTACCTGGCGCCTATTCCCACTTGGCGTGCCAGCAGGTGTATCCCAAAATGTACGCTCTGCCAGCGCAGACATTTGAGGATATGTTTGCCGCTGTTGAAGATGGCCGCGCAAAATATGCGATGACACCGATTGAAAATTCGGTAGCTGGTCGGGTAGCTGATATACACCGATTAATGCCGGACTCCGGACTGTTCATCGTGCGCGAGCATTTCATGCGGGTAAATCATCATCTTCTCGTGCCCAAGGGAGCGACGCTAAAATCAATTCGCGTTGTGCGTAGTCATGTGCATGCGCTGGCACAGTGCCGGGCGATCATTCAAAAATTGAAGTTGGATGCAATCGTTCATGCCGATACGGCAGGCGCTGCCAAGGAGCTATCAGAACATGGCGATACTGGTGAAGCGGCTATTGCGTCAAAGCTCGCAGGTGAAATTTATGGGCTGAAATCGCTACGGGCTAATATTGAAGATGCGGATCATAACACAACGCGTTTTGTCATTTTATCGCGGAGGCCGCAGAAGCAAGCCCGTATATCGGGACCGCTGGTTACCAGCTTCGTCTTTCGGGTTCGGAATGTCCCGGCCGCTCTTTTCAAATCACTTGGTGGTTTTGCAACCAACGGCGTCAATATCACCAAGCTCGAAAGCTATATGGTGAAAGGCAGTTTCAAGGCGACGCAGTTTTATGCCGACGTCGAAGGTCATCCCGATGATGAAAGTCTGAAACTCGCCTTGGAAGAACTTAAGTTTTTCTCTCATGAAGTCCGGGTGCTCGGGACCTATCCCGCTGCGGCTTATCGGAAACGTAATCAGTAGAGCTTAACCTATTGGTTATGGCTCTATCCCGAGGGCCCACTCGGCTATGAGTCGTCGCGCGATCGATACCGAATGTGGTTTTTCAGCATAGGCATTTGCTTCATCGAGCAATTCTTCGCGGGTGAACCAGCGTGCTTCCGCTAATTCGTCATCTGTAATATTGATCGTTTCGCTTTCTGCCTCCGCAAAAAAGCCGAGCATCAGGTTCGACGGAAACGGCCAAGGCTGTGAGGAATGATAGCGAACGTTGGTGATCGGAATGCCAACTTCTTCCATCACTTCACGGGCAACGGCGCCTTCTAGTGTTTCCCCCGGCTCAACGAAGCCGGCCAAAATAGAAAATCGGTCCTTCGACCACTCTTTCTTGCGACCCAGAATGATCTTGTCCCCAGAACTGACGAGCATAATGACCGCCATATCAGTCCGTGGAAAATGCTGGGTCTTGCAATTTGCGTTGGTGCATAGCCTCATATGCCCACCATCCCTAGGTACAGAAGGATGACCACAGCGCCCGCAGAATCTGTGGGTCTTGTGCCACTGGGCAATGGCGCGGGAATAGGCGAGAAGCCCGCCGTCTTCGCGCGGTAAATCGAGTCCGATATCACGAATATCGGTAAACTCACCTGTTTCCTTTAGAGCTGGGTGTTCGTGGGGCTCATCCATATGGGAAAGGTCGATAGAAAAATGCGGCACACCGTCCTGATACCCAAGAAATATGAGAAATGATTTGTCATCAAGGATGTCGTTTATATGCAATGCCGAAAGACGTACCGCTTCGGGATTATTGGCGTTTTGCGCGATTAGGTTACGGGTTCGCCAGATCGGTATGAGTACGGCATCGGTGCCGGCAGCAAGTGATTGTAGCCAGGCCGAATCAGTTCGACGTTCCGCCATGCGATTGAGGCCGGTTTCGCCGTAAAAATTTGCAGATTTCATGATTGCAGCCTCGCACAGAGGACTTATCGACGCAATGTTACGTGAAATGTGTTTAGCATCTTGGGGCGGCGTGAAGTTTCCTGATATAGTATCGGTGGGAGGTTGGCGACGGACGAGTTCCTCGCTAACCCGGTCAGGTCTGGAAGGAAGCAGCCGTAACGAGTCTTTCTCGGGTCGTCAGTCCAGCCTCCCACCGGATTTTCCTCATCGGGTGTATCCGTAACAGCGAACAGGCCAGACAGGGGCAAAGCAACGTGGCAAACGACGATACTCCGTCACCTCAGCCGTATCGTGTTCTCGCCCGGAAGTACCGGCCCCGAACCTTTGCAGAACTGATCGGTCAGGACGCGATGGTGCGGACCCTGACCAATGCCATTCACGCGGATCGTTTGCCGCATGCCTTTATTCTGACCGGTGTCCGCGGTGTTGGGAAAACCAGCACGGCCCGTATTATTGCGCGAGCACTCAATTGCGTCGGTGAAGATGGCAATGGTGGCCCAACACCTGAATCATGCGGTGTCTGCGCGCATTGTTTGGCGATTACTGAAGATCGGCATGTCGATGTCATCGAAATGGACGCAGCCAGCCGGACTGGGGTCAATGATATAAGAGAGCTCATTGACGGTGTCCGCTATCGGCCTGTTGATGCCCGTTTTAAGATTTATATCATCGATGAAGTTCATATGCTGTCTTCCAGCGCATTTAACGCGTTGCTCAAGACGCTGGAAGAACCGCCGGAGCATGTAAAATTTATTTTCGCAACGACGGAAACCCGAAAAGTGCCGGTTACGGTTCTTTCCCGCTGCCAACGATTTGATCTCAGGCGAGTTGATGCAGAAACACTGATTGCTCACTTCAATTCCGTGGCGGAACAAGAGTCGGCGTCAGTCGCAGAAGGGGCGATGGGGTTAATTGCTCGCGCTGCAGACGGTTCGGTGCGGGATGGCTTATCGTTACTTGATCAGGCGATCGCCCACGCTGGGACGGCTGAAGGCGGCGAAGTTTCTGAGGAAGCCGTCCGTGACATGCTGGGCTTGGCTGACGGTGGCCTGATTTACGATCTTTTTGCAGCGGCTATGCAGGGGATGGTCGATGAAGCGCTGAATATATTTAATCAACTTTACGATGCAGGCGCGGATCCGGCGATTGTTTTGCAAGATTTATTGCAGCTGACACATTGGCTGACCCGAATTAAGTTGTCGCCCTCCGCTGCAGAGGGGCAGGGGATCTCGCAAATAGACCGTGACCGGGGTCTGTCACTGGCAGAGACATTATCAGTTCCGACGCTGGGCCGGACATGGCAATTACTGCTCAAAGGGTTGAGTGAAGTCCAGAGCTTGCCGTCATCGGCGCAGGCGGCGGAAATGGTGTTGATCCGGCTTGCCTATATGGCCGATCTTCCCAACCCTGCAGATTTGGTCCGCACTTTGAAGGATGACTCTGGAGCTGCACCGCCTGTACCACAGGCTGCGGCTTCGCCTTCACCCTCTCCTGATCTTGCGCCAACGCACGCATCACAGGATGATAGTGCTCCCCGAATGGCGAGCGGAATGGGGTCTCGTGATGTGATGCCACAGCCTTTGTCTGATCCAGATCAGACGCCGCCAATTCAGGAAACGCAACAAGCACCGTTGCTGGAAGAACCAAACACAGGTCTCCAGAGCTATGAGCAGATTGTTGCGATGTTTGAAGATCGTCGTGAAGCAATTTTACATGCGACATTGATCAATCACGTTCATCTCGTGCGATTTGAAGTCGGGCATATAGCGTTGAGAACAGAACCCGAAGCTCCTTCCGATCTCGCGACACGGGTCAGCAAGTTTTTGAGCGAATGGACAGGTGATCAGTGGCTCGTCAGTCTTTCCGAAGAAATTGGTGCGCCGACTATTCGCGAGCAGCAGGATGTGCAGGAAGCAGAACGGCGAGGTAAGGCGACAGGCCATCCGCTGGTTCAGGCGGCGTTGGAAGCTTTTCCTGGGGCCACCGTTGAAGCTATTACTGAACAGACCCCTGAAGAGTTTCTCGATTCCGTTGAGGACGAGGATGACGACGATACCGAAACCGAAAAGGCAGACTCATGAAGAATCTCGGCCAAATGATGAAGCAGGCCCAGGAAATGCAAACCAAAATGCAAGAAATGCAGGAGAAGCTCGTTGAGATCGAGATTTCTGGTGCGTCTGGAGGCGGTATGGTTACGGTCCGACTAAATGGCAAGGGCGAAATGCTTGGTCTGCATATTGATCCTTCGCTCTTCAATTCAAACGATGCCGAGGTCGTCGAGGATCTGATTGTCGCTGCGTTTTCCGATGCAAAAGGAAAATTGGAAGTTCGAGTTGCCGAAGAAATGTCTAAGGTTACCGGTGGTCTCAACCTGCCACCGGGTCTTAACCTGCCGATCTGATTTCCGAATGATCTCACTAGATTTTAAGGATGTTCGTTAATGGCTGTTAGTGCCATTGATCAGCTTATACAGCTATTTGCACGGTTGCCGGGGCTTGGCCCCAGATCGGCACGCAGGGCGGTATTGTTCCTTATTAAGCGGCGGGAAAGTCTGATGTTGCCGTTGGCACAGGCCCTAGGTGACGCCGCAGATGCCATGAAAAGTTGCGATATTTGTGGCAACATTGATGTCTCTGATCCCTGTTCGGTCTGCATTGATACGCGACGCGACGTATCCGTTATTTGTGTTGTTGAGGATGTCGCAGACCTCTGGGCGCTTGAACGAACGGCTTCCTTCAGCGGCCTCTATCACGTGTTGGGCGGCACATTGTCAGCGCTCGACGGTATAGGTCCAGAAGATTTGGCGATTGCTGGTCTGGTTGCTCGGTCGGAATCTGACAAAATTGCTGAAGTAATTCTTGCGACATCGGCGACAGTCGATGGACAGACAACCGCACACTATGTAGCAGAACGGTTGGCCGCTTGCGGCGTTAAAATATCTCGCCTGGCGCATGGTGTACCAGTTGGCGGTGAACTGGATTACCTCGATGACGGAACCTTGTCGGCGGCGCTTAAAGCCCGCCGGGCAATTTGATCAACCTAGGGATGGAACATCAAAAATGATTACCTGCATTCCCGAGCTCCTAACACCAGAAGAGACTGCCCGCTTGCGGGCCCTTTCTAAGAATGCAGATTATGAAAGCGGTACAGCGACCGCAGGAAAGCGGATCCACGATATCAAAAATAATTTACAGATGAAGGATGGCTCTGTTGGACAGCAAGAGGTCCATCAAGTTTTGGGTGTTGCTCTGCAGCGCAACCCATTATTTCAAAGCGTTGCGTTACCCAAGGTCATCTTTCCACCAACATTGAGTCGTTACAGTGATGGTATGACTTATGGCAGTCATGTCGACGCAGCAATTATGGGTAATATGCGGGTCGATATTTCGATCACAGTATTTTTGAACGAACCCGACAGCTACGAAGGTGGCGCCCTTATCCTTGAAAGCGGTGCAGGTGAACAGCTCGTGAAGTTACCGCCTGGTCATGCAGTGGTTTATCCAACGGGCGTCTTTCATCGAGTCTCACCGGTCACCCATGGAGAGCGCCTTGCGGCGGTTACCTGGATCCAGAGTGCGGTCCGAAATGCGGAGCAGCGTGCTGTCTTGCATGATCTCAGAACGGCGATTGATCAGCTCGATGACGAAGAAACGATACCGCTCTTGGTCAAGACACACGCCAATCTTTTGCGGATGTGGACCGATATTTAAACTAGAGGATTAAGCCAACCAGAGCAGCTGTCAGACATGTGGCCAAGACACCTGCTACAATCGACCGCATGCCGAGACCAACGATTTCGCTCCGCCGCTCCGGTGCCATTGCTCCTAACCCTCCGATCATAATGCCCAGACTTTGGAAGTTTGCGAAGCCGCACAGGGCATAGGTCATGATTAGTTTGCTGTGGTCGCTAAGACTGGCTTCTGGCGTCTGAGCCATCTTGAGGTAGGCAAGTAGCTCGTTAAGAACGACCTTGGTTCCCAGGAGGCCGCCGGCGGTTCCTGCCTCGGACCACGGGATACCAATAAGCCATGCGACTGGCGCCATGAGATATCCTAATAGTCCTTGCAATGTGATTGGACTGCCGCCCCAGTTAGGAAGCAACCCAAGACCGGCGTTCACCAAAGCAACCAGTGCGACGACAACAATCAGCATTGCGCAAATATTGAGCAGTAAGGTAAGCCCGTCGAGTGTTCCCTTGGTAACCGCATCCATAGAATTTTGATATTGGCTTTCGAGCTTGATCGCAGCCTCGTCCTCGTTGGCTGTTTGCGGCACCATGAGTCGTGCAACAATTATGGCAGCCGGCGCGTTTAGGATCGAAGCTGTTAGCAGATGTCCGATCGGGTCAGAGATAACCCCGGTTAGGAATGTTGCATACAAAACCATCACGGTACCGGCGATCGTTGCCATGCCAGCAACCATAATAACAAATAGGTCGCTTCGACTGGCCCGCGCCAGGTAGGGTCGAACCAAAAGAGGCGCTTCAACCATGCCGACAAATACGTTGGCCGCGGTACTAACGCCTGCGGGCCCGCCGACACCCAGGATTTTTTTAAGACACCACGCAAAGCCCCGTACGATTGCTGGCAAGATGCGCCAATAATACAGCAATGCCGAAAGAGCGCTGATCACCAACACCAGCGGTAAGGCCTGAAATGCTAGGATAAACGCACTATTGCCGGGTTTCGGCTCGAACGGCAGTTGTCCACCCCCCAAATAGCCGAGCAGAAATGAGGTGCCCTGTTGTGTAGCGTGCTGTAAGGCCGTGACGACTCCGTTTAACGCGAGAAATCCATCACGGGCGAGCGGCAACTTTAACAGGATAAGCGCTAAACAGAACTGCAAGGCAAGCCCGGCAACGAGCGTTCGAACCGGGATAGCTCGCCGGTTTTCGCTAATTGCCCACGCCAACAACAGAAGTACAAAGATGCCAAGGATAGCTTGTATGGTTTGTGCTCCTCTTACTCTCCAATACGATGAATGCTCGCGATGCCCTCACCGGAGACATGATCAATGGCGTCAGGGTCGTCGCCAGGCTCGCCGAGTTCTATCTCGGTAATGCGTTCACCACGCTTGGATACTTTTTGGGCAGAAGTTCGTATTTCTTTTAGATCTTTCTCAACTAAACCAAAGTGTTTTTCGAGATTCTCAGCTCGTTGGTCGAGACGTCCGACATCACTGAGCATGGTCATGACCTCTTTTTGGATCACGCTCGTTTGTTCCTGCATTTGCGCGTCCTTGAGGATGGCCCGCACCGTGTTGAGCGTAGCCATTAAGGTCGTGGGAGACACAATCCAAACTCGCTTAGCATAGGAATGTTCAACGACTTTGGCGAAGTTTGCGTGTAGTTCGGCGTATACCGCCTCAGAAGGTAAAAACATCAAGGCCGATTCGGCTGTTTCACCAGGAACGATATAGCGGTCAGCGATGTCATTGACGTGTTTGCTAACGTCTGTGATTAGTTGACGTCCTGCTGTTGTCCGCCCTGTATCATCTTTAGCCTCCACAAGTGCTCGGTAACTTTCTAACGGAAACTTGGCATCGATAACGATAGAGCCTGGCGGGTTCGGCAAGTGAATGAGGCAATCTGCTCGTTTGCCATTTCCAAGCGTTGCTTGGAAATCAAAGGCAGAAGGGGGAAGGGCGCTTTTTACGAGATCCTGTAGTTGGATTTCACCAAATGCTCCGCGCGCCTGCTTGTTTGATAACACATCCTGAAGACTAACGACCTGGCTAGACAGCTCTGTGATGTTTTTCTGAGCGGCATCAATAACGGCAAGCCGCTCCTGTAGCTTGGTCATGGTTTCGCCGGTTTTGGTCGTACTTTGCTGCAGATTATCGCCTACCTTCTTGGAAAGGTCCGCCAGCCGTTCTTCCAGCGTTTTGCTCAAGGCGCGCTCCTGCGCCTGTAATCTCTCGGCTAGTTGTGCCTGTTGTGCGGCATTTGTTTCTGCCATCTGTGCTAGGCGGCCAATTAGCTCCGCCTGAGCGTCCGGAGTCTTTTGGTTATTTCGGAGCAATATAACGGTCAACGCTATGGCGAGGATAGCAGCGATAGCAATTGCGACGACTGAAACGGTATCCATATCAATAGTTCCGGCGGAAAATTAGCGGTCCAAAACTCCCTGAATAACAAGCATACCATGGGATTTGGCGAATCAAGGGGCACTTGATTTTCTGGCTCTGTTCTTGACCTGCGCGGCGCTAAGGCATACCTAAATCGCTCTTTGTTATGAAACAGGTTACGCGGCGCGGAATGGCGATACCTTCGATCATAAAGGCACCTGACCCGATCTTGAAAAAACGTTGTGTGGCTGTGGAAGCCGTCGACGATGAAATCAGGACATTGATGGACGATATGCTGGAGACTATGTATGCCGCACCCGGTGTCGGATTGGCGGCACCGCAGGTCGCAGTCCATAAACGGGTTATCGTCGTCGATACCTCACGTGGGGATTCCGATCGATCTCCAATCCGGATGGCAAATCCTGAAATTATCGAGATGTCGGATGACCTCGCCGTATATGACGAAGGTTGTCTGTCTTTTCCCGATCAGTACGCAGAAGTAGAGCGTCCAGCCAAAGTGCGGGTGCGATTTATTGACTACGATAACGAAATTCGGGAGATGGAAGCAGAAGAGCTGTTATCGACCTGTATTCAGCACGAAATGGATCATCTCGATGGCAAGCTCTTCGTTGATCACATCTCGATGCTGAAACGGAATATGATCCTCCGGAAAATGTCCAAGCTCAAAAAAACCGGAGCCTTGAAGTAACGGCTATGGCAGCCTTGCGCCTCGTATTTATGGGTACGCCTGAGATTGCGGTGCCTGCACTTTCCGCTCTTTGGAATGACGGGCATGAGGTCGTCTGTGCGTACAGCCAGCCACCGCGACCCTCTGGACGCGGTCATCGGGTAACGCCTTCGCCTGTTCATAACTTTGCCGAAGATCATGGAATTCCGGTACGAACGCCTGAGAATTTTAAGTCCGCTGAAACTGTATCTAATTTTGCGGATTTGAATGCGGATTTAGCTGTAGTGATGGCCTATGGCTTAATCCTACCCGCCACAATTTTGGAAGCACCCCGGTTGGGCTGTATCAATATTCATGTGTCGTTGTTGCCGTGCTGGCGTGGGGCGGCCCCGATCCAGCGCGCCATTATGGCGGGTGATGACGAGACCGGCGTGACAATCATGCAAATGGATGAAGGGTTGGATACCGGGCCTATCCTGAGACAGGATCGGGTGCCCATAGGACAGGAGACAACGGCGGAAAGTTTGCACGACAGGCTTGCTCAGCTGGGTGCGGCATCAATTTGTGATGCCTTGGTTGATCTGCAAGCCGGGGATGTCGACCCGATGCCACAGTCAGACGTTGGCGCGACCTACGCTGCGAAAATCACGCGCGACGAGGGGCTCCTTGATTGGCGTCAATCAGCGATTGATGTTGAACGGCGAATACGAGCCCTTAACCCCTGGCCGGGGACTTGGTTTGAACGCAATGGCGAGCGCATCCGGATTCTATCTGCCGAATTGGTTAATGGAGCCGGGGAACCGGGTACTATCCTCGATGAGTGCGCCGTTATTGCTTGTGGTGACGGTGCGATCAAACCGCTGGTCATGCAACGACCAGGGAAATCGGCGACCGATGCGGAAGCATTCCTTCGGGGGTATGACTTGCCAGTAGGGACTGTCTTAGCGTTGCCACAAACAGGTGATCGATGACCCGTTACTATCTCGTCATCGAATATGACGGTACGGATTATGTCGGTTGGCAGCGACAGGATAACGGTCCCTCCATTCAGGAAGAGCTAGAAAAAGCCATCCAAAGATTTTGCGGTGAAATCGTTACTATCCAGGGGGCAGGCAGGACAGATGCCGGCGTTCATGCGTTGGGGCAGGCGGCTCACGTCGATATCGAGCGCGATACTGATGCCAATACGGTGAAGGATGCGCTCAATGCTCATTTGCGGCCTCACCCTATAGCTGTTCTCCAGGCTGCTGAGGTCCCTGATGAGTTTCATGCGCGGTTCTCTGCGCAGGCACGGTCATATATTTATCGGATTATTAATCGTCGGGCCCCTTTGACGACCCAACGGCATTTGGCGTGGCATGTGGGGGTAACTCTTGATGCATCAGCGATGCATGAGGCGGCACAACGCTTGGTTGGCAAACATGATTTCACGACATTTCGTGCCAGTGTGTGTCAGGCGAAGTCACCGATCAGATCGATGACGTCGCTCGATGTGACCTATGAAGGTGATACTATAGATATACGCGCCAGCGCCCCGTCTTTTTTACATCATCAGGTACGAAACTTTGTCGGCACGTTGAAGCTGGTCGGTGAAGGAAAATGGACGGCGGACGATGTCAGTAATGCTCTCGCAGCCTGTGACCGGACCAAAGCCGGCCAGACAGCACCGCCGGGGGGATTATTTCTAACAGACGTTAGCTACCCGCCAAACAATCTATGACCAGCCAGGAGTTTGGTCGTCCAGCTCTCGACGACAAGGCCGAGCATCAGGTCTAACAGGACGACACCCAACGCCCCCATACTTGGAATCATGAGCGCGACGCGAGCGATATAACCTTGGTAAATCAGTATCGCAATGATGGCGATGACACTGACAATTCCGGCAAATGCGGGCGGTAACATACCTGTCTTGGCTAACGTTGTGAGCGCTAGCATGAGTGTAATTTGCAGCAGCGCCGCCCAGTTATACGCCGCGAAGTATCGGCAGAATTGGTCTTCGCGATCGATGATCCGACACACGGAGAGCATCACAAAGGGCATTGCGAACCACCCTACGACGTAGCCTGATGTTTGAATAATGAGTGCCGGTAATGCGCCGACGGTGATCATTGTTTCAGGCGTCCGCATCATAACAAGAGCGATGTAAGCAGGTAGCGCAAATATTGCCGACCAATAAGATCGCCAGAAAGCGCTTACGGTATTTTCAAACAGCAGGAGACCGTCGGCATCGAAGCGGGCCAGCATCCAGGCCCCGAATATTGAACGGCTGGTCTCTTTAAAATTGATCATTCGGCGAAATAGCCGTCCAAAACCATCTCGTAAATATCGGTCAGCTGCTCCATGTCAGACAATCGAGCGCACTCGTCGACTTTATGCATGGTTTGACTGATCAACCCGAACTCTGCGATTGGGCAGAAATCTTTTATAAATCGGGCATCCGAGGTGCCGCCTGTTGTACTGAGGTCGGGTTTTAGACCGGTTGCTTTCTCCACAGCGTCCGATAGCAGACTGCTTAGTTTGCCGGGGGGTGTTAGAAACGCCTCGCCGGTGATTTGAAATTCAACATCATAATCGCCGCCGACGGCATCAAATTTTTCCTTTAACCAAGCCATGAGAGACTCGCTGGTATGGAGATCATTGAAGCGGATGTTAAATGCTGCGGTTACTTCGCCGGGAATGATGTTCGTTGCTGTGTTCCCAACATCAATCGTTGTCAGCTGAAGGTTCGACGGTTGAAAATGATCTGTGCCCTCATCGAGGGATTCTGAAGTTATCGCCTCGAGCATGGCAATCATGCGCGGCAAGGGATTGTCTGCTAAATGTGGATAGGCTGTATGGCCCTGCATACCGTGGACTGTCAGCCATCCCGAGATCGAGCCCCGCCGACCGATCTTGACCATTTCACCCAGCTTATTTGGATTGGTTGGTTCTCCGACGATACAAGAATCCAGGGTCTCATTCCGTTCGGCCATCCAGTCGAGGACTTTGCGGGTTCCATTAATCGACGGTCCTTCTTCATCGCCGGTAATAAGGAGGCTGATTGATCCATTGAATTTGTCTGACCTTTTTCCCAGAAAGCGCGACATGCCCGAAACAAAACAGGCGATGCCGCCCTTCATGTCGGTGGCACCGCGGCCATAGAGTGTGCCGTCGATGACCTCGCCGCCAAACGGGTCGACTGTCCAGCCCGCTTCATTGCCAACCGGAACCACATCAGTATGGCCAGCATAGCAAAAATTTGGCCCCTTAGTTCCGAGACGGGCATAAAGATTATCGACATCAGGCGTACCTTTCTCCGAAAAAATCATCCGGTGGCAGGTAAACCCCAGCCCTTCGAGAGCGGCTTGTAACACTCCAAGCGCACCTTCGTCTGCCGGTGTCACGCTTGGGCAACGGATTAGCGCTTGTGCCAGCTCTAAGGCATCGATGGTGTTACTCAATCGCGTAACAGGTCGTTGATCGACGTGCGTGATCGGGTTTTTTCGTCGACCCGTTTTACAATCACCGCGCAGTAAAGGTTTGGTCCAGGGGTGCCGTCTGGTAGCGGCTTCCCGGCGATTGTACCGGGAACGACAACGGAATAAGCCGGAACGGTGCCCATATGTATTTCACCGGTTGCGCGGTCGACGATTTTTGTTGAGGCGCCGAGGAACACACCCATTGATAAAACAGCACCATCTTCAACAATGACGCCTTCTGCTACCTCTGAGCGTGCACCGACAAAGCAGTTATCACCTATGATCACAGGCTCGGCCTGGAGTGGTTCTAGAACGCCGCCGATCCCCACACCGCCAGAGATATGGCAGTTCTTCCCAATCTGGGCACAAGACCCAATGGTTGCCCATGTGTCCACCATTGTTCCGGAATCCACATACGCTCCGATATTGACAAAGCTTGGCATCAAAACAACGCCGGGCGCAATATAGGAACCGCGTCGCACTGTGCTGTTTGGAACAGCCCGGAAGCCGGCATCGCGAAACCGCGCATCATCCCAACCAGCGAATTTGGGTGCGACTTTGTCAAACCAGGGTGCTTCGCCGCGGACGGGGTCAGTGGGGCCGCCGGGCATCGGAGCATTGTCAAACAAACGGAAGGAAAGCAGGACGGCCTTCTTTAGCCATTGTTCCACTTGCCAGCTACCGTCAGATTTAGTTGCGACCCTGAAATCACCAGAATCTAGACCGTCAAGGGCGGTTTCAATAGCGTCGCGAACGTCGCCGGTTGTGCTGGGGGACACCGAGTCCCGATCTTCCCATGCTTGATCTATAGTCGCTTGTAGGTCGCTGCTGCTCATCTGGTTTACCTGTTCTTGCGCAAGTGATTGGGTTTAAAAAACGGCCCCCGCACCATAGTTGTAGCCATGGTTCTGTCAACTCTGTGACGCGGTGATGGTGATCAGGCGGACGGTGTTTCTATGATAGTTTTTATCCACACCTGAAGGTCATCCACGATATGGTCGATATAATTTTCAACGCTGACATCTTTTGCCCATTCAGCGCCGGACTTCTTCCATACTGTCATCATGCCTAGCTCGGCGGCTGGCTCGAGATTGCGGGGGATATCATCAATCATTGCGGCACGGATGGGGTTGACGTCGTAGGTGTCACATAGCTGCTGATACCCGTCGATTGCCGGTTTTGGAACATATTCTGCCGCTTGGATATCGAAAATTGCTTCAAAAACGTCTTTTTTAAACCCCATGCGATCAAGGACCATCTCTGCGTGTCGTGCAGACGCATTGGTATAGATAATCTTCCGGCCTTTCAGGCGGGCGATGTCAGCCCCAAATGATGGATTTGGCTCGACCTCGTTTAGATCCATCGGTGTCATTTCTTCAAAATATTGCGCGGGGTCAAGCCCGTCGTGAATCATCAACCCCCGAAGAGTAAGACCATATTTTCTGAAATATGATTTTTGGACCTGATGTGCTTCTTCGCGACTAATACCGAGATATCTCGCGACGAAACCGCCCATATGTTCGTCGATATGCGCCAATAAGCGCTTCGTTACAGGGTAAAGGGTGTTGTCGAGGTCGAATATCCAGGTTTCGACTTCTTGCGGTGAAATTTTGTTTTTTTGGTTCATTGAGCGTCTTTTGGACAGGGTCGGGTGCAAGAGATTATGTGGCGCCGAGACAACGAATTGTTAAGCCCCGCTTCTTACTATCATGCAGCTTCTAGATTAGCGTCCAAAATCGCATATGGGTTTATCATGGCGACAACTGATTTACAGCAGGGAGGCGTATCCGGTTACGTAGAATCCCTCCGTCGCGAACGAGACCGGTTTGTAGCGTTGGCGTTCTGTGCAGCCGATATTCTGGTTGAGATCAATAATGAACAAAAAATCTTATTTGCTGCTGGTGCAACGCATTCCCTGATAGGGACGGCGCCTGAAGTTCTTGTTGGTACGACATTTTTAGATTTCATACATCCCGATAAAATGCCGCTGGTACGTGAGATGTTAGAAAATATGTCGCCAGGCACCCGGCTCGACCCGGTACAGGTTGAACTCGCCGGAACTACCGGGTCCGCCCTGCCAGTGTCGATGACGGGGTATCACCTTCCAGATATGCCCGGTCACCATTATTTTGCCTTTCGGTTAATTCCGACAAAGTCGGTTGTTGAAGTTCCGGCTAGCGCAGAACGAGATTCAGATACGGGGCTCCTTAAGAAAGAGGCTTTCGCGGAAATCGCTAGCCGACAAATTCAAGAAGCGGAAAGTCGGGGCGAGCAATTAAAGCTGACCATGATCCACACTGGGGATCTGGATGAATTTCGTGATCGGCTTGATCATGAAAGTTCTGAGACCCTTATGCGGTCGATGGGTGCATGCTTGCAGGCTAGTTCCGCCGCTGGTCAATCGGCAGCGCAGTTGGACGATGGTGCCTTCGGTTTTCTCCATGATGATGCATTTGATGTAGACGGAATTACCGGCAAGATTGAGGAGATATTCCGCACAGCTGATCCAACTGGTGACGGTGTGTCGGTCAAATCGGGCACGATCGATGCAGATGTTGGCGAGTTGAGTGAAGCGGACTCTGTTCGGGTCATGCTCTATACCGTCAATCGGTTTTGTGATCGACAGGGCGAAGATTTTGATATGACCAGCCTGTCTGGGAGTCTCGAAAAATTGACGCGGGAAAACACAGAAACTCTTTCCAAATTTCGTGAAATTACAGACAAGGGGAACTTCGATGTGGCGTTTCAACCGATCGTGTTCCTAGCGGATGGCCTAGTTCATCACTATGAAGCCTTAGCGAGATTTAACAAAAAAATAGAGGCCTCACCATACAAACTAATTACATTCGCCGAGAACACCGGGATTATTGCAGACTTTGATTTGGCGATGTGCGCTCGTGTTCTGAATTGGCTGTTGATTGCCAAAAAACAAGGTCATGAATATCTTGTTGCAATCAATGTTTCTGGCCAATCGTTGGCGAATACCGCCTTCATCGCAGCATTGCATGATCAGTTGCAGCGAGCAGACTCTGTGCGCAAGCAACTCCTTTTCGAAATCACCGAATCCGCTAGCATTGAAGATTTAGGGGCGGCAAATCGATTTATTCAGGGTCTTAGAAGTTTCGGGCATCAGGTGTGTCTCGATGACTTTGGCGCTGGCGCTGCTGCGTTGCGGTACTTGCACGCCCTGGAAGTCGATATCGTTAAAATTGACGGACAATATGTCCGAAGTGCCGCACGCAATGATCGTAACCGTGCCTTTCTCAAGGCAGTCACTGGCCTATGCCACGATCTAGGTATCGCGACAGTTGCTGAAATGGTTGAGGACGAGGAATGTGCGGAGATGCTACGTGCCTGCAATGTCCGGTTTGGCCAAGGCTATCTGTTTGGAAAACCAAGTTTTTCCGTTCCTGACGCTTCGGTGGATCATGATGCCGCCATCCTGTCAGTTGAAGCGCTACGACATCGCAACCCCATAACCGCACGAAAACGACAATAAGTGCGATTGCCTGAGGCGGAGTCGAACTAAAACGCAACCGATCTGATTTATGACATCAATTTTTTCAAACTTAATACCAAGGGCAAAGACCCGCCGAAAGACCATTCTCGAACTGGTATCGGGTAACGACGCGTTTAACGCCTATCCGGGTCCGGTCGTGATTTTGGACGCGGCAGGAAATTTTCTGGCTGGTAACGACGAAGCGTCGAGGTTAGCTGTGGTGCTTCGTTTTGGTGCGATAAGTTCTATGGACCCATGTCTTCGCGAGGCTATTTTAGCAGGTGTCCCCGCCAATGTGCCTTTTTCTTATGACCATGTTGATGCTGCCACTGGTCAGCTAGAACACCGCACCTATGATTTCCAGGTACTGCCCGTAGAGTCGAATGAACTAATTATCGTTGTTGGCAGAAATACCGCTTTTGAAAGTGCCTTTCGAGGCGCTCTTGCGGAGTCGCGGCAGCGTTACAAAGACCTTGTGGAAGTTTGCGGCGATTTTAGTTGGGAAACGGATAGTGATGGACGGTTTGTCTTTGTCTCGCCTTCAGGTGCTCTAGGATATACCGCGGAGCAGCTCGTCGGGTCTTTAGCGGAATGTTATCTCCATGATGTTGGTAGAGGGCTGTCACCGTTCGCGACTGATACTCAAGTGTCGGACATTGATATCTGGTTCAAAAGAGAAGATGCCGGACTTGCTTGTCTCGAAGTTTCTGCGCGTCCTGTGCATGATGCGTCAGGGACGTATCGCGGCGCTCGCGGTGTTTGCCGGGACGTGACGGCGGACCGTGATCGCGAACAGGAATTAGCGCGCACCCAGGTTCGCGAAAACCTAATCGCCCATATTATTCGAACCATACGAGACGAGATCGAGCCGGCGGCAATGTTAGATGCAGCTGCCCGTATTACGGCCCAGGCCGTGGATGCGGCAGGGTGCACTATTTTGCGAATAGATCAGGAAGGGAACTTCATTGAAGCGGTGTCCTTCGGCTCTGATGCCCCGGACAATTTGACTATTGCTTCGCTTCTTACTCACCTTCATTCGGATGGACATTCTGTCGAGGTTAATCGTGATGGCTTGGCGCTCCTCATGGCCCAAACCTCTTGTCGTCAGGAAAATAACGGCGCGATTGTGTTGTGGCGAGATGAAGAAGAGGGGGCATGGAGTATGGAGGAATGCGCGGTCACAGATGACGTCGCTGTTCATATGGGTGTCGCCTTACAACAAATCTCCTACCAACTTGAACTAGAGACTTTGTCCCGAACTGATCCCCTAACCGGACTATTGAATCGACGCGCTTTTACGGGCGAACTCGAAAGTAGGGTGCAACGAGCGGCAGAAACGGGCGCCCATGGTGCGCTAATTTATATTGATCTCGATAACTTCAAACCCGTGAACGATATTTTAGGGCATCAGAAAGGGGACGAAGCGTTGGTTGCGGTTTCAACAATGCTAACGCAAGCCACCAGGCCTGGTGATTTGATTGCTCGGTTGGGGGGTGATGAATTTGCGTTGTGGTTGGATCGTACCGGTGAGGACGCAGCGGCGGCCAGGGCGGAGGAAATGCTCGAGGCATCGTGCTGTCTAGCGCCATACTCGGGTGACCCTGAACGGCCCCTCGGTATCTCGATTGGTATCGCTGTTCACCTGCCGGTGTCCAATGAGAGCGTCGATGGACTCACCAGCCGGGCTGACGATGCGATGTACGACGTTAAAAATAACGGCAAGGCTGGCTACGCCATTGCGCCTGCCGTCGTGGAACACAATGAACAGGCGATATCAAAATGAGTGGGCTACTTTCTAGATTGCTGGGCCGTGGGAATTCAGGACAGGGCAAAATTGACTATGAACAAGCGAAAGAGCTTGCCGCTAATGAGTCTGCCTCTGAACGTCAAGCGTTAGCCGCGCGCAAAGACGTAGAACCGGAGATTCTATATTTCCTCGCGGAAGACGGCGACGTCAATGTAAGGCGCGCTATTGCTGCCAATGAAGCGGCGCCAGCTCATGTTGCTCCGATACTGGCGAATGACGACGATGAAGAGGTGCGCTGCAATCTAGCACAGCGGATTGGTAAGCTGGCCCCTCAGCTCAATGCGGCCGCACAAGAACGCATTGGAAATATCGTCAACGATGTTCTTGAGGTTCTTGCTCAAGATCAACTGCCTCGTGTCCGGCAGTTGCTCGCGGAAGAATTAAAAGGTAGCGACACCGTTCCGGTTTCTGTGGTTGAACGTTTGGCGAGAGATGATGAGGCAACTGTCGCGGCCCCTGTCTTGGAATATTCACCTCTCTTAGATGATGAAATACTTCTTGAAATCATCCAGGGTGCGCCAGAAAGTGATGCGCTGACAGCAATTTCCAATCGGAACAATCTCGCAGAATCCGTATCGGAAGCCGTCGTTGAAACAGATGATGAACAAGCGGTTGCCGCTTTGTTGTCTAATCAAAGCGCACAAATCAGGGAAGAAACACTGGACGCTTTGGTTAACCGGGCGCCGACGAAATCAAGTTGGCACAAACCGTTGGTTCGGCGTCCTGCTTTGTCACAAACATCTCTTCGACGACTGTCCGAGTTTGTTGCATCTGGCTTGTTACGCGACCTTGAACGCCGTCGCGACATTGATTCGGATACCGCGTCAACGATTAACAATGCGATGAAAAAACGATTGATCGACGAACCTCCCGAGGCAACTCAAAGTTCCGATTCTGACGACACACAGGATGACGAGGAGCGGGAACTCGCTGATGAGAAGGCAAAACGGTTGTTTGATGCCGGTGAACTGGATGAGGCGGCAATTGTTGCAGCTCTCAATCGCGGGGAACGCGGTTTTGTGACTGAAGCGTTGGCGCTAATGGCAGAAATCCCTGCTTTGGTCGTCAGCAAGTCTGTTGCGATGAATAGCGCGAAGGGTATGACTTCTGTTGCCTGGAAGGCTGGGCTATCCATGGAGTCAGCGGTGGAACTGCAGTTGCGTCTCGCCCGGGTACAACCATCGAAAGTTCTTCAGCAGAAACCTGGTCGTGAGTTTCCGATGAGCGATGACGATATGATGTGGCAAATTAATTTCTTCGGTGGGAAATAGACGGGCTGGCAAACGGCCAGCGAACAGCTTAATTTGAAGAAACGAGGCTGTAATATCCTGGATATAATCTTTGTCTGCGCTTGGTAATACTCCAACAACGAGCAGTATCCCTTCTGCGGAGGATGACGGAACACGTGTTGACGTTCTCGATCTTGTTAAATCATATCGCCTTGGTGAAGATTCTATAGATGTCCTGCGGGGGCTGAGCCTCACCGTGTCTGCCGGTGAAATCGTGTCGATCATGGGCCCGAGTGGCTCGGGCAAAACGACCTTGCTTAACTGTATTTCCGGCATCGATTCACCGGATACCGGCGAAGTACTGATTGCCGGTAAGGTAGTCGATTATACGTCTGAGCGCGCCCGTACAAATTTGCGTCGTCATAATATTGGCATGGTATTCCAGTTCTTTAACCTCGTGCCCACTCTAACAGTCCGCGAAAATGTTGCATTGCCATTCTTGATCGCACGACAGGCAAATGGTGGCGCAGACGATCGGGTCCAGAATTTACTAAAACGCGTCGGTATTGAAGGACGGGCTGACCACCGTCCGTATCAGCTGTCTGGCGGTGAAATGCAGCTGGCATCGATTGCGCGTGCTCTTGCACACCAACCTGCGGCAATCTTGGCCGACGAACCCACCGGCAATGTTAATCCCGCGGTCGGTCGGTCAATCATGAATACCCTTCGTGATGTTGCGAAATTAGAGGAAACCGCCGTTCTGTTGGTGACGCACAGTCCCGAACATGCAGCTTGGTCGGACAGAGTTTGTTTCCTTAAAGAAGGCGTGATCGCAGCAGAACTCAACCATGATGGGGATGCCGATAACGTGCGCCCAATTCATGAAACGCTTTTGAAGCTGGGGATCTAACGACCGAATGCTGTCAACAGTTGGATTAGCGGGACTTTTGGCCTGGCGCAGTCTGCGCCATCATCGTGTCGTCGCCTTCGCCACGATTCTCGGCATCGCGATCGGTATGACCGTCGTGTGTGCCGTGTTAATCGTCGACAACAATACACGCTCCGTAGAAGTTCAAACCCCGGTTGAAGAGCTCTCAAAAGAACAAAAGGCCGACCCTGGAAAACTCACAAGGCAACATCTCGGTATCCCTTCGATCAGCATTGCGCCACGAATTGAAAGCATAAGGTTCGAACGGAATGGCAAAGAGACCGGCAATCGGCTGGTACCAACTCAGCAAGGCAAAGGACGCTTTGTAAACAACGATAAGACATTTGCGGCACAGGGTGAAGAGGATTACGTCGCAATGCGTTTGGCCGTTCGTCTCGCCTCTTTATTGTCGTTTCTGGTTGGTGCTGTGATCGTCTTTTTTACGATGCGTTTCTCGGTTGCTGCCCGCGCACGAGAATTTTGCCTCTTGTTATGCCTTGGTGAGAGCCGTGCCGGCGTAGCGGCATCTCTACTGCTCGAAGCCGCTATTCTCGGCATTGTTGGAACGATTGTCGGTTTGCTAATTTCGATGCCGGCGGGACGGATGCTGTTGGCGGAGGGAATATCAACGACCGGCCAAAGACCAGAAGGCAGTGACATCTTACCTTGGCCGGAATTGATCGCGATGACCGGCATCAGCGTTACAATTGCGTTATTGGGTGTCGCAGGACCTGTTCGCTCGATTTTCCGTATGGAAATAGCCCAGGTGCTCCAGCCCCGTTTTCTGAGTGAGGACGCGCAGGGGCGGGATTTGAAAGCCACCGGTTTGTGGTGGCTGTTGCCGCCGGCTATCGCCGCTGCTTACGTCCTGGGCAGGCCGTTTCTCATATCTTGGCTGTCAGTCATTCATTTTTTTCTTTTCGAAGCCGCCTTTGTCACCTTCCTGGCAGCGGCCACCTTATGGTGGGTTCCCCCATTGTTACGCGGTGCAATTCGGTTGTTCGAAACTGTCATAAAGCCGCTTCTTCCGCTCGAAGCCTTATTGACGGGGCGAAGAATGAGGCTGGCGACCAAACAAATCGGCTTTGCTGTCATTGGCATTGTATTGGTGTTCAGCATGCTGACCGCGTTGCATGATATTACCCGTTCGTTGAAGGATGAGATCTCGAGGTGGGGCCAAGTGGCTCTTGTCCCTTATATATTTTACGAGCGCACTTCCGTGCCGGGAGATCCGGAAGCATTCCGACGTTTGCTCGGCCTGAATGGATTAGTATTTTACCGCCTGTCGGCAAAAATTCCCGGGGCCTTGCCAATGCGGTTGGTGAGCGCCGAAGACGTCAATCCGATACGGCAAACTTTAGGGCGCCCGCTACTGGTCCCGGGTACGGTTATATTTTCTAAAACGTTGGCTGCCCGATTTGATATATCGGCGGGTGATGCACTCTCTATTGAACAAAAAGGCGTAAAACATCGTTTCAAGGTCGTCGAAGTTTCTGATGATCTTGGGTTTTACGCAGAGGATGGAAAGTATATCGATCTTCGTTCTTATGCTGTTTTCAGCGACGGAAATCCGCTGTTTGCCGGAAATTTAGAACGAACGCTTGGACTTTACGGTGTCGCGCAGTTTAAAGACGGTTCGCTGCCACTTTGGCGTCCTATACGGGACGATGCACTCTATCCGTACTATCTGAGGACCCGCTTTGGATTAGTGAGTGGGTATCGCCAGACAAGAGAAATTGACCGAGATTTCCTGATCTTCGACTTCATTTTGGTGATGACCGTCATTTTGGCTACGATAGGCGTTGCCAATACGTTGTTAATACAGGTTCATGGACGAGAACGGGAATTCTCGGTCCTGCGAACCATTGGCATGGATCGCTTTCAGATCGTGAAGATGCTTGTCGCTGAGGGGTTAATTGTGGGTTTCGTCGGAGCGTTGCTCGCCGCTGTCATCGGCAATATTCTCGGTGCGGTCAGTGTCTCGTTTCTGGATCACTTCACGCTGTTCGATTACCGCTTTCTGCTGTCAGCCCATGCTACAGGTCTTATTTCCCTGATTTGTATCGCGACTTGTTTGATCGCGGCAATTTACCCAGCAGTCGTCGCTGTCCGCACGTCGTCTGCGGAGTCTTTGCATTACGAATAAGATGGTGGGTCAGGCGTTGAAGCCTAGCGATTTCAGCGCCGGCATTAACTCGTTAAAATGTGAAATAACGATGTCGGATTTTAATTCTTCGGGTGTCAGGGCGGTATAACCAAAATCTACCGCGATGACGGGAATACCCGCATTCCGAGCTGCGCCAACATCGGTCTCGCTGTCACCGACCATGAAGGTCTTCTCTGGTCTGCGACCGGTTTTCTCTATGACGGCGAGCAAATGCGTGGCGTCAGGTTTGCGGACCAGAAGGGTATCACCACCAATGACTGCATCGTCAAAGAAACGTGCAAGCTGGAGCCCTTCCAGAACCTGCTCAGTCATCTCTTGAGGTTTGTTTGTGCAGACTCCGAGGGCGGTGCCGCTTTCTGACAAGGTTACCAGCGCTTCCAGAACCCCAGGGTACGGACGAGAATGGACAGTCGATGCGGTACCGTAATAATCCAGAAAGCGATCAAATCCTGCATCTATCCGGGCCTCCTCGCCGGTGATTTTTCGCTCAATAAAGGCGAGCTCTATAAGATTGCGCGCCCCGCCACCAATCATGAGGCGTGTCTCTGCCGGGTCCAAGGTTTGTAAGCCTTCTTCTTCAAGAACGCGGTTCAGCGCGACATGTAGATCTGGAAGCGTGTCCACCAATGTTCCGTCGAGGTCGAAGATAACGGCGTGATCAGACACAGTTTGTGTTGTCTCAGTCATGACCTGTCGAGGCGCCGGTTAGCGTTTCTTACGACGTTTAGGGGCTTGCCGGATCAGTGTGCCGACACCGTGTTCGGTAAATATCTCGAGGATCAGGGCATGTGGAACCCGGCCATCAAGAATAACTGCTGCTTCAACGCCACCCTTAACCGCATCCAGGCAGGTCTCGGTCTTTGGAATCATGCCGCCCTTGATGGTCCCGTTGCGGATATTGCTACGGCCCTGGGTAGCCGTCATCTCGGTGATGAGTTTGCCCTTCCTATCGAGAACACCTTTTACATCGGTCAACATCAATAGACGAGAAGCGTCGACCGCGGCAGCGATTGCACCGGCTGCGGTATCAGCGTTGATGTTATAGGTGACACCTTTGGGCCCAGTCCCCAGCGGAGCGATGACCGGGATGATGTCGGAGGAGGCGAGCTCTTCCAAGACACCAGAATTGATTGCAACCGGGTCGCCGACGAAACCGAGATCGACAACTTTTTCGATATTTGAATCTGGGTCTCGTTTCTTCCGTTTCAGTTTTCGCGCCTGAATTAGATTGCCGTCTTTGCCCGACAGGCCAATGGCCGTGCCACCAGCTTCATTAATGGCACCGACTACCTGTTTGTTGATGCTGCCGGCAAGAACCATTTCAACGACTTCAACCGTGGCCGCGTCGGTAACCCGCAGACCATCGATGAACGAGCTCTTGATCTTTAAGCGCTCAAGCATGGTGCCGATCTGTGGTCCGCCACCATGCACGACAATCGGGTTGATTCCGACCTGTTTGAGCAAGACGATGTCTCTGGCAAAAAGCTTGGCCAGCTCCGGGTCCCCCATCGCGTGGCCACCATATTTGACGACAAAGGTTTTGCCGGCATAGGCACGCATATAGGGCAGGGCTTCGGAAAGGGTTCTCGCCTTTTCCAGCCGTTTGTCCTGAGTGTTCGCTCCACTCGAATTTATCGTTTTTGATGTAGCCATCGACCTACTCGCCATTTAATCGCGCGGCACTCTATATGAATTGCTGGGGCGCTGCCAGCGCAGCGAGCGATGCGCGAAGCTCTTGGATCCCGACATTTTTGCGCGCACTCGTGGCAATAATATCAGGATGTCCGGCGGGATGTTTCTTTCGCATCGCATCAAATGTTTTCGAGAATTCTGAAAGCGAGGATTTGGAGACCTTGTCGGCCTTGGTTAAGACGATTTGGTAAACGACCGCAGCTTGATCCAGCTCGGTCATTAAAGTTTCATCCGACTCTTTTATACCATGCCGTGCGTCAATCAATAGACAGAGCCGGTGCAAAGTAACTCGGCCTTTAAGATAGTCATGCATCAGGGTAGTCCAGTCCTTGATGCGGTCCTTCGATGCTCGGGCGTAACCATACCCTGGCATATCGACCAGTGCCATCCGATCACCCAGATTAAAAAAATTGAGTTGTTGTGTGCGCCCCGGTGTCCGTGACGTGCGGGCGAGCGCCGTCTGACCGGTGAGTGCATTAATAAGGCTAGACTTTCCGACATTGGAACGACCGGCGAAGGCAATTTCAGGCAATGTTGGTGGTGGCAGATTATCGAGCTTGGTAGAACCGGCAAAAAATTGGCAGTTGCCAGCAAACAGCTTTCTGCCGAATTCGACCTGTTCTTGATCGACGTTTACACCGCCTACCGTTTGCTGTGCCATAGCCCTGTCCCTGTTCGGGACGCTGGGTGGGTCAGGGGTTCACCTTGACTCCCATGCGCCGCATGATGACCCATTGCTGGGCGATCGACAGAATATTGTTCCACGCCCAGTAAATCACGAGCCCTGCCGGGAAACGTGCCAGCATAAAGGTGAACATGAGGGGCAAGAACATGAAGATTTTAGCCTGCATGGGATCCGCCGGAGCTGGATTCAGTTTTTGCTGCAAGTACATCGTTATACCCATCAGGATGGGCCAGATCCCGATGAGCAGGAATTCTGGTGGCGTCCACGGGATGAGGCCGAAGAGGCTAAAGACGGACGTCGGGTCGGGGGCTGAAAGGTCCTGGATCCAACCGTAAAACGGCGCATGCCGCATTTCGATTGAAACAAACAGAACCTTATAGAGCGCAAAGAATACCGGAATCTGGACAAGCATCGGGAAGCAGCCAGCGGCCGGATTGACCTTTTCGGTTTTGTAGAGCTGCATCATTGCTTCGTTCATCTTCGCCCGGTCTTCTTTGTGACGATCGCGCAGCTTGGTCATTTTCGGCTGTAACTGTTTAAGGCGGCTCATCGCACGATAGGATTTGTTGGCGAGCGGGAAGAAAGCCAGTTTGATCAAAACGGTGAGGAACAGAATCGCCAGCCCATAGTTACCGATGTGATCAGCAAACCATAGCAAGACATAGAAAATCGGCTTTGTTAAAAAATAAAACCAGCCAAAATCAATTGCGAGATCAAATCGGGATATCCCAAGATTCTCTTCATAGGAATCGAGGAGCTTGACTTCTTTAGCACCGGCAAACAGCCGGTTGCTGACGGACCCCGAGCTACCCGCCTGAATAACTTTTGGATCACCGAGATAATCGACCTGATACTTATCAGCCTTCAATTGCAGGTTATGTCTGAAATTTGTTTGTATGTCGGTTTTTTGGTCTGGAATAAGAGCAGTGAGCCAGTATTTGTCTGTAATACCGATCCATCCGCCCTTGCTCCTTTGGCTGATATTCTTGGCTTCCTGAACATCGTCATAATCAAGTTCTTTTAGCTGGCCGTTGAAGACCCCCAGCAATCCTTCGTGCAGAATAAAAAAGCCCAGCGTTTCTGGCGTTCCCGTACGAGAAACAAGGCCATATGGGTATAATGTTATGGCTTTAGTGCTGTTGTTCTCGACCGTTTGCGTGACAAAAAACATATAGTTTTCATCCAGTGCAATCGCGCGAACGAATTTGATCCCCTGGCCATTATCCCAGCTCAGCTTGATAGGCTGTTTGGGCGATAAAGTGGTCCGGTCAGCTGTCCAGACGGTTTCAGGGGTGGGGAGCTTGACGCTCGAGTTGCTCGAGACCCAACCGAATTGAGCGTAATATGGGTTCTTGGTTCCAGTAGGTGAGAGGAACGTAATATTCGGGCTCTTTTGATCGAGAGTCTCGCGGTATTTGGTAAAAGTCAGATCGTCAATCTGACCGCCCTTGAGCTGGATCGAACCGACGAGGCGGTCAGAACTGATTTGAACTCGCGGTGTCTTCTTTAAAACAGCAAGGCGCGCCTTCATCCGGTCAACAGCTTTTGGCGGAGTAGGGATGCCAACGACGGGCGCGGTCGGTACCTGCGCTCCGCTGCCGGGGACGGCAGGTGCAACGGTTGGCGCCGCGGGGGATGGAACAGTTGCCCCCGTGCTCGGAGCGGCTGCCTTTTGCCCTGGAACCGCAGCCGGTGGGTTTTTGGCGGCCTCAATCTGCGCTGCTTTACGGGCAGCCATTTCTTTTTCAATGCGGGGCTGTTCATAGAGAAACTGCCAACCGAGCAGGATTGTAACAGAGGCGACGACGGCCATTATGAGATTACGCTGTTCCATGACCTTTATTTTGCTTTCGTATAAGTGATTTCAGTTGTCTCGGGGACTGGGTCATATCCTGCCCCGCCCCAGGGGTGGCATCGGCCAATTCGTTTCATAGCCATCCAGCCGCCACGAAGTACCCCGAAACGCGAAACGGCATCAGCGGCGTAGTGTGAACAAGAGGGCGCATATCGGCAGGTCGCTGGAAACAAGGGCGAAATTACCCATTGATACAGGCGGATGACGCCGCGAATAAGTGATCGCAAAAAGATCGAGAATAAGTTCATTGCTTATATACTCTCCCTATCTTCTTTTTGGCCGTCATTGTTTCCGTCCTGCCATTTATCTAATTTTTGCAGTGCGCCTTCCAGATCACCGACTAACGCATCAAACTTTCGACCTGGCGTCGCCGCCCGTCCGATGATGACATAGTCATGTCCTTCGGCTGCGTGATCTTTTAGCACGACATCGGCTGCAGCGCGAAGTCGTCGACGTGCACGGTTCCGTACGACGGCGTTGCCCACCTTCCGACTGACGGTAAAGCCTATCCGAATATTGTCGGCGGTAGCATCTTGATCAAGGGGCGGCTGTTCCTGAGCCTGAAGGACGAGACCGGGCATGGCACATTTTTTCCCACCGCGCGCAACGCGGAGAAATTGATGGCGACGTTTCAGGCGCTGAGGCGCCTCGGTCATCGTTCAGGCTGACAGACGTTTGCGGCCCCGAGCGCGACGGGTAGCAAGAACCCGGCGACCGCCAACGGTGGCTTTACGGGCACGAAACCCATGACGACGTTTACGAACGAGAACGCTCGGTTGATATGTGCGCTTCACGGTAGAACTCCGCAAATAAAGAGTTTGTTTAAAAGAGGGGGCTGTATAAGGTTTTGGCGCCGTGAAGTCAATTCATTGCAGTACCCTAAATTTACCCTCTTCACGTTTAGTTTAGCGCCAGTTGATTGGTTCACCCCCCTACGGTGACTAGATCAGTGTAGAATGACTATGGTACATGCAATTGGATAACGAATTAGTGGGATTGGCTGGGCAAGCGTCTAATCAACGCGCCGCAGCTCTTTTTCCGAAGGAGAAAACCTTGGGTGATGAAGCGCAGAATGACTCCACGGCACCGGAAAGCAGTGAAAAGGTGGGGTTTTCGCCAGCAAAGCTGATCCCCGTCGCCATCCTGATAGCTGGTTTTTCTGCCTTCTTTGTCTTCGATTTAAATCAATATCTATCTTTTGATGCCCTCAAAGAGAACCGTGAAGCGTTGACCCAATGGGTTGCTAACACCGGCATTGTTGCTTGGTTGGTTTATGCCGGCATTTATGCAGTGGTTACTGCATTCTCCGTTCCAGGTGGCGCAGTCATGACAATTGCTGGTGGTTTTTTGTTTGGCCCTTGGCTTGGGGGGGCCTTGACAGTCTTCGGTGCGACGCTTGGCGCGACGGCTGTCTTTCTGGTTGCCCGCTATGCCTTGGCCGACCTGTTGCGCGAAAAAGCGGGTAATGCCATTCGCAAGATGGAAAAGGGGTTCAATGAGGATGCTCTGAGTTATCTTTTGTCTCTGCGCCTTATTCCTGCATTTCCGTTCTGGCTGGTGAATTTGGTCCCCGCTTTTTTGAATGTTTCGGTCGGTGTTTATATTTTCGGCACGGCTGTTGGAATCATTCCGGGAACCCTAGTGTTTTCGTTTTTCGGTGATGGAATAGGTGCGGTACTTGAAGCTGGTCAAGATATCGACCTTGGTATTATTTTTGAGCCACGGTTCCTCTTGCCGATTATCGGGCTAGGCGTGCTTGCCTTGATGCCTGTGCTCTATAAAAAGATCAAAGGCCGTTCGGCCTCATAAAATAAATAACCTGCCACGGAGTTTCCCATGGGTGAACGGATTGAAACTGATGTTTGTGTCGTTGGTGCAGGCTCAGGCGGCCTGTCATTCGCTGCTGGTGCTGTTCAAATGGGCGCTGATGTCGTCCTCCTCGAAAAAGGTGAGATGGGGGGAGACTGCCTAAACTATGGTTGCGTTCCGTCGAAGGCTCTGATTGCGGCTGGTCACGCCGCGTACGCGGTGCGATCCGCCAAACGGTTTGGTGTTGAGGCTGCTGAACCGACCATCGATCATGAAAAAGTTCGGGCCCATGTTAAAGGCGTGATTGCGGATATTGCGCCGCACGATTCCCAGGAACGATTTGAAGAGCTTGGTGTAAAAGTCATTCGCGAGCATGGCCGTTTCAGTGGACACCGGACTGTCGTTGCTGGGGACCACGAGATTTATGCTAAGCGGATCATTATTTCCACTGGCTCAGTGCCTGCGGTACCTCCAATAACTGGTCTTGATGCGGTGCCGTTCTTTACCAATGAGACGATTTTCGATCATGGCGAACCGATAGAGCATTTGTTGGTGATCGGTGGTGGTCCGATCGGTTTGGAACTAGCGCAGGCGCACAGACGGCTTGGAGCGAAGGTAACGGTCATAGAAGGGCTTAAGGCACTAGGGAATGATGATCCGGACCTCGCCATTGTGGTGAAGGATCGCCTCGTGTCGGAGGGCATCGACATTCATGAAGGGGCGTTGGTCCAGTCTATTTCTGGGGATGTTGGGTCGATTGCCATTGAAGCGGAACGTGATGGCGAGGCCCTTAAGTTGGAAGGGTCTCATCTTTTGATAGCTGTTGGCCGCACACCGAATATTAGTGACTTAAATCTTGAAGCTGCAGACATTGAGTCAGGGAGCGACGGTATTCCCGTTAATGCCCGGATGCAGACCTCAAACAAACGCGTTTTTGCTATCGGAGATGCTGCGGAAGGATACAATTTTACCCATATAGCGGGGTATCATGCCGGCATTGCGATCCGGAATATCCTCTTTCGGTTACCGGCAAAGTCGGATTACACCGCCGTGCCCTGGGTCACCTACACGTCGCCGGAGCTCGCCCAGGTTGGTTTGGGGGAAGAGGCGGCACGCCAACAGTATGGCGATGTGAATGTTCTGGGGGCTAAATTCGCTGACAATGACCGAGCCCGCGCCGAAGCGGAGACAGACGGCATGCTTAAGGTGATTACGACTTCCAAAGGTGTCGTTGTCGGGGCCAGCATGGTTGGTGAGAAGGCTGGTGAGATCATTCAGAGTTGGTGCTTGCCAATCGCGAAAAAGATGAAAATTAAAGACGTCGCTGGATTAATCCTGCCTTATCCAACATTGGGTGAAATTAACAAGCGGGCCGCAGGGTCTTACTATACGCCGTCGCTGTTCAGCGAGCGTACCCGAAAAATCGTTCGGTTCCTTCTGTCATTAGGATAATCGCCAATAGAATCAATAAGCCAGCGTCTGTCTGACAGCCTTCTCACAACAAGTTGAAAGCGAGTGATCGGGTCGTTGGTTGGTGTCTTGTCTCAGCGTGATTATGTAAAGGGCGCGGAGAATTACGGGTCGCCACGACAATTGTGTTAAGGCCGCCGCACTCCGCCCCCGGATAATGCTTTGTTCGGTGTCGAAAATTCTTTTAGGACGGGAGATCCAGATGAATATCAAGAAAACCGCTACAATTATCAGCGTCGCCGCGATTGCTGCTGCGGCTACAGCTCTGCCGGCTGCTGCTGCAGACATCAGCAAGTCTAGCAATGTCCAGCTTGCTGCTTGTAACCCTTGTGCTGCCAAGAAACGTGGCTGTAATCCTTGTGCCGCAAAGAAGGGCTGCAACCCATGCGCTGCTAAACGTGGCTGCAATCCTTGTGCCGCCAAGAAGGGCTGCAATCCCTGCGCTGCTAAGCGTGGTTGCAATCCTTGTGCCGCGAAGAAGCGCTAAAAGCGTATCTTAGATAGATAACGTCGTCTGGCTTCGTGCCGGGCGACGTTTTTCTATTTGAGGGATAGGTTTCCTCGGATGTTTTGGCAGAACATCTTCTTTGTCGCGATCCGCCAATTATCTGTATAGTGCCGCAGATGGCATCAAATATTTCACATAATGCAAAGCGTGGCGTGGGCCTTTCGGCTCGTTTACTCCTGCTTACCATCTTTTTTGTCATGTTGAGCGAAGTGTTTATTTATGCGCCGTCGATCGGGCGCTACCGGCTCGTTTATCTTGAAGAAAGAATAGCAGCCGCACATTTGGCAAGTCTCGCACTTGAAGTTCCTGCCGATAATCTTGTTGGGAAGCAACTCCGTAAGGAATTACTGGATCACGCGAAGTCTTTCGGCATTGTTTTAAAACGTCCAGATAGAAAATCGTTGATGCTGTCCGACGATATGCCTCCGGAAATTGACGTAACATTCCACCTCAGCAATCACAGTTTTATGGGGTTGATTGGCGACGCCTTTGATATTCTTCTCAGCGATGGCAGCAGGGTTTTTCGGATTATTGGCCCTTCGCCCAAGGATCCTAATATCATTGTAGAAACCGTGATCGCAGAAGCCCCCCTCCGTGCCGCGCTAATCGATTATTCCCTAAACATTTTGGCATTGTCGATCATGATTTCACTTATGACGGCAGTCTTAGTCTATGGGAGTTTGCAATGGCTATTTGTCCGGCCAATGCGGTCATTAACCGCGGTGATGGTGATGTTTCGGAAGGCGCCAGAAGACGGAACTCGCTTGGTTCAACCTGGAAAAAGAACAGACGAACTTGGTGTTGCGGAACGCGAGCTAGCAGGCATGCAACGAGGGTTGAGGACGGCGCTTATCCAGAAGACCCGTCTTGCGGCTCTCGGCACGGCGGTCGCTAAAATCAACCACGACCTTCGTAATATTCTCGCGACGGCTCAGCTCGTATCGGATCATTTGGAAGTCTCCGAAGACCCCAACGTAAAACGAGTTGCACCGACCATGATGGGGGCCATCGATCGTGCTGTAACGTTATGTTCAAAAACCATACGCTTCGTACAAGAAGGGGCGACGGAGTTAGAAGTCACACAGTTTGGGTTGGCACCTTTGCTGGATGAACTCTCTGATGCCGCGGGGACGATGGGTGATGGCAATGCAGTCCTAGATAGTCGCGTTGATGCAAGACTGGAATTACATGCCGATCGCGACCAGATGTATCGCGTTTTACTGAATCTTGCGCGCAACGCTTTCGAGGCAGGTGCCACCCGCGTGACCGTGCGAGCCCATTCTGAGGTCGGTCATGCCATTATCGAAATCACAGATAATGGTCCGGGCCTACCAGAACGCGTCCGCGGCGAACTTTTTCAGCCTTTTGCGCGTTCTTCGCGGGCCGGTGGATCTGGATTAGGCCTTTCGATAGCTCGAGACCTGATGCTGGGCCATGGTGGCGATATCAGCCTGGCTCGGAGCACGGATGAGGGCACGGTGTTTCGGCTGACCTTGCCCATTGAACCTAATCAGGGAGAGCGTTCGACCCCAACATTAGTGCATGGTTAGACTGCGATACTGGCAAACTTGGTATGCAGTCGGTAAGTTGCGGTTAATCACCGATGGGGTATACAAGGTGTGTATTTCGTTTCGTTAAATGAGGTTCTACAATGAAACAGTTGGGTAATTGGATTATGGGCGCGGTAACCGCAGTTATGGCGGTGGGCGGTCTGTTTGTTGCAGCAAACTCTGGCCACGGTGTTCCCTATTATGGCGGGCTTCTATTCTTTGGATTTTCTGTCTTTTTCGTGTTTCACCTAATCCGGGTTAGTTTTGACCACGAGGCCTAACGCGCTTTAGGTCCAATAAAAGGTATAAAGTTTTGATGCAGTCCAACGCCGATAAGCTTCGGGGCCTCCTGGCTACTCCTGACATCCTGGTGGCGCCCGCCTGTTATGACGCTCTTTCCGCGCGGTTGATTGAACGTGCCGGGTTTGGGCTTAGCTTTATGAGCGGATTTGCAGTATCTGCGGCGCGCCTTGGTCTGCCAGATACTGGTCTCATTTCGTACGGCGAGATGCTCGAGCAGGGCCGGAATATCTGTAACGCGGTGTCGATTCCCGTTATTGGAGACGGCGATACTGGTTATGGCAATGCTTTGAATGTGAAGCGGACCGTGTTGGGTTACGCTCAGGCCGGGTTTGGTTGCGTTATGATTGAGGATCAGGTCGCGCCAAAAAGGTGCGGACATACCCGTGGGAAACTAGTTGTTGATCGCGAGGAAGCGGTTGGCCGGATCAAGGCGGCTGTCGATGCCCGCGACGAGGGCGCTGATATTCTCGTGATGGCGCGTACAGATGCACGGGCAACTGACGGGTTTGATGAAGCAATGTGGCGTATCAAAGCCTTTGCTGACGTCGGTGCCGACATCTTGTTTCTAGAAGCACCTGAAAGCGAACAAGAGATGCGCGGTTTTTGCGACGGTGTAGCGGGCCATAAGATGGCTAACCTTGTTGAACAGGGTGATACGCCTCTGCTACCACCCGATGTTTTGCATGAGATGGGCTTTAAGATTGTCCTGTATCCGTTGACGATGATTAAAGCCGCTATGGCGGCGATGGAAGACGCCCTTCAAATGTTGAAAGTGGGGCAAACCCCTGATGCTCTGGCGGAGTTTGCGCATCTACGCGATGTTGTCGGTTTCAACGATTATTACGAAGCTGAGCAGAAATACGCTTCCGGCGAATAGCCCTTCCGCAAGGGCTAGTTTATCCCAACCCTACCATTACGAATTCACGAAAAGCTGGGCGCGCTTGCAAGGAAGCATACCAGCGTTCCAGGTTGGGCAATGGTTTACGGTCCAACTCGTCAAAGGCGTACCAGCGATAGACATAAATCCCGATCGGGATGTCACCTATTGTTAGTGTGTCGCCGGCTATAAAAGCTGTATCTGCAAGATAACTGTCTAGAATCTCCAGATTGGTTTGGGTTGTCGCAATAGATTTGTTGATCGCGTCCCAATTTCTGTTTTCGGGCTTGTCGCGAATTAGGCCGTGAAACATGCCAGTAAAGCCTGGGCCCAGGGTTGCGAGCTGCCAATCCATCCAACGGTCTGCATCGGCTCGAATCTGTAGATTTTCGGGAAATAATGACCCTAAACCGTATTTTGCGGAAATCATGCGAACGATTGCATTGGACTCCCACAAAATAAAATCCCCGTCGATCAAAACAGGGACTCTTCTATTAGGATTCATCTGGGAGAATGCGTCTGTATCGACGACACCAAATTCACGACCGGCATCTTCACGTTCATAGTCGACGCCTAGCTCCGCGCAACACCACAAAACCTTTTGGACATTTGAAGAGCTCTTACGCCCGATAATTTTCATTCAGCTAGGCCATCGGATTCATTACATGGTCCTGAAAGGCAGGACGTTCACATAGTAGATCATACCAGCGCTGAACGTTGTGATACGGCTCACGCTCGATATCCATACTGAACCAGCGATAGGCTGTGATCCCAAGAGGGATATCACCTACGGTGAAATTGTCGCCAGCTATGTATTTTGAGTTCGCCAGATGATTATCCATAATTGCGATGTTCGCTGACAGTTTCTTGCGCGAAGCCTCAATAGCGTCAAGATCGCGATCTTCTGGCGCTGTACGGACCATCCCCCAAAATACGGGAACAAGCGTTGGGCTCATGGTTGTAACTTGCCAATCCATCCACCGTTCGGCATTGCCTCGAATTTGAAGGTCATCAGGGTACAGCGAACCTGGCGCGTGTTTTGCGGCCAGGTAGCGGGTGCAGGAGTTGGACTCCCACAGGACGAATTCTTCGTCGATAATGGTCGGGACTCTGCCATTGGGGTTGAGAGCGCGATATTCGGGTGTGTCGTTGCCGCCAAACGGCCCCCCGAGATCCTCCCGTTCAAAAGGCAATTCCAACTCGCCGCAAACCCATAATACTTTTTGGACATTTGACGAGGTGTCGCGCCCGATAATCTTTAACATTTTAAACTCCCAATTACCCGCCACACCTAGGTTAAGGCGTTTCTTCCGACGGCCCTTTTAGTTCTACAAAATTTCCATCTGGGTCCTGAAAATAGACTGATGGTCCGTATCCTTGTGCGCCGAAGCGACGTCCGCTCCGTTCGACTGTAACGTCGTTCTGTTCAAGATAGGCGACAATCGCCTCCTCATCAAATTCACTTAATGTCAGGGCGAAGTGATCAACGTTCTGTCCTTCGTCTGGCGAGCCGTAACCTGACCGTTGGCCGATATCGCTGTCGATAGGAACAAGGTCGATCATAGAGACGCCTGCTTGATACTGATACAGTCCGTCCGAAATGCGTTTTTCGGGAAAGCCTAGAACATCGCGATAAAATTTGATCGATTTCTCGATATCGGCGACACGCAGAACAACATGATCAAGTTTGGTGACATGGATGGGATTCATTTTTCTCTCCGCCAAGGCCTTGTGTCGCGACTATATCACGCACGGTTCTCTGACCCAGAGTTCTTAGGCGTCGGGCTTGGCCGCTGATTTCTTGATCATACTTTCCCGCCATGTAATGTAGTAAGTCGCGGCAAAAATAATGGCGCCACCGATCCAGACCCAAACGTCGGGCCATTCCGTGTAGAGGAAGAACCCAAAGGCCGCAGCGATAGGAAGTCGTAAAAAGTCAAACGGCATCACAAAGCTCGCATCTGCGGCAGCGAAGGATCGGATGATGCAAGCATGCGCCGTGTAGCCAAAGACGCCAAGCAAGATGATTGGAACAGTATCGGACCAGTCTGGCGTAACCCAAACATAAATTGCCGGGATCGCGGAAACCGGAATAAAGATGATCGACATGTACAGCAGGATGGCATTCGGTGAGTCGGTGTTCGAAAGTGATTTTGTGGAAGTCTGTGAGGCTGCGTAAAAGATTGCTGATAGGACAACAGCGATTGTACCGGTGCTCAGCTCCACAAAACCGGGCCGAATTATGACGAGCGCGCCTACAAAGCCAAGAGCTGTAGCGATCCATCGGTGCGGACCGACATGTTCCTTGAGAAAAATAGTCGCCATTACGATGGTGAAAAGAGGGACGGTAAATTGAAGGGCCTGAAGATCTGCCAGTGTCACAAGCGTAACACCGATAAACCATCCAACATTGCCAAGATAATGGATGGTGTTGCGAAAAACATGAAGCGGAAGCCGCTTTGTTTGAAGGTCGTCCCGTTTTTGGCGCAAGGCCCAGGGAAGAATAATCAGGAAGCTGACCACACTGCGTAGAAAGATCATTTGCAGGACATGATATTTGTCCTGAATGTCCCGAATGACAATTGCCAACAGGATAAGAGAGATGCCGCCAAGTACCATCCATATCGCACCACGTGCGGTCGCGGGCAGCGCATCAAAGGCGCGTACGATAATCATCCGCGATCTTGGGTTATGTTAGTCGCCATGGGCAACGCCTTCTCGGCGTGGATCGGCTCCACCTTCATAACCGCCGCTGCGCACTCTAATCCCGTGTAACCCGCTAGTTTTCGTTCGGATACGGATTTGGTGCCCAAGTTTTTCTAAAGAGGGCGCGAGTGCTTCTAGTTTTGTCCCTTTTTCGAGCTCGGTTTTACGGTTCTTGTTTAGGAAATTAGGCAATGCGATGGCGTCTTGCATGGTCATTTTCCAATCCAGTCCTGCAATCAGCGCTTTCAGGACATAGCCAATTATGCTGGAGCCCCCGGGAGACCCTACGGCCATGACGAGCTTACCATCCTTGTCGGTAACGATTGTTGGCGACATGGAACTGCGGGGTCGTTTCCCTGGCTCCGCCCGATTAGCTTTAGGGTGACCATTTACGCGCGGGACAGAAGCAAAATCCGTCAACTCGTCATTGAGCACAAAGCCGCGCACCATGATCCGTGATCCGAAGGCCGTCCCGATGGTTGTTGTCATGGAAACAGCATTGCCCTTGGCATCAATGACACTGATATGGCTGGTTGAAATCGGGCGATTGTCCCCGTCATCTGGCGCATAGTCTCGTTGCACAAGTTGTGGTGGAACGCCGGGCATTGCCTGTCCCATTGCTTTATCCGCAGAAATCTTTGCAGCTCGAGATTTCAGGTAATTCTTATCTAGAAGCCCGGCGACAGGGATCTTCACAAAATCTGGGTCACCGAGATATTGATTGCGGTCAGCGAAGGCAAGCTTGCTGGCTTCGGCAACGAGATGAACTGCTTGTGTCGATAGGGGCGGAATACGGGAGAGATCATATGGCTCTAGCATCGACAGTATCTGTGCTACAGCGATTCCACCGGATGTCGGTGGCGGCATGCCGCAGACTCGCCATTGCCGGTAGGGATGGCAGAGGATGCGACGTTTCTTAGCTTGATAACTGGCAATATCCGAAACGGTCATTTTTGCTGGCAAGTGGTGTGTGTTGGTCACTGCTGCTGCAATGTCGCGAGCAATTGTTCCGGTATAAAATGCGTTTGCGCCTTTGGCTGCTACTTGGCGCAAGGTATCGGCGAGATGCGGATTCTTGAGGAGTGTCCCAACCGGTAGCGGTTCGCCATCCCGAGTGAAAAAGAAGCGTCTGGTGACCGGAAAGTTCTTGAGGTGCCGGTTGCGCTTGATCATCGCGTGTAAACGGGGCGAAACTGAGAAGCCTTTGTTTGCCATATCAATCGCCCGGTTAAACAGGCGAGCCCACGGAAGTTTTCCATGCCGTTTGTGCGACAACTCCAGCATGCGAAGCAGGCCGGGGATTCCTACGCCCTTGCCTCCTGCCATGCGCTGTCGCCAGGGTATCTTTTTCCCCTGTGCATCAAGGAATAAGTTTTCATTGGCAGACTTTGGCGCGGTTTCTCGTCCGTCATAGGCGTCAATCACGGGTGGTAGGCCGTCTGTCGCGTTGCCTGGCTGGTAATGCAGCAAAAACGCACCGCCGCCGATCCCCGAACTTTGGGGTTCGACGAGGGTTAAAACCATCTGGGTAGCGATTACGGCATCCACGGCGCTGCCACCTTGCCGTAAAATGTCCAAGCCAGCTCCGACCGCGAGGGGATTTGCTGCCGCTACCATATGTCGTTTAGCGGTTGGTGATCCGGTATGTTCACAGCCGACTAAACTCAATAGGAACGAGCCAAAGAGAATAGAGATGCTAGCCTTCCGGGGGCGTGCTGGGTCGGATTTATTGAATAATGTGATCATAGGCTTTTAGATTATATCTTACGGTTGTTTATGATCTATAGAGTAGCTAGCGCCAAGGAAATCCTTTCGCATGGTTGGGAATCCGGGTAAAAGCATGCCGAAACAAGGTGCCACTTGATTTGTGACGCTGGAATCTGCAGGAACCGGAGAACGATATTGAGCGCGGTGGGCCACACAAGAGGGCACATTACGGTGCCACAAATCAGGGAACGTAAAGGCGGCGAACCTATCGTATCGCTCACGGCCTACAGCGCCCCTATGGCTTCTCTTCTGGATCCGCACGTTGATCTGTTCATCGTGGGCGACTCTGTTGGAATGGTATTTTACGGCATGGATTCAACGTTGGGCGTAACGTTGGAGATGATGATTGGCCATGGCGCTGCTGTTGTTCGCGGGTCAGAAAAAGCCTGCGTTGTTGTTGATATGCCATTTGGCAGCTATCAGGAGTCTCATTCCCAGGCATTTCGAAATGCCGCGAAGGTGATGAAGCGAACCGGCTGTGATGCCGTGAAGCTGGAAGGCGGTGCTGAGATGGCAGAGACCATTAGTTTTCTGACGTCGCGAGGTATTCCTGTCATGGGGCATGTCGGGCTTATGCCGCAAAGTGTGAATAGCCTTGGCGGCTATCGTGCCCGCGGTAGAGGTCGAGCAGAAGCCATGAAGATAATTTCCGACGCTCGGGCGATTGCTGATGCCGGTGCTTTCTCGATTGTCGTTGAAGGTGTTGTCGAACCATTAGCTCGGGAAGTTACAAATTCTGTTGTTGTGCCGACAATTGGCATCGGTGCCTCTGCCGAATGTGATGGTCAGGTTTTGGTCACGGAGGACATGGTTGGGTTGTTCAATGACTTCACACCAAGTTTTGTGAAACGATATGCCGATCTTGGGACCCTGGTTGGTGAGGCGGCTGAGTCCTATGGACAGGATGTCCGGGCGCGTCGCTTTCCTGCAGCAGAGCATTGTTTTAAGGTCAAGAACAACAAATCGTAATCAATCTCGTTTTGGCCTAAAATTACTGTCGCATTTCTATTTTGTATTTTCTGAAGCTTGATGCCCAATACCGTCGAAACAACATCAATGTCAGAGACAATCGTTCGCAGCGTTGAGGGCCTCAGGGTAACGGTGGCTGCTTGGCGGCGCGACGGTAAAACCGTTGGGCTTGTACCGACCATGGGCGCGATCCATGTAGGTCATCTCAGTTTGGTTTCTGAAGCTAAGGCACGCTGTGACAAAGTCATCGCGAGTATCTTCGTCAATCCTACCCAGTTTGGTGAGAACGAAGATTTTGACGCTTATCCCGCCGATGAAGTGCATGATGTTAGGGAACTTTCAGACGCTGGAACTGATTTGGTGTTTTGCCCAGGACGCGATGATGTTTATCCTGAAGGGTTCTCTACGATTGTCTCTGTCACCGGAGTGACATCAGGTCTTTGCGGCCCTTTCCGGCCCGGCCACTTTGATGGTGTGGCGACGGTGGTCGCTAAACTACTTTTGCAGTGTTTGCCCAATGTTGCGGTGTTTGGCGAGAAGGATTATCAGCAATTGCTGGTCATTCGTCAGGTTGCCAGGGACTTGAATATTCCGGTAGATATCATCGGTGCACCGATTATTCGGGAAGCAGACGGATTAGCAATGTCGTCCCGCAATCGATATCTATCCGTCGATGAGCGTGCTTTAGCGCCGCAGCTCAACCGAGTTCTGGCAGATGTGGCGGCGGCGATATTGACCAAGCCCAGCGATTGCCAATCTATTTGTCGTAACGCACGGGAAGAATTGCTTGAATTGGGATTTATGTCTGTCGATTACGTATCCGTATGTGATACGGATACGCTTGACCTTTTGAAATCATACACTGGTTCGGCGCGCGTTTTTGGCGCCGCTCGACTTGGCACAGCGAGACTGATCGACAATCTTGCAATCGCCTAATGGCGACCCAATCATAAATTAGGTCGGCAACGCCAATTCTTTCCGTCGAAAAGGCAGTCCATTGTATCACCATTTTTAGCGCGCCAGAGTTCACTAGAGGTCCCGCGCAGGTTTCCAGATTTAAAGTTAAATAGAGTGTTGTTGTCGTTTATTAGGATAGTTCGACGAGCACCTGCCCACCCATTTCTCAGATGGGTGATAGTGGTATCCTGCGTATTTCGAGTTTGGAACCATTTAGAAAAATGGGTTGTTGGCTTGGTGTCCCCATCCTCAAAAACTGTAACATCCTTACGGCCCTTGCCGGCGAAGGAATCACCATCAATTTTGGCGTTTAGCGACCTCGCGCCTCGACCACGAAATATATAGGGAGTCTTTTCATAGGCATCCTGTCCGAGCCAAAGATTTCCCTGGCTGATAAAGGTTGCTCCGGGTTGAGTTGAACTCAGGCGTACACGCGGCATACGGGGGAGGGTATTTGTCCCAAACAGGTTGTTATCTAGAAGTAAGGGGCCCGGGTTTTGGACGTTGATCATTATCCCGTCATCCGCCAGTTTCGCCGCTGTATAGCGAACACCTTGAATATGAATTGGCCAACGGGCGCCGGTTGGTCCTCCTGTCGTAAGCAATCGTGCTGAATCTTCAAAATTTCCATTGATAACTGAAATTAAGACGTTCGGAGAGCCTAGGAGAAAATCGGCAACTGTGTTTCCGCCACCACCGCCGCCGTACCATGAAAAGGAACCGTGCGTTGTACGGACACCGGCAAGACCAAAACTATATCCACTAAATGTACAGGAATAAAAACGATTGGTATGTGATTGGGAATGCTCAACTGAGTAGCCATAACCATGATAGTTGCGGACTTGGCACCGCAGGAATTCATGAAAGTCATTATTGTTGTCGCCACCAGCACCCTCGGCGATCCGGAACCCATTCGTCAGGCCGCCTTTCTTTGTGCCGTTGATAACGATGCGCTGAAAATGGTTTTGTGACGGTACCCAAATTCTTTTTGCCCCATTTTCGGTTTGTATCCCGGTAAAGAGAGGCTTCCTGGGGCTCGACTCAATCCGAAAATCACTCATTACGACGTCACGAGCGTCTTGTAGAAGAAACATCGGAACATCTGGAGGGCCACTCCAGATGAATCGGGTTGCCCCGACGCTCACGCCAGTAAATTTTAGCCCTAAAACATTTTCGATATGTAGTGTTTTGGAAATCTTATAGGTCCCGGCGGGCACAAAAACGCCACCGCCACGACTATTTAGAATAGCAGCATCAATGGCGCCCTGAACGGCCTTGGTATCGTCGGCACGACCATCGGCCATAGCGGTGAACGGCATTTGTCGTGGATTTGTGTGACCCAGAATGGGCTGTGGATGCGTCGCCGCTGGCCCCGAATACTGTGCCTCGGCCAATTGGGCGCCGCTGGCGACCGCGACAGGCGCCGCCATGAGGGCTTTCACAAACTCTCTTCGCTCCCAACTCAACATCGTACTACTCCAAACAAAAAAGCCGAGAGCTACTTTATCGCTGGAGTAGCTTTCGGCCTAATTGATTCTTTGTCGAGAATGTATTTTGACAAACCCTAGCGTACGTAAAGATGGACCTCGTTCGATTTAGCATCAGCGCTTGTGATCGCTGACAAACGTACCCGTTGGAGGGGTAATCCCATCTCTGAGAGTGATCTCAGAACTGTTTCTGCATTCCGTTTCGATTTGTTAGAGGCGACGGTTACTTGCGCAGCGCTACCTTGTCCAGTTGCGACAGCGATCAGATCGAACCCTGCTTGCGGTCGCCGCTGAAGAACACGATTAACGGCTGTGTAAAGAGCTTGTTGATATGACACGTTTGGCCGATCAAAACGGATGACGACAAGTGGTCGGCGGCCAGCCGTACTTGCCGCGCTAGAATTTCTAGATCCAGTTGCCGCGATCGGGGCAGCTGTTGCATATGCCCTATTTGCTAGGCTATTGCCCAGAGATTCACCGTTCTTGATGGCGAGTGAAAGGGCCGTAAGATTGCTGCGTTCGGCGGCGACATAGGCAGTCTGCCGATTAATATCTTCACTCAATTCGTTTAGAAGTCGATCAATCAGGACAACTGTCCGATTTACTTCGTCTTCGAGAATTGCGAGTTGACGGTGGTCCGCTTCAACTGCACCACTTAGCCCGTATGCCGCACGCGTAGTTTCAAGAAGGTAGGCAGACATCGTACTCGTGCCTGCTACCGCGTTCGCGAGCGAATTCATTTGGGAAACATCGCGATCAATGCTGGAAAGCCCTGATTGCGCTATGTTCCACTGGTTGACCATGTAAGGATTACCCGGCGTCGTTCCCACTTGAAGGCGAGAGTTAATCGACGCAATCGCGCTATGATATGCAAGCGAATGTCGGCCGGTCTCACCTCGGATACCCTGCAGAGTACTGTTCTGTTGACGAATTTGTTGCCGCATACGCTGCAACTCACCGCGAAGTAAGTTAGTTTTTTGTCCGACGAACGTCCCGGTGGTTTGACCAGGCGTTACCGTTGGGGGGACAAAATTGGTCGTCCCCAGTGCTGGTGGAGCTGTAGCACCCACAACAGGCTGATTCCGCCTTTCTCCCTGTGAGGGAGCAATTGGGATCACCTTTCCGGCTTTTGAAGCCACTGTGGTAGCGGCGCTAGGGCTATCGCCTGTTAACGAGGGCCATAGTGAATCCATTGAAAATGAACAGGCCGACAGTGCGGCGGCTGAACAAATAACTGTTAAGTGGGACAGTGCTCGGGCCATGTATCGGGCCTCACCCGTAGTGATAATTGAAAAATCCTAGACTTCTAATAAACGCGATGAATTGATTGTTGTAAATAGTGCCAACCCATTGATTCCCGCAGATATTACTCAATGGATTATGGCTTAACAAGCTGTATTGCAAAGAATTCTATGTGACGTCGTGGGAATGCTTGCCAATTCATGTCAATTTAAGTAACGTCCGCGCCTCTTCTCGGCATACTGGCTGGGATTTCGCCACTAAGCGAGTACTGCGCCCGTAGCTCAGCTGGATAGAGCACTAGACTACGAATCTAGGGGTCGGGAGTTCGAATCTTCCCGGGCGCGCCATTTCTCTTCTCATTATAGCTGTGGAAGCCGCAATAATTCACTTAATGACAAGTCGGGTAGCGAGAACTAGATTTTTGCTGACTTTTGGCTGTGGAAATTGTCCAATATGACCGACACCTCTGGCGTTCCAACCAGAGCATCCGCGAAACAAGCTGGATTTGCTATTGTTAAGGCAGCAATTTCCTTCGGGCTTCTCTATCTTTTATTCCAGACCTATGACATCGAAGCCGCCCTACGACGGGTTGCTGGCATCGAGTTAAGCGGATTTTTTATCGCTGTAGCTTTGCTGCTAATAGCGATTGTTTTCGCTGCCTGGCGCTGGCAGATAATCGTTCGGGCTCTTGGCGCAAGTCTACAGTTTAGAACGGTGTTTTCTCTGGTCTGGATTGGTATGTTTTTTAACCAGGCCTTGCCGTCAAATTTAGGTGGAGATGCGGTACGCATTTGGATCTTTTATCGGCAGGATGGCGTTTTAAAGCGTGCTATCGGGAGCGTTCTCCTCGACCGTGTGGCGGCCCTTGTCGGGCTCGCCTTACTTGCATTGCTAACGTTTCCACTAGCTGCGCAGTTCATAGATGATACGGCGATCCTTGCCATCCTTGCTTTTCTTGTGACCATAATTTTTGTCGGATTGCTCGCCCTTTTGTGGCTCGACCGTTTTATGGTGCTGTTTCGTCGGTTGTTACCGTCGCGTTTGTACCTGTCGATCACGTCGCTCGCGGAGGACTCTAGGATTGTCTTAGCGCCGCACCGTTTTGGGCCTCACGTTTTGGGACTTTCTATCGCCAACCAAATTCTCATGGTGTTAGTCATGTTTGCGCTCGCCAAGGGTCTATCCATTGATGTCGAATTATTGGCACTGTTGGTGTTGATTCCGCCGGTAATACTAGCTTCTTTGTTACCGATTTCATTTGCAGGTTGGGGCATACGTGAAGGGGCCATGATTGCAATGTTGGGAACTGTTAGCGTACCTCCTGAAAACGCCCTTGTTCTATCCGTGGCATTCGGGTTTCTTACTCTAATAATGTCGTTGCCTGGGGCCTGCGTGTGGCTCTTGTCTGGAAATCGTAAATTGCCTAAAGACAATTCGGAACATACCGAGGGCTGACCGGGAATTTGTGACAGATATCGTGCTTGTCGCATAGCGCGGTTATCGCAATTAAAGGAACATGATTTTGTCTGATGTCGATGAAGTTCTGTTTGCCAATGAGGTGTTTTATCGAGCTTTCGCAGATAGAGACCCCCAGGTGATGGAAGACCTGTGGTCCGACGTCGCTCCGGTGTGCTGTTTGCACCCAGGTTGGGGACCGATCTTTGATCGACAGGGTATTGTTACAAGCTGGGCCGCCATATTGACCAATCCCGAGTCACCAGAAATAAAGTGCCGAGATGCCAAAGTGTTGGTCTATGGAAATGTTGCCAGTGTTATCTGTTTTGAAGAGCTTCCCGGCGGCTCCTTGATCGCGACCAATATCTTTCATCGCGAAGGGAGCCTCTGGAAGATTGTGCATCATCAGGCAGGGCCAACGTCTGCGGCGCCAAGTGACGAGGCGGCAGGAGATGCCGCCCGCCAGCTGCATTAATTTTTACCCAGATTAGGGTTCTTTTGCACCAAACAAGCGTTTGATTGCATTCCATATTACTTTTAATCCCATGCCGCCGACTTGAACTGGGGCAGCTGTGGGCGATGGTGAGTCCTGGACAGTTGCAGCCTCGCCAGATTTTGCGTTCGAGTGATCATTAGCAGCCGTGTCGGAGTCTGCGCCGATAACATCATTTTCTAGATTTTCGGCGAATTGCCCAATGATTTGCTGGGAAAGATCTTTCACCATGCCAACGCCGCGTCCGTACTGTGCAACCGCGCCCGAAAGCTGAAGGCTTGTATCGATGATAACCTTGGTACCGTTATCACATGGTTCCATGCGGAAGGCGACATTGGCGTGCGCTCCGCCACGGCCTTTGGCATCAGTACCTTGGGCTTTTAACTTTGCACTATGGTTCGCGGTATCAAGTTCTTCAAACGTGGTTTGACCGTTAAACGTTAGGGCGACAGGGCCCAGCTTGACGGAAATTTTGCCTTTGTACGTTTTGTCGTCGACCACTTCGGTCAATTCGGCACCAGGTACGCAAGGCGCGATACGTTCAATATCCATCAGGATGTCCCATGCCTGATCAATAGGGACAGGAACCTCAAATTCGTTGTCGAACTCCACAGCTTTGTCCTTTCTTTGACCTATATCGAGAATTCGTATTTCAACGATCTTATCCCATAGCTGCTCGCCGCCGTCCATCCGGCGATTTCGGTTATATAAACATGACCTTTCCGGATTGTGTGTGAACAGGTAATTTTGTGAAAAGCAGGGTGCAGTAGCGAGACATTGGCATGGCGGGTTTTCCAAAAATACAACAGGTTTCGACTAAATATCTTGAGCAAACTATTCGAGATTCAGATGCGCGAACCATCGCGTTGATTGCGGGGCTTGACGATGAACAATTGATGGGGCCGAGACTCGGCATTGTAAATCCCATGCTGTGGGAAATAGGCCATATAGCTTGGTTTCATGAAAAATTTATCTTACGGGATCGTGATCAGCGGCCACCGGTCTTGGAGAACACCGATGTACTTTATGATTCCATGGCTGTTGCACATGCGACGCGCTGGGATCTCGATTTGCCGGATCTCGAAGCGACGATTAATTATCGCGAAACTATTCGCGACTTGATTATTGAGCGTCTCGGTTCAGACGAGCTTGCCACAGTTGAGAATTCCTATTTTACGCAACTCACGGCCTTTCATGAAGATATGCATGATGAGGCATTTACGTACACGCGACAGACACATGGTTATCCACCACCGCTCTTTGTCGAGGAGGTGCCAGTGGCGGTTGATGATGCAGGACCGTATCCCGGGGATGTAGATATTCCGGGTGGTATTCATATGCTCGGTTCGTCACCAAAAGCTCCTTACTTCATGGACAACGAGAAATGGGGTCAGGGCTACGAGGTCAAACCGTTCTCGATTTCTAAGGCCCCGGTAACAAATGCGGAGTTCCTGGCATTTGTCGATGCTGGCGGATACCAGAGAGAAGAGCTTTGGACCAAGGCGGGTTGGCAATGGCGCAATCACACAGCTGCTGAGCGTCCTGTCTATTGGCAAAAATTGGATGGCAACTGGCAGGTCAAATATTTTGATCAGTTTGAGGCACTGCGACCTGATGCGCCTGTTGTTCATATTAACTGGTTTGAGGCGCAGGCCTGGTGCAAATGGGCGGCGCGTCGTCTGCCTTGGGAAGGAGAGTGGGAGGTCGCAGCGTCCCGAGCGCCACAGCCCGACAGTGAGATTCTTAAAGGTCCTGAGACTCGCTATCCATGGGGCAATGAAAGCGCCGCCCGCAGACATGCTAATCTTGATGGGTATTACGGCAGACCGGTTGATGTGGGAGCATTTCCTGAGGGCGATAGTGCTTATGGTTGCCGTCAGATGATCGGGAATGTTTGGGAATGGACTGAATCTGTCTTTGCCCCCTTCGAGGGATTTGTAGCTGATCCATATACTGATTATTCACAGCCATGGTTCGATGGTCGACATGCTGTGTTACGCGGTGGGTCCTGGGCCACCCGCAATAGGATTGTCTGGAACACGTTCCGGAATTTTTATACTTGTGACCGGCGTGATGTTGTTGCTGGGTTCAGAACCTGTGCGCTTGAGATTTAGCGAAGCAGCAAAGTTAGGCGGCAGTGTTTTCGCAGTTGTCTTGAATAAGTTTCCACAGCCTGTTTGCTGTCGCGGGCATTGGCACATCCTTAATGCCGTATGGCTTTAAGGCATCGATCAACGCGCTTTGAACACAAGGGAGAGCGCCTACACATCCAGCTTCACCGGCTCCTTTAATTCCAAGCGGATTTGTTGGCGAGGGGATACCGGCTGTAACAACTTCAATCGAGCACATATCGTCGGCTCGAGGCATGCAATAATCCAGGAACGATGCGGATAAAAGCTGTCCACTTTCAGGATCATAATTCAAGTCTTCGCAAATTGCCTGGCCGAGACCTTGACTGATGCCGCCATGAATTTGTCCCTTGAGCAGCAACGGATTGATGACCGTGCCGACATCGTCGACGACAACGTATGATATAAATTCTGTGGTGCCGGTATCAGGATCGATCTCGATCTTACAAAAATGACAACCATTGGGGAAGGTAGGTGCTTTGGGTTTAAAGGCCGCAAACGCCACGAGAGTGGGTTCAATATCGGGCGGTAAAACCATCAGCGCGTAGGCAGTTTGAGCGACCTCTTCAATGCGCACTGAACGATCCGTGCCGGCAACAGCAAAATTGCCATCGTCAAACGCGATATCAGTTTCAGCCGCCTCCAGCATATGGGCAGCGATTTTTTTACCATGCTCAATTATTCGATCACTCGCCATTTGTAGCGCCGCACCGCCGTTGCCGGCTGATCGCGAGCCAAAGGTGCCACGGCCATGGGCGACGATATCCGTATCGCCTTGGATCAATGTGACGTTGTTGAGCTCGACACCAAGCAATTCGTTGATTAGCTGTTTAAAGGTCACATCATGGCCTTGTCCCTGTGAAAGCGTGCCCATCAAGATGCTGCAATGACCGGAACCGTCGAAACGAATTTCTGCTGTCTCTTCGATGGGGGCGGCAGATTGTTCAATCCCAAACCCGACCCCTAGGCCGCGAAGTTTGCCCCGCTCGGCAGACAGGGCGCGCCGTATCTCGAAACCCTCATAGTCAGCGAGCTTTACGGCTTTCTCCAAAACATCAGGGAAGTCACCGGAATCATAATTAAAGATCAGACCAGTTTGATAGGGCATGGCGTTCGCGGGGATTAGATTTCGACGCCGTAGTTCAACCCGGTCGATTCCCATTTCGATGGCGGCGGTATCTATGGCTTTTTCGATCGCCAAACTTGCTTCCGGACGACCGGCGCCGCGATAGGGGCCAAGCCAGTTGGTGTTGGTAAATACCCCAGTAACCGCTGTGTATATTGCAGGTGTGGTGTAGACTCCCGCCAAACCCCCGAGATTATTGGTCGGTGCATGCGGCGTCATTGAGCCAAGATAGGCGCCCAAATTGGCAATCGTATCGACGCGGAAGGCGAGAAATTTTCCATCTTTATCCAATGCCAGTTCCGCTGTGACGTCATTGTCGCGGGCGTGGTTGTCGGACATCAGGGACTCAGTTCTGTCTGCTGTCCATTTGACGGGCCGCTCCAAAAGCTTTGACGCCCACAAAACCAGAATTTGGTCGTGGTAAATGTCGCCTTTCATACCGAAAGCACCACCAACATCTCCTGAAATCACCCGGACTTTTGAGGGCGGTAAATTCATCACACTGGCGACATGATCTCTGATGCCATGGACACTCTGCGTGCTGGTGTGCAGGGTGTAGCGATGAAGTCTTTGGTCATAGTCGCCAATAGAGATGCGGGGCTCCATAGCATTCGCCGAGATTCGGTTAATGTGATAGTCGATTTTGGTGATGTGATCGGCATTTGCGAAGGCTGTCTCAACAGCATTTTTATCGCCGAGTTCAAAGAAGAAACATTCATTATTGGGACATTCATCCCAAATCGCCGGGGCACCTGGCTTTACGGCATCCTTGCTCGCGGTGACAGCAGGTAGGATTTCATAATCGATATCGATAAGTTCCGCGGCGTCTTTCGCTTGCGCATAGCTGTCGGCAACGATGAACGCGACTTCGTCGCCAACCAGCCGAACATGATCGCTAGAGAGAGCCGTGCGCGGTGCCGTAAACATTGGTGATCCGTCGCGCTTTTGGCGGGGCACGGCGACCGGGAATGGTGAAAATCCCGTGGTGTCCCAGTCCTCCCCGGTCAGAACAAGTTGTACTCCAAGCGCTGACTGGGCTGCGGAAGTATCGATTGAAAGGATCTTGGCGTTGGCATGCGGTGATCTAAGGAGGTAGCCATAGCATTGGTTGGCCAAAACAAAATCGTCGCCATACTGACCTCGACCTTGCAACAGTCTCGGGTCTTCTGTCCGCGGGACCGGTTGTCCAATACCAAATTCGCCCATTATCTACTCCTGGAAATAAAGATTTCAGAAGGGACTGTATCTGTCTCGATTGCGCACTGCTACCCGGCACACGTAAATGCTGTAGGAATCAAAAAAGGGCGGCCCCGTAGGGCCGCCCTTTATAGAAAGAGAAATTTGTAAATTAGCTTTTCTTGGCTTTCTTTCCTCGGAACGGTTTGTGGCAACCACCACAGGTTTTGCCAATACCTTTTGCGCCAGCCTTGGCGTTTCCGGATTTAGCAGCAGCAGCGACTGTAGAGGCGGCGGCCCACATTTTATTGTTAGCAGTAATGAACTTCTTCCAGTTCTTCCAGATTGCGGCTTTTGACCGTGTAGCCTTGGCACCAAGCTTTGCGCGGCTTGTACCCTTAGGAAACATTTGGGGCATCCGGTTTGCTTGCTTGATAATGATGTTGGAGGCTTGAATGACCAATTGGGCATTGCCGGCTTTTGCGGCAGCTTTCATTGCTTTATTGGCCTTGGAAATTGCCTTCATTGAGGCGCGACGGGCAGCCACAATAGCCATTTTCTTTTTATTGCCATGATGAGCAGCGACTTGCTGATATTCCTTTACGCCTTCAGCAGATGCAGTTTGTGAAACTGTGACGCCCGCACTCAGGACTGCTATCGCCAGTCCCGCTGTAAGTGTTGATTGGATCCATGTCTTCATTTCGGTTCACTCCTCCCGAATTCTATAAATTGGTTTTGGGTAGTTTCCCATCCCACCACGTTAACACAATAAACTCCAACTTATTCCTGAATAGGCTTATTTTACAGCAATCAAAAAGGGCGGCTCAATTGAACCGCCCTTTGTCCGAAACAAGATTCGGAATCTAGCTTTTCTTCTTTTTGGCTTTTTTGCCGCGGAAAGGCTTGTGGCAACCGCCACAGGTTTTTCCGATGCCTTTCGCGCCCGCTTTGGCGTTACCAGCTTTGGCTGCCGAGGCGACGGCAAGAGCGGCGTTTTTCATATTGTTAGCTGCCGCGACGAATTTTGACCAATCTTTCCAGATTGCTGCTTTGGCGCGCGTCACCTTTTTGCCGAGATCGGCACGGCTGGAGCCTTTGGGAAATAATCCAGCTATTTTGTCAGATTTTTCCGCGATGTCATTCGCTGCAGCGGCCACAGCGTCGGCATTCCCTGCTTTTGCGGCTTTCTTCATCGCTTTATGAGCTTTTGAGATTGCGCGGAAATTCTTGACCCTTGCTTTAACCACAGCCATTTTATTTCCGTGATGGGCTGCAAGCTGAGTGTTTGCTTTTACGTCTTCAGCAAGCGCAGACGATGTTAGAGTGGTCCCTGTGCCCAGGATAGCGACAGCCATGCCTGCGATAAGGGTTGATTTGATCCATATCTTCATATCGGTTTATTCCTCCCGAATTTCGAAAAATAACGTTGTGGGCCTAGACCTTCCCAACCCACAAACAAACTATGAAGCGAAAATATTCCGAGAGACAATGAAATTATTGTGACGATAGTTTCGCTATCGGCCTTGCAAGTGGTCGTGAACGATTTCTCCCAAGGCGACCAGCTTTTTGCGATCCACTTTGCCAATCAGAGCATATGCGTAGGGTTTCTCGATCCAATAAAAGGCGGAGACGCCGCGATCTTCTACAATCTGGAACTTGGTTTCCTTTTCGTCAGGTGCGCTCCGCACATAGAGCGTTAAACGCTTGCGATCCTTGGTTTGGAACATGAATTGCGCGGCGGGTCTGCCTATATCAGAAACCAAACGGCCACCAACGAGCTTATAGCCAGCCTCGTTCAAGTCAGGCGGGTTTAGCTTGCGGCCGACGCGTTTGGACAGCCAACGGACGAGATGTTTTTCCTCAGCCTTGGCCTCGACGGCGTGTCGACGTTCCTTGGTAAACACTACATGCGCGCTCACCGCTTGATTGACAAACCCGGCTTTTGTAATGACTTGCGTAGCACCAATTTGTTCATGTGCGAGCCAGCCTCCAGCGGCACCAACGACTAGCAGAACGATCGCGGCTGCCGCGCGCATCCAATGATTGCTGTTTGATGCAGTAGCTGGCATTCGGGCAATAATTCGAGTGAAGCGCATAGGAACGGGCTCGGATAAAATTTCACTATTGATGTTTGCCAATAGTTCGTTATCGGCGCGCATCAACTCTAGCCGAGCAGCATCTTCGGGATTTTTGGCAAGCCAAGCGCTAACGGCAGTTTGGCTCTCCGAGTCGAGTTCTCCGTCGAGATAGGCGTTTAGTTCAGCGTCGCCAATATTCTTCATATCACTCATGATCCGGACTCCTTTGAATCCTGATCACTGCCTTCCATTATGTCTCTCAACCTGTGGCGGCCGCGGGCCAATCGGGACATTACCGTGCCAACCGGCACTTCCAGAACAGCGGCCGTTTCGGCGTAGCTCAGACCCTCCACACCAACCAGCAACACAACAGCTTTTTGATCAAGCGATAGCTTGTCTAAAGCGCGTTCGAGGTCGCGAACCAGCAGCCCATCACCTTGTGCTGGGGCTATCGCACTACGATGGCTTTCAGCAACATCATCGTTGGTTCCCGCTGGTGGCGCCCGTCTCGCTTTGAGTACTGCATTGATGTGCAGGTTGTGCATGATCGTAAACAGCCAGGCACGCAAATTAGTCCCTGGCTGAAAAAGATGAATTCGAGACAGGCCGCGTTCGAGACAATCCTGAACCAGATCGTCTGCCGCTACGGCATCTCGGAGTAAGCTCAACGCGTAACGTCGTAGCCGAGGAACTTCCGCAACTATGTCTTTCTTGATACCAGTCAGCGTATCTGTCTCCTGCTGCGCCGCTGCCTTGGGGTTCGCGTAATTTCGCAAGGCGGGCGATAGATTGGGACCATCCATGTCTCTCGATACCCTATTTAGCGCGATCTGCCCAACGAAACCTATTCAGAGTCGCGGAGTTCAAACCCTGCTGGAATCATCTGAGCTTTGGCTGCGTCGGTAGGATCAATAGCGGTATCCCACTTGTCGGCTTCAAACCGGTGGCCCGTGATGCCGTCGGAGGCGCTGGAAGCGAGCCAAAGGATTGGAGGCCCCATCACGGCGGGGTCGGCGGGTTCTTTGCCAGAATGATGTGTGCCGGATTCTCGCCATTCAGTCGGCATGATTGCCGTATCTGCGGCGCGTCCAGGAATCAATACGTTTGAAGTAATACCAGTTCCTTCTAAATCTTCTGCCCAAATGCGCGTAGAGGCTTCAAGTGCGGTTTTGGAGGGTCCGTAGGGGAAGAAACCATTGCGCTGCATGGTACCGATACTCGTCGTGACATTGACGATCCGGCCCCAACCTTGTTTGAGCATGTGTGGCACGGCTATGGCTGCCATATGGAACGGGCCCATCGTGTTAGTGTCAAATGTTGCCTGCACCTGGGCAATGTCAGCTTCCCAAAACTTAGTGCGGTCCGTCATAAAGTTTTCGCTAAACGGTCGCATGCCAAGCCCGGCATTATTAATAACCATGTCGACCTGGCCAAATCGATCAACCGTAGCATCTATAATCCCGTGGCACTCTTCGGCACTCCGCAGGTCAGCTGCCATCGCATGAACATCGCCACCACTGTTGCCGATGACGCCGGCAACATCCGCTTCGATAAGCGGAATATCATCCGCGATGTGGCTAGGGGCGACGACTTTAGCGCCAGCGGCACTAAGCGCGAGTGTCATGGCCCTGCCGAGACCGCGACTACCACCCGTAACGACACAAACTTTTCCAGCGATAGATGGATCGGACATTATTTTCTCCCTGACTTTTTCTTTTCGTTAGAACCATCTTAGGCCGCTTGTGCGGCTTTGGCTTCCTGGATTGTTTGCCAGATTTTGTGTGGTGTTGCTGGCATGTCGATGTGAGCGACACCCAGCGGTTTGAGGGCATCGACGACGGCATTGATAGTCGCCGGTAATGCCCCGGTCGGACCGGATTCTCCGCCGCCTTTTGCACCGATGAGGTTTGAAGCGGTAGGAACTGGCGCGCTAATAATGTCCATGAAACACATGCCGTCGGCACGCGGGACACAATAATCCATGAGCGACCCTGATATGAGCTGGCCGGTCTCGTCATAGACGATATCTTCCATCAGCGCTTGGCCAATACCCTGAATAATGCCGCCGTGCATTTGCGCTTTGAGCAGCAGTGGATTCACCACCGTGCCGACATCATCGACGCAGACAAAATTCACAATGTTTGTGGTGCCGGTGTCGGGATCAATCTCGAGCTCGCAAATTTGAACACCTGTTGGCCAGTTCCAATATTGCGGCGTGAATGTGCCAATCTCATTTAGTCCGGGTTCTATCTCTGCCGGGATTGCCGAAGCACTAAAAGCGGCCTTGGCGACCTCAATAATTGTCATGGTTCGGTCGGTGCCGGCGACTGTGAAAACCCCATCCTTAAATTCAAGATCAGCCTCTGCGGCTTCTAAGACGTGTGCGGCAATGATGGTTGCCTTTGCGATTGTCTTGTTACAAGCAAGGGCGACAGCGGAGCCGCCAATCGACATTGATCGCGAGTTAAATGTCCCACGGCCATAGGTGACCATATCAGTGTCGCCCTGCACATAACGGATTGTAGAGGGCTCGAGCCCTAACCGGTCACAGACGATTTGCTTGAAGACAGTTTCGTGTCCTTGACCGTGACTTATTGTCCCCATTATCAGCGTAACGGTGCCTGACGGATCAAACCGGATGCTGCTCGATTCCAGGTTGGGTGAAGATGTTTTCTTAACAGTATTGGAAATACCTAGACCACGAAGCATGCCGCGTTTTGCTGCTTCGGCACGCCGTGTCTCGAAGGTTTCGTATTCGACGGCCTTTAGAGCTTTTTCCATGTTGTCGGGGAAATCACCAACATCGTAGGTAAAGCCAAGCGCGTTGGTCCACGGCATTTGGTCGGGTGTGACACTGTTCTTTTGTCGTATCTCAACAGGATCCATCCCGAGTTCTCTTGCCGCTAAATCGACAAGCCGTTCCCCGACATAGGCTGCTTCCGGAGCTCCGGCGCCTCGATAAGGGTTGGTCTCGCAATTATTTGTAAAAACGCCGGTGACTTCGACATGCACCGCTGGGGTTTTATAAATGCCCGCAAGTGTCCCCAGATTGTTAGTTGGCGGTCGCGGGCCACGAATTGACAAATAGGCCCCCATGCTAGCGATGGTCTTTACTTTCAGGCCGAGGAAGTTTCCTTCCTTGTCGAGCGCCAGGGCAATGTCTGTAACGTTATCGCGGGCGTGTGTGTCGGACATAAAACCCTCTGACCGATCACACCGCCATTTCACCGGACGGCCCACCAAACGTGAAGCCCAGAGCACGAGAGGTAATTCGTTATAGGTGCCACCCCGCATGCCAAAGCTGCCACCGACATCACCCGGGATGACGCGGATGTCGGTTTCAGGAATGTTGAAAATTTCTCTCGCCAACTGATAGCGCAGCGGGTGAGGGTTTTGCAGGCCGGTATAAAGTGTGTACCGACCTTGCCGCTCGTCATAGTCCCCGATACAGCCACGTGGCTCCATCGCTACGGCGGTTACGCGATTAACCACCATTTTCTGTTGAACAATGTGATCGGCACGGGCAAAAGCGGCTTCGACAGCGGCGGCATCACCCTTTTCCTCAAAGAAGGAAATATTGTCGGGGCAATCTGGCCAGACAGATGGTGCTCCATCCGCTACGGCGCTCTCAACATCGGTTACTGACGGCCGCGGTTCGTAATCAACCTCGATGAGTTCGGCGGCATCGCGTGCTTCCGCCATTGTCTCGGCGACCACAAAAGCGACACAGTCTCCGACCAGTCGGACCTGGTCCTTGACCAGTACAGGGTGCTCGGGATGATACATTGGCGAGCCGTCTTTTTTCTTTTTATTGGCGTCCTCGCAGGGCAACCCGCCATAATTCTCTTTGGCCCAGTCTTCGCCAGTCAGCACACGCAATACACCGGGGGCTGCTTTAGCAGCCGCTGTGTCGATTGATCGAATACTCGCCATGGCGTAGGGCGAACGCAGAACATAGGCCCATGCCTGATTGCGCAAATTGACGTCATCGAGAAATTCGCCACCGCCGGTCAGTAGCCGAGGATCTTCCTCGCGAGGTACAGATTGCCCAACCGAAAATTCGCCCATTTTTCTTTCCCTTTAGACCGGTAACCTATTATGCGGGATCATAACGGAAGGGGGTGATGGCAACAACGGTTCGGCAGTGTGATTTAGGGGAACTGGGACTACCATTCCTGCAATCGGACGATATTATGCTATGACCCTGCTGGCGGTCGTTGATGCCGCAGCTGAGAAACAATGAATGACGTTATGAAACGCACGACTTTTGCCGGCCTGTTTTTTGCTTTTTTACTTATCACTTCTGTAGCGACGACTGTTTCCGTTGCTCAAACGGGCATGTCTGCGCCGAGTACAGTGACGACAGCAACGAGCGAACAAGAGCTTAAGTCACTCATTAAGACCCTGGAGAACGACGCTGAACGAAAGAAGCTGATTGGTCAGTTAGAAATTTTGCTTGCAGCTAAATCCGGTAAGTCATCGGAGGGATCGAAACCGGTCGGAATTGGTGCTCGGGCGATTGGGTTCTTCTCGGGCAGAATGGAGCAGCTCAGCGGTGAAATCGTTGCCGGGACCCGCGCCATTCTGGACCTCCCTAATATTTTTAGCTGGGCATCAGAACAGATATCAAATCCCGAGCAACGCACCCGATGGATTGAGATCATCTGGAAAGTCTTTCTTTCGATTGCGATCGGATTTGTTGCTGAGCGCCTGATGCGGATGCTTCTGGCTCGTCCGAGAAAGGTCCTTGAGACTAAAGACATTGATGGGTTGTGGGTGCAGGTTTCTGCACTGTTAGCGCGCACGGCGCTCGATATCGTTCCGATAATTGGTTTTGTGGCGGGCAGCTATGCGGTGTTGCTGTTGGTCGACCCCGGTGCTGTTAGCCAGGAAGTTATCATTGCGCTAATTATGGCGAATGTCATTGTTCGGCTGATCATGGCGTTAGCACGCATGATCCTGGCACCGGTCGCTGGCTCGCTCCGTCTGCTCCCAATCAAAGATGTCGACGCTAATTACATGTTCATATGGGCCCGGCGATTGACCGATGTTTCGGTCTATGGCTACGCCCTCGTTCAAATTTCGCAACTTCTTGGATTACCAGCTGAAGGCGCTGACACGTTCCTTAAAATTATGGGGTTGTTCGTCGCTCTGCTTCTCGTCGTGTTTATCCTGCAGAACCGTAATCTCGTTGCTAACTGGCTTCGCGGGACTGAAAAAGATTCCGACTCTACAGCGCCATTTCGCAGCAAAATTGCTGATATCTGGCATGTGCCCGCATTAATTTATGTGGTCGCGCTTTATGCCGTTTGGGCGCTTGCCGTTGAAGATGGCTTTGGCAAACTGTTGCAAGCGACGGTGCTCACGATCATCATTCTCATTGCGGCTCGGCTTATTCAACTCGCGATAAACCGAACTTCGCGCCGGTTATTTTCTTTGAAGCCGGAAGTAAAACAGCGCTATCCCAGTCTCGAGGCGCGGGCCAACCGGTATCAGCCAATCTTGGAGAAAACGACCTCCATCGTTGTCAATATCGTGGCGACATTCACGATACTTGAAGCTTGGGGGCTTGATGCATTTGATTGGTTAAAAACGCCCTTTGGTCAACGGGTCTCCGGAAGCCTTATCACAATTGCTCTGTTGTTGATCATTGCCATTATAATTTGGGAGATGACCAGTGCTGTTGTGGAGCGGTATCTCTCGCGCGGTGATGGTGATGTTTCGGCACGAACGCGGACATTGCTGCCGCTTCTTCGCACGGCGGTGCTGGTAATCCTTGTGACTATTGTGGTGATGGTGACGCTTTCCGAGCTAGGGCTCAACATCGGCCCCTTGTTGGCGGGAGCAGGAGTAATCGGGCTAGCAATCGGGTTCGGTGCGCAAACCCTCGTGAAAGACATTATTACGGGTCTGTTTATTTTAGTTGAAGATCACATCTCTGTTGGCGATGTGGTCAAGGTCGGTAGCCACGCCGGCACCGTTGAGAAAATTACATTACGCACCATTCAACTTCGTGATCTTGGGGGCACGGTGCATGTCGTGCCGTTTAGTTCTGTGACCACACTAGAAAACATGACGAAAGATTTCTCTCGTTACGTCTTTACCGTCGGTGTCGCCTATCGCGAAGATACGGATCATGTTGTGGATGTCTTACGCGAACTCGGTGATGAGTTGTTACAGGACGAGCGGTACAAACCCTTTATTCTCCAACCGCTGGAAATTCTCGGCGTCGATAGCTTTGGTGACAATGCGGTGAACATTAAGGCACGCATTACGACCGTTCCGGTCAAACAATGGGCTGTTGGACGGGAGTTTAATCGTCGGATGAAGCAACGTTTTGACGAACTTGGAATTGAAATCCCATTCCCGCATCGTACGATTTACTTTGGCGAAGATCTATCCGGAAATGCCCCGCCAGCACGGATTGCAACTGTTGATAATGAAGCGCATTTGTTAGAGCAGAAGAAAAAGCAGGATCATCAGGATAAAGTTGCTTCTCAGAGACGAACGAGCGCCACCCCAACACCAGAGACCGGCGGCGCTGACGGGTCGGATGGCGATTAAAGTAGGAAGTATCTTAAAATGAGTGTTGTGCAGCCGCGTGAAATTGGCGCCGTAAACTGGCTCGGTGTCCGGACCCATATCACCAAAGAAATTCACCGCTTTTTTAAGGTTGGCCTGCAAACACTTATGGCACCTGCTGTCACGACGTTGATGTTTCTGGCGATCTTTACGCTTGCGTTGGGACGGGCCGTTCAGGTGATTGGCGGCGTTCCATTTGTCGAGTTTTTGGCTCCTGGTCTGATAATCATGGCGATTATCCAGAATGCCTACGCCAATACTGTCAGTTCGGTCATGATTTCCAAAATTCAGGGCAATATAGTTGATATGTTGATGCCGCCATTGTCACCGGGAGAGTTTATTACCGGTTTCGTGATGGGCGGCGTTGCGCGTGGCATTCTTGTGGCTATATGCGTTGGGCTGGCGATTTGGATTTTCGTCCCCCTACGCATTCATAATATTTGGTTCATCTTGTTTCATGCGATAGCAGCGTCTTCTCTATTATCGATGGTTGGGCTACTGACCGGCGTCATTGCGGAGAAATTTGATCATCAAGCCTCGATCAGCAATTTCGTGATTACGCCGCTCTCCTTTTTGTCCGGAACGTTTTATTCCATCGAACGGTTGCCGGGCTTTTGGCAGGATGTCGCAATGGCGAACCCGTTCTTTTATATGATCGATGGTTTCCGCTATGGCTTTATCGGTCATGCCGATGCATCTCTGACGTTTGGAATGTTGCTTCTGCTTGGACTGAATATCGCGCTGTGGGCGGTGTGCTATCGCCTTGTCGCGAGTGGTTATAAATTGAAGAGTTAGGGCGTTTGCCCCCTGTAATAAAAACGCTGATCTCTCTTCGCTAACGTTGACATTCGCAGGGCTGAAGCCTAATTCTCCCGGCTTTGTGGCGATGTTATGCTGTTTGAAAAACAGCGGGAGTGAAACAGTGACACCTGAGGTTATGCCGAGCTATGGACGGGCCGATCTTGCCTTTGAGCGGGGTGAGGGTGCTCACCTATTTTCGACCGATGGAAAACGCTATCTCGACTTCGCTGCTGGCGTCGCGGTGAATGCCCTTGGTCACAACCATCCACTGCTGGTTAAGGCACTAACCGATCAAGGCACAAAGCTTTGGCATGTGTCTAATTTGTATCGCGTTCCCGAGCAGGAAGAGTTGGCGCGCAAGTTAGTCGCTGCGAGCTTTGCTGATAGCGTCTTTTTTTGTAATTCAGGCGCTGAGGCCGTGGAGGCCGGTATCAAGATTGTCCGAAAGTTTCAGGCTGAGACTGGTCATCCTGAGCGGTACCGGATTGTTTCTTTCGACAGCAGCTTCCACGGCAGAACTCTGTCCACGATTGCGGCGGCGAATAACGCTGCGCACGTTGCTGGATTTGGACCGATGCCCGATGGTTTTGATCAGGTTCCGTTCGATAATTTAAATGAACTGCGGAATGCCATTACGCCGGAAACGGCGGGCATAATCGTCGAACCGATTCAAGGTGAGGGCGGTATCCGCCCGTCGAACGCTGAGTTTCTAAAAGGTCTTCGGGAAGCCTGCGATGAGTTTGGCTTGCTGTTATTCTTTGATGAAGTCCAGACTGGAATTGGACGCGCTGGAAAGCTCTTTGCTTACGAAAATTTTGGCGTTGCACCCGATGTAATGTCGCTTGCTAAAGGTCTGGGTGGCGGATTCCCTGTTGGCGCCTGTTTAGCGACGGAAAAGGCCGCAGTCGGGATTGTCCCTGGCACTCACGGCAGCACATTTGGCGGCAATCCTCTGGCGATGGCTGTTGCAAATACGGTTATCGATATTCTGCAAGAGGATGGATTTCTTGCCAGTGTCAGAGAGACGGGTGAATTGCTGTTTGCTCGCATGGTGAAATTTTCTGGTGAACATCCTGGTGCCTTCGAAGATGTCCGTGGGGCTGGGATGATGATTGGGCTTAAATGTATCTCGCCCGCCGGTGAATTTGTAACAGCGTGCCGGGAAGAAGGCCTTCTGACAGTTCCCGCGGGTGACAACGTAATGCGGTTGTTGCCGCCACTGATTATCGATGAGACGCACATCGCAGAGTGTGTCGAAATGATGACCCGGGCCTGGGAAAGGTTGTCGTCATGACCGAGATGAAACATTTTATCGACCTCGATATTATTAAGACGGCAGACCTACGTCAGATGATTGACCTGGGTCTTGGCTTCAAGAATGGCACAGGAGAAAAGGCTCCGCTGGCGGGTAAAACGCTGGCGATGATTTTTGAGAAGCCTTCGACCAGAACGCGCGTGTCTTTCGAGGTAGGCATGAAGCAGCTCGGTGGTCAAACAATCGTTCTCAATCACGACGACATGCAGATTGGGCGTGGGGAAACGATCGCTGATACGGCGCGTGTTCTAAGCCGCTATGTCGATGCAATCATGATGCGGACGAATGATCCTGACAAAATGGAAGAGCTGGCGCAGCATGCATCGGTCCCCATTATCAATGCCCTGACGGACCGGTCGCACCCCTGCCAGCTAATGGCTGACGTCATGACGTTTGAGGAACATCGGGGCGCTATCGAAGGACGCAAAGTCGTTTGGGTTGGTGACGGCAATAATATGGCGGTGACTTGGCTGCATGCTGCAACCAAGTTTAATTTTGAGCTCTGCTTATCCAGCCCCACAGATCTATCGATCCCACGGGACGAAATTGAGCGGGCTATCGCAGTAGGAACCAAAGTAACGGAGACAGCGGATCCAGCTGAGGCGGTTGTCGGTGCAGATTGTGTTGTTACCGATACTTGGGTCTCTATGGGTGATCAGCCCGGCGAGCGGCGTCATCGATTGTTGGAGCCTTATCGTGTAGACGAAGCGCTAATGGCAAAAGCTGATGCGAGCGCGATCTTTATGCATTGTCTGCCGGCCCATCGAGGCGAGGAGGTGACATCAGCCGTTCTGGAAGGGTCACAGTCTGTGGTATGGGATGAAGCGGAGAACCGGCTGCATGCTCAGAAGGGTGTTCTCGTCTGGTGTCTCGGGTGACCGGGATGACCGTCCCCGACAACATACTTCAGCCTTTTCAACTCGAAAATCATGCGGCTCAAGGTCGGCTTGTCCGTTTGGGCGACGCTATGCATTGCGTGTTGACGGCTCATGATTATCCTGCCGAAGTTGCCCGGCTTCTGGGCGAGGTGCAGGTCATCGCATCCCTAATGTCAGGAACGCTGAAATTCGATGGTGTTCTCTCTATCCAGCTGAAAGGTGAAGGTCCTGTCAGTATGGTGCTGGTGGATGTCACGACCGATGGCGACATGCGTGGTTATGCAAGATTTGACTCTAAAAAGCTGGAAGCAATTTCCCAGCATGAGGCCAATGGACCACAGCAGGATGTTCCTCGATTGCTGGGTAACGGGTATTTTGCCTTAACTGTTGATCAGGGTCCCGATACCCAACCCTATCAGGGGGTCGTGTCGCTTGAAGGGGCCACTCTTGCCGAATGTGCCCATAGCTACCTTCGACAATCGGCACAGCTCGAGGCTGCGCTTAAAGTCGTGGTGTCTCAAGTCGATGACGAAGACGATGAAAAGGGTTCGACTTGGCGTGGCGGCGGCATCATGGTCCAGAAATCGGCTTTTTCAGGATTTCAGAGCATCGACGGCGAAGCCTCTGATGCGGATTTTGAGGATGCTTGGCGTCGAGCGGTAATTTTTCTGGGAAGCTCAACTAATGACGAGTTGCTTGATCCCTCCTTGCATCCCCATGATTTTCTTTTTCGTCTATTTTCCGAGGATGGTGTCCGGGCGTTCGATCCATCACCGTTCGCCATGAAATGTCGTTGCTCAGCAGACCGGGTGCAAAATGTATTGGTCTCTTTTCCACGTGAGGAAATTGAGTCGATGAAGATCGGAGAGGATGTCGTGGTCACGTGCGAATTTTGTAATGTTGATTACAGGTTTGACGCCGACCACATTAACACCATTTTTAAGGAGTCAGCTTCGGGCTAACATTAAGCGGTCGAGTCATTAGACGGGGTTACGTGATGAATATTTTAAATCAATTGGGTTTGGTGGTGGGGTTGGTTGGTCTGTTGGCCGCTTGTGAAACAACAGTGCCTCCCAAGCAGTTTCCTGATCTTCGTTATACTCACTTGCCGGCTATCTCCTTGGCGGTGTCACGGGTTGAGGTCGTCGAGCAATATCAATCATCAACAGTGAAACCTCATGTCGAGACCGAATTTCCTGTCTTGCCGGGGCGTGCGGCTAGCCAATGGTTGAAGGATCGGCTGTCGGCGGTGGGTGGTTCCGACATAATTCGGGCAACTGTGACTAAAGCGAGCGTAGTTGAGGTCCCGCTGAAACGAACAAGCGGCGTTACAGGTGCTTTTACCAAGGATCAATCCGAGAGATATGATGCAACGCTGACTGTCAAAATTGAAGTTCTGGACTCCCGAGGAAAACAACGCGGGGTTGTCTCGTCAGAGGCAACTAGATCGCAGACCGTCTCGGAAGACGTGTCGCTAGCAGATCGTGAACAGATCTGGTTTCGTATGACTGAGGCGATGATGAGTGATTTAAATGGCTCGTTAGAGAAGCAGGTTCGCGAGCATTTTAAACGCTGGCTACGCTAGCGCCGCCAAAATGATGGAATGAATAGAACCAGGACAGTAAAGAGTTCCAACCGACCCAAAATCATTCCAGCCGATAGCACCCATTTCGCCGCGTCGGGAAGTGGGGCGAAAGTACCAGCCGGTCCAATAACCGGACCCATTGCCGGCCCTACATTACAAATTGCCGTTGCCGCCCCGGTAATCGCGGTCATGTAATCGAGCCCCAACGCACCGAGCGCTAAAGCAATAGCAGCGAAAGTGCCAATAAACAGGAAGAAAAAATTCATAACGGATTGGACGACATCATCGGCAATGGGGCGGTGATTGTAATGTGGAACGAAAACGCCGTGCGGCTGCAACAGCCGCTGAAATTGAGAATGGACTGTTGAGAAAAGTACCTGAAATCGGAATATCTTAATGCCGCATGCCGTGGAGCCAGCGCAGCCGCCAATAAACATCAGGATAAACAAAATAACGATGGGGAATGCTCCCCAACTTTGATAGTCGGCGGAAGTGTATCCTGTACCTGTCATGATCGACACAGTATTGAACGTACCGGTCACAGCGGCTCGGTTGAATTGCATTTCCTGTGTATTCCAGAGCCAAAAAATGACGGCGACTGAAGCAATCGCGGCGATGGCCAAAAAGCAGCGCACCTGCGGGTCTTTTGCCAGGGCAAATGATCCTTCACGGATCATGCGCAAATATAACAGGAACGGCATAGCCCCGACGAGCATTCCGACGGTAATAAAGACTTCAATCGAAGCGCTATTGAATCCACCGACGGATTGATCAGAAGAAGAATAGCCGCCGGTTGCAATGGTTGTCATGGCATGGATCACCGCCGGAAAGCGGTCCATGTCGAGCATCCATAGACCAAATGCCCAGATGGCGGTGAGCCCAATATAAACAACGGTGATCCAGGCAGCGATCTGCCCGGCTCGGGGCAACGCTTTTTCTTGGGTTTCGAAAGCTTCAACCTTGAACAATTGCATGCCACCAACCCGCAGCATAGGTAGGACAGCGATGGCCATGACGATGATCCCGATTCCGCCAAGCCATTGGAGAAGGGCCCGCCATAATAAAATACCTTTGGGGGCGTTATCGAGGCCAGACATCACGGTGGAACCGGTCGTCGTGATACCTGACATCGCTTCAAAGAACGCATCGGTATAGCTCAGCTTTACTTCTGAGAAGACGAACGGAAGTGCAGCGAACATAGTGATCGCCAGCCAGCTGGCGGCGGTCAAAATGAAGGCTTGGCGAATTGATAGTTTGCGAATTGGTGCTTGGTTGGTGAGAACTAAAACCCCGCCAACAAAGAGTGTAAGCGTTCCGGCGCCGGCAAAGATCTGCCAGTCGGGGTGACCGTTTACGAGGTCGACAGCAAACGGTGCCAACATCGCAACTGCGATTGTGGTCAGCAATATTCCGATAACGAAGAGGGCGGGTCTGAAATCAATCATGGTGGGGTGTCCCCACAGACATATGGGTTTTAAATGCTAATCAATTTGACCGCCCGACGTCGGGTTGCCGATTGCCGCTAAAAATTCACGGCGGGTGGATGAATGCTCACGAAACGCGCCAATCATTTGACTGGTGACCATGGTAAGCCCTGATTTGTGTATTCCTCGGGTTGTCATGCAGCCGTGTGATGCTTCGATAACGACGCCAACCCCTTTTGGCTGAAGAACATCGTTTAATGTGTTGGCGATTTGGGCCGTCATTTTTTCCTGAATCTGCAGTCTCTTACCGTAGGCGTCCACCAGGCGCGCCAGTTTGCTGATGCCAACAACCCGACGATCTGGCAGATAGGCGATATGCGCTTTGCCGATAATTGGCGCCAGGTGATGTTCGCAGTGCGATTCAAAACGGACATTACGTAGAACGACCATTTCGTCATAGCCCTCGACCTCTTCAAAGGTGCGGGCAAGAATTTCTTCAGGGTCGACTTCGTAACCCGCAAACCATTCTCCATAAGCTTTGGTCACACGCTTGGGCGTATCGACAAGGCCTTCGCGTGAGGGGTTGTCGCCAGCCCAACGAAGCAGTGTACGAACGGCTTCTTCGGCTTCGGCCTGCGTTGGACGGCTTGTTACTTCAACCGGGGGACTGCGCAACGCGCTTTTTACAGATGCCACAATATCGGTCCTTCCCTCGTTATTCCCTGTTTTCGCTTTTACTCAAGCGCTATCCCGGTTCAAACCGGGTAAGTTTAATTTAGCTGTCTGGCCTGATAAGGGCTGTCGAGCGAGAATGCCGGAATGTCTATGTCGAACCGTTCGCCGGTTTTAGTTTCCATTTCATAGGAGCCAAACATAAGGCCCGACGGTGTCGGAAGTGGGGTGCCGCTCGTGTACTCAAATGCCTCCCCAGGTTTTAGGGTCGGTTGTTCGCCGACAACGCCTTCACCCTGAACTTCTTGCTGTTGCCCACGTGCATCGGTAATGCGCCAATGCCGGTTCAAAAGCTGAACAGGTTCCATGCCGTCATTCTCGATCTTGACCTGATAAGCCCATACGTAATGGTCCTCATCCGGTGCAGATTGATCGTCGAGAAAAACCGGCTCGACGGTTACGCGGATACTGCGCGTGGTTGCTTCATACATTCTGTGTCTCCAGGCGAGGGAAATCGTTCCGTCGCCGATACAGCTCGTTACTTCGACACTGTATATCCTAAATTTATGACATCAACCCGTATTGGCAGTGCCGGTTTTCAATGACATGGCCGATTACACCTTTGATAGCGCCTGAGCAATATCTTCTTTCAGGTCTTCTACGTCTTCCAGCCCTATCGACAGACGAACAAATCCATCGGTGATACCCAGCTCCGCTCGCTCTTCTTCCGAAATTCGCTGATGTGTTGTCGTCGCAGGATGCGTCGTCAGACTTTTGGCATCGCCAAGATTGTTCGATATATCGACCAACTGAAGCGCATTCATAAAGCGAAAGGCATTTTCCTTTTTACCATCGAGGTCGAGGCAAACAACTGTGCCAAAGTCAGACATTTGCGATTTAGCGAGCGCATGTTGTGGATGCGATTCTAACCCCGGATACAAAACGCGTGTTGGTTTCGATTGTTCGGTCAGGAAATTCGCGACTTCCGTAGCATTTTGACAATGTTTTGCGACGCGCATCTCAAGTGTTTCCAGCGCCTTTAACAATACCCAGGCATTAAAAGGGCTCATGGAAGGACCGGTGTGTCGATAGAATGGGCTTAGCGTTTCGTTGACCCAGTCTTCGGGCGCCAGAATAGCACCGCCCATGGTGCGTCCCTGCCCATCAATGTGTTTGGTCGTTGAGTACACAACGATGTCGGCCCCCATTTCCATTGGATGCTGCAGGATTGGCGTGGCGAAGACATTATCGACGACAACCATTGCGCCGGCGTTATGAGCCATGTCGCAAACGGCGCGGGTATCGATGATTTCCAATCCAGGATTAGAGGGTGTTTCGAAGAACACCGCCTTTGTTGGTTTACTGAGAGCCTTTTCCCACTGATCTAGGTCTGCACCGTCGACTAAGGTTGTTTCGACGCCGTACCGCGGCAGGATTTCTGTCAGAATAAATTGGCAGGAACCAAACAAGGCGCGTGACGCGACAACGCGGTCGCCAGCACCGACCTGGCTTGCCAGAGAGGCGAACACCGCCGCCATGCCACTCGCCGTGGCACGGCAGGCTTCAGCGCCTTCGAGTAGGCATAGCCTGTCCTGAAACATTTCATTGGTTGGATTGCCGTATCGTGAATAGATGAAACGGTCGATTTCGTTCTTAAACACCGCTTCGGCATCTTCCGCTTTCTCATAGACAAAACCGGACGTCATAAAGATCGCCTCGTCGGTTTCGTCAAAGGCCGAACGCTTTGTGCCGCCGCGAACGAGTTGTGTCTGGGGGCGCCAGTTTTTCTCTGTTGGTTCTATCGTCATCTTTATCTCCTCACGGCACATTCATAATGGCTGTTGCCGTTGGAATGCCCATAATAAAAAACCCCGACCGATTGGGTCAGGGCTATGACGGGCTCCGACCTTTTAGCGGTTTGTTTAATGTGGCCGCAAGCCAGTCGGGCTCAAATCACCACGCGCCGGTTAGTACTCCTGAGTCGCGTAGGCGTCAAGTCGTTTGATCACCCACTTCTGTCGATAATGTGAAGACAGTAATAGCAAGTGGTGCTGGAATTCTGTAAGCAAATACGTAGATAAAGTCGGAAGACTGAACGGGCGCGGGGGAAAAAGAGTGTCGGGCGAGAATTTACTTTTGGTGGCCCCTTGGGCTGTGCTGATTATTTATTGCGGGATTGTTTGGTTGTTCAGTCCGCGCGGTGTTTCCGCACGACAGTTTTTTAAGGGCAGTAGCGATGCTGGCTCATCACCCGCATTATGGGTGCTGGTTTTTAGTGCGGCAATCTCGTGGATCTTTGCGAAATCAATCGCCAATGCGGCCAATCTCGGTCAGGCGTTTGGCGTAACCGGCGGCATTGGCTATGCGACCTATTATCTGAGTTTTGTCGTCGCGGCGGTTGCGATCTACTTCATCCGCGTCAAAGGCGGATTTGGGTCGTTGGCGAGTTTTCTCATTGCCAAGTACGGTGCTGTTTGAGCCCGTCTGTTTTTGATCGCAATTGGCATCCGTCTGTTCAACGAGGTGTGGTCTAACACCAAGGTCGCCGCCCAGTATTTTGGTCCGGAAGGGAGTGGTGCTTATTGGGTTGCGGCTTTTGCGGTGACCGCCTTCACGATGTTCTATGCCTGGCGCGGTGGATTACGCAGTTCGCTTCTTACTGATGCAGGTCAAATGTTGCTGGCCGCTGTGTTGTTGGTCGTCGTCCTGGTCGCTGTCTTCCCGCCACTGATGGAACATGGGCTGCCTGATGTACCAGACACGGTTCATTGGGCAGGCGTGACCTTTATGGCGTTGGCTGCCGTTCAGGTTTTAAGCTATCCGTTCCATGATCCTGTGCTGACTGATCGTGGCTTTCTCACCAAACCTGATGTCATGGTCAAAGGCTTTTTGCTTGCGGGTTTGCTGAGCGGCATCTTTATCCTGATGTTTAGTGCTGTCGGCCTCTATGCTCGCGCAGAAGGGTTAAATGGTGCTGCGACCGTCGCCGTGCCGATGGCGTTTGGGTTACCGCTTCTGTTAGTGTTCAACGCCATTATGCTGACCAGCGCTGGCTCGACACTCGATTCTACTTTTGCCAGTACGGCCAAGTTGACGGCCATTGATTGGCCGGACCGGCGTAGCGAACCGCAGGCACGGGAACGATCATTGGGACGCTGGGCGATGTTGACGATTGCCTTGTTCGGTAACATTCCGCTTCTGACTATTTATATGGGCGATGGCATTGGCCCGGCTGTCATTGCTGCAACAACCATCAGCGGCACGATGGTCATGGGACTGGCGCCGATCTTTCTGCTGTCGTTCCTGCCGTCTGCGGGGCCCGCGAGTTTTCACATGGCGTTCTGGCCCGGTCTTCTGTTTGGCGTCCTGATTACCGTCGAGAGTGCGATCGGCATGTCGATTTTCCCCGCATGGATTGATCTTGGCAGCGGCAAGTATGCCGATGATCTTGGCGTCAACGTCTATGGGTTGCTGATCTGTACCAGCGGGTATCTGCTTGGCGCGTTGTTATTTGGTCGTCGGAGTGCCGTAGCGCCCTCATCTGGTGCTTAATCACCTAAGGTAAATCGTAGCCAGATTGCAGAGGTTATGACGGCAAGGGCGCCGAGCTGATGCAGCATGCCGAGCGCCAGGATGACTTCGGTCAACAGTGTTACGATTCCAAGGCCTAGTTGACATACCGCTAAGACACCCAGCAGCATAATCGCTTTTTGCGCAAACACATTTACTACGCTGTGCCGTGCAGATGCCCAATACGCGAGAACGAGCGCGACAGTCCCGATGGCTAGAACGCGATGGGTGAATTGTACGGTGGCGGTGTTCTCAAAGAAATTGATCCACCAGGGTGAACTATTCAGAATTCCCTCTGGCACCAGACGGCCTCCCATTAACGGGAAGGTGTTGTAGGCCAATCCCGCATCAAGTCCTGCAACAAAGGCGCCCCATATAATTGTGACCGCGGCAGCCCATAAAATGATTGTCGAACCCGTCCGTATCCATCTGGTGCCACTGCGAGTCGGACGTTGGGTTAGACAAGCAGCGGCATACCAGAACAGCAATCCAAATATGATGAAGGCGAGGCCAAGATGCGCGGCTAGCCGGTACTGGCTGACGGCGGGTTCATTGACGAGCCCGCTTTTGACCATGTACCAGCCAACTAGCCCTTGTACGCCACCCAATATAAACAATCCGCCGAGCCGCCAGGTGAGGGCGGCGGGGATTATCCGCCGCATCACAAACCATAAATAAGGTAATAGAAAAACGACACCGATCAGCCGTCCCCACAGGCGGTGGAGATATTCCAACCAATAGATCGATTTGAAATCGGTAACAGTCATCCAAAAGTTGACCTTGGCGAATTCCGGACTGTTCTTATAGGCGGCAAACAGCGCCTGCCATTCGGCGTCATTGAGTGGCGGTAAAATTCCGGTCACTGGTCGCCAATTGACGATAGAAAGCCCGCTTTCGGTCAGACGGGTCGCTCCGCCGAGTAGGATCATGGCCGCGACCATGGCGCAGCAGACGAGCAGCCAATAGCCAACGGCTTTGGGGATGGGGGAGGGGTCAGTAGGTACAGAAGGTCCGAACAAGGTTGTAGACGCCTTAGGGTTCTGATAGACAGCTCCTCAATAGGCCAGCATATGGCCCGCAGGCAAGAAAAACTGCGCGTTTGCGGCAATTTGCCCAAAAAGTTTAAAATTTCAAAAAAGATTCAAAGCGCGGTTCTTGACTCTATCGGGGCAGGTGACTATATGTCTGGCACTCACCGGAGGAGAGTGCTAACAAATTAGCGAATCCTCTTTTATTTCAACGATTAATAGGGAACGTGCAAATGAAATTTCGGCCATTGCATGACCGCGTTTTGGTGGAGGCTCTCGAAGCAGAGGCCAAGACTGCGGGTGGTGTTATTCTCCCCGATACGGCTCAAGAAAAGCCGCAAGAGGGCAAAGTTATCTCAACTGGACCTGGTGTCCGTGGGGATGACGGCAAATTCGTAGCGCTTGACGTTAAAAAGGGCGATCGCGTCCTGTACGGCAAGTGGTCCGGCACCGAGATTAAGGTGGACGGCAAGGATTACCTGATCATGAAGGAATCCGACATTATGGGCATCATCGAGTAAGGAGACCGAACCGATGGCAGCTAAAGAAGTAAAATTTGATACCGAAGCTCGCAACAAGATGCTTACTGGTGTCGACACTCTCGCCAACGCGGTGAAAGTAACACTTGGCCCCAAGGGCCGTAACGTTGTTCTCGACAAAGCCTTCGGCGCACCCCGGATCACCAAAGATGGTGTAACGGTCGCCAAGGAAATTGAACTTGAGGACAAATTCGAAAACATGGGCGCCCAGATGGTGCGTGAAGTCGCTTCAAAGACCAATGACGAAGCGGGTGACGGCACAACAACGGCAACCGTTCTGGCTCAGGCCATCGTACGTGAGGGCTGCAAGGCCGTTGCTGCGGGCATGAACCCGATGGACCTAAAGCGTGGTATCGACGCAGCGGTTGAAGCCGTTATCGCCGATCTCAAATCACGTTCCAAGAAGGTTAAGGACGAAGGCGAAATCGCTCAGGTTGGTACCATCTCTGCTAATGGCGACGAAGAAGTCGGCCAGATGATTTCTGCAGCCATGCAGAAAGTTGGCAAAGAAGGCGTCATCACGGTTGAAGAAGCCAAGGGCCTGACGACTGAGCTCGACGTCGTTGAAGGTATGCAGTTCGACCGCGGTTATCTTTCTCCTTACTTCGTCACCAATCCTGAGAAAATGATTTGTGACATGGAGAACCCGCTGATCCTTCTCCACGAAGCAAAGCTTTCCAGCCTGCAGCCATTGCTGCCGCTTCTGGAATCAGTTGTTCAGTCCACTCGTCCTTTGATCATCATTGCTGAAGACGTTGAAGGCGAGGTCCTTGCGACTCTCGTTGTTAACAAGCTTCGTGGTGGTCTCAAGGTTGCGGCTGTTAAGGCACCTGGTTTCGGTGATCGTCGTAAGGCGATGCTCGAAGACATCGCGCTTCTGACAGGTGGTCAGGTTATTTCCGAAGATCTCGGCATCAAGCTCGAGAACGTCACCATGGACATGCTTGGCACTGCCAAGAAGGTCATGATGACCAAGGAAGAAACCACGATCGTTGAGGGTTCAGGCAAGAAGTCTGACATCCAGGGTCGTTGCAATCAGATCCGCGCTCAAATCGACGAAACCTCGTCCGATTATGACCGTGAGAAGCTGCAGGAACGTCTGGCGAAACTCGCTGGCGGTGTTGCGGTCATCAAGGTCGGTGGCGCTACTGAGATCGAAGTGAAAGAAAAGCGTGATCGTGTTGAAGATGCGATGAATGCAACCCGGGCTGCTGTCGAAGAAGGCATCGTCCCCGGTGGCGGAACCGCATTGATCTACGCGACCAAGGCTCTTTCCAAGGTCACGCCTGCTAATGACGACCAGCGCGTTGGTGTCGACATCATCCGTCAGGCAATCCAGGCACCTGTTCGCCAGATTGCTGAAAACGCCGGCGAGTCCGGTGCGGTTGTTGCTGGCAAGTTGCTGGAAGCCAAAGGCTCCTCTCTCGGCTTCAATGCTCAGACTGGTAAGTACGAAGACCTGGTAAAAGCTGGTGTCATCGATCCGGTTAAGGTTGTGCGGACTGCTCTGCAGGATGCCAGCTCGGTTGCCGGTCTGTTGATCACAACGGAAGCTATGGTTGCTGAAGCGCCTACCGATAGTGCAGGTGGCGGCGGTATGCCTCCAATGCCCGACATGGGCGGCATGGGCGGCATGGGCGGCATGATGTAAGGCTACCGCCTTTCATCGGCTACCAAAGCCAAACGATTAAGGCCCCGCATTGCGGGGCCTTTTTTGTTGGGTGGTTTAGTTTAGTTCTGCGTTAACCCGGCATATGTCTTGCGCGGGCGCCGCGTTCGATGCCGGCGGCAACCAGCCGGTCTATATCAAGGCTGTGGCGGATCATCTCCAACAGGCGCAGCTCTTCCTGGCTGGCCTGGCCATCGGCGGCAACAACATCACAGCTTATTGCATAAGCAGTCTCATAGAGCCGTGTGGGGACTTTGGTATGAATAAACTCAATTGCCTTTTCCAGACCTTCTTCGTCATTGAGTAATTCGGCGCAGGCACGCGTCGCCTCGGGCAGGTCCAGCTCGTCGAATTCGGCAAACACCGGCAGGTTGCGAACCATCGCGCCCATCGATTGCAATTCGGAGTCGGTCATCTCACGGTCGGCGGCAGAGGCCAGCACCATTGCGTAAATCAGCCCTTCGTGATGTTCAGCCATTATTCTTCCTTCTCGTCCGTTTCTTGTTTTCGCGTTCTAAACAACTCTAGCGCAGATAAGGTTCTTAACCAGTCGCGTCAAGAGGGCGCGTACTATCTAGGAAGACTTGTCGAGAAACGCTTTGGTTCCCTCGATGGCCTCAACGAGCCCGGTGCGTTCGACCTCAACGCCTTCCGGGAAGGCGGTCAGCAACCGTGTTGGCGTCCGCGCATCGAGGATGACGAACACGCCATGATCGTCGGCACGGCGGACGAGCCGTCCGTATGCCTGCTTGAGCCGCAACCGCGTGATGCGGTCGTCATAGGCCGTGCCGCCAAACGCTTTCTTGCGAGCGCGATGCAAAATGGTCGGACGTGGCCAGGGCACTCGGTCAAACACGACGAGGCGCAAAGCGCGGCCTGGTACGTCAACACCATCGCGGATCGCATCAGTACCGAGAATGCAGCTATTTTCTTCGGCCCGGAAAATCTCAATCAGGCTGGCGGTGTCCATGCCATCGACATGTTGGGCCAGCAAAGGCAGTCCTGCCTCTTCCAGAGACGTTGCGATCTTGCTTTGCACGGTGCGCAGCCGGGCGATGGCGGTAAACAGACCTAGCGCCCCGCCATTGGCGGCGAGGAACAGCTCGCGATAGGCGGCGGCGACCTGATCACCATTGGTCCGACTGACATCGTTGACGACATAGACTTTTGTTTGTGTTGGGTAATCAAAGGGCGACGGTGCATGGGCGCGGATCGCGGGCGCGGGTAAATGTGCGGCGCCGGTGACGGCCTCGGCAGAGAGCCAGTCGGTCTCATTATCGCCAGTGCTGTCGCGCAAAGTAGCTGACGTCATTACGACGCCATGGGCTGGGCGTGCGACATGATGTGCAAACGGCACGGTGGGATCGATCCAGTGACGGTGCATGGCGGCATCGCTATCGCGACCCTGATCGCGGCTGACCGAAAACCAATCGACATATTCTTCCGGCACCACATCGCGTAGTGCAGATAGCATGGACCGCCAGGCATCAACCTCACCTTCGGCACGGCGTGTGAGCCCGCGACACGCTGCTTCAATCCGCTGACGCGTGTGGGTGTCGAAATTATCGGCCTCGGCATCAAGCAAATATAGCAATCGCGTGATCAGGGCCTTCATGGGTTGCGAAAGTTCACCCAAAGCGGTTTCCAATATCGCCGCCGCGTCATGCAGCTCGTCAATCGGTGGGGTGGCATCTGCCTCAAGGTCATAGGGCGTGTTGGCATCTTTGGCGCGGGCATAGACCTGCTTGCGGACCAGCGCCAGAAACGCTTCTGCCGGACCACGCGGCCGTTCACCATCGGCTAGTCGTGCCGCCCAGCCTGCCTGTGGCAAACAATGCGCTGCCTCCATCACGGCGTTGAGTGCATCCGCCGTTGCCGGGTCTGCTTTGGTTAAGTCCTCAATTCGGCGTTGCAGTCCACGAGCCCGGCTGCGGCCACCGCCTTCGGCACCCAGCAGCCAGCGCCGCAGCTCGACCCCCTGACGACCAGACAGCTCTGCTGAGAACGCACTATCGGCAGAATCAAATAAATGATGTCCTTCGTCGAAGACCATGCGGGTTGGCACGTTACCGTCATCAAGCCCACCCAACGCGGCTTGGGTCATTACCAGCGCGTGGTTGGCGACAACAATGTCGGCGCGGCGCGCTTGTCGCACCGTGCGTTCGATAAAGCACTTACTGTAATGGCTACACGCTGAATAGATGCATTCGCCACGTCGGTCGGCGAGCCCAAGCGTATCGCGGAAGCCAACCAGGTCGGTCAGCCAAGTTGGAAAATCCCCGCCGGCAATATCGCCGGATCGGGTTTTGGCTGCCCAACGCGATAATATTCCGAGACCAATCGCACTGGCGGGCCGGGTCGGACTACGGCCAACCGCTTCTTCCATGTTTAATAAGCACAGATAATTTTCACGGCCTTTGCGGATGACGACATGGCGTGCCTTGACGTCGGGATCAGGGTGCAGCCGGTCAAGTTCATCATCAATCTGGCGCTGTAGGTTTCTGGTATAGGTACTGATCCAAACTGCACCACCATTCTTTTCCAACCACACACTGGCCGGGGCGATATAGCCCAGTGTCTTACCAACGCCTGTGCCTGCTTCGGCAATCACCACATTAGGCGTATCGGCAACGGCTCGTGGTGCAAAGGCGGCAGAGACGGCAGAGGCGTAGTCCGCCTGTTGCGGGCGGGGTTCGGCATTTTGTCCCACCAGTTTTGCCAAACGCGTGCGCGCTTCAGCGTCGGTGACCTCGTGTGTTTCCGGCGGCGGCTCCGGGGCGAATTCGGCCCAGCTGTGCAGTCGCATCCAGACATCGAGCCCGCGTCGTGGCCGGGGGATTTCTTCCAGATCAGTGAGATGTTTCAGGCTGGCTGTGACCATTGGCCCCCAGCCCCAGCCACCATCCTGCATCGCCTGAGCTACTGGCAGTGCATCAGGCTCGTCGCGGGAATCGAACTCGTTAAGCTCGCAGAGTAGGACGTCGACCGCTAACCTTATGGACTGCGCTTGCTCTTCGAGGGATTGCGGTTTGTCGAGATCAAGGGCGGTGGCGATGCCGCCGGGCGTCGGCAGACAAAACTGCGCCGGTCGGGTGAATGCATAGAGCTCAAGAATGTCGAGCGCTGCAAAGGGCGAAAGCCGCAAGCGCCGGGCGACTGTTGGGGCATGGCATAGGATCGGTGGCGACATCGATTTTAAAGCCGTGCTGGCCTCGGCCTGCGTTATGTGACGGAGCTCTCCCTCAGGCGACAGGATAACCGCATCAGTTAGGCCTGATACGATGATATGACGTGACTGCGCCGGTTCAATTGCCTGGAGGGGTAGGGGAGCATCCATGGTGGGACTATACAGGACCAGCCGGATTCGGGCGCAGTACCAACTGCACGAAATGACCTTCTTCATTGACGTAAGGCGTTGTCGCGCCTACGTTCGCGCGCGTTTTAGGAAATTCGAACCGGTAGATTATGGATACGATACGGAACCTGGCTGAAGATGCCCGTGCCTGGCCTTTTGAAGAGGCTCGCAAGCTGCTGTCGCGGATGAATGGTCAAACACCCGAAAAGGGCTATGTGCTGTTTGAAACCGGCTATGGTCCGTCCGGTTTGCCTCATATCGGCACATTTGGCGAAGTCGTGCGTACGACGATGGTTCGGCAAGCTTTTACTGCGCTGAGCGATATCCCGTCGCGGTTGTTTGCTTTTTCAGATGACATGGATGGGTTACGCAGCGTTCCAGATAACGTCCCGAATAAAGAAATGCTGGCGGAACATCTCGGCAAACCGCTTTCTTCGGTGCCTGACCCTTTCGGGACCCATGAGAGTTTCGGCTATCACAATAATGGCCGGCTTCGTGAGTTTCTCGACACGTTCGGGTTTGAGTACGAATTTCAGAGTGCTACCGAGTGTTATAAGGAAGGCCGGTTTGACGCTACGTTGCTGCACCTATTGAAGAATTTGGATGCGGTGACGCAAGTTATCTTGCCGACACTGGGGCCGGATCGTCGCGCAACGTATTGTCCGTTTCTGCCAATCTGCCCTGATACAGGTGTGGTTCTTCAAATTCCCGCGATTGCCCATGACGTTGATGCCGGGACGGTGACGTTCAAGCAGGATGACGGGAAATCGCTGGAGCTACCGGTCACCGGTGGGCACTGCAAGCTGCAATGGAAAGCAGACTGGGCGATGCGCTGGACGGCGCTGGGCGTTGATTATGAGATGTCGGGTAAGGATTTGATCGACTCTGTGCGATTGTCATCACGGATTTGCAAAATTCTTGGCGGTCGCACGCCGGAAGGGTTTACCTATGAGCTGTTCCTTGATGACAAGGGAGAGAAAATCTCGAAATCACGGGGTAACGGGCTGACGGTCGATGAATGGCTGCGCTATGCACCCGCTGAAAGCCTGCAGCTATACATGTTCAATTCACCGCGCAAAGCGAAGCGGCTTTTTTTCGATGTCATTCCGCGTCACGTTGATGACTATTTGACCTTCCTCGGAAAGTATAACGCGGAAGAAGACGCGAAGCAGATCGAGAATCCGGCCTGGCATATTCATAATGGGACACCGCCGCAGGAAGATGGGCATGTCACATTTGGACTTTTGTTAAACCTGGCATCGGCTTGTAACACCGATGATAAATCTGTGCTGTGGGGCTTTATTTCCCGTTACGCGCCGGATGCAACGCCGGAAACTGCGCCAATTCTCGATCGGTTGGTTGAGCATGCGATCCATTATTATCAAGATTTTGTTAAACCAGAGAAGGTCTACCGCTCTCCAAACGAGCAGGAACGCGCGGCATTGGAAGATCTGGCCGCCTCGCTTGAAACGATGGATCAGGGAACCGACGCTGGTGACATCCAGAATCAAGTTTATGAAGTCGGTAAACAGCATGGTTTTGAAAACCTTCGCGATTGGTTCAAGGCGCTTTATGAAACTTTGCTGGGGCGTGAGCAGGGTCCGCGCATGGGATCGTTCATCGCACTTTATGGTGTTAGTGAAACGTTAACCCTGATCCGCCGGGTTCTAGCCGGCGAAGATATTTCTGGCGGGTAATGAGCCGCAATCTTCGCTGCGCCGTGGTGTTTCTGTAACCTGTTTTTCTCCGAAATCACGTATTCTTGGCAAGGGCTTGGTAATAATTGTCGCGTAGGGTCTGTGTCCTGCGGCGGAAATTGTTCCTGAAACCTGTCCGTAGAATGATCTTATAAGATGGGCAAACTATGCCGATCTTTCGTGGGAGTAAGAGCGTTGAGCAAATTAAGCGCCAAAAAAGAAAATCTCGACCCAGATTTCCTGGGAGAAAACCTTGATAAGCTCTTTGCCTATATCGATAAGGTGCGCATGGAAGTGGCGGCGCTAAATCAGGGTGAAAAAGAATCCGACAGATTTCAGGCGATGAGCAAACAACTCGACGGCATTCTGGAAGCGACAACAGATGCCAGTGACAAGATTATGAGTGCTGTTGAGAAAAATAATGCAGCGATTGAGAAGCTTCAGGCGCTCGTCAGCGATGATAAACAGTCTGCGGTCATCGAAGAGATTATCGATGGTCAAAATGAGATTTTTGAGGCCTGTGCGTTTCAGGATCTAACCGGACAACGCGTAACTCAACTTTCAAAATCTGTGGAATATGTCGAAGAACGTGTTGCTTCTCTGCATGAGTTGTGGGGCAAGGATGAGCTCGACAAAATTGAACTTGAGCCCGAAAAAGAACTTACCGAGGACGAAAAACTCCTCAACGGGCCGCAGGCAAAAGCAGAGGCTCTGAATCAGGCCGATATTGACGCTATGTTCGACTGACGGATATGCGTCAAGCTCAGTCAGGTCGTTTTCCAGCCGAGCCCTAACCGCGCATAGTTTGGCACCTGCAATATTCCGTCTTCGATGAAAGGTTGCCATGCCTCGATTACGGCCTCCTTTAACAAAGAGAACTCGGCGCTGGTCATGTTCTCGGTTTCTTTTGCAAAGCTACGTTTAAGATTGCGGGTTACATAATCATCGACGTCATCGACCTTATTTCTGTAGCGTAGTTCGCATTCTTCCACTTTGGATAGACCTGCTTCCCGCAATATATTTTGGAGTGTTCCGGGAGCGCTTAAACTATGCCGTGCCGGAACAGGCCCTTCTTCAGTTCCAAGATATTCAGCAACCGCCCTGCGCGAGACATGGAACGGCGGATTCTCTTCATACGCGCCCCATACAATGTAAGCGATACGGCCTCCGGGTTTCAGGACCCGGGTGGCTTCACGTGCCACGGCTACCTTGTCTTCAGGAAACATGATGCCAAAGCGACAGGTAATCGCGTCAAACTGTCCAGCGGCGAAAGGGAGCGCCGCCATATCAGCAGCGGCGAATTGCATAATTCCCAATTCGAGTTTTTCTGCTCGTTGTCTTGCCGTTTGCAGCATTAACGGTGTGAGGTCAGCGCAGACAACCTCGCCATCGTTCTTCATTGAATGGGCGATGCTAACGGCAGGATTTCCGGTGCCGGAGGCCACGTCGAGAATTTTCTCGCCCGCTCGGATGCGGGTTTCTGCTATAATCATCTGGTTGAAAGTGTCGTCGGCGGAAATGCCTTGCACCGACGTTGCCGCCCACGCTTTGCTGCGTTCCTGCCAGTCATTCTTTGAGTTTGTGCCCATCTTCTATTTCCTATGACCCGGCGGTACCGATGCCAAGTCGGGCAACGACAGGGATTCTATAAATATCGCCATCCAGATAATTAGCGCAGGCGTTTTGTACATTTTCGAGCAGCACCATCCAATCCCTCTCCGTGAGATTTCCGATGCGATGGGGTGCGGTACGGGCCACCGCACGCCGAAAATAATTATCACCTACATTTATGAGCCGTTCCTGCTTAAGTTCGATCTCTTTGGCGCTGGTAAATCCAGCTTCCTTGATTACGTCGGTAAGAAGTCCAGGAGCACCGAGATTGTGCCGGATCATCCGTGGCGGAAATTTCTCGCTGAAAAATTTCTCGAGGCCGGCATTCACGGCGAGAAAAGTTGGGTTCGCTTCAATGGGCCCCCAAACCATCCAGCCGGCCGTTCCCTCTGGTTTTAAGACCCGAAGCACTTCGCGTGCACAACCGACTTTGTCGTCTGGAAACATCAGGCCGTTGCGGCTGGTAATGGCATCGAAAGTGCTATTGGAAAATGGCAAAGCGTTCATGTTGCCAGCGGCGATGCGGAGATTGATTATCGATAGCTTAGCTGCACGCGCGGCGGCGACCGCCAGCATTTCAGACGTCATATCGCAGGCGGTGACGGATCCTATCTCAAGAGCCCCGGCGATTGTAATGGCGGGGTCACCAGTTCCGGAAGCCACATCCAGGACGTCCATGTTTGGCGTGATGCCGACTTCCTCTATAAGACGGAGGTTAAAGGTGTCATCGTTCGGTTTTGCTGCGGTAGCAGCTTCAGTCCAGCCGGCGCTACGGTTCTTCCAGTAATCCGTTCGGTTCTCGGTATCGCTGGCCGGGTCAGTCACCAACTTTTCCGTTACTGACTTGCCCAAACGATGCGGTGCATCCACAAGATTTCGGAATTTCTCAAAACCGGGTCGGTGTGGTTCTCGTTGACCGACTTTAGTTCAATTTCGCGTTTGGTCTGACGGATGAGCTCTTTAGCCATAACCTGTTCGTCAGTTGTCTTCACGATGACCCGGTCGCCGCGTTTCAATTGAGAGGTTGGTGAAATGATAACAATGTCACCGGGTCGAAACACCGGCATCATACTATCACCCGTAATCTCCAGCGCATAAGCACCATCATCCCCAACATCTGGCCCTTCGACTTCCGCCCAACCACTGCCCATTGGAAAGCCAGCATCATCGAAATATCCGCCGCCCCCGGCCTTGGCCAGACCAACTAATGGATAGCGTCTTGCCTTCCCAGCGCCAGCACCTTCGCCAGCGAAGGTGACAAAATCAGATAACGTTAGGTCAGTGACTTCAAGGACTTTGGCGATACTTTCGGTCGTTGGCCAACGGGGCTTGCCCTGGGGGTTAATGCGTTTGCTTTTGTTGAAGCTTGTAGGATCTAGACCAGCGCGGCGCGCAAGCCCTGATGCCGAAAACCCCTTTGCCTTGGCAACCCGGTCGAGGGCATCCCAAATGTCTTTGTGCCTTAACATGTTATGAGTTTTTCCTATTTTGGACGCGCTGTCACCCACCGTCCTTAAACGATTGGGCATATGAATGGATGTGGCTAACCATCGCGTGTAATCCGTTCGCACGATTGCCGCTCAAATGCGACCCAAGCTCGATGGCGTCAAAAAAGTCAGGGGGCGTCGTCAATATTTCTTCCGGGAGACGCGCCGAATAGACGCGGAGTAGCAAGGCGATAAGACCCCGCACGATCATGGCATCGCTGTCGGCTTCGTATACGATCCGTCCTCCAGTATCGTGCGCGCGAAACCAGACCTGCGATTGGCAGCCCTTCACCCTAAATTGCTCGGTGTGACACTCTTCTGGGAGCCCCTTGAGCCCCTTACCGAGTTCAATAATATATTCATACCGGTCGACCCAATCGTCGAACAGGCTGAACTCGTCAATAATGCTCTGTTTTGCTTCCGCGATGGTCGCAAAAGTATCATTCATTCCAATGACTTAATATTGTCTAATATTTGATCTTGTATCAGTTCCGTTTGGTATATAGATAGCCCGCCGAGTGATCAATCATCATCCTTTCCGAGGTCGCGTTGAACAGGTGATCCTCGCTGCGAATCGAACCGTGTTTTATGGTCAGTATTAAACGAGCAGGAAGCTGAATTATGTCGAGTGCGGGTATATCCGCTGCCGCCCATCGCGCCGCTGAAAAACGGTCTGCAACGGGATTCGATATTCTAAAAAATGGTACAGCTTTATTGAGATTGCTACCGCCAAACCTGGCCCATAAAAGCGCTGTCAAAGCTCTTAAATATGGTTTGGTTCCGAAATCATCAGGAACAGACGATCCAGTTTTGGCGATAAAGTTGTGGGATATCGACTTTCCAAACCCTGTCGGTATGTCAGCCGGGTTCGATAAAAATGCGGAAGGCGTTGATGGGATCATTGATATCGGATTTGGGTTTGCCGAAGCTGGAACGGTGACGCCATTACCTCAGCCAGGGAACCCAAAGCCTAATCTATTTCGTCTTACTGAAGATCGCGCTCTTATTAACCGCCTTGGATTTCCAAGCGAAGGTGTTGATGTGTTCGCGAAGAACCTAAGGAAAAGGCACCGTGACGCGCCCGGGATCCTTGGTATCAATGTCGGCATCAATACTGGAACGGCGGACGCCGCTGGTGATGTCGAGCTCTGCCTGCAACGACTGGCCCAATTTGCAAGCTATGTAACGATCAATGTGTCATGCCCTAATACACCAGGTCTTTGTGCCTGGCAGGCGGGTGACAAGCTGTCCGAAATGGTCAGCCGCGCCAAGGAAACTTTGGCGCGCGCATCAGGACGTACCCCACCATTGCTGGTCAAGATTGGTCCTGAGTTGGATGAGGAGGGATTGGCGGCGGTTGCTGATGTTGCTTTAACTCAAGGTATCGATGGCCTGATTGCTTGCAATACGACATCCGAACGTCCTGCAACACTCAGGAACGCGAATGCTCATGAAATCGGAGGCTTAAGTGGTCCTCCTATTCGGCAGCAAGTTACAAAGGTGTTATCCAACCTGTTCGAGATGACCGGCGGAAAAATTCCCCTAGTAGGGTGCGGGGGTATTTCGTCGGCTGACGACGCATATGACCGTATTCGGGCAGGAGCGTCGTTGCTGCAGCTCTATACCGCATTGATCTATGGGGGCCCTGGATTGGTGGCTGAGATTAAAACTGGCCTCGCTATGCGCTTGAGAGCAGACGGCTATTCTAAAGTGGCTGACGCGGTAGGCGCGAACCATCGCTAACCCAAAAGAGCTTTGTTAACCATAATTCAAGAGATTGACGCCAAATTGGGGACCGGCTTCGCAAATCAGACGGTCAATGGCGTTTCTTTATCATATTCTTATCGCGACGGTTTATACGCTCGTCGCCGCTGCAACAGCGATTGGTTTACCGCAATTATTTCCTGAAATAGGCGTAGAAATGGGCGCCATCCTTGGCGTCGTTGTTCTTGTTGGCTCTGCTGTTCTGCATGAGGTTTTTGCTCGACAGGAAATACAAGCAGATCTGGTTGATGAGTTAGGGAACCTTCGAAACCGTAATGCCGAGCTGCAGATCGCCCTCGATCGCGTTGAACGTGATGCAGAGATACTTAAGGGGGCTGTCAAGAAAATTGCCGAGAACGGAGTGACGGCCAAAGATAGCAGTAAGAAAAACGTCGATACAGTTATTGCTGAGGTTAAGGTTCTTCAGGGACTCGTAAAACATTTATCGGGGAATAAATCTGCGACAGTTGCGAAGGCAGTTGGAGATGGTACGCAGGGTGCGCTATCTGCTCCGGTGACGGAGGTCGCACCGACTGTTTCTGCCACCAATTTAGCTCTCGTGGCGAACGAAGGATCGGTTATTGCGCCCGTTGTGGATAATCAGCGACTAATAGCGCCTGATGTTTCTGCGACAAGTGTTCCGCGAGAAACACCGCAACATCCATCCGAAATTTCTACGCTAGATGATGATAGTATTTTGGAAATTGTTCGCGATGGACTTGAGCAAAATCGCGTCGATTTAGTACTGCAACCCATTGTTCAATTGCCGCAACGCAAGCGTATTTTCTATGAAGCTTTTACTCGCATACGAGATGCCAGTGGCGAAAATTTGGTCCCTGAGCAGTATATTGGAATCGCTGAGCGCGAAGGATTGGTGCCGGCGATTGATAACATGCTGCTGTTTCGCTGCGTCCAATTGGTGCGACGAACGCAAAACAGTAAGCAGGATATCGGATTCTTCTGTAATATTTCTGCCCATAGCCTGACTGATCGTCACTTCTTCAGCGATTTTGTCGAGTTTATGGCGGACAACGCACGACTTGCACCAAATCTGATTTTCGAATTTCCCTATGCGACAGTGGTAAATCGTGATCATGACATCGAGCAGCATTTGAAACAGCTTGCATCTCTCGGCTTCCAATTCTCAGTTGATCAAGTCTCTAGCCTCAATGTTGATTGCGAAGATTTGATCAAAAACCGATTTAAGTACGTCAAACTAGATGCCGAAATTCTGCTGGATGAAGTAAATAACCCAAGCGGTCCTATCGCCGTCGAAGACATCAAGCGGGTGTTTAACCGGCAAGGTATGGATCTGATCGTTGAAAAAATTGAGACTGAACCCCAACTTCTCGATCTGCTGGACCTTAAAATTGACTATGGGCAGGGTTATCTCTTCGGCAAACCCCGGCTCGCCCGCGTAGAATAAATCCAGCCTCTTCCCAAGCACAGCGGTCCGTGGCACAACCCGTCATCATGACGGATCAAATCCCAATTCTTCCCGGCCTTTCTGAGGTTGCCGACGATTTCGACGCTTATATTATCGATTTATGGGGCGTCATCCATGATGGCGTTACATTGTATCCTGGCGTGCTTAACGGCTTGGAGAAAATAGCGGAAACCGGCAAGCCCTATGCGATGCTTACAAATGCCCCGCGCCGTGCCGATGCTGTCAGGCATGGCATGGATGGTATGGGGGTTGCCGACGAGCTGTGTCCGATCATTATGTCCTCTGGTGAGGCGACCCACCTTGGCCTCACCGAACGCCGTGAAACCTGGTTCGATGGTGTGAAACCAACTTACGTTCATATTGGGCCTGATCGCGATGACGGGCTATTCGATAATCTTGATTTGCAGAAGATCGATGCCGTCGCGGACGCCGGTTTGATCGTAAATACGGGCCCGTGGGGAGATGAAGAAACGGTCGCGGATTATGAGGACTTTCTTCAACAGGGTGCTGCAGCAAGCGTCAAAATGGTCTGTGCAAACCCTGACCTTGAAGTCATCCGGGGCGGGCACCGAATCATTTGTGCTGGTGCATTGGCCAAGCGATATGAAGAGCTTGGCGGTGACGTTCTTTATTATGGCAAACCCTACCGCCCAATTTACGACACCTGTCTACACCTTATGGGTAATCCAGAACCGGCGCGGGTCCTGGCGATTGGTGACTCGCTTAAAACTGACATTACCGGTGCCCGCACACTCGGCATGTATTCCGTCTTGGTTATCGGCGGCATACATGGTGACGCGTTCGGTGTCGCTGAAGGTGATCGCTCTATTGAAGCCGGAAAACGCATTGCCGATGTCTGCGCTCCAGAAGGCGTCTATCCTGATGCCGCTATTCAGACATTTAGCTGGTAACCGGAATTTTCGAGATCCGTCGTTTCCTTGGTACGAATCGTTGGCCTTGGCTATACTTTTCCTTTGGTTGAGGAGGGTGTTGTCGGAGATGCCGATGGGTGTCTAAGACAGGATCTGTCCTGAAATTTCGTGGGGGTGGACGGCCAGATACAATGATCTTCCGATTCCTAACACGAGGCCGCGCCGGGACGTCGACAATTGTAGCTTGGGCGGCTACGTCAATTTGGCTCGCGCTGTCGGCTCTGTATGTTCAAAGTTCGATTGGCTGGTCAAATGTTTTGACCTTGTTGCCGCACGAATTGGGAGCGGTGCTCACCGGAATTTTTGCACCACTCGCCTTTTTGTGGCTCGGCATGGCTTACATCGGGCGCGGTATAGTTTTAACCGACACTGCCAGCGCTTTACGCGCTGATCTTCGGAGATTGACGTACCCGTCCGAAGATTCAGAAGAACGGGTCCAGGAGGTCGCAGAATCGTTGCGCCGCCAGGCCCAGGAACTCTCCGCGGTGTCAGAGCGGGCGGTTTCGCAGGCGCAATATCTTCATGATGGTTTGCACCGACAGACCGAACAACTTGATGTCGTTGCGGGTCGCCTCGCAGAACGCGCCGGGGTCGTCCATGAGTCGGTGGAAAAACAGGTCCGTGAACTGGAAGAAGTTTCGAGCGACGTGCTCGGTAAGCTTGAAGGAACGGGTCAGGCATTTGCTGATCAGATTAAAGCAATGGGTCCGGGTGCTGAGGAAGCAGTGGATCGCGTTCGTGCCGCTACAGATGCCGTGCACAATCATACGGACGGGGTGCTCAATCATTTCGGCCAGATAACTGCAGGGATTGATGATACAGGTGAACGGCTTCGTCGGCAGACGGAGCAGCTTAGCGAGCAGTCCGACGTGGCTATTGCTAAAGTAAATGATGTTGGTGAAACACTTGAGGCCCACGCGGCTGGTCTCAATGATTCCGCCGAACAGGCCCTAGAACGTGCGCGGCAACTGGGTGACACGTTTCGTCAACAGTCGGTGACGTTGATTTCTGGTCTCAAGCAGGCGGTCAATAGTGTTGATGATGTTTCGGAAAATTTCCGACAACGGACCGAGCAGCTTATGACCGGTGCGCGGGCAACAGTTGGACAAGTTCATGAAACTGTTGAGGCATTTCGTGAAGAAGCTTCGTCATTGGGGGATGGTGCAGAACAAACCATAGCGCGCATTAAGCTTGCTGGAGAAGAGATCAATACAGCAGGGAACGAGTTCGCAGGCCAAGCGGACCGTCTTTCGGAGGTTGCTGCCCGGAAAATCTCTGATGCGGGGAATGCTCTCATCCGGCAGGGCGAAGCGATCTCTGCGACTGCTGACCGGTCGATCGAAAAGGCACGCGCGCAGATGGATGATCTCGCCAAGTCGTTGTCGGCACATTCGGTTGAATTAGTGAAGGAGCAAGATGGCGCGACTGAAATGGCACGTCAGAATTTGGCAAACCTAACAGCAGAATTGCGGAGCCACGCTGGCGAGATGAACGATGCCGCCGCGCAAGTTGGCGGTGCCGCGATTGATAAAATAGAGCAGATCGGTGGGGTGTTCCGCCAACAATCTGATCGGATGACAGTCGATGCCGAACGAACCTCAGTCCTGATCGAGGCGAGAACCGAAGAAGTCGCTGCTGTCCTGCAGCAGCAAGGTGAAGCCCTAAATACTGCATCGGAGTCGGCAGCGGAAGCCGTTCGTACCAAAGCTGAAGATGTTGGTGCGATATTGCGGGAGCAATTGCGTCTATTCACCCAGGTTGCGGAGGCTTCTTCCAGTTCGGCGGCGGAGCGGACGCGGGAAATTCAAAACGTGTTGCGTGCCCATATGGAGGAGAGCGCTGGGATAACCGGCGATGCCGCACAGCGGAGCATGTCCCGCATAACAGAGGTCGGTGATGCGCTTCAGCAAGAAGCAATGGCGCTAACGGCGATGTCCGAACAGGTCGCCGGAGAAGTGACTGCAAAAATTAGAGAGATGGATGAAGCTTTGCAGACCGAATCTGCGAGCATGCTCGCGGTGTCGAGCAGCGCAACAGAGCAAGTGGTTGTCAAAGCTGAAGAAGTGGCCGCTACGCTTCGGCGACAGACTGATGAATTTGCGTCAACGTCGGAGCGGGTTGCAGCGCAAGCCGCTGCCCGGGTGAAAGTGGTTGGCGCGGCGCTGGTAAAACAGTCCGGTGATCTCGATGATGTATCGATACGGGCTGCTGAGCGCGGAGAGGAAATTGGCGAAATTTTAGCCAAGCGGACAACCGATCTTGCGGCGGCGATTGATACGGTTGTTCAGAGAACAACGGTCGTTGGTTCTACTTTTGTGGATCAGGCAGAAAATCTTATCGCCGCTTCTGAACAGGCGGCGAGCCATTCTGACTCGATCCGCTCGTTAGTGGGTGAGCAGGCCGAAGCATTGGATCGGATTGCCAGCCAAATCGTTCGACGAACTGAAGAAATTTCCAAAACTACCGAGATCGAACTTCAGCGTTTGGCGGAGACAGCGGAAAAGGCGGTTAATCGCGCTGAAGAAGTGAATCAGACAATTGGTGCGCGAACGACAGATCTTGGGGAGGCCTCTAAGGAAACGGTCGAATGTCTGACGATCGTCGGTAACGCATTACAAGCGCAAGCGCGGGCGATGATTGAATCGAGCACGAAAGCAGCTGCTGATGTGACCAACGTTATTAGCGCTCTGAAAGATGAGTCAGGCGCCCTAGAAACATCAGCCAGTGTCGCTGAAGAACGCGTTGAGAGTATAGGCCGGGTCTTCCGAGCCGAGACCCAAGAGCTTGCATCTGCTTCAGAGCATGCCTCCCGGCAAGTTGATTCTGTCCGTCAATCTTTGCAACGCCACTCGAATGACATGACCAGTACATTGGATCGCGCTGCGGATCAGGCCACTCAAATCGGGGCGGTATTTTCTGAGCAGGCGGATGAGCTTGTCCAGGCATCTGATTTGGCGGAAAAACAAGCTAAATTGGTACGACAAAATAGTTTTGATGCGCGCCGCGATATGTTCTTGCGAGCGTCACGATTTATTATCGAGGATCTCAACTCGACGGCCATTGATTTAAATCGCTTGTTGGACGAAGTCGGGTCGCAAAAGCTGTGGCCACGACTGGCGCGTGGTGAGAAAGGTATCTTTGTTCGTTCTATGTTGCAGGATGATGCCCGACACGCACGCGATGTCATTAAGGGTAAATTTGAGGATGATGACAATTTCCGAAAATATGTTCAGCGCTATCTTGATCACTTTGAGCGGCTGCTCAATGAGGCCAATGAAAGTGATCCTGAAAATTTGTTAAGCTCCACTTTCTTGTCGGCAGATATTGGTAAGCTTTACCTCGTTCTTGCCCGGTCGGTCGGTCGACTCAACTAACACCCTGTAACACCGTTTGGCGACCCGGTTTCTGACGGAGACCCATTTTGCCCGCGCTGCTGCTGACGATATTTGTCGATACCGTAGGTTTTGGCATCGTCCTGCCATTATTACCATTCTTCGCCGAGAGATTTGGTGCGAGTCCGCTTGAGGTAACGCTACTCGCAACGGTATTTTCCTTTTCGCAATTTGTCTTTGCGCCCTTGTGGGGACGGTTGAGCGACCGGGTCGGGCGCCGGCCTGTCATTCTGTTTACGCTTGCTGGCATGTTCTGCGGTTATCTGGCGATGACCATAACAGACTCGTTGCTTATGCTTTTTCTAGCGCGCGCTTTTATCGGGTCGATGGCTGCAAACTCCGGCGTTATTCATGCCTTCATTGCCGACGTTACCAGCACGGCAGCGCGTGCCGGGGCCATGGCGAAGGTTGGCGCCGCCCATGGGCTGGGTTTTATCGTTGGCCCCGCTATCGGTGGATTGTTTGCGGGTTCTGACCCGACGAACCCCAACCTTGCCTTGCCCTTCCTGATCGCAGCGGTCCTATCAGGCACGGCATTTTGTATTGCCTGTATCCAGGTTCGCGAGACCGTCGCCGTCGAAACTCGTGAAGAAGCTGCAAAGGGGCAACGTTCGTTGAGCCGCGTATTTCTTGAGGCGATCCGCATTCGGCAACTCGCACTCCTCTTTGTCGTCGTGACCTTGACGCCCTTTGTATTTTCTGGCGTTGAAACAACATTTGTATTGTGGTCCGAACGCATGCTGGGTTGGGGCCCCTGGCAGAATGGCTGGATTTATACCTTTATGGGCATCACCGCGGCGGGAACCCAATGGTTCTTGGTCGGACGATTGACCCGTCGGTTTGGCGAACACCGGTTGATTTGTGCTGGCGCGGTGATGATTTTTTGCGGGGTTCTTTTGCTTCCCCAGATGACCGAGACCATTGGTCTCTGCGTTGCTTTTGGGTTCATAGTTTTTGGTGTCAGCGTCAATAACCCCTCTCTTTCAAGCTTGGTATCAAAATATGCTCATTCGAGTGAGCGGGGGAGTTTGCTTGGTTTGTCGCAGTCCTGCTCGGCAATGGCGCGGATTACAGGGCCTGCGTGGGCGGGTTTTGCCTTTGGGGCCTATGGGCCGGACTGGCCGTTTTTCTCGGGTGCGGTGGTCATGATTGTAATGTTTTTCCTGGCAATTCAGGTAAAACCCGCGACCGATACCGCCAGCGCCCAAAAATAGCGACAGAGGCAATCTTTGACGTAGTATTTTAGATACCCTTTCTCCTTGACGTAGGGTCCATACGTTATTAAAAAGCGCGGTCCCCGGCGGTGTGCCGGGTTCATTTATTTTGATCAGTCTGGACAAAGAACATGTCACGTCGATGCAGCATTTCAGGCAAGGGTGTCCTTGCTGGCAATAACGTAAGCCACGCGCATAATAAAACGCGTCGGCGTTTCCTGCCTAATATTCAGGTGTCATCTATGCCGTCTGAAGCTTTGGGCCGTTCGGTAAAGCTGAAGCTGTCGACGCAGACGATCCGTACGATCGAAAAAAATGGCGGCATCGATGCTTATTTGTTGTCTACGTCCAACACTAAGCTGACAGATGAAGCACAGCGTTTGAAACGCAAAATTCGTCTGGCGTCAGAGGCCGCGACGGCTAGCTAATTTCCGTCTCTGCGGAAAGTCCCCTAACAATTGAATGTGATTTGTGACGCTAGATTTCGTCGCAAGCCATTAATGTTGAATAGGCGCGGTTGATAATTTTTAGCCGCTCTTCAGCCTTACGATCACCGCCATGGGTATCTGGGTGATTTTGTTTCACCAGCGCTTTATACCGTTCTTTAATGTCGTCTTTTGTCACGGGACCATCCATGTCCATGACTGCCATTGCCTCTGACTCTGGTGATCCAGGTCGGGGGCGCCACCCATCTTCCTGTGGGTGAGTGGCTCTAACACGGTCGCGTTCCCAGTTGTCTGCACCAAATACGCCAAAATCGATGTTCGGGGTATCGCCCGTACCGGCTCTGCTGCCGAGTGGCCATGTCGGGCGCCACCATGTGGTATCAGCGCGTAGCTGCTTCTCGATGTCCCCCTGTGATACGCCTGCGTAGAAATTCCAGCGCGCGTTATAGGCGCGGATATGTTCCATGCAGAACCAGAAATAATTATTGAGATCATCCCGCGATTTGGGTGCTCTAAATTCGCCATGTTCACGACATTCCGGCGCGTCACATAAACGCATGCCATCCTCAATACGAGGGGCACTTAGAACTTCCAATATTTGATCGCGTTTCTTCACGCAGACAGTATGAGGAGGCTACTGTTTACATACAAGAAATTTGGCTGAAACAGCGTGTCAATTTGTCCCCGTGTAAAGGTGCGGCCAACGCTCCTTTACCAGGTCACCGTCGCTTGCCATCGCATGGCAATTATTGATTTGGTATGGCATGTCATCGGATTTTTCTGTCGGCGCCTTAACGAGCTGTGCGGCCTCGCGCTTGACTGTTTTATATCCAATCGTTCCTACTGGTCGGAGGAGATCCACCATATGAATGCAACCTTCTGCACCGCCCAAAAGTTCACGAATTCGGCGATTCCAGCCGCGGCCAATTTTTTCCCCTTTTAACTTTTGGAATGCAGACGCCACACCTGGGCAGATGGCATAAGGTGTGCCGTCCATGGCAGCGTCGACTTCGGTGATCTCGATATTTTTGTCTAATGTTAGGCGGAGCCACATGTCATGGATAGGAACACCAGGATCAATGGTGCCGCGATATTCATTTTCAAAGGCATATGCAGAAGTGTCCGTTAGATGCCCTTCGACATCCCATTGGTCATCAGCACGGCGATAGCTGGTAACCTCGATAGCGCGGGTTTGTATGGGTTCGCGATCGGTGGGTTGGGTAAGCGGCATTAGCTTTCTTTCATACGTGGACTCAATGGAATAATGGTTACCAATACAGCGGAAGGACTATTCAAGCTCAGCTTCTTCCTTGGTTCCATCTGGCTGGGCCGGCGGCGTGATATGGATGAGCGCTAACCGGTTCTTACGTCGGTTTACAATCTGGAAACGGTACCCTTCAAAGGTAAATATCTGTCCCTCTTCAGGAATAACTCGACCAATCTGGATAACCAGGCCAGCGATTGTTGCAGCATCGTCATCGGGGAGTTCCCAATTAAGGCGTCGATTGAGATCACGGATCGTGACACGGCCATCGACAAGATAGGTCCCATCGCTCTGTCGCCGGACGCCAACCGGTACTTCATCATGTTCATCGGCGATGTCGCCGACGATTTCTTCCAGAATATCTTCGAGCGTAACGATACCCATAAGGGAGCCATATTCATCGACAACCAACGCAAAATGCTCATGGCGCCGCCGGAACGCTTGAAGTTGATCGTGGAGCGAAGTTGATTCAGGAATAAACCAAGGGGGTGAAGAGACAGCATCAATATCGATTAGATCGAGGTTGCCCTGGTTGGCGTGAACATGAAGCAGCAGAACCTTGGCATGAATGACGCCTACAATATTATCGGGTTCTCCGCGCCATAATGGAATTCTCGTATAGGGGCTGCTGACAACTTGATTAACGATATCGCTCGCTGGCAAGTCGGAATCGATCATCACGATATCTTGGCGATGATGCATGACCTCACCGACATTGACGTCTGAGAGATCGAGGATAGAACGCAGCATGACCCGTTCACGTTGAACAGCGGGCTCATCTCCCATGTGAAGATCAATGGCACCCCGCAGGGTCTCCTGGGCGGCGGTGAACTCCTCTTCCGTGTCGAACTTGACGCCAAAAGGCCGCAAGGTTGCCGTGATCAAAAGGTTGATCGTATGGGTAATCGGTGACAGCAAGGCGACGACATAGCGGAACATTGGGGCGATGAGGAGAGCCACTCTGTCGGCGTTGTGAAACGCATATGTTTTTGGCATCACTTCGCCAAAAATCAAGACAAGAACTGTCATTGCCACCGTTGCATAGATGACGCCAGTTTCGCCAAATATGCCGATCAACAGGCTGGTGGCTAAGGCGGAAGCCAATATGTTGACGAGATTATTTCCCAGCAGAATTGCACCGATGAGTTTTTCCCGGCGTGAGAATAGCTTGGTAACAATGCCAGCACACTTATTGCCTCGTTTTTGAAGCAAGTGCATACGCGGACGTGATGCTGCTGTCAGGGCAGTTTCCGACCCCGAAAAGACGCCGGATAATATAAGGAGAACTGTGATGCCACCGATTGTGGCTAGAGTTTCGGTTTCCATTCTTTGCGCTGTCCTAACGCGTAAAAGTCATGTTGTTGACCATCATCAATTGTCGATTTTATGCGGCAATCGCTTTATCCAGTAACGCTTCTACATCGGAAATTTTCACGTCTGATGTTATGAAGGCATTCCCGATTCCGCGGGTGAGTATGAACGTAATTTTTCCATCCCGAACCTTCTTGTCCTGCGCCATATGACCTAATAGTGCGGTGCTGCTCCAAGCTTGACCCGATATGTCGGTCGGTTGGACAGGTAACCCAACTGATTTGAAGTGCGCTCGAACTCGGGTCGTATCCTCTACAGGGCATAGCCCGATCTGCGTCGACAGATCGAATGCCATCATTATACCGATTGCGACGGCCTCACCATGCAATAATTTTTCGCCAAATCCGGTTTCCGCTTCCAAGGCATGTCCGAATGTATGACCAAGATTAAGAAGGGCACGGTCGCCGGTTTCTTTTTCGTCGCGGCTCACAATATTGGCTTTGGTCCGACAACTCGTGATGACAGATTGTTGGCGTAGCGTTTCATCGCCATCAATTAAGGCATCGGCATTTTTTTCGAGCCATTCGAAAAACGCCTTGTCACCGAGCAGCCCATATTTAACGACTTCGGCATATCCCGCGAGCAGCTCGCGTCGCGGCAGCGTATCGAGCGTACCGGTATCGGCGAGAACCAGCCGAGGTTGATAGAAGCTGCCAACCAGATTTTTGCCGTGCTGAGTATTTATGCCGGTCTTGCCTCCCACTGAACTATCGACTTGAGCCAGGAGGGTTGTTGGGATTTGGATGAAATCAATTCCGCGGAGAATAACACTAGCTGCAAATCCCGTAATATCACCAATGACACCGCCACCCAAGGCAATCAGGGTTGAGCGTCGCTCGGGGCCGATATCCAAAATTGATGTTACGAGATTGTGAAAGCCATCATAATCCTTAGTGTTTTCGCCAGCTGGAAGTGTAATAACGGTGCTGGCTATTCCTGCTGATTGCAGTGCGAGGTCTAGGGTACCGAGATGGTGTCCCGCGACATTGTCGTCTGTAACAACGATGACTGGTTCGTGAGTAATTATCGGGTCGATTAACTGACCTGCATCGCGCAATAGATTATGGCCGACAATGATGTCATAGCTCCGGTCCGCTAGCGCCACTGAAAGAGTCTTGCGTGTGTTCATTTTCCGACATCCGCGTTTGGGCGATCGAATGAGGGGAGTATTTCTTCAAGGGCAGCCAAGGCCTGATCAACGGTAACGTCGGGGGATTCGCGCCCGCTCTCAATGACAATGTCGGCCTTTTCGTAGGATGGATATCGTTCTGCTATCAACTTTTCTAAGGTCTTGCGTGGGTCGGTGTTTTTAAGCAAAGGGCGGTTATTGCGCCGTCCGGTCCGGTTGAGCAGAAGTTCAATATCTGCACGGATCCAAATTGAGATCGCAGTTTCCTTTACGCGCGCGCGTGTCTCGTCGTCGACAAAGGCGCCACCGCCGGTCGCGAGAACCTGCACGGGATCGTTCAAAAGTCGGGCTATGACGCGACGTTCACCGTCACGAAAGGCCGATTCACCGTATAATTCAAATATATCAGCGATTGAACAGTCGGCTGCCTTTTCGATTTCATCGTCAGCATCGACAAATGGCAATCCCAGACGCTGCGCTAGTCTTTTGCCAATACATGTTTTGCCGGCACCCATCAGCCCCACCAAGACGATGGTTTTCGGTATATGTGTATATGATAGCTTGTTCGCGCTCATTGTTCGGTCGACATGAAGTTAGTCGAGTGCTCCAACTAATTGAAACTCAGAGTCCCGACCGGTAGACTGCCCAAAATTTGCCACGATTAGATGCTATCAACCTTAAAGTCTGTAAATATAAGACGGTTTCCGCGTTATGTCGCGTGGAATTATATGGCGTCGATTCACCACGGCGTGATACAGGAAACGAAGTAAAGGCGGGATTGTGGCCAAACCCCGGAACCCTGCGTGGCATTGATGATGCGAGTAACTATTTTCCTGTTATTGTTTTTGGTCGTCCTGATACTTGGCGGGGGCGGATTTCTTGCTATGTGGGATATTCCAGCCCCTTCATCAACAATTGAAAAGACACTGCCCGATGACAGGTTTCCGCGCTAATTCTATGACCGCATTCGCATTCGTTGCGGGTGCTTTTTGCCTTGTTTCACAGGCGAGCTCGTCAAGTCTGCCCGGCTCTCAGATCGCGCAGTCTAATCCTCCTGAATCAGTAAAGTCCGAAGTAGCACCGCAGGAGACTAACAAATCTGCGCCAAAAAACGCTCCTGTACGTCTCGGGCCGCGCCGTTCTGTGTTGGAAGGTCCAAATTCTTCTGGCACTACGCCTAACTCTAAACCAGCAACCGATTATAAGCCTGCATCGCCGTCAGATGGTAGCGATGGGGCTGTCACCATTCAGACGTTGAGCGATCTCGACCCAGATTCGGTAGGCGTTATTGATGATACAAGCGGTGGGCTCGGAACAGAAATGTGGCAAGGAACGAGTAGATCCTTCGTCGCACGGGCAATCGCCTCGCTACCATCGCGTGTTCGCTCGCCAACGATGCGAAAGTTGATGCGTCGATTGCTCTTGACCCAAGCGGTCGCTCCGAAGGGAGAGAACACTGAACCCGGATTGTTTCAGCGGCGCGTAAAAGCGCTATTCGCTTCTGGGGATATTAAATCGGCCATGTCCCTTGTCTCATCTGCTCCGACCCGAGCACACGCGGAACATCTGGTGCATTTTGGTATCGATGGACAGTTGTTTCAGAATAATACGGCGGGCGCCTGTCAGCGAGTACGAGCCTATAGCGATGAGTTTAAAGGTATTTATTGGCAACAAGTTTCAGCATTTTGTTTGGCGATGACGGGCAAAAAGGCTGAAGCTGCTCTTTTGTCAGATGTTTTGGCTGAGCGCTCAGATGCTATCCATCCAGCTTTTTTTGCGGGAATGGAGAGATTGTCTGGTGCGACACCTCCACAAATTGTCAGTTTGACCGGCCCGTCGGCTCTTCATTTGGCCCTGATGCGTTCAGCCGGTTTAGCCTTGCCAGAAGATACAACAGAGAAAGCCTCTCCCGCAGCTCTTCGGGCGATTGCATTGAGCCCGAATGCAACGCTCGATCTGAGGCTTACCGCAGCCGAAGAAGCAGTAGATATTGGTGTGCTCGACGGCAAAATTTTGGCAGATATATACAGCGCAGTTGCTTTTGACGCGGCTGTTTTAAAGCAGGCCCCTCGTCATGCTGCTGACAACTGGGGTGTCGGGGGGCGTGCCCTTTTGGTTCAAGCGGCGCAGAAAGCAGGGTCAGCGGCAGAACGCGCTAAACTCATCCAATTGGCATTTCAGCTGGCTCGGCAAAAGGGTGGTTGGCGTGCTACGGCGTTTGCTCACAGTCCAATGGTGAAAGCACTATCTCCGTCAACAGAGACGACTTGGTTTGCCGGTGATGCTGCACGTATCCTTATTACAGTAGGGGATATTGCAGGCGCCCGTAAGTGGCTCGCCTATGCGCATGAACAGAAATTAAGGAGCAATGAGAAATCTGCCCTATGGCCATTACAAATATTTTTGTCTGGTGCGGAAATTTCCAGCATAGAGCCTAAGGAAATCACAAATTGGTGGAATGTTCGGACTGCAGCAGGAACTGCTCCAATAGTTCAGGCTCGAACGTTGTTTAGCCTATTGAGCGCTATGGGTACCGCAGTGCCATCTGAGCTTTGGGGCAAGCTTTTGGATGGCGGCCCAGCGACACAAGCCTACGTTCCAAGTGCGGTGGTACGGAATGCGCTCTCCCGGGCGGCACAAACCGGTAGTCGCGGTGGCACTGTAGCAATGGCCCTGGTCGCTCTTGGTGACCGCGGAGCCGGTGTGAAAAACCTATCGGCAGTGGAAATGGCGATATCGGCTCTCAAGAAAATTGAATTTGCGGCAGAAGCAAAGGCAATCGCACTGGAGGCGGCAATTGAAGCAGGGCTCTAAGCATTCGAGTCTGTATGGCGAGAAAATTGTTTTGTCCCGTCATGCCGAAGCATTTCTGGAAATGCTGGCAGTAGAACGCGGCGCATCGTCAAAGACAGTGGAGTCCTACCAAAGCGATCTAAAGGCCTTTGAAGAGTTCGTAGCGAAACGTGGCGAAATTTCATCTGAAACATCGACGGAAATGGTCCGCAGTTTTATGGCGTCGATGGGCAGTGCTGGAATGGCGCCAACGACAATGGCGCGTCGCTTATCGGCTTTGCGCCAATATTTTGCCTTTTTGGTGTCGGAAGGCACTCGCAAGGACGATCCGACGGCGTCGGTCGATAGCCCCAGGCGCGGTCGACCCTTGCCCAAAGTACTATCTGAAAGCGATGTCGAATTGTTGCTTGCTGGCGCCCGTGCCGTAAAAGGCCCGCGCGGTGTTCGATTAGTTGCTCTGGTTGAAACGCTTTATGCGACCGGGTTACGAGTGTCGGAACTAGTGGGTTTGCCGCTCGGGGCGTTAGCGAGAGACCGTTCTGTTGTGACAGTCCGCGGTAAGGGCGGAAAAGAGCGCATAGTGCCCTTAAGTCTTCCTGCGCGAGAGGCTATTGAAGCATGGCTCCCGATTCGGTCTCGATTTATTGCTACGGATAAAACTTCACCCTGGATGTTTCCGTCCAAAAGCGCAAAACAAGGGCATTTGACCAGGGGGATGTTTGCCGTACTTCTTAAAGAGTTGGCTGTTGGCGCCGGACTTTCCGCTTCGGCTGTCTCGCCACATGTTTTGCGCCATGCATTTGCCAGTCATCTCCTGGCGCATGATGCGGATTTGCGATCTGTACAGCAGATGTTAGGCCATGCTGATATTTCAACGACACAGATCTATACACATGTGTTAGATGAGCGGTTAAAATCGCTCATCCGCAATTTCCATCCACTAGCGAATGGGATGGCGAATGATACTGTTTGATATGGCTAAAAGCGTTTAGAGGAAAAAATGACGAGTTTTCTGGAATTTGAGAAACCGGTAGCCGAACTCGAAGGCAAGATGGAGGAACTCCGTCATATGTCGGATATCGGTGATATCAAAATTGCCGACGAGTTATCCAAGCTGCAAGGCCGTATCGATAAATCCCTGACGCAAATTTATACCAAGCTGTCACCCTGGCAGACCGTGATGGTGGCGCGTCATCCCGAGCGGCCACATTGCGTGGATTATATTTCATCTCTGATAGACGAATTTACGCCGCTCGCCGGTGATCGTGCTTTCGCTGAAGATGCGGCTGTCATGGGAGGACTTGGGAGGTTCCGTGGGCGTTCCGTCGTCGTGATGGGGCAAGAGAAGGGCAACGACACGGAAAGCCGGGTTAAACATAATTTTGGTATGGCCCGACCCGAAGGGTACCGGAAGGCGCAACGGTTGATGGGGCTTGCTGAGCAGTTTTCGTTACCGATCATTACCCTTGTGGACACACCTGGTGCCTATCCAGGCATCGGTGCTGAAGAACGGGGTCAAGCAGAAGCGATCGCGCGGTCCGTCGAGGTTTGCCTTAAATTGACTGTGCCGATCGTCAGTGTCGTGATAGGCGAAGGAGGAAGTGGTGGTGCCATCGCCATTGCCACCGCCAACCGTGTTTTGATGATGGAGCATTCCGTTTATTCCGTCATCTCGCCGGAAGGTTGTGCTTCTATTCTATGGCGTAGCGCCGACCACGCTGAGGAAGCCGCCGAAGCCTTGAAATTGACAGCGAAGGATTTGCTACGGCTTGGGGTAATCGATGCCATCATTCCCGAGCCGTTGGGCGCTGCGCACCGTGATCGGGACGATACGATTAAACGTGTTGGTGACGGGATCGATGAAGCGTTGAAAGAAATCGATGGTATGGATGGCGCCGCTTTGAAGGCTCAACGACGTGAACGATTCATTACGTTGGGGAATGACGTTTTGTCGTCTTAGACAGGATTGATATTTAAACAAATGGGTCGCGGGTTTTATTAGACCCGGCCGTGACAAATTTTGAATTTCTTGCCTGAACCGCAAGGGCAGGCGGCGTTGCGCGGCACTTTACCCCAGCTTTCTGGTTCTTCGGGATCAATCCATCGTCCAAGTGGTTCATGCAATCGCCACCCCGGTGGTACGTCCGCCGGATCGGTGTTTGCAGGAAATACAGTCGGACCTTGCATCATTGATTGTACTTGCGCGGCAGGATGGATTTCATCGGTTACCGCAGCCATGCCCGCATCCTCCGAAAATGCAGGATCAAGACGGGATTCTTCCATGTCACCCATCTCGTAATCCATTAAACCTGCTGGGTCGTCGTCAGAGATTTCCATGTGGCAGAGGACCTGAGTGACTGTTTCACGCAGCATTGCCAGCATCTGGTCAAACAGATCAAACGCTTCATGCTTATATTCGTTTAAAGGATCCTTTTGGGCATAGGCGCGCAGCCCGATACCCTGACGCAAATGATCAAGAGCCAACAGATGCTCTTTCCAAATCTGATCGAGGACTTGTAGTAGAACGCTCTTTTCTGCGAGCCGCATCATTTCTGGCCCGTAATTTGCTACCTTCTCGGCCATACGTCGGTTCGCAGCATCCGTTAGCCGTTCGCGAATTTCTTCATCCGCGATGCCCTCTTCCTTGGCCCAGTCAGCAACCGGCAAATCGAGACCGATGATGCGTAATACTTCTTCATGGAGCGCATCGGTGTCCCATTGTTCGGCGTAGGCTTTTTCAGGAATGCAGCGGGATACGATATCGTCGATAACCTCATGACGCATGTCGGTGACAGTGCCGGAGACATCTTCAACTTCCATGAGTTCGCGGCGCTGCTCGTAAATCACCTTGCGCTGATCGTTCATAACATCGTCGAACTGCAGCAGATTTTTGCGGATTTCGAAGTTGCGCTCTTCGACTTTGCGCTGCGCTTTTTCCAGTGCTTTGTTGATCCACGGATGAACTATCGCCTCGCCTTCTTCAAGGCCGAGTTTCTGCAACATCGTATCAATGCGCTCGGATCCGAAGATCCGCATCAAATCATCTTCCAGCGATAGGAAGAATTTTGACGCACCAGGGTCACCCTGTCGTCCAGAACGACCGCGGAGCTGATTATCGATACGTCGGGATTCATGACGTTCGGTACAGATGATGTACAGACCACCTGCTGCCAGCACGACTTCTTTTGCGGCATCGACCTCTGCCTCAACGCGGGCGCGAATTTCCGATTCCTGCGCGGCGTGTTTCTTTTGGTCCTTGATTTTTGACAGCTCTTCAAGGACCTGCATGTCGACATTACCACCGAGCTGAATGTCCGTACCGCGGCCTGCCATGTTGGTTGAGATCGTGACCTGGCCGGGTTTGCCGGCCTGGGCGACGATAAAGGCTTCTTGTTCGTGGTAGCGTGCGTTCAGCACGTTGTGTTCAATCTTGCGTTTCTCGAGAAACGCTGCGAGTTGCTCAGACTTTTCAATCGAGATCGTGCCGACCAAGGCTGGTTGATTTCGTGCCTGGCATTCTTCTATCAGCGCAACAATCGCCTCGTTCTTTTCGTCGGCTGTACGATAAACCTCGTCATCCTGATCTTCTCGGACACAGGGCTTATGGGTTGGAATTTCGACAACATCTAATGCATAGATATCGCCGAATTCGCCAGCTTCTGTCATAGCCGTACCAGTCATGCCGGCGAGTTTTGGGTAGAGCCGGAAATAGTTCTGGAAAGTAATCGAGGCGAGGGTTTGGTTCTCGTTTTGAACGGCAACATGCTCTTTTGCTTCGAGAGCCTGATGTAGGCCTTCTGAATAGCGCCGGCCTTCCATCATACGACCGGTGAATTCGTCGATAATGATAACCTGATTATCTTTGACGATATAGTCGGTGTCGATCTGGAATAGGGTGTGCGCTTTCAGCGCCTGATTAACGTGGTGGACGACTGAGATGTTATTAATGTCGTATAGCGACGCGCCGCTCATCAAATCAGTATCGGCAAGCAGGGCCTCAATCTTCTCCGTACCCGCCTCGGTCAATGCGACGGTTCGTTGTTTCTCGTCTTTTTCGTAATCTTCTTCGACAAGGTTTGGGATCAGTTCGTTGATCCGGCGATACATCTCCGATGAATCTTCGGTAGGACCGGAAATGATCAATGGCGTTCTGGCTTCATCAATCAGGATACTGTCGACCTCATCGACAATCGCGAAGTTGAATCTCCGTTGGACCATATCTTCCAATCGGAACTTCATATTGTCGCGGAGATAGTCGAAGCCAAATTCGTTGTTAGTGCCATAGGTTACATCTGCGCCATAAGCTTGCTGGCGTTCAAGGTCATCAAGTCCATGGATGACGCACGCAACGGTTAGACCAAGAAATTCATAAACCTGCCCCATCCACTCAGCATCACGTTGCGCCAGATAGTCATTGACCGTGACGACATGAACGCCCTTGCCGGATAATGCATTGAGATAAACCGGTAGAGTTGCGACCAGGGTTTTACCTTCACCGGTTTTCATTTCCGAGATGGCGCCTTCGTGGAGCACCATGCCGCCCAGCATCTGAACATCGAAATGACGTTGACCCAGTGTGCGTTTCGCGGCCTCGCGGACCGTTGCGAAAGCCTCGCACAACAAATCATCCAGCGACTCGCCAGCTTCATGCCGCGTCCGCAATTCTGCAGTGCGCGCTTTTAAGGCGTCATCGTCCAGCGCCTCGAGCGCAGGCTCCATGGCATTGATTTCATCTACTTTTTTATCAAGTCGTTTCAGATAGCGATTATTGGCGCTTCCGAAAACGCTCTCTGCTAGCGCAGCGAACATTTAGCCTCTCTTATATGCGGATTCCCTTGCAGGCTCCGCAATTTAGCATTAAGCGGGTGGCAGACACATAGGTACCTACCGCGTCTCTGTCAACGATTAGGGATATAGCGCTTCGAGCCGTAAATTGCACTGTTATCTTGCTCGCCGATTAACAGAGAACGTTATAGTCCATAATTGTGGCAAAACTGAGAATAATTAGTTACCTGCTGAGCACATAAACGCCAATACGAATTTAGAGTTATGACAACGAAATCACCTCTTGCTCCCAAACGGTTTCCGACACTTCCAGAGATTGCAGGCGTTAAGCTTGCCGCCGGGGCTTGTGGGCTCCGTTATAAAGGGCGTAGCGATGTCATGTTGGCAGAGCTAGCTCCTGGTACGGTGATAGCGGGGGTTTTTACGCGCTCTCTGACAGCTGCAGCGCCAATTGACTGGTGTCGTGCTGCTCTTAAAAAGGGTCGTGTGCGGGCAATTGTCGTTAATTCAGGGAATGCGAATGCATTCACGGGCCAAGTGGGAGAGCTTGCCGTTTGGGATACCGTCAAAGCGGTCGCAAAAACTGTCGGTTGCCCTAAAAATCAGGTCTTTGTGTCTTCTACGGGCGTTATTGGCGAACCCTTGCCGGTTGAACGGCTGACCAAAGCTTTGCCAAGGCTGCAAAAGAAGCTTTCTCCTAAATCATGGAAAGCGGCTGCAAATGCCATCATGACGACGGACACGTTTCCTAAGGGCGCCACCCGAACAGCGAAAATCGATGGTGTGACCGTCACACTGAACGGATTTGCCAAAGGATCGGGCATGATCGCGCCCGATATGGCAACGATGCTGGGCTACGTCTTTACCGATGCCAAAATAGCGCAGCCGGTGCTGCAAAAAACACTGCGCGCGGCGACCGATAGATCGTTCAACGCCATTACTGTTGATAGTGACACATCAACCAGTGATACGGTCTTGCTGTGCGCGACTGGAAAAGCACGGCATAAGGCCGTGACCAGTTTGGGCGACCCCCGATTTAAAGATTTCCGGCGGGCGCTTGAGGAGATCATGATCGATCTCGCGCAACAAATCGTTCGCGATGGTGAAGGTGCCAGTAAATTCATTGAGGTGACGGTGACCGGTGCGGCGTCGACGACGGCAGCAAAAACCATTGCACTTGCCATTGCCAATTCACCGCTGGTGAAAACGGCGATTGCCGGGGAGGACGCAAATTGGGGAAGAATTGTTATGGCTGTCGGCAAAGCCGGTGAGAAAGCTAATCGAGATGCGCTTGATATAAAAATCGGCGGTGTTCAGGTGGCGATGGATGGTTTGCGCAAACCTGGCTATGACGAGACGCCGGTCGCACTGCATATGAAGGGCCAGGAGATTGATATCTCGGTAGATGTCGGGGTTGGGCGTGGTAAAGCGACCGTTTGGACCTGCGACCTGACGCACGGCTATATCGATATCAACGCTGATTATCGGACTTAGGGTCGAGCGTGGCTAAAGATGTCCCGATAATTTTAGTTGTCGCTGTTGCGCTAGTCGATATCGACGGGCGTGTTTTGATTGCACAGCGTCCCGAAGGTAAATCAATGGCTGGACTGTGGGAGTTTCCGGGCGGCAAGGTGGAGCCGGGTGAGCAGCCTGAAGCAGCTTTGATCCGGGAACTTGAGGAAGAGCTTGGCATCGACGTTACGGAAAACTGCCTCGCACCTTTTACCTTTGCCTCACATACATATGACGATTTTCATCTTTTGATGCCGCTTTATGTTTGCCGTGTTTGGGACGGGACCGTGACGCCCAAGGAAGGCCAAATTTTGAAATGGGTGCGCCCGCTCCAGCTTAAAGAATATCCCATGCCGCCGGCGGATGTGCCGTTGGTCGCCATGTTGCGCGATCTGCTATAGAATTTTCTGATGTTCCTTTCCATGATCCGTTCCAATCCGCGTGGATGGCTTATCGTCGCGGTAATCTTTTTTACCGTGAGCTTCTCGTTTGCGGCGCGGATGTCCCTGCCGGTTCTGATCCCGGTGTGGGAGAAAGAGTTTGAGTGGTCGCGGACTTTTCTGACTTCAGGCGCAGCCCTGATCATGATCGTGATGGGTGGTGTAGCACCCTACGCTGGCCATTTACTCGATAAGTTTGGCCCGCGCTACTTGGTTTCTAGCGGCACAATTTTGAGCGGCTTCTGTGTCATTCTTGGCGCCTCGATGGATTCATCTTCGCTATTGCTGTCGCCCGTTTGGGTGTTTATCGGCATTTACTGCATGCTCTCAGCTATTGGGTACGGCATGGTCAGCCTGCCAGTGGCAACCGCTACGATTACCCGCGAGTTTGAAGAAAACAGAGGTCTCGCTACTTCGATTGGGACATCTGGCGTTGGGGGAGGACAGTTACTGTTTATCCCTCTCATGGCCTGGGCTATTGAACTCGCGGGCTGGCGGCCGACACTAATGCTCTTCGGTGCCCTCATAATAGCCATGGGCATTCTCGCTTTCATCTTGTTGCCTGGAGAGCCTGTTTCAACCGATGCCAAGAAACAAACAGGGGACGGATCAAAAACGTTTATGGCTAAGTTCGCCATTCTTATTCGTAGCCCGGTCTTTTGGCTTTTAGGCGGCGCCTATTTTATTTGCGGCTTTACCACGGCTGGTATCGTCAAAGTCCATCTGATTCCGTATGCGGCGTCTTGTGGCTTTACCATTACGACGGGGGCAGCGGCGACGGGTGTTCTCGCCGGTTTCGATATGGTGGGCATGGTGATTTCCGGATATCTAACTGACAAATTCCATCGCCCGGGTCTATTGGGAAGTGTCTATTTTTTGCGCGCCCTTACTTTCATTATGTTGTTCTTTATCACCGACAATTACGCACTGTTGTTCATATTCGCGATCGTCTTTGGCACTCTCGACTTTGCGACCGTCCCCCCGACGGCGGGGCTCATAGCAAGCCATCTCGGCGTCAGCACGATGGGTTTCAACATGGGAATTTTGTTCCTCGGCCATTCGTTGGGCGGCGCGTTGGGGGCGGTCGTTGGCGGCAGCATGTTTGACTTGTTCCATACCTATGATTGGACCTGGATGGCGGGATTAGCACTGGCTCTTGTTGCCGCCGTGCTTGCCTGGTCAGTCCCGGAAAAACGTGAGAAAACGCCGGTCGGCGTAGAGCCCGCCTCAGCCTAATTTCTTATGTCTTATCTGCGGGTTCAGCCTTTTCGCCGGCGGATCGTTCTTCACTCTCCAAAGCCTCCGCCAAACTGGCCGTTGCACTCCCAGGTCGAAGTGGCTGTTGTTGTGAGGTGTCAGGGGCCCAACCCGTGAGATAGAGGATCTGGAAACTTGCAGGGATACGTCCGTCGCTGTCGCCAAAAAGTTCAGTATAGCGCTCCGCCACTTTGAAGAAGAATTCGCGTTTCGTGAAATTTTGCGACCGGGCAATAACAGCGTTGGTTTCGCCCATACCTCGCAAATCGTGCATTAAGGCGAAGACATCGGAATAGGTAACTGTGATGGTATCGCTGTCGGCGACGGGTAGATTAAACCCGGCGCGTTGCAGCAACGAGGCAGTATCCGAGAGCTCAGCAAAGGGAGAAACCCGAGGGGAGACACCACCGGAGATTTCTGCTTCCACTTCCATTGTCACTTGGCGTAATTCGGTGAGCGTTTCACCGCCAAGAATGGAGGCCATAAACAAACCATCGGGTTTTAGAGCCTGACGGCATTGGATCAGCGAACCCGGTACATCGTTTGTCCAATGGAGAACTAGGTTGCTAACAATGAGATCGACGCAGGCCGGGGCAAGCGGAAGAGCTTCTTCGTCGCCAACAAATCCAGTTTTGCTTGCTCTCGTTATAAGCCCCATCTCGATGATGGTTTCGATCGACGTATTATCTGCCAAAAGCTGGCTCAGGTGATTGCCACGGCTCCCGAGATCGATAGCAAGTGGAAAATTACGCCGAATATCCGCCAAACGATCGACCAGACGCTCGGCCACTTCGCGAAACAAAAAATCATGTTTGCTAAATCTTCTAGCCGCGCGTTCGCGTTGGCGTCGAACCGCCATCCGATCAAAAACGATCGCACTATTTTCTGACTCACCACTGGGCATGGACGGACTATGCCATTGGATGGCACCTCATAAAAGCGCAGTTGGTTGTCGGTGCTGCGTGGGATGCCTAGAATGTTTATCCGATTTATTTCTGTATGAGATCAAAATTAGCTATGACCAATCAAATCTCCCCCGCCGACCTCCGTACCTGGCTTCTTGATGAGGATGAGCTGGCCCTTCTTGACGTTCGGGAAGAAGGCGTCTTTGGCGCAGACGGGCATCTGCTGTTTGCTGTGTGTTTGCCGATGAGCCGGCTAGAGCTGGATATTTTATCGCTAGTACCGCGGAAATCAGTTCGGCTGGTTTTGTGCGATGGTGGCGATGGGCTTGCCGAACGCGCGGCAACAAAAATCAGTGATTGGGGCTACACTAATATATCCATTCTCACCGGTGGCGTTTCTGGTTGGGAGGCCGCAGGTAATGTTGTTTTCCGCGGCGTAAACGTTCCTTCTAAGGCGTTTGGTGAGTTTGTCGAGATTGAATCCGATACGCCAAACGTATCTGCTGAAGAATTAAATGCGATGATGGATCGTGGCGAGAACATGGTCGTGCTCGATAGCCGTCCGTGGGTCGAGTACCGTCGGATGAATATTCCAACCGGTATCGATTGCCCGGGTGCCGAGCTGGCCTACCGGGTCCACGATATTGTTGACGATCCCGAGCGCATTGTGGTGGTCAATTGCGCCGGTCGTACCCGCAGCATCATTGGCGCACAGTCTCTGATCAATGCTGGGATTACAAACAAAGTAATGGCGTTGCGGAATGGCACGATGGGCTGGGCTTTAGCTGGTTTCGATTTGGAGACTGGCAGCGACCGAAACTTTTTGCCGGTGAGCGATGATGGACTGCAGGACGCCCACGCCTGCGCCGAGCGGGTAGCTACAAGGTTTGGTGTTCAAACAATCGATCACGCCATGCTGGAAAATTGGCAAGCGGAGACGGAAACCAAATCTCTTTACCTACTCGATGTTCGCAATCCGGATGAATATGCTGCTGGTCATCTGCCGGGCTCGCTGTCCGCACCTGGTGGCCAGTTGGTCCAAGCAACGGATAAATGGGCTGGAACCTATCGAAGCCGCTTGGTGTTGATTGATGACACCGGTGTGCGTGCGACGATGACGGCATCCTGGCTAATCCAGATGGGATGGCCAAATGTTTTCGTCCTCAAACGCGGCCTAGAGAATACAGAGTTGGAAAGCGGTGCGCAGCAGGCGCCGGTAGTGCCCGTTGAGAATGAAGTTGAACTCATCTCGGCTGATGAATTGCGTCAGCAACTTGATGCCGGGACGGCAACCGTTGTCGATGTTGCGACCAGCCTGGAGTACAAAGCGGCCCACGTCTCAGATGCCTGGTGGGTAGTTCGCTCGCGTCTAGGCGAGTCCTTGGCGGCGATCGCCGGTGAGGGACCGTTGGTTTTTACGTCACCCGATGGTGTGCTCGCTTCCTATGCCGCCTCTGATGCGGCAATGCTGACAGATCGTCCAGTGCGGCTACTGGATGGGGGGACGGTGGCATGGCAGGCGGCAGGTCTTGCAGTAACGCAGGGCTTTGAAAATATGGCTGATCAAAACAACGATATTCAGTACAAGGCTTATGATCACGACGACAATATAGAATTCCACATGCAGGAGTATCTAAGTTGGGAAACCGGCCTTGTCGAACAGGTTGAGCGCGACGGCACGGCGCGGTTTAAACACTTCCCGATCTAATGGCTACAGCTGGGAAGCCATCTTTGTCGTCGGTTTCCAACGCGGTAACGCGCGGCTTTGAGATTGTTGCTGACCTCCTTTTGCCGCGACGTTGTATTTCCTGTGGCACGGTCGTTGAAGGGGAGGGCGCGTTATGCGCCGCCTGTTGGCCAGAAATTCGATTTTTATCGCGACCTCATTGCGAAGCGTGCGGCTTTCCGTTTGATTTTGATCATGGTGTAGACGCGCTTTGCGCCGCCTGTTTCAAAGAGCCGCCTCTTTTTGACCGTGCACGAGCGGTGTTTCGTTATGACGATGCTAGCCGTCAGGCGCTGCTGGCTTTTAAGCATTCAGATCGTACGGATGTTGCCCCCGCCTTTGCGGGGATGATGGTGCAGGCTGGGGGTGAGCTCCTCGCTGATGCTGATCTTATCGTTCCGGTGCCCTTGCATAGATGGCGGTTAATATCTCGGCGTTATAATCAGTCAGCATTGTTGGCTTTGGCGCTTTCCAAAACCACGTCCGTACCCGCGGTGCCTGATCTTTTGGAACGCACGCGTGCAACGCCATCGCAGGGCGGTTTAGGCGCAAAAGCACGGGAACGAAATGTTGCAGGTGTCTTTTCCGTACGGCCAGGAAGGACGACGCATCTTTCAGAACGTCGTGTGCTGCTTGTTGATGATGTTTTAACGACCGGGGCTACGGTATCCGCTTGCACGAAAGCTTTGTTGCGCGGTGGTGCTCGTGCGGTCGACGTGTTGACACTGGCACGCGTTGTAAGACCAGCGAGTGAATAACAGGTCTCGCCAAAACGCCCCATTGATCCTATATAGGTTGCGGTTGTTAAATCCGATCTGAGCAGGTGTTTCGTGCCCAATATTGAAGTCTATTCGTCTCTTTTCTGTCCATACTGCGCTCGCGCCAAGAATCTCCTGAAAAAGAAAGGCGTTGAGTTCACGGAAATCGACGTGGATGGAGATCCTGCTGTGCGAATTGCCATGATGGAAAGAGCACAGGGCCGCACGTCGGTGCCGCAAATATTTTTAGACGATAAGTTGATCGGTGGATCTGATGATCTCGTTGCTCTCGAAATGTCAGGCGACCTAGATAAAATGCTTCAGGCCACGGGTCAGTGACCTAGCCCAGTCTATATAGAAGCTGGTTCTCCGTTACGCGAACGGTTGATCGCGCAGATGCGTTGTTTCACGGCCCGCGTTGGGTTTTCAATTAACCCTTCTTCAAAGGCGATTACTCTTAACTTGTTTTTACAAACAGATAAGAGTTCACCGGGTGTGAGCAGAAAGTCCGGGTTGGATGGTCGGCCGTATTTTGCATTGCCGAGGCTGAAGGTCTCATAAATCAGGATGCCATTAGTATCGAGGGCATCGATGATGGCTGGAAATAGAGGTCGATAAAGGTAGTTGGTCACGATGATGGCTTTAAAGCGACGGGATCTTAAAGGCCATTCGGAACCATCTTCCAGGTCAGCCTCGATCAACTCGTAGAAATCGTTATTTCCAATTCTGGTAAAGCCGGAGAGATTACGGTCCACTGCCGTGACTATGTGACCTACCCCAGCTAGATAATTTGCATGCCGTCCGTTGCCGCAGGCGAGGTCGAGAACAGCGCCGCCCGCATGGATGAGAGGTGCGAACCGAATGACCCAATCTAGTGGTTTATCGGATTGGTGCGTATTCATGTCCGGCTTGATAATCGTTAACGCTTGATTTAACAAACATTTGCATCATTTGACTGTAAATTGGTAGCAACACTCTAGCGGCGGTAACACCGATACAATGATCGTCTTTGATTTGAAATGCAGCAATGACCACGAGTTTGAAACGTGGTTCGCGAATAGCGACGCTTTTGACAAGCAGCGTAAGGCTAAGAAGGTCGAATGCCCTGTTTGTGGCGATACGAAGGTCGAAAAGGCGCTAATGGCGCCGTCGGTCTCCGGCACAAAGAAAAAGAGTGAAAAGACTGTCCATTTATCTTCGAAAGCCGAAGAACAAATGGGCAAGTATATGACGGCGCTCAAGGAAGTCCGGGAGGAAGTTGAGAAGAACAGCGACTATGTCGGTGACAAGTTCCCAGAAGAAGCCCGCAAAATCCATTACGGTGAATCGGAAGAGCGCAGCATTCATGGCGAAGCGAGTGATGAGGAAGCCGCGGAGTTGAGTGAAGAAGGTATTGATGTCCAAAAAATTCCATGGGTGCCAACCCACGACGCCTGAGCCTGCTAGTAATCCGGTTTTCTAATTAACCCGAGAAGACCGTGCTGCGGTATCTCCTATAGCTTTGTGGCGCAAAGCATGTAGTTGACGGCGACGTCTTTTGATAGACGCCAATCATCTTTCAAAGGATTGTAGGTTACGCCGGTCATGTCGGCGACCTCTACGCCACTATTGCTAAGAGCCCGCGCGAGTTCGGATGGTTTGACGAACCTGTCCCAGCGATGGGTGCCGCGTGGCATCCATCGCAAGAGATATTCAGCGCCAACGATTGCCAACGCAAAGGCCTTGGCCGTTCGATTAAGGGTGGCAAGAATGAGCATCCCGTCCGGTTTAGTGAGCGCTGCGCAGGATGAAATAAACAGATCCATGTCGGCAACATGTTCCACAATTTCCAGCGCCATAACGACGTCGAACTGGTTTTGTTCCTCTGCCAGGGTTTCGGCAGCGCTAACGCGATAATCAATGTCGAGACCACCTTGTTCTGCATGTAGGCTGGCGACCCCGATGTTTTTTTCTGACGCATCGATCGCGGAGGCTATGGCGCCCATTCTTGCTATCGGTTCGGTAACAAGCCCACCGCCACACCCAACATCAAGCACTGAAAGACCTTCCAATGGCGTCAGACTACGTTTGTCACAGTCAAAATGGTCACATATCTGATCTCGTATATAGCGTAGCCGTATGGGATTAAAACGATGCAGCGGTCTGAAATCCCCTTCGGGATCCCACCAGGCATCTGCAAGAGCGGAAAACCGGGCTATTTCGGCGGAATCGACCGTATTTTCACGTTTGATGTCGGCTGTCGTCATTTTTCTTTCACGTAGCCTGTTCTATGTCTGACCCTGAATTACTTGCTACTTAACGAAGATATAGAGTAAGAAAACGCCCGCTGCACGTAGGATCAAGACAATATTGCTGTTTCCCGGACCGGCAGAACAGGCTGGAACCGGATATAGGCGTTTTTCGGGTGGATTTCGAGATGACACGGGTTGTCCAGAAATTTGGCGGCACTTCGGTAGCTGATATCGACCGTATTCAGGCTGTAGCCCAACGGGTTAAAGCAGAGGTCGATCTGGGTAGTGAAGTTGCTGTAGTGGTTTCCGCGATGTCGGGAACAACGAACCAGCTTGTCGACTGGACGGTTCAGGCTGCGCCTTTGCATGATGCCAGGGAGTACGACACTGTTGTCGCGGCTGGTGAGCAGGTCACCGCCGGGCTGTTGGCTTTGTCGCTACAAACGATTGGCGTGGATGCGCGTTCTTGGCTCGGTTGGCAGATCCCCCTCAGGACTGACGATGCGCATGGCAAAGCGCGTATCGAAGGAATTGAAACGGATCAGTTGTTAGAGCGTCTTTCTTCGGGGCAAGTTGCGGTCGTTGCGGGGTTTCAGGGGATTGGCTCCGACAACCGGATTACAACGTTAGGCCGGGGTGGTTCCGATACGTCGGCGGTGGCGCTCGCCGCAGCGCTTAATGCTGATCGGTGTGATATCTTTACCGATGTCGACGGGGTTTATACGACGGACCCAAGGATTGTCGGCAAGGCGCGTAAGCTTGATCGGATTACATACGAAGAAATGTTGGAGATGGCATCGCTGGGCGCCAAGGTATTGCAAACTCGGTCCGTTGAATTGGCGATGAACCATAATGTCCGGGTTCAGGTGCGGTCGTCGTTTTCTGACGCCGAAGGCACACTGGTTGTAAATGAGGGTGAAATCGTGGAACAGGAAGTTGTTAGTGGCATTGCCTATAGCAAAGACGAAGCGAAAATCACGCTTGTGCGCGTTGCTGACCAGCCAGGCGTAGCGGCAGCGATATTTGGCCCGCTGTCAGATGCTAGCGTCAATGTCGATATGATTGTTCAGAATGTTTCGGAAGATGGTAAAGCGACAGATATGACGTTCACCGTCGTTAAAGAAGATTTTGAACGAGCGCGGGCGATTTTGGAATCGAATAAGGAATCGCTTGGCTATGAACGGTTGGTGTCGGATTCGAACGTCGTGAAGATATCCGTGGTTGGCGTTGGCATGCGAAGTCATGCCGGAGTGGCGCAGCGTATGTTCACAGCTCTTGCTGATAAGGGCATCAATATTCAGGTAATCTCGACATCCGAAATCAAAGTCAGTGTTTTAGTGTCTGAAGATTATACCGAGCTCGCTCTACGGGCTTTACACACTGCGTATGGCTTAGACGCCGCGTAGGGAATGTGCCGTCTCAATGACGGCGAGACAGTGACGGGTAATGGCGCAAACGGTTAGCACAGCGATACGACCGCTTCTTCGGCGTGTTCAGGGCGTGATGTCCGGCCATGGGACGGCACAGGAACGTCTGGACGAGTTGGTTAAAGTCATTGCCTCGGAAGTGGTGGCTGAGGTGTGCACGGTTTATGTCTTGCGGGCTGGCGAAGTGCTGGAACTATTCGCGACACAGGGGCTTAATCCGACTGCCGTTCATAAAACGCGATTGCGTGTAGATGAGGGGCTGATTGGCGATATTGCGGCGCATGCGAGGGTTTTGAACCTCGCTGATGCTCAAGCTCATCCAAAATTTGCATACCGGCCAGAAACCGGTGAGGAGATTTATCACTCGTTCCTGGGTGTGCCGATTTTGCGGGGCGGACGGGTACGGGGTGTTCTTGCCATTCAGAACAAGGCAAAGCGCGAATATACCGACGAAGAAATCGAAGCGCTCGAAATGATCGTTGTTGTCCTCGCCGAACTTATTGCTGGCGGTGATCTTGTCGGGCCGAGTGAACAAATTACCGCTGAAGGCAACGCGATCCTACCGCTGCGTATGACCGGCATTCGTATTAATTCTGGTATCGCAGTCGGTGAAGCGGTCCTGCATCAACCGCGTGTCGACATCCCGGCGATGTTTGCTGACGACCCGGATGCTGAGGAGAAACGGTTAAACGCGGCGCTGACAGAAATGCAGGATGCTATTGAGGATTTGTTTTCGGCGTCTGAACTTTCGGAGCGAGGAGAGCACCGCGAGGTCCTTGAGACCTATCACCTCTTGGCTCGGGATGCCGGTTGGTTGCGCCGTTTACGGGAAGCAATTGCCAGCGGCCTGACGGCGGAAGCGGCCGTACAGAAGGTTCAGGACGATATCCGCATTCGCATGAATATGGCGACCGACCCTTATATCCGCGAGCGGATGCATGATTTTGAAGATCTTGCGCGCCGGCTATTACAACATTTGAGTGGGTCACCCTTAACGGCAGCGGGTGACGCCGCCCTGCCAGAAGATGTTGTGCTCCTGGCTGCCAATATGGGGCCAGCGGAATTGCTCGATTATGAACCTCATCGTTTGCGAGCGTTGCTTCTTGAAGAAGGATCGGCAACGGCTCATGTCGCGATCGTTGCACGGGCCTTTGATATTCCCGTCGTCGGCCGCATTACAGATCTACTTGCTCGAATTGATCCGCATGACCCGGTGATTGTTGATGGCGATAACGGGCAGGTGTTCGTACGTCCTAGCGAAGACATCCAGCAGATGGTGGCGGATACCATCCAGGCGAAAACCGAGCGTCAACGTCTTTACGCCGCTTTGCGTGACGAAAATCCAGTGACGCTCGATGGTCAGCGTATATCACTCAATCTGAACGCGGGGCTTTTGCTTGATGTTCAGCAACTTGAGGAAACCGGTGCTGACGGCATCGGTCTCTACCGGACTGAAATACCGTTTATGGTGCGCGCTGAGTTTCCCGGCGTTGAGGGACAGACCGAGCTGTATAGCAGGGTCTATGATATCGCCGATGGAAAACCCGTCATGTTCCGTACTCTGGATATCGGTGGCGACAAGCAGTTGCCCTATTTCCATGACGTCGCGGAGGAAAATCCGAATATGGGTTGGCGAGCGGTCCGTGTGGCGCTTGATCGACCGTCGATGTTACGTCAACAGTTACGGGCTTTGATCCGTGCTGCCAATGGCCGCGATTTGGCAATAATGTTTCCGATGGTTGCTGAGGTCGCAGAATTTGAGGCGGCAAAAGATATTCTGGACAAAGAACTCACGCGGGAAAGTCAGCGCGGTGGCGCCACACCAGAAAAACTGCGTGTTGGCGTTATGCTGGAAGTGCCTGGTCTCATGTGGCAGCTGGCTCCACTTTTGAAGCGCGTCGATTTCATATCGGTGGGCAGCAATGATTTGTTCCAGTTTCTATTTGCGAGTGATCGCGGAAATCCAAAAGTTGCGGACCGATACGACGTACTGTCTCCCAGCCTCTTGTCGATGCTGCGGCATCTCGTCCGGGCGGCGAATGAGGCTAATGTCGATATCTCTCTCTGCGGTGAAATGGCGGGAAGTCCCGTCGAGGCCATGACGTTAATTGGGCTTGGGTTTCGAACAATTTCGATGGCGCCTGTAAGGATTGGTGGCGTTCGGGCTATGTTGCGATCAGTCGATGCCGTAGCGCTTGCCAATTACGTCGATAGTCTTGTCGATTTGCCAGATCATAGTGTTCGACAGAAACTTGTCGCCTATGCGCGCGACCATAATATTGCCATCACGACAGGTTAGTTTAAGGACAGTTCAAGAAACCGTTGATTTTGAAAGATGAATTCTGTTACTAACGGCGCATACCGCTTGTTGAAATAGCGGTATTCAAGCAGGAATTGAGAGTAAAGCATTGGTAGAGTCTGGGACTGTGACAGGACCTGAATCGACCCCCGCTGACACGACGTCGGTGGAGTTTGGCGCGGCAATGCGCGATATGCGAAAAGCGCATAATCGCGAATTGTCTGATGTTGCCAATGCGTTGCGCATTCGTCAGGTGTATTTGCAGGCGATCGAGGACGGTCGGTTTGATGATTTGCCGGGTCCTACCTATGCTGCGGGTTTCGTTCGCGCTTACGCAGATTATCTCGGTCTTGAGCTTGATGAGGTTATGCGACGCTATCGGTCAGCGACTGGCGACATCCCTACCCAAACGCCTTTGGTGCCGCCCTCTCCGATGGCGGAAGCTCGTTTGCCGACAGGATTTATTTTGCTGGTTGCGGCGATTTTGGCAGCCGGGGCCTATGGTGGCTGGTATTACCTGACAGTTCATGGTCAGAGCCCGACGGAAGTTGTGTCAGCGTTGCCGAAACGTATTTCGGATGCTGTTGGGTTAAGTGACAAGAGCACGACAAAGTCTCCTTCTTCTGAGGTGACGAAGTCTTCAGCGACAGCACCTGTAGCCAAATCACCAATCGCCACATCAGTTGCGAAGGTGCCAACCGAACCGAAGATGGTTGAACCAGAGCAGATTGCTGAATCGTCGACAGCTGTTAGTGAAAATCCAGCTTCGCCCGCTCAAATGGCTGACCCTGCAATGAGCAAGGTTGTCGACGGCATCGACGTGAAAAAGCCTGTTGTGGTCATTCAGGCTAAGCCCCCTATTGATCTGACGGTAGAGGCGCCTGCGAACAATTCCGTAGCGGTTGCTGCGGAAACGCCAGCAGGCGACAGCGGATCGCCACAGGCTGCGGCACCGGCGCCTACGGCTGCAGAAACCGTCAACACGGCCAAGCCACCTGAAACCATGACTGAACAAACACCTCTAAAGAAGGAGGTCGTGACGGTGCCAGAGAAAATTGAAGTCGCTGAACCACCAAAACCAGATGTACCGCAGGTTGCTTCGGTTCCAACACAACAAATTTTGGAAAGCCGGATTGTATTGCGCGCGACGGTAACCTCTTGGGTTGAGCTCAGGGATGCTGACGGAAAACGGCTTCTCTCAAGGCTACTCCGAGCAGGCGAGACGTATAAAGTTCCAGGCCGAACTGGAATTCTATTTACGACAGGCAATGCCGGTGGCGTCGACATTCTGGTTGATGGGCAACCTATCGCGGCGCTAGGTCCAGTTGGCGCGGTTCGCCGCGATATACCGATGGACGCTAAAACGCTTCGCACGCGTAAACCCGGCCAGCGTTAGCGTTTGATGGCTGGTCTACAACCTGTTCGCGGCACGCGCGACATTCTGCCTGAAGAACGCTGGCGACATCGCTTTATTGAAGAGACAGCGCGTGAGGCGGCAATACGCTATGGCTACTCGGAAATAGCGACTCCGATATTCGAATTTTCTGATGTGTTTAGACGCACGCTTGGCGATACCTCGGATATTGTCACGAAGGAAATGTATACCTTCACCGACAAAGGCGGGGATGAGGTAACGTTGCGTCCGGAGGGAACTGCCGGCGTCGCCCGGATGTTGATTTCCGGAGGCTTAGCGCAAAACCTACCGCTTAAATATTTCTATCGCGGACCAATGTTTCGATATGAGCGGCCACAAAAAGGCCGGTTCCGCCAGTTTCATCAAACGGGCATCGAACTCCTTGGCGTTGCCGAACCTCTTGGCGATATCGAGGTTATTGCTCTCGGGGCAGCAGTCCTTGAGGGGCTTGGCATCTTGTCAAAAGCGACTCTTGAGTTGAATACGCTGGGTAATACGGAGAGCCGTAACGCCTATCGACAGAAACTGATTGCGTATTTCAATGATTATCGCGCTAATTTGTCTGAAGACAGTCAGGATCGTTTGGAACGAAATCCACTTAGGATTTTAGATTCTAAAAACAAAGGCGATCGTGAAATCGTTGCCAACGCGCCTGAATTCTCCGACAGCCTTGATGCTGAATCGACCGAATTTTTCGCGGCGGTCACTGAAGGGCTGGATGCCTTGTCGATTGCCTATCGGCTAAATTCGCGACTGGTTCGCGGTCTTGATTACTATTGCCATACGGCATTTGAGTTTACGACTGAAGAACTTGGCGCACAGGGTACTGTCCTCGCTGGCGGTCGCTACGATGGGTTGGTTGAGCAGATGGGTGGGAACGCGACGGCGGGGGTCGGTTGGGCCGCCGGTATTGAGCGCCTAGCGATGCTTGCAGAGAATGTCCCCGACGAGGAGCGCCCGATCGCCATAATCCCAGTTGTCCCCGAACTACAAAGCAAAGGGCTTGCGCTCGCTCATGATCTGCGTTCTCGTGGCTTTATCATCGAGTTTGGGTATCGTGGCAATATGAGCCGTCGATTAAAACGGGCAAATAAGTTGAACGCAAGAGCATCGATTATTCTCGGACCTGATGAACTTGAACGTGGCGCGGCGACGGTGCGTAATCTTGATACTGGTGATCAAGAGGAGGTCCCGTTAGAGACGCTCGCTGACTATCTGAAACAATATAATTAGCCAGTCATGACTGCAGCCATGGGCCTTCCCCGGCTGCTCGTGGTCGGGGCCAATCAACGTAGTAGTAGTGTCTCCTTGCGAGAGCGCTTATTTCTCGAGCCGGAAGATGTTCCGGGTTTTCTTGAAATGCTCTGTGAGGTGGGAATTACGAACGCTTGTCTGCTCTCTACCTGCGACCGGGTTGAAGTGGTGATGACGCATGACGATCTCGATGTGGCATGTGATGTTGTTATCGACGCATTTGCAAATCGTGTCGGTGTTTCTGCGCCGGCCTTGTCGGAAGAATGTGTCCGGCTCGAAGGCGTTGAAGCGGTCCAGCATATTTTTGAGATCGCGGCGTCGTTGGACAGCCTGGTTGTTGGGGAGCCGCAGGTTTTAGGTCAGGTCAAAGACGCTCATCGCATCGCTCGAGAAGCTGGTATGGTCGATACGACCCTCAATGCGCTTTTCGAAGCGTCCTATAAAGCGGCCAAGCGTGTTCGGACGGAAACAGCGATCGGCGAGCGGCCAGTGTCGATCGCAGCGGCATCCGAAAAACTGGCACTCAACATTCATGGCCCATTATCGGAGATCGGTGCGCTTATCATTGGTGCCGGTGAAATGGGTGAACTTATCGCCGAGCATCTCCGAAATCGGGGTCTAGGCCGACTTACGGCCATCGCGCGGATTGAAGTGCAGGCGACGACACTGGCAAATCGCCTGGGTGGACATCATGCTTCTTTTGACCAAATGGAAACCTGTCTCAAAGATGCAGACATCGTTATTGCAGCTGTGGGAGCCGGGCGGCATGTGCTCTCTACAGAAATCATGGAAAAAGTTTTATTGGCTCGGCGACGCAAGCCGGTTTTCCTAATCGATACGGGCGTACCCGCGGATATACCCCCGCAAATCAATGAGCTTGATAGTGCCTTTGTGTATGATCTCGGTGATCTTGAGAATGTTGCAACCGAGGGCCGGGCAGGGCGAGACGAGGAAGCAACCGTTGCGGCCCGCATTATCCATGAAGAGGTACAGCAATTCTTAAAGGTCCAGGCCGGTCGTGAAGCCGGCGGCGCGGTATCCGCATTGCGCCAGCATTTTGAAACCATTCGGGAAACGGTTGTTGCTGAGAATCCAGCGGATATAGACGCAGCAACTCGACTTTTGGTTAACCGGTTATTGCATACGCCATCTGAAACGTTACGCAAAATTGCTGAAAGTGATTCAACTGAACTGCCGAATTTTGAATCGAACGTCATCCGATTGTTCGGATTGGGGCAAGGCTCACATAATGACGACGAAGGAGAGAAGTCGTGAATTTTGACGACAAGCTGGATGTTCTCGTTGCACGGCGCGACGAGCTCACACAACTGATGTCAGGGGATCAAAGCGTCGATGCGGACGAATTCGTTCGCTTATCCAAAGAATATGCCGAGCTAACGCCGGTGGTGGAATGTATCGATGAACTCCGTGCGCTGCAGAATGAAATTGCCGATCTCGGTGGGATGGTGGCAGACACTGAATCAGATGCAGATATGCGGAGCCTTGCTGAGGAAGAAATGCGCGAAGCCCGCGGGCGTTTGCCGGAAGTGGACCAACGTTTACAGTTGCTTCTGCTGCCAAAAGACGCCGCAGACGAAAAGAACGCGATCCTTGAAGTGCGTGCGGGTACAGGGGGTGATGAAGCGGCTCTTTTTGCTGCTGATTTGTTCCGGATGTATCAACGCTATTCGGAGAAACGTGGATGGCGGTTCGAAACGATGCAGCTCTCTGACACCGGGATTGGTGGTCTGAAAGAGGCTGTGGCGGAGATCACCGGCAAAGGGGTTTTTGCCCGTCTTAAATTTGAATCCGGGGTTCATCGCGTACAACGCATTCCGGAAACAGAATCTGGTGGACGGATACATACTTCTGCGGCGACGGTTGCCGTGTTGCCGGAAGCGGAAGAGGTTGATGTCGTTATTGAAGACAAAGACCTTCGGATCGATACCTATCGTTCGCAGGGCGCTGGTGGACAGCATGTAAATACGACGGATAGTGCGGTTCGTGTTACCCATCTGCCAACGGGTGTCGTGGTAACGCAGCAGGACGAAAGTTCTCAACATAAGAACCGTGCGAAGGCGATGAAGGTTTTGCGGTCCCGAATTTATGAGGCGCAGCGGGCGGCGGCGGCGGCGGACCGAGCAGAAACGCGTAAGGGCCAAGTGGGATCGGGTGACCGATCAGAACGCATTCGAACCTATAATTTCCCGCAGGGCCGCGTGACCGATCATCGTATCGGTCTGACAATGCACAAGTTGGATCGGGTGATGGAAGGCGAAGCCCTTGACGAGGTTGTCGACGCGCTGACGGCAGAGGATCAGGCATCGCAACTTGCAGAATTTTCTGACCAGTGACTGAGACAACGATCGCCGTGGCGTTGGAGTCGGCAGTCGTTAGGCTATCAGCAGCTGGTGTCGACAATCCGGTATTTGATGCTCGGTTACTGTTGTGTCACTGCGCTCAATTGGACCTCGCGAACATCATTGTTGATCCGGATATGGCGCTAACCGATGAGTCTCTGCAAAAATTCAATTTGTTGATTGACCGAAGGGCAACACGAGAACCGGTATCCCATTTGCTCGGTGAACGTGAGTTTTGGAGTATGCCCTTTATCGTGACATCGGATGTCCTGGATCCGCGCCCGGCGAGCGAAACACTAGTCGAAGCAGCGCTGGATCATATGAAAGGGCGCTCGGACGTTAAATCAGTCCTTGATCTAGGAACCGGGAGTGGATGCCTTCTCATTGCAATTCTGTCAGAGTTGCCGAGAGCACGGGGTGTTGGTGCTGATCTTTCCGAAGCCGCTTTGCAGATTGCTCGCCGTAATTCTGAAATGAACGCGATGAATGGTCGTGCGACCTTTGTGACATCATCGTGGGGACGGGATATTTCAGCGAGCTTCGATCTAATTTTGAGTAATCCTCCTTACATTTCAGAAGCCGAGCATGATGATTTGGAGCCCGAGGTTACGAGGTTTGAACCAGCATTAGCGTTGTTCGCAGGTGATGACGGCTTGTCCGCCTATCGTGAAATCGCACCAGATATTTCCCGATTGCTGAGTTCAGACGGCGTTGCTGCTATCGAATATGGCCTAGGCCAGATGACATCGGTGGTGGAAATTTTCGCGGCTGCCGGGTTACAGCATATCGAATCCCGAAACGACCTTGATGGAATCCCAAGATGCGGTGTTTTCCGCCGTTAGAGAGTCTCGAATAACTTAAAAAAAAGGGTTGGAAAGGTGGGTCATCCCCACTAGTGTGCAACTCGGACGAATGAGGAAGGCCATAGGCACCTCGTCCAAATGTTCCTGAAAAGGCTGCGAGAGCAGAGCCACGGCGACCGTGGAAGTGCGGTTGCAAAGATGGAGCGCGATTGTCAGGAAGGCATCGTGTAGCTCGTAAGCCATTCGGGGGTTAGTGAAACAATAACCGGATTAGAATTGATGAGATCAGGTCCTAATAACCGGCGTCCGCGAGGCCGGGGTAACTCGGGACGCGGCAATAACCGGCCGCAACGCAATAATAATGTGGATAGTAATGGGCCCGACGTAAAAGTTCGTGGCTCCGCTCAGCAGGTTGTAGACAAATACCAGGCACTTGCTCGTGAAGCCACGACAGCCGGCGACCCAGTTCGGGCAGAAAACTATTATCAGCACGCTGAGCATTACTATCGCGTCTTGAGCGCAAATGCTGCCAATCAGGAAAAACAGCAGCGCGACAATCGAAATGATCGAAATAACGGTGCGGCGCAACAAAACGCTGCAAATGGCGCGGAAGCGAACGGCAGCAACGGTAATAATGGCAATAACGGCAAAGGTAACAATGGCAACGATGCCGCTGTTGTAGAAACCGCTGTCGTTGTGCCAAACGGTGATGCAGAAACCAAGACAGCAGATTCTGCCAGGGAACCAGCTGCCGCTGACGAAGCGATTGTTGAACGCATTGAGGTTGTTCAGGAACCTGTTGCAGAAGAGCCAGAAGAAGCCACTCCGTCCTGATAGGGCGACGCGTTTTCGTCAACCTTTCCTTTAGTAGATTTTGCCAAAATCTTGCATTCAGCCGGGGTGTGCCTTCGTGCGCCCACCCTTTTTGTCGGCATTGTGGTGGCGCCTCTTGTGAGTTTTAGACTCTATAACCATATCTCTGTGGGACGCCGGTTTCGGGTCCCGTACGAAGCGCTCGCCGAATTTCGGGAGCACGATTACGCAATGTCTCTCAAGGGAGTTGCTCGATATGGAGTTTGAAAAATACTCTGACCGGTCGCGCGGTTTTGTTCAGTCAGCAGTTACGCTTGCAAATAATAGTGATCATCAGCGACTTGAGCCTGTCCATCTTCTTAAGGTTCTGTTGGATGATAAAGACGGCTTGGCGGCCAATCTCATCAAGGCAGCAGGCGGTGATCCTGCAAAGGCTATTGGCGCAGTAGATGTCGCCTTAAATAAAATTCCTCAAGTGGCAGGCAGTGGTGCAGGTGACGTCCGTTTATCTTCAGAAATTGGGCGATTGTTTGAACGTGCAGAACAAATCTCCGACAAAGCAGGCGATAGCTATGTGACCGTTGAACGGCTGTTGTTGGCGCTGGCGATGTCATCTGGCACAGTCGTAGGTGACGTGCTGGCTGATGCAGCCGTTACCCCACAAACTCTCAATGCTGCGATTGAAGACGTTCGCAAGGGCCGCAAGGCAAACAGCGCGGGTGCCGAAGATAACTTCGATGCGTTGGAAAAATACGCCGTGGATGTCACGGAGCAGGCACGGGACGGGAAACTCGACCCCGTTATTGGCCGCGAAGAGGAAGTGCGACGCACAGTGCAGGTTTTAGCGCGGCGTACCAAAAACAATCCAGTTCTGATCGGCGAACCAGGCGTCGGTAAAACAGCAATCGTCGAGGGGCTCGCGCAGCGGATTGTCAAAGGTGATGTGCCTGAAGGTCTTCGGCGCAAACGACTCATGATGCTCGATCTCGGCGCTCTAATTGCTGGATCGAAATACAGAGGTGAGTTTGAAGAGCGCCTAAAGGCGGTGTTGCAGGAAATCGACGCCTGCAATGGCGAGATCATATTGTTTATCGATGAGTTGCATACCCTTATTGGTGCTGGTGGCGCTGATGGCGCAATGGATGCATCGAATATGTTGAAGCCTGCACTCGCCCGCGGCGAGCTGCATTGTATCGGTGCAACAACGCTGGATGAGTATCGTAAGCATATCGAGAAAGATGCTGCGCTCGCCAGACGCTTCCAGACCGTATTTGTTGCTGAGCCATCGGTTGAGGATACGATTTCGATCTTGCGTGGCCTTAAGGAAAAGTATGAATTGCATCATGGTGTCCGTATTACTGACGGCGCTATTGTTTCGGCGGCAGCACTAGCCAACCGCTATATCACGGATCGATTTTTACCAGATAAGGCGATTGATCTCGTTGATGAGGCTGCGTCGCGTTTGCGGATGGAAGTCGACTCTAAACCAGAAGAGATCGATGAACTTGATCGTCGAATCATTCAGCTCAAGATTGAACGCGAAGCCTTAAACAAGGAAGACGATGCGGCGTCGCGGGACAGGCTTGAAAAGCTGGAATTGGACTTAGTTGAACTTGAGGGCCGGCAGGTGAAACTGACTGGTATTTGGCAGTCAGAGAAAGAAAAGATTGCCGGTTCACAGAAGGTCAATGAGGCACTTGATCAGGCTAGAAGCGAGCTTGAACGCGCTCAGCGTGATGGCGACCTGGCGCGCGCTGGCGAGCTGATGTACGGCGTCATCCCGGAGCTCCAACAGCAGATGTCTGAGCCCCAAGACAATGATGAATCTCAGATGTTACGGGAAGAGGTTAAGGATTCTGATATTGCTTCGATTGTCTCGCGTTGGACGGGAATTCCTGTCGATAAAATGCTGGAGGGTGAACGCGAGAAACTTCTCAGAATGGAAGATGTCCTGGGAAGTCGCGTGGTTGGTCAGGAGGAAGCTATCTCCGCGATCAGCAATGCCACGCGACGCGCACGTGCTGGGTTGCAGGACCCTAACCGTCCGATTGGATCGTTTTTGTTTTTGGGCCCGACCGGTGTTGGGAAAACTGAACTGACGAAGGCTCTGGCGGCATTTTTGTTTGATGATGATAGCGCGATGGTTCGTATCGATATGTCGGAGTTTATGGAGAAACACTCCGTAGCTCGGCTTATCGGGGCGCCGCCCGGCTATGTTGGTTACGATGAAGGTGGTGCTTTGACCGAAGCGGTTCGCCGCCGACCCTATCAGGTGATCTTGTTTGATGAGGTAGAAAAGGCGCATCCAGATGTGTTCAACGTGCTTTTGCAGGTCCTGGATGAGGGTCGCCTGACAGACGGGCAGGGGCGTACGGTCGACTTCCGCAATACATTGATCATCCTGACATCCAACCTTGGCAGTGAGATTCTTGCAGCACAAGAAGATGGCGAAGATTCAAATAGTGTACGGGAACAGGTGTTGTCGGTTGTACGTGGGGCATTCCGTCCTGAGTTTCTCAACCGATTGGATGATATGCTTCTGTTCCATCGGTTGGCGCGCGGACATATGGCGACAATTGTTGATATTCAGCTGGAACAGCTCAAGGCGATGCTTGAAGATCGGAAAATTATATTGGATCTGGATGCATCTGCTCGAGATTGGCTCGCCGATGAGGGGTATGATCCGGCTTATGGGGCGCGACCGCTCAAACGGGTAATCCAGAACCACTTGCAAAATCCACTTGCGACGATGTTACTCGAAGGCTCTATCCAGGATGGAGAGAACGTTCAAGTGGCGGCTGGCAAAGGTGGATTGTTGTTTAATGGCGTTCAGGCGATTGCCGCGTAATAGTTTCACTTCGAGCGATTGTCCACTTTCCTTCGGTCCGCTATAAGGTGCGTCACGCAAAACGCAGACCTAAGGGAGAGAGATAATGATGAATGTCGGATTTGTGGGCGTCGGCGCGATGGGCAACCATATGGCAGGCCATGTTTTGAATAGTGGTAAGTTTAAGGACGTGTATGCCTATGACTTAGACAAAGTTGCTGTCAAAAATATGGTGAAAAAAGGGGCCAAAGCGTCAGGGTCTCTCAAACATCTCGGCGGCATCTGCGACGTTATTATCATTATGGTCGGCTATGACGACCAGGTGCGCCAGGTGGTAACCGATCTAGCCAACAGTAAGCCTAAAAAGGGTAGTGTTCTCGTTATTACGGCAACCAACCACCCTGATATGATCTTGGAAGCTGCCGCAATCGCCAAGAAGGGCGGACTCAAAGTTGTTGATGCGCCGGTTTGTTTTGGCCTCGGCGGTGCGAAAAACGGAACACTCGCCTCTATGGTTGGCGGTTCAAAAACCGCCGTTAAAAAGGCAACACCGGTCCTGGAATGCTATTCCCGTGCGGTTCACCATCTCGGTGAGCTGGGTTGTGGCGAAATTGGCAAGACGGTGAATAACATGCTGCATTGGGTGCACAGCCTCGCCAATCAGGAGGTGCTGCTGTTGGCTAAATGCTACGGCATCGATACGCAGAAAATGCGGGAAACCTTGCTGCAGGCACCGGGCCGTAACGGCACACTTGAAGAGTGGGATGGCACGCGTTTCACTTGGCATGAGAAAGACATGGATATTGCTATGGACCTTGCACAGGCGCGCGATCTTCCGTTGCCGTTGTTTGGTCAGGTCGACCAACTTATCAAGTTCTCCCATTGGAAGCAGATCAAGGAGTTGCTTTATAGCAAGACCATTTCCTTCTTGGGTCGGAAGTTGAAGGCGGCACCCCCTGGCAAAGCTACTCGGTAAATTCAAATCTCATTTAGAAAATTGCAACCAGGAAGCTGTCTGGTGGAGCGATCGCTCGAGAAAATTCTAAGAGGAGTCATTTAAAATGGCTGACACACCTGCAAAATCATCTTCGACGGATAGCAGTACGGCGAAAGCGTCTGAGAAATCTGCGTCTTCTACGTCGTCCAGTCCGTCTAAGTCGTCCGGTGAGGGTGGCAAATCCAGCAAGGAATCTGTCGGCGGTTCAAGTGCGGTCCACTATGGATATTTCAGTAATACCAAGACGCCGGAATATCGTTCCGGCTGGGATGACATCTGGTCGAAAAAGAAAAAGCCGACAAAAAAGCGAGCTCCTACCACGAAGAAACCAGTGACCGTTGAGATAGATTTTTCTGACTTGCCTGAATCTGCCCGGGAAGCTCTTGCAGATACTGTGCGTGTAGAACTCAAAAAATCTCGAATCAATTATGATAATCGCGCTAAGAAAGGTGATGTTGTCTGGCAGCTATGTTGCGAAGTGAAGCGCTGAGATGCTCTATGGATTTGCTTTGCCTAGCGTTAGCCCAATTCTGAAATAGAGCCAGACTGCCAGTGCGAGCTGAAGCAAAGTACCGGTCATCAATGAGAAATTTGACGCAGGATAAACCAACGGGAAAATAATTGCTGCGCCGGTTACAAATTCTACCGAGGACATCTCACGCCGGTTGAAAATTGCTGATAGGAAGGCCAAGAAAATACCTACGAGAGTCATACCAATTATGACGCCCAGTCGCCCAAAGTTTGCATACATTTCAATGACCCAGGGAAGATTGATTGAAGTCGTGGTGTTTTCTGGCGCGATCATTTCGTAGCGATGTGCAAATTTTTGGCCGGTCACTTCCTTTGGTTTGTCTCGCCAAACAATTCGGGGGATTAGGTTCGTTAGGGTTGGTTTATATGTTTCCCCTCTCCAGTAGGGAACTTTGTCGGGCGTACGCTCGACAACTTTGCTCAATAGAACATGTCCTGACAGGCGATGAATTAAAGGTTCAAGGATTGTCACTTCGAAATCTTTTTGCCGGGTCCAGGCTTCTTGAGTCTTCTCAGAAAACACTTTGATCCGCTCAACAATGCTGAAACTCTTATCTCCGCCATCCCACGTATGTGCTCGATAGCCAGCAACCCCTGGGTAAATTGCTATGACAAAAAGGGCAGGTACGAGGCCATAAAGCCAAAAAGTACGAAATCCTGTGTAAAACAAAACGACTGCTAAAAAGACGCAAAGCAGAACAACATTTGTCAGTAGGCCAGACAAAAATATCTGCAACAGAATAATTGGCAGAACGATTAAAAAACAGACGATGGCTTCTGCTCTTGGGAGTCCTCTTTGTCGTATAAGAACAATCATCATGGCTATCGCAAGCGGCCCGGTGGGTTGTATAAATTGTCCGACAGAAGGAAGGGACTTCAGAGCGGGTATCGCGTGCCACGCTAGATAACCAACGATTAATATCCACAATAGGAATCGAAGACGTTTTGTGGTTTCGTTCTGTGGCAAGCGAAGGTGCGGAACTCTTTGGTAGAAAAACTTCTCTGAAAGAACGTAGCTTCCAATCATAAGCGCGACCCCGATTAATACGAGGAATTGCCCTTCAATATTTAGGGCGGCGATCTGGACGCCAAATTTCGGAAGAGGGCGAGGGGTTGGGAAAAAGAAAACCGATATCGCGAAAAATACGGCGTAATAGCCCCCCATCAATGCGAGAAAAGGCATCGGGGCCCGGTCTCTGGATCTTATGTAAATAAATGTTGGGACAAGGCAAATCCATAGCGTTCCAAGAGCGAGAACAGCGCTGTGGGTACTTACCGCTGGACCGCGGATAAACCATAAGCCGATGCTTACGACGATGCTGACGAGGATCAGAATTCGGAGAGACATTCCGGACCACCCAGCCTAGCGGCTGGTGACATGGGTAGTCGACGAGTCGTTCGATCTTGCGAGTCGCCTATCTAAACTTCCCCGTATTTTTGCAAAGTGTCTCAGCTCTTTGCCTTTTAGCTTCCGCCCTGATGGGAGCTTGAGTCGCAAAGGATTTGCTTGTCGTCCATTCACGTGTACTTCGTAATGAAGGTGTGGCCCGGTGGAACGACCGGTGGATCCGACATAACCGATCACTTGACCCTGCGTCACCCGGCGACCGCGCCTAATGCCGCGTTTAAAACTTTTGAGATGGGCGTAAGCAGTTGAATAGCGACCGTTATGCCGTATCCGGATGTATTTTCCGTAGCCACCTTTGCGTCCCGCGTAACTAACTGTGCCATTTCCAGCGGCGTAAATTGGCGTTCCACGTGGTGCCGCGAAATCGACGCCACGATGCATACGGGTGTAACCTAATATTGGGTGACGCCGGCGGCCATAGCGCGATGATAGTCTGGCGCCATTGATCGGTGTCTTCATCAGCGCTTTTTGAGCGCTGCGTCCCCTTTCATCGAAATATTCGACACCGTGACGTTTGGATTCGTATCGATACAATCTGATTGGTTTGCCGCTTAGAAAAAGCTCTGCGTATAGAATTTTCCCCCAACGCGCGAAATCACCATTTTTTTGGTGAAGCCGTTCGACCATGACATCAAATTTATCGTTCTTCTGAATGTCGCGTTGGAAATCAACATCCCAGCTGAGAAGACGGATTAGTTCGACCAAAGTGGATGCGGGCATGCCGACCTTGGTGGCAGCAACATATAGGCTGGAGCGAATTGACCCTGAGATGCGAACATCCTTGCGATCCAAAATCTTTTTTATTTTTTTAACCGTAAATCGGCTGTTTTCTTGGCGACTGACCGAGATGGTTTCTTCCACCGTTGAATCAAAGTGATAGCCGATAAACTCGCCGGTTTTTACACCCCATGAGATCGGTTTCAGCGTAACGGAGATCTTCTGTCCACGCTTTAGATAACGCGGATGATAGGTCTTGCGCATAGCCCGTATGGCGGAGTGGGCCGATGAGCGATCCGCACCTGCTTTTACCAGTAATTTCATAAAGGTATCGCCAGGGCCAGCCGTTACGGTTTGGATGATTTCTGGTGGCGGCGGTGGAAGCTGAAAAATAGGTGCCGGGCTGGTTACGGGTGTTGCGGGCAACCGGGTCGGAACTTCTTTGGTCTGGGTTGCGGCTCGTGATTTTGTCGCCTGGGTTTCCGGTGAGTAAGTGGTTACCCCGAACACAAGCAGTAGCACGACCGCGGCAACGCCGACGAGCTGAACAGCAATAGACTTATTACTCTTAAGAAAATTCAATCCCGGATACTCTTCCGACTTTGACTATGATGTTTCTACAGTCATTCCCTGCGTCACCAGCGATGGTTAACGCCCGCGGCACGATGCGGGAATGTGATTCGCTTGTCAAGAAAAAGCCCTTTGAAACAGGCCGTTTACAGCCATAAATACTGTATAGACGTGTTGACTGGCTAAAGAAACTTGCGGCCTCGGTTGACGCCATAGGTGATCGGTAATTTACTGTCATAACAATAATAAATGTTTATGAGTGGGGAGCCGTGTTTCATTCAGCCGAGCCTTTCTTCCGGCCTAAGACTGTCGCTATTGTTGGCGCATCCGAATCTGGTGGCGCGGGGTGGCCACGCGCCATTTATCAGAATCTTGAATTCGCAAATTTTCCTGCTGAAGTCTATCTGATTAATCCACGGCGAGAAGAGTTGTGGGGTCGCAAAGTATACCCAGACTTTGCGTCATTGCCTGAGCAGATTGATCTCGCCCTGACCATTATTCCGGCCGAGTTCATCCCCGATGTATTAAAAGAAGGCACGGATAACGGCCTTAAATCGGCGCTGATTTATGCCGCACGATTTGGGGAGGGTGGTGACGACGTTGGCGCTAAACGAGCTGATCAGCTTCGTGACCTTTGCGATGAGACTGGGCTCGTGGTTTGTGGGCCAAATTGCATGGGGGCGATGTCGTTCCCGTCAAACTCGCTGTTTTACCCGGCAACGCGGATCCGCGGCTTGCCGGTTGGTTCTACCGGTGTGGTTTTCCAATCGGGTGGAACCTTTATGTTTTGGCTGCAGCGAGCTGCAGAACGTGGCCTCGGCTTTTCCTACGCAGTCTCCAGCGGCAACGAGCTCAATCTCGATCTCGCCGACTACATAAATTTTTTAGTTGATGATGACGATACCAAGATGATCGCCTGCATGGTCGAAGGCATCCGGAGACCCGACGCCTTTATCGAAGCGGCGCGACGTGCGCTCGAAGCCAAAAAGCCGGTCGTGATGATCAAGGTCGGTCGCAGTGACGCCGGCAAGGAAGCGGCGCAAAGTCACACAGGTGCTCTGGCCAGTGACGATACGGTTCTGGAAGCGGTGTGTCATAAATACGGTGTCATTCGCTGTCATTCTCTTGATGAGATGATGGAAACTTGCCTGGTGCTCAATCAGCGCCGCTGGCCAAAGGGACCTAACATTGGCATGGCCGGTTTTTCTGGCGGTGGCAAAGGTCTATTCCTGGACTATTCAGCGGACGAGGGCGCCGCGATAGGGCGCTTGTCTGATGAGACTGTCGCCCTGATTGATCCGATTATTGATCCTGGCCTCAGTGGACAGAACCCGATTGATTGCGGCGCCGGCATCGCCTATCGCCAGAAGGACTATAGTAAAGTCTGCAAAATTATGGCCGCCGACGATGGCGTCGACATTATTGCTATGCAGGGACAGTTGCCGACGACGGCCGATGACCCGACGGACGCGACGATCTTTTCCAATGTCTTCGACGCGACAGACAAACCCGTGATCGCTTATGTTCGGGTTTCTCAAAATGTTAGCCCGGCTGGTCTCGCTTTCCAGAACGAGACCAAGGTTCCATTCGTTCAGGGCTTACCCCAGACGGTTCGCGCGCTGCAGGGGCTGGTACGGTATACCGACGCAATGAATAAGGGCGTGACGCCTTTGCTGGAAGCGGATGGTGATAAAGCTGACCTGGAAGGTGAGGCTTTTGAGACCCTATTGAATGTAAATGGTTTAACACCACCAGCGAGTGGGTTTGGGGCAACGCCGGAAGAGGCTGCAAAAGCTGCGGCCAGTATGGGCTTTCCGGTAGTACTCAAGATCGTTTCGCCGCAAGCTAGCCACAAAACCGAGGTGGGTGGTGTTGCGCTGAATTTGGACGATGAGGTATCGGTGATTGCCGCTGCAGAAGAGATGACGACGCGGCTTCACGCGGTTGATCCTGACGCAGAGGTCGAAGGATTTTTGGTACAAGAAATGGTGTCAGGCACGGAAGTGATCATTGGCGTTCGCGAAGATCCGCAATTTGGACCGTTTATGGTCGTGGGACTGGGCGGCATTTTAGTTGAGGCTATGCGTGACGTTTCATTCCGCATGTTGCCAGTTGGCGATGTCGATGCTCGTGAGATGCTTGATGAATTGCGCGGTAAAGCAATTCTTGGTGCTTTCCGGGGCTCTGCACCGCGCGATATTGATGCGCTGGTAAAAGCGATGTGTGGCCTGTCCGAGATATTTGCCCGACATCGTAATCATCTGGCTGATTTAGAGGTGAACCCAATAATCGTTGGTGCGGAGGGAGAGGGTTTACGCGCCGTCGATGTTCGCCCTGTCTGGCGTTAATCCGTTTCGGAGAAATTAGTATGGATTTTGAACTTCCCGAAGAACTCCGCATGCTCAAGGAAACGCTGCGCCGGTTTGTTGATCGCGAAATTATTCCAATTGAGCGCGAGGCTTATGAAGGGCATCAGCTAAAGCCTGAGGTGCGTGCGTCGTTGGAAGATAAGGCGAAGGAACTCGGTCTCTGGAAGTTCGACGTGCCAGAAGAATATGGCGGGATGGGGATGAACCTGCTGGCGAAATGCGTCGTCTGGGAAGAAATGGGCAGAACTATCGCTATTCCAACCCGCGGTGGTCATATTTTTGGTCCGGCCGTTAGTCCGATCCTCTATTTCCTGAATGATGAGCAGAAAGAAAAATATCTTCATCCGGTTCTGAACGGTGAAAAGAAATGCGCCTTTGCCCAGACGGAGCCGGATGCTGGGGGTGACCCCGGTGGTATGCGGTCAACTGCCGTTCGAGATGGCGATCATTATATTATCAATGGCAGCAAACGATTTATTACGAGTGCCGACAAAGCTGATTTCTTTCAGCTACAGGCAGCGACTGACCGGTCCAAAGGGTCGCGGGGCGGCATCTCGACCTTTCTAATTGATGCTGACACACCCGGTTTGGAACTTGTGCGCTATCAACAGATGATGATGGATGACCGGCCTTGGGAAATTTCGATGCAGGACGTCCGCGTGCCAGTAGAAAACATGATCGGTGAAGAGGGCGAAGGCTTCAAATTTGGTCAGGCCTGGATTACCGCTGGCCGTATACGTCATGCTGCGCGCGGCATCGGTGTCGCGGAGCGCTGTATGGAGTTGACGGGTTCCTACACTAATCAGCGCGAGACCTTCGGCAAAAAATTATCCGCCCGGCAAGCTGTACAGTTCGGCATGGTCGATAGCTGGATGGATACTAAAATGCTGCGCCTGTTGGTCTACAACGTGGCGGCAAAGGCTGATGCTGGAGAGGATATTCGCTATGAATCTTATATGGCGAAGGTGAAAGGCGATGAACACGCCTTTAAGGTATGTGATCAGGCATTGCAGTTTCACGGCGGTATAGGCCTCACAACAGATCTACCGATCGAAAAATTATGGCGTGATAGTCGATCGATGGTCATTACAGAAGGCCCACCGGAAATCTTGCGGATGGTGATTGCCCGTGCGTTTTATCGCGAATATGGCGGCTAAAAAATTACTGAGATCTTTTAAACAACCCGACCTTAAGGAGATATTTGATGGCGGCAAAGAAGATGAAGTGCGTAAAAGTTGAAAAGAAGGGCGGTATCGCCTGGGTGTGGCTGAACCGGCCAGAAAAGCGGAATGCAATGAGCCCGCAGCTCCACTTCGAAATGGATGAAACGCTTCGGGTCCTGGAAACCGATCCGAAAACACGGGTTGTCGTGATTGCCGGTGCGGGTGGTTATTTCAGCGCTGGTCAAGATCTCAAAGAATTTTTCCGAGCTAATGAAAAGAACCCGGCCGGTCGCAAGGCTGCGGCAGAGGCGGCCAATCGCTGGCGCTGGGAACGTTTGTATAAATATGACAAACCAACTATTGCGATGGTTGAAGGCTACTGCGTTGGTGGCGCGTTCATGCAGCTTTGCGCGACGGATTTCGCGGTTGCTGCAGACGATACGGTGTTCTCGCTCTCCGAAGTGAACTGGGGCATCCTGCCTGGTGCGCTGGTCTCGAAAGTGGTTTCCGACACGATCATGCCTCGTAAGGCTTTGTATTATTGCTGCCTTGGCGAGCCGTTTGATGGTGTTGAAGCTGAGAAGATTGGTTTTGTGAATTTCGCAGTGCCAAAGGAAGACCTGGTTAATAAGACGATTGAACTGGCCCAGAAGCTGATGGCGAAAAGCCCAGCGGTTCTACGCGCAACCAAGCACGCGGTACGCCAGGTTCGCACGATGGACTTTGATCAGTCCTATGATTATCTGGCGGCAAAGGGCCAGGCGATCAAGGTCGGCGATACTGAGGACTCCTACAATACTGGGCTCACTCAGTTCCTCGATAAGAAGGCCTACAAACCGACTTTTGAGCCCTTCGCGCTTAAAGGTGCAAAGAAACCCAAGGCCAAGAAAAAGGCGCCTGCTAAAAAGAAGGCCGCCGCTAAAAAGAAAACAGCCAAAAAGAAAACAGCTAAGAAAAAATAGCGTTTAGAAACTTGTTGTTCACTAAGAAGCGGTCCCTCATTAGAGGGGCCGTTTTCGTTTCAGCGCTTAACGCTCGACCGTGCGTATATCGACCGCGCAAACACCTTGTCCCCGGGGACGAACCATCAGTGGATTGATCTCAATATCGGCAAGCCAAGTACGGTGATTAAGAAAGAACTCCGATAGCCCTTTAATACCCGCAATCAGTGCGTCCGTGTCGGCAGGACCGCTGCCGCGAAATCCGTCTAGCATCGAAGAGACGCGAAGCTCGGAGAGCATATTCCGGATGTCGTCCTCGCTGGCGGGCAGCAGTCGCAGGGCTACATCTTTGACAAGCTCCACCATGACACCACCAGCACCGACAATCAGCATTGGGCCGTACTGGTCGTCGTCCCGAGCGCCGACGAGTAGCTCGATGCCGGAAACCATCTCCTGCGCCAGGAAACCATCAATGGTGGCGTTAGAATCAATGGCATGAAGTTTTTTGGCCATGCCTTCTGCAGCAGCAATAGCGGCTGTCTCATCGGTAATATTAAGCGCGACGCCCCCCACCTCAGTTTTGTGGCTTGCTTCCGGAGAAATAATTTTGATGGCGGCGGGATAACCGACGCTTGCGGCGGCCTCCCCAGCCGCAGCACTATTGAGCGCCCGCGCTGTCTTTGGTGCCGGGAGTCCTTTGGGGGCAAGAGCGGCTTCGAGCGCCTCACCGACGCAATTCTTCTGATCGCCTGTAGGTGCGGGAACAGGTGACGTGTCGCGTCCGGCGCGCTCACCAAAGTACCACAGCGCATTCATCGCTCGGACACCAGCTCGAGTGCCCTGCAGAAAAGGCATGTTGGTGGCGCCTTGAAAATCCAACCCGCCGTCCGGGATTTGGTGCGGCATTCGGGCAAAGGAGATCACGGGCTTGCCAGTAGAGGCGATCAGCTCTTTCACCTCGTCCTGTGGGCCTGCACTACGGGCGGAGCCCGGCATGTTATTGCACCAGGCAACCATATCGACACCGGGATCAGCGGCGAATGCTTTGCAGATTTCTGCAGGAGCAGATTTCCCCGATACGCCGACCGGTGCACCTGTATCGATTGGGTTCTGGATATGGCAATCGGTGGGGACATAAGGTCGGATCGCCTCGACGGTTTGTGGCGCGAGATCGGCAAGCACCGCTTTCTCTTGGTCGCAGTAATCATGGAGCAGATCAACCGTGCCCCCGGACGTTGTCATAAAGGCAATACTGGGTCCTTTGGGCAGGCGATCTTGCTGAAAGGCGAGCGTCATTTCGATCATCTCTTCCAGCGTTTCACAATTGATGATGCCATAGCGTTCGCAGACAGCTTCATAAGCCGCATAATCACCAGCTACCGCACCGGAATGGGATTGTGCGGCTTCCCGTGATTTTTGCGAGCGTCCGGTTTTGATTGCGATGATTGGCTTGCCTGCTTTCAGCGCCCGTCCTGCGGCCTTCATAAATTCTTCCGGTTTGCGGATGCCTTCAATAAACAGGCAGAGCTGTTTGGTCTCGGGGTCGTCGATCACAAAATTCATATAATCGGCAAGATCGAGGCTAAGTTCATTGCCAGACGAAATGGCGTAGGAGAAGCGCAAACCGCGTTCCTGACCCGCTCTGGTGAAATAGCTTAACGTGCCGCCGGATTGGGTGATGAGTGCTACGGGACCGGGCTCCATTTCACTGACATGGGTATGTGGATAGCAATAGATCTTTTCGCGAATACCGGCGAGCCCCATGCAGTTAGGGCCGCAGATTGGTACGCCAATTTCATCCAGAGCTGTACGAAATTCATCGCCACGCTTGATTGATTCTTCGCGACCCCCATCGCCAAAGCCTGATGCGTAAACTACTGCAGCCTTTAACCCGTTCTCCGCCCCTTGTCGTAGTGCCCCTTCAATGAATGGGGCAGGGATAATCATCAATGCTAGGTCAGCGGGTTCGGGCAAGGAAGCCAAGTCGGGGTAGCAGGGTACACCGAATATCTCGTCGCGCTTTGGGTTAACCGGAAAGACTTTTCCCGTGTAGCCCGATTTTTGGAGGTTGCCGAAAATATTACGTGGCCAGTGAGATTTTTCTGTCGCGCCGACGATGGCAATGGTTTTGGCGTTAAAGATTGCAGCCGCTGGACTGGTCATTTATCTCTCCCTCTTGGTCTTAAGATTATTGGTCTTGCGGTGTCTTTATTGTACCCGACCGCGGGCGGCGATGTTCCAGACATCGACAACATCGTCACCTTTATAGGCAATGAAGCGATCATAAAGATTCACAGTCGTGTCGCAATGGGTCGGGACAAACGCGACCTTGTCATTGAGCGCCAGCGGGCATTTCCCGCCCTCAAACGTCAGCTCGCTATGCTCTTCGCCGGCGAACTTGAAAACAGCACCGGGGAGGTCGATTGGGGCCGGAGGGCCGCCATCGGAACTAATGGCTTTCAGTCCCATATCGAGAATACAGCGCCCGGGTTCAGGTAATGAAATGACTGAGGCGAGCAGGGTAAGGGATTGCTCAAACGGGATGGAATTGCCGTCATCCCACTCGACTTCGCGATAGCGTGAATCCATAAACAGATAGCCACCGGGCTGGAGCTCTGTCAGGCCGGCCATCGCCGCATCGATGACTGATGTTCCACTGCCGCCACCTGTTAGATACTCCAGTGGCAAACCTGCTTTGCGGATTAGGTCAGCTGTATCGGTTAGCAAGCCAACCGCTTTGCGCGCGGCGGTATCGCGTTCGGTAAAGGACGACGTCATCTGGATAGCACCCTGATACCCCTGCAGGCCCTTAAAGGTGAGCCAGTCTGCGTTCATGACTTCATAGGCGAGATCCAAAGCGGGTTGTCCGGGCTGGACACCACATCTTCCCTGACCGACGTCTACTTCAATCACGACATCTGGGCGTACACCACAGGTTTGGGCCACGGCGGCCATTTCAGAGAGATTGTCAGGATTGTCAGCGACAACGGATATCTTTGCTCCCTTGGCCATTTGCATCATCCGCGTGAGCTTGGAAATGCCGATCACCGGTGTCGTAATCAAGATGTCTTTGATGTCGTGCGAGACCAGAACTTCGGCTTCGCCAAGCTTGGCACAACAAACACCGACGGCCCCGGCGCCGATCTGCATTTTGGCGATTTCCGCTGACTTGTGCGCCTTGGCATGAGGTCGATAGGTGATACCGGCATTGGCCGCCAAGTCTCGCATCCGTTCCATATTGCGGAGGAAGGCATCTTCTTCGATCAACAATACCGGCGTGTCGAGTTGGTTTAATTTCATGTCGCGTTTTGCTCAACCTTGCCCGTGTCATGAACGACTTTGCCACCGACGATTGTCATTTCAGCGGTGATGTCCTTGATGTCGTTTTCGGGGCAGTTCAACGGGTCGTTATCGAGGATTACCAGGTCCGCCAACTTACCCGATTCCAGTGTTCCCTTGATGTCTTCCTCGCCTGTTAGATAGGCACCGTTCCGGGTGGCGCAGGTTAACGCCTGCTCGCGCGTGAGGGCCTGATCAGGCGCGATCTGGTCATCACTGAACATGTTGTAGCGGGCAACGGTTTGCCATATCGGATACCACAATGTGGTTGGAACATTGTCAGTTGCGAGTGCAATAGGGATGCCAGCCTCGACGACACTTTTGAGCGGTGCGATTTCGTTCTCACGAGCTTCCCCGATCTCGTCACGGACGATATGACCATACTTGTAAATGTATCGATTGGTATGCGATGTCATTGCCAGATTGAGGTCGGCAAGACTCTTTATCTGATATTCCGTTGCCCGGTCTAAATGGCCCATTACCCAACGTTTATCGGCCAATGGTATGACCCTATCAACGGCTTCGAAATGCTCCAAGAAGTCCATCCAGATTGCGTTTGCGCGGATATTGTGACGCGCGGCAGTGGTCAAATAGTCGACTATTCCGCTCTCCGGGATACCACTATCGTAATTGAAGCCTGACCAGCCCGTATAAGGGGCGGAGCGGGTGCGCACAGCGTTGTCAGGGGTGATGCCAAAATCGGCAAAAATACCGGCGACTGCCAGCCATTCATCACCATCGCCTCGCAAGCCACCGATCCAGTCAGACCATTCAGAAAAAGCCGCGTCATAGCCGTCTTTATTGGCAAAATGCCATGACGGGCTATAGACCAGTGTAGCCCGGACAGAGGCTGCCCCTTCGGCATTTACGGCGCGATAGGCTTCGATCAATTCCTGGGCACAGCCATGCTCTTCATAGACGCTGGTGGTCCCGCTGGCGTTATAAATCGACATCGAGCGTTTGATCCCCGCGACCCGATCATCATGACCAAAGCGCGGCATCGTTCGGAAGTAGGCAAGCTCTGCCACCGGCACAAAAGTGTACTCATGAATGATGCCATTCAGTGCGCCATTACCATCGGTTTCAAACTTCACAATGTCGGGTAGATCGCCGGGGTCAGAATCAAGCCCGGCTTCTTCGAGCGCTTTAGAATTGGCAATAGAGGTAAGCGGTTGGATATGCCGCCAGTAGCCCCAGATTGGTCTGATATAAACCGGATTGTTCGGCGATACCCTGTCGAGGTCTTCACGGGTGGGCCAGCGTTTTTCAGCAAGATTGTCCGGCACATCAAAATAGTATGGCGGTTCGCCGATGGGCATGGTGACAATCCAATCACCTGGCTCTGCCTTAGCCACGAGTGCTGCAATACGGTCCAGAACGTCATCGATAGATTTACAGCCCGACAATGTCGGAAAGATTGATTTGAGTCCTTCGCGATCCATATGGGCATGACCATCGATTAGGCCCGGCATCACTGTGCGGCCACCAGCATCAATTGTCGTGTGTTCAGCATAGTCGGTGGCAAGCATTTCAGCAGAGCCGACAGCAGCGATGCGATCACCATCGATCGCGATAGCGTCATGCAGTGAAAATTTATCGTCGCAGGTAACGACCTTGGCGTTGCGGATCAGCATCGATTCTACCGGTTGGCCTTAGCAGCCAGCCGCATAGGCCTCGCGGCGATGATCGGCGGCACCGACGAGCACACCATTGTCGAGAATTTCGAGGCACTTTGAAGACCCGAAATAGGAGGCGCCTGATGCGCGGCTGATTTCAAATCCGCGCGACGTCAGCTCCTCGCCAACCGAGTCCGGAAATTCATCATCGATCAGCAGGTTGGCTTTGCCATCGATGGACCAACGCGGTGCTTCAATCGCAGCTGACATTTCCATGCCGCGCTCAACCATATTGGTCAGCATCTGTACGTTGGAGATCGTCTGGGCAGGGCCACCAGGCGTGGTCAGTTGATACTTCACCTTGCCATTCTTGAAGGCCATGACAGGGTTCAGCGTGTGGCTCGGCTTTTTGCCGGGTGCCACGACATTGCGATGTTCAGGGTCGGTGACAAAGCCGGTCATCCGGTTGTTGAGCAGAATACCGGTCGTCGGATCGAGGAAGGCTGAACCAAAAACGTGAAATACGCTTTGCACGACGGAGATTGCGTTGCCGTCACCATCGGCGAGCGTGATGCAGCTGGTACCACCAACACCGGGGCGCTCGTGTTGGCCAGGGGCAGCATCGCGCACGGCGGCTTGAAGTTTGCTGGTCATCTGGCCACCGAGTAGCTCATCAATCGGGGCAGGGTGTACCGCAGGATCACAGATATAGGGAATGCCTTCATCGAAGGCGGCGCGTGCTGCGGCCATCAGATAGGCCAGCCTATCGGCATCCGAGCCGGTGAAAGCTTCCTGGGGTAGATCTTTGATCGCGTTGAGCTGCATTAGCATCAGCACGCCATAGGAATTTGGTGGCATGACATGCACGTCGAGGTCGCGATAATCTGTATGCAGCGTGTCGACCCATTCGGGCTCATAGCCTTCAAAATCGGCCGCTGACAGTAGCCCGCCATTGGCTTGGCAATACTCGCCAAGGGATTTTGCAATGCGGCCTTCATAATAAACGCCGCTGCCATTCTCAGAGATGTCGCGGATGGTCTCCGCGAGCGCCGGTTGTTTGACGATATCGCCCGGGTTCATCGGCACGCCGCCCGGCATATAGAGTGCTGCACAGCCAGGGTCTTTGCCAACATGATCAAACAGGCGCAGGGCACTGGTCAAGATACGAGAGACCGGATGGCCGTTTTCGGCGATATCAATTGCATCAGCGAACAGGTCTTTCCACGGCATCTTGCCATGTTTCTGATGTAGCCGTTCCCAGCCGCGTACGATCCCGGGGACCGATGCGGCGTTGGGGCCGTGTACTGTCATGCCGTCTTTGAAATATTCCGGAGTCGCTCCGGCAGGCGCGTAGCCACTGGCATTCAGCCCCTGGGTTTTCTTGGAGGCGGCATCGTGATGAATGATAAACGCGTCACCGCCGAAGGATGTTGCGTGCGGCAAGACTGTACATAGAACAGCGGAGGTCGAGATCATCGCGTCGACAACCGAACCGCCACGCTCCAGCATCCGGAGACCAGATGTTGATGCGAGTGAATGGCCTGATACGACCATGCCTTTGGTGCCATAAACTGGCGAGCGGGGCAGTTTTACACCCGCAAATTCATCGACCTGTCCGGCCATGAAACTCTCCTAAGATATAGAAATGACAATTTCCCCCATCATGGCGCTGGACGGCTCCTTGTCAACGTGGAGGTCTAATGTGGAGGTCTGCGGTGTGTTGCTACTCTTGTAATGATGGTGACGGCAGCAAAGGCGAATACGAGCACTGGCCCGGCCGGCAGATCGAAGAGAGTTGATATGATAATTCCGGCTAAAACCGACAGAACGCTCAAAAGTATGGCAAAAGGCAAAGAGGAGCCTTGCATTTTGTTTACCGCAAGCGCTGGCAGGATCAGGCTGGCAAAGACGACGTACACACCAACGAGCTGGACGGAGGCAGTAACGACCACGGCGAACAGCGCAAAGAACCACATGCCCTGTCGAATAGCGGGCAGTGCCAACCAAACGATGAACCCAACGGCATAAACGGGGGCAAAGGCTAGAATACGATCCCATGATACGAACAGGATTTGCCCAGACAAAATATGCTGTACCTCCTCGCCGCCATGCGGATGATTGGCGAGGGCTAGCAGGACGGCAGCAGCGGCCAGGATAAAGCTGCTGCCGATCACTGCTTCCTGTTCCTGAGGGGCCGTTTTCTCTACCCAACGAAAGAAAGCTGCTGCGGCTAATGCTGCTGTGACAGCTGATATTTGGATGACGATCCAGGATGCTTCATGTACCCAGAGATTAACCAGGACGACGCAGAGACCGGCGATTTGAGCAATCGCCAGATCGATAAAGATGATACCGCGGCGGAGGACCTCCATGCCCAAAGGGACATGGAGGATCGCCACCATTAGCCCCGCTATCGCAGCGGGTAAAACAATCTCAAGGGCCTCAGGGTTAGCCATTCGCACGGATCAGTTGTGAGAGAATATTATCAAACAAGGTTTTGAGCGCTCCCGGTTTTGCCCCTCGTGGAACAGTGAATGGCAAGACTAATGCGGGAATACTCGCTTTTTGAGAAAACCAGTTTGATGGCGCAGCCTGATCGTAAGGTGTTCTTAAGATCGCTTTCGGCTTTGTTGCTGCCGTTGTTCTTAGGAGCGATTGCAAATGTGACGCCGTTGGTGGAATGCCAGGTTTGGCTTCAAGTGTACCGATTTCTTTGAGACCAAGCCATGCGATTAAGTATGTCCACGATTTGTGGTGAACAATTACAGGCATGTTTTTCAAGCTGGCCGATTGTTTTCGCCATTGCTTTATATTTTCAGCCCATTGTTTCTCGAAATTTCTCAAATTCGCGGAAAAGACTGAAGCATTTTCGGGGTCGATGGCAATAAGCCGCTTGGCCAGCTCTCGTGCAAGCAGGATGATATTTTCTGGGTCGAGATGAACATGTGGATTTCCTTCAGGGTGCACATCTCCCAAGCTACGATCAACCACAACCGGCTTTTCCCTGACCGATACATGCTGTGCCGCCTTAAAATACCCTGGCTTTCCCGCCCGAACTTTTGATCGGGCACCACGTTGCATCAGGAGAGGTAACCAACCGATTTCCAAACCGGCCCCCGAACAAAACACCATATCGGCCCGACGTATTTTAGCGATCAGGCTCGGACGGGCTCGAATATGATGCGGGTCTTGTTTATCGTGTGTAGCGGAATAAGCAGAGATTTTGTCGCCACCAATCTCACGTGCCAGGGCGGCCCATTCCGGTTCGCAGGCAAAAATTCGCAATTCGGCGCTGGCTGAGGTGGGTAATACCCACCCCAGCACAACGACAGAACAGATAGTCAGTTTTCGAAATGTATTTCGAAACATCAATCTCTCCTTAGAACGCATGCGCACCATGCGCACCGATGCTCATGATGTATTGTACGAGGAACTGGTTGTCTTTTTTGCCATCTGACAGTTCTTCGCGGTTATATTGCAGACGAATGCGACCGAATTCGCTATTGGTCCAATCGCCCATAACCGAGATGGCAGATGGGTCATGCCCAGCTGAATCGAGCGCGCTGCCGACCAAACCAGCTGGTGTGTCTGCTGCGAGCAATTGCGAATAACGTGCGCCCAGACGCCAGGATGGCGCGAATTTATAGACAGCTTGGGCATACCAACCCTGTGAGCTGTCGTCGAAGTTCACGTTACCCGTACCGGCACCAGTATCGTTATAGGTTCCGTCCTCATCACGATTGAAGAATTCGGCTTGTAATATCAACTCCTTGTTCTTCGCGTTTCCATCGGGTGCCCAGGTGTAGCGTATATCCGCGGCATAGATATTCGATTTACCGACGAATGTAACAGCGCCTTCACCGGTTGCTCGGCTATTAACGTCCGAATGCAACGCGTAGGCACCGAGACGCCAGGACTGATTGTCGCCAATATCGCCACCAACACGGGCATAAGCTGAAAAGGCACCGAGTCCACTGGCGGACCCACCGGCGGGGAAGTCATCGCCCCGGAAGACACCGCCACCTAGCTCGATATACATGTCGGATGGTACGACGTAGGAAACTTCGACCCCGTCATCATTGAACGATTTATTGAGGAACGCGCGATAGGGCAGAGGCCGATCAGCGAAGTCATCGGCATGCGCGTGATGTTCATTGAGATAGCCCAATGTCCAGAATGCTCGGCCGGCCTTGAGGCGGAGCCCATCCGGTAGTCCGGCATCAGGTAATGTTTGGATATAGACTTCCTCTAGCTCAATTTTATCCGAACCATCCTCCTGAACGACGGCAAGGGTTGCGCTGCCATAAAATTTGTCATCGACGTTAGCTGAAAAGTTAAGTTCAGATTCTCCGATCGACAGACCTTCTTTGCCCCGTTCGCCTTCTTCTCCAACGGCAAATCCGGCAAATTCAGAGCTGTTCTCTGAGAAACTTGAGGCGCGACCGTTAAGGATCAGGCCAATCGACGGGTTGAAGGAGTTATCTTTTACAGAACGGGAGCTTCCAGCAGGTGTCGCTGTTTTCGCGCTACTCGCTTTTTTGGTTTCGAGAGATTTGATCTTGTTTTCAAGTGTCGCAATGCGGTTCTCATAAGCCCTTTTGAGGCCCTTAATTTCGCCGAGAATCTTTTGCAATTCCTGTTTGTCTGCTGCAGCCACGGGTGTGGTCGCCAGCATTACCGGGACGGCAATCGCCGCCACGGCACGCATGTACCGTAAACTCATAATAATAGTCCTTGTAACTTTGATGAAGCGCACAGCTTAAGCCGCGCAAAGTTTGTTTAGTTAGGGGGTGATAGGTGGGGGTGCGCGGATAGTGTTGGCACAAATGCCGCGCTGGGTAGTTGGGGTGGTTTGCCGCGAGATATACCGTACTGGGTGTAGGGTCTCGCTGACATTGAGATCATCGCGAGTCGCGATGTCATTGGCGAAGTCGCTGGTAATCTGAAAAACACAGGGGCTGCCATCATGCGAATGATGTATGTCCCCATGAGCAACATTATGGGTGAGCGCCATGATTTGCATCGCTGCGAAAATCACTGCAAGCAATATGATTTGTCGAACTGAAGAAGAGCTTGTCTTCAGCATGGTTTGGTCATTCCCCCAGAATTTCACAGAATGTTATATTATAACATTCTTACAGCACAACAATTGCGGGTTCAATCCCTTGAAGGCCGTTCTTTCACACATCTCGGTCACTTGATCGCGATCAGGCGGCGGCGCATAATCCAGCCAAATTTTGAGATCAACGGAGAGTTAGATGTCGGTACCAGCGTTACAAACAGTGGATATCGGAGATGGCCGGGTCGTATCCTATCGCGAGGCAGGGAGTGGCACGCCGGTGGTGATCTTGCACGGTTTGGGTGGCCGGTCGGATAGTTGGGCACCGCAATATGAGGCGCTATCTGACAGCTATCGCGTCATCGGCTGGGATGCACCGGGCTATAATGACTCTTCTGAGATGCCGGAAGACGAACCGTCGATCCGGGATTACACCATTGTTGCAAAACGGTTTTTTGATGCGTTGGGGTTGGATCGGTTTCATCTTGTTGGCCATTCGGTCGGCACCTGCCTGTCGGCACTCTTTCATAAGGCGCATCCGGAACAGCTCATTAGTCTGACACTCGCGGAAGCTGTTATTGGCAATGGCCCTGATCCAAAAGAGAAGCAAGATGCGGCGATTGCGGCCCGTGCCAAGGACTTCGCTGATCATGGTCCGGCGGACGTGGCAAAAAGAAAAACACCAAATTCGCTGTCACCGAACGCAGACCCTGAAGTTGTTGAGGCCGCTGTTGCATTTGCTTCCAAGGTCCAAGTGCCGGGCAACCTCAAACTCGCGGGTGCGCTGATCCGCTGCAATATATTCGATTTCGTTACGCCGCTGGCCTGTCCGGCGATGATCATCGCGGGTTCGGATGACAAATCCGCACCACCGGAATTCGTCAAGCAGATTGCTGATGCCTATCCCGGGATCAACCATCAGATGATTGACGGCATTGGTCATCAGATCGCGTTCGAGAAACCAGAAAAATTCGTCAATTTGTTGCGCGATCATTTAGGAGCGGCATCGTAATCATGGATAGTTCAGCATCAGTACAGAAAGTACTCTGTGGTCTCACCGGGGATGAGTTGCTCATCAAGCTCGACTGGGATGAATGGCTCGACGTGAATGCGCCTTATGATGAGGTTGCCTTTACCCAGAAGGACGTATTCGCACGCTACAACCGCAATGGCTATGACTGGGATATTCAGGGTATTCTTTATACGCCGTCAGCTGAAGTGGATGCCAATCTCGCCATCGTTATGTTTCATGGTGGTGCAGGCAGTTCTTACGGCAAAGACACCACGCCTGATGGCAGGCCCGGCCTACCGCGCGTGTTGGCTGCGCAGGGTTTTACAGTCCTTAACATGACTTATCCCGGCCACTATCCGCCGGGTGGTATCTGGAAAGAAAGCGTCACGGAGCGCCAGCCCTGGTATCTGCTGGATGAGAAACTCACCGACGACGAAATTTACGACCGCAATTTGAAATGTACCTTCAATGTCATCATGCAGGGGTCGGCTCAGCTGGTAGATGAAAATCTCGCGGGTCGTAATATTCTAGCGCATGGTCATTCAACGGGTGGTCCGATGGCGGCACACCTGACGCGCTTTTCAACCAAAACCAAAGTAATCGGTATTCTCGGTTGGGGCAGTGGTGGCCCTGATGGCTGGCGTCAGGAATGGCGTGAAACCACTGGCGCCGAGGAAGACGGGCGCAAAGGTGTCGATGAAATGTCTAAGCGATCGGTCGAGGCCTTCGCTAAGGCGGGTTATGTCAGCGATCCGGAACTATGTCCGTGGGGTGGCGCTGAAGGGTTTGTGAAATGGGCAGAACCTATTCGCTCCCAGATGAAGACCGGGCTGTGCGATAACCAGCATATGGTCATGCCGGAACTGCTAGAGCAATACCCGGCAATCACCGGCCTGCCCCGTGAAGAATATTTCGATCATATCGATGACCCTGATCCTGAGTGGCTCAAATCAATCAATGTGCTGTTGATGGTCGGGGGTGACGATAAAGGTCATTGGGTTGCCGGTCAGGAAGAAGAAGACAAGCGCGAAGTCTTTATGGGCCGCAAATATGAGGCGGCCGGGACCCGCGTGCATGTCGTCTTTGTACCGAAATATGGGCATTACGGCATGATGGAAAAGCACAATGAAAATATCGCCTATACATGGCTGTGGGCGATAAAGGATGGCTATTTTCCGGCCTAAATCTCGTCTTCGATTGACGGGTGGCGGAGGCGTGGTCTCAAGAGGCGATACATAATCGCGGCAACGATGCCGCCCGCGAAAACCGGCATCCACCAGGGTGCTTCATCGCGGAAGATAAAGATCGCGATGGCAACGATGATGCCGGTTGCGACGGATATCTTTGGCGCATGGCGGAAGATCGGGTGATCGAACTCAATATTGGTGAGGTCTTCAGCGGGGTTCTCCCACTCCGCCGATTTCGGGTAGGTTTTGGGCAGACCTTCCCGCCTATGCTTCTCTTCATCGGGCATCAGGCGGCACCCTTGGCAAGGCGCATCTCGGCGAGCCGCGCCCAATAGCTGGCGCCAATCGGCAGCACCTCATCATTAAAGTCATATTGCGGGTTATGCAGATAGCAGCCGCCTTCACCGGGTCCATTACCGACCCATATATAACAGCCGGGATTCTCATTCAGCATGAAAGAGAAATCCTCCGCCCCCATCTTTGGCGGCAAGTCGGTCAGCACGTTATCCTCGCCGACAATATCGGCAGCAACCGTCGCGGCGTACTCGCTCTCGGTCATTGTGTTGACTGTCGCCGGATAGCCACGCGTATAGGTGACTTCACCGGTCATGCCAAAGGCAGCGGCAACACCATCGGTCAGCCGCCGGATTGCAGCCTCGGCGACATCCTGCACTTCGGTTTTGAACGATCGGACAGTACCTTTCAGGGTAATCTCTTCGGGTATGATGTTGTAGGTCTCGCCAGCGTGAATCTGGGTAATTGAAAGCACAACGGATTCCATTGGGTCCATTGAGCGGCTGGAGACTGTCTGGAGCGCCGTGACCAGTTGCGAAGCGGCGACCATGACGTCGGTACCGAGGTGGGGGAAGGCTGCATGAGTGCCAAGCCCTTTGAGGGTGATGTCGATGGTGTCGGCGGCGGCCATTGCGGGCCCTGGGCAGACCGCGAAGGTCCCAATGTCTTGTCCCGGGAAGTTGTGCATGCCCCACACGGTCTCGCAGGGGAATTTTTCAAATAGGCCATCTTTGACCATTTCACGTCCACCACCGGCAAACTCTTCTGCCGGCTGGAATATAAAGTGAACTGTGCCGGCAAAGTTCCGGGTCTCGGCCAGATATTTCGCAGCACCCAACAGCATTGTCGTGTGGCCGTCATGGCCACAAGCGTGCATCTTGCCGGGATTGGTTGAGGCATGATCGTGGGTCGCGGTTTCCTCGATATCGAGAGCATCCATATCGGCACGCAAGCCAATCGCTGGACCATCACCGTGATTTCCCTTCAAAGTACCAACCACGCCAGTCTGTGCCATTCCCTGATCAATTTCGATCCCGAACTCGGTCAGCTTCTCGGCGACAAACGCAGCTGTTTGATGTTCTTCAAAGGCGGTTTCAGGATGCGCATGAATATGGCGGCGCCATTCGGTCAGCTCGCTATGAAATTCTGCAATACGATTGATAATCGGCATGAATGTCTTCTCCTTCGCTCTATAATGAGGGTTCCGCGCCTTGCGACCAGAGTCAAGGTTCTATGGTCTGGACCTGCGGCCAGCCTTGCAGGAAAGCGAGGTTCCTGTAAAACCTCTGTCACGAAAGAATAAGAGGATTCCATGGCTGAGATGTATGAAGATATTCGCGACGCGGTCGCCAAACTTTGCGCCGATTTCCCCGGTGAATACTGGCAGGAAACGGATCGCGAACGGGCCTATCCCACGGAGTTTGTCAAAGCCCTGACGGATAATGGCTATTTGTCAGTTCTTATTCCTGAAGAATTCGGTGGTAGTGGCCTCGGTATCACGGCAGCTGCGGCGATCATGGAAGAGATCCATAAATCAGGCTGCAATGGCGCCGCCTGTCATGCTCAAATGTATACGATGGGCTCTGTCCTGCGCCATGGCTCGGATGCCCAGAAGCAGGAATATCTGCCAAAGATCGCGACCGGCGAGTTACGCTTACAAGCTTTCGGTGTGACCGAGCCAACCAGCGGTACCGACACGCTGAGCTTGAGGACCACGGCGGTTAAAGAAGGCAACGATTCATACGTTGTCAATGGCCAGAAGATCTGGACATCACGCGCTGAACATTCTGACCTGATGTTACTGCTGGCACGAACGACGCCGCGGGATGAGGTGGAGAAGCGTACCGACGGGCTGTCAGTTTTTTTGGTCGATATGCGCGAAGCTTTAGGGAACGGGCTGGAGATCAAACCCATCCGTACGATGATCAATCATGCAACGACGGAAATTTTTTTCGACAATTTAAAAATTCCTGCTGACAGTCTAATCGGTGAGGAAGGCAAAGGCTTTCGCTATATCCTCAGCGGCATGAATGCTGAACGTATTTTGATTGGGTCCGAATGTATCGGTGATGCACGCTGGTTTATTAAAAAGGCTAGCGATTATGCGCGGGATCGCTCCGTGTTTGGTAAACCGATAGGTCAGAACCAGGGCATTCAGTTTCCGATTGCTGAAGCCTATGCGCAAACCGAAGCGGCTGACCTGATGGTCCAGCGGGCGGCGGAACTCTATGAAGCTGGCGAACAATGTGGTGCCGAAGCCAACATGGCAAAGTACCTCGCGGCTGAGGCCTCTTGGAAGGCGGCTGATATGTGTATGCAAACACATGGTGGTTTTGCGTTTGCTGAAGAGTTTGACGTTGAGCGCAAATTCCGCGAAACCCGTCTGTATCGGATCGCGCCGATCTCGACCAACCTGATCCTGAGCTTCCTCGCGGAACACGTACTCGATCTGCCGCGATCTTATTAATCTGGAGTATTAAGCCATGGCTATGGGTAAGCCGCTCGAAGGCATTCTTGTTGTTTCATTAGAGCAGGCGGTGGCTGCACCTTACTGCTCATCACGTTTGGCGGATGCTGGGGCACGAGTCATCAAGATAGAACGACCGGAAGGAGACTTCGCGCGCGGTTATGACAGCGTGGTTCATGGCGAGAGTGCTTATTTTGTGTGGCTCAATCGCGGCAAGGAATCACTGGTCCTCAACATCAAAGCTGAGGAAGATGCAGCCCTCCTGCAGAATATTCTCGGCAAGGCAGATGTGTTTATTCAGAATTTAGCACCGGGCGCTGCGGCGCGGGCCGGGCTCGGATCCGATGCGTTACGAGCTAAAAATCCACGTCTCATCACGGTCGATATTTCTGGCTACGGAGAAGAAGGCCCGTATGCCGATATGAAGGCTTATGACCTGCTGGTGCAGGCCGAGACCGGGCTTTCTTCAGTCACCGGCAGACCTGAAGGTCCAGGCCGCGTAGGTGTATCGGCCTGTGATATTTCCTGCGGTATGTACAGCTATATGGCGGTTCTTGAAGCGTTAATCGAACGGGATCAGACAGGCGAGGGCGGGGCGATCCGTACCTCGTTGTTTGAAGGGATGGCGGATTGGATGAACGTGCCGTTGTTAACCTATGACTATGCGAAAAAGATTCCGGCACGGGTCGGACTTAATCATCCGTCCATCGCGCCTTACGGTGCCTATCCGACGCAGGGTGGTGGCGAGATTTTGATCTCGATCCAGAATGAACGAGAGTTTGTTCGTTTGGCTGGTGAGGTGCTCAAACGCCCTGATATGCCAGAGGATGACATGTTTTGTAATAACGAGGCACGCTGTGCCAATCGTCCGGCGCTTGATGAAATTATTATCGGCGTTTTTACTGGCATTGAACGTACCGAGCTGACTCAACGCCTGAGAGATGCACAGATAGCCTTTGGTGAAATTAATGATGTTGCTGGATTGTCAGCCCATCCCGCATTGCGGCGGGTCGAGGTGGACAGCCCGACTGGGTCGGTTGAGATGGCCGCGCCCCCCGCAACGGTTAATGGTGAGGTGCGGGAGCTTGGTCCGGTGCCAGGAATAGGCGACCATACCGATCAAATTCGCAAGGAGTTTTCGTGATGAGTGATCAATATGAAGCCTGGATTGGCAAACAATCTTCCACTGAGGCGTTGGTAACGGCCTATCAGGCTGACGCGCTGACCGCAACGCTGGACCGTGATGACGCGCCCTTTAAAGAAGGTGATACGATACCGCCTGGCTGGCACCTGTTTTATATCCGAGAAGTCGTCAAGCTGCGCGATACGGCGGCAGATGGGCATCCTAAACGGGGCGACTTTTTGCCGCCAATTGATTTGCCGCGGCGCATGTGGGCGGGGACACAGGCAACATATCATCAGCCCATTCATGTTGGTGAGACGATCCGCAATGTCACAACGATTGAAGCCGTAACGCCCAAGACCGGGAAAACTGGAAACCTCGTTTTTCTAAAACTCAAACATGAAATTTCCGGGGAGAATGGTGTCGCGACGACAGAAATGCAGGATGTCGTTTATCGTGAGGAAGCGCAGCCGGGTGCCGTAGCGCCTGAGCCACCGCCGGCACCGGGCGAAGCTGTCTGGAAGCGGACCATTCATCCATCGCCAGTTCTCTTGTTTCGCTATTCGGCGTTGACGATGAACAGTCATCGAATTCATTACGACCGCACCTATGTTACCGAAGTCGAGAAATACCCTGGCTTGCTGGTGCATGGTCCGCTGACGTTTACGCTACTGTTGGATCTGTTTCGGCGAGAACATTCTGAAACTGATTTGAAAACATTCTCGGTGCGGGCTGTATCGCCAATTTATGACACGCATGATTTCACAGTAGAGGGCGCACCCGGCGATGCCGGAGAAGCGACTTTATGGGCGTTGAATAAAGACGGCCGGTTAGCGATGTCGGCACACGCGACCTACTGACGATAATATTGTCGGGCGATTTGCTGACGGCGTTTTTGAAATGCTTTGATATCTGCAGCTCGCCGATCTTTGTAATCTCGCACGCGTTCTTTTTTCCACAGGATGCGGACTTTACGCCAGTAATGTCGACCGCGCCCCTGCCAATTGCTTGAATGATAGCGTCCCACCGCATGGGCCCAGGAACCGGCGCGTTTGCGCAAACTTTTAAGAAAGTGAGCCGCGTAACGGGCATTCGCTGACGGCGCAAAAGCTTCCTCAAGCGATTTAAACGCGGACTTGTGATGCATTAGATTGATTTGTAGACAACCGACATCGATGTTTTTGACACCGTCCCGCTGTAGGCGTTTTACAGCCGAAATAGCGGTGTCGCGATCCGGGTAGAATTTACCTTTTCCCTTCGCGGTGACTGTCCATGGCCAGGCAATACTTACCCGGCTCCGTGCGTTCCAGCGGCCGGTTTCAGCCAACGAGACGGCATGGAGCAGCATGTTTGGCAATTTGTTGGTGCGTTCGATCTGTCTAATGGCGGATTTACAGATATTGTTCTGAACCGCCGTTTTGCTGGGTGAAGCGGCGATAACACCGGAGGCTACACCCATGATGAAGACAGCGAAACTGACTAACACAGTTTGCATAAACATAAATCTGGCAATGGCTGGCAGCATTGGTCTTCTCCGCGCTTCGGTATGCGACGCGAATTACCTTGCAATTGGCATGCCAGAGTAGTGAATGAAATGTTAAGAGTGAAAGATTATAGCGCGGCTAATCGGGCAGAAGATCGTTGTAATCAATCTCCGACAAGGTGTTGATTACGGCGGTGATGTCATTGGTCATTTTCGCCATGCCGTCATTCTGCTTTATGGATGCTTCATCCATATAGAGCGCCCGGTTAATTTCAATCTGCAGCGCGTGGCGTCCTTGCTGAGGATGGCCGTAATGACGAGTGCTGAAACCACCGGCAAAGGGCTTGTTGCGTGACACTTGATAGCCACGGGCGGCGAAGACGGCTTCGACTGTACTAATGACGGCTTCATTGCAGGCACTGGCAAAACAGTCCCCAAGCACAATGTCAGCGCGTCGGCGTCCGGCATCAGGGTCATGCGGCCCACCGACAGATGGCATTGAGTGACAATCGATTAGGAGATAGCAGCCAAAATCCTGTCTGGTCTGGTCGAGTAAATCGCGCAACTCCCGGTGATAAGGGCGATAATTGGTGTTGATACGTTCGGCGGCTTCGGCAAAGCGCAGCTTTTTGCCATAGATTTCGTGGCCGGAACTGACCAGTTTCGCAATGGTGCCAAGTCCTGCATGGACGCGGCTGGACTGGGCATTTGCATAGTCAGGTAAGGCGTCTTCAAACATACCGGGATCAAGTTCAAAAGGCTCGCGATTGGGATCGATATAGGCGCGCGGAAACAACGCACGGAGCAGTGGCATGCCATGTTCCGGTGCTGCGGCAAATAATTCGTCAACAAACGAATCTTCAGATCGTCGCAAGGCTGTTAAATCAAGAGGTGAATTGGCGACGAAATCGGATGGATAGTCGGTGCCGCTGTGTGGCGAGGCGAATATTACAGGCGCGCTTTGTTGCTCCGGGGCCAGGACCTCTAACGGGTCGTCGTTGCCGGGCCCGGTTTTGAATTGTTTCGCCATAGTCGAGATTTACCCGTTTGCAGCCCCTCTGTCATTAGTTTGCATTGCGCAAAGTGTCACGCCATAGTCCCCCCGTACCGCGAGGAGGGGATTGCGCGTTGTTGTGCCGCTCTAAATTAGCGGTGGTTGATTAACGTTTCGCAAGGAAAGCTTCCCTATACTGCTGTGTAGTATTCGAGCTTTGTGTTTGGGATTTTTGAGTATGGCGCAAATTCTTCTTGCTGAAGACGATGATTCTCTGCGGCAGTTTCTGGCGAAGGCGTTGGCGCGGGCGGGACATGCCGTGGTGGATTGTGCTGACGGCAACGACGCGATGGCTGAAATAATGGCCAAGACGCTCGATTTTGATTTGCTACTTGCCGATATTGTCATGCCGGGACTCGATGGGATTGAGTTGGCGCGGCGTGCTGGCGAGGAAATTCCTGGATTGAAAGTCCTCTTTATCACGGGGTTTGCTGCGGTGGCCCTGCATGCCAAGCGGGCTGAGCCGACCAATGATACAAGGGTTTTGTCCAAGCCGTTCCATCTCAAGGATCTGGTCGGCGAGGTTGATAAAATCCTCGCGGCTTAGCCAAATCAAGTTGCCTTGCAAAGCAGCGCGCTTTCAGTATAAAACACGCCCTCACACAGTAGGCCCCGTAGCTCTGCTGGTGCACGAAAAAATGGATATAGGGCGATTAGCTCAGCGGGAGAGCACTACATTGACATTGTAGGGGTCACTGGTTCAATCCCAGTATCGCCCACCATTTTTCCATAAGACACAACAAACCGTTCGCGGAGGCACGATTGCCCCGACGAGATGGCGTTTCAATATTGCAGTTTTACAATCAGTCGAAATCGCAGCTGGGCGGAAGCCGCAATATGCGGGTCCGGAAATGACCGCTATCCGGCGAAAAGCGGACCCGATGACATTAGCCACCCATTGTCTGTTAATGACCCTTAGCGGAAATATTGGAAAAGAAGACGGCAGCCTTATGGCTGCCGTCTTGTCTTAAAACATTGAAGGAGGTTTAGGCCGCTTTGCGTCGACGGCGGAACCGCCACAAGCCGAACATACCGGCGCCCAGCAAGAACATCGAAGAAGGTTCGGGGACAGCACCGGCATCAGCCACCACAGTAAGTCGTAGAGTCTCTCGTCCAACATTGGCACCGCCGGCATACGTAAACAGCTCTGAGCTCCACGCGAAACCGGAACCGAGCAATGCCCCGGTAAAATCAAAATTCAGCGTGTTGAGATCGCCGATAATATCGTCTGCGACCAACACATCGAACGTATCGCCAAGCCCGGCTACAAACCCGGCAAAGAAATCGATATCGATAGCCGCGCCAGCCGCAAGCGTGGCGGTGCCAGCGGAAACATCGATTACATCATGGCCACCAATCTCAACGCCCGGAGTCAATCCAGCGATCTCAAACAGCGTCGTAGACGATGCGTCGAGATCGAGATTACCGATGATACTCATTAGCCCCGGCGAATTGCCTGCACTCAACGTGCCGCCATTTTCAACTGTCACGTCGCTGGTCACCGACCCGTTGAAGGAAACATTGCCGCCAGAACCTATGGTAACTGTTTCAAAATTTGTGACCTGACTACCACTGATATTGACGCTGCCATTGGTAAAGGTCAGGGCGTCTGTCCCGTTACCGCCATCGATGGTCGTGATCGCCGCGGCGCTGCCGCCATTAAATGTGAATGAATCTGTGCCGTCTCCGAGATTGACCGCACCGGTGACCGTCGCACCGGCATTTACCGTGACATTGGCGGTCGTATCGACGTTAACGGTGCCGTAATTACTGCTATATGTGCCGTTTGAAATGGCGACGCCGGAGCCCGCACTCACATTCGCCCCGCTATTGAGGATGATATTAGAGACACCACCGGGCGTAAATCTGTCGGTATGGATTCCTGCAGCAGAGGGCCCAAAACTTGCGCCGTTACCTGCTGTAACTGTGCCGCTAACCGTAATTGTTGCGGTACCCCCATTGGCCACCGTATCGATACCAGTAGTATTCCCGGTGACAGATGCACCAGACGCAACAGTGATTGTCTGATCGCCACCGTTGTTGACATCAGCTCTCACGCCAACACCATAGTTGCCTAGCCCGTTTACACTGCCATTGACGGTGATACTCGTATCGCCACCATCGCTAGATGTTCTTACTGCCGTTCTCCCCTCTACGGTTCCGTTCACCGTCGTCGTCGACATGCCTCCTGCACGAGCCTCATTAATAATGCCGGAACCACTTGTCGTCCCGTATGCATTATTGGCGGTGACGGTGACATTGCCTCCAACAGCATTGTTCAGAGCCTGGATCCCAGTTCCGCCGCTGACATCCCCATTAGTGGTAACGGTCACATCGCCGGTGGCGCCAGATCCAGTATTATTAGCAAAAATACCTCTACTGTTGCTGGCCCCCGTGATGACCGAAGCGTTATTATCAGTGATCGATATCCCATATTTGCCGTTTTGGACCCAAATCGCGGATTGGCCCGGTGAGTTAATAGTGGGATCGATCCCGAACCCGGGGGATGTTGTTAAAGTAACTGCATTGGAAGCCCCACTAAAATATTGAGCCACATCGGTCCCGGGATTGGCCGCACCGGAGCAATTATAGACACCGCCGCCGCCGGCTGTGCAGACACCGGCGCGCGCCGTCCGTGCGCCATAGGCAAAGGCAAGGGATACCAGCGCGGTGGTCGTTGCCAGCTTCGCGCCAAAATTCGTTAGTTTCTCACTATTCATGTCATGGACCTTGTTAGATGGTGCTCAAGTCCCCCGGAAATACGCCCCGGAATTTCTGGACCGCGCGTGATAAGGCCAACCCCAGGTAGGATTGTAATTTCCCTAACTTCGATTTCAACTGAAAACTTTTAGATAAATGTAGTGCGGAAAATCTCATCCTACGTCCGCCTCTGGCTAGTAGCGGACATTTTTGGCCAGCTCAATTGAGGTCCGCTATAGCCCAAGTAACGGACCTTCAGAAAACCGGAGCTCGGATATCTGTCTGGGCGAAGAACAGGCTCCAAGCGCACACAACGCCTCGTTCCATTCCGATAGAATATCCAGAAAATGGTTCCAACTTTTTCCAGTTGGGCCCACCATTTTCCTCTAACCTACAAATCTGTTCGTCGTCGCTCCCTAGCCGCCTTGGCAAAAATCGAGCATGATCTGTCCCAGAAAAAGAAAACGGGTTCTGACAGGAGGCTGGCCAATGATTGAAACCAAGGGATTGAATGGCGCGCAGGCATTTTTGAAAGTCCTGAGCGCGATGGGTGTTGAGCGGATATTTGCCTCACCGGGTTCCGAATGGGCACCTGTCTGGGAGGCGCTCGCTGATCCTACCGTCAATGACATTCCGATTTATATGAGCACCCGTCATGAGGAAACCGCTCTCGGTATGGCGAGCGGTTATGCCAAGTCGACTGGAAAATTACCGGCAGTAATGATCCACACCACAGTCGGTGCGCTGCATGGCGCGATGGCGATGCGTGGCGCTTTGCATGAAGGGGTGCCAATGGTTATTTTCGCAGGCGAGTCTGTGGGGTTTGGTGAGGATGATGGCCCTGATCCGGGTGGGCAGTGGGGCGCACATCTCACCGATATGGGTGGTCCGGCTGCGATGGTTGAGAAAAATGTCAAATGGAGCTTTGGGGTAAATACCAAATCCATTCTGCCCGCAACAGTAGAGCGCGCTTGTCGTCTCGCGATGGCGGGGCCGCGTGGTCCAGTGTTCGTTTCCATGCCGATGGAGCATCTATTTGAAGAGATGAACCAGAACGCCGCCACGGGCCTCGGCAAGGCGCCGCTGGCGACCGCCGACCCTGATGGTGTCAAAGAGCTAGCGGACCTACTGGCGAACGCGAAAAATCCGGTAATCGTTGCTGAAGATGCGGGTCGTACAGTGACAGCGTCCGAACATTTGACGGCTATCGCTGAACTGCTTGCTTGCCCGGTATCGGAATCGCGCGCGACTGGCAGTATCAATATTCCTCGGAACCATCCTTTGCATAGTGGTTTCAATCCGGCGGGTGCCGTCAAGGATGCTGACGTGATTTTCCTCGCGTCGTCGATTACGCCCTGGCATCCCCAAACAACCACCCCGTCCGCTGACGCCACCGTGGCCATATTGGATGATGACCCGCACCGGGTTGAGATGCCGTTCTTGGGAATACAGGCCGATCTCTGTCTTGCTGGTGACATGGAAACATCGCTAGCCCGATTACGGGCTGAGTTACAGGAGCGCATTGCCGCCGATGACCCGGCACGATCCGCGCGCGCGGCAGAGCTGAAATCTGCCAATGAGGCGCGGCGCGCTAAATGGAAGGAAGATGCTGAAGCACTTTCCAACGAGACGCCATTGGACACACGTTGGGTTGCCCATGAACTGGGACAGGTGATGCCGGACGATGCCATGGTGGTGGAAGAGTTGATCACCCACCGTCTCGCGGCTCATCAATATCTCGACCGGCTGAAGCCTGGCTCGTGGTTCAATGGCTGCACCGGCGGTTTGGGCACGGGGCTCTCGACGGCGCTTGGCGTTAAGACGGCCAATCCTGACCGGCCAGTGATTTGCCTGATCGGCGATGGATCATTCAATTATGACCCGGTACCGGCGGTCTATGGCGCGGCGCAGGAACATGATCTGCCATTCCTGAAAATCATGTTCAACAATCATGGCTATCTGTCGCAAAAATCCGCTGTGCCGAAATATTATCCTAGCGGTAACACGGTCAAGACCGGCGAGTATTCAGGCCTTCATATTGGTCCGGCGCCGGACTATTGGAAAATCATCGAGGCCTTTGGCGGCTATGGCGAAAAGGTCGAGGAACCAGGCGAGGTACGGGCGGCCATCGCGCGTGGTCTGGACGCTGTGAACAAAGGGCAGGCGGCCTTCCTGGAAGTCCGGCTCAGAGCCGTGGCGGATACAGTCGACCGAACGGACAAGTAAATGTGCTATAGAATTTCTGATTTTAACCGAAGGAATTGAGATCCAGTCATGTCGCTAGTCGAAAGAGTCGAACATTACGAAGTCATAGAGAACACAGAATTTTCAAAAGAAGAATTTATTCGCAAGCCTATCCTTCAATCCCAAGGGATCGTGTGTGACTTTGTTTGTTTCGAGCCCGGACAGGCCGCCGGGTCACACAAACACCCGGTGCAGGACGAGATTTTTTATGTCGTTGAGGGTAAAGGGACTATCACTTTTGAAGACCGTGACGATATCCAGGTTAAACCGGGTAGCGTTGTTTTTACGCCCTCGGGGGTCGTGCATGGTGTCGAAACGACCGACTCTGACCGTCTTGTCCTCATGCTTATTAAGGGGCTGGGAATAACTGAGAGATCAGCCAGGTTTTTTATGCACGGTGATTGAAGGGCGCGGGCCTGGATTTTAAATCACTGGCTCCAAAATTTTGAATGTCTGCTTTCGGCCCAAAGCGGACGTTATTAAATTTAAAATATTCCGCGTCGCTGTAGAGGCATTTCGTTATTTTTCTTTTGGTGGATACTTTCAGCCTTCTGCACCCAGTACTTCGACCAACCGACCGAGCTCATGGAGACGGTTAGGGCGATCATCTTGTCTATATTGGTTTGCCTAGGCTTTATTTAATCAGCCGGTGCCAGTACCTGAGCGCTTCAGACGAGGGTCGAAAATATCACGCATTCCGTCGCCCAGCATGTTGATGCCGAGAACGGTGAAGAAAATACAGAGCCCCGGAAAAAGTGCCAACCACCAGGACGTGCTAATATAGGTCCTGCCATCTGCCAACATGCTGCCCCAGGTCGGAATTTCCGGCGGGACTCCGAGACCAAGAAAGCTGAGGCTAGCCTCGGAAATTATCGCGCTTGCCATCGCGAATGTTCCGATGACCAGGGCGGCTTGCAACAAGTTGGGAAGGATATGCACACCAATGATCCGTCCGTTTGAAGCGCCCAGCGATCGCGCGGCATCGACGAAATCACGGGTTCTCAAGGAGAGTGCCTGTCCACGTGCCACTCGGCAATATGGAATCCAACGCTGAACAACGAGGGCGACAATCAGAATAATCAGGCTTTGTCCAAAGAACGCGACGATTGCAATAGCGAGAAGCAACGGCGGAAAAGCCCAGACCACCTCTACTAGTTTCTGAATGCCGAAATCGATATGACCGGCGAAATACCCCGAGATGGCGCCGAGCGCGACCCCGACGACACCGGATATAAGAACGACAGTAATAGCAATAATCAGAGAAATCCTGGCGCCAAAGAAGATGCGGCTCAATATGTCACGGCCGACATGGTCGGTTCCGAGAAAATTTTCTCCAGCCCACCAACCCGGCGGCTGTAAGGTATTGAGCAAGTTCTGCGCATTTGGATCGTATGGCGAGATCAACGGAGAGAACACACCCATGAAACAAAGGAGCAGTACAAAAGTGCCGCCGACTATAATCTTAGGCTTTAGCCAGGGTCCAAGCGCTTTGCGAAAGTCGCGCATATGCTCGGTCCCCCCGGTGACGGGCTCACGAGCGCTTTGGGGTAGGACACTATTTGTCAAAACGAATCCTCGGGTCGATGGCGGCATACAGGATATCAATCGTCAGATTGATGATGACGAATATGAAGGTATAGGTGAGGACAGTTCCGGTAATGAGCGGGTAATCCCGGCTGTTAAGCGCTTCGATCAATAGAGACCCACTGCCTGGCCAAGAGAACACCGTTTCAACGATGATGGAGCCTGAGAGCAAGGTACCAAGCTCAAGCCCGACAACAGTAATGATCGGTATCAGCGCATTCCGAACGGCATGGCGCCACAACACCTTGTGTTCACTTAAACCTTTGGCACGCGCGGTGCGGACGAAGTCGTCATGCATGACCTCGAGTACCGACGAGCGCGTAACGCGCATGAGAATACCCAGCATGTTAGTTCCCAGCGCAATCGCGGGGAGGATTATATAGCTTATTCCATCCCAGACCGCCTTCCAGTTCCAGTGCAGCAGGCTGTCGAGGATATAGAACCCGGTGATCGGATCGTCGGCGATCCCGTAGGTGTTTCTGCCGGCCGATGGCAGAAGATTCAGGAAACCTGAAACGATCAGGATCAACATGATGCCGAACCAGAAACTTGGCATGCTGATGCCGAAGAATCCGAAAAATGATCCGACATTATCGACCCAGGAATTGGGCCGAGCCCCCGCCCAGACGCCAAGAGGAACGCCGATGAAGACCGCAATGAGAATGGCGACGACGGCGAGCTCTACCGTTGCTGGCAGACGGTCACCGATCATCAGGAGCACCGGGTCGGCATAGCGAAATGACGTGCCTAAGTCGCCCTGAAGGGCGGCCACCAGAAACTTCCAGTACTGGACATAAACCGGTTGATTGAGGCCCCATCGCTCGCGTGCCGAGGCAATGTCTTCCGGTGTTGCTTCGTCGGACAGCAACAGATCAGCCGGATCACCGGGTGCGGCTTGCACCAGCATAAAGACCAGAAGGGAGATCAGGATTATGACCGGAATGGTTCCGATAACCCTGCGGGTAATATAATTGAGCATTAAAACGTCCGGCGTCCGTTTTCAGTTGTACCGGCTACCGGGAAGGGTGATTGGTCCCTTCCCGGCATGCCACTCATTACTTGTTACTTCACGCTGATGGCGTAGCCCCAAATCCGGCCCGTGGGAGTCGGTTTGTAGGAAACGTTCTTTGCGATGCCGTACAGCAGCTTGTGCCGCCACATAAAGCAGGCAGGCTGATGTTTTACGATTTCCGCGAAGGCCTGATTAAGAACCTTTTTGCGGGCTTCCGGATCGAACGTTGCCCGCTCTTTTTGGAGCAGACGATCGACGTTCGCATTGGAGAACCCGATACGCGGAGAACCGTTAGTCTCGAAGTACTGAGCAAAGGCTGGAGAGGGATCAACCACACCACCACGACCCATATAGAAGAACGGTACCTTGCCTTTCTGAACATTGGCCCACAACGTGGCCCATTCCGGCGTCTTGAGGCGTGCATCGAGGCCGATTGCCTTGAGCATCGGGATCATCGATTCAGTCACTTGCTTGTCATTTACATAGCGACCCACCGGCGTATGCAACTCAACCTTAAGACCGACCATGCCCGCCTTTTTCAGAAGAGCCTTACCCTTGGCGACATCATATTCGACTTTCATCTTCTTAGCCGCTTCGGGATCATAACCGTATTGACCTTGGCCAATCGGGGCATCGAGACGGTTAGCCTGACCCTTGAGGATGGCCTTGATAATGGCGTCCCGATTGATTGCATGGCAGACAGCCTTACGGAGGGTAGCATTGTCCCATGGCTTATGTTTCGGGCTCATGGCGAGGAACATCAGCTCAACCGAGGAAGTCGGTACGAGATTGGCGTTCTTCGATTTGGCAATGCGTGACGCAAGATGAGGTGGAATAAACTGAGCGATCTGAATCTCTTTGTTCAGCAACGCAGTTACCCGCTGCTCCGCTTCACGCATGACCCGGAACATCAGTTCATCAGGCATGGATTTGCTTGCCCATCGGTTTCCGGGGTCTTTTTCCAAGACGATCCGCTGACCAATTTCGATCTTCTTCAGCTTATAAGGCCCCCATCCCCAAGGATGTTTACGATCCGCTATTTTTGAGCCGTGTTTATCGTATAGATCCTTACTGGTGATCATTACCCTGTCGAACAGGAATTCAAGCAAAGGCGCCGTTGGCTTCTTGGTCGTAACCCGAACCGTATATTTGTCGAGTGCCTCGGTTTTCGCCACATGCTTAACGTTCTGGGTCTGACGGCTCTGCGGATCGTTTTTCATCCTCCAGAAGGAGTGGACCACGTCTGCGGAGGTCAGCTCTTTACCGTCATTGTGACGCTTTAACCCCTTGCGGAGATAAAAGGTCCAGACGTTTGGGTCTTTCTTATCGATCTCCCAGCGCTCGGCAAGCATGCCCTTATAGCTACCGGTTTTAAAATCGAAAAAGCCGAGACAACCATAAACCTGACACCAGATGCCATACCCCATGGAAATACTGTCGCCATGAGGGTTATGACTCGAAATTGTTTCGGTGGCGCCGACCGCAACACGGGTCTTAGCATCCACCGGAGACACCATTGCCGCAGCAGTCATCAAGGCTGCTGTTGCAAACCCTGCCCCCATTATTCGGGTTCCTAATTTCATTACGTCTCTCCTGTTTTCTGTTCGCCTTGCCAGGGCTTTGAGTAGATGGCAACTCTACGCGGACAAATTTATTTTTTATTCATTCGGGTTGCGCGGGCATAGAGACCGCCCCCGTTTTTCCTGGGCCGAACAAATGGCAGGCGACACCATGGTCACCGTCAAATGTCAGTGCCGGTTCTTCCTCACTACAAATTTTTTCTGCAAAGGGGCAGCGAGGATGAAAGCTGCACCCTGAAGGTGGGTCTATCGGACTCGGAACATCGCCCTGTAGAATTATCCGCTCGCTTTTGCGAGAAGGATCAGCGACGGGAACCGCAGATAAGAGGGCACGGGTATATGGGTGCTGGCCGTCATCATAAATTCTTCGGGCGGGCGCCACCTCTACTATCTTTCCGAGATACATAACCGCGACGCGGTCACTGACATGCTCAACTACCCGTAAATCATGCGAAATAAAGAGATATGTCAGGCCGAATTCAGCCTGCAAATCCTGTATCAAATTCAATACCTGCGCCTGAATAGAGACATCAAGCGCTGACACCGCTTCATCGGCGATGATAAATTTTGCATCCACGGCGAGGGCCCGGGCGACCCCGATACGCTGCCGTTGCCCGCCGGAGAATTCATGCGGATACCGCCCGAAATGTTCGTCACGCAGCCCGACGCGGTTCAGTAATTCCAGGACTCTTGCTTTGAGTTCCGTGCCCTTGGCAATGTCGTGGATTTTTAATCCCTCACCGATGATATCGCCAACCCGCATACGTGGATTTAGCGAGGCGTAAGGATCCTGAAATATCATTTGCATCTTGCGGCGCATTGTCCGCATTTCCGGCGCAGCCATCTGCGTGATATCGGCGCCGTCATAGACGATATTTCCGGACGTAGGTTCGATCAGACGGATGATGCAGCGACCTAATGTTGACTTCCCGCAGCCAGATTCACCAACCAGCCCAAGGGTTTCACCCTCCTCGACATGAAGCGATACGCCATCAACTGCTTTTACCGTTTCGGGTGCACCCGACAAAATCCCCTTTCTCAGCGGGAAATGTTTCGTCAGCCCACGGATTTCCAGCAACGCCATGTCAATTTACCTGCAGACAGGAAACCCAATGATCGGGCTTTATCATGAGTAGTTCCGGCTGTATTTCGGCGCAACTGTCATTCGATTGGCCACACCGTGTGCGAAACCGGCATCCGGAGGGCCAGTCCAGCGGGCTCGGAACAATACCTGGTATCGCTTCCAGTCTCTCGTGTTTTTCGCTGACCCCCGGAAGCGAATTCATGAGACCGATGGTATAAGGATGTAATGGATGCGAAAAAATCACTTCCGGTGACGCCTTTTCGACGATTTTGCCGGCATACATGACAGCGACTTCGTCGGCATTCTCGGCAACAACCCCAAGATCATGGGTTATCAGCAAAACCGCCATGCCGAGTTGCTCCTGCAGTTCTGCAATCAGCTCCAGAATCTGCGCTTGTATGGTGACGTCGAGGGCAGTAGTCGGTTCATCTGCGATCAGCAGGCTCGGGTTGCACGCCAGCGCCATGGCGATCATCACCCGCTGGCGCATGCCGCCGGACAGGTGGTGTGGATAATCCCAAATCCTTTTTTCTGGCTCTGCAATTTTCACTAATTGGAGCATGTCAATCGTACGGTCGATCGCGTCCTTTCGACCCAGCTTCTGGTGAAGTTGAATTCCCTCGATAATCTGATCGCCGATTGTGAAAACCGGATTCAGGGAAGTCATCGGTTCCTGAAAAATCATCGAAATTTCATTTCCCCGAATTTGCCGCATGTCATCATCGGCAATGTCGGCGATGTCTTTGCCGCGGTACAAAACGTTACCGCCGACAATTTCTCCGGTTCCTTTGGGCAGTAATCTCATGGTTGACAAGGCGGTGACGCTCTTACCGCAACCGGATTCACCGACGAGCCCTAGCGTCTTGCCTTGTTCGATGTCAAAGCTGACGCCATTGACCGCGCGTACTTCACCGTCACTCGTAAAAAATGACGTTTGCAAGTTTCGCACTTCCAAAAGCTTGGTCATCAGTCTCCCCGCATGGAGCACTTGCGCCCCTACGCCGCATTCCCTTATGGCTTGTATGGCTATGCTAAGTTAGATGTGACCTGGTAATCAATGTCTGTAGACAGATTAAATTTGTGGTGATTTTTAAACAATCCTCTGCTTCCAAGGTCTGTGTTGTCTAACCCAACCAGTGGATGAAAGGAAAATACTTCCAGTTGTGCAAATGGGTCCAACCGTTTGCGGAAGCGCTATAGCGTTGTCATTTGATAATCCACAATGTCCGCTTATGGCTAATAACCGAAGTTTTAGTCAGCGTGAACGGCTTCTGCTTTCTACCGGTTAGCAGATATTAAAACTTGCCGTTGTCGTTCTTCCATTCGCTCTGGGGGGCGACCTTTTCCGTCGTATCCCAATGCTCAACCAACTTGCCATTCGCGATCCTAAACAGATCATAGAAGGCTGAAGGGACATCGTCGAATTCGCCCTCGCTGACGCAGAGCACGAAATTTCCTTCGGCTAAAACGCGATGGATTCGCTGATAGTTGATGAGTCTTTGGCCGTTGTTGACGTCTTCCAAAGCCTGCCGGAGTTCCGATACACCATCCGACAAACGCGGGTTATGTTCGGCATAGTTGTTCGTATCGATAAAGTCCGTGAGCCGGTCGTGTCGTCCATCGATTAGGATGATCTCAACGAAGGATTGGACCAGAGCCCGGTTGCTTTCCGTCAATTCAAGATCAGCTGCTTCGGTCGGCCCGTCGACCATGGTGCGGCCTGCGGGGCTTGGTCCGAGCCGTTTCTGAATATTGTCCCAATGCTCAACAGCCTGACCGTTTTCAAATCGGAACACTTCAAAGCCGATATTGCGCGTCGCGAAATCATACTCGGTATGGGCAAACACAAAATCACCATCTTCGAAGGCACGGACAATGTTTACCCGGGGCGAGGTCTTGGAGAGACGCTGAAACAGGGCCGCCAAACCCTCGCTGCCTTCGTGGGTTTGGGGATTGTGCTGAATGTATTTTTCTTCATTGATGACTGCGATCGCATCCAGATCGCCAGTCTCAATACTCTTCAGCAGGGCCCGAATTTGATCTTTCTTCGCCAAAGAGAGTTTCCTTTTTAGAAGAGTGGGCAACCCCCCAATGTCGAAACGACTAGGGTGACGGCTCAGATTTGATTTCGTCCCATGTTTTGCGGAACCAAGTGGCAATCGCAACGTTCTGATCAAAAATAGAATAATTCACGCCACCACCATAATCCGGCATATCGATCATATCGGTTGTGATCCAACGTAGCGGGCTATCGGGATTGTCCCGATGGTGCCGAAGCGTACGCCGCACAATCTCCTTGCAGGGCTCGACCCGATAAGCCGACCAAGGTAAATGCCATTCCCCCGGTTCGGGCCTGACAAAAGGATACTGGCACGCACGACCATAACTACCCGTGTCTGTCATTTCGAATGGGTTCTTGGGACCATTTGGCGAGGCCGGTCGGATCTGTAGCCAAATGGTCATATTCTGATTGATCCATTCATCGACAACGTTGCCTTCTTCATAGGGGTCGATAATGAATTTTCCAGCTTCAACATCGGCGCGTATGCCGGACGCATCCTGTTCTTCGGCGTTATCAACCTTTAACAAGACATGACTATGGTCCAGCACAAAATTGAAGGGTATTCCCTCTTTGCGTACCATCTCGGCAACTGGGGTGATCCGGCGCTGATCTTCTGACCACATATAGATATGGACCTCGAACCCAATGGTGATCCCGATTTTTTCTCCCAAGCCATAGGCGAGCTTGTAAAAATCGACGACTTCCTGATCGGTAACGATATGTCCTTGATTATGGTGTTTTAGGATCATCAGGTTGTGGCATTCCGCGCCTGCCTCTTTGCAGAGGCGTAAATTTGATTCGACCACCTCTTCGTCGCGTCCAATCATGTAGGACCACAATCCGGTCGTGATCGGTAAGTCATGTTTATGTGCAGCATCAAGGTATTCTTTTTCTTCACCTGGCTGCGGCATGCGATCGAAATGATCAAATACCCCGCTTTCTTTGACCATTCTGAACTGATCGTCCACCGAAAGCGGCGTGCGGTGTATCGCCCCCCTGCCGTTACACCCAATCGAAAAGTCTTTCGACATCAAAACCTCCGAAATTGTTCCAGGCTATTGGTCCACACCGCCCCAGATTTCGGTGGCGAGATCGACGATCATACCAAGTTTATCGAATTGCTCCTGCTCGGATATGATGTTGCCGATGGCATTGGAAGAGAACCCGCATTGTGGCGACAGGCAGAGCTGATCAAGCTCGACGAATTTTGAGGCTTCGTCGATACGCTGTTTCAGCTCATCGCGGCTTTCCATTTCACCACTTTTCGAGGTGAGCAGCCCGAGAACGATCTTTTTATTGCCCTTGGGGACGTAGCGCAGCGGCTCGAACCCGCCGGAACGGTCATCATCATATTCGAGGAAGAACCCATCGACGTCGGTTAGGTTGAACATATGATCGGCAATCGGTTCATAGTCACCTTCGGCGAACCACAGGCTCCGCGCATTGCCCCGACAGAGATGGATACAGGCCGCCATGTCGTCGGGCCGGTCCTTGATGCAGTCATTGATTAGCGCGGCATAGGTGCGCGGCAGTTCGTCAGGGTCTTCGCCACGATCTCGCGCATCCTGGCGCATTTTTGAATCGCACAGATAGGCGAGGTTGGTGTCATCAAACTGGATATATTTGCATCCCGCTTTTGCTAGCAGATCAATTTCCTGCCGGTAAAGCGCCGACAAATCCGCAAAGAAATCACCCATGTCAGGGTAGGCATCCCGGCTGATCGCATCGCGTCCGCCCCGGAAATGGGTCATGGTGGGCGATGGCATGGTGACTTTGGGGGTCGTGCCGTCCGCCGCTACAGAAGCAAGATATTTATAATTCTCAACGCCGATGCCTTCCGCCGGGAGTGTCATCTTCTCGGTGATTTCGACCGTCAACGGCACCGCTTTGTCACCACCGGCTTTGGTTTTCTCACCCTGCGCAAATGCATTTTTCAGCGTGAAATTGGTCTTGATGCCGCCAATCTGGTTGATGAAATCGAAATGAAAGCTCTCGCGGCGATATTCCCCATCGGTCACAGATTTGATACCGGCAGCCTCTTCCTGCTTTACGATACCCGCAATGCACTCGTTTTCATAATCGCGGAGGTCGGCATCGGAAATCTTGTCCTGTTTCCATTCTTCGCGTTTTTCCAGAAGTGATTCAGGCCGTAACAAGCTGCCGACATGGTCGGCGCGAAAAGGTCCCTTCATAGGGTGGTCTCCCTGTAAAGATTAGTATCGGGTGAGAATAGCAGGTCGCACTAGGAATACAAATTTGGATGGCGCTTGCTGTTTACCGTGTTCCCGCCATTCAGTTTCGGCGGAAATTTACAAATTGTTTCGTCGATTCATTCAAAGCGATACAATTTCACTGGGGTTTCGGAAGAAAATCTAAGCAAGTACGGAATATAGGAGAAGAAAATGGACTTCGGAAATATGGGTATCTTTGGCCTGATCCTTTTGGTGATTGATATTTTTGCGATTTATAAAATTCTCACCAGCTCAGCGGAGATGGTTAAGAAAATCATTTGGGTTCTTGTCGTTATCCTTCTGCCGCTTATTGGCGTCATTCTTTGGTGGTTTATGGGACCAAAATGACGAACGCCTGATCGCGGCGTCGATCTTGCAAATTAAAAAGCGTAAATGAAATATAGGAGTAGTTGATGCCCCTCATGAATAAAATGGGAGCGGAAGCTCTCGGAACTTTCTGGCTTGTCTTTGGTGGCTGCGGCAGCGCTGTGCTCGCCGCAGCCTTTCCCCAGCTCGGTATAGGCTTCGTTGGTGTTTCACTCGCCTTTGGTCTGACTGTGCTCACTATGGCTTACGCCGTCGGTCATATTTCCGGCGGCCATTTCAACCCGGCTGTAACAGTTGGCTTATGTGTCGGCGGACGTTTCCCCGCAGGACAAATCATCCCCTATTGGATCGCTCAAATCGTTGGCGCCGTCGCAGCGGCAGGGGTGCTTTACCTGATTGCCAGCGGCAAGGCAGGGTTTGATCTGAGCGACGGGTTTGCCTCTAATGGTTATGGCGAGCATTCCCCGGGTGGCTATACGATGATGGCCGGGCTGATCGCGGAGGTCGTCTTAACGGCATTCTTTTTGATCATTATCTTGGGGGCAACGGATGGCCGTGCCCCGGCTGGATTTGCACCCATCGCCATTGGTCTTGCGCTTGTTCTGATCCATCTGATCAGCATTCCGATCACGAATACGTCGGTTAATCCCGCCCGCAGTACCGGGCCGGCTTTATTTGTCGGGGGATGGGCGCTGGGACAGCTCTGGCTGTTCTGGGTCGCACCGATCATTGGTGCGGCGATTGGCGCTGTGATTTATCGCTTTGTCGGTGGAGAAAAAAGCGAGGCCTAAAATGGCGTAGAAATCGATAAAGAAGCGGCGGTTCCAATTCAAATACGGAGCCGCCGTTTTCATTTCCGCTAGCTAGCTTTTCAAACCCCGCCGACCTCAATAAGTTAGCCCGCAATTGAAAAAAGGGCTGAGTGGTTATGGCGGTTATAGACGGGTTTGATTACATCATTGTGGGGGCCGGGTCGGCAGGTTGTACGCTGGCGGGACGGTTAAGCGAGGACCCCAGTGTAAAGGTCCTGGTGCTAGAGGCTGGTGGCTGGGACCGCGATCCGTGGATTCATATTCCGCTCGGCTGGGGGCGCATTCTGCAAAAGCGCCACCATGACTGGATGTATTTCGCTAAACCGTCCGAGAATATGGATGGCCGCGCCATCGAATGCGCCCGCGGCAAGGTGATCGGTGGTTCAAGCGCTATCAATGCGATGGCTTATTATCATGGGCATCCGAGCGATTATGACCGGTGGGCCTCCAACGGCCTGCCAGGCTGGTCCTATGCTGACGTTCTTCCCTATTTCCGCCGATCGGAAGATTGGGAAGGCGGGGAAGACACCTATCGCGGTGTTGGCGGTCCACTGACCACTTGTAAAGCGACATTTGAGGACCCTCTCTGCGAAGCGTTTCTGGAGGCGGCCATGGCGGCGGGGTATTCCTATACCGAAGACTATAATGGTGCTGACCCCGATGGGTTCACGCGGATGCAGGCAACGTTACGCAATGGTCGGCGTTGGAGTGCGGCTGCGGCCTATCTGCACCCTGCCAAGAACCGCCATAATTTGCGGATCGAAACCGGCGCCCTCGTCGAGAAAGTCAATTTTGATGGCACTCGTGCGACTGGGATCACCTACAAGCAGGGCGGCAAGACAATCACTGCGAACGCCAATGCCGAGGTGTTGCTCTCCGGGGGGTCGATCAACTCACCGCAGCTCTTGATGCTGTCTGGTATCGGCGACCCTGCTCACTTAAAGGATAAGGGCATTGAGGTCATAGCGTCGCTCGACGGTGTTGGCCAAAATCTGTGTGATCATACCTCCTCGGCCTTTGTGTTCCGGCGCGAGGACGGCGGGCCGTTTCAACAGAATATGCGTTTGGACCGGGTCGGTATCTCATTGATCCGTGCCTATTTAGGGAAAGGTGGTTTCGCGGCCGACCTGCCGTTTGGCATCACCGGTTTTGTCAAAAGTCGGGACGAAGAGCCCGTACCTGATCTGCAATTGCTATTCTGGATGGGGGCGACAACAACGGCGGCTCCATGGTTGCCTCCTTTCAAGAAGGCCTTCGCGGATTCATTTTCAGTGCGTGTTATGCCAATGCACCCGGAAAGTCGCGGTTATGTTTCGTTGGCTTCCTCCAACCCGAATGAGGCGCCAGATATCCGTCAGCGATTTCTGGAGACTGAAGAGGAATGGCGGGTAATGCGCGCTGGGTTGCGGATGGCCCGCGATTTGGTTGGGCAGGCACCACTATCGCCCTTTGGCGGAGAAGAGCTAGTGCCGGGCGCCGAGCATACATCTGATGAGGCAATTGACGCTCATGTTCGTAAGACGATGATCACGGTTCATCATCCTGTTGGCACCTGCAAGATGGGGGGCGATGATGATCCCCGCGCTGTGGTTGATGGTGAAATGCGGGTGCGCGGTGTCGAAAATCTCCGGGTGATTGATACGTCGGTGATGCCCGATTTAATCGGCGGGGCCACCAATGCGCCGATCATCATGATGGCGGAAAAGGCCTCGGATATGATCCGAGGTAAGACACCGTTACAACCCGCCAATTTGCCGTAAACCCAACCGGTCAACTCTCTACACGGGATCGTGAGAAGCCTTCTAACGGCTGATGGTGTTCCTATGTCTTTAACAAGACAATTTCTGATGTTGAAGTGAGTTGGTTTAATGCGAAGGATCATAACGACGGGTATCTTGGCGGGCGCCCTTAGTTTCTCAGCGGTCATTCCCGCGAATACGGCCCCGCTTAGTGATGAAGTGGTCAAAGAATTGAGCCGGGATGTAGCCTTCTCCCGCCTTAAAAATATCCAACGCTCGCTTGATCAACTGGTCAATCGTGGCAAGCGTGATGTCATTGCCACGATGACCCTCGCATTACGATTTAGCCCGAGTCGGGACCAAATTAGTGCGGCTATTAGCGCTTTGACCGGTGCGAAAATCGTTGGTTGGAAATCAGCAATGCTGTGGCAACAAGCGCACCCAGAGGTCGTGCCACATGCGAGCTTTCGCGATATCAAACTCGCTTTTCTACAGGTGATTGATCCTGAGTTTATGCGTTTCCTTGAGGGTGATCTCAGCAAACGTAATCGCATGAAGATCAGACTGGAAGAAATTACCTGGGGTGGCGTTAAAGTTGACGGTATCCCTGCACTCGACGATCCCGACCGTATTTCAGCCGATGAAGCAGATTATCTACAGCCTTCCGATTTAGTATTTGGTGTCGAGATTAATGGCGACGCCCGGGCCTATCCGCTGCGCATCATGGGTTGGCATGAAATGTTTAACGACACCATTGGCGGTGTGCCCGTTGCCTTGGCGTATTGCACTTTGTGTGGTGCCGGCATTCTGTTTGAGACCAAATTACCCGGTCGCGACAAACCCTTGGTCTTTGGCTCCTCGGGGTTCCTCTATCGTTCCAACAAGCTGATGTTTGACCGTGAGACCGACAGTCTGTGGAACCAGTTTACCGGTAAGCCGGTGAGTGGAAAGCTGGTCGATTCCGGTATCGCGCTTAAAATTCGTCCGGTGGTAATTACGTCCTGGGCGAAATGGAAGGCGAGCCATCCGAATACGGATGTGTTGTCGCTGGATACCGGTCATCAACGCAATTACAGCTCAGGGCACGTCTATCGCGAATATTTTGCCAGTCCCAAGCTCATGTTTCCGGCGATTGTCCGGACCGAGAAGGATGTGAAACGCAAAGACTACGTCTACGGCATCCGCGATGTTGGTGCCGCCAAGGCGTGGCCACTCGCGGCTTTCACCAAACAGCCGGTGATCAATGATGCAGTCGGCGGCCGCGACATTGTTTTGGTCGGCAATGCGACGACGCGCTCAGTGCGGGCTTATGATCGCAAGGGGTTAAGTTTTGAAGCGAGCGACCGGTCAGAGATTCTCAAAGGTCCAGGCGGGTCTTGGAAGGTGACCGAACAAGCGCTGGTTGGTCCGAAGGGCGAGAAGTTGGCACGGGTGCCCGGCCATATAAGTTATTGGTTCGCCTGGGATGGCTATCTCGGTATTGATAGCGACCTCTACACCGCTAAGATCCCGCACTAGATTTTAATCTGTCTCGAATACCAAATCTTTGACGATTGTCCGGTTTGGTGGCGGTTCCACCGTCATGCCATCGGTGGCTAAGCACATACAGGTTAGCTGTCGACGACCATTGATCATCATCGAGCAAATGCCGCACACCCCGCGCCGACAATCGGAGTTGCGGAACGATAGTGTGCCATCGACGGTGTGATAGACGTGACGGATTGCCTGTAATACGGACAAAGGGCCATCGGACTCAATGTCATAAGCCTGTAATCGGGGCTCGGTGTCGTGTTTGGGGTCAAAGCGATAAAGCGTGATGTTGAGCTTCTCCATCTATCCGACCTCCGCCAGCGTGGCGGTATATTCCGGACCCGGTATGCATTCTTTCGTTTCAAATGCCAGAGCATCCCCATTTCCGTCGCGCCGGATGATTATGTTCTGAAGCCAGTTGCCGTCATCGAGTTCGGGATAATCTTCGCGGTAGTGCGCACCGCGGCTTTCTGTACGCAACAGAGCTGCCCCCGCCATCGCGCGGGCGAACCGGATCATTGCCGTGACCTCAAGCGCTTCGACCCAGTCGTAATTCCCGATGCGATTGTCTTCCGCCATCGACATGGTTGGGAGGTCTTCACGTTCCATCCGTTCGAACTCGGCGATGGTATCGCGCAGGCCATCATCATTACGGACGACCCCGACATAATCATTCATGAGTTTTTGTAATTTTGCCTTGATCACGTTAGGACGCGGTCCAGTACGTTTGCGGCTGAGATAGGACGTTATCCGGTCGGCTTCCGCTGCGGCGTCTTTGCTATCTGCCTTACCTGCATTTCCGGCATTGGCAAATGCAGCAGCCTTGGCCCCGGCACGTTTGCCAAAGACCAGAATCTCGGTCAACGAGTTGCCGCCAATGCGTCCGGCACCATGTGGCCCACCGGAACATTCGCCGACAGCGAACAAGCCCGGCACACTCGATTGCGATTGGGTATTAATTTTAATCCCGCCGCACACGTAATGGGCTGCTGCCCCGACCTCGATGGGTTGAGTCATATCGACACCGAATTTTTCGAGATATTTGGTTTGCGATGGCAGAGAGTCCATGAGGGTTTCATGGGACACTGATCCGGGGTCAAAGAAAGCGCCACCATGCGGGCTGCCGCGGCCTTCCCGAACCTCTCCATAGACCGCACGGGCATAAATGTGACGCGCTGGATTGTCGCTGCCCTCGGGGTCGTAGTTGGACAGGAAGGATTCTCCTTCAGAATTGAACAACGGTTTAGCGCCTTTGGTCAGCAAGTACTGGAAGGTGAAAAGTACGCCGCGCACGGTGGCTGGATGCAGGACTGCATGGCCGAGCATCAGCAGAAATTCGATATCAACCAGATCAGCTCCGGCATTCAGCGCCAGCGCGTAGCCGTCGCCGGTAGAATCCGGTGTATTGCTATGGACAGGGAACAGCTCGCCAGCGCCACCGGTGGCCATAATAATCGCCCCGGCATGGATCTCGACGATCTCACCTTTTTGAAAATCCAGCGCGATGGCACCGCAAACCTTGTCACCATCTTTGAGCAATTTCGTGACCAGCATTTCATGCATACGCGGCACGTCGCGTTTATTCATTTCGCGCCGTAATGCCTGCATGATCGGGGTGCCGAGAGAGTCCCCCTTTTTTATTGAACGCGGATAGGTCTGTGAGGAGTCGAGCTTGCGCTGAACCAGATCGCCATTTTCTTCCCGGTCGAACCTCGCGCCAAACGACTCAATATCCTCAACCGCCGCGACTGCCTCGTCGCAAAAAATACGCGCAAGCTGGGGATCAGCGAGGCCATAGCCCCCGCGAATGGTGTCGCCGTAATGCACTTCGGGATTATCGCGCGGATCGGCATAGCCGAAGGCAACCTGAAAGCCTGTCACAGCGGTTTGCGTGAGCCCACTTTTGCCGACAATGCCTTTCGACAACACCAACACCCGTGCGCCCGCATCATGGGCCGCCACGGCGGCCCTCAGCCCACCACCACCACCGCCGATCACCAGCACATCTGTTTCAATAACTCTGTCGATGGTTCCGTTACTCATGTCTTGTCGTCTCTCGCGCCGCTAACTATTCCGCACTGACTCAACAAACAAGTCGTCGACGCTCAGCGGTCGGTCCATCAGACCCTGATCATCGCAATAGCTCAGAAACGCCTCAAGATTTGTGCGATTGGCTGCAATACCCGACGGCCAGAGATCGGGTGCCATGCGTTTTTGCTGCGCCTTATAGATATTGGATGTCCAGGCGAGCAGCGCATAGGCCGGATCTTCGTAATATTGATAGGCGATGTCCTTAGACCGGTTCCACATCTCGATCAAGGCGGTAGGAAGCTCCGGTGTTTTCTCATAGGTATCGCGCCGCATCGCCAATAGATGCATCACCGGGAAATAGCCATATTTCTTGAAGTAGCGTTCATCCTCAGACTCTGGATCATCAAACAGACGTCTTACTTTGTCGCCTGCCGCAGCGAGTGATTTTAGGGCTTGCGCAGGTGGTTGCGGGCAAATCATCGCATCGATTTCTCCCATGGCCAGCATTTCTCCGATGTCGGTATCTTCGGGTATACGCTGGACAGAAACCTCGTCGGGGAACTCAACGGCCAGCTGTTCAGGCCGCATGCAATGCCAGTTAATATCCCGCCAATCGACACCATAATCCCGTTTGAGATCGCCTTTGGCGAGTACCGACAGAGTGACCTGAAAGGCGGTGATGCCGACATTGCGACCAACAAGGTCTTGCGGCGTTTTAATGCCAGAATCGGCGTTGATATAAATCTGGCTCATCGAGAAATAGCGGCGCGGAAAAACCGGGATACCGACCATAGGGAAGTCTGGGTCACGGGACAAACCCAATATGTAGGAACCCAGCGACATCTCACAGATGTCAAACTCCAGATCGCGCAGCATCCGATGATGCCGGTCGTATCCATGACGTCGATCAAGTGTCTCGCCGATCTCCAGGACGTTTAAGTCGATGCCCTCGGGCGCTTCGATCTGCCCGGTAAAGAAAGGCATATGCCGCTCGTAAAGCTCTAACGCAATTGACAGTTCCAACACTCTCTCCCTCATTTTGAACATACAGGATGCTGTGATGTCCTCGTCCTGTAAAGGTGTGGGCGTGTTTCTCTACTACCCCTTCTTTAAAGGACTAATGTCGGGCTAGAATTCCTGCGAGTATCATAGGGAGGAAACAGAAATGAAGAACACGGCGATCACCGTGCGCCCTATGTCGGCCTATACCGGCGCGGAAATTTTCGATGTTGATCTGCGTGAGCCGCTGGAAGAGCAGGCTTATCTTGAAATTCGTCAGGCGATCAATGATTGGGGCGCTGTTTTCTTTCGCGCCCAGAACCTGACGCCGGCGCAGCAGCTCGCTTTCGCCCGACGGTTCGGAACGGCAGAAGAAGATACGCATGTCTCGAATATGACCGGCGTTGATGGCCTGCCCGAGGTCAAGGAAGTCACTAAAGAGGCCGATGACCTGCGGAATATCGGCGGGTTCTGGCATATGGATCAGTCATTCTATGATCTGCCCAGCAGCTTCTCAGTCCTGTATGCCCGGGAATTGCCGCCAAACGGCGGTGATACGATGTTTTCGCATCTCAGCGCTGCGTATGACTCTCTGTCACCCGGGCTACAAAAAACTCTGGAAGGTCTTTCCGGTGTGCATGTCCGCGCCCATGCCGACAGCAGCGGGATCAATTCCGCAGCATCGGGTTTGAGCTTTGAATATTATGTTGAAAGTGTCGCGCGGTTTGCCGGGATGGAAGCGACCCATCCGCTGGTAGCGATGCACCCCGAGTCAGGCCGCAAGGTCCTCTATTTCAGCCCGGTCTATACCGACCGGTTTGAGGGTTGGACCCGCGACGAAAGCTTGCCCTTGATGAAATATCTCACCGGTGTTTTGGGCAAGCCTGAACATACCTGCCGCTTCCGCTGGGAAGAAGGTTCGATGGCGATGTGGGACAACCGCGCCGTCGTTCACTACGCACTTGATGATTACACTGGCCACCGACGGATGATGCACCGGGTGACCGTCAACGGTCCGTGGCTGGAGAGGTGTTAGGAACGGGAATCACTCCGCAGCTGATTTAACTGCCGCACCGCTATACTTGGCGCGCAGTTTCTGCCAGCGTTCGGCGCGTGTTTTCATCGCTGTGTCTACCGTATCGGGGATTTCGACGAAGGGCGGGCGCAGCGGGCCGGGGTCGCAATAGCCAGCATAGCGGATGGCAATCTTGGCGGCGGTCTCGCGCCATGAGCAGTTTGGCTTGGCATCGGTCATTACCGGAGAGATATCGAAATAGATTTCCCGGGCGATGTCAGTATTACCAGACGTCACTGCGTTGTAGAGCGCGACGAGCGGCTCCGGTCCCATCCAGCTATCGATTGACCAGAACCCTTCCGCACCGAGTTCATGGAACGGATGGAACTGCATGGTGTTGCAGAACACCGTGATTTTGCCGTTGATGATTTCCTGCAGCTTCATGAATTCCAGCGTGTCGCGATGGCTGTCTTTCATGCCGATGATGTTGGGTTGTTTGACCAGCTCCTCAAAGGCCGGAACCGTCAGCTTGACGTTATGCAGGGCTGGATTGTGATAGAGCATGATGCCGAGTTTCGGGAAGCGCTCGGCGATGTCCTTGTAAAATCCGACGGCGTTTTCGATGGTCGAAGGGAAGTAAAACGGTACGCCGACCAGGACACCATACGCACCGATCTCCTGAGCGAATTCGAGACGCTTCAGGGCCTCGCGCGAATTCAGCGCGGTGCAGCCGACAAACATCGGCACGCGGTTATTATTGATCTCCACCGCGGCGCGGTTGAGGGTCTGCCATTCTTCCCACAACAAAGTGTGGAACTCACCAAAACTGCCGCAGGTCGAGATCACTCCCGCGCCATCGTCGATCATGCTGTTAAGCGCTTCCGACAGCCGGTCGAGATCGATAGTCTCGGTGGCATCGATAGACGCGCCATCATCGGTGGTGAAGGCAGGCATCATCGCCATAAAGCCGCTGAGATCACTGCTGCTGACCATCATGTTTCTCCCCGGTTTTGTTTTGATGGAAATTTCTGCAATTATTATAGGCCTATTTCACGCTTATTGTATGCGGGGCCGGAGTTTTAATGATGCCAATGACCATTACGCCCTACCAAACGGCGCTCGGTGCCGAGATTACGGGCCTCAAATTGTCTGCCTCCAGTGATGATGCGCTGATCGCGGCGATCAAAGCGGCGTTGCATGAACATTTGGTGCTGGTGATCCGCGATCAGGACCTGGAACCCGGGGAGCAAGTTGCATTCAGTGAGCGGTTTGGTGAGCTGGTCGTGCGGGTCTCAGGCGAGTTCTTGCACCCGGACTATCCGCCAGTGCTGATCCTGTCTAACCGTGTGGTCGATGGGCAGTCAGAAGGGGCGACTGATGCCTATGCCGGGTCGCACTGGCATTCCGATCTGACCTATGCCGAAAAGCCGAGCTTTGGCTCGATGCTGCATGCGCTTGAGGTGGCGGAGGAGGGCGGCGATACCGCCTGGGCCAATATGTATGCCGCCTATGATGCTCTGCCGGATGATATCAGACAACGGATTGACGGGCTAAAAGCGATCCATGTTCGTGATCGCCGTCGTAACCCACGCGCCGGTGTGTCTGATGATTTTGATCGCGACGTAAATAAATATTACGACATCAAAGTGCCGGACTCGGTCCATCCGATGGTACGCACACATCCGGTGACAGGACGCAAAGCCCTCTATGTCTCGCCGCGCTTTACTGTTGCGGTGGATGGCGTCGATGATACCGAGGGCCAGCCCTTGCTCGATGAACTGTTTGAACATCAAAAGAAGCCGGAATTTATCTTCCAACACAAATGGCGGGTCGGGGACCTGGTGTTCTGGGATAACAGCGCGACAATCCACTTTGCTTGCGGCGGAATCAAACCACCGGGTGTCCGCAAGCTGCACCGGACGTCGATAGCGGGAAGCGTGCCATACTGACGTCGTAAATTTCTTAGATGACCTACGGGCCGATTTTATTCGGGTCACGCAAACTCTTCATCAGGAGGGTGTCGCGTGAATCGCACGATCAACCAAATGGCAAATGCCAATTCGCCAACCGCCATAAGGACTTGCAAGAAGGGTAAAATACTCGATGACCAGAATTGGGCATCAACAAAGAACGAGTTTGCTCCTTCGATTGCCACGTAACTAAGACCAGCCAGCAAAAGGAGAATTGATACAACTTTTGGGGTAAAGGTCGATTTCCAGCAGATCATACTAAGGAGAACGAGATGACCTCCGAAGACAATGAGGCCATAAGACCATATTTTCGTGAATGCTTTAAAATTGGCCAAGCCGCTCTCAACATCATCGTTGAACAACAGCATAAAGAGCTGAGCAATCGCGAGAATTAACATCGCGGTGTAGATTAGTCTCAATAGAGCTACCGAGGCGGCGAGTTTTTGGTTCGTGTCGCTATATAGTACGTACATGCCGATGGAGACCATGACATCTAGGATTGCGATCAATACCCACGAAGCGATTCCGAATTGAAACAACACCATATTGTGCGTGAGGGCTAGGTGTGTTGCCGTCGCATCATTTTCAACAAAAACCGTCTCGTGTACGTAACCAACGGCAAATCCCGCGGCTATCGCCATGAGTATGAGCATATAACCGGTGCTCAGTCCCCAGGTCCTCATTTTCGTCATTCTACTTTCCATCAAAAGTACCCGTCATAGTATAAGCTGCATATGCTGTCGGGAATCATTTTGCGAGCGGACCAAAACTCGCATCATAGAAGCGGAGCCAGTTCTCTCCCATGACACCGGCCACATCCGTGTCGCTGAGGCCTGCGGCACTTAGTCCGGTTTCGATATTGTCGAAATCGAGGTTGCCATGAAACCAATCGGGCATGGGTGGAAATCCAGCATTGTCGGCTGAGCCTTCGCCATAATCGATGTCCTTGGTCCAGCGGCCAACGCGCATCCACTCAACCACGCTGTCTGGTTGATCCTGGCAAAGATCGCTGCCGATACCGACATGTTCCGAGCCCATCACCTCGATCAAGCGCGCAACCATCTCGCAGAAACTCTGCAACGTGCAGGCCGCGCCATCGCGCAAATGGTGAGGGTAAAGAGAAAGTCCGAGCATGCCGCCCGACTGGCTCAGCGCGCGTAACACGTTATCGGACTTGTTGCGTAATGCCGCGTGCCAGAAAGCGGGGTTGGCATGGGTAATGGCAATAGGGCGTTCTGAAAGCTCTATCGCTTCCAGGGTCGAGCGCTCGGCGGAGTGGCTCATATCGATCACCAGTCCGACCCGGTTCATTTCCTTTATGACCTCGCGGCCCATGCGGGTAATGCCAGGGTCTTCGGCTTCGTAGCAACCGGTCGCCAGAAGGGACTGGTTATTATAGCTAAGCTGCATAAAGCGCACGCCGAGGGTATGAACGACTTCCACCAGCCCGATATCGTCTTCGATCGGTGATGGGTTCTGGAACCCAAAGAAAATAGCGGTGCGGCCGGATTCCCGGGCACGGCGGACATCATCACCAGTGCGGCCATGGAAGATCAGCTCGGGGAAACGTTCAAACCAGCTATTCCAAACTTCGATGTTGTGGACGACTTCGCGAAAGTTCTCGTGATAGGCGATGGTGACATGGACTGCATCAACACCGCCTTTGCGCATCTCACGGAATATTTTTTCCGACCAGTTGGCATATTGCAGGCAATCGATGCGATGTGCGCCAATCACGTCGTTCATGATGATTTTGGCGTGACAGGGTTGCGCAATGCGACGACGACATCGATCAAGACGGGCGAATGGCGGGGTAGGCTTCTGGCACCGATAACTGAACGAGAATGCCGTCCTGCATCGCCGAACGTGTCCATAAAGACGCCGGAGACAACATCAGCGATATCGGAATTTTGTTCGAACCCGTCGGCGTGCGCGACATAGCAATTGAGTTGCAGAATTCGTTCGATATTCTCTAATCCGCCCGCCGAATGATTTAACCAGGCGAGGGCCTGCTGGGCACAAAGACGTCCGGCGTCTTTCGCCTCATCCAGCGAGATCGTGTCTCCCACCAAGCCGGTATAGGCCATGACGTTGCCATCAAGCTTTGGAATTTGCCCGGCGAGATAGGCGGTGCGTTCATGTACGGTAATGGGGTCGTAGGCGTAAATCGTGGGCTCAGGGTTGGGAAGAGAGTGCCCTAAAACGTTACTCGTGTTTGCGCTATCACTCATTTTCAATTTCCACTTGGATCGCAAAATGTACAGATAAGTAATACACCAGCGATCACCCGCGAACGCAATAAAGCCGATAGAAATCGACCGCGCTTAGATTATCTTTGGCGTGTGGGAAAATCATGCGTTGCCGTAGACCCCCCTAAAAAAGAGGCTAAAATCCTTGCACAAATAACTTTCAGAAAAATCTGTGGAGGCTTTTGGCATGACTGTTTATTTTAATAACGTGCATGAGATGTTGCTCATGGCGCGGCGGAATTTGAGCCAGGATAACTGGGATTATATCAACGGCGCGGCAGAGACCGAGACCAGCATGCGGCGCAATCGCATGGCGATTGATAGTCTCGCTTTCCGGCCACGGGTGTGCCGCGATGTTCGGGAGGTTGATACCAGCACGACGTTTCTTGGCGACAAGATTCGTATCCCCGTTCTTTTGGCGCCGATGGGTAGCATTCATGGTTGGACAGAAAATGGCGCCAACGATGTCGATACGGCGGCGGAAGAATTTGGCACGATCAACTTTATTAGTACGGTCACCCTGCCCAGTCTTGAAGAGATCGCCGCCAATAGCCCCCATCCCAAATCGTTTCAGATATATGTGCGGGGCGATGATGACTGGATCAAGGCGTTGGCAAAGCGCGCCGTCGATGCGGGTTACAAATCAATCACCCTGACGGTCGATTCCTCGTTCTATGGCAACCGCGAGCGGTTGAGCCCCAAGCAGTTGGCGCTCCGCAATGTACCGGAACGCGATTTTCAGAAGGGTATTACTTGGGACACCGTCAAGATGGTCCAGGACACGATTGGTGATGTGCCGTTCGTTGTGAAGGGCATCATGACAGCAGAGGATGCCGCGATTGCCGTCGAGCATAAAGTCGATTGCATCTATATCTCGAACCATGGTGGACGCCAACTCGATCAGGTCTATGGCAACATTGATACGCTACCGGAGATCGTTGCGGCGGTAGATGGCAAAACCCAGGTGATCATCGATGGCGGGTTTACGCGCGCCGGCGATATGCTCAAAGCTATTGCGCTTGGGGCAGATGCGGTCGCGATTGGTCGATTGCAGGCCTGGGCGCTGGGTGCCGGTGGTTCCGATGGGCTAGTGAAATGCCTCGAACTATTGGAGATCGAAATTGAACGGACCATGGGGCTCCTCGGCGTGACGAGCCTCGACCAGCTGGACGCGTCCTACGTTGGTCCGGCGATGCCAGTGCGTTTGCCGCACGAGCATAGTGCCTTCCCCCATCTTCCGGATGGCAGAATCCAGTAAAATATCATATAATTACACAATAAAAGAGCGGTTAAGGGAGTGAGAAATGGAACTACCGAGTAGCGATAAGTTCTATTCGATGAGTGTCGAGTCGATGGACACCAGCAAGCTACTGAAGAATGCAGCGCGCCAGCGGGATGCCAGAAAGTTCGATACGTTTCCCATTATTGATTGCGACTCGCATCATTATGAGAGCGAGTCGGCGGCGGAGATTATCGAGTTTCTCGATGATCCAGTCATTAAGCAACTCGCCGAAAGCGAGAAATCACGTGGCAAACCCGCCGGTATTTTTGGTGGCGGCCGGATCGGCTATCAGGATCGTGGTGGTCGCATCACCCGCTATCCGTTGCGCCGCACTGAACAAACACCTGGCGATGGTGAACACAGGACATCCCATATTACCCATCGCTGGATGGACGCCATGGGTGTCGATTATACCTGCCTTTTCCCGGGGCCGATGTTAGGGCTCGGTCTACATCCTGAACCGGAGATCGAATACCGTTTGGCCAAGGCCTATAACCGCTGGCTGGTTGAAACCGTGCTACCCAATTCGCCACGGATCAAGGCGTTGATTTGTTTGCCGTTCAATCATCATCGCGGGTCCTATGAGATTATTGAAGAGTTTGGTGATCACAAGGATGTCGCCGGGTTCTGCGTCGCATCGGTTCGTGACACGGCCGTGCACTCTGATGATCTGATGAAGTGTTATTCTCTGATGGAAGAGATGGGTAAGCCTTTGTCATTCCATTCCGGCACCAACTGGAGCGGATCGCATCTGCGTCATTCGAGCCGATTTATCGCCGTCCATTCGCTGTCATTCCCCTGGTACGTCATGGTGCATGTTGCCAACTGGGTGACCAACGGGCTGAACGAACGGTTCCCAAAGTTGAAGGTTATCTGGGCCGAAGGTGGTCTTGCCTGGATCCCGTTCCTAATGCAGCGGCTCGATCATGAATATATGATGCGGACCTCAGAAGCGGCGGGGCTCAAGAAGCTGCCATCGGAATATATGAAAGACATGTTTTACAGCACGCAGCCTTGCGAAGCGATGCACCCAGAACAGCTTGAACATACGTTTGAATTGATCGATGCGGAAAACACATTGCTCTATGCGTCGGATTATCCCCATTGGGATATGGATGTTCCGAGCGTGCTTTACGATCTGCCGTTCCTTGATGAAAAACAGAAGCGTAAAATCCTCGCAGAGAATTCAGCAGAGGTTTTTGATATCGATTACAGTGATCGCTATCCCGACTATAAGCCGCTCTGAACATTTTGAGACGGCCATAAAAAAGGGCGCCAGAAGGCACCCTTTTTATTTTAAGTTTGGGTGATGGCTTATTTAAACCCCGCCAGACCCCGAATTTTTTTAACCAGTTTTGGATCTGCTGAAAGCGCTCGATTTACAGCGTTCTGAACAAACTCGCCGCTCGCGCCATCGACCATGCTGTGCTTTTTGTAGGCGTCAGCGATAAACGCTTTGTCTTTGAGCATCTTGCTAAAGGCTGTACGGAGCGCTTTAACGCGGGCTTTTGGCACCCCTGGCGGCATTGAAAGACCCCAACCCACTGGTGAACCAAGCTCGAGCAAGGTAGCCATTTTGCGCTCTTCTGCGTTACGGGCGAAGTCGATCAACAACGGTGTATTAGGCAGATCTGGTGCTTTCTTGAGGCCGGTCTGCAAAATGATGTCGACCTTTTTGTCTTTGAGCCATTGTGGTTTTTTTGCCTTGAGACTGAACCACGCGCCGATCCGCGCATGGACTTCACCGCTTTCCATCGCCTTATACATATTGGCGGCACCGCGATAACCTTTTACAAGCTTGAGCTTCATGCCGGCCCATTTCACAAGAGCGGCGCCTTCCAGGTAGGAGTGCGAGGAGACGCCTGAATTTGCGAGGATAACTTCTTTCTTCGTAGCGTCCTGCCATTTGCGAATGCCACGCTTGTGCCAAACCATAAACACCGCTGAATAGGGCATCATGCGGCCAAGATAGTTGAACTTGGCAGCGTTGTATTTGAGCTTCTTGGGTCGCAAAACCTGTGCGACCGCGGTGTCCTTGGAGAGTTCGGCCATATAGCTGCCATCCTTGGGAGCCGCGGTATACATGTAGTTGGCGGCTTTACTGCCACCGGCACCGGAGCGATGGGTTACAATGATATTTGGATTGCCAGGAATGTGTTTCCCGATATGGCGCGACATGATGCGACCATTAAGGCCATACATGCCACCTGCTCCAAAAGCGACGACCAGTGTTACGGTCTTTCCCTTGTAAAAATCTGCGATTGCATCGGCTTGTGCCGTTGATGCAATTAACGGCATTCCGGCCATAAGCGTTGCGTAGATCGTGATTTTATTTAATTTTCGAAGCATCTGTCGCTCCCTCAAATTTTGTCGATCATGATAGATGGACTGTTATTGTTATCCGTATATTCTATGTCCATATTTCTAATTCCGGCAATAGATACAAAAAAAGTACGCTTTTATGGTTTGGTTTAGACGCATATTTGGGTTCATCCTGGCGATTACTGTCGTAACACCGACAGCCGTAGCTGCCTCCGAACAGCGTCCTCTATACCAATTAGCGCAATCACCTGCTTCGGTCTGGTGCCTGGATGAATCCCGTAACCATGTTCGCAAAACACCCGCATGGCGCTGCAAAGGAAAAGTCGTCAGTGCTGAAGAAGCAAAGCGTATTCAAGTCTCTCGTTTTCAGCGGATCAGACGACGCGTTAATGCGCCGAAGAAAAAGCTATTCCCGGGAAAACGGCAGCGGGGATCTGGGACCGGTTTCTTCGTCACGAAAGCAGGCCATGTCCTAACCAATGAACACGTTATCGGTAGATGCAAGGCCTATAGCGTTACGCCTTCCGGCGGAAGGGCGATGGTTGCCAAGCTGATCGCGAAAGATAGGACTCTCGATCTGGCGCTTCTTAAAATGAAGCGCGCCCCTGGCAGCATCGCCCAATTCCGCGAGCCGCTCGATTTATTGCCGGCAGAACCAATCGCCGTCATCGGCTATCCGTTACGTGGTCGCGTCACTATTAAACCGGTATTAGAAATTGGCCATATGTTCTTCGGCCGTCTTAAGGCGACTCGGTCAGACCGATTTACGATGAAAATTGACGTCCGTCGAGGCAACTCTGGTGCCCCGTGCTCGACGCCGCAGGTCAGATAATCGGGGTCGTGGTTGCAACGGTGAATACACCGGGCGTCTATGCCGCGACAGGTAAATATGTCGATGATGTCGGGATTGGCATTCGTCAGGTGACAGCGCTCGATTTTCTGAAGAAGCACAAAGTGCAGGTGCAAAAAACGCCGCCCAGCGGGCCTTTGACGGAAACGGCTCTTCTAAAAAAAGGCTCCGGCTTCGTTACGCAGATAGGGTGTTGGAAATAAGGCGACGGGTTCTAGTCGTTTGGGTCGTACATGATCAGCCCCTCAATTTTATCATTGTCTTCCGCGCGACCGCGCAACTCCAGCGTATTTCTGTCGGGGTCTCTTACAAAGACAGACACATGCCCATCCTGGCCGAACATCACCGGTCCTTGGGTAATCTGAATACCAGCAGTCTTTAGGGTATCCATTGTCTCGATGACGGAGGAAACGCGTAATGCCAGATGCGTATGCCCGGGATACTTTGTCTCGACATCCATCAGAATATTGTGATCGCCTTCAGGGTTGTTGGCATTGATGATCAGATTGATCTCGACACCTGCCGAATTGCGAATGATGACGACTTCGTCGAAGGTCGCTGTATGTATAACGTCGAACCCAAGATGTTTGTAAAATTTAAGGGCACGGTCGCGGTCGCGAACCCGAATTCCAATGTGATCAACTTGTTCAATATGCATGGTGTTCGATATCTCTGTTTAAATTTCGCGCTGATACGGTATCTTATGAGAGAAGTAGAGTGGAGGCCCAAAAAGGCAAATCTTTTAAGATCCGTTCTGCCTCCATGTCGTTAACAGTTTAATTTTTTTGTAACAGAGTTATGGATAACCCAAGAATTCCGCGCATCAGGGTTCCCAAGAAGGGGGTCATCCCGCCTCCGGCGATAAATCTTGCCCGCGAAAAATACGAAGAAGCAGGCGTCCTGGTCCTCGATGGTATTTTGCCTGCGAGCTATATTGATCAATTGCGCGAAGCGTTCTTGGCTGACTACGAAAAGACAGTCCGTGAGAAGAACCTTCGCTTTAAAAGCGATGTTGGCGACAAGCGGATTATGCTGTCAGTTGATGTCGAAGGGCTGTTTAACCAGCAACGCCTCTACGCAAACCGGCATGCCTATCCGGTTATCGCGCGCCTGTTGGGTAATGAAATGATCATCAATGCTTTTAACGCGGTGACATCCTTGCCGGGGTCGAAGATCCAGCATTTGCATGCTGATCACCCCGAACTGTTCTGGGATGCAAAGCTTGATGATGTGATGCCGCCTTTTTGTGTATCGATGGCGATTCCTTTGGTGGATCTGAATGCTGAAACCGGTGGCACCCGTTACTATCCGGGAAGTCAGAAGCGGACCGATGATACATCACCCAAGACACCCTATTTTGATCCTGAGGTGCCAAAGGGATCAGCGATTTTGTTTGATAGTCGGGTGCGTCATCGGGGGCTGGCCAACAAATCCGATGGGCCACGACCTGTGCTTTATATGATTTATGCGCGGCCCTGGTTCCGGGACTACGTGAATTATGATTTTGACGAAGCGCTCAGAATAACGCGCAAGGAATTCAACAAGGTCCGCCCAAAATACCAGCATTTGTTTGACTGGCTGATGGTGAAGGGTCGAAAGCCTAAAAAGAAGTAACCGTTACTCGCCGGAAGCAGCCTTTGGCGTTGTTTCCGGAGGTTGATTGGGTTCATAGGTGGTGAGGTTACTCGGCCGCCCACCGGTGCTGCGTTCAATCTTCCCGTCTTTGGTTTTGGCCTGGATTTTATCCCACTCGCTTTTGAACGTCGTATTGTGGCCCTGGAATTGCGGCATAACATAGCGCGCAAACATCTCCATCGAACGTTCCCACTTATGCCGATCAGTCCATTCGGGACTATGTAACAGTAAGCCACCAAACCCACCGGTTTCTTCTTGCTTGGCTTCGAGCCAGGCGATGGCATCATCCGGTGTACCGATCACCCAGTCTCGAATATCGGCGCACGATTCAGGGGTGAATTCTGAAAACGGTTGGCCGGGATATTCCGCATAATGACCGTGCAGCCCGATAGAGGAGAAATATTCAGCCTCGCGCATAATGCCCTCACGGACTTCATCCCAAGCCTGCTCGGCAGTTTCAGCGACATACATATAGGTCGCAATGCGCCAGTTATCGCGGTCCGCGACTCGACCTGCTTCACGGGCACCTTTTTCGACGATGTCCCAGTTCTTGCGCGCATCGGGTCGGTTCTTACCGGTTGGTGACATCCAGATCATATTATTGCGGCCAATCATTTCGAGGTTGGCTGGCGTTGCGGCCGACGGCATGGCAAGCGGTAGACGCGGTTGCTGGAACGAGCGCAGCTGCAGCTGCATATCATCAAACTGCCAATACTCGCCGTGATGGCTGACAGGTTCGTTAGACTCCAAAAGCCGAACGATGACGTCGACCGCTTCATGCAGCATCGGATAGAGTGCTTCTTCTTCCAGATTGAACAGCATTTTGTCGGTCACCAGACTACAGGGCCCAACGCCGAGGATTGCGCGCCCGCGTGTAAGGTGGTCGAGAAATGCCATGCGTTCGGCAAGATAAAACGGATGATGGAATGGCGCGCTGAAAACAGAAGTGCCGAGGCGAATGCGGTGTGCCTTGGCCGCCGCCATGGACAGAGCCATTTCGGGTGCGGGCATGGTTTCCCAGCCACCGGAATGATGTTCGCCGATAAAGGCCTCATCGAAGCCAAGCTCATCCGCCAAATGGATCAGCCCGATATCACGTTGGAAGGCGAGGGCTGGGTTATCCTTGGGATGATGACAGGGCATCATGAACAGGGAAAATTTCATCGGATTATCTCTCCGTCACCATCTGGTAACATAACCGCCAAGTACTGGCACGCATTGTGCACATGGCTGCGCCTTTGCGCTACCCATGATGCGCGCCTGAAATACTCAGGCTGGACAGTATGGGTGGTGCTCCGTAGCTTCTTAAAATGGCACAGGAAACCAAATCTCAGGTCGGGTTGGTCGGGCTCGGCACGATGGGCAGTGCTTTGGGAGAGGCCCTGGTGCGCAACGATTTTGATGTGCGTGCGGTTGAGCCAATCGCCGGTAGCGAAAGCGTTGTACCAAATGGCGTGGTTCATGAACCTAATTTCGCTGCGATGGCTGACTCACTTATGCCGCCGCGTCGCGTATTGTTGATGGTAACAGCCGGAGACCCCGTCGACAGTGTGATTGAGCAGTTGTTCTCGCATCTTGAGCCCGGTGACATCGTAATTGATGGTGGCAACTCAAATTTCATCGATACCGAGCGACGGTCAGCGCATCTCATGGAAGCTGGAATGAATCTTGTCGGCACCGGCATTTCTGGCGGTGAAGAAGGCGCCCGCAATGGTGCGGCTGTCATGGCTGGTGGCACCGAGGAAGGTTACAGCGGTTCACGCGACATTCTGCAAGCCATCGCGGCAAAGAATGACGGTGATGTTTGCTGCGCCCATGTAGGTCCCGGCGGTGCCGGACATTTCGTCAAGATGGTCCATAACGGGATTGAATACGGCCTTATGCAGGCGATTGGGGAGGCACATTTTCTGCTGCATCACGGTTTGCATCTAACTCATGCAGAATGTGGCGAGATATTTCGGTTCTGGAATGAAGGGCCGTTGAAATCATTTCTCTTAGAAATCACGGCCGACATTCTGTGCCGTGTCGATAACGACTTTGGTGGGCCGCTGATTGATATTGTCGATGACGCTGCCGACCAAACCGGCACCGGGCGCTGGATGGTGAGCGAGGCAATGGCGCTTGGTGTGCCTACCCCGACGATTGCTGAAGCCGTGGCAGCCCGCAGCCTGTCAGGTGGACAGGAAGCTCGCCAGGCGATTGGAAATGTTGCGCCTGAGGTTAGTGAAGATATGGCACTGTCGGTTAATGATATTCGGGACGCTTTATTGGCAACGTTTCTATGTTGTTATGCACAAGGTTTTTCGGTGTTGGCGGCAGGAGCGGACAAATACAAATGGCCGCGCAAAGAAGTGGAAATCGCGCGCGTCTGGCAGAATGGTTGCATTATCCGGGCTGATATTCTTCAGACCATCAGGCAGGCGTTCATAGAACGGTCTGACCTGCCGCATTTATTTGCGAATGACGCGTTAGCAAACCTTGTGGGCGAAGCAACTCAGGGATGGCGCACGGCGGTTTCGAGTGCTGTTTCAGTAGCACTACCCGTTCCCGCCATGGCATCAGCGCTTACCTATACCGATGCGCTTAAAACGGATCGTCTATGGACGGCGCTTACGCAGGCGCAGCGCGATGCTTTCGGCGCGCACACCTATCGGCGGACAGATCGCAATGGGTCATTCCACAGTGATTGGTCGAAAGGCAATGCAGCTCCGGATTAGTGAAACAAGAGAATTTAGGAGATGTTAACGTATTCCTACAAACGCTCTTTTTAATTCTTTCTCCTCATGTCACGGACAATAAGGAAAATTAAAAGTGGTGCGCCTACGAAAATAAATAACCAACCACTAACGCTAATTAATAAGGTGATTTTCCCAATCACATCGGGAATACGGGCGCAGAGAATTTGATCGTGAATACATTCACCCCATATGAACAATGTACAGCTGGGGGGGATAATTAATCCCCAAATGACTAATATCAGAATACCCCAACGCGGCTTTCGTTCTTTGATTTTTTGAAACCAACCAGGCATAGGCCGCGCTCAGGTTAAGCTGCCTCTGCCGCTGGCAATGGCGTCTCACCACGGACCATCGCGGCACCTTTTTCAGCAATCATCAAAACGGCGGCATTGATATTGCCGGAAACGAGATCCGGCATCGCTGAGGCATCGATCACCCGTAAATTCTCGGCACCTCGAACTTTTAAGTCGGGGTCGAGGACGCATTCCTCACTGATCCCCATCTGACAAGTACAGCTTGGGTGATGCGCCGTAACCGCTTTCTGACGGATAAATTCGTCGATCTGATCGTCGGTCTTGCAGTCGGGGCCCGGTGCCAGTTCGGCACCACGGCGTGCATCCATCGCAGGCTGGCCGATGATGTCGCGAATGCGTTTGACGCCTTCCCGCAGCAGTGGCAGATCATTCGGTGAATCAAAGAAGTTCTGGAAAATACGAACGGGATCGCGTGGATTGTTCGATCGCAATGTGACTTGCCCTCTGCTTTCAGGGTGCAACAGGACTGGCCGCATGCCGAACCCTTCGTCATAGGCTTTCTTGATGCCTGGGAACCATAGATGCGCGTTTGGTGATGTGCCGCGGAACAGGAATTGCAGATCCGGCACAGCCAATTCCGGACGGGTTTTTACATAGCCGTGAAGCCCGCCAGGCAGAATGGTTGCCGGACCGGATTTGAACATATAGGCCTGCACCATCGCGACGGCCATTTTGTCAAACCGCATGAGGGCGTGGAACCAGTCAGTATCCTTGCGAGCGTAATGAACCAGAACGGCAAGATGGTCCTGCAGGTTTTGGCCAACACCCGGCAGGTCAATCAGCGGATCAATGCCAACATCTTTGAGATGATCGGCTGGGCCGATACCCGACAACATAAGGAGTTGCGGTGAATTAAATACGCCACCGGACAGCAGAACTTCCGCGTCGGCATTGGCGGTTTTGATCTGACCACCTTGTTCATATTCAACACCAACGGCTTTCTTGCCATCCATGATGACCCGCGTGGCATAGGCCTTGGTTTCAACGGTGAGGTTGGGCCGGGACTTCGCCGGGTGCAGATAGGCAACAGCCGCCGAACAGCGCGTACCGCCTTTTTGGGTTGATTGCGAAACGCCAAACCCTTCCTGCTGTTTACCATTATAGTCATCGGTTAGCTCATACCCGGCCTCGACGCAGGCCTTGGACCAGTCGTGAAAAATCGGGTCCTGATTGCGCGCCCATTGTGTGGTCATCGGGCCACCGCTGCCACGATAGGGGTCTTCGCCGCCTTCCCAGTTTTCGCCGCGTCGCATGTAGGGCAGGATGTCGGCGTAGGACCAGCCCGTGGCCCCCTTTTGCGCCCAGCGATCATAGTCTCCGCGATGACCACGAACATAGGCCATGACATTGATGGAGGACGAGCCGCCGATTACTTTGCCACGCATGGCTTCGATCACTCGATTGTTCATGCGGGGTTCGGGCTCGCCGTCATAGCCCCAGTCATGCATGCGATGTTCATGCATTTTGCCCATACCAAGCGGAATATGGATCAGGGGATCGCTGTCTTTGCTGCCAGCTTCGAGCAGCAGCACTTTGACATCTGCGTCCTCGCTCAACCGCGCTGCCAGAATGCAACCAGCAGAACCGGCACCAACCACGATATAGTCAAAACTTTTGCCGTTACTCATCCCCAAAATCCCTCTTTCTTTTCTTGATCTGTCGCGTTTTCGCGTGTGACGATTTTGTACACCGTAGACCGGTCGCGGAAAACCCCTGCACTTTGATTGTGTGCCGTTGACAGGATCGCCTTGGATGCTGAAACTGCGGGGAAATTAGGGAGAAAAAACACATGCCGCATACCCTCCGGTCGTTTCTGGAAAACATCGATAACCGTATTCTAAATATCCATGATGAGGTCGATCCGATTAATCAGATTGGTTATCTGTGTTCGGAAAGTCGACACCCCCTTATGTTCCATAACCTTGAGGGTTTTGAAAATTGGCGGCTGACCGATATTTTGATCAAAGATCGTAAGGGCCAGGCGGCGGCGCTGGGTCTCGAAAAGGATAACGAGGTCTGCCCATATCTTGCCAAACAGATGGCGAATGGCGCGGGCAAATCAAAAATGGTCGATGATGGGCCAGTTAAAGAGGTCAAGTTGATCGGTGAGGATGCCGATCTTCGCAAGCTGCCGATTCCAATCCACAGCCATGGTGATGCCGGGCGTTATCTTGGCTCTGGCGTGACAATAACCCGTGACCCCGAAACCGGTATTCGCAATGAGTCGATCCTGCGCGTTCAGCTCACAGACGATCCGCACAAGGCACCGTTCTGGATGGCGGCACGACACAATTATCAGCATTATTTGAAATATGTCGAAATGAACAAACCGATGCCGATGGCCTTCGCGATCGGACTGCATCCGGTTTACGAAATTATGTCCAATTGGTCCGGCATTCATAAGGATTTTGACGAGCTGGAATATGCGGCAGGTGTCCTTGGTGAAGAGATTGAAATGGTCAAATGCGAGACCATTGATTTGGAAGTCCCAGCTCATGCCGAGGTGGTTATCGAAGGCACAGTCCACCCGACAGAGCGCATGATGGAAGGCCCATTTGGCGAGTTCACGAATTTTGGTGCTGGCGCTGAAGGCCCGGCACCGGTCTTTACCTGCTCAGCGATCACCCATCGCAAGGATCCGATCTTCCGTCATATGCAAGCGACCTGGTTTACCGACCATCAGCCACTGATCACGCTGCCGATGGAGGCGACGTACTATAACCGGCTGCGGGATACGCAGGGTAATACCAATGTCCTTGATGTGTTCGTGCCACCTTGGGCCTCTCAATTCCTTATGATTGTCCAGGTCGAAGCTAAATGGGATGGCCAGGTTAATGACATGCTGATGGCGGCACTGTCCGGACCCAATCTGCATGTGAAGACCGTGATCGCGGTCGATGAGGACGTCGATATCTACAATGCTGAGGATGTATTGTGGGCGATGACCACGCGGGTCGATCCGGCGCAACATGTAAAGATTCAGACCGACTCACGGCTGCACCCGCTGGATGCAGTTATCCCCGAAGTTGGTGATGAATATACGGTGATGCGGATTGGCGGCAAGATGGGGATCGATGCGACCAAGCCACCGACCTGGCGCGCTGAGGAACGTGGTAAATTCGAGCGAGTTGCTCCGATGGGCAAGGGTGACGATGCCATCGCCAAACTGCTCGAAATGGTCCGCCAGCCGAGCTAGGAGTCCTGACGATGACGACAGATATTGCTGCCTTCCAGATCGAAAAGCTGACGCCGCATATCGGTGCTGAGATTAAAGGTATCGATCTCAATCAGGAACAAAGCCCCGAGACTATGGCTGCCCTCAAGCAGGCGTGGCTCGATAATATCGTCTTGTTGTTTCGCGGTCAGGAACTCACGCAGGAAGCGCAGCTGCGGGCGACCGAGTTCTTTGGCGAGATCGGCTATCTGGCCCGGCCCGCCAATGAATATCCAATTGGCTATGACAAATTGCTGCCCAACGTGATGCTAATTTCAAATATCCGGGAGAATGGTGAACCGATTGGCGCACTGCCGGATGGTGAGATGATGTTCCATCACGACATGCTTCATGCTGACGTACCGCACAAAGGAACTATGCTCTATTCGATGGAAATTCCGAGCCACGGTGGACACACTCTGTTTGCCAGCGGCTATGCTGCCTATGACACATTGCCGGATAAGGTTCGCGAGCCGCTCGAAGGTCGGACGGCGAAACACCACTATAATTACGGCTCAACGCAAAAAGGTGACGATAAGGGCACCGTCGCGTTCTCTGATTCCGAACATCCGATATTCCGCACCCATGAGGAAACCGACCGCAAGGCGATCTACGTTAATCGACTGATGACCGAAGAAGTCGTGGGTCTACCCAAGGAACAAAGCGATCAGCTGTTAGAGGCTTTATTCGATCATTCGGAGAAGCCCGAATTCGTTTATGAGCATATCTGGAATGTTGGTGACGTATTGCTATGGGATAATCGCTGTTCATCGCATGCCCGCACAGATTTTCCGGATGGGGAACGTCGGCTGATGCACCGCACGACAATAGAAGGTGACACGAAGCCCTACTAGCGGGCCCCGTCGTCAGAAAATGTCCTATGGGTGAGACCGAATTTGGAATCGGACAACCTGTCCGCCGAAAGGAAGACTTTCGGCTCCTAACAGGCGCCGGCCACTACACTGATGATATGAAATTGCCCGGACAGCTCCATGGCTATGTCGTTCGAAGTCCGCATGCTCACGCTTTACTCAATAGCATTGATATCAGTGGAGCAGCCAAGGCACAGGGCAATGTCGCGGTCCTGACGGCTGCGGATTACGAGGCTGATGGGTTAGGGCCTTTACCGCATGTGCCGAATCCGGCTCATATTACGCGTCCCAAATCTCCAGCATTTGAAAATTTGGATGGTTCAAAGGTCTTTCATGGGCCGCACTTTCCGATGGTCCGAGAGAAAGTAAGGCATCTTGGAGAACCGGTCGCTTTTATCGTCGCCGAGACCGAAGCGCAGGCCATTGATGCGGCTGATCATGTTGTCGTTGATTACACAGCGCTTGATGCGGTAACCGATGTTCGCCGTGCAATAACGGAGAGCGCATCACAGCTGTGGGACGATGCTCCCGGCAATGTCTGTTTTGACTCGGTATTAGGTGACAAAACGGCGACCGAAGAGGCATTTGCCAATGCCGATCACACCATCAAACTGGATCTCAGCAACAATCGCGTAACAGCAGTGTCGATGGAACCGCGCGGTGCCATTGGCATTTATGATGCCGCCAACGATCACTATACGCTGATTGCAGGTAGTCAGGGGTCCCATCGGATCAAAGACCCACTCGTAGCTTTGCTCGGCTGCGATCCTGAACAGGTTCGCGTGGTTTGTGAGGATGTTGGTGGCGGGTTCGGTATGCGGAACTGGCTGTTCCCGGAACTGGCGCTTGTGGTGTGGGCGGCTAAGCGCATTGGCCAGCCGGTGAAATGGATTTCGACGCGCTCAGAAGCCTTCCTCAGTGACATGCAGGCGCGTGATCTTGAGACAACGGCCGAGTTGGCGCTGGATAAGGACGGCGAATTTCTGGCGGTCCGGGTAGATCATCTCGGTAATGTCGGGGCGCATACCATGTCGTTTGTGCCGCTCGCCAATGGTGTGCGGCTGGTGACCAGTATTTATGACATTCCCAATGCCTATGTCCGGGTGCGTGGCGTGCTGACCAACACATTATCGACCGGCCCATATCGCGGTGCCGGGCGACCCGAGGCGATGTTCAATATCGAACGGCTGATCGACGAGGCGGCAGCGGCAATCGGATTGGATCGCATTGAGCTACGTCGCCGCAATCTAATCCCGCAGGATAAGTTACCGTATCTCAACCCGGTTGAGCTGACCTATGAATGTGGTGCCTTTGTCGAAAATATGGAGGCATCGCTAACGCTGGCTGATTGGCAAGGTTTCGACACCCGGCTGGCGGAATCTGGAGAACGAGGGTTGCTGCGGGGTATCGGTGTATCAAATTACGTCGAAACACCGGTCGGGTTTCCGCGCGAGGTTTGTGACATCACGATTAACCCCTCCGGCCGCATAACCGTCGGCGTCGGAACGCATAGTCATGGACAGGGGCACGAAACGAGTTTCGCCCAGGTTATAGCCGAGGAAATGTCGGTCGATTTCGACAAGGTGGACATCGTCTTTGGCGATACGGATATTGTTCCCGATGGTGGTGGGACTCATTCCAATCGCTCAATGCGCATCGCGGGAACGCTGATGGTCCAAGGCTGCGAGACGATTATCGAGCAAGGCAAAGCGCTGGCTGCTGAAAATCTGGAGGTCGCGGCGAGCGATATTGAGTATTGCAATGGTGCCTTTCTCGTCACTGGTACGGACCGTAAAATCAGCCTGTTCCATTTGGCTGCCAGAGCTGAAGAGCAGGGTACCCCGTTGGTCGCAAATGAAAGATTCCAGGGCCGGATACCGGCCTATCCGACGGGCTGTGCTGTCGTGGAAGTTGAGATTGATCCCGAAACGGGTGTGGTGACGATCTGCAATTGGTCGGCGATTGATGATGTCGGGCGGGTGATTAATCCGATGATCGTTGAGGGCCAGACGCATGGTGGTATCGCGCAAGGCATTGGCCAAGCTTTGCTTGAAGATATTGCCTATGACGATGAAAGTGGTCAGCTGATAGGTGGGTCGTTCCTCGATTACTGTATGCCGCGCGCAGATGATCTGCCGTTCTTTCAGGCGGAGACTGTGAACAACGCGCCGACCCAGGGCAATCCACTCGGTGTGAAAGGCGGCGGTGAGGGCGGAACAACGCCGGCCCCCGCGGCTTTGATCAATGCGATTGTCGATGCCTTAAGACCGCTCGGCGTGAAAGATATCAAAATGCCGGCAACCCCTCTGCGGGTCTGGCAGGCTATTCAATCTGCGGGAAATTAGCTGCCAAAAATCTGGCGGGCGCCCTTGAAGACGAGGGCTGCTGCACCGGCCAGCAGTAAAACCTGTAACGCAAAATAGAAACGCTGATCGCTTGCTACTTTGAAAGCGTGCGCGCCAAGCCATGTCGCGCCAAAAACCAGTGGTGCGAGCACGAGACCTTCAGTGATGAGTGTCGGGGTGATCAGCCCCGCCGTTGTCAGGGCGAAAGCCCTCATGAACATGGTCATGGCTGACAGCATGACGTTGGTGCCGCGCAAGGCGTCCGGCGTCGGGCAGGCATGTCGTAGATAGACAACCAAAAAATAGAAGGCACCAGCGCCGCTGATGCCGCCCATCGTGCCACCGACAAAAGAGAAGCTGCCTGTAATTTTGCGCGATCTGATATCCAAATGGGCGAGCAATTTTTCGACCAGCTTGAAGGCATCCATGAGGATAACCAACACGATTAAGATGCCCAGAATAATTTGTAACGTGATGCCGGACAGAATTGTAAACACCCATGTACCGAAGAGGGTGCCCACCGCCATGCCAACTACCAGTGGTTTTGCAACCTGCCAATCGGTGGTCCGGAAGCCGGAGGGCAGCAAATGCAGCTGCGCGACGATTGTGGTCATAAGGGCTAATAGAATGGCGTGATGCGGGCCCAGGATAAACGTTGTTGCGACAACAATCGGCATGTTGGAGCCAAAGCCGAAGGCACCCCGAATGAAGCAGCCGCCGGCATGAGCCAATGCAACCAACGCGACCGCCCACCAGGTCAGGTTCTCAAAGGGCATTACGCCGAACGGAAGCCACTCAAACATGTAAGAAATTACTCAAATCGTCCAACTATTGGTTGTGTATGATTTATATCATATGAAAAAAAGTAAACCAAACCTGTGTGGCACGATTACTTTTGCGAGAGTGTATAGAAATCTGCGATAAATTCTAGTATTAAGAGTGTTGTTCTCTTTTTGTACTCAATATTTACTAGAAATTACAATTTTAAGAAGATATTTCGGTGTTCGTCGCGGATTGTAAATCGATAACGATTTAATTATCCATTTCGGTAGCCCGCGCGATCAACTTGTCGAGCGATTTATGCAAACTGCCAAGTTCTCGGCGGCTCAGGCTAGACACTAACGTCTGATATCGTTCGTTGGCGACTGGGACTATCTTTTCATATAAGGAGTCACCAGAGCTGGTGAGCGACAGGCGAAAACTGCGTCGGTCGTCCGGGTTGCGTTTGCGCTGAATATTGCCGGCTTTTTCTTGTCGCTGGATGGCCCGGCTGATCGCCATCTTATCCATTGCCCAGCGGTCGGTGATCTCTGTCGCTGTTGATCCTGGATAGCGAGCAAGGGTTAAAACAACCCGCCATTCCGGCACAGTAATACCCATATCATCAAGATGGTCGCTATACGCGCCACCAATCAGATTAGCGAGGATATGAATGGCCGACAGAATGTCGTCGGCAGATCGGGTGTCGTCGTACGGCATTGCTGGTTTACGTTCCAATCTTATAAATTAATCACTGAGTACCTGGTATCGGGATATCCATTTCGTTGCCACGGCCCAGCTCTTTGGCGCGGTCAAAGACGATTTTGGCGAGCGCCATATCGGCGGCGGCTGTCCCGTTATTGTTGAAATGATAGGTGATCTGCTCATCCGATGTTCGGCCGGGGTGTGCGCCAGTAAGGATTGACCCCAGGGAAAGAACGTCGTCTTCGGTGATGATGCCCTGCTGGATGGGGTCGTAGAGACCGGCCTGTTTCTCCTGCGTTACAGAGTCGACATGATTGACGGCGATGACATCGGCGCGCCGTACTGTCTCGTCGTCATTCTCGCGTCGCCCACTTTTGAGCCAGCCGCCCTCGACGAGCGCGCTGTTTGATCCGACAACGGTAACAACGTGTTGGCCGGGCTCAAGCAGGGAACCGTCAAACACTGGCACGTTTGAGTCGGTGGCTGAGATGATAACATCGGAGTCTTTGATAACCTCTTCCGGGGTTTCCACCGGGACGACTTCCTTGCCAATCATTGGCGCCATTTGATCGCAGAACGCCACTCGGTTTTCCGGGTTGCGGCTATAGACTTTGACCTTTTCGATATCGCGCACTGCATTGATGGCGAGGATTTTATTCACTGCCTGACCGCCGGAGCCAAATAGCCCGAACACTTTTGAGTCTTTACGAGCCAGGGCACCAACACCAACACCGGTGGTGGCACCCGTGCGAAAGGCCATGATGCTGGTGAACCCAGTACGCTCGTCGAAAATCTCTCCCATCATCATACCGTCGAGCTTGGCGGTCTCGGAATTCCACAATAAATAAACCGGATGTTCACGATAGGGATAAGACTGGTTACTGCCCTCGTGACTGACCATCTCAGCGCGGGTCAATGACCCGATGACTCCGAGCCCCGGAATACCACCAGGGAAGTTGGAAACCCGTGTCCCTTCAGGGGAATGAACCCGGCGTCGCGGCGCGTTGCCGATCGGAAATTCGTCGGCTTCCTTATAACCCTGGGCGATGGCGGCAACCGCCTCTTCCATATTAATGAGCCCCTTAATCTCGTCGGGTCCGAGGATAAGGATTGCATTGCGGTTTGGTCGATCTACGGCCATTAGTCTTGTTCCCTGTTCGCGGTTGTTTATTAGTTTATGCCTGCATCCTATTTGTGCGTTGCCGCACAGGCAAGCGGGCGACGCCATCTTTGAAGAAATTGGCAAATTCGCCTATAGTTTTGCCCATGAACATTAAGGTGGAAGCGCTTGATGCGCCGTGCGGCGCGCGGATTACCGGTGTTGATCTTGGCACCGAGCTCGACGCCGCGACTTATGCAGCGATCCATCAGGCGTGGCTGGATTACCAGGTGCTGGTTTTTCCTAATATTGAGATGACGGAAGAAGACCAGATACGTTTCACCAAACATTGGGGTGAGATGCCGCTGCGCAAGCGCTATGCCGGACGCCGCGAAGAAGGTCGCCGCAGTCATGAATCTATCATGCTGATCAGCAACATCCGCGAGAATGGCGAACCCATCGGATCGCTGCCCGATGGCGATATGATGTTCCATTCTGACGGCCAGTATGATGAGCATCCATATCGCTACACCATGCTCTATGCGTTGGAGGTGCCGAGCTCTGGCGGGAACACCTTGTTCGCCAATCTCTACAAAGCCTATGAGACTTTGCCAGATGATTTGAAGAACCGACTCTGTGATGTGCAGGCGCAGCACGGTTATTACGCGGGCCGTCATGTGACCCCCGAAATCCTCAAGACGCTGGGGATCGAACGCGTTGCCGATAATTGGGCGCACCCGATCTTTACGGCGCATGAAGAAACTAGCCGGACGGTGCTCTATGTTAGCCGCCTACTAACCCAAAGCCTGCGTGGCTTGCCGGAAGATGAGGGCAATGACATTCTCGATCGACTGCTGGACCATGTGGAAAGCACTGATCTGGTTTATGAGCATGTCTGGTCACCGGGTGATTTTGTGATTTGGGATAATCGTTGTCTTAATCATGCAAGAACAGATTTTTCGGCGGGTGAAAGGCGGTTGCTTCGACGCACCACGGTGCAGGGCGTACGGCCCGGGGCGGCTGTCGAGACGGCGGCCTGAGGAAAGAAGAGGAGAGGATCATGCAGATTGAAAAGCTCACCGATGTTGTTGGAGCACGGATTACCGGTCTTGACCTTTCACGGGCGCTCGACGCTGAAACCCATGCCAAATTGCATCAGGCTTGGCTTGATCATCAGGTGCTGGTGATCCCCGATCAGGATTTTACGCAGGAAGAACAGATCCGCTTTGCCCGTACTTGGGGAGAGTTCCCAAAACGCGAGCGCTATAATGTGCGGATGGAAAAAGACACTGCCGATAAGTCGATCATGCTGGTCAGCAACATTCGCGAGAACGGTAAACTCATCGGGTCACTGCCGGATGGCGAGATGATGTTCCACACCGACGGTGCCTATGATGAGCACCCCTATAACTACACCATGCTGTTTGCGCTGGAGTTGCCTAAAACCGGCGGCCATACGCTGTTCGCGAATATGTATGCCGCCTATGAAGCGCTACCGGGTGACATGAAGCGTAAGCTCGCCGATTGCACGGCACATCACGGCTATTATTCTGGCACCGTGCAGCGCGGCCAACCGGTCGGGGGCTTCAATGGCGAGTTTTCTCACCCGGTTTTTATCGAGCATAACGAGACCGGTCGTACGGCGCTGTTTATCAGTCGCCTCCTAACGCTGCGGATTAACGAGCTGTCCGAGGCGGAGAGCGATGAAATTCTGGAATTCCTGTTCGACCATACCGAAAAACGCGAGTTCATATACGAGCATGTATGGTCGCTTGGCGATCTAGTGATGTGGGACAATCGCTGTCTCAACCACGCCCGCACTGACTTTCCGCACGAGGAACGGCGGCTGTTGCGGCGTAATGTGATCCAAGGTGTGCGCCCCGAGCGCGGTCGTGTCGATGTTGCGGCGTAAGGTGAGATCATGAGCATTACCGTCGAACCGATTTCAGACGCTGTGGGTGCGCGGATCACCGATATTGATCTTCGCGAGGATATGTCGCCGGAGACTTTTAAAGCCGTGCATCAGGCGATGATGGATTATCAGGTGCTGGTGTTTCCTGGACAGGAACTCGATGAGGAAGATCAGCTGCGCTTTACCAGACATTTTGGCGAGCCCGGCGGACGTAATCGTAAAGTCCCGACGGCGGAAGGTGATCGGGTCTCACATCCCGGCATTATGCTGATCAGCAATATCCGTAAAGACGGCAAACCGATTGGCTCTCTGCCAGATGGCGAGATGATGTTTCATTCCGATGGTGCCTACGCCAAGCGCCCGTTCCGCTACACGTTGCTTTATGCGATTGAGATTCCGTCAGTGGGTGGCAACACCAAGTTCGCTAATCTGTATAAGGCCTATGACGCGTTACCAAACGATCTCAAGACTCGGCTCGCTGATGCCCGCGCCGAACAGGTTTATTACGCCGGTAGCGTGCAAAAGGATCAGCCATCGGCGTCGTTAACCGGCAGCCGAATTCATCCGTTATTTATCGCGCATGAGGAAACCGGGCGCCCGTCGCTCTATGCCAGCCGTTTGATCACCACGCGGATTGATGGCTTGCCGGAGGATGAAAGCGAAGAAATTCTTGAGCAGATCTGCGATATCGCCGAACGCGATGAGTTTGTCTATGAGCATGTCTGGACACCGGGTGATTTTGTCATGTGGGATAATCGCTGCACCAATCACGCACGCACTGACTTTTCCGAAGGCGAACGCCGCCTGTTGCGCCGCACCACAGTAATGGGTGTTGACCCGCTGCCCGCTACCGCTGAAGCGGCCTAGGCTTAAACAAACATATGGCAGTTCTTCCTCTCTCCATTGCGACCGGCCCCTATGACCGTGTTGCGGCGCTGCGTCTTGGCGAGATCAAGCCCGAAGGCATTGACCTTCAGTATCATTCACAAGTGCCGGTGCATGGCATCTTTGTTGCGATGGCCGAGCGCGAAGCGTGGGATGCGTCGGAATTGTCGTTGGCGCTCTATACCGTCAAACGCGCCCGCGCACTGGCGGGCGGTGAGCCCTTTCCCTTTACCGCCATTCCGGTGTTTCCGTCGCGGGTATTCCGGCACGGCAATATCTTTATCAACCGCCAGGCCGGGATCGCCACGCCAAAAGATTTAGAAGGCAAGCGCATTGGCATTCAGGAATATCGTCAGTCAGCGGGCATTTGGATTCGCGGCATTTTGCGCGATGAGTACAATGTCGATACCGAGACTATTCAGTGGGTCGAAGGCGGGGTAAATGAACCACGCTCACCGACCGCCAGCGATATTCGCCCTGACAGAGAGATCAATATCACCCGGCTGAAACAGGGAGATACGCTCAGCGACGCCCTCGCGACCGGTGAGATCGATGCCATCATCGCGGCCCGCCAACCGACCTGTGCTAAGACGTCCGATGATGTCTTGCGGCTGATCCCCGATTATCGCGATGCCGAACGGGCCTATTTTGAGAAGACCGGCATCTTCCCGATCATGCACACGCTGGTGATCCGTGATGCGGTCTATAATGAAAACCCGTGGATCGCTAAAAGCCTGTTCAATGCGTTTGAAGCGTCAAAGGCCAAGGCCGCCGAGCTAATGGCCTATACCGGTGCGATGGTGGTGATGACGCCGTGGCTGCTTGACGCGGTCGATGAAATGAATGCGATCTTTGACGGTGACGCCTGGCCCTATGGTTTAGAGGCAAACCGCCGCCATCTCGATACTTTCACCCGTTATTTAGTGGAAGAGGGGTTCTTGCCTGAAGCGCCCGCGCTGGATGACCTGTTTGTGAGTGTGGGGTAAAGGTGCGGGTTAGTTGCTCCGTAAGTTTAGGTTTAAATGTTTTCTTTCTTACGATAGAGGTTTATTTGTACTACCGTAAGGTGTGTGTGAATGAAGTTTTTCGTCGACCTAAGAAACCGTATTGTTAAACCCCTTAAAGGTATGAAGCCGAAACACTGGGCAATCACGATCCTTGGTGGAATTGTAGTTTTGGTTTTTGGATACGCTGCAATCCTCCTTTACCTATCTTGGCCAATTGCATTTGGTAACGTTGATAAAGCCGGAGTTTTTGGTGATAGCTTTGGGATCTTAACTTCTCTTTTTTCAGGTTTGGCGTTCGCTGGTATTGTGTTCACGATTTTCCAACAAAGCGAGGAACTGAAGTTACAAAGGGAGGATTTAAGGGCGCAAAGAGAAGAGTTACAACTCAGTCGGGCTGAATTAAAAAATCAAGTCGACGCCATAAATCATCAAGGCTTTGAAAATACTTTTTTTCAAATGCTTGCACTTCACAATGATATTTTAAATGCCATTGATGTAGGTTCAGTTCCCGAAGGTGATGCTACAGGGAGAGATTGTTTTGTCACATTTTACAAACGCTTAAGACACGAATATGGACATGTGAAGAACACCAAACCCACGGATAGAGAGAATGAAATTATCGAACTAGCCTACGGGGAATTCTGGAAGCGTTATCAAACCGATCTTGGCCATTATTTCCGCTTTCTCTACACAATCTTTAAATTTGTCAAAGAGAGTGAAGTGGAAGATCAGCGGCAATATACGAATATATTGCGGGCACAGCTTTCCGACGACGAGTTGTTGGTTTTATTCTATAATTGTATATCGGAATATGGGGTCGAAAAATTCAAACCTCTAGCCGAAGAATTTACGCTCTTTAATAATTTGCCCAAGCAACGGTTGTGTCAGCCAGAACATAAGAATTTGTACAAACCATCTGCTTTCGAATAATTTCCCCCAGTATTTCCGCTCCGTCATCCCGCACTTGATGCGGGAGCCATCAGCACGGTGATAGACATGGGCCCCGGATCGTGGTCCGGGGTGACAGTTTGTGTTTAGCATTCACCGATTTCGGTTAGTCCGTTCCTGATGTAGGGTTCCTCTCAACCCCTGTACGAGGAACGTTCCCATGTCCAACGACTCCCCCTACCGCACGTTCGATGGCATGGAATATGCCGAGATTCCGGAAGAGATTTTCGACCGGGCGACCAACCCGATGTTTGCCTATGACACGATGGAAGATCAGGCGCGGCTGGCGCAGTTAAAGCGCGATGCCGCTTACAATAATCGTTGGGCGGTGCCAGGCTATATGGCGGACCTCGACCGTTGGGCGGCGGAAAGCGCTTCGGTACGGGCTGCTGTACGCTGCGATCTTGACGTCGCCTATGGCGACGGTGAACGCGAAAATATCGATATTCTCTATCCCGACCGTGACGGGCCGGTGCCGTTGATCGTGTTTCTCCATGGCGGCTACTGGATGAGCATGACCAAGGACTCTTATTCCTTTATCGGCAAAAACTTTGTCGCGTCTGGAGCCGCCTTTGCCGTCGTCGGGTTTGGTCTGTGCCCCGATATCACCCTGGCGGCAATGACCGGGCAGGTCGAACGGGCGATTGAGAATTTATGGGTGAACGCGGATGCGCTTGGTTTTGATCGCGAACGGTTTTATCTCGCCGGGCATTCATCGGGCGGTCATCTCGCGGCGATGGTTCTGGGCGGTGGCGTTTCGGGCAAGCCACCGGTTCCACCAGAAAACTTTAAAGCCTCAGTGATTGTCAGCGGGTTGTTTGATCTCGCACCTATCGCGGCGACCTATATCAACAACTATATCGCCCTCGACGATGACGGCGTGCAGCAGGTCAGTCCGCTACATCATGTGCCGCTAAAGTCAGCCAAGATGGGGCCGTTGATTCTTGGGACCGGCGAACATGAACTCGCTGAATATCATCTACATCAGGCACGCTATGCCGAGGCCTGGGCAGCCAATGGTCATGATTTGCAAATGTGCGATGCGGCTGGCTATCAGCATTTCGATGTGCCGTATGATTTGGCCAATGAAAATGGCGGGCTGCACCAAGCATTCAGGTCATTGATTGATTTCGGATAGAACGTTCCCGGTGTAGGGTTGGTTCTGACACAGAGCAAGGAACGGCCCGATGGCGACTAAGAAAGCAGATACCGGCGCGGAAGACTCTCCGGCACGCAGTAATTTTCATCTCGATAACAGCCTGCGGGCGCATCTGGAAACCAACGCCGATGTCGTGACGGTTATCAACAAACCGGTGAAAGAAAAGTTTGTCGGCGCGCTATCGGCAAAAAGCGAACGGCCGATTTTATTCGAGAATGTCGAGGAACATCCAGGCTTTCGAGTGCTTGATATCATGCTCAAGCATCGCGACTTGCAGGCCCGCGCGCTCGGTGTGTCTGAGGATGATTATCTCAAGACGTTAGCCTATCGGCTGCGCCAGCCACCGCGCGGTTTTAAAACGGTTGAGGATGGTCCGGTGCGCGAGGTTGTGCTCACCGGCGATGATGTTGATCTCACCAAGCTGCCGATCCTCAAACATGCGTCGGATGTTGATCCGGCGCTTGGCACCATGGTGTTTATGCGCGATCCCGATACCGGGTTTCACAACACTATGCATTGCTACACGACGGTCACCGGGCGCAATACCGGCAACGGGCTGTTCCTGACACCGCACTGTGTGCAAATCCTGCAAAAATGGATTGATCGCGGTGAAGAGGAGATGCCGATTGCCTATGTCATCGGCGTGCCGCCCGCCTGTGAGATCATGGCGAACTTCTCCGGGATGCATATGGATATTTGGGGTGAGGCCGACATGTTCGGCACCATCATGGATCAGGATTTTGAGACGGTGCGCTGCGAGACGGTTGATCTTGAAGTGCCTGCCCATGCCGAGATCATTCTCGAGGGCGTGGTCAATCTAAAGCAGCGCGAATTACAAAGCGGTGGCCCGACGCCGTTGATGTATCGCATTCCGCGCGAGAGCCTGCAGCCGGTGATCAATTTCACCGCGATTACCATGCGGGCCGACAAGCCGATCTATCGCAACTATCAAACCACACCGGAGACTGATCATCAGGTGATCCCGCGGCTGTGTCATGAGGCGATCTTGTATAACCGCCTCACAGAGATGGGTGTGCCGGTAAAGGATATCCGATTTCCGACCTTTGGCGGTGCGATGTCCTGCATCTTGCAACTGGCCGATGTACCACGCGATGGCATCGTCAATGACGCGCTTATGATGATGATGAGCTGCCCGTGGAATAACGCCAAGATGTCGGTGGCGATCAGCGCTGACACGGATATCAGTAGTGCGGCAGCAGTCTATCATGCCATCGCGACGCGCTGTGATCCGGCGCGCGATATGTTTATCGTTGATCGCACGCGGGGCTCGCTCTGGGATCCGTCAGCCGCGCCCATACCCGATGACCCGGTTGGCCACCGGGTGGTTGGCAAAGTCGGGATCGATGCCACCATCAAAGGCCGTCATGATGTCGGCGATTTTGAACTCGCCTGGCCCGAAGGGTGGGACGAGGCTCATCTCGCCGATTATCTCGATTGAGTGAGAGCCGGACTCAAAGCGAAACGCGACACCCCATTGTCAATCCCACAACAACTCTTCTCGTCATCCCGCACTTGATGCGGGATCCATTGTTGTCGGTGGCGCGGTGGTAGACATGGACCCCGGATCGTGGCCGGGGTGACAACTGGTTTTAATTTCTATTCTGCCTGTGGTGGCTTGCGCTCGGCATCGACCAGTTGAATACGCCAGCCATCGGGATCGCGTAGCTCAACCGTCGTGCGGCCGGTCACATCGATCAGTTTTGGGCCCCGGGTGAAAGCGACACCGTCCTTGCTCAATTGATCATGGGCCTCGCCCGCATCGTCGACTTTAAGCGCGATATGGTTGATACCGATAACCTCTTCGCCGGTCGCTTCGTGGATCTCAATGATCGGCTGATTGTCGCCCGGCAGTTGCAGCTCAGCGGAGCCGCCATGATGGCTGGTATGCATCAGGACATTAAAGCCGAGCTTTTTGAAGAACTCGACATGCGCATCGACATCACAAACGATGAGCTCCATGTGATCGATTGATTTTATCATTTTATATCTCCAGATTATTGATAGCGCATCGACGCACCGTTGCGGTCAGCCTATATCATGACGGGTATGTAGGAGAAGGGAGGGGCGTCATTTTCGAGCCGCCCTCGACAGCGCTGTTGATTTGCCGCACAAAGGATGTCTCCTCTCTAACCGGGAATTCCACAGTACTGTGTCGCCGATTTCTTCCATCCGCCGTCTTTTTGCACCTTTCTCTGCATGGTGGCTTGGCTTGTCTGGCAACATGCGGGGGATTGTCTGGATATCAGTGGGTTCACTTATCATTGCCCTGACTGATGGGCTGCTCAAACATATGGGCGGGACGTTTCATCCCGTACAGCTCAGTTTTTTTCGTTATGTCGTGGGGTTTCTGCTGTTGGCGGCCGTGTTCTGGCGCATGGGCCGCGCTGGTCAGCTCAAATCAAACCGAATGGGGCTGCACTGGGCGCGACTGTTTCTCGCCACCATTGGCCAGACCGGAATCTTTATGGCGATGGTCAATTTAAAACTCGCCGATGCGACCGCATTCTGGTTTTCCAAACCGCTTTTCACCTCAGTCGCGGCGGTGTTTATCTTGGCTGAGATCGTTCCGGCGCGACGCTGGGTCGCGACATTGTTTGGCTTCGCTGGTGTTGTCATCATGATGCGGCCGGGCATGGCTGAGATCGATCCCTATGTATTTGTGGCCATCGGGGCGGCTTTGTCGATGGCCTTTGCCAATGTGCTGATCCGCGTGATGGCACCAACCGAACCCCCCAATCGTATCCTGTTTTACTATCATATTGGCGGCATCATCTTGCTGGCTCCGGCGATGATCTGGTTCTGGCAAACGCCAGTCGGTATCGAGTGGCTGCTCGTTGCCACGATTGGCACCGGAACGACCATTGGCATGATCTGTTTTGTGCGCGGCTTCTCAGTCGGCGAGATAAATGTCGCGGGACCGATGGAATATGTCCGTTTGGTCTATGCCGGTCTGATCGGCTATTTCATTTTTGCTGAGACCGTTGATCTCTGGACGCTGCTTGGTGGCGCGGTGATCGTCGCCAGTGCGCTCTATATCGCGCAGGACGAGTCACGCAGCGGCTAGGGCTTTGCCTAAAGTTGACTGATTTTAGCGGGGTTGTGACAATGTCATCCGAAAACGCTCGGCCCACCATTTGAAGGCTTCTTTGGCACCGCTTAATGGATCGGCAAGTTTTTCAAAGTCCTTTGAACCGGGATGGCGGTCAATGGCGGTCAATGGCGGCAAAGAGGGTCGCCCCGGTCTGAGAATCGGTAACCAACGCTTCCATAGACGCACTACCGACATTGGCATGCTCACCGGTCGTAAGCTTTTTGACGGTGCTGAGTCCGAGACCGACGGGGCTAAAGGTGCTGGTCGCTGCGAGTAGCCGATTAGGGCTTTCGACTCCCGTTAGTGCTAGCGACAGGCGTAGAACCCCGGGGCCGGGCTGAGAAACGATGGTGTAGCGACTACCAATCGCGGCAATCATTTCCTTGTGAAAAAGATCAACGAGGTTGTTCAGTTTCTTGGGCTCTACACCGTCAAAGGTTCCCTTGTCTTTCATCGATAGCCAGATGGGATCAATCAGAAGTTTGTTGTATTTCCGGATGGAGGCTTTGAAGTCAGCCTCACTTTTAACATTAGGGGGTGTCCAGTAGCGGTCAACGCCTCCTTTGGGTCCGGCTTTAAATCCGTCATAGCTGGTCAGAAAACCGGAGGGCTCGGTATTCGTGGCACAGGCTGTTAAGGTCAAAAGACAAACCAGCAGTGCTGGTCGGCTGATCGTTGTAATAGAAATCATTTTTATTTTCCCCAATCATTCTTTCAGGAGATGGGGCCTGAGAAAGCCATCTCAAGAGTGATAACAATGGTGTGAAGGGGGAGGACCTATCTATGTCCGTCTGTTCAAAATTGCAGATCGCATAAGTACGTTCGGGGAAGCGTCGCTACCCCGTTAGGCCTCGTTACTAATTCGCTTAACGCGAGATTAGATGCCGCAGTTCTTTTTGCCTGCACAATCGTGGGATTCAGTGTTTTCTACCTGATGATAGCCGTGCGAGACGTCGTATCCGTAAACGCGTGATGCGATGCGGGCGTAGGACCATGAAATCTCTTTTGGATAATTTCCGGTGATGAGGTAAAGGCTCTCGAGATCACGGAGATATTCCTTTTCGCAGAAGCTACCGGCACCGCGCTTTCCAAAACATTGTGCCCGTTTCTTGCAAATGGCATCCCACTTATCAATGGGTTGCGCGTTGCTGTCTTCAATCTCGCGGTTATCGCCGCACCATTTGCCATAGTTGGCTTCAATATTCGCGTACTTATTGGCGTAAAACCAATCATAGGTGCAGCCGGAAACGGCAAAAGCCAAACAGATTATCGTTAAAATACGCGCCATGATTCCACTCGTTCATTTTCGCTGATGTCAGGAAACATCGTAAATCGAAGCTCCTTATATACCGAAAGTATAACAAAATACATAATTTTTAGATACTTAGGAGATCGACAGCGATTTCGAGTTTAGCGCCAGTCATACACCTTTGCGGCGTCACGAAATGCCTCAAGCGCCGGCGCCATGTCCTCATTTCTGGTTGTGACCAGTTCGAGGCTCCGGTGACTGGTAAGATCGCAAATTGGTCGATGCTGTACGTCATTTAAAATTATTGAGTTGGCGGGAATAACACTGACCCCCAATCCCCGTCTAAGAAGTTCTAGAACCCAATCATCACGCTCACTGCGCAGGACGACGTCAAGTTCCAGACCACTGCCTTTTGTGAAATCGAGAAATTCGTCACGGAACTCACAATGCAACCGGTCGAGATAAGGTTCTTTGGCAATCTCAGCCAAGGCGACAGACTCCATGTCTGCGAACCGATGTCCATCGGCGAAAGCAACAACCATATGCTCGTTAAACAGATCGATCGCTTCAAACCGTTGGTCGTGTTTTGCCTCTCTGGCACAGAAGACGCAATCTAGGCCACCACTGAGCAAAAGATGTGGAATGACCGGTGGCGTAACGTCATGCAAGGTCACTTCGATATGGGGATTGGTCTTGTGCAGCTTTTCCAAAAATTCACTAAAGCGTCGGGGGCCAATCGTGCACATCACGCCGACATTTAGGGGTTCGGTAGCAGCCTTTGTCGCCAGCTTAGCGGCGTCTAAGGCTCTTCGGCGGTTCTCCTCGATGCGTTCGAAATGAATCCGCATGGTGCGGCCAAATTCCGTCAGTTCGACATGCTGTGTGTTTCTGGTTAAGAGCGCTGCCCCCAGACTTTCTTCCAGATTGCGAATTGCTTTTGACAGAGCGGGTTGTGAAACCGCACAGGCCTCGGCAGCACTGGTGAAGTTCAGCGTCTCTGCGACCGCCAGAAAAAACCTGATCTGATTGAAGTTCATTGTCTTTTCCTTCTGTGCCTTTCGTAGACGTTCTGGGTCGTCTCCTGGGCTTTATAACTAAACGGTATAAAACCCATAAATTATTGATATTTCACTATTTTTCAGAACGACCTTACCTATGACTGGAGCTTAAAATCAAGCTTTTTACAGGAGGAAATAGCAATGCGACATCTTATCTTCTCAGCGGCCTTAGCCCTTGGATTGGCAGTTGGCCATCCTGACCTCAGCATCACTGCAGCAAATGCACAGGGCGTGAACCAGGCGACATTCAACAATGATGGGTCAGTTAACGCTCCAACCGATTACCGGAGCTGGATCTATGTCGGCACACCGTTGACCCCCAATGCGCTCAATGGCGGCAAGGCACCCTTTCCGGAATTTCATAACGTCTATATCGAACCTTCGGCTTATGCCTATTGGCAGAAAAACGGTAAATGGGCAGAAGGGACTCAACTCGCCAAGGAACTTGTTCTGATCCGTCAGAAAGGCAAGGACGAGATGAACAAGGATGGCTCAACCGGTGAAGTTTCTGGTGTCGGGTATTTTCAGGGTGAATTTGCCGGACTTGAGTTGACTGTCAAAGACAACAAACGGTTCGCCAAGGAACCGGGTGGCTGGGCCTATTTCAGCTTCGGGCATAACAAACCACCTTATGCGAAGACCGCAAAAGCCTTTCCAGCCAAGGACTGCAACGCCTGCCACGCAGCCGCAGCGGCGGATGATTTTGTCTTCACCCAGTTCTATCCCGTCCTGCGGGCGGCCAAACCAAAATGAGAAGAAGAAAGATGAAAAAGTGGAACAAATTAGCCGTTGCGGCGATCGCCCTTGCCCTGACGGCAGGGGCCTTTCCGTTTCTGATGCAAAACGGTAATGCCGAAATATCAAAGGGTTTAGCCCTCGTAACCAATAGCAAAGGGAATATTCAGGTTCCCGATGTTGATTATCGCAAAGACTGGACCATGCTTGGAACCTATGCGGTAGCTGCTGATGACGGTAAAGAAGGGTCGAAAGGGATGCATGTCGTCTACACGCAGCCCGCATCGGTCAAAGCTTATCGGAAAACCGGCAAATTCCCTGATGGGACTGTCCTGTTAAAGGAGTTGTTCTCGACGACAACGGCCTCAATGACAACCGGCACGGTTAGCCGTGCCAAGGGTACGGACGGCTTCTTCGTTATGGTCAAAGACTCTAAGAATAGTTACCCCGACAATAAGCTTTGGGGTGATGGTTGGGGGTGGGCGTTTTTCAAGGGCGGAGACCGGAAGAACACAACGACCAAGGATTACAAGGCAGAATGTTTGGCGTGCCATGTTCCAGCCAAGGGTAACGACTGGGTTTATGTCGAAGGATATCCGGTTCTACGGGGGAAATAAGCCCAATTTTTCTCCCGCAGGAGAGGGGCGTCGGGACAACCAGCCCGGCAGGAACGGCGCCTCTCTCCGCTCCCGGGTCCTAAATTTCTTATGAAGATCCGACGGACAGCCGACCGGTAACACCGTGCTTTTCAATCAGACTGGCGATAAACCCGTTGGCTTTGCTTTCTTCGACAAAGGCGGCGACAAACTCTGCGGCGGCTGTGTAGCCCTTGGTCACACCGATGGCTTGCTGCACCGACGTAAAACCGCCATCGAGAATCTTGCTGCCCGGCACATTCGAAGACTCAACGACCAGGGCCGGACGAAGTCCAGCGAGCGCTTCCAGCCCTTCATTCTTGAACAGCTCGACCGCCCCAGCGACACCCTGTGCGCGAACCAGTTCAGCATTGTTCAGATGCTGCGACAGATAGAGGTCATAGGCACTACGCCCAGACACCGCGATCCGGATACCCTCCTGATCAATCTCGTCGATGGTGTTGTAAAGCGATCCTGCTGGCACCAGGTAGGTCGCTTCAATTTCGACATAAGCAGCAGAGAAATCGATCACCTCTGCCCGCTTTGGTTCGGCACCGATCATGCCGAGATCCCATCCATCCTTGCCTGCCGTGTCAGCAATCTCACCGGGCGAGGCGTACTGCACCATGGCGACGCCAACACCGAGCTTCTCGGCGATGGCACGTCCCATGTCAGAGGCGACACCATCCGGTTCACCGTCTGTAGTGGTGCTGGTGTTCAGCAGGTTGTTAGCCATATTGAGGCCAACCCGTAACGTGCCGGTCGGGGCTAACTGGGCAAGGACTTCTGGGGTCATGTTTTAATCCTCAGACCGGGAAAAACTTGTCGACCCAGCTTTTGACGATCTCACGCACGCGGGTGTTGTTTTCCGCAAACATGAAATGATCGGTTTCGGCAAACAGATGCATATCGCAAGGCTGCCCGGCTAACTTGAACATCGCAACCGATTGTTCGGTCGGGGTGACGGAATCGTCTGAGCTATGCAACAGCAGCAGCGGCCGTGGTGCGATATCGGCAACGACATCCTCGGCGCAGAAATTATACATGCTCTGCGGTACTTCAGCCGGGAACTCGACAACCGATTGCTGGGCTAGATTGTTCCGGAGATGCTCTGGGATCGGCACGATGTCATAGCGATTGACCATCAAGGATTCACCGGTCTTTTCGCGATGGCGCCGACCCTGTTCCAACATGTTGGTGAATTTTAACCAGCCTTCTTTGGTAGGGTGCTGACCGCGGAATTTGCGTTCACCGTGGCCCCAACCACCTGAGGAGATAACACAGGCAAACCGGTCATCAATGCCGCCAGCGTAAATCGCTACTGCAGCACCAAAGGATGACCCAAGCACGCCGACACGAGCACCATCAACCTCATCTCGGGTCTGGAGATAATCCATCGCGGCCTGCGTGTCCTCGACTTGCTCCTGGCAGATCACCCGGCCAAATTCGCCTTCGCTATCGCCACAGCCGCGCATCGAAAAGCGGAAGGCGGCATAGCCCCACTCATTGAACATCTTGCACGGGCCCATGACATTATTGCTGCTGCTGTTACTGCCAAAACCATGGAGAACAATGATGCAGGGCAGTTTTTTGCCTTCGCTACCCTCTGGGGTATGCAAAGCGCCTGACAGGGTCAGATCGCCGGATTTGAACGTGATGACATCTTCCATGAGAATTCTCCCTTAAATATGTTGCTGTGGTTATACGGTTGCGATAGATGGGCCGCAAGGTGTGCTATGCGGTGAGGTAGACGTGTTGGATGGTCGCCGCCACAATGCGGGCTACAGAAAACGGAGTGATTGATGACAGACGGCGTAAGAATAACGCGCGAAGCGGCAACCGAATTATTGGCCGGAATTTTTGAGGCACGGGATTGTCCCTCGGATGAGGCATTGCTCGTCGCCGAAGGTCTGGTGTGGGCCGATCTACGCGGTATTGAATCGCACGGTCTGGTCCGTGTGCCGCAATATATGCTGCGACTCGACAAGGGTGTCGTTAATCCGCGACCAACGCTCAAGATTATTAAGGAAACACCGGCGGCGGTGGTGATCGATGGCGATCACAGCCACGGTCAAATCGCGCTTGATCTCGCGATAAGGAAGGCGATAGAAAAAGCCAAAGCCGTCAGCGTCGGTTGGGTCGTGGTCGGTGACACCACCCACACCGGCGCGGTGAGCATGTATACGCGGCAGGTCGCAGAAGCCGGTATGGCGGCGCTCTATATGGGCGGCTCGCAACCCAACATGGCCTATTACGGCACCAAGGCCGGTGGCGTATCGACCAGCCCGATTGCGATGGCGGTGCCGCGTGGTGATGGCAAAATCCTGTCGCTTGATCTCTCCACGGCGATCGCCGGTGTTGGCAAGCTACTGCAACACAAAGTGTCCAACGAGCCGCTGGGTGAAGGCTGGGCTCTGGATAATGAAGGTAATCCGACGACCGATCCGCAGAAGGCGACCTTGCCGACACCACTCGGCGGGCCAAAGGGGTCTGGTATGTCGTTGATGTTCGAATGCATGACCAGCTTGATGGCGGGTCGGGCGATCTTGGCACCTTGGATCAGGGGCGAGAACCAGCGCCATCACCAAAGCGCGCTCCTTGCCGCGATTGATATTTCCCAATTTGGCGATCTCAATGAATATTGCGAAGAAGTTGAAGGGTTGGCCGAGGCTATAAAGACATTACCGAAATCGGATGAGGTCGACGAAATTCAAATGCCGGGCGAACGCAGCGATGCGATCTATGAGGAGCGCCTCAAGAACGGCTATATCGTGCCGCCGAAAGTTTGGGAAAAGGTTGTCGAGGTCGCGGAGAAATACGACGTGCCGCTACCGGCAGTTGGTTAACAGCTTTCTTACCATCGTCATCCCGCACTTGATGCGGGATCCAGTGACCGCGCGTCGGCGCGGTGATCGGGAGAAATGGCATGTTGGTTGATATGGAGCCCGGATCAGGTCCGGGGTGACGAGGGAGAAAGGTATCCCGGAAGCCTTAAGCTGTTTTGCGCCGTCGGATAATACCAAGACCCAAAAGGCCGAAACCAAATACAATCAGGGCACCTGGTTCTGGTACCCCTGCACCCGCACCTGCAATTGCAAAGTTCTCAATTCCTATCGTTCCACCAATGGCACCGCCAACAAAAGCTATATTGAAATTAGTGGTCGCAAAATCCGCAGGGTCAGGTTGGGTTGAGGGGAGTGCGTCGCTTGAGAGTGCCGTACCGGTTGGATCAGACATACTCAAAATTATCGCTGCCGGAGTGAGGCCGCCGATAGATGGACCGAATGGTGAAGAAATATCAAAAGAATAGCTATCTGATGCAGCGTTCGTGACATTTATTGTTCCTGGCGGCTGCGGCGGAATTGCTTGCCAATTAGAGGTACCGATAGTTAACAATGCCGCTGTCAATGTATAAGTACCTGCCGTACCGCTGGGGTTGGTGTCCGGTGCCGTATCATCAAAAAAATATTCCAGTGTTGCCGATTGACCGAGGAAAGCGTTAAACGCAGCGCCACCGGACGTTGTGCTTACGGCACCTTCATAGGTGAAGGTAATCGGCGCTGCTTGAACGTGCGTCAATGTTAAAGTGAAGGCGATGACCAGCGCACCAACCGCGAGGGTGGTGTAACCTGTCGTGCGTTGTGATGCGGCTTTTAGAGAAGCAAACAACTGAATCTCATCCCTAGTCTTATTGTCCTTATTTTATGCAAGAATTACGCCAGATTCTGGATTTCCAGCTTAATCAATAGGTTACGGCACGGGTATAAGTTCGCAATCACTCGCATCGTAAGGAATGCCGACGCTTTTCCCCCAATCGGCACTCCATCCGTCATCCCGCACTTGATGCGGGATCCAGTGACCGCGCGTCTGTGCGGTGTCAGGCGAAGGTGTCCAGTGGCATAGATGGACTCCGGATCGGGGGGACCATAGAGAAGAAGTTCGAGATGACGTTGGGGAAATCGGCGAGGGACGCAGTTGGCTCAGGCGGTTTTGCGTCGCCGGATAAAGCTGAGTCCTGCAAGGCCGAACCCGAACACGATCAGTGCACCAGGTTCCGGCACTGCCGTGTCGGCAATAGTGAATGTCTGAACATTTATACTTCCGAGCCCAAAACCCACCCCGAATTGAGTCAAGCCAAAATCTGCCGGATCAGGCTGGGTCAGTGGCAATGCGTCACTAGAAAGGGCTGTGCCGGTTGCATCGTCCATATCCAAGAAAATTCCGAGAGGTCCAAATCCGCCCACGCTTGGGCCAGTGGCACCGGAATTGTTAAACCGGTTTCTGTCCATGGCGCCGTCATCGATGAACAGATTTCCGCCTGCGACGGTCCAGACGGAGCCTCCGATGGTCACCGATGTCGAGGTTAGGGCGTATTGGCCCGAAGCGGCCCCCGGAGAAAGATCTGGTGCGGCATCGTCAAAAGTATATTCCAGAGTTGCTGTCTGTCCGATGAACGCGCTGAAGGCCGGACCACCAACGCCGCTATTGACGATGCCTTCATAGGCAAAGGTGATGGGCGCTGCCTGTGCAGCCGTTGTTGCCAAGGTGATCGCCGCCGCCATAGCAAGCTTTTTGAAACTGAGTGTCAGCGTATTTTTGTCAAAGAACATCAGATTATTTTTTTTCTATGTGATGGCGTGTCTTGCGCCAAACCCCTGAATAATATGTTGAAATTATACCATGCTGAGTGCTTAGCACAATTTCAAAAAGCTAGGTAATCGCCGCCGTAGCAGCGACGCTATCGATCAGCTGCGCGCGGCGCATATAGGCTTTTGCCTTTTCCTTGTCTTCGCTCACCGCCCGCATTTCATCGAGGCGTTTTTTGCGCATTTCCGGGTCGCGTTCTTCGAGCTGTTTCTTATTGGCAATGGTTTGCGCCTGCGTGAAATCGGTCGATGCCTTGTGGCGTTGGCGGGTGTAGCGGTCCAGCAGGTCAGCATCGCCTTCGCCCTTCCACAGGGCGGTTAGTTTCTCGGCCAGATTGACCGCATCGTGAATGCCGCCATTGAGCCCCATGCCGCCAATCGGGTTGTTCACATGTGCACTGTCACCGGCCAGGACCACGCGGCCTTTATTGAAGGTGTCGGCAACGCACTGGCTCACCGTATAGACATTGGCATAGGCGATTTCATAATTCTCATCGCGTTCAAAGAACCTTTTGAGCCGCGCCTGCATCGCTTCTTCGCTCTTGGCTTCTTCTTCGGTTTCGCCAACCCGCATGGGAACGACAAAGCGCCAGATGTCCGGCTTGTTGGGTTCGCCCTTCACCTGGAATAAATTGCACCATTCTTCAGGGTGCGAGAAATAATTGCGGATGGCGATCCGCTCGTCATGCGCGGTCAGATCAAAATATGTCCCAATTTTGATTAACTTCTCAGGATAGGTGAAGCCCTCGAAGTTTATTCCGGCGCCTTTGCGCACGGTTGAGCGCCCACCATCACAGCCCACCAGATAGGACCCCCGGAAGGTCTCGACGCTGCCATCGGCAAGCGCTGCATTGACCATCACATGATCGTCAAACTGCTCAAACCCGGTGACGGCATGAGAGAACCGCACATCAAAAGCCGGGTCATGGCCAAAGAGTTCGATTGCCTTGCGAACCAGCTTGTACTGCTCATATTGCAGCACATAGGGAAACTCGACTTCGTCTTTAAGGTCACCGAGATCAAACTCGGCAATCATCTCGTGATCGACCCGGTCGTGAAACCGATAGACCGGCGATTGAAGCCCTTCGGCAATCATATGTTCGGCAAGGCCCAGCTTATCGAGCATGGCAACGGTCGGTGGATGATGTGATGCGGCGCGCTGATCCATAAAGGGCTCATCGAGCTGTTCGAAGGCGATAAACGGCACGCCCTGACGATATAATGCTACCGCCAGCACCATAGCGACAGGGCCACCGCCGGAGATTATTACAGGATCGCGCTTAGCCATCTGAAAAACCAATTGTTACAAGTCGCGGCAGTATTCGGCGCGCGTGGGGCAGGGTCAAGGAGGGAAGGTTCCAATTGCTATTTGTCACCCCGCTTCTCAATCCCAGCTCCAGACAAGTTGTACCGAAATTCTTGTCGACATTCGTTGCTGAGGAGAATTAACTAAAAGACGAATAGTTCTAGATGAGTAGGATTAGTTTCTCGTGCTTACCCGGATTACAGGTTTATTGGCCAACCGTCCCCAACTGGTCGTTATCGTCTTTGTTATTGTTACGTTAGCCGGTTTTATTGCCGGCGCCCGGCACTACGCCGAACAGGCCCGCTTGCAGGCCGCCTATGATACCGCGAAGTCGTTTGAACAATCTATTTCCGCGCTTCACAAATATTACTCCGAAGTGATCGTGCCACGTATTCGGGGTACTGGCGCCGAGTTTGTCGTTCATTTTGAAAAGGACCTCAAAACATTTCCTTTTCCGGCGACAGTGTCATCGCGGTTCGGTGATGCGCTCCACAAGGTGAACCCTGATCTCAACTCCAGCTTGTTTAGCCGGTTGCCGTTTCCTCATCAAATTGATCGCAACCTCGATCAATTTGAAAAGGATTCTCTGGATTTTCTGGAGACCAACCCAGCGTCGGAGTTTTTCCGCATCGAAGCTAAAAACGGCCGGGATTTTGTCCGCTATGCTCGGGCGCTGGTGATGAAGGCAGACTGCATCAAATGTCATAATCGGCCGGAGTTTGGCTTTGACGGGCAATGGCGTGTTGGACAGTTTCGCGGCGCACGTCAGGTTTCTCTTCCGGTACCGATGCTAGCGCCGATTATCGATAAGGCGACGATGTCTGCATTGGTGCTAGCGATAATTGCTTCTTTGATAGGAGGGTTACTGGTCTGGCCGGTTGTTACTCGACTACATCGAACACTCCAAAAAACCGAACAATTGGCGGGAGCGTTAGAGCTCAGCAACGCGGAGTTAAAGGAATCAAATCGTGTTAAAACGACGTTCTTCTCGATTATCGCCCATGATTTGCGCAGTCCGTTTAACTCGCTCCTCGGTATGACCAGGTTGATGGTTACAGATAAGGCCAGATTGGATAAGGACGCATTGGTTGGTTATGCGGAAGATGTGAACACCGCTGGTCAGCGGTTTTACGCCTTGCTGCAAAACTTACTGGAATGGTCGCAGCTGCAAATGTCGGGGGCTACATTCGGCCCCAAACAAGTCGTTCTGGAGTCTCTGGTAAAAGACAGTTTGGATGTTCTGCATCCTATTGCCCAAGAGAAGACCATTAATGTGACTAGCCAAATCGGTGACGTTACTGCCTATGCTGATCCCAACATGGTCATGATGGTCATTCGCAACCTTGTCAGCAATGCGCTGAAATTTACCGAAGCCGGCGGCACGATCAATCTATCAAGCCAGAGCATAGGCGACTTCGTCCAGATCACTGTGACAGATGATGGTGTTGGCATTGCAAAAGAAGGTCTCACCGAACTTTTTGAGGTTGATCATCGAACGACGAGTGAAGGCACGGCCGGCGAGACGGGTACTGGTCTTGGCTTACCATTGTGCAAAGATATGGTCGAAAAAAACGGTGGAAAAATTTGGGCGGAGAGTGTGCCGGGTAAAGGCTCTAAATTCCACTTCACCCTGCCGGTGCGGCAACAATCTTAAGAATAAGTTTTACGCCGCCGGATGATGCCGAGCCCTGCAAGCCCAAAGCCAAACACGATAAGCGCGCCAGGTTCCGGCACGTCGGCGGCGACGGTGACCGTGTTGGCCTGAATGGTTCCTGATCCAGAGCCGCCATCCGAAAAAGACAAAACCATTGTACTCAGCAGATTTGGAATAGGCTGAAACAATGGAAGGGAGTCGTCGGAAAACATTGTGCCGCTGATGTCAGTTATCGTTAATAAAAACCCAGTCAGGTCGAGCCCGCCTACCGTCTGGTGTGGTCCTGGCAGAGTGCTGTTCGATGCGATGGTGAAGTGGTCACCGAGCACTGCATCCTCAGTGGTCAGATCAAACCCCAACGTCGCGGCATAGCCGCCGGAGACCGTAACATCAAGCGTGATCCCTGCGTATGAGCCCTGGGTTGGGCTCCCGTTATTATCGACCGCTGCGGAATCATAGGTGTAATCAATTTTCAGCGTTTCGCCTTGAAAGGCGTCAAAGACGGCGCCTCCGGTGGTGCTGTCGACAATACCTTCATAGCTGAACGTGATTGGCGCAGCATGGCTGAAGCTAGAAAATGCGGACAGGCTGACGGCGAGCGATATCGCAGCCATGACAGACCGTGCTCCCTTCAAACCTAAATTTTTCGCCGCAAATGACATCGTGCTTAGTTATCTCCGATACCAAAAAACACAACTTAAGATTGATCTTTTCTGAATTGAATGCAAAAGACCTGTTAGAATTGCGGAAAATAACGCAATTCACACTCTATTACTATGCAAAACCCATGCCGAAATTAGGGTTCTGTTAACTATCAGAGGCTTGTTTAGTTATAGTTTGATAATCTTTGAAGAAATCGTAAAGAAATCCGACGTTAATACTGAGATTTCAGGATGTTATCGGCCGAATTGATCAGAACTTGGCCTCGATTGGTTTCGCGTATATGGCGAGTAGTGGAAATTTACTCCGCGGCCGCGGCGGCGCGTTTTTCGCGCTGTTCGTCCTTCACCCGCATTTTGTCGACAGCAGCCTTGGCGGAGTCGGTCACGGCGAACATTTCGAGCTCGTTATATTCGTCATCATCCACCGGCGTTAGCGACAAATCAGTATAATCCTTGGCCGATTTGTCCCATTTGAGAAGCTGACGGAACGCGCCATAGCGGATAACCAATGCAAACAGATAGAGATGTTTGTAGACAATCTCAAAGCCATAGCGCGGATAGAAGATCAGTGGGTTTTCGCGCTTGAGGCCGGGGCGGCGATCACGGCGATATTTGCGTCGGAAATAGCCCCCTTCGAGCGGATGCAAATCTTCCAGCTTGATACAGCTATGGAACCACAACATCAGGAACAGGGTCTTCCCGGCGCTCATGCCGTTGGCGGCAGAGCGGCGCATGACGGTCTTGATATGCTCCGGCGTGAAATAGGTCTTCCAGGCCAGCTTGTAAGCGTGGCTCCATTCCTCGGGCGACATTGTGGAATGACCGGTGGTGACATGTTCAAGGTCATACTTGTTCATGTCGGGGTCCATCCACACGCCCTTGGCGGATAGCTCCTTGTGATCTTGTGAGCCCGGCAAGGGTGTCAGGCAAAAGAATTCCAATAGATCAATCGGCAGCTCGCGCTTGATGATCTCAATATCGCGGACGATGGTCTCTGGTGTGTCGCCGGGGAAGCCGAGAATATAGCCAGCATAGGTGATGATCCCCTGTTCGCGCCAGGCGAGCAGCATCTTGCGGTAATCGGTGATGCGGTTCTGGCGTTTATTGGCGCTCATCAGGCTGTCAGGATTGATATTCTCCAGCCCGATAAACACCCGGCGCACACCGGCGCGACCGGCCTTCTCGATAAAGCCTTTAATTTCGTGACACAACGTGTCGACCTGAATGATAAACCGCACCGGGATGCCCTCTTCCTCGCGCAATTTGATGATGCGATCGAAGATGATCTCCCAGTCTTTATTGCGGGCGAGGTTGTCGTCGGTGATGAAAAAGCTGAAAATTCCCTGCGCCGCATTATCGCGAATGATGCGTTCAATATCATCGGGTGTGCGGCGGCGTGATTTACGGCCTTGCACATTAATGATCGTGCAAAACGAGCACTGGAACGGACAGCCGCGTCCGGCATCAAAGCTCGAGATACCCCCGGCGGTGCGACTTATCCGCGTTGGCGGCAGGATCGGTGTGATCGCGTTCTCCAGCCCCGGCAGGTCATTCATATAGTTATAGCTCGGCGCCAAATTGCCGCCATAGGCATCGATCAGCACCTGGTCGAGGCGACCTTCGGCTTCGCCGGCAAAAATCGTAATCCCGAGATCCATCGCTTCCTGAATATCGGCAGGCACTTCCGGCAGCATCGCGAGACAGCCTGAGACATGGAAACCGCCAATGCAGACCTGGATACCGGCTTCGCGCATTGGCCGGGCGAGATCCATGGTGTGCGGAAACTGGTTCGACTGCACCCCGACAAACCCGACCATGCCGCCGCCTTCATTGGCGTTGATCTCGGCGATAATTTCAGATGGGCGAATGCGGGTGTTGGTCTCGTCAAACGCGCGGACCTCGATACGCACATCGGGGCCGAGGATTTGCCGTTCGATGGAATCAACAAACAACCCGTTCAAGGTCGCCAGCGTGTTGGATGGAATGGCCGAGCGCAGCCACTGGATAACATAGCCGTCATCGTCGTAATGCGACGGTTTGATCAGATAGACCAGAAACGTCTTCTGCGCGGTAATCTGCGAGCCATCCATGTACTCAAACCCTGTTTGCTAACCAGCCCTATTTTACAACTGCTTAGACCGTACAAAGGTTGCGGCGAATACTCAAGCAGAAGGGTGGGGAGCTGAAAGATGGACCCCGGATTGTAGTCCGGGGTGACGCAGGATGCTTAGTCGTCGGAGTCGTCCAGCTCTTCGTCGTCGCCGTAATCATAAACATCGTCGGGCGGGGTGAAGCCTTCTGGCCATTTGACGCCTTTGGTTTTGGCATTAGTGAATTGGGTATCCTCGAGATAGGAGTTGCGTAGATCTCTTTTTTCTATGTTGGCCCGAGAGAGATTAGCATTTTCGAGGTGGGTCCTTACAAAACTCGTATTCTCAAGTTGTGCAGATGAAAGATCAGCATTTTCTAGGTGTGCGAAACGAAGTGATGCCCCTTCCAAATGGGCCGAATTAAGGTGCGCATGTTTGAGATTGGCGAATGAAAGGTATGCCCCCTTGAGATGTACAGAATGAAGCATTGAATTTTCAAGGTCGGCTTCATAGAGGTTTGCATTATTGAAGTTTTTCCGGCGTAAGTCTGCTTGCCGTAGGTCGGCTTCGTGTAAATCCATCACGTATAAATCAGGTAACGCGCCTCGTTGTGTTGAATCCGGATCGCCGATCAAATCGAGGATGGCTTGTGCGTCGGGTCGGTAAGTAATTTGTTTTTCGTTTTCACTCCCTGTATTCAAATTTAAAGACTGCTCCGCTAAGTGTTCGTCCGGCGTAGGGTGACGAACGAATGCGCACAATATGTCAAAAACACTTTTCGCGTCTTTTAATCCGCTGTCTTCTGCTAGACGCCATAGCGAATAAATTCCACCTAGTCGTACCGAAAGCTGCTCGTTACCAAGTTGCTCGGTTGCCTTTGAGAACCTCTCCGTGAATAATCCTTGTTCGGCAATGTTTGCTTGTTTTTGTGCCGTTTGAGTTTGCAGATAAGCCGTCCAGGCGCGCCAGATACCAAAGCCAAGGCCGACAAACGCTACTCCAAAAAGCCCTAAATTACGGAAAATTTCGCTGCGATTGGGTTCACCATTAGCTTGCCAATAGGCGAATGAAAAATATTCTGTTTCAAGTGCTCGTGAACCTATTGCTACCAAGACTAAGGCACCTGAAATCAATGCGGTTGAGGGATTTTCCTTCGCCCAAGATGGAATTTTTTTTATTGGGAATAAAAATTTAGAACAAAGGCTCTCTATTTTAACATGCAGATTATTCAACCATTTCGGAAATAAGACCGTTTCGATCACTAGATCGAAGCCATTTAGGACTGTCTTGACCATTAAGCCGAAGCCTTTGAGAACTTCTTTGCCCATATTGATTTTTGGTTCGTCTGCCATAGACGGACTCAACCACTCCGAGTGAGGGTGAGTCAAATGCTCGCTTGTCAGTCTATCTCAACTTGTCATCCCGGACTTGATGCGGGAACCAGCCAACGGGCCGCAGGACCGTTCTTGCGTCAAGCCTGGACCCCGGATCAAGTCCGGGGTGACAAGAGAGTGAGGCCGAGGTGACAGTCGAAAGTGTGAGGTGGGGAAAGAAAAGTGGGTTCAGGATGACAATTGAGTGTGTCACGCAGTGACTATTTCCCCTGCCGTGCTAAATGCGTTAGCGTTCTGCCAACGGTTTTATCCAATTAGAGGAGACGCTCATGGCGACAAAAATGGGCGAGACATATGACGAGCTGGTCGAGGTTACGGGCGTTCAGGAACGCGTGTCGGCTGAGGAGTGGGAGACGCGGGTTAATCTCGCGGCGTGCTACCGGATGGTGTGGGAATATGGCTGGCACCACCTCAACCTCAACCATATCTCGGCGCGCGTGCCGGGATCGGAAGACCATGTGCTGCTCAACCCCTATGGCCCGATGTATAATGAGATCACCGCCAGCAATCTGGTGAAGGTCGATCTTGAGGGCAATGTGATCGATGACAACACCCCCTATCACATCAATCAGGCGGGCTACACGATCCACAGCGCGGTGCATAGCGCGCGGCCCGATGCCAAATGTGTGCTGCATACCCATACCCCGGCGGGGATCGCGGTCTCGACTTTGAAATGCGGCTTGCTGCCACTGCATCAGGAGGCGCTGCGGTTTTATGGCGGCATCGGTTATCACGATTATGAAGGGGTTTCGCTGGAGCTGGATGAGCGCGAACGGCTGATCGAGAGCCTTGGCGATAACAAGGTGCTGATCCTGCGCAATCACGGGCTGCTGACCTGTGGCCGGACGATCTCGGAAGCCTTTGTCCTGATGTATCATCTCGAACGGTCCTGTCAGGCGCAGATCATGGCAGGGGCGACGACTGAGGACGACAATGTTCACGTGATGCCGTCAGAAGCCGTACGCCAGAATGCTGCTGACCAGACCAATCTCAACGGCCGCAATGCCGGTGAGTTACGGTGGCCGGCCTTGATGCGCTGGATGGATCGTATCGATCCGTCCTTTAGAGAATAGGTTGAGAGATTAGAGGAGCGAATGATGTCCGGTGACAATTACACGATGCGCGAGCTGGCCCACGCGGTGCAGGAACAGATGGCGATCCACGGTAAGGATGCCGCCAAAATTCTCGAAGGCATTCGCGAGCCGGTCGGCAAAATTCTCGCCAGTAATCTCGACGGTATCGGCGTGATGCGCGAGGGCAATCACATCGATGAATCGCGCTACCTTTATTATGACGGCGATATGTCGATCAACTTTGATCATCTGCCGGAGGGTAAGGATATTCCGCCGCATGATCATGGTATCTGGGAAATGCTGGCGATCTATAGCGGGAAATTGCATCACACGGTTTATGACCGCGAGGACGATGGCACCAAGGAAGGCTATGCCAAGCTGAAGGTGATTGATGACCGGGTGTTGGAACCGGGCGAGATTTCGATGGTTGCACCGCCGGCGGAAATTCACAGCTTTACGGCGCAAACCGATGACACCTGGTCGGTGACGATTGTCGGCGGACCTTACAAGCTGGATCGGCATTACTACGACCCGGCGAACAATGCCTGCCGGATTGCCAATCCCAAAAAGCAAAAGGTGGTTTAGTTCAGCATGGCGCTCTCCAAAGAGGATGTCGGGCGACGATTCTCAGGTCCGTCCAAAACTCTCACTGATGCTCATTTTCTGATGTATTCCGCTATTTCCGGCGATGTGCACCCGATCCATTACGATGTTGAATATGCCAAGAACACGCCGTTTGGCGCGCCGGTTGCGCATGGGTTGTTGCTCGCTGGTCTGATGGCGCTGGGCTCCTCGGATGCTGGCGATGCGCTCGATGGCATGGCGATGGTCGAGCAGGGCACGAAATATAAGAAACCGGTCAAGGTTGGCGATACCGTGCATCCCGAATTTGAAATCGAGGACGTCTGGCAGGATGACAAGCAACGCTTGTTCTGCCGTTTCAAGACCGAGCTTCAAAACCACGAAGGCGAGATCATGGCTGAAGGATTTCATGTCTATCGTATCCTGCCGAAACCGGAGGCCGAATAAGATGGGTGATCGACGCAAGCCGGTTTATGTCGGCGATAGCTGGCCGGAGAAATACACCTATGTGCCAGCGCTGAGGGTCGGCAAGACGGTCTGGCTCTCTGGCACCACGGGCACTGATGAAACAGGCACGATCACGGCACCCGGCGATATCGTGGAACAGACGCGGCAAATCTTTCGCAAGTTCGAAGCGCTGCTGAATATGGAAGGCGGCACCTGCGGCAATATCGTTGAGACCAAGGACTTCATCACCACGACCGAGAATTACAAAGGCACCGCCGATGTGCGGCGTGAGTTCTTCAAGGGCAGCTACCCGACCTCGACCGGTGTGCTGGTCGCCGGGCTGCTGCGCAAGGATGCGCTGATTGAAATTTCAGCCGTCGCCGTTCTCGACAATGATCCAGACGTACAGCCTGACGACGATGAGTGAAGTTGTTCGATACTGGGAGGACTTCGCGGTCGGGGATCGCTATCCGACTTCGACCCGCACTATCACCGATGACGATCTCGACAGTTTTTGCAAGTTGGTTGGCTATGATGTGCCGCTCTTTGTTGATGAGGAACAGGCGGCGGACAGTTCTTATGGCGGTCGTATCTGCCCCAGCCATCTGATCATGTCTGTTGCGACCGCGATGACCGGGCGATTGTTTAGCGAAAGCCTGATCGGATTGCTCGGGTTGGAGAACGGTAAGTTCCTGGCGCCGGTTCATCCCGGTGATTCACTATCGACGGAGGTTGAGGTAATCGAGAAGCGCCGGACCTCCAAACCAGAACGCGGCATCGTGATCTTTCGTGATCATGTGCTCAACCAGGATGGTGTCGAGGTGTTTCAAATCGACAAGATCACCCTCATCAGCTGCCGAGAAGCGGGCTGACGGGGATGGAATCCACCCAGCATCTACCGCTCGCCGAAATCGAGGACATCCAGAATGAGAAGCTGCGGCATATGCTGTCGCTCTGCACGCAAGGTCACAAATTTTATCAGAAGCAATGGGGCGATGCGGGGATCGATGTCGCTGCCATTCAGACAATTGATGACCTTGAACAACTACCGCTGACCCACAAACAAGAACTCATGGAAGCACCGGAAGATTTCCGGCTTAACCTGCCGGATCTGCCGTTGCATGAACGCGCGCTGTGGGAGGTGCTCTACACCACGGGCAGCACCTCTGATCCGGTGCCACTTTATAATACGACTTATGATTATCACGCCTATCTGCACCAATCGCAGGTCGTTGCCGATATATCGGGTATCAGCGAAGACGACATCATCGCTAATTTGTTTCCCCTGACGCCGGCCCCGATGGGGGCCTTTGTGCGGTCGGCGGGCAATGCCTACGCGGCGGGGGCGACGATCTTTGCTGCCCTGCCAGGTGGGGCGTTCGGGCCGTTTGATGTGCATCGCTCGCTCGACCAGGCGGTGGCGCGCGTCGAGAAACATCGCGCGACAATTCTGTGGGGTGTCCCAAGCTATATAAGACGTTTGTTGATTCGCGCCTTGGAGCTGAAAGCTGATCTCTCTTCAGTGCGAATGTGTGCGATCACCGGCGAAGCGACCTCGCCAGCGCTGCGTGAAGATATCCGTCGTTGTCTGCGCGAGATGGGTGCGGCGGAGCCAGTGATCTTTAACCGTTACGGTTCAACTGAGCTTGGCGCGTTTGCGCAATGTCAGGAAGAGGGTGATTGGCATAATCCGGCGCCCGAGCTGCAATATCATGAGATTGTCGATCCTGAGACTGGTCGGCGTCTGCCCGATGGTGAACGCGGCACGCTGGCCGTCACACATCTTGATAAGCGGGGCACGGCACTCGTACGGTTTGTCGTCGGCGATGTCGTCTCTATAGACCGGTCGCCCTGTCCGCATTGTGGTCGGACCAGTGAACGAGTCGTCGGCCCGGTGGTCCGCACCAAGGATTTGATCAAGGTCAAAGGCATGCTGATCAATCCTGATGTGTTGTTGGAGACATTACAGTCCATGGCGGCAATCAGTGAGTTCCAGATCGTGATTCAGCATCAGGATCAGAACGACCCGCTCTCGATGGATGAAATGCTGATCAAGGTCGCGTTGCAGGCTGGCGCTGAGACGGAGATAGGCGCGGAGATCGCTGCGCAAGCCAATCGCGCGGTCAGCGTCACGCCACGGGTTGAGTTCGTTGAGATAGAAGAGATCTATACAGCAGGTGCACAGACCAAGGCCGTGCGTTTTGTCGACCGCCGGACACCCGCAGACAGCACCGTTCGCTAGCATGGCTGAACTTACCATCGCCAATCTGTTTAATGTCGCGCTGGCGATTGGCGCGGGTGTGGCGATGTTTAACGGGATGATCCATGGCTATACCGGGTTCGGCGGAGCGCTGATCATCATCCCAGTTCTGACGTTTTTGTTTGGACCCGTCGAAGCGATTGGCATGGTGATGATCATTACTATTTTCGGCGCGGCACAGCTGGCGCGGGAAACAGTGCATCTGGTGAGATGGCGAGAGCTGGTGCCAATCTGTATAGGGATTACGGCCTTTACGCCGGTTGGCGCGTGGTTCCTGTATTATATCGATCCAGAAATTGTCCGGCGCTCGATGGGCGGTTTTGTCGTGCTGTTTGCCCTGATTTTGATGAGTGGCTGGAGCTATCGCGGCAAGCGTGGTGCTTTGCCGAGCGCGTTGGTCGGGATGACGGCAGGCGGCATTAATGGTTTGACGGGTGTTGGCGGGCCGCCGCTGGGGCTTTATTTCCTGTCATCACCTCTGCCGGTTGAGGTTCAGCGTGCCAATATCATCATGTGCATTGTCGTGTTGATTATCGCCATGATGGTGGCAATTGCTGTGGGCGGTGGATATTCGTGGCTCGTCGTTACGCGCGCTTTATTGATTGTGCCCGCCTATATGCTTGGCGCGTGGTGTGGGGCCCGCCTGTTTGCGCTGGCCCCGAAGAGCTGGTTCAAAAAGGTCGCTTTGGTGATTTTGCTGATCACTGGCATTTCTGTCTTGCTGGCCTAGCCTATCCGTATACCCGCTGATTGGCGGGCCGTTCCTTGAGCCGCTCGCAATAAGATTGCAGCACCGGAAAATCGTCGAGCAGTCCGACAAACACCGCCATAAAACAACTATGCCCGACGATGATATCGGCCCCGCTAAAGCTGTTTCCCAGCAGATAGTCCTGCCCCTCCAGCTCATCGGATAATATCGCCGCGCGTATCGCAAAGTCATGGCGACCTTTCTCGGCCATGTTGGGGTCATGTTGTGTGCCCGGTGGGTTCATCGCTTCGAGAGGCCGCATCGTATTGTCGAAGACCATCATGATTGCCGGATCAATTTCGCCGGTGGCAAACAGCGCCCATTGATAATAATGCGCGCGTTCAGCGCTACCCGGTTTTGGCGCCAGGCCCTGGTCAGCCTGTTCGTCGATCAACTGCATGACAATGGCTGCCGATTCAAACATCGTATAGCTGTCAGTTTTCAGGGCGGGGACGACACCGAGTGGCTGGATCGCGCGATAGGTATCTTCGTTCTGCTCACCCTTCATCAGGTCAACGGTCTCCCCGTCGTAGGAGATGTCGAGTTCTTCAAGAGCCCATTTGGCACGGTTTGAGCGGGTCGGCGGAAATTCATAAAGAACTGTCATAGCGGCTCTCGTAATTGGGTTTGAATTAAGAACGAGCCTAAAGCGGGCTCTGTTTGCCGTCCAATAAACAAATCGACAAAATCGCTGAAAAGAAGTGTGCCAATCTGATGGGTTGCAGCTATGGTGCCGCAGCTTTTTAAGTGCATTGGAGGCGTAATGTTTGACGTTGGCGATGTCGTCCGAAATGTGGCGGCCAATATCGTTGGTGAGGTTGTCGAGATCGATGGCGACACGGTTTACATCGAGCAGGATAATGGCGCCGAGGTAGATTTTCCAATCTCGACGCTGGTGCTGGAAAGCGCGTTTCAGGCCAAGCATAGTGGCGCGGTACAAGATGATGCTGGATCACACGCCTATGACGCAACCTATCAGACGGTAATCGATAACCTCTATCCGGCAATGCTTGAGGTCGGGCAAACCGCCCATGCTAAAATAGCGCCAGTGCCTGGCGTTACGCCGAAACGCTGGGATGAATTGAGCGCCTTGCAGAAACTCAACGTGCTGTCGGAGGCGACAGATACGCCGGTTAAATCCTGGATCGATGCCAGCAAGAATGGTGCAAAACCCTCACTCGCGACGTTGCAGCTCTCGTTGCTTGGCGCATATCAAAAAGGAAAGAAATGATGGCCGACACGCATGGTGAAAGCGGTACAGTTCTCGGCGCTGATGAAGTGGCGTTGGTGATCAAAGCAGATGGTGCAGCGACTCTCTGTCTACCGGATTACGCTGATGATGATGAAGTGCCGCGGCATACTTTGTTTCTCGTCGCGCTGATGAACAAGATGGAAGATGAAGACTGGGTCGACGAGATTATCTCAGAAATTCTACCCGATGATCTGGAAGACTGACCTTTAACTGCAGGTTCTCGTAGGCAGGTCAGGTCCACCGGTTTCCGCGCTACGGCGTTCCATTAAAACGACATCGTGCCAGACATCATCAATATGGCCGTAACGTTCACGATATCCAACTTCCCGGAACCCACATTTTAGATGCAAGGCGCGGCTGGCTGCGTTGCCGGCAATGATTTGCGCCTGCAGGGTCCAATAGGCCTCATCTTCGGAGGCAGCAATGAGCGCGTTTAACAGAGTGGTGCCCATACCCTGACCAACAGTCGTTGATGAAACATAGACGCTGACCTCAGCGACCCCGGCGGTGCTTCAGGTGTCGGGCACCGGTGATAAAGCCGACCATCCGGCAATCCTACCATCTGATGTTTTTGCGACAAACCGACCGACCTCAAGATGTTCGTCATGCCAATCCGCCCACTCTCGCGTATCAGCCGTAAAGGCGGCTAGGCCAGTGGCCAATCCTTCAGCATAGATAGCCTTCACCTGAGACCAATGGTCGGGGAGCAAGGGGGTGATGGTGGGTGACATAGCCAGAGTCTATCACGTGGTTTGACACGATCCCAATCTCCTTTGGACTCGACGGAAAATCATTATTACTCGCGTGTTGTAGAGGAAGGTTGTGCACTGCAGATGTTGATTCGAGCCCTCAAATCAAATGAAGTATTTCTCCATCGGGAGACAAGGCTGCGTGCATTGCAGCAAGCACCTGATGCGTTTGGCCAAAGCTTCGATGACGTGGCCTGCCGCCCGATCTCTTTTTGGGTGGAACAGACTGAAGCCGTCACGGCACCTGGTCGAAATATTATGTTTCTGGCCCGTGAAGGAGACGCGGTATTAGGGATGATTTATGGATTGCGTGATCCGACAGACGTGCGGGCAGGGCGTCTCGGTGGCATGTGGGTTGACCCGCTATGCCGATGCGAGGGTGTTGGCAACGCGTTGTTAGAGGCAGTGATTAGTTGGGCGTTAGCGCAAAACATGACATGCCTTGGTCTATGGGTTTCGGTCCCAAATGTGACGGCAATCTCCTTCTATCGGCTTGCGGGTTTTTCTGAGACGGACAAACAAGGTTTTTTGAACGAGGATCGCTGTATCCAGACGATTGAGATGATTTACAACCTCTAACCCATCGCTTGTCACCCCGCACTTGATGCGGGAACCATCTGTCCTTTGCCAGAGCGTTGGCAGGGATGGGTCCCGGATCTCTATAGTTTTTGGGTCCGGGGTGACAATTAGCGCGCTTCGGTTGTTGTACCTAGCGGCCGCTTTGCGGGCCGACGCGATCAATGGTGATGCGGATAATAACCCGATCTTCATCGAGTATTTTCTGACGGGTTTGTGTCTCATCCAAACTATCGCCAAGCCGACGGCGATAGGCTGTCATCAGCAGCTCTTCAGACTCAGGCAGGCCAATGATCTCGGCTTTTCCATCGAGTTGGTAGTAAGCAGATTTGTAAAATTCTTCGCCCATTACAAGCATCGAAACATTTGGATTGCGCCTGATATTTTTGACCTTGAAGGTATTTCCACGTGCGGAAATTACGACATGACCTTCAGCATCGACCGCCGGTGTTACCAGTGTCATTTGCGGTGACCCATCGCGCTTATAGGCGACGAGAACCCCGCGATGGTTGGATTCAAGAAATTTTTGGACTTCTGAGATTTCCATGGCATCACACCCCTGTTGACCCGATATTTGGCAGAAACCCTATAGTTTTCGCCTCTATTTTGCACGTGATACAGCAATTTGATAGATATTGCGGTTGCGTAATTAACTTGAATTTTAAATTTATAGGGTTATGTGTAGCACTCGTTTCGACGTCGACGTTGCACTCGTAATTCTCCGCTTAGGCGGCAAGCTAGTTTCTTCTCCGACATTGTGAACGTTATTTGGGATATCACATTGGGTGGCGTCCCGCTTATTTGTCGTGAAAGGAAATACTCATGGCTACAGGTACTGTTAAATGGTTCAACCCAACTAAGGGTTATGGTTTCATCGAGCCCGAAGATGGCAGCAATGACGCCTTCGTCCATATTTCTGCCGTTGAACGCGCAGGTTTGAGCACTCTCAATGAGGGACAGAAGGTCTCTTATGAGCTTCAAGCTGGCCAGAATGGCAAGTCTTCCGCTGAGAACCTCTCAGTCGTTGACTAACAGTTAAAGAGACCGCCTCCGGCATTTGTCGGGGGCGGTTTTTTTTGTGCCTGGTCGAATCAGTGTTTTGATTTTTGACCAAAGACGTCGCGCCTCCCATACATAATGGTTTGCAGGCCCTGAGCGACACGCTCTGCTCGTATCATAAAAAATTCAATTGCTTCGGGCTTCGGCGCTGTTTCTTGCAGTGTGGCTCTGAATAGCTCGAGCCAAATCGCGAAATGCTCCGGGCGGACTTTGGTCAGGTTTTTATGGACGGCTCCCATATCCCGCGTATAGCTGCCATCGCCAAAGATAAATGACACCCAGAATGTTTTGATAATTGGCAGATGATTGTCCCATTGATCACCAATGGCGTCGTCAAAAATTGGTCCGAGAATAGGGTGCGCCCGTACGCGGTCGTAAAAGGTGTCTATCAGGACAGAAATGTATGCGTCATTGATCCCGAGCGCTTCTGCTGTCTCCCGGATATTTTGGCGCCGTTGTGCGGCTGTGGTCTTTGGGGAAATCTCGGCTGTCATCCAACCCGCTCCTTAATAGGCGTATTTCGAATATATGTTTAGTGTTATAAAAAGCAATATATAATATACCTCTATTAAGGAGCGGGATATGCATCTGCGATTACAGACCGATTATGCCTTGCGGCTGCTTATGCATCTCGCCGTTGCCAATGAGCCGCTCACGACGATCGCGGCCTCGGCTAAGCGGTACGGAATCTCCAAGAACCATCTCATGAAAGTGGCGCATAATCTGGTGCAGCTTGGCTATGTTGTGTCCGTCCGGGGCCGAACCGGGGGGCTAAAACTCGCGAAGGATGCCGGCGCAATCAATGTTGGCGCTGTCATCCGAGCTCTGGAAGCGGACGCCGCTTTGGTCGTGTGTTTTCCAAACGGGGCCGGGGGATGTTGTATTACACCATCTTGCCGGTTGAAGGGTCTGTTGGTGGATGCCGAGGAGGCCTTCTACAAGACCCTCGATAAGGCAACGTTGAATGACCTCGTTGTTGGGAATGACGACCTCTCGGCCATATTAGCGCCAGCCTAACGCAGGCACTTTTGTCTGCTGTGGGAGCGTTGGCAAGCTGGTGTCCGGTGTGTCACGATATCCTCATCTTAAATGGGAGGATGCCATGGATAGTATTGAAGGCGCCGTGGAGAATACGGAAACATCATCGGCCTATGTACCGCCGTTGCAGCTCACTGAAGGTCAGCCACCGCCCATCGCGACCAATGGTGGCTTGTCCTACTATTCATTTGATCGCGACGGCGATGCCGGTACATCCATGGCGATCGAAGATGCGTTGGCCCTGGCTGCCGAAGGTGAGGGCGAGCGGGTTATTGAGATGCTGGAAAGTGCCCCGCCCGGTCCGATTGAGACTGAATGGGGTCTCGGATTTCGCAGTCATGAAGAGTGCCTTGATTATATAATGGCTAATAATATCGCAGCGTCCGAAGGTGGCATTGCTGTGCCGCTGGCCTATACAGTCTATGAGCGCCCGACTTATTCCGTAGTCCGGTCTAACACGCTATGGAATGACCCGGCGCAGGCAGACAAAGCCAAAATTTTGCGCCGCGCCGAGGACAACAACAAACGCTACAACCTGTTTTTTCCGACCATCATGCGCGATGCCCGCCGCATTAGCGAGTATCACCCTGGCCTGTCGCCGAATACGCCGGAATGCATGGATAGGCTCGGACTTTCTGTGGCGCATTGCGATTCCAAGCTTCAAAATGCATATGATTCAGCGGAAGTGGAACGCGTCTTTTATCCAGAAATTGAAAAGCTGCTACTGGAGTTCTTTCCCGACGCGACCGATGCGCTGGTCTATAACCATGATGTCTTTGACAAGGATTATACCGGCGACCGCACCGAAGATCAGGATGCTAAGAACCCCGGCGTCAATGCCAACTATTCCAACCGGGTGCACAATGACTTGAATGATAATAGTGGCCGTGTGCGGTGTCGCGAACTGCTGACAAAAAACCTCCGGAATTTCGGTCGTCAGCAGAACTACACCGAGGCAGAAGCAGACGCCAAAATGTCGCGTCGCTTTGTGTCGATCAACCTCGCCAAACCGATTGAGACTGTGGAGCAATATCCTTTTGTGCTCTGCGCGTGGCCGTCATTTGCTGATCAGCCGTATATCAATAATTACCGGATCTATGATGACCGGGTCGGTGAGACGACGCGCTTCACCTATAGCCCTGATCATGAGTGGTACTGGTTTCCACAGCAAAAACCGACCGAGGTCTCAATGCTGAAATGCTATGACAGCGTGACCGATGGCTCCGTTTCGCGCTGGTCATTTCACACCGCTTGCGAGGACCCGACGGCCCCCGCCAATGCGTCCTGCCGCAAGAATGTCGTGGTCCGGTCTTACGTCTTCTTTTGAAGTGAAAGCAGACATTGATTTGTTGAATCCGGTGTCTGCAACTGACCCATAGGCGACCATTCCTGTCCCTTCGATCATCCCTGTCTAGCTAAGGTAACCTTCCAGAAATTGTCGAACGGGCACCCAGGCTTTATGAGCAGGAGCGTTTAGGCGCAGTCGCACCAAGGGTGCTTATGATGTAATTGCGGTGGTGGGTGCGTTGGGTGCCGGGCAGTGGTCGGCCTTGATAAGGAAAAACCTCCAGCGGCCCCTAATGACCGCCGCTTCATGAATTCTCCACCTCGGTTGGCGTTAAGCTGTCTTGCGTCGCCGTGAGAAACGAATGGCCGCTAAGCCGAGGCTGACCAAGACCAACGTGCCAGGTTCCGGGACTTGGGCTGCGGCCCGGACCAGGAAATTGCCGAACCTGGGATCACTGCCGTCGAGTGAAAAACTACCGTTTTGATTTGTCTCGAATGAAAACGGGGTGGGCCCAGGGGTCCCGCAGGCGGAGCTGCCTATGTTCAGACAGGCGAGCCCAATGTCGCCGCTCGCGGGGAAGTCCGAAGCAAAGTAACCTACGGTGGCATCGAGAGGAGCCTGTATGAGTGTACTACCCCCCAACAAGGTAGACAACGTAGATACCGTGGAAGGTGCCAGTACATCGAACGTGACGTCATTAGGCCCATTGCCGATAAAGCAATTGGTCAACGTGTCGCCCAGGGCGGCCATTAAACCACACAATTGGGACCTTGTGGCGTGGACGTAACCCTGTCCGGCAAACCCCCCAAATCCTCCAACGATACTGTTGAACGACTGGCCCTGTGTCTCCGTCACGTCCAGCCATTCGAGTCCGGCGACGGTATCTATGGTGGTCGAGCCATTATCGATCAGGAGGGCGTGCACATTGGTTGCCGACATCCCAAGCGCTATCAGAACCAAATACAGGCCCGTCGTGATTGATTTGATATTTTTCATGAAGAGTGCTTTCGACAAAAAATCCTGCAACAGAACATTTCTGTTGATTGGACGAATGCTGTTCTGGATGCCTATGCAATTATTGTGCCGTTTACCGGGTTTTGAACGTTAACAACACATTACGGGGTATTCTGATGGATCAGAATTTAGAACCGTAAAGAATCCCGACAGTTTTTTTTGATGTAAAATCAAATATTTAAATAACTTTCTAAAATATTTTAAAGTTAGGGTTTCTCCTTATTTGAAATTACCTCGGTTGCAGAAACGGTACGCGGTAGGGCACTAGTGGTATGTCGCCTCATGGCTATTAGCAGACATCGCGGATAGGGAGATGTATGTCTGCTTCTACTCAGATAGCAGCCTTCCGCTTATACGCTAAAGGAACATGAGACTGGGCGGGAGCAAACAGTGTTGGGCCCGAACTACCGCATAGTACGTAGCGTCATCGGCGGTTACTCAGGTTCTTGCACCTTCATAAACGGCTTGTCGCTGTGGTGTTTTGCCTCGAAGGTCTTGATATTGTCCATGTATTGCGTCGTGAGCGCGATATCGTCCCGGCCTTCTAACAAACAGCGCCGTTTGAGAGGGTGCATGTCGAATTCAAATTCAGTGCCGTCGGGCGCGATAACTTTCATTTCCTTTAGGTCGACAGTGATGGTCGCTCCCCTATTGTCGAAAAGTTGACCGCGTAGGTTTTGGCATGCCTGCTGTGATAGCCGGACAGGGCAAAGCCCGTTCTTCATCAAATTACCGTAGTGGATGTCGCCAAAGCTGACCGCGATGACAGATTTGATGCCGAAGGCGGCCATCGCATAGACAGCGCTTTCGCGACTGGAACCGATACCCCAATTTCGATCGGCGACAATGATTTGGGCTTTGGTGTAAGGCTCCCGGTTAAAAACGAAGTCTGTATTGCGGCGTTCGCCGTCGCGCGTAAAGCGCTGGTCGTGGAACATTACCTTCTGCAAATAAGGATCACCCACCGGGAGTTTGTTAAAGCGGGTTGGGCAAAGCTGATTGGTGTCGACATTAATTTCATCGAAAGGGCACGCGATAGCGGTCAGTTTGGTAAAGGGCTCCATGGTCTTTATCCTAGTGTACGCACGTCGGTGAGCTTGCCAGTGATCGCGGCGGCGGCGGCCATTGCCGGGCTCGCGAGATGGGTTTTACCGTTCGGGCCCTGGCGCCCTCTAAAATTGCGGTTTGAGGTGGAGACGCAGCGCTGGCCATCGTTCAACAAATCGCCGTTGAGTGCTGTGCAAAGCGAACAGCCGGGCTCGCGCCACTCGAATCCGGCATCAGTGAAAATTTTATCCAGCCCTTCCGCCTCCGCCTGACGCTTGACCGATCTTGATCCCGGTACTACCCAGGTTTCTACTTTCGCTTTTCCTTTGGTCGCGACGTCGGCGGCGGCACGCATGTCTTCGATACGCGAATTGGTGCACGACCCTATAAAGACGCGTTCGATCTCGATTTCTGCCATCCCCATACCGGGCCGAAGATCCATGTAATCGAGGGCAACCTCAATTTCTCGCCGCTGGTCCTCGTCTTGCGCCTCGTCGGGTGATGGAATGATGCCGGTGATCGGCAGAGCCATTCCCGGGTTAGTGCCCCACGTTACCATCGGCACCAACTGTTCGACATCGAGAGTTTCTTCTCGATCAAATACTGCATCTTCATCACTGGGCAGTGTCTGCCAATATTCAAGTGCCTCGTCCCAGAGTGTCCCCTTGGGGGCGTAGGGACGGCCATCCATATACTCATAGGTCGTATCGTCAGGCGCAATCATGCCCATGCGACCTGCGGCTTCGATGGTCATATTGCAGACCGTCATGCGCTGCTCCATGGTCATGCTTTCGATACAAGAGCCTGCGAACTCGATCGCCTGGCCGACGCCAATACCGACGCCGAAATTAGCGATTACGCCCAATATAATGTCCTTGGCATACACCCCGAAGGGGAGCGCGCCTTCGACATTGATGCGAAGCGTCGATGGGCGCTGTTGCCAAAGGCATTGGGTTGCCATGATGTGGCCGGATTCCGATGCGCCGACGCCAAAGGAAATGCTCCCGAACGCACCGTGGGTCGAGGTATGTGAATCCGCACCGCACAGAACGATGCCGGGTTGAGAGATGCCCTGTTCAGGCGGCACCACATGAAGAATTCCCTGATTGGGGTCGTGGAAGCCAAAATTTCGTACGCCGAATTCAGCAGTGTTTTTCTCCATTAGCTCGAGCATGCCGCGGATTTTTTCATCCTTGACGCCTGGAATGCCGCCGTCAGTTGTCTCTGTCGGCATGTAATGGTCGGCAAAGCCGAACACTTGTTCGACTCGATATGGCTCCATTTCGACGTCGCGTAACATCGAGAACGAATGGCGCGAGCCTTCATGGATCAAGAGGCGGTCGACATAGACGAGCGTCTCACCTTCCACTTCGGTAACCACATGGCTGTCCCAAATCTTGTCGAAAAGTGTCTTGCCTGCCATATCGCTTTCTTCCTTAGTCGTCATGGTTATCGCGCAGCGGTGGAGGTCAATGCAAGCGCTGTTAGCGCAGATAATTGGTCGTTGGTGATCCGCAAAAAATCAAGAGGTCAACGAGATCGCGATTCGAAAGATGAAACACCGTTCAATCGTTCGGAGTGTGACCCCGTAGCTCTCTGAGACGCCGGTATTCCTTGTAGGGCCGGACGTCGCCGCCGGTGATGCGGTAGCCAGTCTCGGCCAATTCGGTGTCGGACGACTGGGTGCTCATGATGCCGGTGACGGTGACCGCGGCGAACAGCCCTTTGACCTTGATCGGGTTTTTGGCAGTCACAAAGACGATTTGGTTCTTGGGTGGTGGCGGCACATGGATGCAGGCGCCGACATAGGGCACCAGCAGGAATTCACTGACCCGCGTCCCCTCGTGTTTGAGCGGCACCACATAGCCCGACAAGCGCACGCCTCGGCCGTCGAGTGAAGCGACCACCGGCGGCGTCTTGGCCTCGTCGGAGGTCAGGCCTTTGATGATCTGTAGAACCGGCGAGACCCGGGTGTAGTCAGGCCCGCCGCTGCCTTCGGGGATGAGCTGGTCCCAGGTGAGGTCCAGCGGCTTCGGCACTGCCGACGCGCTACCTACCACAATCAAACCGACCATCGCGGCCGTTATCAAACCGTGTAGACGCAAGTATTTTTACCTTCCGAATTCCAACATTTACCAACGATTTTAGCGGGCGTTGATCGCCATCGAAACCACGGGACGGTATAACCGGTGTATGATCGGTCTCTCTCTCAGGTTATTCGGCGATTGCTTACACAATTGCGAGCAATTGACGCTCGGATAGGGCCCGCTTAACCTCGCTAGCCGCTAAACAGAGAGGACATCATGACTGACGGACCCGCTCGTATTCTCGAAATACCCGAGGATGATCTGACTGCTGAACAGAAGAAAGTTTTTGACGATCTGGTCGCCGGTCGCGGCAAGCTGCTGACGCCCTATAAGATATGGATCCATTCGCCCAAGCTCGCAGCGGCGATGGAGACCACCGGTACTTTCCTCAACAAAAAGGGCTCGCTCACCGAACGTGAAGTCGAGCTCACTATCGTGATTATCGCGACGCATTGGCAGGGTATCTATGTGCAAGCGGCACATGTGAAGCGCTGTCTTGAGCTGGGGTATCCCGAGAACGCGATGGCGACGATCAAGGCGGGCGGTACCCCCGACCTGCCCGATGCTCGTGAGAAGGCAGTTTACGATCTATGCCAGATATCGATGGCACCGGGCGGCGGCTCGGATGAAGTCTACGACCAGGCGACAAAGCTTCTCGGCCGCGAAGGGCTCGCGGAAGTGTTGGCGCTCCTCGGATATTACTCGGCAGTCGCGATGGCGATGAAGCTCCACCGCGTACCGGTGCCAGCGCCGGCGTAGAACCCGCCTGATCGACCCAAGTTTTCGCAATTAGTCCGCCTCTATTAAACCCCATTGTTATAGCGTTAATACCTCCAAGCTGTAGCAACCCACTCGTCATCCCGCACTAGATGCGGGATCCATTTGTCAATTGACTGCGTAATGTCAGACATGGACCCCGGCTCGGAGGACGGGGTGACAATATATGTATTTTTAGCCGAGAGTCGTCGTCCGGCATTGCGCTTCTGCCGATCTCGACTAAAACTGGGCTCAGACGCAAAAACACATATTGAGGGAGTTTGAGACATGAAGACGCTTGGTTTTATCGGTACCGGTGGTATGGGCAAGGGGATGGCGGCCAATCTGATCAAGGCAGGCTATAGCCTGGTCGTGAATGATCTCAATCGTGAGCAGGCCAAAGGGCTGGAAGAGCAGGGCGCGACATTTGTGAACTCCCCCAAAGATGTCGCCGAACAGTGTGACATCGTGCTCTCTATGCTGCCGAACAATGATGCCGTCACGGCGGTTGCTCTTGGCGATGGCGGGCTCGCTGAGGCGACCAGTGGTGCAAAGTTGTGGGTTGAATTCAGCAGCATCGACAAAGCGACTATTCTCAGCGCGAATGATGAACTCGCAAAGTCGGGATGGACTGTCGTTGATGTCGGGACCGGTGGTGTCGAGGAGGTAGCGGCAGCTGGTCAGCTGGCGCTGTGGGTTTCAGGCTCAAAGGATCTGTTCGACGAACATCAACCGATCTTCGAGCCAATGTCTAAATCTGTCCTGCATGTTGGAGAGCTTGGTAATGCCAAGCTCGTCAAGAATGCCATGGCGATGCTGGCCGCGGTACAGCATATGAGCCTGATTGAGATTTGCAGCTGGCTTGGCAAAGGGGGCATGGACAAGGCCACCGTGCAGAGCATTATTGCGAGTTCACAGCAGGATTCTGTGGCGACCCGCAATATCATGGAAAAAGTCGTCAGCGGCGACTACAAGCCGCGCAAATCATGGATGCCAAAAGATGTCGGCTTCGGACTGGATATGGCGCGCGATATGGAAGTGCCGATGCCATTTGTCGGGCTTGCTTACCAGATGTTTGCTATCGCCCAGGCGACGGGTCAGGACGGTTATGAAGCAACGGGCATCGCTTGCAATGTTTATGACGTGCTCAACGGCGTGAAACCGGAATAAAGTCGAGCCAAGAGAGAGGCGTAGCAGGTGCTCAATATCCACCGGATCGGTCCTTCAAAATATTCACCGACACGTAGTCGTATTATCGTACATGAGGGTGTTGTGACGACGGTGGCGACCGCGTCAGTTAAGTCGCAATCGCTTTACGAGCAAGCTCAGGATGCGCTCACTAATATTGATCTGCATTTGGCGGAAGTGGGCACGGATAAGAGTAATGTGCTGATGGTCATGATCTACCTCAGCGACATAAGCCAAAAATCAGAGTTCAACCGTGCTTGGGATGAATGGGTTGATCGCGAGAACTTACCGCTCAGAGCTTGCATAGGTGCGGGACTGGAAGAGGCGGATTTGGTAGAGCTTGTCGTAACCGCCGCAACTGAGGGCAACTAAAGAGTCATCGGTCTGCGCCCCCTACGTGCCAATTGTCAGACTTGCCTTCCAGATGTTTGCTATCGCCCATGCGATTGCCCGGAACGGCTATGAGGCAACGTGTATCGCCTGCAATGTTTATGATGTGCTCAACGGCGTGAAACGCGGGATACGTGGTTGCGGAACGCCGCCACTAAATAGGCACTTTTGTTTGGTCCAACCAGAACTCCTCGCCGATTGCCTTCGCCATCCAGGAGCAACAACGTTATATGCTGTACCCCGTGTTTATTTGCGAGGGCCCTGCCTTTCTGTTGCCGAATATTGGCGACCAAATACTGCAATTCATTGTCATCAAAGTTAGACATTGCGTCTCGCGCTTCCTTTTGAAGAGCTGCGCAAACAGAACATTGAGGGTCATGAATTTGAACCACTGTCGCAACACCGTTGCCAATCCTTGTTAGATCATGCTCTCGCGTTGTGGCACATGCCTCGTCGACAATATACCAGGTAAGTCCCCCGCCAACTGCCGTCGCCAAGGCCACGTTGCTCAGACTGGCAAAGAAATCTCTCCGGCTGGTTTTTTTATTCGGCTCTTCTGATGATATGGACGCTTGCGGAGAATGCTTTTTCTTGGACTTCCTCGTGCGCTTGTTACGTTTCATCGGTTATCAATCCCCCCCAATTCATCCCATATATTGCAAGCAAACATATAGTTATTTTGACTCGCAATTTTTATGACCATCACAGAGTTGTGACCAAAATTTAGCACTGATTTATTTGGCTGTTTGCCGAGAAAATTACAGCTCTACAATTGGACTGCAGACGCCTAGACTTACGCGAACAGTTCGGGCTCGGAGGGAAATATGTTCACGCTTTATCATCATGGGTCATCGGTCTGTGCCGCCAAGGTGCGCTTCGCGATGGCGGAAAAAGGCCTCGAATGGGATGGGGTCTATATTGACATTTTGAAGGGCGATCAGTTCACCCCTGAATACCGTAAAATCAATCCAAAATCCGTCGTACCAACGCTGGTGCATGACGATCTGGTGATCCCTGAATCGACCGTCATTTGCGAGTATCTCGATCATATCGAGCCCGACACTAGCCTGCACCCCACGGACCCCTGGGAACACGCGCAGGTCCGGTACTGGACCAAATCTGTTGATGAGGAACTGCATCCGGCCTGTGGCGCGATAACGTTTGCCTGTTCACATCGCCACACAATTATTGGCAATATGAGCAAGGAGGAGCTCGAGGAGTTTCTCAGCTCGACGCCGGACCAGTCCGTCACGGTTGATTGGCGTGCGATGAAAATGATGATCGTCCGGCAAGGATTCGATGCGCCGGGCGTCAAAGACAAAATCAAGCTCAATGATACGTATCTGCACAAGATGGAGGCCGCGCTGCAGGATAGTGACTGGCTGGTCGGAAATCGATTTACCATCGCCGATATAGCGCTCACGCCCTACGTCAAAAGGCTCGCCATGATGAGCTTAAACGGGATGTGGGAAAATGGCCGCCTGCCAAACGTGGATCAGTGGTTTGGTCGCATCATGGGTCGCCCGACTTTTGAGTCCGCCTTGCTGAAATGGGTACCCGAAGAGCTGACAAATCAGCTGCGGGATAACGGTGCCAAGAGCTGGCCCGAGGTCGCGGAAATCCTGGAGATTGGTTAGGTCTATCGGGGCCGACCCGCTTCAAAGTGCTCTGTTTCGTCGGATAATTGCGTAAAGGGTAATGCCTTACCGGTATAGAGTTCCATTTGCGGTTTTACGAAACTGGCATCGTCCAGGGTGCCTACTCTTACGCTGCGGACACCGGGACTACCCGAACCGGCCCCTAAAACCTGTGAACCACAATCGGCGCAAAATTCCTTTGTCATCGTGTTGCCGCTATCGGCAGGATGGAAGAACTGTTTGGGTGTCCCCTGGGTAACTTTTACGTCTTCCTCTTTGAAAAAGACGACAGTCGCAAAACTCGCGCCAGTCGCTTTGCGGCACTCGTCGCAATGGCAATGCGCCGCCCGCACAGGTTCACCCGTAATTTCATATCGGATCGCCCCGCACAGGCATCCACCGGTTTGTGTCGCCATGCCCCTTTACCTTCCCAAATTGGCCGTAAGCTTAATCATATTCTCTGATCGGATTTAGTCACGCAACGGCTTCATTCTGGGCCGCTGGTTTCCTGATGCCCATCTTTTCAAGGCGTGGAATGACTTCATCGATGATGAAGGGAAGTTCGTCGACATAGTTGACCAACGAAAAGGCGATCCCGGAAAGCCCGGCACTGTGCATTCGGGCAAATTTTTCAGCGACATCGTCCGGCGAGCCAATAATCGGGTATCCGACATTCTTGGGCGGTAAATTGGCCACCAACTCATCGTAATCTGGCGTGTTTTCCGGCGTCACATTTTTGAGCCGAAGGACTTCTTTGATGGCTGCAAAGTCGACACCCTCGGTTGTCAAATAGTGAAAGTAATCCTCGGCCTCTTTCCGCGTTGGGCGGCAGACAACATGGCCTTGAGTATACACATTGACATCGCGGCCCAGCTCTTTCGCATCTGATTTGAATTTGGCAACGAATTCGGCGGATTTTTTGACATCGGCTTCGCGAAAATTCGTAAAGAATGCGTGGCAATGGCGCATGGCAAAAGCGCGCCCGACACTGGACTGGCCTGCATTGATAATAAGTGGCGAGGTGTCGGCGTGGAGTTTGGGTTTGGCAACGACATTTTTGAGTTGGAGATACTCTTCGTCAAAATCAAAAGGCTCTTTGTCGTTCCACATGCGTTTGATGGCAGAAATCCATTCCTCGGCATATTCGTAACGGTCGCCGTGATCGCGCTGCTTTATGCCGGACATTTGAAACTCTGGTTCGTTCCAGCCAACGACGATATTCAGTCCAAAACGTCCATGGCCGACATGGTCTGCCGTCACCATTTGCTTAGCTGCGACCATCGGGTTGAACAATGGCGCATGCACGGTGCCAAAAACGGTGATCTGTTTTGTATGGGCGAGAAGCCCGGTCGCCCAGGTTATGGTCTCATAGGTCGTGCCCTGAAAGTCGGTCTCGCCGCCATACCCTTTCCAGCGCCCGATCGGCAGAATGAAGTCAAAACCTCCTTCATCCGCAAGTTTCGCCATTTTTTCGCAACTGTCCCAATCGGCCAGCCAACGCTCTGGCAACTTGTTGATCGCCCGCCCGGACGAGCAATTTGCGCCAAACAGCCCCAGTTTGAAGGCGTTGTCGTTGTACATGTAGTAGCGGTCGGCACTCATACTCTTATTCCAGAATTTACGGGGTGAAGCTGTGCCGTAGCATAGTTGGAAATTCGGCAATGAAAATCCCCAAGATGAGCGCTGATGGACTTGTTTCTCCGACACACCTAGAATCTCGTCGGCCAGACCATATTTGCGGAGACAATTCAATGCCACGCGCTACTGCCGAACAGAGAACCGAGAGCCTGCTCGACAGAGCCGAAATATTCTATCTCGTTCGTTTTGAAAGCCTTTGCCGCGACATCCCGGATTGGGAAGGTCTCGAACGCTCCTACGTACCGGGTTCGCCGGTGCGCACGACCTGGTTCGATGGCCCCATTGAGGAATTCGTCCCGGCCCTGAAGGCGAAAACGGCCGCTGGCGGTTATGCTAGGCATCGGGTTTTTCCGGCGAAACATCACCAGAAGGGCGAACGGGCCATCTGTGAAAGTCCGGCTAATATCTCCGAGCGCTTGACATTGGACGGCGTCGAATTGGATGTGACTTCCCATGTCAGGTTCCAATCCCGCCTCGTGCTGACTGATGTTGGATGGCGGCTCAATTCGTTTGAGGCCATCTACGAAAGCGATAGCATACGTCCGGTCAACCCGACTGATTCCCTGCCGATAGATTGGGGCATCGTGAATGCCATGCGCCCGTCATACCGATTTTTCGGATTTTGCGAAGCCAGCCGTCACTATGACGTCAGTCAGGATCTACTGGGTGATGACCGTCCGGATGAGCTGGAGGCTTTCTACCTTGCCGAACGACATTGGGTTGCGACGGGAGAGTAGGGTGTGAAGACCTCTTTTCTAATCACGCTCGATGCCTTGCCATCGATTACGGATTTCTACGCGCTGTATTGGAATAAACGACCGTTCCTGGTGCGGGGTGCCATCGATCAAGCTGTTATGGACAGGCTGATCACGCCAGATGAATTAGCCGCCCTGTCGATGGAAGAAACCGCTCATGCTCGTATGGTGTCGCCGGAGGATTGGGCCTGCCAGTTTGGGCCGTTCACTGAGGACGATTTCAATATTGCGGGAAAGCCACCTTGGAGCCTGCTCGTCCAGAATGTCGAACAATTCCATCCTGACACTGCCGATTTGCTGCGCGCGTTCAATTTTGCGCCGCGCTGGTTGATGGATGACATCATGGTCAGTTTCTCCACTGAAGGCGGCAGCATAGGCGGGCACGTAGACAGCTATCACGTCTTTCTGGTTCAGGGGCAAGGTTCGCGCCGCTGGACCATTGGTCGGGAACCCATCATTGATGAGGAGTACATCGAGGGGCTCGATCTTAAAATTCTTAAAGAACCCGTTGAGGGTGATACGGTTGAGGTTACGTCGGGTGACGTCCTGTACGTTCCTCCACATAGGGCCCATGAAGGGAATACCTTAGACGACGCGTTGACCTTTTCTGTTGGTTTTCTCGGCCCGAAATTGTCCGAACTCTATGATGCCTATGCTCAGCACCTTGAGGACCATGAGGCGCTTGATCACCGCTACATTGGCGAGGGGTTGGATAGAGATAGCGCGGGCTTTACCGTATCTAACGACGCCGTTAATGGACTGCGCGATCAGCTCAGCCATGCATTGAACACGCCTGATTTCTCTGAATGGCTGGCCTCGTTTTTTACAAGTTCAACCATTGATTATATGGCGGGTGTAAGCGAGCGCGACGATCCCCTGAGCCTTGTTGATTTTACGGAAAAGCTAAAGGCAGGGACCCGTCTGATCAAACCCGCTTATGTAAAATTTGCGCTGACCCCGTCACCGAATGACACATATTGTCTAGGCTTTGACCGCAAGACTTTTGAGATCAAAGGTGACGCGCTAGTGATAATCTTGAGCCTGATGAAAGAGGATGCGGTCACTATAAAGGACACGCCCGCACTTCTCGACCAATCCGATCTTTTATGTGCGCTCTATAATCAACAGGCGTTGGAATTTATCGAGGGGTCGCCCTAATCCTGATCCAAGCCGTGACTTTGGAGGAAGGCTTAAACTTTTGCTGTTTTGCGCCGCCGCATATAGCCAACAGCGGCAAAGCCGAGGCCGAACAGGGCGAATGAACCCGGGGCCGGGACGTCGGCAGAACTGAGAGTTACATCATCCATAAAAAGTTGGGTCGTGCCGGTGTTTACCGATGCCAGCCTGTGCCCCAATGCCAATCGTGTAGGTTCCAGGACCAATTGACGTACCGGTTAGATCCAGCGCGACATTGGGTGTGCCGCTATCGGCAAAGCCGAACGGTACGGTGATGCTATCCAGGAGGCTCCATCCGGCTGTATCGGTACCGAAAACGCCCGTTGGTGTTGGTGTCCCGGCAGGGCTTAGCCGTACCTCAAATGTACGCGATACGTTGGGGATATCGTTTTGTCCGGATTCGAATGTCAACGCCCCAAGATCCAGCGATGTCGCGGTCGTGAAGGTAAAGAAATTAAAAAGCGATCCATTTGCACCAGGGAAAAGCGCTCCACTCGTGTAAGTATTATCTGAAAACGCGACGACACTCGAAGAACCATTTGTTCCGCCAAAGAGCGCGCCGCTAATGCCGGCACCCGTGGTGGATGCTGCGGCGGTCGCCGACCCCGCTGTGGCATTTTCAAAATCAAATGCAGCAATCACCGGACCGGCATTTGCATTCGAGGAGATGCTAATAGCAGCAATGCCCATAAACAGGGTTAAGGCGAGTGATCTAAGGCTTTTCATTGTTTTGTGGCTCGCTTCTTAAAATTTGCTTATTTTGCAAATAGTTATGCAAGATTTGTGCCGTTTTTCGGATGTTGTTACTTAACAACAGGTTAGCAGAATTCTCGCAAGGCGAAGAACCGAAAACGTAAGAAATACCGACGGTTAGTCGAACAATTTCCGGTATGGCACTTTTCTTGGCGTTCTACACGTTACTCCAGATCAAAGCTGTGGCTTTCAAAATAAGTCTTCAGACCGTGTTATCCCGCAGCTCTCTGCTCGTCATTCCACACAACACCCCACCTGTCATCCCGCACTTGATGCGGGATCCAGTGACCGCGCGTCCGTGCGGTAAAGAATGCGGAACGACTTTCAGGGCTGTAAGCTGGACCTCGGATCGTAGTCCGGGGTGATAGTTGATATCCACGAGAGTTGTTTTTCAGGCTTGTCCGCTGCTTCGCTTTTAACGGACATTTACCACAAGCATGCCAACGTCTGTTAATGACCCAAAGCGGGCATCACCATCACCGACTAAACAGTTTCATGAATTTCGCGTCATTTTTCACAAGTTTACGCATTCTCTTTGCGGTCAGACGGCTGGCCTTGCATTTGGGTTTTAGCGCTGTGCCGGAGTAAGTAAAAAGCATATGGCCGATTTTCTTTTTATAGGTTTTGCTGCAACCTTGAATGCGCTTCGAATGCTTACGATAAAAACTTACTTTGCCGCCAGAGAAGCGTTTGCTGGCCCCTATGATAGTGAGTAAGCGTGTTTGGGCGCGGAGTTCAACAGTGGGATGACGAATTTCTTGTTTCTTATCCTTTTTAATGACAACGAGGTGTCGCCTGACCTTTATGCACTGAACCCGCCCTTTCTTGAATAGACCAGGTTTCTTAATTCCGGCAAATTTCGTTTTTACTATCTTTTTTGTTTTGCTGTCTTTGAATTTAGTTTGCGCGAAAATCATCGCCTCATAGCCAGCGTCCTTACTAACCGCGCACACATTGACAAACTTTAGGTATACTCTATCAGCAGCCATCGACGTGCTGACGCCAAACCCCAACAAACACACGACAACAATAAATGATTTGGTCCGCATGACTAAAATCCTTCTCTACAAAAAACCACAATCTATACAAATGCTAGCAAGTTAACCGATCCATACCGAAGTGTTAAGCGCGCCGCCCTCAGCAAATACAATAACAAACCTCCTGAAACGTCGGCATTTGTTGTTTCGCAATCACTATTAGACGAAATATTGGCAAAAATATGACACTTTAGGGTAACTAAAATACCTCTGTCTTATCAGATGGGTACACGCATCTTCTTGGTAAGACGAAATGTCCGTTAGTGACCCAAAGTGGTCACGAATTGGATTTATGCCTCGATGGAACCAACCGCCCGATACCTATGGTGGTCGGAGCAGGGATATTAGTCACGGATCAAACTTCCGCTTCTGGCTATTAGCAGACATAGCGAATTGGTTAAAATACGTCTGCTCTGCGGCTGATAACGGAAGTACCGTCGAGCAGATTCAACCCTAATCCAGATCAAACCCGTGGCTTTGGAGGAAAGCTTTAAACTCGGGACGTTCGCGTTGGCTAATTTAGCCCCGCTAAATGAATGGGGTCGCTGGGTCGAGTCCAAAGATGACACGGCCATAGGTGGTGCCGGCGAGGTCCCAGCTGAGAACGATGTGATTACCGGCGGCACGCACATCTCGATACCGCCTTTGCGCGGCATTTTCCTCGAATATGCCATGCGAGCCGGCAATATCAAAAAGCCGCTCAATCGCCTGACGGCAAAGGCGAGCTGCATAGGCTTGATCGCGGCGGTTACGTGCCTTGATTTCAAGCGCCATCGACCCACCGTCGCGCATTGCTTCCATCGCTTCTGTGACATCCCGCTTGATCAAGAGCCGCGCGCAATCGATCTCGGCTGATGCTTCGGCGATATGCATCTGCATGGTCTGAAATTCCGTCATGGCTGTACCAAAAGACTTCCGTTCAGCCAAACCGGTTGTGATGTCTTCCAGCATCGCTTCTGCGATCCCGAGCGAGGTTGCACAAAAATGGAACGGTACGGTCGACACATGGGGCAGCCGGTAGAGCGGCGCAACATCCGGACAACCGCGCGCTTCCCAACCGTCTTTGGCGGCCGCGTGGGAAAGGATGCGGTGGTCTGGCACAAAAGCACCATCGACGATGACGTTCTTTGATCCAGTTCCGGCCATTCCCATCACATGCCAATTATCATCAATTGAAACGTCGGAGCGGGGCACAAGACACAAGCTTGGCGTCAGTGGGCCGTCATCGTGGGGCAGTACACTGCCCAATAGAAACCAGTCGGCGTGATCGCAACCGCTGGAATATCCCCAGGTGCCTGACAGTTGCCATCCACCCTCGACGCGCTCGTTGGTTCCTGATGGTAGAAACCCAGCGGAGATCGTGGCGTTTTCGTTCGCTCCCCATACGTCGTCTTGGGCCACCGGATCGAACATGCCGGTCAATATTGCATGGTCAGACCAGACGCCGCAGACCCAGGCGGTGGCCGCGCAACCGCGCGCCAGCGCGGTAATAATGTCGATGATCTCATCAAGCGGGAGTTCAGCACCGCCATAGCGGACTGGTTGTCCCAGGCGATGTAGCCCTGCCGCTTTTAAATCCGAGACCGTATCGTCCGGTAATCTGCGAAGTTTCTCCGTGGTGGCACCGCGTAATTCGAGATTGTCCCTTAAGGCTTTTGCGTGTTCCAGCAGATCGGAGCCATTACTTTCAACGCTCTGCATCCCGTTCTCTCTCATCGTCTAAATTTGGACTCAAACAACCGAACCATCTTACTAATTTTCGCATACCTAATTCCAGATCAAAGCGGTGGCTTTGTGGGGGACCGCTCACTTTTGGACGTCGCCCATAAATTGTCATCCCGCACTTGATGCGGGATCCATGGGTCAGCTTTCGGTGCATGGGCAAGCATGGACCCCGGCTCCCTAAAATTTTTGCGGCCGGGGTGACGATTAAGTGTTTAGGCAATGGCTTGCCTGAATCGTCCGGTATCACCCTAGCAACGGACATTCTGAGAATTTTTGCGAGAGTCCGTTTATGACCCGTAGCGGACATCAGCGAAGAGATGAAATCTATCGAAATTTATAGGGATGATCATTTGAATGGCGGCAGAACGTTACAAGTCTCTTAGACTGTTTTTTGCGCAGCAGCCTGATAGCCGACAATCCGCCAAGCAGTACGAGGAATGTCCCTGGTTCCGGCACTTGATCTGCCACGACCGTGAGCCGCAAAGACTCGCGCCCACCACCGACATCTTCAAAAGATGACTTCCAACTCAGACCTACCCCCAACCCGGCGTCGGTAAAGTCAAAGATCATGAGCGATAGTAGATCGGAGGCAAAGTTATCTGCGACCAACACATCAAATGAATCACCGACATTAGCAGTAAAAGCGCCAAAATAATCAATATCGAAGATCGTCCCGGCCTGAATAGTTAGTGTGCCTTCAATCGCCCCAGTTCCCGGATCATCAGCAACATCAAGCCGATCATATCCACTGCCAAAAATCAGACCGCCAAGTTCGAGCGCCAGTGTCGATGCGCCCATCAAGGTGGCATCGCCTAATATCTGCATTAGTCCAGGCGAATTGCCGGGCCCCAGCTTACCGCCGCTATTGACTGTTACGTTGGATTCGACCGTGCCGCTGCCACTGAGTGTACCACCGCTAACAATTGTCATCGCACTCGTGGTCAGCGTACCATTGATGTCAAAATTCGTCGGCGTTAGTGCGCCAGTGACAGTAATGTCGGCGCCACTATCAACCGCTAATTTTTCCATTCCCGTTATTGTGGCACCGACCACAGTACTAGTGACGTTTCGGAATGTCAGGCTGTCAGTACCTGCGCCACCATCAAAGCTGGTTACGGCAGAGAAATTGCTTCCATCAAAGGTTAAATCGTCCGTGCCAGCACCAAGGCTGATCGCTCCGGTTACACTCGCACCGGAATTGATGACGGTTGTGGAATTACCCGCATCATTGGTAATCGCCGTGCCGGTTCCACCAGTCACCGATGCTCCTGAATTTATTGTGATATTCGTCTGTTTGCCGGCACCGGTTGCCGTCTTGATTCCTGTGCCGTTGGTACCGCTAACTGCATCGCTCGCTGTAATCGACAGCGTACCAGTACCGTTGTTGGTTGCGTCAATGCCATCCAGAGACCCGGTAACAGTGGTGACCGAAATGGTCAGGTCAGTTCCGGTGGCGTCGTTGACTGCATTAATTCCATCTTCAAATGTGCCGCTGATAGTTCCAGTAGATGTCACCTTCAGAGCACCAGAGCCGCTATTGGTTGCGGTCAGCTGACCGGTGGCCAGATAGTCGGTAAAAGTCACGTCGGAGCCGGTGCCTACAACGACGCTGTCCATGCCCAAAACGGTGGAGCCATCCACTGTCCCGGTTCCATTCCGGAATGTCAGGCTATCAGTCCCGCCTCCACCATCAAATTCAGAGACTCCCGAAAAATTACCACCATCAAATGTCAGGTTGTCATTCCCCGCACCGAGGATGATTTTGCCAGTGACACTGGCACCACTATTGACGGTCGTATTTGATGCTCCTTCATCATTCACGATGGCTGTTCCCGAAGAGACGCTGACAGCAGCGCCGGAATTGAGCGTTATTGTACTGAGCGTACCACTGCCACCACTCGTGTTGATGCCGTCGCCGCCTCCTGTACCGCCGGTGACAACACCGCTCACCGTGACCGAATTATTTCCCGAGCCGTTATTGCTGACATTTATTCCGTCGGTATATCCGGAAACCGAGGCTGCCGTTACGGTGATATCGGTTCCTGTCGCCATTGTCGCATTAATACCAATGCCGCCGCCGGAGGTTACGGTTCCGGTCGCGGTGATTTCAGTCGCACCGGATCCTGAGTTTGTTGCTATTATCCCGACGGTATTCCCTGTAACGGCAGCGGAAGAAATCGTAATATCGTCGCCACTGGCTGTGTTGTCGGCGCGAATTCCCGCGACTTGGGTGCCAGTTACCTGACCCGTCGCGGTGATGTCCAAATCACCACTGCCACCGTTGTCCACCTTGATCCCATCAAACAATCCGGTTACCGCTGCCGCCGAGACAGTCACATTTGTGCCTGATCCCAAAATGTACATTCCATAGCCGGTAGTACCGGTAACCGCGCCTGTCGATGTGACATTCAAAAAGCCGGAACCATAGTTTCGGCCTATGATTCCAGTAGTATCGCCAGAAACTGCAGCCGTCGAAATTGTCGTGTTCACCGTAGACGCGTTATTTGTAACCTGGACCCCATAACTGGCATTGCCGGTAACGGTACCGGTCGTTGTAAGGCTCATATTGCCCGAACTATTATTGGTGGCCACAATTCCACTGTCTGCGCCGGTAATAGTGGCAGTATTGGTGTCAGTGAAGGACAGCCCGCCAGTTCCGGTGAGCTCTAGCGCGTTACCGCCACTGCTGGCCGTACTGATGCCGAATCCTGCTCCTGTTGTGACGGTCAGCGGCGTGCCGGTCAGTGTCTGGGTGGTATCCGACCCGGCATTGAGAGCGCCAGAACAGGCATAAACGCCTGCGCCACCAACACAGCTTCCTGCGTACACTGTCCTGCTGGTATACCCGAAAGCGACTGTAGCCAGTGCGGTGCCAAGAGCGAGGTGTGAACGTAGGCTGAGCTGTTTTCGGGCCCCATTTTCTCCTATTCGGCGGCGTGAATCCCACGGCACGGAAGTACTTGATGAAATATTCGAGGGGACTGTTCCGTTAGTTGAAATTCTACTACGAGTAGGGTTGGCTGTGGTCCGTCGCATCTGATATCTCCTGCCCCGTACCTTTATGACCCTTCGGTCGGTATGGACGTTGGCCTCATTCCCGGATACCCGAATAGCTGCCCGAGCGCGTTGTTAGATTGAATACGTCTCCAGCCAACCACAACATGGAGGACGGACTAGGTACATTTGCCGATAGCAGAACCCTAAACCAACAAAACGATTGTGGTAGTCTAGGCAATTTTCTTGCCAATAGGAAGGCCGTCACAGCATCCAGTGGAAATAATTCTAGGTGACATACTCCAGAGTGTAAGAGCCATTTACATTCGGGAAAAATGGAACCGAATCAGCTGATGATAGGTCCGCTTCTGGCTAGTAGCGGACATTGTGGACTGAACTAAAGAGGTCTGCTCTGCAGCTGATAACGGAACTACCGTCGAGCAGATAGACCCCTCAGTCCAGATCAAATCCGTGACTTTGGAGGAACGCTTTAAATTCCGGGCGTTCGGGTTTGCCGAGCTGGCGCGAGATATGTTCTGACCAGCCATAGAACTCGGCGACCCCCCATAAATCCGTCCGTGTTTGGCGCTCCTCGGGGATCGGGAAGGCGTCGTTGCGGGTCTGATCGTAGCCATCGATTTCGGCTTCGAGATTGCTGTCGTCATAGCGATCACGATGCACGACGATGGATTGCGGCAGGCGTTGGTTCACATAGCCGGGGGCTTCGGGCCAGCCCGCCATCACCCCGGCGATGGGGAATACACCATCCGGCATCTCCAATATATCGGCGATTGCATACATGCTGTCGCGCAGGCTGCTTAGTGGTGCGGTACCGAGCCCCGCGGCTTCGGCGGCTGTCACAAAGAAGCCCAAAGCGAGGGCGCTATCGACCGTGGCGTTGAGGAAAGCGTCCATATTGTTGTTGACGTTGGGCCGGTTGCGAAATTCGCCGACGCGCATGTTGCGACGGATATCGGCACAAAACACCAATAGCACGGGTTTGCCTTCTAGCCCTGTGGTGCGTGGGCACCAGGCTGCCAGCTGATCGCGGATCGTCTGGTCCTTGACCACGATAATCGAATATTGCTGCAGGTTGGATTTGCTGGGTGCAGATTGCGCACAGCCAAGCAGTACATCGAGCAGTTCATCGGATACCGGTTCGTCCTTGTAGAGCCGGATTGAACGCCGGGACAGCAATGCCTGTATTTTCTCGCTGACCACGGTGCCATCACCGATGCCAGTATCTTTTCCATAGCGTGTGGTGAGCAGTTCTTTCGTGGTCGCCATAGTTACGCGTCCCTCCTTTTTTTGACGCGCTAGCTCGCGTCCTGGGCTTTGTCGAGAATGTCCTGCGGTGTTTCGGTAACGATCTCGGCATAGACCGGTACAAACGGGCCGCTATCGACCAGCTTTACGAACTCCGGCGCCATGTCGACCATCTCGATACGGATTTCCTTATGGATCTCGATATCGCGCCATTCGCCGATCAGATAGAAATGATCCTCATCCTCGACATCGCGGCACAGCACGCCGTCCTTCACCTGGGCGTCGGATTTATGCATCGGATTGTCATCGCCGTAATCGAACTCGTTAAAGAGTTGGATAAACTCATCGCCTGAGCCGGGCTTTACCCGGAAATCATAGACGTGAAAGAAATTTCCCAGCTTGGCCAGTGGTTCCAGTGACATGATCGCTTCTCCCTTTTGCGGTTTCTGTGCAAACGGTACTCTTGTGGGCTGAGCTGATCAATGACGGGGAAGTTAATCTTGATTTAATGCCTAATAGTTGCTTTATCACACAAATCTTCAATCAATAGAAATTGCAATAAAAGGAGAATTCGATGCTAATGAGGGCAGCTGTATTAGGTGTGATGGGATTGTCTGTGGTTGTAGGGCAGACAATTTTCGATAAACCCGTTGCCAGTCAGACCGCTGACGAATGTTCCAATGAACTCAAACAAGTTTTCAAACACACTAAATGGTTATTAACGACTGATTTTTCCAGTGGCGCTAGCGAGCTCAAGGTCACAATGGGGGTCGCCGCAGATGGTGCAATCACCATTAAGAATCGGCGCCGCGGTCCTTTTACGATCAAATGTTCTGGAAAGAATATTTCCTTCGATTGGAAGAACGACGATAGCAAGCGATACACTTTGACGATGGAAAAAGATGGAAATTTTGACGGATCGCGAACTGGCAGTAGTGATGATTACGGTGCTACGCTAAAGAAAAGATAGTGCTTCCAGGGCAGTTGCAAATGGAGAGCTAACGCCTAATAAAATTTGGTATTCTTGCCCAATTCCCTTATTCGGATTTGTGCTTGTTCCCATAGTGATACTTGTGACAATGGCGAGTCCTTCGCTACACTCGCGATCCTGACCGGTGAACGAGGGAACGGATATGCCAGATACGCCTTTTATTGATGATGGCAGCAATTTGCCGCTCAGCGAGTTGCGCTGGCCGGATGATGACCTGACTCGTATTCCCGACTGGATTTATACCTCTGACGAAGTATTTCAGCGCGAACGCGAACGCATTTTCTTTGGCGAGAGCTGGTGCTTTGTCGCGCTTGAAGCCGAGATCCCCGATCCCGGCAGTTTCAAACGCTCCTATGTTGGCGATGTGCCGGTGATTGTATCGCGCGACCAGGATGGCGAGGTGCATGTCTTTGAGAACCGTTGCGCCCATCGCGGTGTTGAGTTCTGTCGTGATCTACGGGGCAAGGCGGAGAATTTCACCTGCCCCTATCATCAATGGATGTATGACCTGTCGGGTAAATTGATGGCTGTGCCGTTCCGCCGCGGCGATCGTGGCGAAGGCGGGATGCCCAAGGATTTTAAACTCGAAGATCACAATCCCAAGAAGCTCAACGTAACAATCCGCCATGGCGTGGTGTTTGCGTCGTTCTCGGAAACCGTTGAGTCGTTGGAGGATTATCTCGGGCCGGACAATCTCGAACAGTTCGATGTCGTGTTTAAAGGCCGCAAGCTCAAGATTCTCGGGTTTTACAAAAACCGACTGCAGGGCAACTGGAAGCTCTATCACGAAAATCTCAAAGACCCGTACCATGCGACCTTGTTGCATGTATATCTCGCGACTTTCCGACTGATGGTCGCCGGGCAGAAATCAGCGATGATCTGTGATGAAAGCGGGCGGCATTCGACGATGGCCTCGGCCAAGGATGATGACATCGAGATCACTGAGGAAACCGCGAGCCAGATGAAGTCGGCGTTCCGCGAAGGCATGGAACTTAGCGATCCCGAATTCCTCAACTATGTGCAGGAGTTTGATAGCCCGTGGACGGTGACCATGCAGATCATCTGGCCGAATCTGATTGTTCAGCGTGAGCTCAATACGCTGGGCATTCGTCATATCGTGCCACGCGGCCCGAATGCGCTGGATATGTACTGGACGATGTTTGGCTATGACGATGATACGCCGGAAATGGATAAGCATCGGCTCAAGCAGGCCAATCTGATGGGACCGAGCGGGTATCTTGGTGTCGATGACAATGAAGCGATCAAGTTCCTGCAGGATGGGTTCAAACATTCTCAGGACGGCGAGGGGATTGTGAAGCTTGAGCCGGAAAAGGAAGGCAGCACCCAGACGCTGATCTCCGAGGCCTCAGTACGGGCGCTTTATCGTCACTATCGTGAAGTGATGGATATTTAAGATGGCGACTAACCAACAGAGGGACACCAACCTGTCCCCAGATGAGGCCCGCGCGCTACGTTTTGATGTTGAAGAGTTTAACACCGAATATGCCCGTATTCTCGATGCGCAGGATATCGACGCGTGGCCGGATTTCTTCACCACTGACGGATTTTACCGAATTACCGGGCGCGAGAATTATGACGCCGGGCTAACCATTGGTCTGGTCTGGTGTGATGGCCGCCCAATGATGCAAGATCGCGCCGCGGCGGTGAAAACTACCATGGTGCATGCGCCGCGCTATCTCCGGCATTACAATAGCAACGTCCGGGTCACCGGTGTCGATGGCGATGGCACGATCCATTCGGAATCCAACTATCTGGTCGTCGAGACCCTGATGGAGGAAGAAACCCGTATCTTTCAGGCTGGGCTTTATATCGATCAATTTGTCCGCGAAGACGGCGGGATGCTGCTCAAATCTCGCGACTGCATCTATGACAGCCTGCTGATCCCCAACGATATGGTCTATCCGGTTTGATGGACGCTGCTTATGGAGCTTAGCGTATCCGACCTGGTGGCTGTGGCGGCGATTTATGTCCTGGCTGGCTCCGTAAAGGGGGCGATAGGGCTTGGCCTGCCGACAGTGAGTATGGGTTTGCTGGGTATTTGGCTTCCGGTTGAAGAGGCCGCGGCGATCCTCGTGCTTCCGGCCATTCTGACAAATATCTGGCAATCATTTGCCGGTGGTGCGTTGATGTCACTGCTGTCTCGATTGTGGCCAATGTTGATATGCCTCGTCCTTGGGACGCTCCTTACCGCTGGTATTATGACTAGTGGCAATACCGCGCTGACGGGAGCATTTCTTGGCACGATCCTGGTTGTCTATGCGGGGCTTGTCCTTGCAGGGTACCGGTTCACGGTGTCGCGGCGGGCAGAACCGGCGCTGGGTCCGGCGGCCGGGTTAACCACTGGGCTTATATCCGGTGCCACAGGCATATTCGTCGTTCCAGTGGCGCCGTATCTTGAGGCGCTGAATTTAGGGAAGGATGGTCTGGTGCAGGCCATCGGTCTGACGGCGCTCGTCGCGACCGCCGCCCTCGCGCTAGGGCTGGGCATCAATGGCAGCCTGGAGGTAGAGGTCGTAATACCCGGTTCTATTGCAGTGGTTGCAGCATTTACCGGTATGTTTGTTGGACAGAGATTACGCGCTAAATTGTCGGTTGATCTGTTCCGTCGATGGGTTCTGATCGGGCTGATCTCGCTCGGGATCGCCATGATCTTCCGGGCTCTTTAAATCCTGTCACCAGTACCAGCGGATATGGGCAATAGCGACGAGGACAGCGAGCGCCAAAACGATGAACGGCAGGTAAGGAAGTAGGAATTTGAATAAGTGCATTCTGTCCCTCACAGCTTAAACGGTAGATCGACGAAAAACCCGAGCACGTAGAGACTGCCTGCCAGGCCGGTGATGCCACCGAGCATCAGCTTCAGCAGATGTTCGGGCACAAACCGTTGGGTCTTGGCCGCACACCAGGCGCCTAAAATACCACCAGTGGCGGCGAAGAATCCCCAGGCCCATTCCGGTGCGATCATCGTTGTCGTGAAGGCGGGGATGATGACCGAATAGGTAAACAGCCCGACGGCAGACAGAACGATGACATAGGGGATCGTCGCAGCGACCAGTACATACATTGGTAGTCGGTACAGAGCAGAGAAAATCGGCACTAATAGAAACCCGCCACCAACACCCAAGGCAGCGGAAACAATACCGACCAGCAGCCCGGTAACCGTGAGGGTAAGTTGTGAAATGCGCCACTGTTCCCCCCAATACTCGACGGTGAAATGGCCATTGCCGCGCTCGATAGTCTTGATTGGTTCACCGGCGGGAATACCGGACGGGGCTAATCCTTTCGCACGTTGGGCTTCCGCTTCTTTGTGGAAACGCGCTTCAATACCAGTACCGGTTTTACGGGAACGATAGCCGCGGACGGCGGCGACGGTGAGATGAGCTCCGGCAGCGACCAAAGCCAATCCGACGACAAAGGTGAAGGGCTCGGTCTCAGATAAAATGGTGATGCGAATAAACGGACCTATGAGACCACCGGCGATACCACCGAGACAGACCCATTTAGCGAGATCGAGATTGTGTTGCCGATTGCGGCGAAACCCGAACAACGCGCCAAACGGATTAAGAAAGGTCAGCAGTTGCGTTGTCGGCGTAACACTGGGTGTCGAAAATTGTAGGATGGTCATCGTATAGGGTAGGGCGAAAATCCCAGCTGCCTCGCCGACCACGGCCATTGTGTAGCCCGCCCAAAATCCCAGCCAGATCAAATGCCATATCGGCACTTTTACACCGGCGAGCGGAAAGGCGATGTCAGCCCCCGGCAAAAATCCGTGTTGCAGATAGGCGGCAGCAAACCCGGCTGACAATACCAGAGCGAGGAGCGGTACCTGCTCCGTAAGGAATTCCCGCAAAAGAGGTTTCTGGGTCACGCGTTAATCTATCTGGTCGGGTGAAGGGGGCACGAATGCGCCGTTCAATTTTTTTAGTAACAAGGGTTAGCCTTGGAAAAAGTATCGATGGCGGCAATTCTGCCGCCATCGATATACGTTGTATCGAATTTAATAAGACCGTCAGGTCTCAGCGGAACATCGGTGTATAAGGTGTACACCCTGTATCCCCTGAGACCTTAAAGTCCCTTGATCACTTTAAATCGACTCTGTCGGCACCGAGTTCTTTAAGAAACTCGCCGCGAAGGAATGGACGATAAAGAGCCTTGGTAGATTTAACGCCTTTGATCGAACCACGAGCGGCGATCCATTTACCTTCGCGAACCATAAGTTCGAGCAGGTCATTATCAAGCACCATGCGGTGACGATAACTGGACCAGGCAGATTTGATGTACGCTTTTTTGTACTTGCCTTTGGCAACACGATCGACGGCAGCCTGACTGTCTGCTGGATCACTTTTGACCAGCTTTTCTCCTTCCATCAGAGCAGCGAGGACAGAGCGTACCGTATTCGGGTTTTTATCAAGCATTTCGGCTGTACCGACAAAGACGAACCGGGTCTTGTAATTGTTGATCCGAAATTCGCGATAGCGTTTTCCCAAAGATCGTTTGGCACCGCCATAGAATGACGGGAACATGGTCGCCGCATCGACGTCACCACGAACTAGCGCCGGCACGATATCGGGTGGCCGGACATTAACGATTGTGGCTTTGATACCGGCCTTCTTCAGTAATTCGTCCAGCATAAAATGGACATTTGTGCCGATGGTCGTCCCGATCTTTTGTCCGGCAAGGCTTTTGATCGATGTCAGGTTGATCTTGTCATTGGAATTAACCCGTCCCGCCTGATATTGAGACATTTCGGCAAGAACACCAAATTTAAGACCACGCATGGCACCGATGACGGCAGGAAATTCAGCCATAAGCGCAAAATCGAGCTGACCGCCGATTAGCGCCTCAAACGCCGAGCGTCCCGTACGAAACGGCGTGACCTTTGCCGTAATCCCATGTTTTTTCCAAAGGTTTTTATCCATTGCCTGAGAAATCTGGGGAACGTCCAGGTAGGGGCCACCCCCTATCGTGATATTGGTTTTTTCCGCAGACGACGATGTCGCCCCGGAAATCGCAAGAACAACGCCTGCGATGGTTGATAAGGCTATTTTCTGCATATTAAGACTCTTCCTCTCTTTCCATTTCAATCATTGACGTAGACTTTCCCTTCCTAGGCGGTCGTCATTTAACTTTCCGCGACCGTATGATGGCGTAACAGCTTCATTATTTTATTCCGGTTGGTCAGAAATTCTTCGGTCATTTCATCGACCTTCCTTGGTCTTGAGCTTGTTACCTCTAATGATTCAATAATGCGTCCGGGGCCGGTGGACATGATGTGTGCCCGATCGGACAACAACAAAGCTTCATCCACGTCATGCGTTACAAACAAAACAGTTGTTCGGTGGAGATCCCAGACACCCAATAAAAGTTCGTGCATTGCGATACGGGTCTGCGCATCCAATGCTCCAAATGGTTCGTCCATAAGAAGGACTTTTGGTTCAGATGCGAATGTCCGAGCCAATGCTACACGCTGTTTCATGCCACCCGACAATTGACCAGGATAGGTCGAGGCGCGGTCCTCCAGACCAACCTCGCGCAGAGCAGCCAAGGCTCGCTCCCGGCGTTCAGCACGTGGCAATTGCAGGCGCTTTAAGGCGAACTCCACATTGCCGATAGCCGTAAACCAGGGAAACAGTGCGTATTGCTGGAACACAACGCCAACCTCTGGATTGATGCCAGAGACTGGTTCGTTGTCGATTTTAATTTGGCCACCTGAGATCGGTACGAATCCTGCGACCGCATTCAGGATCGTTGATTTTCCACAGCCTGATGGCCCGATCAGGGCAGTAAAGGACCCAGCCTCAAGGACGATATCAACATCACTGACTGCTTCCAGTGTATCGCCGCCCGGCAATTCAAACGAAATCGCCAGATTTTCTATATCGACACGGCCTGAGGGGGCAGCACTGTCTGTTCGATTATCCATTTGTCTACAACTGTTCCCAATGCACCAATTTGTTGCCGACATAGACAAAGAATTGGTCTAGCAGGGCACCCAAAATTCCAAGCTCTATCAACCCAACGAACATTCGGTCGGTTCGAATGTAATCTCGCGCGTCCTGAAGTCTAAAGCCGATACCGGCGGAGGCCCCTGAAAGTTCAGCGGCGACCAAAGACAGAAAAGCAAGTGCAGCCCCTAAACGCAGGCCAACAACGATGTGCGGCGCAGCGGCGGGAATAATTACTTCAAAGAACTCGCGTAATCGGCTGGCACCCAAGGAGCGTGCGGCGCGGATATAGGTTTGTGCGACGTGCGCTGTGCCGTGATGCGTATTCAGCCAAACTGCAAGGAAGACCGTATAAGCGATGACAAAATACTTTGATCCTTCGCCAATACCAAACCAGACAATGGCGATGGGGACCAAGGCGATAGCGGGAATCGGCCGAAGCAGGTTGAGAAACGGGCCCAAAGCTATAGCGAAAAAACGAGTGCGCGCTGTAAGGATCCCCACTGAGATGCCAAGAATGGCACCGATTACAAATCCAATAGAGGCCCGCGCGAGAGAAATCCCAAGGTCGCTGATAAGAATACCATCTTCATAAAGCTCCTTGGCTGCGATAAGGACAGTATACGGCGTTGGGAACAGCAGCGGATTGATTAACCCCGATATGGCGACAGCCCACCAAACGACGACAACACCAGTCAACGATGCCGCTACCTTTAAAAGTTGGTTGAGTTGATTTGTCATTGTCAGTCGTCCTTGATCCTGGTCATGTCGACGTAAGACCTACCTTCTGCTGTTTTCTCGATGTTCGCTGGCCGGGCCATGACGCCGAACAATGGGCGCATTGTTGACCGTTTCAATGGCTTTGGGTAACTCGTCCTGTATGAATTTATCCTGGTCCCATCCTGTGGCTCGCCCGTTCTCCATGACAACCTTGCCATCAACGACAACGGCTCCAATTTGATCCCGATTGTAGAGGCGAACGAGCTCCCATTCGAAGTCCCAGGACGGCAGGGTTTCGGGCCGCTGCTTATCCAATATGAGGAAATCAGCTCTCAAGCCTGTTTTGAGTTCACCCGTCACGCCGCCAAGTCCTGTAACGTCGGCACTGCCGCGAGTCGCTGCATCAATCCAGGTCCACGCCGCGCCGCTCGAAAAATCGGCAACAGACATGCCAGAGGCAGTTCTCTGACAGGCTTCAGCAGTTTCAAGCAATCTCAGCGCATCAAGACGCGTACTGTCACTTCCGATGCCAAACCGGACACCTCTCGCAGCAAAAGCGAGTGCAGGTGCAATATTGTCGCCTTTCCAAAGCGACGCCAACGGATTGTAACTGACGCCGGAACCGGTCTCACGTAGTAGCTCGATTTCGGAATCAGTTACCAGCGCGCAATGGTGATGCAGTGTGTGACGGCCGACGGCGCCGTTTTCGGCAAAATATTCCAACGGGCGCAAACCGTGGCGAACAACGCTCCAGTGAACTTCGACGTGGTGTTCGTTGGTATGGATTTGAAACAGGGCGCCGCGCGAAGCACAAAACTCTGACAGGGCACGCATCAAGTCCCCCGATGCTCCCTGCACGCCTGAAATGCAAAGCGACGGCGATATTCTTGAGTCCACTTCACATGCTTTCATGTGAGCTTCTGCGCGTTCAAGCGCGCCATCAATAAGGGCCGTTTTTTCGGCTGCCGATAGCGGTTCTGAATTTTCAACAAATTCGATTGACCCAGTACTCGATACGAGACGTATACCGATATCAACGGCGGCACGGTGGATAGCGTCGATCTTGGCATTATCGGCGATTGTGAAATTGTTTATGGTCGTCAGTCCGCCGCGCAGTGCTTCAAGAAACATCCATTTCGCAGAGGCATACAGTGATTCCGTATTGTGATGACTTTCCAGCGGAACCCAAATTCGACGCCATATTTGTGACGGCTCGCCACCAGTCAGGGTCTTGCCGAAGGCTTGCCCAACATGGGTGTGGGCATCAATGAAGCCTGGCACGATTGCGCAACCGGGCATCTCGACCGGAGACTCACCCGGATGAAGCTTCTCAAATTCTGAACGCGAGCCAACAAAATCGAAAATGCCATTTTTGATTTTGAGAATCTGGCCTGAGGCTGGTCCATCGGGAGTCAGCAAAGTCTCGGGTGCAAGAATAACCCGCGTGGCGTCAAACGCCTGAACTGCACTGGATATCGAAGCTTTTCCCTCGAAACTCATTTGATCCCCATTTTGATCTTATTGCGCAAGTTGATCCTGCGTCTGTCTAACCAAACAAAGCGTACCCCATCGCTTTCTATAGTAAAGAATAGAATTATTTTGTAAGTGTATAGCTTTCTTCTATGGGATGATTTTAAGACGTATGCTATGAATATTCGTCAGCTCGAGTGTTTTCGAGAAATTTTAATCACCGGTACTGTGACCGGCGCCGCGAAAGCGCTCGGTATTTCTCAGCCCTCGGCCAGTAGCCTTATTGCAAATCTGGAACGTGAGCTGGGTTTTGCTTTATTTAAGCGCGCCCGTGGTCGGTTGGAGGCAACCCCCGAAGCACAGTATTTGTCGACTGATGTGCAACAAACCCTTGATAGTATTGAGTTAACGGCTCAGCGTGCAAAGCAAATCCGCGACCAACGGGTCGGGAGCCTCGTCGTTGCGACATATCCTGATATCGCCATCGACTTTTTACCGAAAGTCATCAGTGAGTTTCGCGAAGGTCGGCCGGACCTCCAGATCACAATTTTGGCGCGCCGATCTGAAATGATGCGAGGCTTATTGCCGACACATCTATATGACCTTGCTGTTGTTGAATCACCGAGTGAGCATCCGTCGGTCGAGATGGAAGAGTTCACCTTCGACTGTGTCTGTGCTCTGCCAGAGAATCATCCTCTAGCCCGTCGGCGCGAAATTACCCCCTCTGATCTAGACGGTTTGCCGTTTATATCGCTGTTGCCGGAGCACGATATCTACGGCCAAATTGAACGGGCTTTCGCCGATTATAACGCGTCCTTAAATGTCGTCGTTGAAACGCAGACGATGGAATCAGTCAGTGGATTTCTCCGCCATGGTGCCGGTGTTGGTTTGCTAGATCCTTTGACGGCAAGGCGTTATGCTGGGCAGGAGATTGTCATTCGACCGTTCGCACCGTCTATAACGCAAAAGATTGCACTGGTGCTACCACGCGACCGTCTCCGCTCAGTCGTTCTAGAAGAATTCATCAAGGTTCTGAGGTCCGCCCTTGGTGAGGTCGGACGTTAGAACTCTTTACCCCAGGTAATCAGCGATCATATAGGCGAACACTTTGGCGGTGTCGCGGGTACGGTCGACCGATGAACAGTCGTCATCGGTATGAGCGAACTGATCCTCACCACTGCCATAATTGGCACACGGAATGCCGACATGGTTGAGGTAACCCTGATCGAAGGCAGTGGTCGTATAGAAGGTCTCTGGTGCCTCGCCGAGCATTTCTTCCGCTGCGTTGCACACCGCCGCGACAATCGGTGAGTCCATTCCGACCAGTGATGGATACATAAACGGCCCTTCGGTCATCTCAACCTGCCATTTTTGGCCACTGGCCGGGTCTTCCATGCCGTCTACCTGCATGACGATGTCGCGAATAGCTTGCCATTTCTCATGCGGGTCATCGCCTGGCAGCAGACGGCGGTCCAACGTAATCTCGCATTCGCCCTGAATGGTGTGGGTTGAGTCCGGAAAGCTCCGGATATGATTAACCGCGAACGTTGGCGTGCCGAGCGCCGGATGTTCGCCGGTTAGTTCAAGCTGATCTTCCAGCCGGTCGATGATTTCCCGGGCGCCGGTGATGGCGTTGCAGGCTTTATCAGGGGCACTCGAATGGCCGGGGCTGCCTTTGACTTTGACAAACGTATCAATACGACCACGATTGCCGAGGGTGAGTTTCAAACTGGTGCCTCCAAGGATCGCCATGTCGGCGCGCACTCCTTCGCCTTCAACGACGCTGGTGATCGCGTCGTGGCGGCCGGTCTCACCCGAGACGCAGCACAGAAAGACCAGCTCGCCGTTCACCGGCAGATCGGAGGTGATGATCGTTTCCATCGCATGCAGCATGGCGGCCATCGTGCCTTTTTGTTCGCTAGCGCCCTTCCCTAGAACAACCTCACCCGGCAAATCATATTGCGCGCCATCGACAACATCGCCGTCATAGGCATTCACCATGGTCGATTGTGGCTGGTTCATCGCGTTGCTGATCAACATGAGTGACTTGCCAGTTTTGTTGGCGCCATAGGTCGCGATTAAATTGTCCATCTTGTCATATCGAATGTCGGTAATGCCCATCTCGCGCAGTCGTGGCTCGACGGCGTTGCGGATAAATTCGGCGAGTAGGGGTTCAGCTTCGAACTTGTCAGTTTGCGGACTCGGGACCCTCACCAGCTCAACGAGAATGTCCTTAACCCGGTCTGTAGAAATCGCGTCAGCGATAGTTTTTTTAATGCTCATGCCGAAATTTTCCCTGTCATTTTAACGTCATTGTAGCGCAACCCGATGTCGGTCTCACCATCGAATAGAGGTGCTGAACTTCGTCTTAATCTTAACGAAGGATTAATCCGGGGTTTTCACAATAGGAGAAATAGCAACCGGTGCATCTGTGCATCGGTGTTTACGGAGATTTGTCGTGGGCCTGTCCCTGTCAAAAAAATCATCCGGCGGTGGTGGCGCATCGTTCAAGGACCGTTTTGCTGCGTGGTGGCACGGCACCGAGTTGCGTGAGCCGGAACCCGATTTCGATGACGGTGAGTATGAAGAAGTCGAGGTTGGCGAAGATAGCGGCGGTGAGAATGTTGCCGTTGGGGAGGCGCCTGCCGCTTCTCCCGATGAATGGTCCGAAGCGAAATGCAAGATTGCGAATGGTCTGTGGACGCCCGGATTCATCTCTCCTGGTGGCGCGCAATATGTGGAAGAGCTGGTCGCTGGCTGTAGCCTAACGTCAGATGAAACGATGCTCGAGGTCGGTATCGGGATGGGTGGCAACACCACCACCATCATCAGTAAGTTTGGCAATTATGTAACTGGCTATGAAAACGATGAAAAACTCGCTGCGGAGGCCAAGAAAACTGCCGTTGAGTATGACATAGACGGCAAGGTGAAGATTGTCGGTGAACCGTTTGACCTTGCGCAGGTCAAAACCAACTATTTCCGTGCTGCGCTAATGCGCGAAGCTCTCTATACAATGGAAGACAAAGAAACCGTCATTGCCAAGATGTGTGATTCCCTGAAAGAGGGCGAGTCGTTTCTGGTCATGACCGATTTTCTATTCGACGAGAGCGCTGATTCTGAGGAGCTGAATGCCTGGAGGGAGACCCAGCCAAAACCAGTTTATCCGTGGACAGCGGATGCCCTAAAGGCTGCTCTTGAATCCCACGGTGTCTTGGCCCGGATCATGGAAGATGAAAGTTCACGCTATTCGGAAATGATCCGCGGGGCATGGGCGGCATATCTCAATGAAATCAAAGATCAAAGTGTTAGCGAAGCCTTTGGACATCAGTTGGTGCATGAAGCGCAATATTGGCTCTTGCTGACCAGTGCGCTTGATAGTGGTGTTCTGAAAATTTATCGGATTGAAGGCGTCAAAAACTCCTGATAATTCGCTACATCAGTGCGTTGACAAAGCGGGCGCTGCTCACTATGTTCCCGCCTTCGCAAGACCAAAGAGCAGAAAGTAATCCGATGAAAGTCGCTAACTCGCTTAAGACGCTTAAATTGCGCGATAAAAATTGCCGTGTTATTCGCCGCAAGGGCCGCGTCTATGTGATCAACAAGCAGAACCCGCGTTTTAAGGCACGCCAGGGCTAAAACAGCGCTCTCGGAAGTCTAAAGCCGCGCCTTTGGCGCGGTTTTTTTGTGTCTGCACCCTAACGTCTGTTGGGATAGGCTTGCACCGCATATTACCGCTATTTACCGCTATAGTTAACTTTCCCCGTGTGACATCGCGATTGACTGAGTGAGATCATAATTTTGATGGAAATGCCGGAGCCGGATGCCGCGACGATCGCGCGGCGGGCATCAATTCTCGACGAACTTAGGCGGATCGTGCCGGCGGCATCCGTCATCGCTGAAGAAGAAGGTCTGCGGGCTTATGAGTGCGATGGTTTAACGGCGTACCGTCAACTGCCGTTGATCGTCGTCTTGCCCGAAACCACCGAACAGATTTCTCGCATCCTTCGATACTGCAACGAAGCAGGTGTGAAAATCGTTCCGCGTGGTGCGGGGACGTCGCTCTCTGGCGGCGCTTTGCCATTGGCCGATGCCATCACGCTTGGACTTGGGAAACTTAATCAGATCGTTGAGGTCGACTATAGCAATCGGTGTGTTGTTGCTCAGCCGGGTGTTACCAACCTCGCAATCACTCAGGCAGTTGAAGATGACGGCTTTTATTACGCGCCTGACCCATCGAGCCAAATTGCCTGCACCATCGGCGGCAATGTCGCAGAGAACTCGGGTGGCGTTCACTGTCTTAAATACGGGCTGACGACCAACAATTTGCTCGGCGTCGAGATGGTTCTCATGGATGGCGAGATCATCCGACTTGGTGGCAAGCATCTGGATGCTGGTGGCTATGATCTGATGGGTGTTGTCACAGGGTCAGAAGGATTGCTTGGCGTGATTACCGAAGTGACGGTGCGCATTCTCACAAAGCCGCCCGCAGCGCGGGCGCTTCTGATCGGGTTTGACTCAAGCGAGGCGGCGGGCAGCTGTGTTGCGGCAATCATCGGCGCCGGTATTATCCCCGGCGGGATGGAAATGATGGATCGCCCTGCTATCCACGCAGTGGAGGATTTTGTTCATGCCGGTTATCCGCTCGATGTCGAAGCCATCTTGATCGTTGAACTTGATGGACCGGGAGAAGAGGTCGAGTATCTGGTCGGTCGGGTAGACGAAATAGCACACGCGTCGGGCGCGATATCCGTTAGGGCCAGTCGTGATGAAGAAGAACGGCTGTTGTTTTGGGCGGGCCGCAAGGCGGCGTTTCCTGCCGTCGGTCGTATCTCGCCAGATTATTACTGTATGGATGGTACTATTCCGCGGCACAAATTATCGGAAGTCCTGAAGCGCATGGCGGAAGCATCTGACCGTTATGGATTGGGAGTTGCGAATGTGTTTCACGCCGGTGACGGCAATCTGCATCCGCTGATCCTGTATGATGCTAACGTGCCGGGCGAGCTGGAAAAAGCTGAAGAGTTTGGTGCCGAGATACTCACTTTGTGTGTAGAGGTTGGCGGTGTTCTGACCGGCGAGCATGGCGTCGGTGTTGAAAAGCGCGATCTTATGGAGACCATGTTTACCGAGATCGATCTTATGCAGCAGCAACGCCTAAAATGCGCTTTTGACCCTGCTCAGCTCCTCAACCCAGGAAAAGTATTTCCGACCTTGCACCGTTGCGCTGAGCTGGGCCGTGTTCACATACAAGGCGGTGAAATGCGCTTTCCTGATTTGCCGCGTTTTTGATGTCGTTTCCGTCAACCGATATTTTGTATCCAACGGATAGCGCCGAGCTTGAAGCGGTTATTGGCGATGCGTTAGCGAACCATCGTTCGCTAGAGATCGTTTGTGGTGGATCAAAGCGCGCGCTTGGACAGGCCATAACAACAGACCAAATAGTTTCTCTATCCGAGCTGACCGGTATCACGCTTTATGAACCGGAAGAGCTCGTCCTAACGGCACGTGCTGGAACGCCATTGGCGGAGATAGAGGCTGCGCTAGAGGAACATAACCAGCAACTCGCCTTTGAGCCCCCTGATTGGGGACCGTTGCTTGGTACAGAAATGGCGCAATCGCTTGGCGGAATTGTCGCCACCAACCTCGCGGGTCCTCGCCGATTTCAAGCCGGAGCAGTACGCGATCATGTGCTTGGCGTGTCGATGGTGACCGGCAGGGGTGAAGCTGTGAAAACCGGTGGCCGGGTGGTCAAAAACGTCACCGGCTATGATCTGTGTAAACTTATCTCTGGCTCCTACGGCACCCTTGCTGTGGCGACGGATATAACCGTAAAAGTCCTGCCAGTCGGCGAGAAGACTCGGACGGTTCTGATCGCTGGATTAGATGAGGCCGACACCGTAAGCGTTATGACGAAAGCACTTTCGAGCTCATATGACGTCTCTGCTGCCGCTTTCCTGCCGTGTGACCTAACTGCGAAATCTGGCGTTTCATACGTCTCTGGCGCGGCTTCCTCGATCACCGCTATTCGTGTTGAAGGACCGGGGCCATCTGTTGAAGCACGGTGTCTGGCGCTCCGCGAATTGCTTGGGGCGCATGGTGATGTGGAGGAGCTACACTTCCATAATTCGCATCGTTTCTGGCAGGAGATTGGCAACGTCAGCCCATTTGTCGAAGAAGCGGGGCAAGTATGGCGGGTCTCGGTACCGCCGTCGGAGGCTGCTGCATTGGTGCAGAAAATTCAAAACGTCTGTGACGCAGAATTTTATTTCGATTGGGGTGGCGGGCAAATCTGGCTCCGGCTTGCAGGCGATCACAACGATGGTGGCGCAAAATTTGTGCGCAAAGCAATCAAGAATGGCGGTGGTCATGCGACGTTGATCCGCGCGAGTGAAGATGTCAGATCCTGTGTTGAAGTTTTTCAGCCTCAAGCAAACGGGGTGAAGGCCCTTAATCACCGCGTTAAGCAAGGCTTCGATCCAGGGAATATTCTTAACCCGGGCCGTATGGAATTGTTGATTGGGACGGTGTCGGATGCAGACTAATTTCTCCTCCACACTGCTTAGCGACCCCAATATTGCCGACGCCAATGAAATTTTGCGATCTTGCGTCCATTGCGGGTTTTGTACAGCAACCTGTCCGACCTATGCATTGTTGGGCGATGAACTCGACGGCCCGCGGGGCCGCATCTATCTGATCAAGGATATGTTGGAGCAGGACCGTCCGGCGTCCGACACCGATGTCCTGCATGTCGATCGTTGTCTGTCTTGTCTTTCCTGTCTGACGACCTGTCCATCCGGTGTGAACTACATGCATCTCGTCGATCATGGCCGCCGCCACATCGAGAAAACTTATCGCCGAAAATTTATCGACCGGCTGTTGCGCTCCGTTTTGGGGTGGGTTTTGCCTGACGGTAAACGCTTTAGAGGGGCGCAATTTGCGGCAAAATTCGTGTGCCCAATTGTCAATTTTCTTCCAACTCAGCTCCAGAAAATGGTGCGACTCGCGCAAAGAAGAAATGTAATTGATAAAGTGGTGACCCCTCAACTCCATAAAGCAATTGATGATAGAAAATATCATGTCGCCCTGCTGACAGGGTGCGTTCAGGACAATCTCGATGCCGCGATTAATCTGGCGACAATCCGTCTGCTTACCCGGCATGGCTGTGATGTTGAAGTGTTGTCCGAGGTCGGGTGTTGCGGATCAATCAACCACCATCTGGGTCAGGAGAAACTGGCTTTAGCCGCAGTGCGGACCAATGTCGCCGCGTGGGCGTCGTCGGATAAGCAAAACCCGTTTGATGCTATTATCGCAAATACATCCGGTTGTGGGACCATGCTCAAAGATTACGGATTCTTGCTCCGGAACGATTCTGAACACGCAGACAACGCTGCCCATATTGCATCACTGGCCTGTGACATCACTGAATTCATGTCGCGTATTGATCTTGGTGAATCTGTCCAGGTCACATCAATGAAAGTCGCCTACCAGTCGCCCTGCTCAATGCAGCATGGTCAAAAGATCACCAAGCAACCGGTTGATTTGCTGCGCAATGCTGGATTTGAAGTCGTTGAGCCAACCGGCGGGCATCTTTGCTGCGGGTCTGCTGGTGTCTATAACGTTCTCCAGACTGATATCGCTGGAAAATTACGAACCCAAAAAATTGCGTCACTGTCAGCCCTTTCCCCTGATATAATCGCCAGCGGAAATATCGGTTGCATGACGCAACTCGACCAGGTGGGGACGAACGACATGCCATGTCCGATTGTTCATACGGTAGAACTGCTCGACTGGGCGACCGGTGGTCCCGTCCCTCCTATGATGACTGAGATGATGGCTCCCCGATCATGAAGAATGTACTCGACTGGATGGCTACATCTGCAATCTTGTCTTTTGACGTCCCTGTCACCGGAGGGCAAAACGATCCCCGATTAGATCCACTCTTTATTGCCCTAAAAGGAACGATGGATCCTGATGAAGCCGAACAGCTCGAGGCGGGCATTTGGGCCCTTTGGGGTCTTTCTGGTGATGATGATATTGACTACCTGATGACCGTCGGTATCGGCGCTATGGCAGAGCGCGACGGCGAAACGGCACTCACGGCTTTTAACGAAGTTGTGTCGCGTGCGCCGAACTATGCCGAAGGTTGGAACAAGCGGGCGACATTGTTTTATCTCGCCGGTGAGCATGAATTATCGATTGGCGATATCAAGACAACACTGCGGCTTGAACCACGTCATTTTGGTGCTTATTCGGGATTAGGGCTGGTCTATATGGCGCTCGGTGAAGAGCGGAAGGCACTCGACGCCTTCGAGCAGGCTCTCGAAATCCATCCCCACATGGATGGAGCGGAAACCCATATTCGGGAATTGCGCGAAATTGTTAAAGGCCGCGGGTTTTAATCTTGTCGCCTTGATTTAGGGAATGGTGCGTCGGCGGCGCCTCGTAACCGCCAATACCCCCAATCCAGCGACAAAGATCAGCATACCGCCCGGTTCGGCAACACCGGGGGCCGGGACATCGGCTTGGGTAACCTCAATCCACAGGCTGTCGCCAATGAATAATTGGCTAAAGGTGAGCCCAGTAAAGTTAGTTGTCAGCGTATCAAAGAAGCCGCTGAGGAAACTCTGCCCACTCTCCAGACGGATGACTTCGAATTGGTCACCGACAGTGAGAGATGATGCGAAACCCTGATCTGCGACGACATCCAAGCTGCCCGATAGATCGGTGTCACCACCCAAGATATTCAGTAGATCATGACCAACCCCGACAACCGCGCCGAAGAGTTCAAATTCAAAGTTCGCGGCCGCGCCTTGAACATAGTCACCATCGGTCAGAGTAAGGATACCCGGTGAGTTACCAGCGGCTAGCGTACCGCCGGTATTGTTTAAGGTGTGAGTACCGCTGCCGCCAAATACGACTGTGCCCGAACCACCAAAGCGTCCGCCGGTTATCTGAATGGTGCTGCTGGTCCCAGCCGTTGTCATCAATCCATTGACGGTTGTTTGCCCGCCGCTCTGAACATAACTTCCGGCGGTCACATCCAAACGGCTTCCCGATTGGACATCTACCAACCCGCCGGTTTCCTGAACGAATTGATTGCTGGTTCCGTTGATATCGACACCGGCTGCCCCGGTGGCACGAATGGTTCCCTGATTGCGGAACAGCGCTGTACCACCATCGATGGTGATTGCGTTGTTTGTCTGGTCCGCCGTGATGGTTCCCTGATTGATGATGCCACCTGTATTGGCACCAATTTGTCCAGCGCCGTTAATCATCTGCCCGCTACCAATGGTGAGAACATCTAAGGATCCGGTATTCTTAATACGGTTCTGGAAATTATCCGACATGACAATTGAGCCATTGCCACTAAGTGTCTGAGTACCCGCAAAATTAAGGTCGGTTGTGCTGCCCGTGGAGTTCACCTCAATGGTCCCGTCATTGACAAACCCGTTTTTAAACCGCCAGTCGTTACCATTACTGCCAGCAATTTTGGAGCCAGAGGTCAGTCGCACATTGTCTAGAGTCGCACCGGTTGAGTTCACCGTTGTTCTGATTTCGCCTGTCCCCGTTGTTGTCAGATCGCCGCCAAGGAGCTCTACGGCGAAGGAGGTAAAAGTCAGGTTTGAGCCCGTCTCAATCTCGATTTCAGTGTTGTTAGTATATGTCCCGATAATCAGTGATATACCGCCAGCGCCTTCCGCTTTCAGGATATTATTGTTGGTGAATCCAGGCGATCCCGGGTCGAGGGTCATGGCAACAGCACCTTGCTGTCTGATCGTCCCGTTATTGATGATACCGCCTGAATTCGCCCCAATATTGCCAGCCCCGCGGATTTCCTGTCCGGCACCGATTGTCAAAACGTCTGTCGAAAGCGTGCCACCATTGGCACGAATTTGATTTTGGATATTGTGGGACATGACGATCTCGCCATTGCCGCTGATCGTCTGGGATCCGATGAAGTTTAGCTGGGTTGTGCTGCCGGTCGAATTCATCTCAAACGTACCGTCATTGACGAAGCCGTTTTGGATGCGCCAGTCGTTCCCATTGCTGCCAGCTATTTTGGAACCGGTGGTCAGTCGGACATTATCGAGAAGAGCCCCGGTAGAATTTACAGTTGTCCGTATTTCTCCGGTGCCGGTGGTGGTGAGATCGCCGCCAACGATTGTCGTGCTTGCGTTTGTGGTGGTTATGTTTGAGCCAGTGGTGGCTTCGAAGACTGTATTGTTGGTATAGGTTGCGGCATTCAGACTTATGCCGCCCGTGCCAGTCGCGCGTAACGTCCCATTATTGACAAAACCGGCGCTATCATTCGGATCAATGGTTAGCGCTGCCGTCCCTTCCTGGATAATGGTGCCGTCATTAATGACGCCACCTAAGTTACTGAGGAGGGTTCCGGCGCCGCGGATTGAATGATTTGTATCATTGGTCAGGATATCTGTCGCACCGCTTGTCTGAATTCTGTTTTGGATATTGTCGCTCATCTTGATTGTGCCGGATCCGGTGAGAGTTTGGGTGCCAATAAAATTGGTCAATGTTGTGCTACCGGTCAAATTCAGTTCCCAATTACCCTCATTTGTAACGCCGTTCTGAATACGAACATCGGCACCGTTGGCCTGAATAAAGTTTGAGCCACCAGTGATCGTGACTCCATCCAGAAGAGCACCTGTTGAGGCAACGTTTGCCCGAATTTCACCAGTGCCGGTGGTCGTCAGGTTCCCACCTATGATCGTGACATTCGCACTTTGGAACGCGACGTGCGATCCGGTGTTGGCCTGAATGGTGCTACCTGTGTTGGTATAGGTAGCGGCATTAAGAAGCAGGCCCCCGGTTCCTTCAGCACGCAGAATATTGTTATTGACGAAGCCCGCTGTATCGTTGGGATCGATCGTGAGTGCGACGGTCCCCTGCTGAACGATAGAGCCGTTATTAATAATGCCGCCATTATTATTTAGGAAGGTGCCGCCACCCTGAATGGTATGCCCAGTGCCATTCGTCAGGATTTCTGTGGCCCCGGTCATCAGAATCCGGTTTTGTATTTGATTATTGATTGTCAGCGTGCCGGTACCGGTAATCGAGCCAGTGCCTGAAAATGTAAGCGCGGTCGTGCTGCCAATGGAATTCATACTGATGGCACCATTATTGACGATGGTGGAATTCACCAAAGTCATATCCCGTCCGTTATCGAAATTCAGTGTGTCACCGGACGAGACGCTTAAACTGTCTATGGTGACATCGGCATTAAGATTAACTGTCGAATTGCCAGCGCCGCCATTATCGATTTGAACACTGAATGTGTCGTTGACGTCATTGTTGGGAAACGCCGCGGTTGTCGGCGCGCTGCTAAAATTCCAGTTTGTGCCGTTATTTGCGACACTGTTCCAGTCATCGATATTGCCGTCTTGCCAGGTCGCCGTAATAGCCGCAGCATTAGCTGCAGAGCTAATAGCAAGAGATACGAGGAGTGCTGTAATGGGGACAGCGGACTTAAAATGCCGTTTGTTCATTTTTACACCGGGGGTTTTTTAAACCCGATTACTAAACGACTTTCCCCAAAGCCCTTTAATTTAATGTAGCAAATTTAGTCTTTGCGCTCAACCCAACCGATGCGCAGAACGTTGGTTGCACCCGGTGTCCCAAAGGGTACGCCCGCGGTAATCACCACGCTTTCAGATGGTGCCGCATAGTTGAAGTCTCTCGCGGTACGGCAGGCTCGGCCGACCATGTCGGAGAAATCGGTGACGTCTTCGGCGATGATACAGTGAACCCCCCAGGCAATGGCCAGTTGCCGGGCAGTGGGAAGTCGTTCTGTCAGACACAGAATTGGGACTCTTGGCCGTTCGCGGGCGGCGCGCAAAGTCGTTGAGCCGGACGTCGTATAGGTAATAATCGCCGCGGCTGAGATCGTATGGGCGATCTGTCGCGCTGCCGCCGTTATGGCGTCAGGGGCATTGGCTTCGGGGTCACTATGTTCTGTATCAAGCTGAGTCCAAAACTCCGGGTCCAGCTCCACCCGATGAATGATACGATCCATCATTTCAACGGCTTCGAGCGGATACTGCCCCGCTGCTGTTTCGGCGGACAGCATGACAGCGTCGGCACCATCATAAATGGCGGTTGCGACATCGGATGCTTCGGCGCGGGTCGGGGTTGGCGATTCGATCATCGATTCCAGCATTTGTGTTGCGACAACGACCGGTTTTCCCTGCGCGCGGCATTCGCGGATAATGCGTTTTTGCAGGCTGGGAACGTCTTCTGGTGGCAGCTCAACGCCAAGGTCGCCACGCGCGACCATCACAGCATCTGACATGGTGATGATTTGGTCGAGATGTTCGATAGCACTCGGTTTCTCTAGTTTGGAGAGTACCCCAGCGCGACCGCCGATGATCTTGCGGGCTTCGGCAATGTCTTCCGGGCGCTGAACAAAACTTAGCCCGATGAAATCTACACCATGATTCAGGGCGAATTCTAAATCTTCACGGTCCTTAGTGCCGAGAGAGGATATTGGCAGGACAGCGTTGGGAACATTGACGCCCTTATGATTGGAAACGCGGCCGCCGGTGATCACTTCCGCCTCAGCAAAGTCTTTGCCGGCTTCGGTAACCTTGAGCCGTAACTTTCCATCATCGATTAATAACTCTGTTCCCACCGATAAAGCCGCGAAAACTTCTGGATGAGGAAGTGAGACACGCTTGGCATCGCCAGGCTTGCTGTCGAGATCAAGCCGCAGCGTCGCGCCGGCCTCAAGTTCCGCAGTTCCATCAGCGAATTCACCAACCCGTAACTTTGGTCCTTGCAAATCCGTGAGGATACCAACCGGTCGCCCAGTGTCGATTTCCAACTTGCGGATTGTCGAAATGCGGATTGCGTGATCGTCATGCGTCCCATGGCTGAAATTGAGCCGGAACACATCGGCGCCGGCATCAAACAGCGTGCGGATCATTTCTGGCGTGTCGCTGGCGGGGCCCAGCGTCGCCACAATTTTAGCTTGTCGATATCGGCGCATGGATTCCTTATAGATCAGGGTTTCAATGGGCGCCAGCGCAGATCGCGATGGCGCGGAAATCATTCACATTGGTTAGCGTTGGACCTGTTACGATTGTATGACCAAGTGTTTCAAAAAATGTTGTGCTGCGGTGGGCGGTGAGGAGGCCAGTTGGGTCTAACCCCATCTCAATGGCGCCTGAAACGCTGTAGGGGGTTAGGGTCGCGCCGGCATTTTGGCTATTGCCGTCGATCCCGTCGGTGTCACAGGCGAGCGCCCAAATTTTAGGGTCGCGATTGAGTGCTAATCCCAGGGCGAGTAGATATTCAGTGTTTGGGCCGCCGTCACCATTAGATCCCCCATGTGAACCACCGAGGGTCACCGTGACTTCGCCGCCTGAAAGCAACACCAGTGGACGCGAACGTTGGTCCCTGAAACAGGCAGCCTCTAGCGCCTGGTGAGCGTGGTCAGCGGCGATGTCTTTCGCTTCTCCAGCAATATCACTACCAAGGATTAGCGCTTCCCACCCTTGCCGTTCGGCCTCAGCGGCGGCCGCCTCTAGCGCGTCTTCAGCGCGGGCGATGATTTTGACGGAGTCTCGGTCGAATTCTTGACCATCGGAAAGGTCAGGTATCGCCTTGGCGAGATGTTGTTGGATAGATTCTGGTATCTCGATTTCATACTTGCGAAGGATTTCAACAGCTGTCGTGTCTTGTGTTGGCGGCCGGATAGTAGGGCCGGAAGCAATAACCGCAGGATCATCCCCGGCGACATCAGATACAAGCAGCGTTGCAACGCGCGCCGGATGAGCGGTGGCGGCGAGGCGCCCGCCCTTGATGACCGACAAAGCTTGGCGAACAATGTTGATCTCGGCAATGGCAGCGCCGGAGCGAAGCAATGCTCGATTGACCTGTTGTTTGTCGGCGAGAGCAATTCCCGCGGCCGGCAAGGAGAGCAGGGCAGAACCACCACCGGAGATCAGCGCAATGACTAGATCATCCAGGGTTAATTGGGAAACCAGTTGAAGGATATGGTTTGCGGCTCGTTGACCTGCTTCATCAGGAACCGGATGACCGGCTTCCATTACATCTATGGCGTAACAATCGGTCATGTGTCCGTAGGGTACGACGACAGCACCAGACAACGGGTCGCTCCAATTCTGCTCAAGAACCTTCGCCATAGCTGCTGCTGCTTTGCCGGCGCCGATGACAATGGTTCTACCGGTCGGAATTGGCGGAAGGTGTTCAGTCAGACAGTTTTTCGCGGAAACCGCGTCTATGGCAGTCTCAAAAAGATGGTGTAAAAACTTATCTGGTCGTTGGTCCATAATGCCATTAGACCTCAGCGCCGTATTCGGTGCAAAGGACCGAGTGACCGTTAAACATCATGGGAGAGCGTATTGGACATTTTTACACAGGGAACGAGGTCTTTTGCCGTCCTTAGATGGTTCGGTACGATAACCGGTGTTGTTGGCGCGTTGGTCCTCGCGCTGAACATTCCGGTTAGCGGTTGGGGTTGGGTCTTGTTTGGCGTGTCTTCCCTATGCTGGACGATCGCGGGCACCGTGATGCGTGATTACAGCCTGGTCGTTCTGCAAAGCACCTTTTTGATCGTTGATATCATTGGGGTCTGGCGTTGGCTTATCGTATAATAAATAAAGTAATGACCCCAATTTTCCTTCATGGTAGAAATAGTTCGATTTAGGGGTAGATTTTGTGCCACAAGTGACCAAGATTAGCGACACCATTGACATAACCACCCGGCAAGCTACGCGCTGGACCTAAAAGGAGCAGACGATGGCAGATATTGATAAACAGACCCAGATTGAACTCGAAGCGGCTGCTTTTCGGACGCTGACGGCACATCTCCTAAAACGAAACGATGTTCAAAACATCGATATCATGAACTTGGCCGGGTTTTGCCGGAATTGCCTGAGCAAATGGTACCTCGCTGCAGCCAAAGACAAGGGCCTCGACATCACGATGGATGATGCCCGCGAAGAGGTCTATGGCATGACCTATGATGAGTGGAAGTCGACCTATCAGAAAGATGCAACGCCGGAACAGCAGGAAGCCTTTAAGAAGGTGATGGCTGATCCTGACCTCACCAGCTGACGCCACTCTCCAGAACATAAATCTTATCCACAACTTCTTTGGCTCTCGGGACTCATTTGAGTCCCGATTCGCAATTCTGTTTCCTATCCTCAAATCGCTACGACAGATAAAGGGAGACACAATAAATGTCGGACGGAACGGGTAACCTTGCACGCGAACATCTGCGTGCTTTCATTGAGCGCATAGAAAGGCTTGAGGAAGAAAAGGCCACGCTCATGGAAGATATCCGTGAAGTTTATGCCGAGGCCAAGGGCACGGGATTTGATCCAAAAATCATGAGACAAGTGGTTCGGATCAGGAAAATGGAACCCGACCAGAGACAGGAACAGGAATATGTTCTGGATACCTATCTCTCTGCCCTTGGCATGCTCGAACAGTCGGGTGCCGGTGAAGGCGCCGCAACGGCTCAGGACGTCGCCGACCAAATCGCCGCCGCGGAATAGCAGCCGCTATAGCATCAAAATGCGACGCTAACTGAAACGTTTCTTATTCAGCCGCCGCGATCTTATCCTGGGTTTTGGTATCAAAATCGCTGGCATCATGACGTTCATGCAGCTGCTCATGCGGCTCCCCACGATGCTTATTGACCATACGACCACGTTTCACAGTCTCGCGGGCATCGATCTCTTTCGCCCAGCGCATCGCGTTCGTATAGCTCTCCGCATCAACAAACTCGGCAGCATCATATTGCCGATTGAGCAGCAGTCCGCCATACCAGGGCCAAGTTGCGATATCGGCGATGGTATATTCGTCACCACATAAATAACGGTTGTCCGTCAGGCGGCGCTCCAACACATCGAGCTGACGCTTGGCCTCCATCGTAAAGCGGTCAATGGCATATTCAATTTTGATTGGCGCATAGTTATAGAAATGGCCAAAGCCGCCACCGAGATAGGGGGCACTTCCCATGAGCCACATTAGCCAAGACAGGCATTCGGCGCGATCTGCCGGGTCGCGTGGCAAAAAGGCGTTAAATCTCTCAGCGAGATAAAGCAGGATGGCGCCCGATTCAAAAACCCGGGTCGGCGGGTTGGTGCTGTGATCCATCATGGCAGGAATTTTTGAGTTCGGGTTTACATCGACAAAGCCACTGCCGAATTGATCACCGTCACCAATCTTGATAATCCAAGCATCATACTCGGCGTCTTCATACCCGAGCGCCAGCAGTTCCTCGAGTAGGATTGTAACCTTCACACCGTTGGGCGTGCCGAGCGAATAAAGCTGCAATGGGTGCTTGCCGATCGGCAGTTCTTTTTCATGCGTTGGCCCGGCAATCGGACGGTTGGTCGACGCAAACGGCCCACCATTCTCAGCTTCCCATTTCCAGACTTTGGGGGGTGTGTAGTCAGAGGACTCAGACATATTCGGTAGCTCCATTGAATTCGTGATGGATGTCGTGGTGCACCTTATCGGCGCACGCCGTTCCAATTAACTAGATCATATAAGGTGCCAACCCGGAATAGGGAAGCGGCTAGGGGAAATTCGTTTAGCGAGGCCGATAGGCGACGAAGCTGGTATTGGCAATCCACGCCAGATCAAGACGTTTAGACAGTTTGTTGAGAACGGAAAACACGTCTTTCGCCCTTTTGGGCCCTCTATAGTCGTGCCACAGGATGACGCCGCCCGGCTTAATCATTTCCAATGCCTTTTGCGTGTCGCTTTCGACATAAGATTGCGCATGCGAGCCGTCTATAAAAATCAGATCCATGGTTCCTTTATAGGGCGCGGGATCGAACTCTTTGCTGTCGCCAAAGAGCTGCACGATGCGCTCTTCTTCTTTGTTGCCCTGATAATAGAAACTATCAAACCGCGAGACGTCTTTCGCGGCCCTGCTGTCGGTTAGATTGTCACCCGCAGCTTCCTGATACGTCTCTAATGCATCCGGGGCGAGGGTTATGGTTGTCACCGTTGCTTGCGGCGCATTGGCGGCGAGCAGATAGGTGGTCTTGCCGGTCGCTGTGCCAAATTCAAATATCTGTTTGGCATTGCGGGCCAGGTTGCAAATTATCCAGGTTTCAAAATCGCTAATCCCGCCATAGACACGGTAGGCACCGACTGTCCTGATTTCGGTCTCCGTTGTCGGGCCAAGCGGACCTGCTTTAAAGATCGGATCGAAATCTTCCGGCAAGACACGTTTGACCGGCCATTCTTTGAAGAAGCTGCGCTGCTTTCTGAGCAGACGCTCGCCAAGCAACAAATGCGTAACCACGGCGAGTGCGATGGCGAGGACGATGATTGCGATTACGGGGAGAGAAAAAATCGGCTGGACCTGTCTTGAGCTTACGCCGCCAGCGATGTCTCCGTCCGGCCAATGCCAGCGGAATCAAGTGCCGCGATAATCTCTTTATCGGCACCTTCTTCGAGCGGCAGCAATGGTGACCGGATCGTGGCGTGATCGAGAATGCCACGATGCACCATCCCGATCTTGAGCGCCGGGGTGGCTTCCATATGCGAGCCACGGTGATAAACGCATTTGGTCACGGGCAGCAGACGGTCGTGAATTGCTTTTGCCTTTACGTAATCCTGTGCCTTACCGGCCTCAAGCAGCTCGAACAGGGCTTCCGGGGCGAGGCTGCCATAGCCAACCAGTGCACCATCAACATCAAACATGGTGTGCAGAAGATACTCATCATGGCAGGTCAGAATTTGTAGATCAGGACGTTCGCGGCGCAGCACCGGAATTTCGACATCCCAACGCCGCATGTTGCGCACGCCATTTTTGGTCGCGATGACGCCAGGCTGGGCGGCAATCTCAAGCTGGGTGTCGAGGTTATAGGTTGCTTTGGTGTTGTCTGGATACTGGAACAGGATTTCCTGCAACCCGGACGCTTCATAAATTGCCTTATAGCGATCCTGCGGCGCACCATCCTGATAGCCAAAGCGCAGCCAACCGTGTGAAGGATAGACCAAAGCGCCGACCGCACCGGCATCGGCAGCCATCTTGGCTTCCTCAGCGGCGACATTGGTGCCTTCGCGCGTGATGCCGGCGATGATGGCGACCTTGTCGCCAGCGGCTTCAACATAGGTGCGGATCAGCGCAACCTGCTCTTCCGAAGTGAGAAACGTCCCTTCACCGGCATGGCCCAAAATGACCAGGCTCTTAACCCCTTCAACGGAGGCCAGCCAGCGCGCGACGCGGGCATTGGCTTCATGGTCGACAGCGCCGTCGGGTGTAAAGGCAGTAATAGGGGCGGGGTTGATGCCGCGGAGATCAAGCGGAGTCATGATATTTTCCTCTGTTTAGGACTGTTACCGGGAAGTTCCCATATTGCAGTTAAATTGACAATACTGGCATCGGAATACCGAACGTTGCCTGCTGAAATTGGTTGTTGTCCATTTTCTAAGGTGCAGCAGACATTGGTTCGTCGTGCTTTTCCTTCCGCTACTAGCCAGAAGCAGACATTCGCAATCGACTCCTGAACAGACCCAATATTACGTTTAAGCTAAATCGCGAAAATAAAGCGCAACGTGGATTGTTGCCCGAACGAGCGTCTTATTAGCTGTGTTCACCTACCAACCCCGAGCGCCACTAAAAATGTGACTAAAACAAAAGACGTCCATATCAATATGTTCGAGATACCTAGCAGAGTATTCCTCAGCTTCTTTCGCACAAAAAACAAAAAATGCTCCCAACCACACGTTTGGTCGCTTAGGAAATCGTGCTCGATTTTACGGATGTACTCTGCAAACTGCAAAAGCCTAAGGCGAACGCCAAGCTCCCTGAGCGCACCAAGGGCGGTAATCCCGAATGGTAACCACCAGGCTAAAGGATTCACGTCACTAGGATTTCTAGAAAAAAGCCAGCTATAAATTGCGCCAACTCCCACTAGAATAGCCGCCTCAAACAAATAGCTTTGCCGAACAAGATACAAAATTTCTGTACGGAGCGACTTATATTTTTCTAGCAAGAATGACTTATCTGGATCCATGGCTATCAATTTTATAGTAAACGCTTGGAGCGGACATCTGCAGCCAAGCGTAAGTATTACAGCGCCTGTTTAAGACCGCTCATAGGACATAGAATGGGCTCCCCACGACATGGCCAAAGCATAGTTTCATCGTTGGTTTGAAGCCTGTAATACTCTGATGTCTCCTGGATAGTGCGCATATCGTAGCATCTCCCCGAGGGTCGGGCGCGGAAAAATGACTGCTTTGGGTCAGTAGAAGACATTTTAGATTGGGTCGATTACTTCCGTAGTTGATAGCTAAGCGGCCGTCAGGTGTCGAGATCCAGTGCTCCTTTAAGGCGTAAGCCCGTATTTCCGGAAATAGGTTTCGCGGAGTTTTTCTTCTGTCACGGCTGGGTTGTCATAGGCCGGTGACAGGATTGGGCTGACTGATGTGAGTTTGATCAGCACGGCGTCATGGACTTTCGTATTTGGTCCAAGTTCCTGCAGTATGGTCTCGTTAAATTCTTCATAGAGCGCAGCGCCCGGAGAATGCGCCGTCGCGGTGCCAGTGAAGCGATAGCCTCGACGCGAAAACACATCGATAGAGTTAACCTCTGTTTTCGGATCGCGTTTCAGATTATCGATGGTACCCGGCGACGCCAGATTGGCGAAGATCAGCGATCTATCATCATAGTGCCGCAAGGTACTCTTGGGTGATAGGTTTGGGCTACCATCCTCATTGATCGTCGCGACAAAGCTCAGATTGGCCTGTTTGATAATTGCTTTCATATCGTCATCGAGCATCGCGGCTGGTTCCTTATTTCATAGCATTTGTGTGGTTCAGAGAATTGTAATCGGTATGGCGAAGTCTGTCAGGCGCGAAGATAGTTTCCTCAGTGTCTGTGCGGGAGTAGCCTGTCAGCGAAACCAGACACCTTGAGGATCATTTTGACCCGACAACAAACCGAATTCCTGTTTCTCAATATCGGGCATTACCTCGATCACCTGTTCATGTTGGTCTTTGCAACGGCAGCGGCGCTGATCCTGACGCGTGAATGGGGGATGAGCTATGCCGAGTTGATCCCCTATGCGACACCAGGTTTCATTGCTTTTGCGGCCTGTTCAATCCCCGCCGGATGGATTGCCGATAAGTGGCGTCGCGATGGCATGATGGCGATCTTCTTTATCGGCATCGGACTGAGTTCCGCGGCGACCGCCTTGGCGGAGTCTCCATTGCAAATTGCTGGCGGGCTGTTTTTTATTGGCGTGTTTGCGGCGATCTATCATCCGGTCGGACTATCGATGGTGGTGCAAGGCCGTGAGAAGACCGGCGTGCCGCTGGCCGTCAATGGGGTGTTTGGCAATCTTGGTGTTGCCAGCGCAGCCCTGATCACCGGATTTCTGATCGACACGACCGGCTGGCAGGCAGCCTTTATTGCCCCGGGTGTTTTCTCCGTCGTCGTCGGACTCGCCTACATAATCTTAATCATCTCTCAGAAGGACACCGCCGCCGAAACGGCTACCGCTGCCAAGCAGGCTGCGAAGTCAGAGCCTGAAGATTTTCCCCGTGCTGTCCTTATTCGTCTTTTCTCGATCATTATCTTTTCGACGGCGGTTGGCGGTTTGATTTTCCAGAGCACGACCTTCGCCTTGCCGGAGGTGTTTGATGAACGGTTGAAGGATTTGGCGGGCAGCGCGACGCAGGTCGGTTGGTACGCGTTTTTGGTCTTCACGGTTGCAGCTTTCGCGCAGCTCGCCGTCGGCTATCTGGTTGATAGCCATTCGGTACGGACAGTGTTTGCCGTGGTTGCTGGTCTGCAAATGGTGTTTCTCGGCGCCATGATTCATTTGACGGGCATTGCGGCGCTGGTCGTATCGGTCGCGTTCATGTTGGCGGTGTTCGGCCAGATTCCCATCAATGATGTGCTCATCGCGCGGGCGACAAAATCCGAATATCGCAGTCGGGTTTATTCGGTGCGCTATATTGTGGCATTTTCGGTGTCGGCATCGGCGGTGCCGGTTATCGCCTGGATACACGGCGGCTGGGGTTTCTCCGCCTTGTTTATCGTCCTCGCCGTCGGCGCTGCAACAATTCTTGCTTCAGTGCTTATGCTGCCGAGAACAGGCTCGTTCATTCGCTCGTCGGTAGGCTAGGGGAAAAAACTACCAAATCGGCTCTGCGCGTATTAGAGATATCCGCATAATGACCGCGCAGTCTGAAAACAGTTTTGTCGTAATAGCGACGTACCACTTCGTGGGCCTTGATGATTTCGAGGACATGAAGCCGCCGCTGCTCGATCTCTGTCTCGAAAATGACCTCATGGGTACGATCCTGCTGGCGCGCGAAGGCCTAAACGGGACCATCGCCGGGCCGCGTATGGGCGTCGATAATTTACTGGATTACTTGCGAGCGGATGAACGCTTCAAGACGCTACGCTATAAAGAATCCTATACCGACAAAGCGCCGTTTCGACGCATGAAAGTCCGGCTCAAGCGCGAGATCGTTACGATGGGTGTGCCGGACACTGACCCCGGAGAACTTTGTGGTGAGCGGGTTGATGCGAAACGCTGGAATGAACTGGTCAAAGATCCAGACGTGCTGACCATCGATACCCGCAATGCCTATGAGTGCGATATCGGCACGTTTGAGAATGCGATCTCCCCCAACACCGAGACGTTTCGCGAGTTTCCCAATTTTGTCGATGAGAAGCTTGATCCACAAAAGCACCGCAAGGTCGCGATGTTCTGTACCGGTGGCATCCGCTGTGAGAAGGCGACCAACTATCTCATGAAGCAGGGGTTTGAGGAGGTCTATCACCTCGACGGTGGCATCCTGAAATACCTTGAAACTGTAGATAAGGAAGAAAGCCTGTGGCAGGGCGAGTGTTTTGTGTTTGATGACCGGGTTGCGGTCGATGAGAACCTCGCGCCGGGATCTTATGCGCAATGCTATGCCTGCCGTCGGCCGCTCTCCGACGCTGATCGAGTGTCACCGCATTATCAGATAGGTGTGTCGTGTCCGCATTGTCATGGCACCCATAGTGACCAGAAGATCGCGGGGCTTAAGGAACGCCAGCGCCAAATCGAGATGGCCATGAGCCGTGAAAATCAGGACGGCTGACCGACTATGAGTGCCAATCCCATCCTCTATTCCTTTCGACGTTGTCCCTATGCGATGCGGGCGCGTATGGCGGTGATGAAATCGGGTGTCGTGTGTGAATTGCGCGAGGTTGTGCTGCGCGACAAACCTGTCTCGATGATCGAATTATCCCCAAAAGGCACGGTGCCGGTCTTGCAACTGGCAGATGGTCAGGTGTTGGAAGAAAGCCTCGATGTTATGCGCTGGGCGCTCGATATCAATGACCCGGACAACTGGCTGGAACCTACTGAAGACGTTGAAGAGTTGATTGAGCAACTCGACGGCGACTTTAAAGACGCGCTTGATCGCTATAAATATTCCGTGCGGTTTCCCGAACATCCGCAGAGCTATTACCGCGATCAAGGAGCGGAATTTCTCGCGATGCTAGAAACGCGGCTTGCTGAAAATGACGGGCTGGGGCTGTGCGGCACACGAACGACCTTCGCTGATATCGCGGTGTTTCCGTTTATCCGGCAGTTCGCCTTTGTCGATAAGGCGTGGTTTGACGATGCGCCGTATCCATTATTACAGACGTGGTTCAACCGACATTTGGAGGGCGAGCTCTTTCTCTCCGTGATGCAGAAATACCCGGCCTGGAAGCCGGGTGATGATGTGCTGTTATTTGGTGAAGCAGCGACCTAGTCGCTAAAACTTCTCAACCTTAAAACTTTTCGACCCAAGGCCGCAGCTCCAACTCCCAGGCCCAGCTATCACGGGGCTGACGCCAGAAATTGTAATAGCTGTTGGCGATGCTGTCGGGTTCCAGCAATCCATCTGATCCACGATCCGTTCTTGGGTCGCCGGGTTGTTTGATCCCGCCATCGATCACGAAATGTGCGATGTGTACGTTTTGTGGGTGCAGTTCGCGCGCCATGCTCTGGGCCAACCCGCGTAAACCGAACTTGCCCATCGCGAAGGTGGCGGAGTTGGGATAGCCCTTCACCCCGGCAGAGGCCCCGGTGAAAAAGATCGCGCCATTGCCACGGGCGACCATCTGTTTGGCGGCCTGCTGCGCGACGAGGAAACCACCATAACAGGTGATCTTGATCGCGGTCAGAACGGCCTCGGGATCAATCTCAGTGATCGGGCCACGGACGCGGTTGGACGCGTTATAGACTACGATATCGGGCTCACCGAGATCGCTGGTCACCGCGCTGAACAATCCTTCAACCGCAGCGGGGTCGGTGGCATCACAGGCATAGGCTTTGGCGCCGGTTTCGGCGACCAGGTCACCGAGCTTATTAGTGTTGCGGGCGGCAAGGGCGACCTTAATGCCTTCCGATGAAAAACGCCGGGCAAGCGAGGCGCTAAGCCCTGCGCCAACGCCAACGATCAGTGCGGTTTCGCCTTCAGCCATGGTATTTCCTTATCTGTTTGAGCGTAGTGTATGCGGTGACTACGGTCGGGTCTCAATGTGGTTCACGACTTTGGTCACGTGCTCGACCCGTCTGGCAATCGTCATAACCTTGCCCAACTCATGTTTTGAAAGAGCGCGGCCAATAATATAGACCACCGAATTCACCACACGGGTTTGATAGTTTGCGGAATTGACGCCGTTTTCCGCGAGCAATTGCGAAGTGACTTTGGTCTTAATCCAGACATCATTTGCCGTGTTCTTGAAACCACCTGCGCCTGTAACCTGCACATCGTTATAGATCGTGCGGACACCGGGGATACCTTTGGCGAGGGCCGCAATGCGGTTGCGGTTTTCGGGTAGTTTCACCGCACCGGTCAGCATGACCCGACCTTCATAGACATTTGTTTTGAGATCGAAAAACAAATCCTGGTTCTGGCCATTCAAGACGCGTTTGTTGATATCGAGCCGGATTTCAGCATCGGTCGCGACCTGACCCAATCGCCGGTCTTCCACTGCGGCGCAGCCCTGCGCCAATAGGCCGAAGATCAGAAAAGTCGCTGCGATCTTTGATGCCCGGAGGCGTGGTTGAAGTTGAGTGTTTGACCTAGCGTCCATAAAGAGCCTCCAGTGTTTCGCCATATTTCTCACGGATCATGTGCCGTCGTATCTTGAGCGTCGGGGTCATCATCCCGTTATCAATCGTGAAGGCTTCTGCGGTTAAGGTAAAGCGCCGGACCTTCTCAATCACAGAAAGATCACCACTCACCCGGTCGACCGCTTCGTTGATCACAGACTTGAAGTTGGGGTGTTCGATCACTGCGTCAAGGTCTGTCGTGACGAACCCCTGTTCTTTCGCCCAGGCGGCAGCGAAGTCTGGATCCGGTACAACCAGTGCGACGAGATTCGGGCGTTTGTCGCCATAAACCATTGCCTGGCCAATTTCCGGCTGCGCTGTCAGCATCCCTTCGATACGTTGTGGCGCGATATTGTCGCCTCCTGAATTGACGATGATGTCCTTCTTGCGGTCTGTAATGCGCAGATGACCGTCGTCATCGAATTCGCCGATATCGCCGGTGTGCAGCCAGCCATCCTTGATGGCCTCTGCTGTCGCCTCTGGATTGTTCCAATAGCCCTGCATGACCAGCTCGCCGCGCACGATTATTTCGCCGTCATCAGCGATACGGCATTCGACATCTTTCATAATCTGACCGACGGTTTCGATCCGGTTATGCGATGGTGGATTGCAGCTAATGACCGGTGCGCTTTCCGTCTGGCCATAGCCTTGTAGGATGCGCACTCCGAGAGCGGTAAAGAAGATGCCGATGTCGTAGTTAAGGGGTGCGCCGCCTGAGACCAATGCTTTGAGACGGCCCCCAAACCGTTGCTGGACTTTCGCGCGCACGAGCTTGGACAACATCGCATTTTGCAGTTTCTCAAAGAACCCCATGTTGTGAGCTTCTTCATATTGTTTGCGCCCCATTGCGATGGTTTGTTCAAAAAGCATTTCAGATTTGCCGCCAGCTTGTTTGACGCCACGCCGGATTCGGTCGTGCATCACTTCGTAAAGCCGTGGCACGGCCGTCATCAGGGTTGGGTGAACCTCCGCCATATTCTGCGCCAGCTTGTCGATGCCTTCTGCGTAATAGATTTGTGCTCCGAGCATGATCGGGAAGAACAACCCGGCAGTGTGTTCGTATGAATGCGATAAAGGCAGGAAGGACAGGAAGACCTCATCATCCAGTCCCATCTCTTTCAGCATTTCTGTCGAGCCGGTGCAGTTGCTCAGGATCGCGCCGTGGCTCAGCATCACGCCCTTCGGTGTGCCGCCGGTGCCTGAGGTATAGATTAGGCAAGCGGTGTCTTCGCGGGATAAGCCTGTGACCGCGGCTTCTATAGTTGCAGCAGCGTTATCCTCGGCATCGGCGATGGCTGTCTCCCATCGATGGGTGGGGACATCTGAGGCGTCGGCTTCCGCGATATCTTCAATCGTGATGGCGAATTTGACGCAGCCAGCTTCCTGCGCCGCGGGCAAGACTTTCGCGGCCAGCGCAGACGTGGAGATGATAACGGCGCTGGCACCGGAATCTTCTAAAACATGACGATGATCGGCAATGCCGTTGGTGATGTAAGTGGGAACCGAGATCGCGCCGGCTGCCATGATCGCAAGATCGGCAATCGGCCATTCCGGGCGGCTTTCTGACACCAGCCCAACACGATCACCCGGTTTAACACCTAGTTTCGCGAGAGCTTCGGCGAGCGCGCCCATTTGGGTCACGGCCTCAGCCCAGCTCACTGACTGCCACTCGCCATCTATCTTTGACCACAGGAACGGCGCATCGTCTTTCCGTAACGCTTGCTCAAAAAACAAGGCGACCAGACTTTGTGTTTGCTTTGTCATCCCGATCACATTCCGACGTCGTTAATTTGCGCTAGTATAAATCAATTAGCCTCCGACTCGAACCGGTCAGTGACGCGTTATTTCAGCGTTGCGGTGGCTGTTACGGCCAAATCACTTTCGTAGTCAGTCGCCCACATTGTTACAGTATCGCCGTCCGGTGATCCAAAAATGCTGTAAGGGCCGAGATCGAAAACCGGCTTTTCGGATTGGTAGCTGAACGCGGTGAGCGGTCGATCCGGTGCTTGGGCGCGGCACATTTCCATCATCAGGAAGGACACCAGTGTTACAGGAACAAGCAGACCTGGATAGCCTTCTTCTTTGGTTGTGTAATCGCGATCATAATGGACGCGATGCGAATTAAAGCGCACGGCGGACAGGCGAAAAATCATCACCGGATTGGACTCGTAAGTTCGGCTCCACGGTGGTGCGGATGGGGTGTCGAAGGGTTGATCAATATCGCCGGCGCCATCTTCACCGAAATATAACACGTCACGTTCATCGACCACGGCGAGGCCACGCGGCGATGAAATGCTCTCCCGGACAGTGACGCGTGCGGTGGGTCCGGCGCCAAACTCTTCAATTTTAATCTCGGCGACTTCTGTCACCTTCGTGACATCGTCCCCAATGCACAGGGTATCGAGGTACTGACCTCTAACGCCAACGAGGCGGCGTCTCGGTAAGGGAACGGGCGGAGCGACGCCGCCGCCGGTTGGCTGACCATCCTCGCGGAGTTGGTCGAGCGGCACTAAAGGTGGAAAGAACACTCCATGCCAGCCGGGTGGTACAGCGTTGCCTTTGTTCTGTGCCGGGTGGTCAACATCCAGCGCGACCGCCAACCGCCCAACCTGAGAGGCGGTGATGACGTCCTCCGCCGTCTGGCTGTTGCCGACATATTGTTGCAGATTAGCGAGCTTGTCAGTCATGGCTCTTTCTTTCCAACCCTACCGGCTATTGTAGTAGTCCCATGGCGGTAGCAGCTCAACGCACTCATGGTCTTGCAATGTCGGGCAAGAGGCCAGCAGAGTGCGTACGATACGGGTGGTAGACAACTAGGATATATCCTTAAAACTATTGTTATAGACTACCTTAATACTTTTATAAGTAGTGTTGGGATACAACACCTTGTTTTAGACCGTATTGCCCGTTTTGGACCGTAATTCGATGAAAGCCCAGCCGCTATGAGCAAAATTGATCTAGATATGAGAATTCTGGTTGTTGATGATCAGGTCACGATGACGCGTATTATCAAGAATTTACTAGGACAGCTGAAATTTACAAATATCGATACTGCTTCCGACGGGGACCATGCTATCGCACAGCTCCGCAAACACCGTTATAGCTTGGTGATTTCAGACTGGAATATGGAGAGGGTTTCGGGCCTTGCGCTGCTAAAACATGTGCGTGGCGACAAAGATCTATGCGACATCCCCTTCATTATGATTACGGCAGAATCAAAAGTGGATAACATCGTTGCGGCTAAGGCCTCCGGCGTTAGCAATTATATCGTTAAGCCTTTTACGGCAGCGACACTTCAATCAAAAATAGCGGCGACTTTCAAAGGGAAATAATGGCGCTCATAAGGGGCACCCATAGAGGCTCTTTATCCTGCCGACCATAATGGCACGCATCTCGTGGCGATCACCCGCTCATAGGGTACGGGGCCGCTAAGCTGGCCGACGGACTGAGCGAAATCATTCATGCGCCGTACGGTTTCTTCGGGCATTGCCGGGTCATAGAACGGCGCGTCGCGCTCGACGATGGTGGAAATCAGGGATGCCGCTTCCGGCGGGAATAAACCATCCCCGACTTTGCGCGCGAGGGTCGGGTCTGCACGCAACGCCTTCTGCACTTTGACGATAGCTCGGACAGCGGCGTCGATGGCGTCGGGCTCGCGGGCAATATAATCATCGGTCGAGACCAGCCCGGCGCAGGTTGCGAAACGAACATTGCCCGGGTCATCACCGCGTCTGACATCGACATGGATTTTGCCGACACCTCTGCTAACGGCAGTTTCTGCCCCCATGGCGTTAGACCAATACCCGTCGATATCTCCGTTGGTCAGACCTTCGGCGGCGAACACCCCAAAGGAAACGTCGCGGTCTTTGGCGCCGGGTAGATCGATAATGGTGACGTCGTTCTCGGGGTCGAGCCCGCCACTTCTCAGCATCTGTTTAAAGGCGAGATCAGGTCCTTCAGCAGCCGTCAGTGTCAAACCGCGTAACGCCTCGACATCGCCGCGATCCGCCGCAAGGTCGGCGCGAACGGTGAGTAGCCACGGCGTTCCCTGAGACAGGGCAACACATACCTTGGCGCCTTCCCAATCCGTAAATTCGGTCAGGGCGTCAAACACGGAACCTGCGATCATCGCGTCCGCTTCTCCGTCTTTAAGGGCCTTGGTCGAGCCTATCGAGGACACCAGCTCTATCTCGACATCCAGCCCCTCGGCTTTGAAATACCCAAGCTCATAGGCGGCCAGGGCTGGGAAACAGGTGTTGCTGACAAGGTCCACGGCAGCGATACGCATTTTCGAAACTCCGAAGGATGTTTGTATTGATCAAAACGCAATGGCGAGGATCGCTCATGAAGGGAAATATGTCACCGGTTCTTTATTCGCGGTTGGTTTCCGTTAACGCGCGCCTTATATCGTTAGACGAAACAAGGAGTATCTGATGGCCGCAGCACGACAAAAGAAACCGCAACCTCCAAAACAATTACCCCGGTGGAACCTCAAAGATCTTTATCCAGGTCCCAATAGCACGGCCCTGAAGAAAGATTTAGCGAAGGCCAAGAAAGACTCCACGGCCTTTCACAAAAAATATTTTGGTAAAACTGGCAAGTTGTCCGGGATCGCACTCGGTGGTGCTGTCAAAGCCTATGAGAAAATTGATGAGACATTGTCACGGGTCATGAGCTATGCGCAGCTCGTGCATGCCGCTGATGTCGCTGACCCGGAGATTGCGCGGTTCTATCAGACAACGCAGGAAGCGGTGACTGATATCGCAGCGCATCTGGTGTTCTTCACATTGGAGATTAACCAGATTTCCGATGCGGCGCTGAAGAAGAAACTCAAGGCACCGTCGTTGGCACATTACGCATCGTGGATACGTGATGTGCGGGTGTTCCGCCCGCATGAGCTCGATGAGGAAATGGAACGCTTGCTGCATGATAAGCGGGTTGCCGGTCGCGCTGCGTGGAATCGTTTGTTTGACGAGACTATGGCGCGTATGCGGATCGATATGGATGGCAAGCAGAAGACTACAGAAGAAGTTCTACACAGCCTGTCTGACACAAAGGGCGAAGTTCGTAAAAAAGCCGCCAAGGCGTTGGGCAGAACGTTTGGCGACCATATTCAGTTATTTAGCCTGATCACCAATACGCTGGCGAAAGATAAAGAGATCGATGATCGCTGGCGTAGCTATGCGCGTCCGCAATCTTCGCGCAATCTTGCTAACCATGTTGAGGATGAGGTTGTCGATGCGCTGTCGGCGGCGGTCAGAAAATCCTATCCTGATCTGTCGCACCGCTATTACAAATTAAAGGCACGCTGGTTCAGTAAGCGCAAACTTGATTACTGGGATCGCAACGCGCCTCTCCCGGATGCTGGCGGTAAGGAAATCCCGTGGGATACTGCCAAGTCGCTGGTCCTCGATGCCTATGGCGCCTTCTCGCCTGATCTTGCCAAGGTCGGGAAACAGTTCTTCGACAAGCCGTGGATCGATGCCGCACCAAGGCCCGGTAAGGCGGGAGGTGCCTTTGCCCATCCGACTGTACCGTCAGCGCATCCTTATCTGTTGGTCAACTATATGGGCCGCCCGCGTGATGTCATGACACTCGCGCATGAGCTTGGCCATGGCTGTCACCAAGTGCTAGCCGGGCCACAGGGACATTTGAAATGCGATACGCCACTAACCCTGGCCGAGACTGCCTCGGTGTTTGGCGAGATGCTGACCTTCCGTTCTTTACTGGCGGGGGAAAAGAACCCCGCGCGGCGCAAGGCGATGTTGGCGGGTAAGGTTGAGGACATGCTCAACACAGTAGTTCGGCAGATTGCCTTCTATGAGTTCGAGTTACGGGTTCATACTGAGCGCCGCGAAGGTGAACTCTCGGCTGATCGCATTTGCGATATCTGGATGGATATTCAGGGTGAAAGCCTCGGTCCGGCGATCCGCTTCCACGACGAGTACAAATATTTCTGGACCTACATTCCGCATTTCATCCACTCGCCGTTTTATGTTTACGCCTATGCGTTTGGCGATTGTTTGGTGAACTCGCTTTATGCGGTTTACGAAAACGCCAACGAAGGATTTGCCGAACGATACCTCGATATGTTGCGGGCTGGCGGTACCTTGCATCATAAAGAGTTGCTCGCACCGTTTGGTCTTAATGCTTCTGATCCGAAGTTCTGGTCGAAAGGACTCGGCGTCGTATCGGGGCTAATCGATGAGCTCGAAGAGATAGGCTGACAGCGATGGCTGATGATGCCTCTGAACGCAATTCGTTGGGCGGCCGGGTAAAGCGTTATGCCCGTGTCGGCGGCGCGGTCGGCGGGTTGGCGGCGCGTTTGGCGGGCGCAAAATACCTTGGCACGTCGTTGGACAAGGACGCGCATGCGCGGGATTTACGGGATGCGTTGGGTGGACTCAAAGGTCCGCTGATGAAGGTGGCACAAATCATGTCGACGGTGCCTGACATGTTGCCGCCGGAATATGTCGAGGAGCTGGCACATCTGCAATCCAACGCACCGGCAATGGGGTGGCTGTTTGTCAAGCGACGGATGGCGGCGGAGCTCGGTCCTGATTGGCATAAGAAGTTTAAAGAATTCCAGCACAACGCCGCGGCAGCGGCATCATTAGGGCAGGTACATCGCGCCGAGACAAAAAAGGGCGAGGCGTTGGCTTGTAAGCTGCAATATCCCGATATGCAGTCAGCGGTCGAAGCTGATCTACGGCAGCTTAAGGTGATCTTTGCGGTTTATCGGCGCTATGACAAAGCCGTCGATCCGCGTGAAATCCACAGCGAAGTTGCGGCGCGGTTGCGGGAGGAACTCGACTACAAACGCGAAGCCGCGCACATGACACTCTATGGAAATATGTTGGCGCAGGAAGACAACGTGCATGTGCCAAAACCGTTTCCAACACTCTCAACTGATCGTTTGCTCTCGATGAGTTGGTTGGAGGGCGAGAACCTTCTGACGGTAAAGGATTCTGCACAGACGAAACGCGATCAGGTCGCCCAGAATCTGTTCCGCGCCTGGTATGTGCCATTTTATCATTACGGCGTCATTCACGGTGACCCACATCTTGGGAACTATTCCGTGCGGCCAGATGGTACAATCAATCTGCTTGATTTCGGCTGCATTCGTGTTTTTGGCCCGTCCTTCGTGCAGGGGGTTCTCGATCTCTATAATTCTCTGCTCAACAATGATGCCGATCTTGCCGTCCATGCCTATGAAACCTGGGGGTTTAAGGGTCTCAATCAGGAAATCATTGATGTTCTGAATATGTGGGCGGCTTTTATCTATGCGCCGTTATTGGTTGATAAAAAACGTAAGATTCAGGAAACCGATGGCACCATGTATGGCGCAAAGGTTGCTGCCGAGGTCCATCGCGAGCTGCATCGTCTCGGCGGCGTGAAGCCGCCGCGAGAGTTTGTTTTGATGGATCGCGCCGCCATTGGGTTGGGGTCTGTGTTTACCCATTTGGCGGCAGAAGTGAACTGGCACCGACTATTCAATGAGCTGATTGACGATTTTGACGTCAAAAAATTGGCGAAGACCCAAAAAGCAGCGCTCAAGAAGGCAAAAGTACCGGAAACGGCTTAAAAACCTTCATACAAGAATCTTTCATTAGGTGTTTCATTTGCGGGCGGTATTTGCTAGATAAGCGGGCCTTCGCGAGAGATTGATGTTCGCGGGGCTTGTTTGTCGGAAGGAGATACCGAAAACCGTGCAAGTATTTGTTCGTGATAATAATGTCGACGGCGCTCTGAAAGCGCTGAAGAAAAAGATGCAGCGCGAGGGCATCTGGCGCGAAATGAAGCGCAATCGCTCTTATGAGAAGCCCTCTGAACGCCGCGTCCGGAAGAAGGCTGAAGCCGTCCGCCGTACCCGCAAGCTCGAACGCAAGCGGATGCAAATCGAAGGTTTCTAAACCAATTCTTTTCCGGGGTTACCCGGTTCTCTTAGACCACTCATTCATGATTTTGACGACGGCCCCCGTTAGGGCCGTCATCTCGTTTGCGCCGACAATAAAGGGTGGCATTAAATAGACGATGTCGCCAAATGGTCTTACCCATACATTTTCTTCTGCAAAGCGTTGACGCAGCCAGTCGATATCGCGTGCCTCTGCCATCTCGACGACACCGATAGCGCCTAGCACCCGGACGTCCTCGATGCCCGGAATATTGCGACAGGGTTCCAACTGCTCTCGCAGGGCACCTTCTATTCGCTCTACCTGCTCCAGTCGTTCGCCATCTTCAAACAGATCAAGCGAGGCATTGGCGGCAGCGGCCGCTAACGGGTTCGCCATATAGGTCGGCCCGTGCATAAAGGCTGCCTTGTCATCGTCAGACAAGAACGCCGAGAAGATTTTTTCATTTGCGGCAGTTGCTGCCATGCCGATAGTGCCACCTGTCAGGGCTTTGCCGATACACATAATATCGGGAACGACGGATGCCTGTTCGCAAGCAAACATCGTGCCGGTCCGCCCGAACCCGGTGGCGATTTCATCGGCGATAAACAAGACATCGTTACGGGCACAGCATTCTGCGATAGCGGAGAGTGTTTCGGGAGAATGAAATTTCATGCCACCAGCACCCTGAACAAGCGGTTCGAGGATAACGCCGGCGATTTCTTTGTGCCCGCCGGTCAGCAGTTGGTCAAAGGCTGCCAGCTGGTCAGCTGTTTCGGGTAACTCAATAATGATCTGTTCCGGAATCGCGCCTTTAAACAAGGCATGCATTCCTTCATCTGGATCGCAGACGGACATCGCACCGCTGGTATCGCCATGATAGGCATGTTGGAACGCGACAAAGCGGGTGCGGGTCGGTGCCCCTTTATTGTGCCAGTACTGCACCGCCATTTTGAGGGCGACCTCGATGGCGACAGATCCCGAATCCGAAAAGAAGATATGCTGAAGTGCGTTTGGTGTGCCGTTGCCGGGCAGGATACGGGTCAGCCGCCAGGCGAGTTGTAAAGCGGGTTCATGTGTCAGCCCGCCAAACATGATATGTGGCATGTCATCGAGTTGCTTATGCATTGCATCGATAATTGCCTCATGGTTGTAACCGTGACAGGCCGTCCACCAAGATGAGATACCGTCTATGAGCCAGCGCCCATCTGCGAGCTTAATCTGCGCGCCGCAGGTCTCAACAGCGGTTAGCGGCGGTGCCTCGATTTGCATTTGGGTATAGGGTCGCCAGAGAAATTTTAGTCTGGGATCGCTTGGTGGAGAGGGCTGGGTCATGCCCTTGGATTATGTCGTAGATGCGGACGGCTTAAGACCAAGCCGATCAAATAGTACCATATCTGCTTCGCGTTCCGGATTGTCAGTCGTTAGCAAGACATCACCATAGAAGATCGAATTGGCGCTGGCGGCAAAGCACAGCGCCTGCGCCTCATCGGTCATGTCATTGCGTCCGGCTGAAAGTCGGACGACGGAGGCTGGCATCATCACTCTGGCAACCGCGATGGTGCGGGCGAACTCAATGGCATCAATCGCCGGTGTTTCCGAAAGCGGCGTACCTTCAACGGCGACCAGCATATTAATCGGCACGCTTTGCGGATGTTCCGGCAAAGAGGCGAGAGTGGTCAGCATTCCCGCGCGGTCTTTCGGTGTTTCGCCCATGCCGACGATGCCGCCGCTACAGACATTGATCCCGGCATCCCGGACATTTCCAAGTGTGTTCAGCCGATCTTCGTAGGTTCGAGTGGTAATGATCTCGCTGTAATATTCTTCCGAGGTGTCGACGTTGTGATTGTAGTAATCGAGTCCGGAGTCGCTCAATCGTTTGGCTTGTTCCTCGCGCAACATGCCGAGCGTGACGCAACTTTCCAGCCCAAGGTCTTTGACACCTTCGACCATTTTGCAGACCGCATCCAGGTCGCGATCGGTTGGACTGCGCCAGGCAGCCCCCATGCAGAATCGGCTGGCACCACCACGTTTGGCTTCGCGCGCGGCGGCTAAAACCGAATCGATATCCATCAGAGCATCGCGGTCGGTGTCGGTATCGTAATGCGCACTTTGCGGGCAATAGGCGCAATCTTCAGGGCAACCGCCGGTCTTGATCGATAGCAGTGTGCTGATCTGCACCTCGTTTGGGGCAAAGTATTTTCGGTGCAGGGACTGGGCGTTAAACAATAAGTCATTGAAAGGCTTTGAAAATAACGCTTCCGCCTCCGCCAGGGTCCAGTCATGCCGAATTTCTGCCTGTGGAACCTGTGGACCCGTACGTTCGATAATATCTTTGCTTGAAAGTGCCATCGCGCCCTACCTATGAACTGGCGTATAATATGACGACACGCAACGATCTGAAAGGTGCAGTTCGGGTTTCGGACAGCAAAGTTGATGGAAGGGCGAGGGCCGACATCCAGCATTGAACAGGTAGCGCGCAGCAAGCTGGCAGAGCTTGAAGCGGCGACGCTTCGGCGTGCGCTGTCGGAGACAGGACGAGGGGAGGCTGGGCAGGCGACACGCGATGAGCGGCAAATGATTTCATTTTGCTGTAATGACTATCTTGGTCTGTCGCAGCACCCAGATGTGAAACGCGCTGCGTCGGAAGCCATAAAACAGTTTGGGGCGGGCGCCGGAGCCTCGCGACTGGTCACCGGAAATCACCCTTTTTATGACGATCTTGAGATCCGGTTGGCGCGGTTAAAAGGCACCGAAGCAGCGCTGGTGTTTGGTAGTGGCTATCTCGCTAATTTGGGCATACCGCCGGTTCTTGCTGGGAAGGGTGACCTTATTCTGGCTGATGAATTGTCCCATGCCAGCATGCGGGCGGGAATTCAGGCGTCACCGGCTGAGAGTAGATTCTTTCGCCATAACGATATTGAGGACTGTCGACGCATTCTTCAAAAAGAACGATGTAATTTTCGTCATTGCCTGATCATGACTGAAGGGATCTTCAGCATGGATGGCGATCGAGCACCGCTGGCCGATTTGTGCGATCTGGCGGAAACATTTGATGCCTGGTTAATGACAGATGATGCCCATGGCTTGGGTGTCGTGGGTGATGGTCGGGGCAGCGCTGCTGAAGCAGGCGTTGGGGCACGCATCCCCCTTCAGATGGGCACCTTGTCGAAAGCGGTTGGGTCCTATGGTGGGTTTATCTGCGCCTCCCAGCCAGTGATTGATTTATTGATTAACCGAGCGCGCAGTCTGATTTATGCAACAGGGTTACCACCCGCTGTTGTTGCCGCATCTTGTACTGCCCTCGAGATTATTGAAGCTGATCTGGAACTCACTCGCTTACCGATGGCGCGGGCACGACGATTTACGCAGCAGGTGGGATTACCGGACCCAGAGAGCACCATTGTGCCTTTGGTAGTGGGAACAGCTGAAAAGGCTCTCGCGGCGTCACACCAACTCGCAGAAGAGGGTTTTCTGGTGACGGCAATCCGTCCGCCGACTGTGCCAGAAGGGACGGCGAGGTTGCGCTTTACATTTGCCGCGTATCATTCAGACAAAGATGTCGACCGCTTGGCCGTTGCAGTGCGAAAGACAGGTTTTCTGCCGTGACGTCGTTGTTTGTTTCAGGCTCTGGGACCAATGTTGGTAAGACATTTGTCACCACTATACTGCTCAACGAAATACGACAGGCAGGAATCGCATGCACCGCGGTAAAGCCCGTAATCTCCGGTTTTGATGACGATGGTCCGGGTGAAAGTGATACAGCCTTGATCTTGGAAGCGCTGGGTCGTGACGTTACACGGAATAGCATTGATGAGATTTCGCCGTGGCGATTTCGTGAACCAATTTCTCCTGATATGGCAGCCGCTCACGAGGGTCGGGCGCTCGATATTCAGGAGATTGCGAGATTTTGCGATGCGAATGGTGCGCTAAATTCAATCCGGATTATCGAAGGGGTCGGCGGCGTGATGGTGCCCTTAACAGAACAGGCAACCATACTCGATTTGATGGTTGAGGTAGCCGCCCCTGTGCTGTTGGTCGCCGGTTCTTATCTCGGAACGTTGAGCCACACGCTAACCGCGCTACACGCTGTACAGAATAGAGGGCTGACCGTTGCGGGCGTCGTCATCAGCGAATCGTTGGAGAGCCCGGTTCCGCTTTCGGAGACCCAGGCAACGTTATCGCGCTTTGCGGGTAAGGTGCCGGTCGTCACCCTGCCGCGCGATGGCTCGTCAGAGATTGCAAAGGAAATCGGCCTTATATAGAGGCGCTACTTAGGTGCGTTGGCATGCATCCAGTCGACAATGCGGCCCACAACCCGATCTTCAATGCCGAGAAAACCGTGTGCCGATTGTGCTTTGCACGGGCCGGAAATGTCTGGATCACCACCATCAAACAATATGGTCTCCACCTTTGGGGCGTTCTTCAGCGCTGCTGCAAAGGCGGGTAGACTCTCGGCAGGGGTAACGACGCAGCCATCTTCTTTATGGTGGGCGATCAAAGATGGGACCTTGATTTTCCGAAGGTCGGCACCATGCGCGGTCGGTTTATCTGCATTGGAAACTTCGGTAACCGTTGCAGTGAAAACCACTCCATTAATGGGAAGGAACCCCGCTAGATGGGCAATCGAAACAGTGCCGCGGCTGGTACCGATAAGCCATAGCGGTGCTGTTGTTTTGGTTTTGACCCATTTAACGACGGCGGCAATGTCTTGTCGGTATTCATCGGAGTCCCGCCAGTGAATCAGGCCTTTGCGGCGGCGGTCAGAAGCGACATCGACATTAATGGTCAGCACACCGCGATTGGCAAAGCGGTTGCGTGACCGCGTAAGAAAATTCTTACCCCTTGGTCCGCGCCCTTTCCAGAGCTTGATCTTGCCACTACCACCCGAAAACAGGATGGCAGCAGATTTTACGGGTCCATCGGGTTGGGTGATGACAAAGGAAATGGTGACGTCGTCGCGTGTCGGGATGGTTTCTTCTGTTTCGGCCCGCAACGAATTTGCGAGAAGCGTCAGAACGAAAATGCTGCCTAGAGTTAGGCCTAATGGCGATCTTTCTATCATTAGGGTCTTCCACCAAAATTTCCGATAATATTAGCTGATATCACAGGGTTTCACCATTGCGTGACTCCCCCCTTGGCAAATCCCCTACAAAGAGTCATTGTGCGCTCGCCGGACAATCTTGGCGGCTAATTTGCGCTTGTAACTTGATGAAAATCGCTGTTCCGAAAGAAAAATGGGCCAACGAAGCCCGTATCTCAGCATCCGCCGATTCCGTAAAGAAATTTATCGCACTGGGCTTTGATGTCGTTGTCGAATCCGGCGCCGGTGACGCGGCCTCGATTTCAGATGCAGACTTGTCCGAGGTGGGTGCAACGATTGCGTCCAGCGCCGCGGAAGCTGTCAGTGATGCTGATATTGTTTTACGCGTTCAACGGCCCATGACTGCAGCTGATGGCGGCGACGACGAAATCGCGATGATGAAGTCGGGCACCATTCTTATTGGTACCTTGTCCGCTCTTTCCAACGCTGATCAGGCAGAGGCTTATGCCAAACAGGGTGTGACCGCTTTTGCGATGGAACTGCTGCCGCGTATCAGCCGCGCGCAATCGATGGACGTGTTGTCTTCGCAGTCCAATCTCGCAGGGTACAAAGCGGTGCTTGATGCCGCGCATGAATATACCAGAGCCTTCCCAATGATGATGACGGCGGCAGGAACGATCCCACCGGCAAAAGTTCTGGTCCTTGGTGCTGGTGTTGCCGGGCTTCAGGCTATCGCAACGGCACGTCGCCTTGGCGCTGTGGTGTCGGCTTATGATGTACGACCGGTTGTGAAAGAGCAGGTCGAAAGCCTTGGTGGTCGTTTTGTTGAAGTTGACCCCGATGCGACGGAAGATGCGGAAACCGCTGGTGGCTATGCCAAGGAAATGACAGACGAGTATAAGGCGCGTCAGGCTGAAGTTCTGAAAGAAGCGCTGATCAAGACCGATATCGCAATTTGTACGGCGCTTATTCCCGGTCGTCCGGCGCCGGTTCTTATTCCAGAAGCGACTGTTCAGGAAATGAAAGAGGGGTCGGTGATCGTCGACCTCGCAGTTGAGCAGGGCGGTAACTGCCCGATTAGCGAATATGGTGATGTTGTTGTCAAACATGGTGTGAAGATCGTTGGTCATGCCAACGTGCCAAGCCGTTTGGCTGCAGATGCCAGCATGTTGTATGCCAAAAACCTTCTGAACTTTATTACGCCAATGGTAGATGCAGAGACCAAAGAGCTGGCCATTGATTGGGAAGACGAGATCATTCAGGGTTGCTTGGTCACCCGTGACGGAGCCGTTGTTCATCCCGGCCTCTCTCCGGCCGAAGAAAAAGCGAAGGCAAGCTGAGCATGGACCCCACGAAGATAATGCAGGCTACCGAGACAGCGGCGGCATCGGCAGCAACAGGTTCTCTTATCTCTCTCTTTACTGTTTTCGTTCTGGCGATTTTCGTCGGCTATTACGTTGTTTGGAATGTCACCTCGGCTTTGCATTCACCGTTGATGAGTGTCACCAATGCAATCTCGTCGGTCATTATTGTTGGCGCGTTGATCGCGGCTGGACCGACCGATGCTAATTTCTCCAAGATCATGGGTTTTCTCGCTGTCGTTCTGGCATCGGTGAACATCTTTGGCGGCTTTATCGTCTCGCAGCGCATGCTGCAGATGTTCCGGAAGAAGGGGTAAAGCGTGTCGGAGGAATTAACCGGACTGGCCTACCTGCTGGCAGCGATCTGTTTCATCCTGGCGCTGCGCGGTCTGTCATCCCCTGAAACAGCGCGGCGCGGTAATCTCACGGGCATGATCGGGATGGCGATCGCCATCGGTACCACGTTGGCGAGCCCGCATGTGCTGAGCTACACTTGGATTATTGCTGGCATTCTAGTCGGTGGCACCATCGGTACCGTCACGGCGCTTAAGATTCAGATGACGGCGCTGCCGCAACTGGTGGCGGCGTTCCATAGTCTGGTTGGCCTGGCAGCGGTATTTGTCGCAACGGCGACGCTTTATGCGCCGGAAGCCTATGGCATAGGAGCGGTTGGCAACATTCTGACGGCGAGCCTGGTCGAAATGTCGATTGGAACTTTCATCGGCGCCATTACCTTTACGGGCTCTATCGTGGCCTTTGCCAAGCTGCAGGGCTTGGTCTCGGGCGCCCCTTTGGTTTTCCCGGGGCAGCATCTTCTGAACGCGGTTCTCGGTATCGCGGCAATTGTGTTGATCGCGTGGTTCTCTACGACGGAGTCTTATCAGGCCTATTGGTTAATCGTGGCATTGGCATTGGTCCTGGGGTTTCTGATTATTCTCCCAATCGGTGGCGCCGACATGCCGGTCGTCGTCTCAATGTTGAACTCTTATTCAGGCTGGGCGGCGTGCGGTATTGGCTTCACCCTCGGCAACACATTGCTGATTATTACCGGCGCATTGGTCGGTTCATCGGGAGCGATCCTGAGCTATATCATGTGCAAAGGCATGAACCGCTCGTTCTTTAACGTTATCCTTGGCGGTTTTGGCACCGAAGAAGGTGTCGCCGCTACTACACAAGGCGACAAAACGGTTCGTCAGGGTAGTGCCGAAGATGCCAGCTTTATCATGCAAAATGCGGGTAAGGTGATTGTTGTACCGGGCTATGGTATGGCGGTTGCACAGGCTCAGCATGCTCTCCGTGAGATGGGAGATGTTCTCAAAGAGGCTGGCGTTGAGGTGTCTTATGCGATCCACCCAGTAGCAGGACGTATGCCTGGCCATATGAATGTCTTATTGGCGGAAGCCAACGTGCCATATGACGAAGTGTTTGAACTCGAAGAGATCAATCACGAATTTTCCACCGCAGATGTGGTTTATGTCATTGGAGCGAATGATGTGACCAATCCGGCGGCAAAAACTGACCCCAATAGTCCAATCTACGGAATGCCGATCCTTGATGTTGAAAAGGCGCAAACCGTACTGTTTGTTAAACGTGGCATGGCTTCTGGCTACGCTGGGGTCGATAACGAGCTGTTTTTCCGCGATAACACGATGATGCTGTTTGGCGACGCCAAAAAGATGACGGAAGAAATTCTTCAGTCACTTGGCTGATACCCCAATTTTCGATGCAACAGAATAATTGATTTGGGTCGCTGGCCGATCCATATTGACGATATGGCTATTCTTAAAATTGCCCGTATGGGCCATCCGATCCTGGCGGAGCGTGCCAAGGAAATTCCTGACCCGACCGCGCGTGAAGTTCGCAAGCTGGTCGAAGATATGTATGAAACGTTGGATGATATCAGAGGTGCCGGTCTCGCAGCACCACAGGTTCACATCAGCAAGCGGCTTGTAATTTTCGAGGCCCCACAAGAACGCGGTGAAGAGGAAGAGGCGCCGGAAACCGATTTCGCACCGATGACTGAAATTATCAATCCCGAATGGCAGCCTTTGTCAGACGAGATGGCGCTGGGCTGGGAAGGGTGCCTGTCGGTACCGGGTCTCACTGGGGCAGTCGAACGCCATACCCACATTCGCTATCGCGGTTATTCGCCTCAAGGTCAGCTGATTGATCGAGAAGCGACAGGTTTTCATGCCCGGGTTTTTCAGCACGAGTTCGATCATCTTGATGGAATTCTCTATCCGATGCGGATGCAGGATCTGTCTCTGCTGGTGTTTACTGAGGAGGCGCAAAAGTTTGGCTTGCCGTCGCTCGGGGCCAACGAAGAATCTGAAGAACCTTCCAGCGACGGTGAAGGAGAAGCTGCGTAATGGCAGATCATTCTGACAACCGCGTACAACAACGGATGAAATTACTCGAGGCAATCCTGCCACATGTTGCCTTCGATGGTTGGACGGATGACGCCCTGCGCGCCGGTGCAGTAGATGCCGGAATGGATGACATTGCTGTAGATCGTTTCTTTCCGGGTGGGGCAAGGGAGATCGCGGCCGCTTTCAGCGAATGGGCGGATCAGAAAATGCTCGAAGCGCTAGCAACGCAGGACGTTGACGGTTTGAAATTACGCGAGCGCGTCGCCCTCGCTGTGCGATTACGGCTGGAAGCATTAGCACCACATCGCGAAACCGTTCGTCGGACCGTTGCCTTTCTGTCACTGCCCGGAAACATTTCGCGTGGCGGCAAAGGCGTTTACAAAACTGTAGACGCAATCTGGTATGCGGTGGGTGACCGCTCCTCGGATTTTAGTTTTTACACCAAGCGTGCTTTGCTTGCCGGGGTCGTTACCTCGACGAGCCTCTTTTGGCTCGATGATGATTCAGATGACTGCGTTGACAGTTGGGCGTTTCTCGACCGACGCATTGCCGACGTTATGAAAATTCCGGCCCTCCGCGGCAGACTGGAAAAAATAGCCTGCCGTCTTCCAGATCCGTTTAAAATTCTACGAGCTGTGCGCGCCCGCTAGAAATGCGTCTTAGTTCGGTGTCAGCGGAACAGCCTTGGTCTGATTGGCCCGGAACTTGTCGACCGCTTTGGCAATTTTTTCATCGCCGAGTGCTAATACAGCAGCTGAGAGCAACGCAGCGTTTACCGCGCCAGCCCGACCAACAGCAAGAACCCCGACAGGAATGCCACCCGGCATCTGAACCATCGAAAGTAAGCTATCCATGCCGCCCATTACACGGGTTTCCATTGGGCAGCCAAAGACAGGTTTAGCTGTCATAGCGGCAACACAGCCAGGGAGAGCAGCTGCCATGCCCGCGCCAGCGATAAACACCTTTGCACCGCGTCCTTCGACGTCCTTGATCCAATCGACGAGCCGGTCAGGAGTCCGGTGGGCTGAATGAACGGCGACTTCGTGGGCAATGCCGAGTTTTTTCAGCGTGTCAGCTGCATGATGCATGGTTTCCCAGTCTGATTGGCTCCCCATAACGATCCCGACGAGCGGGTTTTTGGATTTTGCAGGTTTGCGGGAGGCCTTTTTCGCAGCGGGTTTTTTAGCCATCTATTTACTCATCTGTTGTCGGTTTAAATTTAATACTCGCTAATATACGGAAGCGTTGTCCCCCCGCAATACCCGCCGATTCTCTAGATTTCTAATAGTTCTTTAACGAAATGAGCGTTGACTACCAGCATGGCGTTTCACGTCTTGGTGGACGCAAGCTAATGCGGGTAGGCTATGAAAGTTTCGAGTTCCAGACCGATTGTGCCAAACGCAAGGTTGGCCACCGCCTATTCGCGGTCCGGTGAGGCTGCGGCCCCTGCTGCACGGGCAATTTCCGATTCTGCCAGTGTCCTCGGTATTCCTGATGCTGAACTAACACCGAAAGTTCAAGGCGCAATTCAACGTCTTATGGAAGAGGTTGATTCTCTCCGTCGTGAGCTTGAACAAAGTCGCCAACGGATCGCGTATCTTGAACAGCTGGCGGACCAGGATGCATTGGCACCGGTTGCGAACCGGCGGGCTTTTGTTCGAGAGCTGTCGCGGATCATGGCATTCGCCGAACGTTATAATTCACCCAGTAGCCTGGTATATTTTGACGTAAACGGGCTGAAACCTATTAACGACACGCACGGGCACCCTGCTGGTGATGCGGCTCTGATGCGGATCGCTGATGTCCTGGTTGAAAATGTCCGGGAGTCTGATGTTGTGGGTCGTCTTGGTGGTGACGAGTTTGCTGTAATTCTGTCGCAGGCGGATGAAGCGACAGCCGCCGAAAAAGCCCAGATGCTTGTTCAACGTATCGGAGATCAGCCGCTTGACTGGAATGGTGCAGATATTCCTCTCATGGTCTCATACGGGACTTACACATTTAGGGGGGGTGACACTGCCGGTGATGCCTTGGCCGCGGCGGATCGTGCCATGTATGAAAATAAGATGGCCTATAAGAAAAAGACGCAAGCAGCAGTGGCGTCTTGAGGCCGCTCCGGTGTCAGGCGATATTGTCTGGAATTAACCGACTTCTCATCGTTTGAATTTCATCTTTTAAAACAAGTTTGCGCTTTTTAAGCCTTTGCAGTTGTAGCTGGTCAAACGGGACCGCTTCGGAAACTCGATCAATTACGCCGTCGAGATCGTTATGCTCGGTTTCAAGCTCGGCTATCCGGCGTCTAAGGGTGTCCTGATCTTCCATTGTTTCCGTTTAAAGTACCGTTTTACTAGCGTTATCGGCCATTGTGGAGGTACAGATATCGCAACTGACTTTACGTGTTCCTAATATACCCAGTTTTTATGACGTGTGTTCTAAGATGGTGAAAAGATAATGGCAACAAATCGTATTGGGGTCCTGACAAGCGGTGGCGATTGCGCCGGGCTCAATGCCGTAATTCGGGCAGTCACCAAACGGGCGATTACTGAGTATGGTTGGGAGGTGTACGGCATTAATGACGGCAGTCACGGATTGCTGGATCGACCACCACGTTATCAGCAGCTGTCGCTTTCTGATTTTTCTGGCACCGTCCTGCGGTTGGGCGGAACGATTTTAGGCTCTGTAAATAGCGGCGATCCCTTTGATTTTTTGATGCCAGATGGCAGCCACCAGGATCGCTCCGAAGAAATTATAGAGGGCTACAATCAACTAGGCCTCGATGCTCTGATCGCTATTGGCGGTGACGGCAGTTTGGCGATCTTGCGTAAACTTGCCCAGCAAGGGGGGTGGAATCTGATCGGCATTCCCAAAACAATCGATAACGATGTTGATCTCACCGAGAATGCTGTTGGCTATCTAACGGCTGTTGATGTTGCGACCGAGGCGTTGGATCGACTGCAACCGACGGCGGCTAGCCATAACCGGGTTATGATTTTGGAGGTCATGGGAAGAGATCACGGCCACATCGCAATTAATGCGGGGATTGCCGGCGGTGCTGACGCGATACTGATACCGGAGATCCCCTACGATCTTGATCGCCTTAGCACTAAACTAGAAGATATTCGTAAACAGGAAGGCCGCACATTTGCTCTGATCGTTGTCGCGGAAGGGGTAAAGCCCGTTAGTGATTCCGCAGAAGCTGGTATCGGTCAGTATTTGTGTGACCGTCTAACGGACATGGCTGGAGCAGAATGTCGGGTGACCGTTCTGGGCCATACACAGCGCGGCGGTATCCCGACACCGCGTGATCGATTGTTTGGCTCCGCCTTTGGCGTCCATGCCGTTGATCTTATTGCCGCCGAAAAATTTGATCGGATGGTGGCATGGTCAAGTCGTGACTGTGTCGATGTGCCGCTTGCCGACGTAGTTGGCCATTCGCATCCGGTCGACCCTAAGAGTGCGGTGGTGCGTACTGCTCGGGGACTTGGAATCTGTCTTGGAGATTAAAGCAACCTGTGCCTAAAATACGGTGTTCTGTTTCCGACTTATAAGGAGGTCAATATGATTGTTGACGAAGCTAAGTCTTCACTCGAAACACACCACGCTAGTTTAGAAATTAAGCTCCTTGAAGAACTTAACCGTCCTCAACCCGACCAGAACCTGATCGTAGCCATCAAAAAGCAAAAACTCCGATTAAAAGACGAAATGCTGGGCATGAACGCCTAAAAACAAAAATCACTTTCTTCTCACCGACTAGGTAAATCCGCTCGGTGACATCTATGGGATGACAAGCACCGTCGTTATGGGCGACGATGAATGCAGTCGTTTGCGAGAAAATCAAAAAGCAAAACGGGGAGTCGAGATGTCAGGAGAGTTCGATAGCGCTTATCAGCGTGCGATGACCGATAGGGATGCCTTTTGGGCCGAGGCTGCCGAAGGTATTGATTGGGATCAGAAATGGGACGCGGTCCTTGATGAGTCTAATCCACCATTCTATCGCTGGTTCTCCGGCGGCATGCTCAATACTTGCTACAACGCGCTTGATCGCCATGTCGAGAATGGTCGCGCTGATCAGAATGCCCTGATCTATGACAGCCCAATGACCGCACAGGTCGTCAAATTTACCTATCGTGAATTGCGGGACCAGGTTGCGTTGTTTGCGGGTGCGTTGACGAATGAAGGCGTCAGTAAAGGGGATCGGGTTGTTATCTATATGCCGATGATCCCGGAAGCGGTAATTGCGATGCTTGCCTGTGCGCGTCTTGGTGCCGTGCATTCGGTTGTGTTCGGTGGATTTGCTGCGAATGAGCTTGCGGTGCGTATTGACGACGCAAAGCCCAAAGTCATCGTGTCGGCGTCTTGTGGTCTAGAACCAGGCCGTGTCGTTGAATATAAGCCATTGCTTGATGGAGCTCTTGATCTCGCAAAGCATAAACCAGATCGATCTATTGTCGTGCAGCGCGAGGCTTTGCAATGTTCGATGGGACCAGATGATCTCGACTGGAAGGATGCGATAGAGGCTACCCAGCCACATGGCTGTGTTTCAGTATCGGCGACCGACCCGCTCTATATTCTGTATACATCCGGGACGACAGGTGAGCCAAAAGGCGTCGTCCGCGATAATGGCGGTCATGCTGTTGCACTGAACTGGACGATGGGAGCCGTCTATGACGTCCAGCCGGGTGATGTGTATTGGGCTGCTTCAGATATTGGTTGGGTGGTTGGTCACTCTTACATCGTCTACGGACCTTTGTTGGCTGGCGCGACGTCCATTTTTTACGAAGGGAAGCCGGTAGGAACACCGGATGCGGGCGCTTTTTGGCGTGTTATTTCTGATCATAAGGTGACGACGCTTTTCACTGCACCGACGGCCTTTCGTGCGATCAAACGGGAAGATCCAAAGGGCAAGCTGGTTGCCGATTATGACCTTGCACATTTCAAGGCGCTGTTTTTAGCTGGTGAGCGCTCTGACCCTGACACATTAAGTTGGGCTGAGAACTACCTTGGTGTGCCAGTTATTGATCATTGGTGGCAGACCGAAACTGGTTGGTCGATCTGCGCTAATTGTCTTGGGATTGAGCAGCTGCCGGTTAAACATGGTTCGCCCACCAAACCTGTGCCCGGTTGGGATCTTTGCGTCCTTGATGAGGGCGGAAATGAGGTTGCCTCCGGAGATATTGGGGCGCTGGTGGCGAAACTGCCTCTGCCGCCTGGGACGTTGCTGACTCTCTGGAATGCTGATGAAAGATACAAAGACGCCTATCTGAAAGAGTTCCCCGGTTACTACCAAACAGCAGATGCGGGCTATATCGATGAAGATGGCTATGTCTTCGTGATGGCGCGGACTGACGACATCATCAATACAGCCGGACACCGCCTGTCGACTGGAGGAATGGAAGAAGTCCTTGCAGCACATCCCGATGTCGCTGAATGCGCCGTCATAGGTGTTGCAGATGAATTGAAAGGTCAGGTACCTCTCGGCTTTCTCGTTCTTAATACTGGCGTGAATCGCGAAAACACTGAAATCGTTGGCGAAGTGGTTGGCATGGTCCGAGATAACATTGGTCCGGTGGCATCCTTTAAAACAGCAACCGTCGTTCAACGACTGCCTAAAACCCGTTCTGGTAAGGTATTGCGCGGAACGATGCAGAAGATTGCCGACAGCCAGAGCTACAATATGCCGGCCACAATAGATGACCCGGTAATTCTTGATGAAATTACCGAGGCGCTGAAATCGATTGGTTATGCTGAGGGTGACGTTTAGAGAATGACAGACTTGTTCTCAATATGTTGCAGGGTAAGCATTTTCGCCTGTTGATATGCCTTTATAGCTGACGAAGATTTCGTCGCCGCAGCGTTATCAAGTGGGATTTGAGAAAGTTGATGGGCGCTATAAGGAGCGCTGATGAGGTTGTTTTCACGGGTTACAGTCCCGTACTTGAAAAACCGAGTGTCCTGTTCGGTTGCTCGTGTGGCGGTGACTGGTTGTACAGAACGGGCCGATGCGACATTTGTCGAAGACATCGACGTTGCCGGATTACGGGATCGTGTCGTCTGAAGTGTGTGTGGCGTAGAAATTATCTTCAAAACAAACCTCACCGTGTGAGATTTATATATTTGTCAGGCTGAACATAATGTCAATGAATATTTAATATTTATTGACTTGTGTTAACCTTAATTAATATTAACCAAACAATTTAATAATTTTTTAAATAAAAAATAATATTATTAATTAAAATTTTTGGCTAATTATATTTGTTTTGGTTTATAAATATTAATACATACCTTTAATAAGTTAGAAACAACTCATCGGCTATTCTGTCGCTGAAGGTCATCAATGGATGACTGGTAGAAGCGGATTTCCAAGTAGGAAATCAAATGAATGCAGGAAGCATGACATGAGTGACGCATCTACAGAATTAGAACGATTGCGGGCGGCGATTACAGCCTCCGGCGATGTTGTTTATGACTGGGATCTGCCAACAGATGAATTTTCGTGGCTTGGTCGGGTCGCCGATGCCTTCCAGATTTCTGGCCTCGATCAAATTTCATCTGGCGAGCTTTTTCATCAGAGAATTCATCCCGAAGATCTGAGCAAACGCCTTGACCAGATTTCCGCCCTGTATCAGGGCAGTTCCGAATTCGAATGTGAGTTTCGTATTCGTGATGCTAATGGTGAACAACACTGGTTTCACGACCGCGGCGTTGCAGAAATGGGCGCCGATGGTATGCCGATCCGTTTGCGTGGCACAATGCGCGCAATCAGTCATCGCAAAGATGAGCAGGAAAGAACCCAATATCTTGCGAATTATGATGAGCTAACCGGGCATTTCAACCAGACGCGTCTCCGTGAAGCGCTTGATCATGCGCTCTATTATGGCTCTCGATACAAAGTTGTCGGGGCCTATTTGGTCATTGGGATCGACAACATCAACATGGTCAACCAAGCTTTTGGTTATGAGGTTGCCGATGCGGTGATCGTTGCGCTGGGGCATCGGTTAGATCGCTGCCTGCGGGCCTGCGATGTTATTGGCAGGTTGGGCGGAGATCGTTTTGGCGTCGTTCTGAGCAATGGTCCGGGGTCGGAGCTACCGATTGCAGCGGATAAAATTCTTGAAGTCGCTCGCAATACTGAGGTCGACACACCGGCAGGACCAATACATGTAACCGTGTCAATCGGTGCTGCGGGATTCCCAGATACTGCGATGACGGCGAGCGATGCGATGACCAAAGCCGATATCGCGTTGCAGAATGCCAAGCGCGCTGGACGTAATACCTGGTCAGCTTATTGTTATTCGGAGGAACAGCGCGAAGGTCATCGCAAGAACATGGTCATCGCGGAACAGGTTAAGCAGGCCTTGCGCGATGACCGCTTGGTGCTCTCTTATCAACCAATTGTCTCGAGCGATACGCATGCCCCGGTGGTTCATGAATGCTTGTTGCGCATGATCCAACCCGATGGTGAAGTGATTGCCGCTGGCATGTTTATGCCGGTTGTCGAAGAGCTGGGCCTCATCCGGTTGATTGATCGCCGGGTTTTCGATTTGGCTATAAAAGTCATGGCGGAAAACTCAGAAGCCCGTCTCGCGGTTAATGTTTCTGGCCTCACGACAAGTGACAAGCAATGGTTACGTCATGTCGTCGGTATGCTGCGTAATGAACGGGGTATCGCAGAACGATTGATCGTCGAAATAACAGAAACGGCGGGTCTCGAAGACGTTGAAGAATGTGCCCGGTTCGTCTCAACTCTGCGCCAGCTTGGCTGTAAAGTTGCCCTTGATGATTTTGGAGCGGGCTACACGTCGTTCCGTCATCTGAAAATCCTGTCGGTAGATATGGTCAAGATCGACGGCTCGTTTGTACAAGACCTAGTGCAGAACCCAGCCAATATGATCTTTATCCGCTCGCTTCTCGATTTGGCGCGAAACTTCAATCTTGAAACAGTGGCAGAATGTGTTGAGACCATGGAGCAAGCGCAAATGCTCAAGGAAGAGGGTGTAGAACTTCTTCAAGGTTGGGCCTTTGGCAAGCCAGAGCTTGAACTGCCCTGGGGTGGTGAAGAGGAAAAGTTGCCTGAGCCTGAGCCTCTGGCGATTGAACACCAACCGGTACGCCTTATCGCCGGGTAACACCGCTGGGTTTTTTTGAAGACAAACCTTGGCCTGTTAGGCTTGCCTTCGCTATAAGGTGAGCCATATTTCGAATATCGAAGAACAGGCGGATTCTCATGAGTGACATTGTTATTGCGAGCGCAGCCCGCACCCCGGTAGGTACTTTCAACGGTGCCTTTGCTGATCTGGCGGCGTCTGAGCTCGGCACTGTTGCTATTAAGGCGGCTCTCGAACGCGCAAATGTTGCACCAGATGATGTATCCGAAGTCATTATGGGACAAATTCTGACGGCTGGTGCAGGGCAAAATCCCGCACGTCAGGCAGCGATGGCGGCTGACTTACCTGTTGAGGTGCCAGCTTATGGCGTGAACCAGCTTTGTGGCTCGGGACTTAAGACCGTAGCGCTTGGTTTTCAGGCGATTACCAGCGGTGACGCCTCTGTTGTGGTTGCCGGCGGTCAGGAAAGCATGACCCAGGCACCGCACTGCATGTATTTGCGAGGCGGCAAAAAAATGGGCGATGCGGAGATGGTCGATACCATGATCCGCGACGGGCTATGGGATGCGTTTAACGGCTATCACATGGGCTGTACTGCGGAGAATATCGCTAATCAATGGCAGATCAGTCGCGAGCAGCAGGATGCATTTGCCGCGCAGTCACAGCAACGCGCCGAAGCAGCGCAAGCCGCGGGCCGGTTTGCCGACGAGATTGCGCCAGTAACCATCAAAACCCGTAAAGGCGATATCACAGTTGATCAGGATGAATATCCTCGCGCCGGTGTGACTGCTGAATCGCTAGGCGGCTTGCGCCCAGCCTTTGCCAAGGATGGCACGGTTACCGCAGGCAATGCATCTGGCATCAATGATGGCGCCGCGGCGCTCGTTTTGATGACCGCTGAAGAAGCCGCTGATCGCGGAATTTCACCCCGCGCACGAATTGTTTCGTGGGCGCAGGCGGGTGTCGATCCGTCGATCATGGGAACCGGCCCTATCCCGGCGTGCCGGGCGGCGTTGGATAAAGCGGGCTGGACAGTCGACGATCTTGATTTGATCGAAGCCAATGAAGCCTTTGCCGCGCAAGCCCTGGCCGTTGGCAAAGATCTCGGTTGGGATGAAGAGAAGCTCAATGTAAACGGTGGCGCGATTGCGATCGGTCACCCGGTTGGTGCCTCAGGGGCTCGGGTTCTCACCACGTTGCTTTATGAGATGGAGAAACGTGATGCCGAAAAAGGCCTCGCCACGCTCTGCATCGGTGGTGGCATGGGCATTGCCATGTGTATCGCACGCGACTAAACGCGCGAGACCTACATCAGTTTTACGCTGGTATCGTGGCTTTAAAGGACGGACGCTCCGAGACCTGATCATACCAGGCACCCAGCATGGGCCAGCGCGACTTCCAGTCACCGAGAATGTCGCCCATACGGAATTCGATCCAGCCTATCCCTGTAGCAACTGCGATATGGCCAATATTCAGCGGCCCTTCGAGGATGCTGGGGTTGGCATTGATCCAGTCCATCGCGCGTTCGAATTTGCCCCAATTCTTGTCGCGGATGGCATCTGATTGACTTTCCACCGGGCGACCGCGTTCACGTTGCACATTGATTGCAGATTCGGTCATGCCATCTGCCAGTCCTTCAAGCGATAAAACTTTAAAACGGGTGGCCGGATTCTCCGGGATCAACTTGTGACCATCATGCAGATTATCAAGATAGGCGCAGATAACTTTTGATTCGACGAGAATATCGCCGTCATCGAGGATCATTGCAGGCACTTTGCCCAACGGATTGTGATCAACAATATCGCTGTCCGGCTGATGATAGTCGGTCATCATCCGCTCTATGCGGTCGTCGAGACCGGTTTCAATCGCGGCGACGGTAACCTTGCGGACGAATGGTGATCCAGGGGCCCAACGCAGTTTCATTATTTCTCTCCGGATCAGAAATTATCTTTTCGGGTGCGGACTTCACTGAACACTTCAACCGGGCTGCCATTAGGTAAACCCACCGCTTCTGCGACGGACGCAACATCGGCCCGCAGGAAAGGATTAGTTTCTTTTTCCAGTCCTAGTAGCGACGGCACAGTGCGTTTGTTGTCGGCCCGCAACGCATCGATTTCAGCAGCGCGTTCTTTCAGCGCCTGATTGCCAGTTTCAATCGTGACGGCAAATTTGGCATTGGCCTGAGTATATTCATGGGCACAATAGACCATGGTGTCGTCGGGCAGGGCGCGCAGCTTGCCAAGCGAATCCCACATTTGTTCATGCGTTCCTTCAAACACCCGGCCGCAGCCAAGCGCGAATAGTGTGTCGCCGCAGAACAAGGCTTTGCTTTCTTCAAACCAGTAGCCGATATGCCCGCGCGTATGGCCCGGTGTGTCATAGACTCGGGCGGTCGCATCGCCAAACGTGTAGGTGTCGCCATCCCCGACATCTAAATCAATGCCAGCGATCCGGTCGTGATCGGCCAGCGGTCCAACAATTTCGCAGCCATATTTTTCCTTCAGCTCAAGATTGCCGCCGGTATGGTCGTTATGATGGTGAGTGTTGATGATATGGGTGAGGATCCAGCCCAGCCGATCGAGCGCTTCAATCACCGGTTCGGCGTCGGATGGATCAACCACCGCTACCTTGCCCTGACCAGATTCCTTGAGCAAATAAACATAGTTGTCGTCACGGGTGGGAATTTGTTCGATTTCAAGCGTCGACATGGCATACTTCCTTATCGGTCGTGTTCACAATTGATGCCGCAACCTAGCAAAGCCACCCGCGTGCGCCAACTGTGCGCTTGACCCAAATTCTCATTTGCTATGTTAAATTGGGGCTATGTGGAACGACGCCGTAGATTTGCGCGATTTTTACCGGACCAGCCTTGGGCAATTTACCCGACGGGTGATCCGTCAGCGTGTTCGCGATATCTGGGACAATACGTCTGGTCAGCGCATCCTGGGTCTCGGTTATGCAACGCCTTATCTGCTGCCATTCCAAGACGAGGCGGAACGCGTTCTCGCCGCCATGCCAGCGCGCCAGGGTGTGCTCCATTGGCCGAGCGATGCTGCGGGGAAGGTCACGTTATGTGATGAGGCAGAAATTCCCTTGCCGGATGTTTCAATGGATCGGGTGCTGTTGGTCCATGCGCTGGAATGCAGTGAACAGCTGCGCCCGATGCTACGCGAAGTCTGGCGGGTATTGGCGGATGGCGGGCGGCTGATGGTTGTCGTGCCAAACCGGCGTGGCATCTGGGCACGGATGGATCGCACACCATTTGGCCATGGCTATCCTTATAGCCCGGCGCAGCTCAATCGGCTGCTGCGCGATACGTTGTTTACGCCAATTAAAACGGAACGCGCTTTGTTCGCGCCACCGAGCCGATCCCGCATGATGATCGCCTCGGCACCGGCCTGGGAACAGGTTGGGCAGCGGCTATTCCCGACCTTCTCTGGTGTGCTGATCTCGGAAGCCGGCAAACAGATTTATGCCGCCACTTCGGATGGCAAGACCGCCCGCCAACGACGGCGCTATACGGCCACCGTGCCCGGCGCCAACCGGGTGCGGGAGTGAGGGTAAGAGTATTGTCGTTTAGATAGCCGTTTTCCGTCGTGCTATGCCGAGAGCTGCGAGGCCTAGCGCAAAAATTGTGAGTGTGGAAGATTCAGGAATCGATGGTGCAGCGACAAAACTCATATCGTCAAACGCGAAAAGATCCTGGCTATCCGCGAGATAACGAAACTGAATGGATGCCGCAACTTCACCGGCATCCAAATTGAAGCCAAAGAATGCGTCGCGGATAGGAGCTGTCACTGATCCGATCAGCACATCGCCGGCGTCAAATATATCCAGAACAGTGTTCGTCGTCGAAATGCTCCGAAAATCAGCGCCCCACGCTGAGACTCCCGTCGTGAAGTCAAGGCGGACGCGTGCATCACTGGTGTTTGCGACGAAATTGTCGATTCTGGCATTAACCTGAATCGTCCCGTTAACGTCATAATCCCCCCCGAATCCACCTGGCTCTGCTGAAATTCTGTTGAATGGCAAAGCCTCTGGTATCGAGGAGTTAACCCTTTGAATTGAACCGTTGAGGATGCTGACCGGGTTAGTTACAAATTCCTGAATGGAGTTGAAGGACTCAAAATCCTCCGTCGCTACAGGACCGCCAACAGCACTCGACCACACTGTTCGATCAGAAAACGCAATTACAGAACTATGTGCTGTTGTTGTGCCTGAAATTAAAACAACGCCAATAGTGATCGCCGATAACTTGGTTAGAGATTTGGAAAAACTCACTTTTCTCTCTCCGGTTCGCTAACATGTTTTAAGACTTGATTGTTTAGCAACCGTAACATTTTTGGCAGGGTTGTTCTAGTAAAAGTGGTAGCACAACATTTTGGTTACTATATGCCCATTGTTGGCCAATAGCGGAAAACTCGATCAACGGCGTTATTTACATTAACTCGGTAGAAAAACACCTTTGCCAGTTTTTTGCTGGTCGAGCAATTGATAGGCCTCTTCTGCCTGCTCCAATTGGAATTCATGCGTGAACACACTATCGACATCGATTTTACGGTCTGAGACAAAGCGCGCGCAGTCCGCTTGTCCGTTCTTCGAGAAGGTCCAGTGGCCGAGAACGGTGACCTGCCGGAAGGTCAGGTCGGGTCCGACATCCAGCGTCACTTCGCCGCCGCTGGCGACGAAACAGGCGGTTCCCCAGACCCGAGTGCCTTTGACCGCGGCTTGGCGAGCCTGAGCAACACCGGCAGTTTCAATTACCTTGTGAGCACCTTCGCCATGGGTCAGGTCTTTGATCGCTTGAATGGGATCAACGTCGCTTGGATCGATCACCGCGTGCGCGCCTTTTTCAAGTGCCAGCTCTCTGCGTTCTGGTGAGGTCTCAATTGCAATCACCCGCGCGCCCATCGCCGCACCAAATTGCGTGGTCGAAAGTCCCACGGGGCCTTGTCCAAAGACGGCGAGGGTCTCGTCGCCTTCAAGGCCAATTCTCTTGAGGGCTCCGTAGGCTGTCCCAGTGCCGCAGGAGATCGCCGCGCCGGTTGTAAAGGTCAGGTCATCAAGCAACGGCACCAGCGTGTGGGAGGCGACGCACATATAGCGCGCATGGGCGCCATGCCCCATGCCCGAGCCGTATGTTATGCGGCCTTCATCGCAAAGCTGAGACCAGCCAGATTTGCAATGGCGGCAATTACCGCAGCCATCGTAATGGTGAACCATCACCCGGTCGCCGATTTTTGCTTCGCTGTCGGCAACATGTTTGCCAAGTTCGACAACGACGCCACAGGGTTCGTGACCGGCGACGAAATGCTCCGTACCGGTAAATTCGCGGCGATAGGCATGGAGGTCCGTGCCGCACATGCCGGAGGCTTTAATTTCTAAAATGACGTCGCGCGGTCCCGGTGTTGGGTCGGCAAATTCCCGGAGCTCGACCTGTCGATTTCCTAGAAAAGTAATACCCTGCATCGCTTTATCTCCCCGTTATGCGTTAACGATAAAAGTCTATGCGGCAGCGATGGCGGAGTCTATCGAGGCTGACTGTCAGCGCACATTCAGAACAGACGTGTTGGCGGCACCCATGACCCTGAAAGCGGTGCCCCCGACGAACAATCGGCGAAATATTTTCTTGCCGGAATCCGCGACGGCAACGACGGAATAGTTGTCGCTTACTTTGACGATTTCATCCGTGGGGTCTCCTACACCGACGAGCACGTCCTCAACCTCGATATCTATTTTCCCGAGCATCTCTGAGGCTTTTTCCAAGACCCGTCCGGCGGTGGCGATGTCGGAATTCTGCTTGGCACCACAAAACAAGGTAACAGCATTGCCGCAATGTTTTGCAAGTACCGCTTCGCGTCGCATCGCGTCTAATGAGTGTTTTGTCCCATCGGTGCAGATCAAATGGCCTTTATCTGCTGTTTGATCATTGGGACGTGTGACCATGACCGAGCAGGGCGCCAGCATGGCGACTTTTTGCGCGACACTGGCACTAAAGAAGGCCCGCATTTCACTATGCCAATGACTGGGGGCGCCCATGATGATGAGGTTGTAGGGGCCGAGCTCATATTGATCGAGAATGCCGCTTGCAGGGTCGGGTGCGGTTTTCAATTTGAGGACAATGGTTCTGCCGTTCTCATGGCGGTATTCGACTTTATTATCGCCGAGGGGGTCGCCCCAGCTATCCGCATGACTCATAGATGCCGTCCAATGGTCCGATATCTCGTCTTCGCCGGTCAGCATATCCAGACCCTGTTTCAGATATCTGATGCCGGGCAGTTCCAGGCCCCAATCTAGCATGTTCTCGCGGGCAACCCGGACCTGTAGACCGCCTGACCTCAACCCTTGGTCAATTGGTCTGACGAACAGCAGAATGATGTCGCATTCATCAGAGTGCCCAATCTTGGAGGCAAATTGGAGGCCCTCATAGGAAGCGTCGGAACCATCGATACAGACGAGAATTCGAAAACGGTTGCGCCGTTGTTCGCGGACATCCTGCAACTCTTGCTGGATGGAGTTTTGGTTTCTGGGTTTCGTGAAGCTGATCGCCATCAGTCTTGTTCAGCTCCCCAATAGTGGCCAATAGAACGACGCCGCCAAAATCATAATGATCATCGACATGATGACCATGCGCCAACCGACCACCAGAAAGTCGGTAGTTTTGAGATATCCCGACGCATAGACGATGGTGCAAGCAGGCGTTCCGACGACAGTCAAATAAGCGAAGGCCGAAGAAATTGCCGTAATGAAACCCAGTACGATGGGGCTTTCGCCTGCGACTGTTGCTATATTAAGAACAATCGGTCCAAGAACCGCGACGGCGGCACCATTGGACATAGTATTTGTGACAACAGTCGTTAAGGCGGAGACTGCCGCCCACAATCCAATGCCTTCCTCCGCGCCAAGGGGCGTCATGAGCTGGAGAAAACTCTCAGCGACCCATTGTGCGGCGCCGGTGTCTTTCATCTGCACCCCAAGCGAGATGGCAGATGCGTAAAGCAGAACGACACCCCAATTGACGCCTGAATTGATGTCTTCCCATTGGACCAGTCCGGCAATCAGGAAGAGGGCTGCGCCCATGACGGCGATGGTGCCGAGTCCTGTTTCAGCGGAGAGAAAAATCCACCCTAAAAGGATGAGACCGAAGATAAAAATTGCCAGCCAATCGGCAGGTTTCATCGGGCCCTGTACTACGATTTGTTGACGCAGCTTAGCGACGGATCGCGAGAGGGTTTTAAACTCCGGCTTGAACGTCCAGGTCAGGATCAGCGTGACAAACGGCAGCTGGATCAAAAAGACGGGATAGGCGTAGGCGATCCAGGTAACATAATCGATCAAAAACTTACGGGTCTCGGGATTGGTCGGATCAAAGAAAAACTCTTTCCAATAGCCGATCATGATGGCGTTGCGGGCCCCACCTGACGGTGTGCCGATCCCGGCGACGGAACACCCGTAGGATATCGAGAACAGTAGAACCGCCGCCAGGCGCCTCACCTGCTTCGGGTCATCTGAGGTCAAAGTGATCAGTGTTATCCCCACCGGCAACATCATCGCCGCAACGGTATGTTCACCGACGAAAGAGGCAAGAACACCTGAAACCAGCGAGATACCGAAACAAATCCGCGTCGTCTTGGTTCCTGTCATTCGCACGATCAGCCAGGCAATCCGGATATCAAGTTTTTGTTTGACGACAGCAACCGCCAACATGAGTGATCCCATGATGAAGAGAACAGAATCCGTCATCAGAGTTTTAGCGACCGTCGTCGATTCAAGGCCAAGGAGCAGTACCTGGCCGACAATGATCAGCAAGGCCACCGTTGGGAGAGGGACTGGCTCCGTGACGAACAGGATGACCGCGACCACCGACATGGTGAGAACGATTTGTCCTTCGCGAGTTAATCCCTCTGGCTGCGGCATCGCCAGCATGGCGAAGCCAATGAGCATGGCAACAAAGAACCAGCGTTTTTCCCAGAAGTAATAGAGATTGACCTGTGACTGAATTTGGCGCCAGCGTTGATAGCCGCGTCGGCGGACCTTGGTCGACCACAGGTCATGCGGTTCATAAGACCGTAAACTGTCGGAAACTAGGCTGACATCCGCCACGGTCAAATCCAGCAAACTTTATTTGCGATAAATATACTCATCAGAATACTAAAATTCCTGCTTCGCCGAATAAGTCGTTATTTCTTATAGGGCTTTTTACCGATCTTACTAAACTGGTTCCAACCTCACAACGTTCAGGCTATTCCCGGTGCAATAGAAAAATTGCCTGTTCGCCGCGGAGATTGGCCATGTGGCTACCGGTTTTGATTTCACGCACCTGATTGTGTCGGTCGAGGGAAAGGCCTTTGTCTATTTTCAGCCCAAGCTCCTCGCAAAGATCAACAAAATCGAGCACCGTACAAAGATGGATGTCTGGGTTGTCGTGCCAGCCATGCTGATTGCCGGCGGGGACGGGAACACGACCATTGAGCATCAACGACAGCCTTGTCCGCCAATGACCAAAATTGACAAATGACACCACGGCGTGGCGACCTATTCGGACCAACGTTTCAAGAACGTCCTTGGGGTTGCGCGTTGCCTGCAACGTCTGGCCGAGCACGACATAATCAAAGGCGTTTGACGGATAGTCGGCAAGGTCGGTGTCGGCATCGCCCTGGATCACAGAAAGTCCCAGTGTGACACAGGCATTCACACCTTCCTGGCTTAGTTCGATCCCGCGGGCATCAACGCTTTTTTCCTGCGCGAGATAGGCAAGCAGAGCACCATCACCACAACCAACATCGAGTACACGACTGTCTGGTTCGATCATGTCGCCGATCAGTTGTAGGTCGGGACGCAGAGGCCCTACCGTTGGAAGAGCATTCATAGCGACAGCCCGCTATGACGGACGGTTCCGTCGATAAATCCTGACAAGGTCTCATGTAGTACCGGCTCGTCGAGCAAAAAGGCGTCATGGCCTTTGTCTGTCTGGACTTCGAGGAAGCTGACATTGGCGGCAACGGCGTTGAGCGCATGCACGACGGTGCGGCTTTCAACCGTTGGGTAGAGCCAGTCACTGGAGAACGAGACGACGCAGAAGCGAACCTGTGTGTCGCGGAAGGCGTCAGCGAGGACGCCATCATGCTCGGCGGCCATATCGAAATAATCCATCGCACGCGTGATATAGAGGTAGGAGTTCGCGTCAAACCGCTCCACGAAAGTACTGCCTTGGTGGCGCAGATAGGATTCGACTTCAAAATCTGCATCGAAACCGTATGTGACCTGTTCGCGTTCCTGAAGGCGGCGACCAAATTTACGGTGCAGAGCGGGTTCCGACAGATAGGTGATATGCGCTTCCATCCGGGCAACCGCGAGACCACGCCGGGGTCGTTTGCCTTCGGGGATATAATTGCCTTGGCACCAGTCAGGATCGGCCATGATTGCCTGACGGCCGACCTCATGAAAGGCAATGTTCTGGGCGGAATGACGCGGCGCGCCCGCAATCGGAACCGCTGCGTACAACCGGTCGCCATATTTTGAGGCCCATTCAAGAACCTGCATGGCCCCCATGGAGCCACCTATGACGCAGAATAGTTTTTCGATACCGAGGTCGTCCATCAGCATGGTTTGTGCGCGAACCATGTCGCCGATGGTAATCACTGGGAAGTCGAGACCATAAGGTTTGCCGGTTTTAGGGTCGATAGAGCTTGGACCGGTTGTTCCCATGCAACCACCAAGGACATTGGTACATATAACAAAGAACCGGTCTGTATCGATGACCTTGCCGGCACCGACCATGAGATCCCACCAACCGCCTTTTTCAGTCACCGGGTGTTGTTCAGCGGGATATTGATCTCCCGTCAATGCGTGGCATATGAGAATGGCATTCGATTTATCAGCGTTGAGCGTACCATATGTCTGATAGGCGATGGTAAATGGCCCGAGCACTGCGCCGGAATCCAGGCGCAGGGGTGCTTCGCTACCAAGCTCCGCTCGGTGGCCGGGTAATTCCCCATTGGCGATTGGGTCTAGAGTCGCGGGCGATTCCGTCATTTTAACGATATTTCAGCGATGGTTCCAGTTGGTAAAAGCCTGAATTTCCATGATAGCTATGTCGAAGTGGGAAATTTATCAATGTTTTCTTTGCTTTTGGTTGACGGCGTGGCGCGCTATAAACGCGCGGCCCAAATGGGATAATAGTAAATTTTAGGCTGCTAGAGGCTTTAATGAGCGCGGATAGCAACAACTTGGATGATCTCCGAGCTGAGATCGACACCATCGATGACTCGCTGCATGACCTGATTATGCGGCGCGCAGAGGTCGTGTCACGAGTTAAAGAGGCCAAGCAGGATGCGCGCGGTGGAATATTCCGGCCAGGTCGTGAAGCGCAGGTTCTTCGCCGTTTGGTAGACCGCCATCGCGGCGACGTACCAAAGCCCGTTATTATTCGTATCTGGCGTGAATTGATTTCCGCATTCGTATCTATGCAGGGCGAGTTTAAAATTGCCGTGTGGGATGCAGAAGACCCAGCCTATTGGGATATCGCCCGCGACCATTTTGGATCCCAAACACCTTTGACGCGGCATGCGACGACGCGCAGTGTGTTGCAGGCTGTCGCTGATGGTAGCGCGACTGCCGGTGTCTTACCGTTGCCGCAAATTGATGAAGCAGACCCTTGGTGGCCATTGCTCGGAAATGAAAGCAATGGACGACAGGTTCGTGTGTGCGCGCGCCTGCCGTTTGCGTCTGAGGGTAATGGTCGGGGCGGTCGGTCCGAAGCCCTGTTGGTTGCCGATATTACGCCTGTAGAAACCGGCGACGATCGAAGCTTCATGATTATTGAGTGTGCAGAGCCGATTAGCCGCTCTCGTTTGACTGGTTCACTCTCCTCGGCCGGTTTAACGCCGACGGCATTGGTCACTTTGCCAAAATCTGGTGCGATGATGGGCCGTGAACTCTTCCTGATCGAGATCGATGGCTTTGCGGCGACGGATGACAGCCGGGTGGCGCAGTTCGTCGAAGACAATGAAGATTTCTCGATGGCGCGCATCGTCGGCGGATACGCCGTGCCTTTGTCGAACGGAGGCTAAAATGCTGACGCCTCGTCCTGGCATTATGGAGCTCGCACCTTACGTCCCCGGAAAGTCGTCGGTGGGTGGCAAGAAGGCAGCGATGAAACTTTCCGCAAATGAAAGTGCGCTGGGCCCGAGCCCAATGGCGTTGGCGGCATTTCGTAAGGCTGGCGAGTCCCTACATGAATATCCTGACGGTACGTCAATCGCGTTGCGCGAAGCGCTCGGGACAGCGAACGGGCTGAATCCGGATCGCATTGTCTGCGGTGCTGGATCAGACGAGCTGCTCTATAATCTGGCGCGGGGCTATGCCGGGCTGGGGGATGAAATTCTGCTCGGGGAACATGGGTTTAACGTGTATCCCATTGTTGCGCATTGTGTCGGGGCCGTCCCGATCAAGGTGCCAGAAAAGAATCTGACTTTTGATGTTGATGGCGTTCTAGCGCAAGTGACCGACAAGACACGGATTGTTTTTATTGCTAACCCAAACAACCCGACGGGCTCCTATATTCCGGCGGATGAGTTGGTGCGGCTACGGGCTGGGTTGCAGGACGACATTCTGCTGGTGATCGATTGTGCCTACGCTGAATTTGTGACCCGCAACGATTACGATATGGGTTTCGATCTGGTTGATGCAGCCGAGAACACCGTGGTTACCCGGACATTCTCGAAGATTTATGCGTTGGCATCGTTGCGGATCGGCTGGGCCTATTGTCCGCCGTCAATTGCAGATGTTCTCAACCGGCTGCGTGGTCCGTTTAATCTTTCCACTGCGGCTCAGGCGGCAGGCAAGGCGGCGGTAGAGGATACTGCGCACGTCGCGGCGTCGCGGGACCATAATTCGGTTTGGTTGCCGTGGCTGACCGCTCAGCTATCCGGATGCGGTCTCACGGTATATCCCAGCGCGGCAAATTTTGTATTGGTGCGGTTCCCCGATAACGACACCCACAATTCAGCAGCGGCAATGACGTTCTTTGAATCCAAAGGAATAATTCCCCGCGAAACGGGAGGTTATGGTCTGCCCGATTGTTTGCGGGTGACGATTGGGCGTGAGGATGAAATGCGCGCGTTCGCCGATGCGGCAAAAGAGTTTATGGCAGGGTAAGTTAAGATGGCGGACGAATTTTTATTCGACAAAATTGCTTTTATTGGCATTGGGCTAATAGGGTCGTCCTTGGCGCGGGTCATTCGCCGCGACGGGCTGGCTGGGTCAATCGTTGCTTGCGCGCGGACGGATCAAACCCGTCAGGCGGCGTTAGATCTTGATCTCGCTGACAGTACAACAAACGATGTTGCCGAAGCTGTCAGCGATGCTGATCTTGTCGTTCTATGCACACCAATTGGTGCTTATGGCGCTATTGCAAAACAGATGTCTGCTTCGTTGAAGCCTGGCGCGATTGTTACCGATGTCGGCTCAGTAAAACGATCGGTTATTGATGCTGTCGCACCGCACTTGCCGACGGGTGTTCATTTTGTCCCTAGCCACCCTATTGCCGGTACGGAAAATTCTGGTCCTGAGGCCGGGTTTGATAGCCTATTTGAAGATCGCTGGCTGGTTCTGACACCCGACGAAGGAACAGACGAGGCCGCTGTTGAACAGGTCGCTGAACTCTGGCGGCGGACCGGTAGCAAGATAGAGCGTATGGATCCCGACCACCATGATCAGGTGTTAGCGATTACGTCGCATGTGCCGCATTTGATAGCCTATACCATTGTCGGCACGGCAACTGATCTGGAAGACCGTTTGAAATCTGAAGTCGTGAAGTTTGCCGCTAGTGGCTTTCGTGACTTCACGCGTATTGCGGCCTCTGATCCGGTGATGTGGCGCGATATCTTTCTGAACAACAAGGAAGCTGTTCTAGAGATGCTTGGGCGTCTGACGGAAGATTTAAGTGGTTTGCAGCGTGCGATCCGCGATGGCGATGGCGATGGGTTGGAGGCACTCTTTGCCCGGACCCGTGAAATTCGCCGTAGTGTAATTGAAGCGGGCCAGCACATTCCGCCGATACCCCCTGAAAATGACGCTGAAGATTAATTCCAAATGATTTTGGGTAGCTTAACCAGCTTCACTGGTCCGACATGCAGATAACCGTCCTGTATTGTTAGCGATACCCTAATCCGAGCACCCTTTTTGTCGCCGGTGAAGTTTGAAAGCGCGCGGAGAGCGAAGCGCGTGACCATCGCTGTTGCTGGTTTGATTATCCCGCCATCAGCCATGGCATCGAGCGTGTCATCATAGCCTGACACGCGTCCGCTAAAGGCCACTATCGGTTGTAGGGTGGGATCAAGAGCGAGTGTTCCGGTGCCGGTAATGTCCAGTTTGGACCAGCCAATATCGAGCTTCTTCAGATTGAGAGATCCGCCGCTGCGTGCCCAATGCGATAACGCTTGTTTCAAATTTGTTCCATTTGCGCCGCCAAGAAAATCGGCGCTCAGGGCAATCCTGCTGATGGTGCGTCCAAGGACGGGCTTTATCTCTTTTGGCAGAGTCAGACCAAAGAGTTCGGTTGTGAGGTGAAAGGCCGGTATCTGGTGTGGCTTGGAGTCCGGCGCGGCCGGTCGACTGAGGTCGAGCCGCGCGTTGAGTTGGGTGAAGCGATAGGTCTGGGCTAGAGCGGTTTCAATGACTGCACCCTCGACGGTAAAGGTCAAATCATTCAAGCGCCCTTCACTGTCGAACAAAAGCTCCCCGCGCCCGGCACCCATTTTCAGTTTTGCGGACTCTGACTTTTTAGATGTGGCGTAGCCGAGCCGGTGTTCGCCAGCTGTCTGAAATCCGATACGCGTGAGATTCCAGGGTCGCATGTTGAGATGTATCCGCGGTCCCGACCAGTGAAACGGTACCTTACCTGATGAACGGCTGAGAAGCGGATTTTCAATATCGATTTGCCATTTTAGAGGAAAGCCAGTCATGACAATTTTGCCGTGTTCGACAGTCCAGCTTCGGTTGCGTTGCTGCGCCGTCCAGTTGGCGAGGCCGCTTTCCAGCTGTGCGGCAATGAGAAACCAAACTCCGCTATAGAGCGCGGTGAGACCCGCCAGAATTGCCAGACCGCGTGCGAGGGGTTTGCGCCATTTTTGAAAGTTAAATGCCATGAGTCTTTATAGGCATCCCGATAGAAGTGGTCGAGAGGGGGGCGAGGGAATACACTCCACTGCAGACAGAGAAATTAGATGACACAAGAAAAACCCGAAACTCTTTCACGCGGCTTGATGGTCGTGCTTTCGACCCTGTTTGTATTTTTCTGGGCGAGCGGTTTCGTGGCTGCAAAATATGGATTGCCCTATGCAGAACCCTTTACATTCCTGACACTTCGTTTTTTGCTCGCGTTGGTGGTTATGGTGCCGCTGACTATAGTCTGGCAGGTTCGTTGGCCAAAATCACCCCAGTCCTTACTGCATATAATTGTTGCGGGTCTTCTGGTGCAGACCGCCTATTTGATTGGCGTTTTCTACGGTATTTATCTGGGTCTCTCGACGGGCGTCATGGCGCTGATCGTCGGGCTACAGCCGTTGATAACAGGGTCACTCGCTGCCCCATTGCTCGGAGAACAAGTCTCTGCGCGTCAATGGATTGGCCTCGGCCTGGGCTTTATTGGTTTAGGATTAGTCGTGGCAGAAAAGGTTGAGTTTGCGGGGCAGGGTGGCTGGGCTGTGTCATTTGCCGGGCTTGCCCTGGTTGGTATTACGATTGGCACGGTCTATCAGAAACGCTTCTGTGCAGAAATTGACGCACGTGCTGCGGTAACAGTTCAAAATGCAGTCTCGCTGGTCGTGATTGGCGCGCTGGCCGTGGCGTTTGAGACGATGCATGTCGAATGGACCGGTGAGTTTATCTTCGCATTGACCTGGTCAGGAATTGGCCTGTCCGTTATCGCGTTAGCGCTCTATTTCTTTTTGGTCCAACGTGGTGCGGCGGCACAGGTAACCAGTCTGATCTATCTCAGCCCACCGACAACGGCAGTGATGGGCTGGTTGATGTTTGGCGAAACGTTTGCTGCATTGGCAATGATTGGTATGGCCATCGCGGTGGCTGGTGTGGCTTTGGTGAACAGGTGACAATGTGACGGAGAACCGCAGGCGCATCGTTGTGTCAGAGCCAGGTGATGTCTGGTTTTTCGCCTATGGCTCGTTGATGTGGAATCCAGGGTTTCAACCGAGCGAAACCTGCGAGGCACGCCTTGATGATTGGCATCGTCGGTTTTGTGTCTCGTCTATTATTTATCGGGGAACGCCAGAGAAACCAGGCCTGTCGCTGGGGCTAGAACGTGGGGGTGAATGTCGGGGGCTTGCGCTTCGTATCGCGGAACCCGACCGCGAACAGGTGTTTGCCTATCTCGCTGAGCGCGAAATGCCGGAAGAAATCTACAGCTGTGTGCCGGTCTCTATCGAGATTGAGGGGCAGGTGGTTCTGGCCTATACGCTAATCGTGAATCCAGACCATGCTCTTTATGTAGGTGAAATGCCGATCGCTGAAATGGCACTGCGGATTGCCAAAGGCCATGGCAAGAGGGGGCCTAATCGCGACTATCTCGCTTCTACCGTCGAACATCTGGAGTCACTCGGAATCAGAGATGAGGGGTTGGCGCATTTACTGTCACATGTCGATGAAGTCGACCAATGAGTGCCGCTACCCTCGGCGCAAGAATTGCGCTAAAAACTCATATCAAATTTGAGGGAGGCAAAAATGAAGCTCGTAAGCTTTTACCATGATGGGCGCGAAGGCTATGGCGCTGTCAAAGATGACGGCATCGTCGACCTGTCTGGTGCGATGTATCAGGAAACCCATTTTGCTAATCTGAAGAGCGTCTTTGCTGCCGGTGGTGGCGCGTTGACCTCGCTGGAGGCGACTGTGGATGCCGCGACGCCGACCCTTGGTATGTCTGACGTGACGATCCGAATGCCGATCCATAACCCTAGTAAAATCTTCTGCGTTGGGCGGAATTACTACGCTTATCACGAAGTTTTGGAAGATGGCCGGCCTGAATGGCCAAGCATATTCCCCCGTTTTCGGGATTCTTTTTCGGCGCACGATGAAGCGATCATTCGGGGTTCTGATGATGGCGATGAGCTTGATTATGAAGGCGAACTGGTCGTTGTTATTGGCAAGCAAGGACGCCACATCGAAGAAGCGGACTCAATGTCTTATGTCGGTGGTTATACGATCGCCAATGAAGGTAGCGTCCGGAACTGGATTGGCCGCGGCACGCAAAATTGCCCGGTTAAAAACCAGTGGCGTTCTGGTTCGATGGGGCCATGGGTTGTGACGGCGGATGAAATCAATGACCCGATGAAGCTGCAAATCGTCACTAAGGTGAATGGTGAGGAACGCCAGAAGGCGGTACCGATATGATGATCTTTGATATTCCCTTCGTGATTTCCTATATCTCGCGCTTTACCCAGCTGGAACCCGGCGATCTGATTTGCACGGGAAGTCCAGGTGGGTCGGCAATCGAGCATGATCCGCCGGGATATCTTAAACCGGGCGACCATCTAGAAGTTCAGATTGAGGGCGTCGGCTTGTTGCAAAACCCGATCGAGGCGGAGTAGGGCGCGATAACGCGCCCTCACGCTTCTTGTATTAGGTCGGTGTCTGTATAGATGGCAGATGCCGATCTTTGAAGAACTGGAAAAATCGCCAGGTCAACAGGATCGCGGCGCAACTCAGGCCAAAGATAAAGCCTAGCCACAGGCCGACCCCTTGTAAGCCATAGCTGAAGGCCAACCAAACGCCAGTTGCAAGGCCAACGCCCCAATAGCTGAGTCCTGCGATAAACATTGGGACAACGGTATCATTCAGTCCGCGCAATGCCCCTGACATAACTTCCTGTAGGCCATCGGCGACTTGGAAGAAAGCTGCGAGGAATAGAAAGGATACTGCGAGATTAATGACAGCGGTGCTTTCGGGACGACCGGCGTCGATAAACAGTTTTACAAAAACTTCCGGAACGAGCATCACAACGACAGACATCATCGTCATGAAACACAATGTCATAGCAGTGGCGATCCATCCTGCGCGATAGGCTGCGTCGGCATTGCGCCGACCAACAGCGTGACCAACACGAACCGTCGCGGCTTGGGACAGCCCCATAGGGATCATGATGCTGATATGCGGTAGCTGGATAGCGATCATATGGGCAGCGATGGCTTCTGATCCGAAAGATCCAACGACGAACACTGCCCCGATAAAAAACCCTGCCACCATCAAATGATTGCCGGCTATCGGCAATCCAATGCGAAAGATTTGTCGGAACTGTGGCCAATCCGGCCGCCAAAAGCGGCCAAGAATCGCATAACGAGAGAACGGTTTGCGGAATACCGCGATTGCTAATAGGGCCGCGAACATTGCGATGTTGATGATCGTTGTTGCTAGCCCTGCACCGACCAACTCGAGCCGCGGCAGTCCGAAATTGCCAAAAATCAGCCCGTAATCAAGCAGGGCATTTAGTGGTACTCCTGACAGCATTACCCAAAGCGCCGGACGGGGACGCCCGAGCGCCGACACAAAATTGCGCAGGACAGTAAAAGCTGTCGCCAAAGGCAGGCTCCACATCAGGGTGCCGATATAGGCACTGGCATGAGGCAATGTCTCTGGGGGTTGTCCCATTAGCGACAAAATTTGGGACGTAAAGGCGAGGACGATGAGCATCGGAGCGGTGAGGGCAATGGTTACCCACCAGCCTTGGCGAGTGATCCTGCGGACCCGCCTTGGTTGGCGGGCACCATAAGCCTGTGATGCCAGAGATGCCGTCGCAGTAACAATGCCAAAACAGATCACATAGGCCAGGAAGAAGATCATCAGGCTTAGGGTGGCGCCCGCAAGTGCTTCAGCACCGAGTCGTCCGATCATGGCAGTGTCGGTGGTCAGCATACCCACCCAGGCCAATTGCGTCAGAACGATAGGCCACGCCAGACGTGACATAGCATGCAGCTCCCGCCGCCAAGGAGGGCGCGCTGCCTTTGCTATACTTCTAGTCTCGAAAGGGGTGGTCATTATTTAGTCTCATTGATTTCCTATTATCAGGGTTAGCCCACAAAAAAAGCGGACCAAAAGTCCGCTTGCTGAGCCTTGCCGATTTTCTTCGGTGTTAGCTTACAAGCGGTCTCCAATCTTTGCGATCACACTCACCTTGGCAGCACGAAAGCTGCCGAACGGAATGCTCGGACCGATTAGGGTCGATAAATATGTTTGCGTTGTCTTATGCATGGCGGCGGCTTATACGCGCGTTGATAGAGAATGAGAAGAGAAATCTTTTCTTCGATTGAAATTTACCCGCATTTGCTGTGGCCGCAAGAAGTGCAGAGATCGCAACCTTCCTGACGGATCATCGCCGCTTCGCCGCATTTTGGACATTGATGCGGGATAACAGTGCGTGCAGCCCTATCGTTCCCCCCGCTTTGCGTAGTACCGCTGCCACTTGCTTCCGCGGCCAACGCAGCCTGAGCGGTTTCCACCTCCCCCGGGCGCGGCAGAAATCCGATATCGATCATGTGGCGTTCAATGACGCCGCCGATTGCCGCAAGCAAGGACGGGACGTATTTACCTTCAAACCACTGGCCACCACGCGGATCAAATACGGCCTTGAGTTCTTCGACCACGAAAGAGACGTCGCCGCCGCGCCGGAATACAGCGCTGATCATGCGCGTTAGGGCGACTGTCCAGGCGTAGTGCTCCATATTCTTGGAATTGATGAAGACTTCAAACGGGCGCCGCCGACCGTCCTGAACGATGTCGTTGATGGTGATGTACATAGCGTGTTCGCTCTCCGCCCATTTAATTTTATAGGTCTGGCCGGGCAGTTCCTCGGGTCGATTGAAGGGCTGAGTCATATAAACGACACCCCCTGAATCGAGACCATCTTCAGGTTTTGCTGGTGGCGCATCGAGGGGAAGTTCTGCCTGTGAGGCAGGTTCGTTTTCGCCGCTATTTTTTTCTAGCACGGCACCGGTAATGTCGTTGGGTCGGTAGGTGGTGCAACCCTTGCAGCCTAGTGTGTAGGCCTCACGATAAACTTCCTTGAACGCCTCGAAATCCAAAGCCTCCGGACAGTTGATGGTTTTCGATATGGAGCTGTCGATATGTTTCTGCACGGCGGCCTGCATTACCAAATGATCGTGCGGGCTCAACGCTTCTGCATCGACGAAGTAATCCGGTAAAGGCGATGTTTCGCCAAACATCGAGCGATACAACCGCCAGGCATAATCCGAGACTTCCTCCGCTTCGCGTGTGCCATCCGGCATCAGAACGTTGCGCGTATAGCGATAGGCGAAAACCGGTTCGATGCCTGAAGTCACATTGTCGGCGAACAGAGATATGGTGCCGGTTGGGGCGATGGAGGTCAGTAGGGCATTACGGATGCCGTTCTGTGCAATAGCCTCCTGAACGTCTTTGTCCAATGTTTGTATATGCTGTCCTGCGATATACCGTTCAGCGTCATAGAGAGGAAAGGGACTCTTTTCTTTAGCGATTTCTGTAGAGGCTAAATAGGCGTGTCGCTCTACAGCTGCCGCCCACTCGCTGGCAAGCGTAACAGCTTCTGCTGAACCGTATCTTGCCCGGCACATAATCAGCGCATCGCCTAACCCCGTAAGACCCAAGCCTATCCGGCGTTTGGCACGTGCCTCAGTCACCTGTTCCTCTAGCGGGAAGTTTGAAACATCGACAACATTATCCATCATCCGCACGGCAATCGGCACGAGCTCGGCCAGTTCATCCAAATCGAGATGGGCGGCCTCAGTGAAAGGTTCCTTCACCAGACGGGCTAGATTGATGGATCCCAACAGACAGGCGCCGTAAGGCGGCAAGGGCTGTTCACCACAGGGGTTTGTAGCGTTGATGACTTCGCAATAGGCGAGATTGTTCTGGGCGTTGATACGGTCAATAAAGATTACGCCGGGCTCGGCATAGGCATACGTGCCACGCATGATTTTATCCCAAAGGTCGCGAGCCTGGACCGTCCGATAGGTCTGATCGTCAAATTTTAGATCCCACGGTGCATCCCGTTCTACGGCCTCCATAAAAGGGTCGGTTACGAGAACCGATAGATTGAACATCCGTAATCGGCCGGCCTCGCGCTTTGCATCTATAAACGCCTCTATGTCGGGGTGATCACACCGCAGCGTTGCCATCATGGCGCCGCGTCGCGAGCCAGCACTCATGATTGTGCGACACATCGAATCCCAGACATCCATGAAAGAGAGAGGGCCTGAAGCATCGGCGCCGACGCCTTTGACCAGGGCGCCCCCGGGTCGCAAGGTGGAAAAATCATACCCGATGCCGCCACCCTGCTGCAGGGTAAGAGCCGCTTCTTTCAGCTGATCAAAAATGCCAGCCATGTCATCGGGCACGGTGCCCATGACGAAACAGTTAAACAGGGTGACCGAACGTGCCGTTCCGGCCCCGGCGACGATCCGTCCCGCGGGTAGGAATTTGAAATTTTCCAATGCCTCATAGAATTTCTTTTCCCATCGCGAGGGATTCGGCTCAGCGGCGGCTAATGCCTTGGCGATCCGGTGCCAGGTATCTTCAATTGTTTTGTCGTGGACCGTGCCATCCGGTTCTTTATACCGGTATTTCATGTCCCAGATCTGTTGGGAAATTGAGGATATGGCAGTCATGATGGTGCCCCGTAGATTCTAGTCTCAGTGTTTCACGTAAGTGGGACGACACACAATATCAACAAGTAAAAGCCAATTCAATGTTCTTGTTATGTTCGACGCGATGACTTAATGAAAATTTTCTCAAGAAGTAGATGAAAAACGCACTTATTTACCATTAATCACCTAATTATGGTCTTATCCGCCTTATTCCGATATTTTCTGCAGAAAAAAAGCGAAATAAGGGGAGATAATCGCTCAATTTAGGTAATTAGGGTCGCAAATCTCTTTTTGAGCGGTCTCGATATCGGATTCTAGTCGTTCCATGAACTCTTTGCGGGGTAAACTGGGCGGAATGGGCGGCAAAAATCGTAGTGTGATGACGCCTGGTCGCCGTATTAGCTTTCTCTTAGGCCAATACACCCCCGAATTCAGGGCTACGGGAACCACCGGAATTTTAAGATCCTTATAGAGGGCTGCAACACCACTCTGATATTCCCCTTTTTCCCCAGGCGGCATTCGCGTCCCTTCAGGGAAAATAACGATAGGCCGATCCGCTGCAACTGATCGGCGGGCATCTTTGATCATTTGCCGGATGGCGGAGGCGCCAGCACTACGATCAATGCCGATAGCGCCATATTTCTTGGCATACCAGCCAAAAAAGGGCAGCAAAAAGAGTTCTTTTTTAAGGACGATTGCTGACCTATCGATTTGCAGGGGGAAGAGCAGCGTGTCCCAGACTGATTGATGTTTAGAGGCATAAATTACCGGATCATCCGAGATGTTTTCTATGCCCTCGATCCGGTAGGTCAGACCGCAGATCACCCGGAGCAGTAAAAACACCGATCGGGACCAGAAATTCGATATGAGATCGCTTGCCCAAAACGGCAATATCAATGACGGTAGGAAGGCAAAGCACATTAGAAATGCCCATATGCCGTAGAGGCCATGGTAAAGGAGGGATCGCGCCATAATCATGGTTTGCTGTCCCATAGGCGCTTCATATCCGGGCCGATTCCGATTTTCGCAATCAAATATTTGTTGAATTCGATCGCGAGAAGTCTAGCGGTACCTGGCCAACGCCACCAACCATTACGTTTAAATTGCGGCGGGAAGACGGAGTGCGGAACAATTTTGATGCTGGGCATAACTTTCCGGAATTCGTACAGGCTGCGTGGCATGTGATAGCTCGCGGTCACCAATCGCAGCGAGCTGAGTTTATTCTTCTTTATCCATTGCGTCGTCTCAATAGCGTTACCGGCAGTGCTGTCAGCGCGATATCCCACAGCAATGCAACAAGCGAAATCGTCCGGTTTACGACGGACCAATTTAAGGAGCGCTTGTACGTCTACGCCGCGCGCAACACCGGAGACAAAAAGGAGCTTGGCATATCCGTCTGCTAATAATTGCAGGCCGGCTTCCAGTCGGCCTGTACCACCCGTGAGGACAATGATGGCATCGGTTTTTGTCCGATTTTCGATATGACGTGCCGGAACTTTACTGACGAACCATGTTAACCCGAGCATCCAAGTCGCCAGGAGGGCAATGATACTGAAAATGAACGGTATTCCCCATCGCTTGCCAAGACCTTTTCTGGATCGCCGGGATGCCCAGCTCATGGCATGCGTCCTAAGGCACGCAAAACAGTGATTCGTGCCGTAACAGTGCTGATACCCGCGGCGGCGAGCGCGACCGACAACACGCATGCCCATTGCCAAATTTTTAATGATATCGGTGGCAGCAAGGAGGATTCGACGCCTGACCATAGTGACCCTAAGCCCAATAAGGTTGCAGTGGCGAGAAGGACGCCAGCGATGCCACCCTTGAGGCCGAGATTCAATGCATGCCAGTGGAATTGGTCGGCGACATATTCATCCTTTGCGCCGATGACATGCAGAAGTTCAATAACGTCGCGATGGATGGTCAGGCTGGTGCGTGTTGCAAAGACAACCGTCGCGATTGCAGCAATACTGATCAGACCTAACACCGCCAGCGCGATGGCTTCTACGGCACCTGCGAGAGCGATGAGCCTGTCGAGCCAAGCCCCGTGGTCGTCGACCTGCGTCCCATCAACTTCTTTGTTAAGCCTTTCCCACAAAGCGGCGACATCGATGTTTGCTTCAGGCTGGATTTTGACGTCAATCAATCTTGGTATTGGCAGGCCCAGTGTTTCTGTAACGACATCTCGACCGAGCCAGGGCGCTAATAGATCAGAGATTCGTTTCAATGGGAGAGCTTCTGCGTTGGTAACACCTGGTGTTTTTCTCAAAATATCTAATGCACGGTTCAGTCGCTGTTCAGACGTTGCCGGTTGCCCATCAGGGGCAGCGGCGATTTGGACCGTTAGTGTGCCTGTAAGATTACTGCGCCACTGATTACCAAACGAGGAAAGCACCAAGACTGCCGCCATTGCCATCGCGGCAAGCCAAACCATAAAGGCGATCAGCCAGGGTAAAAACCGGCTTGAGGCATCACGGGTAAGCGGCAGGACAGGCGCGCTCGGCATTACTGTAGACCCTCCGACTCAGCTTCGTCGTCATTTTCGGGCAGTGGCATTCCGGCCTTCAAAACCTTGAGTTCTCCTTTGGCGAGATGAAGGCGCGGGTGGGCGAAACCGGTCACCAGAGCTTTGTTGTGCGTGGCGACAACGACAGTTGTCCCTATTTTGTTGAGTTCCTCGAAGAGATGCATCAAACGCATCGCAATATGTTCATCGACATTGCCCGTAGGTTCGTCAGCCAGGAGGAGCTTTGGTCGAGCAATTATCGCGCGGGCTATTGCAACCCGTTGCTTCTGACCGCCTGAAAGCGTTGGTGGGCGGGCATCTATCTGATCCGATAGGCCAACCCAACTCAGGAGTTCGGGGACATGTTCGCGGACTTGATCTTCGCTAGCACCCGCTACCCTCAGCGGTAGGGCAACATTTTCCATTGCTGTCAGATGATCAATGAGCCGGAAATCCTGAAACACGACGCCAACTTGCCGACGTAAGCCTGGTAAATCGCGTTTTGGGGTGGTTGCAATGTCATGGCCGAAGAGCGAAATCAGGCCGCGTGATGGTTGGTTCGCTAAATACATTAGACGCAAAAGAGAGGATTTACCTGCGCCGCTTGCGCCGGTCAGGAAGTGAAAGCTCCCTTCCTCCAAACGTAGGGAAACATCGTGTAGGATTTCTGGACCCAAACCGTAGCGAATGCCAACGTTTTGAAATCTGATGACGTCACCGCCGCCAAGCACCATTCTTCCTCACAACGCCATTTATTGGAGGAGAATGACACAGGGGTCACTGGCTCGTCCAGCGTGCCGCCTGATGACCGACCGTCATCTCCCTTGCTTGCCATTATTATTTTGAAAACGTATACAACGACATAATACAGCGCGACGGATGTTATCATTCATCGCACAACAATAGGGCAATAAATTCGGGCGATATGATTATAACCTGTCCTGAATGTGAGACCCGCTATGGGGTTGATGCAGCGGCGATCGGCGCGTCTGGGCGCACGGTTCGGTGTAGCCGTTGCAGTCATAGCTGGGTCGAATACCAACCCGATAATTTACCGCCTCCTCGGGAGGTGCCGACGTCGTCACCTCGGTTAGATTCGGGCAGGAGATCCCGGCCGGCTGGTACAAACTTGCCGGCTTTACCACGTGATAAGAAAAGCAAGGCGCCCGCAATTCTATGGTTTCTCGTTATCCTGACGCTCGTTGGTATGATTGCCGCTGCAATTGTGAAACGCGATATGATTATGGAACGCTTGCCTGGGTCGACAACCGTCTTCGAAGCGCTGGGTCTTATTCCGCCGCCCGGTGCCGGTCTGGCGATTGAAAATCAGCGCATCAAAGCGGTCCAAAAGGGCGGCAAACAAGTGGTGCGGATCGAGGGCGATATCGTGAATGTTTCTGGTAAAGCGGCCCTTGTGCCAACAATGCTTGGTATTATCCGGGACAAAACGGGCAAGGTTTTAAAACGCTGGCGGTTTAAGCCACCCCTTCCCAAGCTGCTCAATAAAGAACGCATCGGCTTCGCAACTGAGGTGCTTCCACCGAAAGGCAGTGAAACATATATAATAACTTTTGATCAAAGGAACTAGTTGCCGAAATGTCTCCCTCTGATCACCAACATGCGATTAACACACTTTTTTCGACCGATGATATTGCAGAGCGTGTCGATGCGCTTGCGCGTGAAATTATCGCTGATGAACCTGGCGACATACTCGTCGTTGTAATTTTGAAAGGCAGTTTCGTCTTCGCGGCAGATTTGATCAGGGCTCTCGAACGGAATGGTGCTTCAGCGCAGGTCGATTTTGTGACCTTGTCGAGCTATGGGATGGGTACCGAAAGCTCCGGTAAGGTGAACCTTACGCATGACCTTTCAGAAGATGTGACGGGGCGCGCGGTCTTACTGGTCGATGATATTTTGGAGTCCGGTCGGACCATTGCCTTTGCGGTTGAGACAATGCGAGAACGTCGAGCCGCTTCTGTGAAGACCTGCCTCCTTCTTGATAAACCAACTCAGAGAAAAGTTGATATCGAAGCAGACTATGTTGGGTTTACCATTGATCCCGAATTTGTTGTTGGCTATGGGCTGGATCTCGCAAAGAGATATCGCGGGCTGCCGTATATCGGGATCGTTCAGAGTGAATGAGCAATAAATCGCCTCAAAACCCTGGTTGGCTGGGGTTTTTCGAAGAATCGTAAACGATTTCTAAACCATCGTTGTCTATAACCTCTCGAAAACGAGTATGATTTCGTTCAAGGGAGTTAACTGGTGGCGACCATCCTAATTGCCGAAGATGATAAGGCTGTCCGTGAGTTTGTGAGCCGTGCTTTGTCTCAGGACGGTCATGAGGTGACGGCAGTTGCGGACGGCCTACAGGCACTCACGGCCCTTGAAAAACAGCCTTACGACATGATGCTCGCCGATATTGTGATGCCACAACTAGATGGCATTGCGCTCGCTCTTAAAGCGTCAAAGGATTATCCCGATCTTCCGGTTTTGCTAATGACGGGATATGCCGCAGAACGTCAGCGTGCACACAATTTGGATGCGTTGATTCATGACGTGATCTCAAAGCCCTTTACCTTGACGGAAATCCGCGAAACGGTCCGCCGGATGACCAATACAGCTGGTCCGGACGAAACAGTTCACTAGAAAAACGACTCGGTTCGCCAATGCAGCTAGAACCGCTGGAGTAACCGCTCAATATAATCGAGTTCAAGCTTGGGCCTAAATCCTTCGCCGGACCTCCGCCGCAGCTCATCAAGAATCTCGCGTGCCCGCTGGATTGAGCTTGCATCTGGAATAGAGATGTCACCGGTGTCGACATCTTCTCCCATAATCTCCCGTCCCAATGGATCGCGCCGTGGCTGATTTTGTTGATTGCCGCGGCTTCGGCGTTGACCGCTTTGTCTGGCAAATCTATCCATCATCTGCTGCATTATCCCGCGACCAGCTCGTCGTAGCGCATCGAGCGCTTGGCTCTGTGACCCAACAGCATCGACCGGACGGCCTCCTTCGAGTGAACGGGTCGCATTGCCCATCGCGCGGTCGGCGCGATCCAACGCCTGTCCTGGACCTTGCCCTTGACCGGGCTGCTGGCCAGGTCTTCGTCCGGGCATCATGCCACGCAGTTTTTGGAGGGCGTCCCGGATGGCTTGTTGTTCAGCCGCGCTTGGTGCTCGCCCCTGACGCTGGCCTTGTCGGGACCCTCGAAAAGTGCGTTCCATAAGTTGTTGCTGGCGTTGAATGAGGCGTTGTAGCTGGCGCAAAGTGCCACCTTGCCGTCCACCCCTTCCACCGCGCTGCCGCATCACTTGCATTGAACGCATGCCTTGGAGCATTTGCTGCAATCGCGCAAGCAATTCGCGGGCCGCTTGACGGGAGCCGGAGCGCATAAGGTCACGTATTTGATTTAGCATGCGGGCTAGATCTTCAGTCCGAAACATTCGCATGGTTTTTGGATCGAATTCTGCCGCCTTCTGGCCATTGGGATTGCGGCGCATCTGTTCGCGCATAGCCTGCAGGAATCGTGAGATTGCCCGCCTAAGCTCCCTCATAAGACGGTCCAATTCTTTGTCGCTGGCACCTTCTGCCAATGCCTTCATAAGTGCATTTTGGATACGCCTTAGATTGCGCTCGGCAACGGACAGGCGGCCATCTTCAATTCGCAGTGCGGTATCCCAAAGCAGCTCAACGACAGGATCTATTGCTGCGTCAGTCTGGTCATGGATCAGGCGAGAGCGTGATGATGCCAGTGATAAATACACGACAGAGTCATGATTGAAATTACCGGGCACGGAAGCGATGCCCGCTAGTCCGCGTAGAACGCGACCCCGTAATTCAGGCTGTTCTGAGAGTTTGCGGCGTTGTTCGATAATGGCCCGGGCAACTGGATGATTGAACACCCGTTCTGGCAAGGTCATTTTAAGTGGTTCTGCGAGGCCTATTTGCTTTTGGCCGTCGACGGCAATCATTTTGATGATTACAGGGAGTCCCGCCCATTTATGGGGCGCTAGGTCGAGAAAGGTCGTTTCGTTGACCCGCTTTGCACTTAGGGCCGGTAAGGGTAGATCAATTTTGTGGACAGCAAGCCCGGTTACCGCGCCCCTTTCGTAGACACGTCTGATTTCGAGACGCGCCTGTTTTACGCCATAATCATCTGTGGCTTTGTAGGAAAGTCGCAAGGTCGCCTGTGGTGTCGGAGCGGGCTTGTCGGAAAAAGTGATCTCAGGTGGGCTGTCGGGTATGACCTTGATGTTCATACGAGCAAGCTCGTCATCACCAGATGCAACGATGTGTTCGCCGTCAGCGCTAATCTTGTAAACGATTCTACTATACGCAGAGTCGACTTTTTTAAACGGAGTTTGTTTATTTACGGTGATGAGCCTTGGATTTGTGTCGCGGGCTCCCTGAATTTGCGCCGTCAAAACACTGCCTGCTGGCACTTCCAAAATTTCTTGGCTGGAAACCGTTGCCGGCACATTTTCAGCGTTATTGGTCGCTGGCGATCTTAGTGGAAACAACGGTGGTTTGCCGGTGTATTCGGGTGGTGTGATCCATAAATCCAGAGCGAGCTGCGTTGGTTTCGAAATATCGCCAATCGTTGGCACAACGGCACGGGCTAATCGGTCCGCAGGATCTGACCAGCCTGCGGTTATCGCAATAACGAGTAAAAGTGCGAGGGCTGCGCGAAGAGCCAAAGGGTCTTTTCTGGCCAGCCCTGGTTCGGGCATGCCAACCCGAAGAGATTGAGCGGCGACGGCCATGCGTTTCTGATGCAGTTGCCATAGATCGGCGCTGTCAGGCGTATCTTTGCCGGAAACGAGCGTGTCTTTAATAGCCGTGAGGGGACGATGGTCGAGACCGCTGGCGGTTTCGACGCGGCGCCGCGCAGCCATATTCTGTGGCCAAGAAAATTGTTGGAACGCGCGCCATAGGAGGAAGACGAATACGCCAGCGAAAGCGATCAGTGCGAGACCGTGTACCCAGCCATTTATCGCCGGGAAAACGTCGAGTAGCGCCAGTGAACAAAAGACTGCTGCAACAGCTACCGGTGGCCAGGTGATTGGCCATAACCGTTCCCATGCTAGCGCCAAACGGGCTAGTGTAAGTTTGGCACCGAATCGGGTGCCGGACTCTTTGGGTTCGCTTCGTTTCATGCGTCGTCCATCAATAGTCCGACCTGAGTTCAGGTGGCTTCGTGAGGGGACTTATTTACGAAGTTTCACAGCCAATTGGGCATCCGGTCAAGCGACAAAAGCTCGTCGAAACTTGGGCGGGGCCGAATTACGCTAAATTCTGCGTGATTAACCATGATTTCGGGGATAGGTAAGCGCGTATTGTAGCTTGATGCCATAACCGCGCCATAGGCACCGGCGGAATTCAAATAAAGTAGGTCATTTTCCGCAAGTGCCGGTAATCGGACTTTACTGGCTAAAATATCACCGGTTTCACATACCGGACCGACGATCTCTGCTTCCTGCAGCTCGCCACCGTTATTCTCATTTACGGGTGCCGCTACATGGATGGCGTCATAAAGCGTTGGCCGGATAAAATCATTCATTGCAGCGTCAACGACGACGAAGCGTTTGGTTGTGGTTTCCTTTACCTGAATGACTGAAGTGACAAGAATGCCGGCATTACCAACTAAAACGCGCCCAGGTTCGAATGTCAGCTCGACACCAAGATCGCCAACAGTTTCGGCGACCACTGCGGCATAATCATCGGGTTCGGGTGGGATCTCGCCATCATAAACGATACCGAGACCACCGCCTAAATCGAGCTGGGTAACAACGTGTCCAGCCGCACGTAGAGTTTCAACCATTCGGGCAACCCTTGTGAAGGCTTCACGAAACGGGTCGAGCGTTGTCAGCTGCGATCCAATATGCACGGCAAGACCAACTGGCTCGATGCCCGGCATAGCAGCGGCGCGTCGAAAGAGTTCGGGGGCGAGATCGATATCAACCCCGAACTTGTCTTCTTTGCGACCGGTAGAAATTTTTTCATGGGTCTGAGCGTCGACGTCAGGATTTACCCGAAAGACAACGGTTGCCGTTTGTCCCAGATCGATAGCGACCTCGTTGAGCACGTCAAGTTCACCGACCGATTCAACGTTGAACTGACCGATACCTGCCTCAATTGCGAACCGCATTTCGGTTCGGGTTTTACCAACGCCAGAAAAGACAATGTTTGATCCGGGAACCCCGGCAGCGAGTGCCCGACGGGCTTCTCCTTCGCTGACGACGTCAGCGCCGGCGCCCAACTTGGCAAGGGTTCGAATTACCGCTTGATTGGAGTTCGCCTTTACCGCATAGCAAATCCTGCCTTGAACGTGTTCCAGTGCGTTGGCCATGGCTTCATAGTGACGGGTCAGGGTTGCGGTTGAATAGCAGTAGAATGGTGTTCCAACGTCGGCCGCAATTTCGGCGATGGCGACGTCCTCAGCGAACAGTCTGCCATCGCGATACTCAAAGTGGTTCATCGCGGGTAATTCCTGGGAAAATCACTCTTTTTTGTACCGGGTGGCTGTTCGAGATCACCTTTTTTCCCACAGGCGGAAAGCGGTGCTGCTAAAGCACAAACTAAAATCATTAGGGCTAAAATGCGCGTCACAGAAACCTCTCGCGGGCGCTCTTTACCTGCGCCAGAACGTTTTCCGGTGCCGTGCCACCATAGCTCGTCCGGCTGGCAACGGATTCTGCCACACCCAGAACAGAAAATACATCTTCGGTGATCTGATCTTCCACAGCTTGCATTTCTTCGAGTGTTAGTTCGTTGAGATCGCGTCCTGATTTTTCGGCGATGCTCACCAGCTCACCGGTAACATGGTGGGCATTCCGAAAAGGAAGTCCGGGCACTCTGACCAGCCAATCGGCAAGGTCTGTTGCTGTTGTAAAGCCCTCGCCAGCAGCAATTTTTAAACGATCAATATTGAATTCTATGTCATTAATCATGCCGGTCATTGCCGCGACGCAAACGCCGAGCGACTCCGCGGCATCAAAGACAGGTTCTTTATCTTCCTGCATGTCCTTTGAATAGGCCAGCGGCAGGCCTTTCATAACTGTTATAAGCCCGATCAAGGAGCCAATGATTCTTCCGCTTTTGCCGCGCACGAGTTCTGCAGCGTCCGGATTACGTTTTTGTGGCATGATCGAGCTGCCGGTCGTGAAGGCATCACTGAGCTTGGCAAATGAAAATTGAGCTGAACACCAGACAACAATTTCTTCGCCGAGCCGTGATAAGTGCAAGGCGGTGATCGACGCCGCGGATAGAAATTCGAGCGCAAAGTCCCGATCTGAAACAGCGTCGAGCGAATTGGCCGTCGGCCGGTCGAATCCCAGCGCATCGGCGGTCTGTTCCCGATCAATGGGAAAAGATGTCCCAGCTAAGGCGGCACTGCCAAGCGGACTTTCGTTGAGCCGAGCCCGCGCATCCCGAAACCGCCCCCGATCTCGACCAAGCATCTCGACATAAGCCAGGAGATGATGTCCGGCGGTAACCGGCTGTGCAGCTTGTAAATGGGTAAAGCCCGGCATAACGGTTGCTGCGTTTTTCTCGGCTTGCTCGATTAAAGAAACTTGCAGGGCTTTTAAGCCATCATCGACAGCATCCATGGTATCGCGGACCCAGAGCTTAAAGTCCGTCGCGACCTGATCATTGCGCGACCGCGCCGTGTGAAGTCGACCGGCATTTTCACCAATAATTTCAGTTAGCCGTCCTTCGATATTGAGGTGAATGTCTTCAAGAGAATTTTTGAACTCGAATTGACCCTGTTCGATTTCTTCCCGAATTTTACCCAACCCGTCGATAATCTGGTCACCGGCGTCAGCATCAAGAATTCCTTGATTGACCAACATCTTGCAATGGGCGATTGAGCCTACAATATCCTGGGCATAGAGATTCTGATCGAAGCCGATAGAGACATTGATGGCTTCCATCAAACTATCTGGCGCCTGGCTAAACCGGCCACCCCACATTGCGTTCGCGTCATTTTGACTTTCCCGCTCAGGGGTGTCCGTGGCAGGGTCGGCCTGCGTGTCAGATGTCGGTGTACTCTTCGCGCTCATCGTTCGGTCTCAATCCGGTTTAAGAGGTAAAATGCGTAAAACCGTTCTCGTTTCCATAGCTCTAATTGCAGTCCTTAGTACTATGGGCACCGCCATGTGGGGGGTTTTTGCTCATAAATCAAGCGAAAACCAGGCCGTTGCCGCTACAGTAGCACCACCTTTAACAGGCTGGATGCAAAATTTTACCCCGGCTGATCCGGTGGGGCCAGCACCGAAGCTAGAAGTCCTCAAGAAAGACGGCAAAGTTTTGTCGCTCGACAAATTTCGGGGCAAGCTGGTGTTGGTCAATTTCTGGGCGACTTGGTGCGCTCCCTGTATTCGCGAAATGCCATCTCTTGCAACACTGCAAAAGAAACGAGGCGGTAAAGATTTTACGGTCATTGCCTTGTCACAGGATTTTCGTGAATGGGCGGCGGTTGATCCCTTTTTAGAAAAGCACAAGCTGGAGGGATTGCCGATCTATGTGGATCGGAAATCAGTGACGGGGAGAAAACTTAAAGTTATTGGGCTCCCGACATCGGTTCTGTTATCGCGGGACGGAAAGGTACTGGGTCAGCTCAAGGGAATAGCTGAATGGGATTCGCCGGAAGCGTTGGCCCTAATCGATTACTATCGAAATTTGGCGAAGTAGCTAGCGGGTCGGTACGGGTTTGTCGCCGGTATAATCGTAGAACCCGCGGCCAGATTTACGGCCAAGCCAACCAGCCTCGACATATTTCACCAAGAGCGGGCAGGGACGGTATTTACTATCGGCGAATCCGTCATACAGGACTTGCATGATTGCCAGGCAGGTATCGAGACCAACAAAGTCCGCGAGTTCAAGCGGCCCCATAGGCTGGTTGGCGCCGAGCTTCATAGCCCCGTCAATATCGGTAACACCGCCGACGCCTTCCTGAAGCACATAAATCGCCTCGTTCATCATCGGTACGAGAATCCGATTGACGATAAAGGCCGGGAAGTCTTCAGAAGTTATCGATGTTTTTCCAAGCTTGGCGACAACATCGTTAACGGCGTTATAGGTAGCGTCATCAGTCGCAATGCCTTTGATCAACTCAACGAGCTTCATGACGGGCACGGGATTCATGAAATGCATGCCTATAAAAAGCTCTGGCCGGTCAGTTGCTGCTGCCAAACGCGTAATTGAAATCGACGATGTGTTGGTCGCGAGGGTCGCGTCCTCACGTAAAGCGGGAATCAATTTCTCGAAGATGGCTTTCTTGATCTCTTCGTTCTCAGTCGCGGCTTCGATAACCAGATCACAATCGCCAAAGGCGACGTAATCGGTGGTTGTCGCAATGTTTGAGATCGCGGTGTCTAGGTCGTCCTGGGTGAGCCGTTCTTTGTCGACAAGCCGTTGCAACCGACTACTTATTCCGGTCACGGCCTTTTCTAAAAACTCTTCAGAGATATCGGCCAGGCTAACAGCATAACCGGTTTGTGCGCAGACCTGGGCGATACCGCTGCCCATCTGCCCGGCACCGACGATACCGATTTTCCGGATTTCGACGGGTTCTGCCATATTACAACTTCCCTATCTTGCCGTTGCTGGACGTCACCGAGGCTTTATACCTTGCTTGTCGAGCTCAGCCGCCAGGGCAGGCATTTCCTCAAACAAATCGCCAACAAGACCATAATCTGCGACCGAGAAAATTGGGGCTTCTTCGTCCTTGTTGATCGCGACGATGACCTTGCTGTCCTTCATGCCAGCGAGATGCTGGATCGCTCCAGAAATGCCTATGGCCATATATAGCTCTGGTGCAACGATCTTACCGGTTTGGCCAACTTGATAGTCATTGGGGACATACCCGGCATCGACAGCGGCCCGGGACGCACCGACGCCTGCACCAATTTTGTCAGCGACGGTTTCAACCAAATGGAAATTATCACCAGATTGCATGCCGCGACCGCCGGAAACGACGATGCGAGCGGACGTAAGTTCAGGGCGTTCAGAGCGTGTGAGTTCCTGACCAACGAATGAAGACAGACCAGGGTCATCGCTGGCATCGGCTGTTTCAACTGGCGCGTTGCCACCGAGCTCTGCCTTATCAAAGGCGGTCCCACGTACCGTGATTACCAACTTTTCTTCGCTTGCCTGAACAGTTGCTAAAGCATTCCCGGCATAGATCGGGCGAACAAATGTGTCAGGCGACTTTACTTCCATAATGTCGGAAACCTGAACGATGTCGAGCAGGGCCGCGACACGTGGTGCGATATTCTTACCATGTGTGGTGTGCGACAAAACGATGTGGCTGTAATCGCCCGCGAGGCTTACGACCAGCGCGGCGAACGGTTCGGCGAGTGCATTGGCGTAGACCGCGTTATCAACCATGCGGACTTTGCTGATGCCAGATATTGCAGCAGCGCCGTCGGCAGCAGCCTGACAGTTTTCGCCTGCAACGAGTATCTCAACATCTCCAGCACCTAACGCAGCGGCAGCGGTTACGGTGTTAAGCGTTGCGCCCTTGATTTCCTGATTGTCATGTTCAGCAACTACGAGGACAGCCATCAGATTACTCCTGCTTCGTTCTTAAGTTTGTCGACCAGCTCCGCAACATCAGCGACTTTGCCGCCCCCTTGGCGTGGTGGCGGCTCATCAACACGTAATGTTTTTAGGCGTGGCGTTGCATCCACACCGAGATCTTCTGGTGAGTACTCGTCGATCTGCTTTTTCTTGGCCTTCATGATGTTGGGCAGCGACGCATAGCGTGGCTCGTTCAGCCGCAAATCCGTTGTCACAACAATCGGCATTGAAAGGGATACAGTCTCAAGCCCGCCATCAACCTCTCGGGTGACTTCAGCTTTGCCATCGGCGACATCGACTTTCGAGGCAAAGGTGCCTTGGGCCCAGCCCATCAGAGCTGCGAGCATCTGACCAGTTTGGCTGCAATCATCGTCGATGGCCTGCTTGCCAACAATCACCATGTCGGGACTTTCTTTCTCGCAGACCGCTTTCATAAGCTTCGCGACAGCCAAAGGCTGCAGCTCTTCGTCAGTTTTGACGTGAATGCCGCGATCAGCGCCCATAGCAAGGGCGGTTCTGATCGTTTCCGTGCATTTCGCTTCACCGAGCGAGATGGCGATGACTTCGGAAGCGGTGCCTGCTTCCAGCAGGCGAACGGCTTCTTCAACAGCAATTTCATCGAAAGGGTTCATCGACATTTTGACGTTGGCAAGTTCAACGCCAGTATTGTCCCCCTTCACACGTACTTTAACGTTGTAATCAATGACCTGTTTTACGGCGACGAGAATTTTCATGATCAATCCGGATGTTTGACAAGAAATACAGCGCTACAGACCAGCCGTAGACGCCAATATTCATATGTATACGAACAAAGTCAGGCGGGATCAATATGTGGCGTTTAAGAAGCGGTTTCCCGCCAAATTCTCAGTTTCGGCCAATTAAAAACGCGATGGCAACCAATGCTATCGCGACAGCCTGAAAAAGGATCCGATAGCGCATCAGGATGTTGGAGCGCTTTGCGCTCGCCTTGCCGGGGCGCAACATGCCCAAGACTCCGGTAGCCATAACCAGAAAGGTCAGTGCCATCGCGATAATGATTAACCAAGGAAATGATTGTTGCATGACCTGATTATAGTTTGTTCTTCGGGTAAAGGACAGTAATCGCAGGTGCCGTCATAATGCCGCAGCCCGAATTAGGGCATCGGCCAATTCTGCTGGCGCGTCGAGCATGACGTCATGCCCGGCTTTGATTTCTTCATAATGCCAGTCGGGGTCGTTCTCGGCGGCGTCGGCAAACGGACCAAACGGTGACGTCGTGTAGAGTCCTGCCATTATGTATGTTTTGCCCGGAATCTTTTTCCAGTTGCCGGTGAGATTGATCTGCTGGGTCATTGTGGCATAGGGGTGTGGCACGCAGCGCCGGTTTACCCAGTCGCGATCTTCAGCATTCTGCACCATAAAACTTTCGGCGCTGCGCGGCGGTACTTTCCAGCCATCACCTTGTTCTTTGACCAAAGCGTCGGCATCAGCTTGGCGTTCAACTGGAATCAGATCGCGCTGAGCCTGTCCATTTTCCGGAATAAACGCATCGAGATAGACGATGGAGGAAATGTGGTCTGTGATGCGGTCGGCAGCGCCGGTGATGACAACGCCACCGTAAGAGTGACCACAAAGCGTTACCGCACTGACTTCCTCCGCCTCGATGGAATTCATGACATCTTGAATATGCGTGTCGAGATTAACCTCATGGCTCAACAGATGAGCGCGGTCGCCAAGCCCTGTCAAAGTCGGTGTAAGCACGCGATGGCCCTGCTGAACCAAAAGGTTGGCGACTCGAACCCAACACCAGCCACCATGCCAGGCACCGTGAACCAAAACAAAATTAGCCATAGCTACTTACCCATTCGGACATTCTAATCGCCAGCGCAAATACTCAAGGTGGATGGAGATAATTTCAACCGGTCCTCGGCTTTGGATAACCAATCACAGCCGCCTTTGCGGGCTTGAACTCTCTCGACCTGCGATAGCTGGCCTTCTAACACTTGCACTTTGCTTTTTGCGAGTATTCGACGCTGCGGGCGGCGCGCCAAAATCCCGCTTATCCAATACCACTGCAGCGCTTTGACCTTGTTCTGTACTCCGCTACGTCCCGATTCCAATAGCTCTCCCAAACTATATTGCGCTCTCGCCAGACCCTGATCTGCAGCGCGCTGAAACCATTTTGCGGCGGCCTTAAAATCCTGTTTGCCGACATAACCGATCATATGCATGACGGCTAAATCGTGTTGCGACCGGGCATCACCTTGTTCGGCCAACCGTTTAAACGTTGCGAAGGCGCTGTAAAAATCACCCCGGTCGAGCTCAAAGACACCGTCTTTATAAGACAGCGCCTTTTGCGCTGATGCTGATTGAACAGTCAGGCACAGCAGCAATATCGTCAGGATAGAGATCGACGCCCGTTTCATTCAATGAGTGTAGGACCAAAATGTGGTTTTCCGATAGAAAAACCGTTCGCGCCCTGTTGACAGTTTTACGAGGTCATGGCGGTCTGTTGCGATGAGCCTACTGGATAGAATCAAGGTCTGTAACAACGGATCCGACATGTCGGACTATCTGCCTTTTATCGTATGCGATACCCGAGTTGGGTGGATACATCGTGATTTCGCTTCGACGTTAGGGCCGTTTGACGATGTTTTCTCGATTGTGGATGGGGTCGTATATTTATCTGATCGTTTGAGCGATTACCGGTCCCGTAGTGAAGCCGTCGACCCGGTGCTTCACCTTCTCGATGCAAATGGCTGGTTTTCTGGTTGGCGTAACGAAGCCTATCCGGTCGGAACTGGTTTCTATGACAAACCGTTGTTTGAGATGGAACGTACCGCCGTGCCGCGTTTTGGCGTGGCCGCATACGGCGTTCATATCAACGGGTTTGTACGCGATGCCGATGAGCTGTTGATGTGGATCGCCAGGCGGGCTGATGACAAGCCAACCTATCCGGGAATGCTTGATAATATGGTCGCGGGCGGTCAGCCGGTTGGGCTTGGCTTGCTGGAAAACGTCATTAAAGAGGCGGCGGAGGAAGCCGCTGTGCCGGTGGAAATTGCAAGCAAGGCAAAGCCAGTGGGGGCAATCTCTTATAGGCACGAAGAAGATAACTGCCTGAAACCAGATACGATGTTCGTGTTTGATATGGAACTGCCGAAAGACTTTGTTCCGCAAAACACGGATGGTGAACTTGCTGGTTTTCAACTGTTGCCCGTACGCGAAGTCATGGCAATAACCGCTGATACTGCCGACTTCAAGTTCAATTGCGCGGCGGTCAATATCGACTTTTTTGTCCGGCATGGGATTCTAGCGCCCGAAGATCCCGACTACATCGACATTCAGCGGGGTCTTCACCGATGACGGTTTCATTGAATAAAGCGCGATTGGCGGAAGCAACGGCGGCTTTGTGCGAGCGCGATTCCGATTTGGCGAAGGTGGTCGAAGAGTTCGGTGTGCCACCGCTTTGGAAACGGCCACAGGGTTTTCGTACGCTTCTTTATCTCATTCTTGAACAGCAGGTGTCGCTAGCGTCGGCTCGTGCGACCTATGAGAAGCTGGTGATCAAGCTCGATGCTGATCCCGAGCCGGCACCGTTTCTGAAACTAACGGCCGATGATTTGCGCGGACTTGGATTCTCGCGCCAGAAAACTCGCTATTGCCGGTTACTCGCTGAAGCGGTGGCCGATGGCAGCCTGCCGCTGCAAAATCTGCGGCGTTATGACGATGAAGCGGCCAAAGCCGAGATGATGAAGATCACTGGCATTGGCCATTGGACGGCAGATGTTTATCTGATGGAGGCACTGGGGCGTCCTGATGTCTGGCCGGTCGGTGATCTTGCGTTGGCGGTTGGTGCTGAAAAGATCAAAAAGCTAAAGGCGCGGCCCAACGCTGATGAATTGCAAGAGCTTGGTGAGCAGTGGCGACCTTACCGCGCAGTTGCAGCACGTATTCTCTGGCACTATTACCTGAGCGTCATTAGACCGCCACCAGGAGGAAAACCATCATGATCGATTTGCCGACACTCTCTGGCCCTAGCATGGGCCCAGTCTCCGGCACTGCAAAAAGTCTTGTCATTTTATTGCATGGCTATGGCGCTAATGGCGATGATCTGATCGGTCTCGCCCCACCGCTAACAGAGGTTCTGCCGGATACGGTGTTTGTGTCGCCGAATGCGCCGCACCCCTGTGCGCAAAACCCGTTTGGTGGGCTGCAATGGTTCGATGTCTGGGAAGGCGATGACTATGATCGTTTGGCGCAAGTCAGGATTGCGGCTGCAACGGTCGATGCTTTCATCGATAGCGAGTTGGAGCGGTTGGGATTAAATGACAACCAGCTGGCCCTGCTTGGTTTCTCTCAGGGAACGATGCTGTCCTTGCATGTTGGTCTACGCAGGACGAATGCGCCGGCAGGAATTTTGGGATATTCAGGTCGGCTTGAAGCACCCGAAACGCTCGCCGATGAAATCAAAGTGCGGCCATCTGTAATGCTCATCCACGGCGAGGAAGATCCGCTGCTTAACGTTGAGCTGATGGACACCGCTGCCGGGCTCTTGCGGGAAAACGGTGTTGAAGTGGATACCCATCGTCGGCCAGGGCTCGCCCACGGAATTGATCAGGACGGTGTCAATCTTGGTGCCGGATTCTTGAGCGTCGTTCTCAGCGCTTAAAGGTCGGGATTTATTGCTGGGTCTTCCTCAGTTCGGGGTCCCAATGCCCTTTGCCCTCGAGATCGCCCATATCAAAAATCCAGTTATAGCCGTTCTTGGGATTCCACAGAATTTCCCAACAATTGCCGTCGCGGTCCCAGAAATGGAAGCTATAGGTGCCATGCTGTTCGACCGGCTTTGATATATTATAGAGGCCCCATTCCTCCGCGCCATCGAGCACGGCCTGATGGGAAGCGTCGACTTCGGCGTCGCTTTCTACATCAATGCCGTTGTGATTGAGTCGCGGCATTTCGGTCATGTTCTTATCTTGCACCACAACATAAATATGGTCGCCGCCGAGCCGAGTCATGAGAGATATCTTACTGGTTTGCATGACCTCGATACCGAGAAACTCTTCATAGAATTTACGGGTCGCGTCGAGGTCCTTAGACCCCAGCGTGCCGTGCGATATGAATTTCGACTTTATGACTGAATTTTTGGTGCCCATGAGATGATCCCTTCAATCTCGTATTCCCTGCGTGGCGATTAGAAACCCCATCAATCTATGCGTCAAATCCCGATTCGTGAGCTCGCATTGTGTGGTCTAACATTCCCTTGTAACATTTATCGCTAAAGAGGAATGCCGAGATAAAATTATAGGCGGTATTTCAGTGAAACAGGGACAAGTTACAAGGTCTTAGGTACTAGGCACCGATGCAGGATTCACCCGCTCTCGTTCTCAATGCCGACTTCCGGCCACTGAGCTATTTTCCACTGTCTTTGTGGTCGTGGCAGGATGCCGTTAAAGCTGTGTTTCTTGACCGCGTAAATATCGTTGCAGAGTACGAGGGGTCCGTCCGGTCGCCGTCATTTTCAATGCGGCTGCCGAGCGTCATTTCCCTCAAAGAGTATATCCCGCTATCACGCCAGCCAGCCTTTACCCGGTTTAACGTGTTTCTGCGTGACCGCTTCGATTGCCAATATTGCGGCGAGTGGTTCCCGGTGCATGAACTCACCTTTGATCATGTTGTGCCGCGATCGCGTGGTGGCAGGACCAATTGGGACAATGTTGTTACCGCCTGTTCAGCCTGTAATCTGCGCAAGGCAAACAAATCTGTGAAGGAATCGCAGATGTTTCCGCGCCTGCCACCCGAACAACCCTCGACCTGGCTACTCCAGGAAAATGGTCGTGCTTTTCCGCCCAACTATTTGCACGAGAGTTGGCGCGATTTTCTCTATTGGGATACTGAACTGCAGGACGATTGATCGTCGTTAGTTAGTGGACGTTGACCGGGTCGCCTTCCGAGCGCTGTAGGATCAAGGGTGATCTGCTCTCCATGGTCCAACGGTAACGCTTGGCGTAACGCTGTACATCCGGCATTTGCCATGCCGCATCGAAAGCCGCATCCGTGACGTCGGTGTTATCAAGAACGTCACCTGCACTCAGCGTCGATTTCTCCGAATGACGGATCAGCCAGCACAGAGCTTCCCAACCGGTTTTACTGCCACGTTGACTGGGTGAGCTTTCGACCAACCCAGGACCTTCAGGTCCATCGACAATCTCAACGCCTTTCCAGAAGGCAATATGATCTTTGATCAGGTTGGCTTCTTCGTAGGGCGTGTCATAGCGCCAAGCGGCACCGATATTCTCTTCACCATCAACGACGATATCGAGATAACCGGCGAAACCCTTCCAGTGGCAGAAGGTTACCGGGACATCGGGATTGGGACGTAAAAGGCCCTGGTTTATTGTCTCAATAGGGAAATAGGCGTTGCCTTCTACGTGCGCGACAGTGTCGCTTTCAGCCAATGTGACTCCGTTCCAAATGGCCTTGGGCATGTTATTTCTCCCGTTTGGTTAGATTGCGTTGACGACTAGTCAAACAATGACAGATCGATAATGTCTCCCATGTGGATATAGCCCGCATCGCTCGGATGTAAATGGTCGCCACAATCATAAAGCGGCAGCATCTCGTTGGGATGGTCTGGATTCTGGAGCTCTTTATCAAAATCGATCACCGCATCAAAGACATCGGTTTGACGTAGCCACGCATTAATGGCCAGCCGCCTCTGATTGCCTTCTTCGGTATAGAGCCCCTTTAAACCCGGCGGCGGGTTGTAGTCCTCATTTTCATAAGGCAGAAGAGTCCCAGCATAGATTTTGATGCCTTTAGCGTGCGCTCTAACTGCCATTTGCTTCATGCCGGCAATGAGCTCGTCGGCGCTGACAACCAAATCGGGGTCAGAACCGCGATTACGGATGTCATTAATCCCAAGCTGAAAGATCAAATGGGTTGCGCCGGTTTGGGCGATGACGTCCCGATCAAAACGCTGGAGGGAGCTGCCACCACGCGCATCATGGATGATTTTACTGCCGCCGATGCCTTGGTTCATAACACCATACAGCCGACCGCCGTTAGTCTCATGTCGTGCCAAAATGTTGCGGGCTAATTGGTCGGGCCAACGATTATTGGCGTCGACCGTTGAGATGTTGCAGTCAGTGAGAGAGTCTCCCAGCGCGACGATGCCGCCTGCGCCGTCGGGTGCTTCAACGTCGATGCCGCTGGCAAAAAGATAGGTGTCTGTTGATTGCGCCACAGGAAGTTCCCTAGCGCCGACATGATTGCCAGGCGTGGAAATATAGTTGGTCTGGTTGCAGGTAGCATGGCCGGTGACATCAAATCCTTCCGGTATGTTGTCAGGAAGGTAAAAGCTGATGGCGAGATCGCTCAATGGGCCGAATTCAAGTTCCACTTCGTCGCTAACGGCGAGCGATCCTGCTGCAATCGCTGTCGCAGTCTCTCCATCAAAAGTTAGCATCCGTATTGTTTGCGCGTTGATCCCAGCGTCGTCAGTTCTACAGGCGATCGTTGCGGCACCAATTTTGAGCCGTTGTTGGCCGTAGGCGTTGGATATTTTTACCCTGAGTTTAGAACCGCCGATGCTGACATGGGCGATCATCCTTAACGTCTGATCGTTAAAGGCAAATCCATCGGTTGCCGCTGGTGTGGTCGTCCAGGTGCCGACCCAACCCATCAGACTTTGCCCAAAGCCTTTAGGATGGTTTCAGGCGACATCGGTTGTGCGGTGACTTTGCCGCCGAAAGGGCGGATCGCATCGTTGACTGCGTTCATCACTACGGCGGGTGCAGCGCCGGTACCAGATTCGCCAACACCCTTAGCCCCGAGTTCCGAAACGCCGGTATGGGTTTGGATGTGGGCGACCTCGATGTCCGGCATTTCACCGGCCATCGGTGTCAGGTAATCCGCCAGCGTCGCGTTTTGTAGCTGCCCCGCTGCGTCATAGACGCATTCCTCATAGAGCGCGCCGCCGAGCCCTTGAACGCAGCCTCCACGGACCTGCTCATCGGCAAGTTGCGGATTGATCACCCTGCCGCAATCTTCGATGACCCAGTGATTAAGGAGTTTGATAAAGCCGGTATCGGTATCAACCTCGACATAAGCACCCTGAATGCCATTGGTGAAGATATAGAGGGCGTCCTTGAGCCGGAAACGGTGCGTTGCTGACAGGGTATGCTGGATATGGTTCGGCAGTTCAGCCACCTGGAAATGTCCAATGCGGCCAATCTCGGCAAGCGAGATACGAGATGCCGTATCACCTTTATCGACGACGTGACCATCTACAATATCAAGGGTGTCGGGCTCAGCCTGAAGCAACACACCGGCAATTTCGAGTATTTCAGCGCGCAATGTCATGGCTGCCTGATAGGTCGCTTCCCCGCCAATGGCTGTGGCGCGTGAGGCATAGGTGCCGCCGCCATAGGGCACAGCATCGGTATCGCCTTCAATGACCCGAACTGATTCCATCGGGACGCCAAGCGTTGCCGCAGCGATCTGACCCATAACGGTATCAACACCCTGGCCTTGGTCTGTCACCCCGACCATGCAAATCACGCCACCCGAAGGCTCTAGCTTGATGGTGCAGGAATCTTGTGACGAGATTGGCGCGCCACCTGCGCCGTAATAGCCTGCCGGGCCGGGAGCAGTTCCCTTGATAAAGGCGGCGATTCCAATGCCGCGCTGAATTCCCTTTTTACGGTATTCGGCTTGTTCTTCAAGCAATGCGTCGTAGCCCATACGCTCGACCAGCGTCTCTAAACATTGCTGATGCGACAGGTCGCGCATCTCAATACCAGCGGCACTGACGCGGGGATATGAATCGTCGTGCATGACGTTACGACGGCGGATTTCCATCGGGTCGATGCCGCAAGCGGCAGCAGCTTGATCAACCAATGATTCGCCAACTGAGTTGCCGATGGGGTGTCCAACCGCCCGATATTGCGATGTTGGCACCTTGTTGAGGTAAACCACCTGCGTCTTGGCCCGGTAGTTTTCATGCGCGTAGGGGCCACCAGTAATGTTGAGTATTTGGTTGGCCTCGAACACGCTGGTACGTGGATATTGAGAATAGGCACCGGCGCCGGAACGGACATCAATATCCATCGAGGTGATGATGCCTTCTTTGGTAACGGCGATACGACCGCTGACCCGATTTTCGCGGGCATGGATATCGGTGGCAAAGCTCTCCAGTCGGTCGGCGACAAATTTTACCGGTCTGGCGAGTTTGATCGCGGCCGCTGTGGCAGCAACCTCATCGCCAAAGGTATGAATTTTAAGGCCAAATGAACCACCGACATCAGGAGCGACAATGCGAACGTTATGTTCAGGCACGCCCAATGTACGCGCGAATACCGTTTGGATCATATGCGGGCACTGGCTACTGGTATGGATCGTCAGCCGTTCGGTGCCGGGATCATATTCTGCCAGCAAAGCACGGGGTTCCAGACTGACAGCGGTGTGACGACCAAAGGTGAACGTATCCTCGATAACGATATCAGCGTCGGCGACGGCCTTTTCGACATCGCCGGATTCAATCGTCTTTTCAAATGCCAGATTATCACCGAGATTGGGATGGATAACCGGCGTGTCTTTGTCCAGTGCCGTTTCCTTGTCGATAACAACCGGTAGTTCTTCATATTCAACGGTTACCAGCTCAGCGGCATCCTCGGCTTCAGCACGGCTGGAGGCGACGACCATCACAACCGGCTCGCCTTGCCAGCAGGCGCGGTCGATTGCCATTGGATGTTGGGGCTCGGATTTCATGCCATCGAAGCAAACCAGCGTACCGACCCAGGGACCGGTGCACATTTCGGCGAGCTCTGCGCCAGTCATGACGAGCGCGACACCGGGTTGTTGTTTTGCGGCATCGACATCAATCGAGAGAATCTTGGCATGACCATACGGGCTACGGACGAAAGCGGCATGCAATGTTCGTGCTGGCATGATGTCGTCGGTATAGCGACCTCGTCCGGCGACGGCCCGCTTGGCAGCATCGCGGGAGAGCGTTCGTCCGACATAGCTGTTGGGTTTGTCGAGTAGAGTGATGGGCGTTTCCTTATTCATGGCTCAACCCTCCTCCAGCCGGTTGTTAATGGTTGTTTCCACTGCATCAACAATGGCGTGATAGCCGGTGCAGCGACAGAAATTCCCCGATAAGTGCCCGCGAATTTCCTCTCGGCTAACCGGCTTTGGCTCTCGCAGGAGTTCTGAAGCGGTGATCAGCATGCCGGGGGTGCAATAGCCACATTGCATGGCGTTGCGTTCAACAAAGTTCTTTTGCAGGTCAGCGATTTCACCAGTTTCGGTGAGCCCTTCAACAGTGACGACTTCTGCGCCATCTGCTTGCACAGCCAGCATCAGACAGCCCCGAACGACAGCGTCATCAACGCGGACAGAGCAGGCACCACAAACACCATGCTCGCAGCCAAGGTGAGAGCCTGTTAGACCGAGCTCGGTACGCAGAAAGTCGACCAGGTGTTGCCGGACAGGAACAGTTTTGGTGACGGCTTCGCCATTAACAGTGAGCGATATTTCCAGTGTTGCTTCACTCATCAGGTGGCCTCCGCACGTTCAACGGCAGTATCGAGGGCACGTCCTGTAAGGACTTTCTGCAGATGAAGTTTCATCGCCGCGCTGCCTTGTAAATTGGTCATTGGGTCTAGGTCATTGGCCAAAGCAATTGCCGCAGCCTCTTTGCATTCGTCAGAGCATGTTTGGCCAATGACAGCGGCAATCGCCCCAGTTCCTATGGTTGGTCGATCTTCGCTACCGAAATAGACCAGACGTAATTCCTCAAACGTCTTGTTCGATACGCGGGCAACACAGGCGAGCCCTGCCATCGCAAAATCGCCGTGGCGTTGAGCGAGTTCGAGAAAGACAGACACCTCGCCGGTTTTCTTAGAGGGGATCAGTATTTCGACGAGAAGTTCGTTAGGTTCACGGGCTGTCTCGTACAACCCTTTGAAATAATCGTCGGCGGCTATTTCTCTGCGGCCATTAATGCTTTCGACAACCAATGTTGCACCGAGCGCGAGTATGCAGGCTGGCATTTCTGCTGCCGGGTCGGCGAGGGCGACACTGCCACCGATGGTGCCGCGATTGCGGACAGCATGATGCGCGACATGCTTCATTGCTTCGGCGATGAGTGGTAAATGTTTTGCAACAATCGGTGAGGTCGCGACCTCGACGTGCCGGGTCATGGCCCCGATGTGGACCACGCCGTCCTCCAGCGTTATCCCGCTAAGGTCAGAGACCTTGTTGATATCGATGAGTGTACCGGGCTGCGAAAGGCGCATGTTGAGGGTAGGCATCAAGCTTTGACCACCAGCAAGAATGCGGCCGTCTTCGCCAAGTTGGTCGAGCAGCTCAAGCGCGTGGCTACGCGATTCTGCTTTTATATAATCAAATTTGGGCGCCTTCACGCCGTCCTCCCTCGTGCGTTTAAAGTGTACTGAACATCGGTTCAGTGATGGCCGGGATGCTCCCACCTTCGGCTGAGGAGTGCAAGACATCGGGTCAGGAATTTCTTGGAATCAACGGCAACCATTTCCAATTTCGTGAAAACGCGCTAACCATTCACATCATTTTAGAACTCGGAGCGTCGGGCGTGGCGAATAAGGATTTAAGAGACTGGATCAACGAGATTGAAGCAGCTGGTGAGCTGCACCAGATTTCGGGCGCGGAACCCAAGGAAGATATTGGCGGCATTGTTGATATCGTGCAACGCAAGATGGGCAATCCGGCGCTGATGTTTGATGACATCCCCGGCTTTCCAAAAGGTCATCGGGTTCTTTCCAATTTGGTGACGTCGACGCCGAGGATTAATCTTGCCTTGGGACTGCCTGCCGATGCCTCCGAGATGGAACTTATTCAGTGGTGGCGAAACTATATGACCGAGGCGCCATCGGTGCCGCCGAAACAAGTCAATGGCGGTGCCTTGTTGGAAAATGTCATGGAAGGCGGCGATGTCGATCTCACCTCCATTCCGACCCCGATCTGGCATGAGCATGATGGCGGGCATTTTATTGGTACGGCCTGCATGGTGGTTATGAAAGATCCCGATTCTGACTGGATCAATTACGGCACCTATCGCATGCAGGTGCATGAACCCGATATCGCTTCCGTGATGATGTCACCTGGCAAGCATGGCCGGTTGATCATGGAAAAATATCATTCACGCGGTGAGCCTTGCCCGGTCGCGGCAGTGTTCGGCATGCACCCGGCCCTGTTTATGCTCGCTGGTCTCGAAATACCTTACGGCAAAAGTGAATATGAAGCTGCCGGTGGCATTTTCGATGAGGCGATCGAAATTATCAACATGCCGAAGACCGGCTTGCCAGTTCCCGCCAACGCTGAGATTTCTTTGGAAGGTTATATTCACCCTGATGACGAGGTCGTTGAAGGTCCTCTGGGGGAATGGACGGGCTATTACGCTGGCGGGCAGCGACCAGAACCTGCCATACGTGTAGAGACCCTGATGCACCGTAATAACCCGGTGCTGATGGGCGCTGTGCCTGCAGTGCCACCAAACGACAACACCTACTATCTTGGCCATTATCGTTGTGGCGCGGTGTGGTCACAGCTTGAAGCAGCGGGTGTTCCCGAGATTAAAGGGGTGTGGGCACATGAAGCGGGCGGCAGTCGCTTCTGGCTCACTGTTGCGATCAAACAGCTTTATGGTGGACACGCCAAGCAAGCGGGTATGGTCGCGTCGCAATGTCTGGCGGGCGCTTATTGCAATCGTTGGACTGTGGTTGTGGATGAAGATATCGACCCAACCAATATCAACGACGTGCTGTGGTCGATGTGCACACGCTGCGATCCACGCGAGGATGTAGATGTTATGTCCGGTGGGTGGAGCTCGCATCTCGACCCGATGTGTTTCGATGACGAGACCGATCGGCGTAATGCGCGTGTCGTGGTTGATGCCTGTATTCCGTTCAGACGCCGAGACACGTTTCCGATTGTCGCGCGGAACAGCAAAGATCTTGATGATCGTATCCGCAAGAAATGGGCAGATGTGCTGCCTGATAGTTTCGTCAAAGGTGGGTGACGGTCTGCGATCACTATGAACAACACCCTTCGTGGTGCGGCATGGATGGTTCTCGCCGGCATATGCTGGACGGTCATGACCATCCTTGTGCGACAGCTCTCTGAGAACTATTCGTCTTTCGAAATCCTGTTTTTCCGCAATCTGGTGTCGGTGTGCATCCTGTTACCGGCTGCGATGAAAGTCGGGCTTTCGACACTTAAGACCGAGCGTTTACCGCTTCATTGCCTGCGCGCGCTTCTGTCCTATATAGGCGTGCTGCTCCTATTTTATGGTATCGCCAATATTCCGTTGCCAGATGTCACTGCCCTCAGCTTTACGCAGCCGCTGTTTGTCGTCGTGTTGGCTGCGTTGATCCTGAAAGAATCTGTAACAGGCGCTCGATGGGCGGCTGTTCTGATTGGGTTTATCGGCTTGCTCGTTATTGTCCGTCCAGGGCTCGTTGCAATTGAAATCGCAACTCTTTTGGTGATGCTTTCAGCTTTTTCTTATGCCTGTTCGAATATTTGTGTAAAGCGGTTGATGACCACTGATACAGCCAACCAATCGGTATTTTACTTCAATCTGTTGATGTTGCCGATTGCGCTCGTACCCGCGATGTTTTTCTGGGTTACCCCGACAGCTGAAGATTTACTGATCTTTGTCGCTATCGGTGTAAATGGGACCGTTGCGGTTTATGCCTATGCGCGTTCCTTTACGCTCGCTGACGCCAGTGCCGTCATGCCGTTTGATTTCTTGCGTATGCCGATGGCGGCAACGGCGGCGTATCTTTTGTTTTCAGAAACTGGCGATCTGTGGACCTGGATCGGCGCGGTGATCATCTTTGCCAGTTCCTACGCGCTGGCAAGAAGCAGCAGTAAATCAGAAACTTAGGTGTTCTTTGTACAGTTTGAAGATGTTTTCCCAATCCTGTTCCGCTGCGTCTTTGGCATAGATGTCGCGGTCGGGCAGGGCATAACCATGTTCAACACCCAAATGCATATTTCCGGCATAATCGACCGGTGATGCAGCCAGCAATGGTTCAAGCTCCGCCACCATCGACGGCGGCGAAAGGTGATCGTGTTCTGCCCAACCGCAATAAATTCCGCCGCGCATTCTATCGAGCTGTAGATGGGGCGAGTCTGGCCGGTCCGATAGCGGTTTGGTTGCATGCAAGGTTGCCGTTGCTTGGAACGTATCGGGAAATTCAACAGCGGTCTTAAATCCGACCCAACCACCCATACACCAGCCAATTGATCCCATGGGCCCGGATTTCGCTGCGTCCTGTTCTTCAATAAAAGGAATAAGATCAGCGATGTCTGATAGGATCATATCGTTTGACAGATTTTTGCGCTGGTCGTGAACGATGGATTCACGTTCTTTGTCGAGCTTGTGTAGCGAGATCATCCGGCCGTTATCATCCCAAAAGACATTGGCGATATCGCCCTGTCGATAATAAAGGTTGGGCAAGACTGCATAATAACCTTCAGCTGCGATCCGTCGGGCGACGCCACAGAGTTCTTCGCGAACACCCCAAATATCCATGAACAACACCACAACAGGATAGGGTCCTCCGCTGTCAGGATGGACGACAAACGTTTTCATCTCCCCGTCTTTGGTAGGGACCTGTACGAACTGTTCGGTCATTGCGCGACGGCCTTTGACGCTTTGAATTCGGAGACCGACATAGACCCAGTATAAATTTCAAAACAGATTCCGTTTGGGTCCTGAAAAAAGATCGAATAGCTGCCGCTCCCATTGTCGAGCCCACCGCCCAACGGGCCTTGTATTGATGGTCCTGCTGTTTTAACGCCTTTGTTTTCCAGGTCGCGCTGCCATTGATCGACGTCACCCCGGCTTTCGACTGGCATAGCGATATGGTGCAGGCCAATGCCCTTTAGCCGAGAATTGCCGGAAGGGATTTTCTCACCGTCTTCAAAAAGTGCGATTGTGTGGTGCCGCTCGCCATCCATAGAGACAAAAGCAACTCGCGTACCGTTATCCATCTCGTCTATTTCTGTGAGAGTTCCACCGAGCTTTTCCAGGAATTCCAGCTCTTCCTCAATAGATGGAACGTGAAGGCCCATATGTCCGACGTGAAATCCAGCCATGATCAACACCCCTAATCTGCAATCCATCGTTTGGTTAATTAGTATGCTAGCAGTTTTGGGGTGCCGCTTATAGCTGATCCGCTGCTTGACCGTTTGGCAGCGAGGTCATAAATCTCAAACAAGTTAGAATTGGGGCGCATGTGTCAGATAAAGAGAAGTTTTCCTCCGGAGGTCATTGGGGCGTTTTTCAGGTCTCAACAGATGATCAAGGCACAATCATTGCCGAACCTCATCCACGGGACCCCAACCCAACGCCGTTAATCGACTCCGCGGTCGCCGCGAGCCAACATCTCGATAGCCGGGTTTTGGCACCAATGGTACGTAAAGGCTGGCTGGATAACGGCCCTTTCGGAACAGGGGCAGGACGGGGTGGCGATCCTTTTGTCCAGGTGTCTTGGAAACAGGCAACAGAACTTGTCGCTGCCGAGCAGACTCGAATTTACGATAATTTTGGTCCGTCATCGATTTATGCCGGCTCCTATGGCTGGGCGAGCGCGGGTAAGTTTCATCAGGCACAAGGAACTTTAAAACGCTTTCTCAGTCTTGCTGGTGGGTTTACCAACTCGGTTGGAAATTATTCCAACGGTGCCGCTGAAGTATTGATGCCTCATATTTTAGGGTCAGGGCAGGCGGTCAACGGCCCGTTGACCAGCTGGGAATCAATTGCCGAGAACACAGACCTTCTTTTGTCGTTTGGCGGCGTGCCTCTTAAGAATACCCAGATTAACTATGGCGGTCTGCCGGAACATGACGATGCGCTTTGGCAGGAGCGATTATCCAGCGCCAAGTTGAATGTAATTTGTGTCAGCCCGGTCAGGGATGACGCGGCTGGATTGACCGGTGCTGAATGGATGGCAATCCGCCCCAATACCGACACGGCGTTTATGCTCGGATTGGCGTTCGAGATTTATCGAGCTGACAGTCATGACGTAGAATTTCTCGACAAATATTGTGTTGGGTTTGAAAAGTTTTCTGCCTACCTGACCGGCGAGGTTGATGGCCAGCCCAAGGATGCAAACTGGGCGGCCGGCATTTGTGGATTGCCGGCTGCAACTATCCGCAAGTTGGCTGTAAAGATGTCTGTTGGGCGCACGATGATCACGGCGTGCTGGTCGTTGCAACGCGCAGATCATGGCGAACAGCCATACTGGATGGCGGTAACGTTGGCAGCCATGTTGGGTCAAATTGGCTTGCCGGGCGGCGGTATGGGTTTTGGTTATGGCTGTCTTGGCGGCATCGGGACACCGCGGTCACGCGCTGCGGGGCCACGTCTACCAGTCGGTCAGAACCCGGTTAAGTCTTACATCCCGGTAGCTCGGGTCACCGATATGCTGCTCAATCCGGGGGGCAGCTGCGCCTTTAATGGCAAAACTCTTACCTATCCGGATATCCATGCGATTTACTGGTGCGGCGGAAATCCGTTCCATCACCATCAGGATATTAATTACCTTCTCGAAGGCTGGCGGGGTGTAGATACCGTCATCGTTCATGAGCCCTTTTGGACGGCCGCGGCCAGACACGCTGACATCGTTTTACCCTCCACGACCGCATTAGAGCGCAATGACATCGGCGTCGCGTCGGTTCCCGCGATGTGGTTCGCCATTCAAAAGGCGATGGAACCCGTCGGCGAGGCGCGCAACGATTTTGATATTTTTGCGGAGGTGGCAGATCGGCTTGGGTTTGGCGATAAGTATACCGAAGGTCGTGATGAGATGGGTTGGTTGCAGCATATGTATGATGTTGCCCGACAACAAAACGCCGAGTCCGGGATTGAGATGCCGGATTTTGAGACATTCTGGGAAATTGGGGAATTCGAATTTTCCCGACCTGATCAACCGGTGGTCCTTATGGAGAGTTTCCGTAAAGATCCAGAGGCGAAGCCCCTTAAAACGCCCTCCGGCAAGATCGAAATCTTTTCCGAAACCATTGACTCATTTGGTTATGAAGATTGCCCCGGACACCCTGTGTGGCTGGAACCTGCCGAATGGCTCGGCTCAGAGCGGGTCGCTGAATATCCTTTGCATCTGGTCTCCAACCAACCCCGGACACGTCTACATGGTCAGCTAGACTCTGGGCCTGTCAGTGTCCAATCCAAGATCGCGGGGCGCGAACCGATTTATATGAGTGCAGTCGATGCTGAAGCGCGTGATCTGATCGCCGGCGATATCGTGCGCGTTTTCAACGGCAGGGGGCAATGTCTTGCAGGTATCGTGATTTCTGACGAAATTCGCGAAGGTGTCGTTCAGCTTGCGACCGGCGCCTGGTATGACCCCTTGGAACCCGGTGTTCCCGGGACCCTCGACCGCCATGGTAATCCCAATATGCTGACCCTCGATAAAGGAACGTCACAGTTGGCGCAGGCGCCGATTTCGCAAACTGCGTTGGTAGAGGTAGAACGCTATGACGGCGATCTGCCCGAGATTACTGTTCACTCGCAGCCCGAAACTGTGTGAGCCAATGCGATGCGGGTCTTGCTGATTTATGCCCATCCTCTAAGTGACAGCCTAAATGCAGAAATTAAATCAGTTGTCGAAGAAGGCCTCACTGCAGCTGGTCATGAAATTGATCTTATTGATCTCTACGCGGATCGCTTTGATCCCGTCCTGACGCAAGATGAACGCCAGACCTATTTCGAAGACCCCTTCCAACGCGAAGACTTGGCGGCAGATTACGCTAAGCGGTTGATGGCTTGTGAAGGGCTTATATTTATTTTCCCAACTTGGTCAATGGGACCACCGGCAATCCTGAAAGGGTTCTTTGATCGGGTGTTTGGGCCAGGTGTTTCTTTTCGTCTGGACGATAAAGGCAATCTGCATCCGAATTTGATCCATATCACCAAAGCAGCCGCTATCGTGACCTACGGGCGCGAACGACCTATATTGTGGTGGTTTGGAGACCCGCCGCGCCGTTTGATGAAACGGTGGCTAAAATGGTTCCTCGCGCCCGGTGCCCCGGTGTATTTTGTGGGGCTTTACGGCATTCATAAGATCAACCGAACCGTCTCAAAACGATTTTTGAATAAAGTAAGTCGTGTAATGGCGAAATTCTGACATAATTAGGTGTTATGAATTTGCCTATGAAAATGATCAGACATTCTGCGGTCGGCTGTTTTATATGCCTGTTGGCTCTGTCCTCAAGCTTTGACGTTGTGCGTGCTCAATCTGAGACAGGGCAACTCAGCGGATTTCCGCAAACAAGCATTGTGGTGGCCCATAAAGGCGCAACCGGTATGGTCAAAATGCGCATGGACCGTATGGAAGCCATGGGTGCTGAGATGAAGCGCATTGGTGCGATGGTTCGCGATAAAAAGGGCTTCGATGGCTCAAAAATTTCGGCCGCTTCAGAGCGCATCGCTCAGCATGGCCGGAAATCGAACAAACTTTTCCCCCAAGGTAGTTTGAAGAAGCCAACCCAGGCTTTACCAAAAATCTGGAAAGATTGGCAGGGTTTTACGCGTGCGATGAATGCCATGGTGCGGTCTGCCACCGTATTGGCGGAAGCAGGGCGGGCAGGGAATAAAAAACGTGCCCGCACGGCTTATTTCGCGCTCGGCAAGTCCTGCGGGGCTTGTCATCGCACTTATCGCGTCAAGAAAAAGAGACGTCCTTAAATTCGGCTGGATAACCAGATAGCAAGTTTGGAACCCGCTTTTACAGCACCAGTTAGGATTTCATATCCCGGCGCTTCTTCCGCCCCCTCTGCAATTGCTTTGTCACGATGGGCTCTCTCATCGGCCCGAAACTCTTCAATCGTTTCGCGTAACTCTTTTTCATCTTCGCCGAGTTGGTCGGCCTGTGCAGCATAATGCTCATCGATAACTTCTTCGACGGCCTGGGTGCAGGCCATCGCTGCCTTTGGGCCCAATAGAGCTGTACCAGCTCCAAGCGCATATCCGGCCACATGCCAAATTGGGGCAAGCGCCGTTGGCCTGACCTGACGTTCGGCAACCATCGTGTCAAATGTATCGAGGTGGCGTTGTTCCTGTTCCGCCATTTCGCGAATGCTGTCTTCTGCGTTGGTACCCGTGAGCACCGCAAGCTGGCCTGCGTAAATTCTCACGGCGCCATGTTCACCAGCATGATCGACCCGGATCATCGACTCGATCATCTGATCGCGCGTGGGGTCACCTGGCATCCGGCCCTCGCCGGTAATCTTGGGTTTGGTGGAATTAGGTCTCTTCGCCACCTTTATCTCCTGTCGTTTTCTGCGCCGCAGAACGCAGCAGTTGCACAGAATACAGCAAGAATTGTTGACGCGAGGAAATTAAATCCTGCCAGCGACACCCCGAAAAGTGACCACGCGACCTCGTCACATCGTACGACAGGCTGTGCCATCAGGGCTCGTTTAAGTTCTTCGACGGTGTTCCCAGTGATATTGCCAGAACAGGCATTTGGCCCGGCGAACCAGCCATACTCGACACCGGCGTGATAGGCACCAATACCGGCTGTGACAGCAAAGGAAAGAGCGATGAGGGCGAGCAGGAGTCGCCGCGCTGGAGCGGCGGTGATTGGCATGAGCGCGATCAATCCGAGGGCGAGTGCGACGCCATGCGGCCATCTTTGTGTAAGACACAGGCTACACGGTGCTAGCCCGCCAAAATATTGCATCATGAAGACCGCAATTAGCAGACCGGCGGCCGCCAAAGCGGCAATGCTGGCCGCGTTGCGGTGGCTAAATAATGGGGAGTGGGAGAGCGTACTCATACACCAGATATGTTGTGTGACGTGCGCGGGGTCAAGTAAATCTGTACGTTATAACAGATACTTGAGGGCAACGAATCCACCGACCAACAGGATAACAAATACAGAAAAAACCAGTCCGAGCCGTTTCTCGATGAACTCTTTAATTGGTGGGCCGAGCCAGAATAACAGTCCGGCGACGACGAAAAACCGAATGCCGCGAGCGAGGACGGACGCTACCGAAAATGTTGTGATGTCGAGCTGTGTAACACCGCTGGCGATGGTGATTACCTTATACGGGAATGGTGAGACGCCTGCGATAAACACGATCCAGGCTCCGAATTCATTATAACGTTGTTGGAAGTCGGCAAACTTGGTGGCGTAACCGTAGAACTCGAACAAGTGGCGACCAATGCTGTCATAGAGGAAGAAGCCGATCGCATAACCGACGAGGCCACCCAGCACGGAGGCGATAGTGCAGGCCATCGCTAACCCAAGCCAGCGGCTGCGTGCCGCGAGAACCATTGGGATCAGCAACACATCCGGCGGGATCGGGAAGATCGAACTTTCGATAAAGGAGATGGCGACCAGCACCCAAACGGCGTTGGGGCGAGCTGAAAATGACATCACCCAATCATAGGTGCGTTGTAGCAAAGTTGATCTCCCCGTGGGGCTCGTTGTCGGCTGTTTAGAATGGTTCTTAACAGCCGAAAAGCGTCGGGGCAAGACCATGTTGACCGCGTGGTAACGGTCGCTATGATCCCGGTCGTCTAACAGACAGCAAGTGCACTAATTTCTAGTGCGATACAGGGGCCCCTGTGGCGGAACTGGTAGACGCGCTGGATTCAAAATCCAGTTCTCGTAAGGGAGTGGGAGTTCGATTCTCCCCGGGGGCACCATTTTTCGCAACCATCGCCGGAGGCGGCGAAAGTTCGAAAAATCCCCCGGAGGGGTGCTCTATTACAATTCATACCTTGGTCGCATCGCTACATAGTAGCGCGTGTGTTTATAACGATCAGCCGAGAGGTCAATCGTATAATGAATCGAGAGCGGCGAAGTCTCTGAATATTCAGAGACTCGAGCGGTTTTCACGAACAGCGTCATTTAAAGGAGAAATTAAGTTGACAATATATTATCAATTAGACAATATATTATCATGAGGCGTACAAATGAAGGAGAGGCTTTGACAAGTTTGATGTTGGAAACCTTCCGTTTGAATGGCGCTTTATTGGCCAGCGGTAATCAGTTGACCAAGCCGTTTGGACTAACAAGTGCTCGATGGCAGGTGTTAGGCCCAATTGCTGAAGAAATTTTAACAGTCGCGCAAATCGCCAGACGTATGGGGCTTGCACGGCAAGGTGTTCAACGCATCGTTAACGACCTTGAGAGTCTTGGGTTGATCGTTCTTAAGCCTAATTTGGACCACAAACGCGCACCTTTAGTTGCACTTACTGAAACCGGCAAAGAGGTCATGGCCGAAGTGGACAAAGTACAAGCTGTCTGGGTGAACAAGCTGGCAGATGGGCTGAGTGAACGGCAGATAAAGCAAGCTCTTAAAGTCATTGAAACGGTACGCGAAGGAATTGAATAACCGAACAAAATAGAGGAGCCGAAAATTATCATGAAGAATTTATTTTTATCCGTGTTCGTTGTTGTCGCTGCGGCGCTGTTCGGAATCACCACCACCCAAGCCGATGAAGGAAAAAAGAATATGAATGCAAATGCCCCAGTTGTTCTGATCAATCCGTTTACTGTACCCAAAGATAAATTAGACGATGCAATCAAGTCATGGGAAACAGGTCGGAATTTTCTATCACAGCAGCCGGGCTACATTTCGACCAAGCTACACCAATCGCTGTCCCCAGATGCACAGTACCTTTTGATTAATGTCGCTGAGTGGGAAACACCAGAAGCTTTCAAAGCCGCAACAACCGCGATGCGAGCCAAAGCAAAGTTTCCGCCTATTGAAGGCGTTGTTCCTGCGCCTGCCCTTTACAGTGTCATTCGCGACTAGGGAACGGCACGATGGCTGTAAAAAGTACTACAGACAAATACGGCACAGTTGCCATTATTATTCACTGGCTGAGTGCCCTGCTTATTTTGGTGTTGATAGGCTCGGGTTTTCGCGCCAGCGGCATGGAAGACCCTGTTGCCAAGGCCGCGATCTTACAAGTTCATTTGCCAGTCGGAATTTCCATCCTGTTGTTGACTTTGGCGCGTATCGGCTGGTGGTTTTGGGCAGATAAAAAACCAGCCCCAGTTGACATGACGCTATGGCAGGAATGGGCTTCTCGTCTTGTGCACGTGCTCTTTTATGTTGTCATTTTGAGTATGGCAGCAAGTGGTATTGGCATGATGGTTCTTTCCGGAGCCGGTCCAATAATTTTTGGCGGATCGCCAGAAACATTACCAGACTTTTGGGATTTTCTCCCTCGTACACCACATGGCATTGGTGCGCGGGTAATGGTCGCATTGCTTGCCGCCCATGTTGGCGCAGCATTCTACCATCATTTCATCAAGAAAGACGGGCTCATATGGCGCATGTGGTTCGGTCGTAAAGGCGAAGGATAAACACGGGCAATGAGATTGTTAGTTCTCGGAGCCTCTGGAGGATGTGGTCAGTGGGTTGTGAAGTTGGCGCACCAGCGAGGCCACGATGTCACAGCGGTTGTTCGCCCTGGTTCATCATATGTTGCTCCCGAAGGCGTTTCTTTTCTGCGCGAAGAAGTTTTGGATGATGGGGTTTTAGAGCGAATTTTGCCGGATCAACAGGCTGTGATTTCCTGCCTAGGTATGAGCCTTAGTAAATCCGGCAACCCTTTCCTTCCCCTTCGTTCCCCGCCAAATTTAATGTCCTCTACAGCCAGACGATTGTGTGGTGCTATGTCAGCTTGTGGTGTTCATCGCGTTATTTCTATTAGCTCTGGAGGCGTTGGCGACAGCTTTGCACGCACTAATTGGCTGATGCGGTTTTTATTTACTCGCAGCAACATCTCGATCTCGCATACAGACTTGCTAGCAATGGAAAAACACTATGCTAGCAGTAATCTAGACTGGCTAGCGATACGCCCGGTTACGCTCAAGGATGGTGGCCCAACTAACACGGCTAAAGTTGTTTCGAGCTACGGACTGAAATCAAAAATCACTAAAGGTGAGGTCGCTAGATTGATAGTAGAGGCCGCTATACAAGCTAAGCCCCTTTTCAGATCATACACCCATGTATGCTGGATAGTTGCATTGATAGAGTTGTGCTAGTCGATGCGAACGAGGACGCGACCGTCGAGGGCGGTAAAGCCAATATAGGTGAATTTGGTGTCGGTCTTTTCGCAGAACTCAAGCCAGGCTTTGTGTTCGTGAAGCTTCCAGCTGGGATAGTTGAAATACTCGTCAAACAGAACCATCGTGCCGGCTTGAAAGCGTGATCCGATATTGTCGAGGATGGTCACGGTTGAGCTGTAAAGATCGCAATCAATATGGGCGAAGCTTACCGGTCCTTCATTTTCTTTCATAAAGGAAGGCAGGGTGTTGTTGAAAAGCCCCCGCACGAGTGTGGCGTTTGAAGGAACGCTTGGTAGGCCTTTTTGTTTGAAGGCACCGCTGGTTTCGACATGGCCAGACCAGTCGCCAGGCAGCCCTTGAAAACTATCAAAGCCAAAAACGGTTTTTCCAGATGGGGCGGTATTGGCGATCTCGCCCAACGTGTTGCCGGTGGCGACGCCGAATTCGAGATATAGTCCGTCGTTCGCTGCGTTCTCGACCGCGAAACGGATAATGTCACGATGAGCTGTGAATATCTGAGCTTCCGGCATTTCAGCCTGCACGAAGTCGGCCGCTTCCGACCGAGCGCGCATCTGTAACTCATAGAGCAGATTACGGGCGTAATACTTATAGAAAAACCTGTCTAGAAGGCGTTGTGCGATGTTTCTTTTAGCCTTCACGGCAGCTCTTCCCGGAATAGGTTCTATCGATGCTAAAATAGCGCAGCCAACATACCCAACCTGATTCACCGACACTAGCCCCTTTGTCGATTGTGTGTCACATGAGCTGACTGATTCTGACATGATGTCATGACGGGTATTGTTTATCGGGTCGCGGGAGAGGTTTGTGTCTGATGCGAAACTTTCACTTTTGATCGTTGCTCATAATGAAGAGCAGCAGATTGCCGACTGTATCAAGAGCGGTGCGTTCGCTGATGAGGTCGTTGTGCTGCTCGATCGCTCAACCGATGAAACCGGATCGATAGCGGAAGGGCTTGGTGCCAAGATCGTCAAAGGCGCGTGGCCTGATGAGGGAGAACGGCGAAGCGCGGGTATCGAAGCTTGTTCTGGAGACTGGATTCTCGAGTTGGACGGGGACGAACGTGTGACGCCCGAGCTGGCAAAAGAGATTTCGGAAACGCTTGCTGTAACTTCCGCTGATTACGGTGTCATTCCGTTCCGTAATTATATCGGGGGACGTTACGTCCAGTACGGCTGGGGTGCCTATAATGGCGTTGGTGGCAAAGCAGCGTTGTTTCGGCGGGGTAAGAAGCAATGGCATGGCGGCACGGTGCATCCAAAGATCACTCTGGATGGCCGACGTGGCGAGATGACAGCTGGAATTAATCACTATGTCGATGACGACATGGCGGGCATGTACACCCGCCTAAACAGCTATAGCACTGCCGCAGCAGCGGATGCGGTGGCGGCGGGGACCGTTCCTGGTGGTCTGTCGACCTTTCGGCGTTTTTTTAGCCGGTTCTTACAATCATATTTTGGCAAAAAAGGATATCGCGAAGGCTACATTGGCGTGGCGCTTGCGCTGTTTTCAGCAATGTATCCAGTCCTGACCTACATCAAGGCACAGGAAATTCTGCGAAAGAATTCAGGGAAATAGATTTAGGCGCTACCTTGTGGCGGCCCACCCATGACGCGGTCTTCAGCAATTGCCGCTTCGATATCGTCAAGCAGGTCGCTAATCGCCGTGTCAATATCGGTGCGGTCGACGCCTTCTTCCAGCATGGCACCGAGCAAGCCAGCGGCACCCTGAAGAGCAAGTGAGAAACGTGGCAATTCATTGGCCATTTCCCAGGCTGCAGTTGCTGGCATCAGTGCCATGGCGACGACATCCTGTGTCCGGCAGACGGGGCAATCATCGCTCATGTCGTGCTGAGTTAGCTTCTTGATCTCGTCGTTCATTTTGTCACCGGCGGCGTTATTGAATTTGAATACACTTGGGTGCGCCACTCATAGCATTTTTTGTCTTTGCGCAAGCGGCTTTTTCAAAAGATTTCCGGAAACATCACTCGGTTACCAACACCGCTTCGAGCTTGGCCCGAATATCGTCTGGCATAGGCGCAGTTTTACGGGTTTCCATATCGAAAAATACCGCCACCGAGCTCTGTGTCGCGATTAGCGTGCCGTCTTCTGAATTGGTCATGCGCTGCATAATCGTCAGGCTTTTGCCGCCGAGTTTGGTAAAAGCACTCTCAATGGTCAGGAGTTCGCCTGCCGCCGCTTCGTGTAGGAAATCGGTGTTGGTGTTGGCGATGACGGTAACGACACCACTTTTCTTGAGCGTCGCATGGCTTAACCCGACCACTGACCACAGATGGAACTCAGCATCGTCGAACAGATGGGCGTACCATCGAACATTCATATGTCCCAAAACGTCGCAATTCCACGGATGGACGACCGCGCGATGAGTTTCGGTCCACTCAGCCATCGAAGTTTAGCCCTTTTTGAACCGTAGGGCGTTCATTCATCATCGTGGCCCACCTGGCGAGGTTCGGTGATCCTTCGAGCGCTTGCGGAATTATCATGGTCGTACGGGCATGAATGCCAAACAGCGCGAAATCACAAATCGTGATGTCATCACCGGTGCAAAAGTTGCGATTGGCGAGAAAGCCATCCCATACTTGGTAATTTTCATGCAGCCGTCCGATAAAGGCGTCTCGGGTTGGGTCGTGTGGTTCTGCCATGCGTCCAATGAATGAGATCGCACCATAGGTTGGACCCACATCGGTTGTTGCATTCATCATGGGGTCCCAGAAAGCGGCACGGGCGACCGGATCAGTTGGAATGAACTTTCCGACCTTTTCTGCCAGATAAAACATGATGGCGATTGATTGAGGGGTGGTTATCTGTTTGCCATCCGGCCCGTCTTCATCGACCAGCACCGGCGTCATTCCCATCGGATTCATCGTAAGATATTCCGGTGTTTTATGTTCGCCCGCCTGCATGTCAACGCGGTGAAGCTCGTATTCGAGCCCGCATTCATCGAGTGTGACCTTGGCCCGGATGCCGTTGGTTGTTGGCGCTGCATATAGATGGATCATGCTTAGTTCTCCATTCCGAAGAGGTTAATTGCTGCGGCTAGGTAGTCACCTGATCGCTCACGAGGCAAGTTGTGGCCGCATTGGCCAAATAGTTGGATGTCTGCATTTGGCAAGGACGGGGCGATGGTCATTGTCGTTGCCATTGCCGGACAGGGTTGATCGTCGCGACCATGTAGCATCACAACCTTGGCAGAGATATTTCCAAGCTCTTCGGGGCTGAGGACGGCGGCATCAAGATACTGCTGACGCGGGGACGCAAACATTTCGCCGAAATACGCCGCATATCCGTCGGTTTGCAACAACTCCCATCGCTGGTCGATCATCTCGTCGGTCAAAGCAGCAGGATTGCCGACCATCTTCATCATCGACGCCTTTAGGGCATCCGGCGTGTCAGGCAGAGTCCAAAACTCGTCGAGCGCGTCGTTGAGTGAGTAAGCAGAACCCACCGAACTCGATGTCAGAACGCATTTTACGCGATCAGATCGGCTGGCAGTTTTAAGTGCTAACGCACCGCCAAGAGAATGTCCCGCGATACCACAGGAGCCCGACGGTAAAACTTCTTCAATCATCGTGAGAGCTTGTTCGACCCATAGATCGACGTCGAAATAGGGTGTGGCGTTCTTTCGGGCGGAGTCGCCAAATCCGATGAGGTCGGCTGCAAATATACGACAATGCTCTGCTAGCGGCTCGAGGACGGGGCCAAAATTTCCGACAATGGATGTACCAGGGCCGACACCATGTAGCATGAGAACTGGAAGGCCTTTACCACCTTCCCAATAATGCACTTGATGGCCAGCGGCCTCTGCTTTGCGACTTTCTAACAATTTTTGCTCTCCGCTAATTCAGTCCCCAAACTTGGCGGCGCCATGGAGCTTTGGCAAGTATGTGTGCAGAAATATCCCGTGGGTCGCTATACGGGGTCCTTCTGAGGCGCGATACTGAACTAAACTGGTTCTGGAGAGTTTTATGGATTTCGGAGTCTTCGATCATCTTGATCGTGGCAGCCTGCCGTTGGACGCCTATTACGAATCACGCCTGCGCGTCATTGAAATGTATGACCGCGGTGGGTTCTATGGCTATCACGTTGCTGAGCATCACGCGACGCCGCTGGGCATGGCAGCATCGCCGAGTGTGTTCCTCGCGGCTGTAGCCCAGCGCACCAAAACACTCCGCTTCGGGCCAATGGTCTATGCCCTGCCGCTTTATCATCCGCTAAGGCTGGCGGAAGAAATTTGCATGCTCGATCAGATGAGTGGTGGCCGGCTGGAGCTCGGCTTTGGCAGAGGTGCGTCACCGCTTGAGATTGATATCTTCGGTCCCGATCCCGCTGATGCGCAAGATATTTATACCGAGTCGCTGGAGATCATTTTGATGGCTCTCAAGGACCAGCATGTCGACTATCAAGGAAAGTTTTTTACATTAAAGGACGTGCCGGTAGCGCTGGAGCCGAAGCAAACGCCGCATCCGCCCATGTGGTACGGAATTCATGCCGTTGATAGCGCCGCTCGTGCGGGAACAAGTGGGCTCAATGTCATAAGTCTCGATACAGCTGTTGATACGAGTCCGATGGTGGCGGCCTATAAAGCGGCTTGGCAGGAAGCCGGGCATGCTTCTGGCCCTGACCCAAAGATTGGCATTGGCCGGTTTATCGTTGTCGGCGAAACAGATGAAGATGCGCTTGCTGTCGCACGGCGCGCCTACCCGGTCTGGCACGAGAGCTTCAACTACCTGTTTAATTATCGGGGTGCCGCGGCCCCGCGTCATCAGCGGCCCTCAGAATTTGACGCGATGGCGGGGCTGGGACGTGCCGTTGCTGGCTCTCCTGAAACAGTGATCGAGGTTCTACGCAACGAGATGACAGTATCTGACGCGAATTATCTCGTGGGGCAGTTTGTCTTCGGTGATATGTCGCCGGCAGAGGCCGAAACTTCCGTTGGCATGTTTATCGATAAAGTTGCGCCAATACTTAACGCGTAACGCTTCAGTCGAAGCGTTGCGCACCTTCCAGAGCAGCGACACCAACCTTGGCGACTTCGAGATCCTGTGCGCCAGTACCAGAGCCAACGCCGATAGCGCCGACAACCTGGCCGTCGACTATCAAGGGCAGGCCACCGGGAAGATTAACGCGCTGGCCTTCAGTGACAAGGGCGAGCTTGATATCGACGCCTTCAGGGATGTCACCGGTAGGGGCGACATAGATGGCAGCAGTTTCTGCTTTGCGGCGGGAAGATGTGTTGGACATTACGAACGCGCCATCCATACGACAGAACGCTACGAGGTGCCCACCGGTATCAACCACCGAAATACATTGTGGCACGCCCATATCAGTGGCTTTGCCGATAGCGGCCCGCAGGACTTTCATGGCGCCGTCGCTGGTGAGTTTGAGTGTTGGGGCGGTGTCTGCCATCTTATTCTCCGTAACGGTTGTTGGACCCGCATAATTGCGGGCGATGATGTATCAGATTTACAGGAGCTTGGCTGAGAATGAAACTGCGCCGCTTTGGCAGAACTGAATTGCAGGTGTCAGAGCTCGCCTTTGGCGGCGGACGGTCTGGTGGCATTTTGATCAATGCCGACGATGATACACGCCGTACGGCCGTGCGGCGCGCGTTGGATCATGGCATCAATTGGTTCGATACGGCGCCGCAATATGGTGATGGTAAGTCCGAAGAGGCATTAGGGTGGCTGCTGGCGGAAGTCGATGAGACACCGTTTGTCTCCACTAAGGTTCGTATCGATATCGCTAGTTCTGAAAGCCTGATCAGCCAGGTTGAGCGTAGCGTAACCGATAGCCTGCAGAAGTTACGGCGGGATCAAGTCGATCTGCTGCAAATCCATAGTTTGATTATGCCGGAAGCAACTGGCCGAACGATCTCGGCAGATCACGTGCTGCGGGATGGCGGTATGGCTGATGCGATGGAGAAGTTACGCGACCAGGGCATGACACGGTTTCTTGGACTCACCGCACTTGGCAATAACGTGTCGACAATAGAGGTGATCAACAGCGGCCGGTTCGATGCAGCACAGGTCTATTATAATCTTATCAACCCTTCGTCCGCGTGGGCGCAGCCGGTTGCGGGTTGGGCTGGTTATAATGGCTCCGGAATTTTGGCGGCATGCCGGGACCAAGATATGGCGGTGATGGCGATCCGCATTTTTGCGGCGAGCTATTTGGCAACACCGATACGCACCGGTCGTGAGAGTATACTCACTGAGAACACGGCGGCTGATACCGAAGCGCAAAATGCAGAAGCCGTGTTTGCAGCACTGGGAGAAGGTCAAGGAACCAGAGCTCAAACCGCAGTGCGTTTTGCCCTGAGCAATGAGGCTGTCTCAATGGCGATCGTTGGTCTTTCTGAGGCGGCGCATCTGGATGAAGCCGCTGCAGGGGCGGAGCTTGGACCGCTACCCGAAAGCGCTTTGGCAAAACTTCAAAAGCTCCACTACACAGGATTTGCGTAACGCTATGACGGAATTGGACTTAACGGATCGGTCGGTTTATACGACCTGGACACAGGACATCGTGCGCTATCGTGACCTCGACCCCAATGGCCACGTCAATAACGGTGCCATCAACCAGTATTTTGAAGACGGACGGGTGCATCTACGTGATGACCGTATGGTAGGGCTGGCCGAAAACCTTCTGAGAGGGTTTGCTATCAAGAAATTCACCGCGACCTATCATGCTCCGGTTTCTTACCCGGCAACTGTTGATATCGGTAGTGTGGTGATGCGGATCGGCAACTCGTCCTTTGCCCTCGGACAGGGTGTGTTTGACGGCGACCGTTGTGTCGCCACGGCTGACGTCATTTCGGTGTTCTTTGATGCCGACACCGGCCGTTCGACACCTTTGCCTGACCCCGTTCGAAAAGCCCTGGAATCTGCGCGCATCAGTTGACTTCCTCGAATACAAAGACAGCTATTCTTTAACGATGATTTAGGTCACGCAAACGTCATTACGGGATGGGCCTAATCAAAGGATAGAATCTAATCATTCAAACCAGAGGAAGAAAAATGAGAATTAACGACGAAGTGCCAAATTTTACAGCTAATACAACGCATGGGGAGATTACCTTTCATGATTGGATTGGCGATGGCTGGGCAATCCTGTTTTCTCACCCAAAAGATTTTACGCCGATTTGTACGACTGAACTCGGTTATGCTGCCGGCATGCAATCCGATTTTGCAGAACGCAATTGCAAGATAATCGGCATCAGTGTTGACGGTGTCAGTGATCATGAAAAATGGTCGAAGGACATCGAAAGTCTTCAGGGTAATGCAGTGGGTTATCCGCTGATCGGTGACCCCGATCTTGATATTGTTAAAGCATTCGACATGCTGCCTGGTGATGCAGGAGATACGTCAGAGGGTCGGACGCCAGCAGATAACGCGACGGCGCGTTCTGTTTTTGTGATTGGGCCAGATAAGCGCATTAAAGCGATGCTGACCTATCCGATGACCACTGGGCGTAATTTCAATGAGATCATGCGTCTCCTTGAATCCATCCAATTGACCGCTAAGGAACAAGTAGCCACGCCGGTGAACTGGGAGCAGGGCGACAAAGTCGTGATCGTCCCAGCGGTTTCCGATGAAGATGCAAAGGCGAAATATCCGCAGGGTTGGGAAACGCCTTTGCCCTACATTCGACTCGTAGATCAGCCGAAATAAGTGCGACGTATTTAGAGGCGCGGCCCGGGCTATGTCCGGGCCGTTTCTATTTAATCTCTAGAGCGCGTTGCAGGGCCGTCTTAGCGTCCGCCACATATGAGATGTTGGCGTGTTGTCATTCCCCAACCCTTCTTTGGGCTGTTTGAAATGGCGGCCAATCACATCCTCAAATTGCTCCAACTCAACGACGACATCAGGATCAAATGAATAGAGATCATTGACGCAGATCATACGTGCCGACATGTACCATTTATGGTCCTTGGCACGTTCGTACTCTGCCGCGATATAGGGTTCAGGCTCATAATCGTCGCCAAACATACGACGATAATTATCGGGATAGGCATATCCGACGGATTCGTCCGGATAGAACCGCAAGCACTGATGCATACGGATCGCCCAGCTGACTTCTTCGTCGACATAGGGTTCTAGCAATTGCGCACCCCAATAGCCGTGATCTGAACGGATAAAGCCCGTGACGCCAATGTCATGCAATAGGCAAGCCAGAACCATCTTCTCCGGCAAGTCGTTCTTTTGCGCCAGATTGGCACTCTGCAGCAGGTGTGCCTGAGAGGGGGAGAAGCGCAGGTGAAAGAAATCGAGAAGCGTCGGCGCCTCGGGCATTTGGGGTAGTCGAGGGTCATCACCCATCAGGAGTTGCTTGCCGGTACCAGCGCCAAAGCCGCCTCCCACAGACTGATCGCCATCGGCAAGGTTAAAGAGCAGAGATTTCGTGACGATGCGGTCGCCCAACTCGCGCATCTGTTGTTCTTCAAGCGCGTCAGCGCGTTCGGTCATGGTGGGATTTGTCGCCATTGGATGCTCCTTTTCGCGACGCCAATGTAAATGTATTTGAAAGGGTGCTTCTGGTTGCGTCGCCCGTCAAGGGAAGGATGCATCTTGTGATTTCGTTGCATACACTGTGGTGCAAGGAAACGACGGAATTGATATGCAAGAAATCTCACACAGTTGTGGTCATGCCATGACGGACCCCGCACTTTGGGTCGATCACTTCGCACCAGTGGATGGATCGACGAAACCGCCGCTTGTTCTCGTGCATGGTGGTGGCCATACCGGCACCTGCTATCTCGAAAAGCCGGACGGAGATGAAGGTTGGGCACAACGCTTTGCAGCACTTGGCTATCCTGTTCATGTCGTGGACTGGCCGGGTATGGGGCGCAGCGGTCGCGTTGAATACACCGAGCTGACAGGTGAGTTCGTCTGTAAGACGCTGGGGACGTTTATTGAAACATTGTCAGAGCCTTGCGTGCTTCTGACGCATTCCATGTCCGGAGCCTACGGTTGGCGATTGGTTCAGAATTATGGTCGCCGTATCAAAGCGGTTGTCGGTGTAGCGCCATCCCCACCGGGAAATATTCAGGACGAACCTGAAATACTGGAGCAGGGAAATGATTATGTCGTTGTTCAACGGGGCGCATTTCAGCGTCGAGTGGACCTCCATCAACCGACTCCCTTTAATGAAGACCTTGTTCTAAACAAGCTGATTGGAGACGGGGATAAGTTCCCCCGCGATTATACAAACGCCTACGCGGCAACATTAACAGGGACGCCACCGAAACTTTCGTACGAGCGTGGCAATATTGCTGGCAGCCAGTTGAAGATCACCAATACAGCACCTTTTACAAATAAGCCGATCCTTGTGGTCTCCGCCGACCATGACCGCGACCATACGCAAGAAATTGACGGTGCCATTGTGGATTGGCTAAAGGAGATCGGTGCAGCGGCAGAGTTTTGCTATTTGCCGGATAGGGGCATCGCAGGGAACGGCCATATGATGATGCTGGAACAGAATAGTAACGATATTGCTGATCTGATTGCTAATTGGATTGATGTCACGCTTGCAAATTAGTCTGTCACAGGTGCGTTCACCGTTCGGGTTTGGTAAAACCGTTTAAACAAACATTCACTCAGGGAGAAGACAGTGCCAACAGCTAATTATCCGAGCCTTAAAGATCGCGTGGTCATCATTACCGGCGGTGGTCAGGCGCTGGGCCGGACATATGCTCACGAGTTTGCGGCACAGGGTGCTATTCCTGTCATTGCTGAACTCAATGCCGAAAGCGGCGAGCGAGTTGTAAAGGAAATCGAGCAAAAGGGTGGTCGGGCGATCAGTGTTCAAACCGATGTCTCAAAGGAAGCAGATGCTAATGCAATGGCGGAAGCTGCTTTGTCGGCCTATGGTCGGATCGACTGTTTGATCAATAACGCGGCGGTGTTTTCACAAATCACCATTGCGCCATTTTGGGAACTACCGGTTGATGAATGGCAGTCCGCCATGCGGGTCAATATTGATGGCGCATTTTTCTGTTCCCGGGCGGTTGTTCCCGCGATGCAGGAACGGAAATGGGGGCGGATCGTCAATATCGCCTCAACAACCGTGCCAACCGGTCGGGCGAACTATCTGCATTACATTACGTCGAAATCGGCGATGATCGGTATGACCCGGTCCATGGCGCGTGAGCTGGGTGAATGGAATATCACAGCGCATCTGTTCATGCCGGGTGCTGTAGAAACCGAAGTCGAGCGGCCATCTGTTTCTGGCGCAATGTTTGATAACCTCGCTAAACAACAGGCGATACAACGTCCAGCCACGATGGACGAATATGCTGGATTTATGCTGTTTATTTGCTCCGACGATGCGGAGTTCACGACGGGTCAAACCTTTGCTGCGAACGGCGGAATTGCGTTCCTCTAGCTGTTCTTTGGCGGCATACTCGATTCTATCTGTACCTGCTCTTGCAGGGTTTCAATCGTGATGTCGATCTGGCCACGGAGTTTGGTGAGCCAATCGATGACCTCGTCGAAATCCTTTTCGGTATATTCTTCTTTGAAGACCTCATTTTCCATCATGAGCTTGGCAAGAATTTCAACGAATTTGAGTTGTTCGGGATCAAGTGGTTGCAACGGACTGTCCTCTCTTTTGGTGTGAGAGGGACGTAACCCAGCTTCGCGTTGGCTGCAACCGTTCAATGCTGACTGTGAACAGGTGCGCACCTCCAGTCTCTGTGTTACATAGCGGCCCGACATTCTGGAGGGATCAGTGGAAACTGCCATCGCGTTTTTGATCGAGGGAACGAACCTCACCATTGCCGGATTCTCGGCCCTGTGTGGCATTTCCTTTGTTGGTAGCTTTATTGCGGCCTCCTTAGGGCTCGGTGGTGGGCTACTCGTTCTGGCAACTATGACGCTGTTTTTACCCCCGGCTGTTTTGATTCCTATCCATGCTGTGGTTCAGATTGGCTCTAACGGCTTTCGCGCATTCTTAATGCGCCGCGATATTTTGTATTCCGTAATTCCAGCCTTCGCGGCAGGGACATTGATCGGCTCTTTTATTGGTGGCAAGACGCTCTTTGCGCTTGAAATTTGGGTGTTGCAGGCGATTCTCGGCATTTTCGTTTTATATGCGACCTGGGCTCCGAAATTTAAAAGTTCTAGCCCCGGTCCTGCAAAGTTTTTCGGCTGTGGCATATTTGGTGGTTTTGCGACGATGTTTGTTGGAGGCACGGGACCTCTCGTTGCGCCGTTTGTGAATGCAGCTTGCAAGGAACGGCAGCAAGTCGTCTCGACCCATGCGGCGCTGATGACATTCCAGCATTCCTTTAAGGTAATCCTGTTCGGTGTTCTGGGCTTTGCATTCGGACCCTATATTCCGTTGCTGGTCGGACTTATAGGTTTTGGGGTTTGCGGGACGATTGTTGGCAAGAGGGTGTTGGATAAGTTGCCCGAAAAAGTGTTCCGGATTGGTCTACAGACGATTTTGACCTTGCTGGCCGGGCGGCTGCTTTACGCGGCCTACAAAAGCTACTTCGGTTAGGCGGTCCCGCGTTTGCCGCGGATCCACATCGCAGCGATGTAAATATACTGCGTCCCCATATTCACGATGATAATCCGGAACAGGTGAAATGCCATTACGGTGGGTACGGCCATTTGTAAGGCCTGTGCGACAATAGCCATTTCTGCCATGCCGCCGGGGGCCGTAGCGATAATCATCGTGGCAAGCGGCAAATCAAACGCCCAACTTACCCCAAGGGCAACGGCAGCCGACGCGAGAATAATGAAGATCGCATTTACCAGCGCAAAAGGGATGAAAAGCTTGTGCCGCGCAAAGAAGGCCCGCTCGTATCGTTCACCTAAAATCAGGCCAAACATCAGCTGGGCGAAATCAGTGAGCCAGCTCGGCACTTCCGAAAGGGTGACCCCGTTTAGCGCGAGAATCATGCCCAAGAAAAGAGGCGTGAGCAGGCAACCATTGTGAAATCGCAAGCGCTCGGACAGCTCTCCAAGAATAAGTCCCGCAGCAAGCCAGGGGATGAGGATCGAATAATCTAAGGAGAACTCTGGCCGATAGGCAGAGGGTTCGATGTGAATACCGCCATAAGTAATGCCGAACGGAATAACAATCACCAGAATAGAGACACGCAGGCTGTGCGCGACCGCAACGGGTGGCATGGTGGCGCCATATTTTTCTGCAAAGTTGGCCATCGCCATGGAGCCACCGGGTATCGATGCAAAAAACGCAGATTTACCATCGACACCGGAGACCCGGGACATAACCAATGCGCCAACGCCGCCAATCGCAAAGGCTGATAGGGTGGTGATAAGTATCGGAAATGCATTGGCCCCGAGAGCGATCAAAACGGGTGGTGTAAAATAGATGCCAATCGCGGACCCTAAAATAACCTGCCCCATTTGACGTCCGTAGGGCAGTGCGAATGCCTTAATTCCCAACAGGTTAAGGGTCGCGACAGCGACCATTGGACCGATCATCCACGGGATCGGAGTTTCCAACCACGCGAGCAATGCGCCCGCAGGAATACTGACAGCCAGGGCGAGTGCCATGCGCGGCAGGCGTGCTTTGAAATCGGTGAGAATACTCATGAAGTTGGAAAACCGGAACTAGGGGTAGGCGGGAGCCTTATTCTAAACTCTTAACCTCGCTAAGGCGACCCGTGCCCAGCAGCAATTGTTTCGGCGGCGAGGAGCCCGATGCAAAAGGATTTGATTAAACCACCGACGTAAGCGGCGCGGGGTCCACCCTCTAGCCCGCCAACGGTTGACCCTGCGGCGTGCAGACCGGTTATCGGTTGGTCGTTTGTATCCATCACTTGTCCCCTACCATTCACAGACAACCCGCCAGAGGTCACCGTAATGCCGGCGCAGACCGGTATGGCATAGAACGGTGGGTCGATAATCGGTTGTGCCGTGTAGGTCGTTTGGGTGTGTATTGGGGACAATGCTGGTCCCGCGCTATACGCGATGTGTTCGTTGTAGAGCGCGATAGTTACCGAAAGCCCTGCAGCATTGATGCTTGCAGCGTCGGCTAACTCGCGGAGCGTTGCCGCCTCAATGACGGTGCCACCTGCATCGGGTAGTGACGGGTTGGGGGGGGGGACGTTGTCGGTTGTCTTGGCGTCTTCCCAGGTCCGTGCGTCAAATATCGTTGTTGCTGATAGCGGGTCGTCCAGCCTGGCAATCGCATTGGCGATAGAGATGCCGCCGAGCCCTTCATCGGCAAAACGCTGGCCGTCGCTATCGACGACAATATTTGTGGCGCAAATCAAGTCGACTTGCGGGTAGGGCCATAGTTTTTCATTGGTCATCGCATCGCGACTAAGGACGTGACCATAGAAACTATCGAGCCCGACAGCTTCGGCCCCAATTTCGGTTGCCATACGCATGCCGTCACCAACACCGGTTCCCGCATTGCGGCACTGGAGATGCGAGATATCGCAGCCAATATTCTGTTTTACGAGTTCGGCATTGGCTTGGAATCCACCATCAGCAATGACAATGGCATTCGCGGAGAGGGTTTGCGGTTCCGCTTCGGAGATGGCCTCGATCCCGATGACTTTACCATCAGTTTGTATGAGACTTAGCGCACGGATGCCGCGTCGTAGTTCGCCACCGCGTTCTATAAGTTTTGCACCGAGTTTCTGGAGCAAGGCGTTCGCGCCGCCGCCCTCCCAATCCAGTCCTGCTTTCATTTCCCGTAAGGGCGAAAGCATTGGCATATGATCAGTGCGCCGCGGGTGATCTTCGAAGGACGCGCCTTGGTCTTTGAGCCAGTCAATCGTGCGGGCAGCGTTGATGCCGATTGTTTCCGCTAGGTCTTCGCGCGCCGCGCCACCGGTGTTTTCAATGATGGATTTAGAAAGTACAGCTGGTTCCGTCCAGGGTGTTTGAAAGGCAACGTGGCAAGATCCCGTCGAGAAACGCGAATTGCAGCGATAGAGCTCGTCTGCGCCGGCTTCTAGAACAAGTGGTTTTAGGCCCAACTCAGCAGCACGGTTAGCAACAGTCAGACCGGCAAAGCCAGCCCCGATGATGATGAGGTCGAATGACATGGTTTACTCAGTAAACATAAAGGTGGCTCCGGCGGCTTCCGAAGCGGGGACTAGTAAGCCGAGCCCTGTTTCGATGTGCGTGACACCGTTCGTCGTCAGAAATTCTCTTGTGTTGGCCAATTTTCCGGTTCTTACTTTCAGCGCGGCGGCATAAGGTGTAGTTGGTGCTGTTATATCATACTCATCGCGCAGGGTATCGGCGGTCATAAGAACGAAGCAGCCCTCTCGCAGGGTGAAACGCCACTGATTTCCCTCCTTGTAAGCGGGTATTCCGAAATACCGTTCATACCGACTGGAAACGGATGCCGGATCATCGACACAGACGATGAGTTCTTGCAGGGCGAGGGCGCCGTTGGGGTGTGTCATATAGCGATCCTGCCAGAGAAATTCCGGGGTCACATGTTCGATGGCCAAGACCCGTCCTTCCGGCATCTCCTTAGGTGGAAGACGCACAAGATTAAATTCGGCTTCTCGTTCACCATCTGGGGTATCCAAAGACCTTGCGAGCCGATGTACGCCGTTGGCCCCAAAGCCCTCCTTTGCGAGACGGTCGGCGGCGGCGGTTCCATCCGTGCAGCCGAATGCCAAATTATGAATACCTTCATACCGGGCTAGGAAATCGGGTATTTTGTTATCATAAAGACCGGCGTCGATGACCCCCATAAGTTCCAGGTAGCCCTGCTGCAGCATGATACAGCGATTGGCGCAGCCCCATTGCACGACCTCGCCGCCTGGTGTTAGCGCGCCCGAATGTTGCGAGAGCGGCGTGAGGCAAAACCCCAGCCGTTCATACGCTTTTGCGGAAGCATGCAGGTCATGGACCATCACCGCGGCATGGTCGAGGGCATCGATTGCGTCTGTCTTTTGATCGGTCATTTCTTATCGCTTTGCTTTGGCCCTATCCTGCGCAATTTGCGCGGTCATCGAAAGGGCGGATATGCTGTGGCCAACAAAAAAGGTAGGAGCAGGGAATGACTTATAGTTTTCGCGATATGGTCGGGAAATTGCGTCAGCAAGGTCATATCGAAGATATCGAGAAGCCAGTTGATATCCGGCACATTGCGGCACTTGTCGACAAATCTGAAAAGGCACTCGTTTTTCACAACGTGAATGATTATTCGATGCCTGTAGTTTCCGGCATCGCCAATGGTCGTGAGCGTATTGGGGCGGCTTTCGATTGTGCGTATAGCGAGGTTTATAAACGGCTTGATGCTGGGCTTTCCAACCCGATTGAACCCGAGACGATTAATGGCGGGCCGGTGCGGGATGTCGTCCTCACGGGCGACGACGTTGATCTGTTTGAACTGCCAGTCCCTTTGTTTTCTATTCATGACGGCGGACCGATGATTACCGTTGGCGTGACAATCGCCAAAACGGAGGACGGCTCTCTCAACGCCGGGATCTATAGATTTCTGGTTCGGGAGAAGAATCTAACGGGGATCGATATCGTCACGCCCAACGACCTCCAAAGATTGGCGCTGGCGGCATTCCGCAAGGGAGAAGCACTGCCCATTACGATCAATCTGGGCACACACCTTGCTGTTAATATCGGTGCTACTTATCGTGCGCCGTTGGGTTTGAGCGAGCTATCGATTGCCGGGGGCATGGCGGGCAAGGCAATTCGTCTGACGCCCGGAGAAACGAGTGACGTGCCCTGCATTGCAGATGCTGAAATCGTTCTTGAGGCAGAAATACTGCCCACCGGTTGGACTAAACCGGAAGGACGATTTGGCGAGTTCACACGGTTAATGGGCGGTCTTCACTGGAACCCACACGTGCGGGTCAAGGCGATCTCCATGCGTAAAGATGCGATGTATTACGCGCTCCACATGCCGTGGGAAGTGATTTTGCCAGGAGCACCCAATCGTGAAGCGGCGGTACGACGAGCTTTCAAGCTGGCTAATCTCGATCTGGTCGATGTGAATATTACGCCCGGCGGGTCGTGTTATTTCCATGCTGTGGTCTCGATCCGTAAACGACCCGGGGACGCCAAACATGCGATCATGGCCGCGTTGATTGCCTCGGACATAAAACATGTCGTTGTGGTCGATGAAGATATCGATGTTTTCAATGGGACAGATGTCGAATGGGCGCTGGCGACGCGCGTTCAGGCAGATAGGGATATCGTCACCATTCCTGATCTCCGAGCTAAGCCGCTTGACCCTAGCCTGCGGATTAGACCAGGTATCACGCCTGTCACAACAAAGTGCGGCATTGATGCGACGATCCCGGATGATTTGCCGCGCGAACGGTTTGAGCGCATCGAATACGCCTATGCCGACGAGCTAGACCTTTCGGATTATCTGGGCGCCGCGAAAGGAGCATCGACGCCAACGGTTGATATCAATGTCGGTGATTTGGCTAAGCGCGTGAACGCAACGTTGGAAAAGGAACCAGTTTATTTCGCCGCCTTATCGGAAATGTTTGAGGAGGAAGGGTTTAAGGCGTTGTCGCGGGCTCTGGGTGTGCTCCATTCAGAAGGTGCTCTTTGGCAAGATGACAAAGGTCGTCTTTGTCTTGCGGGTTCGGAATTCGCTGCAGAACCGCCACCGTCGATCTAACTATTCAGCGATCCGCTTTCTAATCCAGTCTCGGAGGGTTGTGATCGCTGCTTCGCGCGCTGCGGGGTTCGAGCCAATAGTGACTCTGCGCTCTTTCTTTTTTTTCCATTTCGCATTCCGGCTGATTCTGGTTTTGATCCGTAAGTTGGGATGGTCAAAAGCGTGATAGGCACCCTTATAGGCAACGAATTGTGCGGGAAATCCGTCTTTTGCGGCTTGTTTGATCATTCTCATGCAAGGCTTTGGCCAGGTCCAGTTGTCCGCCAACCCAACAAATACCAGCACTGGTGCATAGGGTTTGAAGCGTTTATTGACCCGGCGGCGCAACGTGATGCACCCCGGATAAAAAGCTGCGATTGCTTTAAACCGATGACCTTCGCCGAAATACTCCGCCTTGTTTTCGCGTACGCCTGATAGGGCAGCCATCGCTCCATTCGACCAGCCAACCAAAACGATCTGATCCTTCTTGACGAACGGTTGTTTTTTGAGCCAGGCGAGGCCGCCATAGGCATCAAAGGGTCGGTCATCGATTGAATGCAATGGCCGTTTACTTTTTTTGCACATCGACCGAAACCCGCGCGGGTTAAAACCATCTACGGCCAAGACGACGTAGCCCCAATTCACGAACCGTTTTACCCAGGCGGCAGAATTGGTCTTCATTTTTCCGGATTTGGTATAGAGGCCGGAGCATCCATGCATCATAACAATGGCGGCATGAGGACCGCTGCTGTTAGGACGGAATAGTTCGCCGCGAATTTGTGTTTCTTCAGCATCGAAGCTTTTAAAGCTAACCAGCCTTCCTTCCTTGGCATGAACGACAGGAGACGCGAAGAATAGGAGTATAAGAGCTGCGATTAGTGTCGATAGACGCATGATACTATTCGCCGCTGGTTTCCTCGGGCGGGTTAAGCAGCCAGCCAAAGATGATCGTCGCGAGGACAGCACCGATTAGCTGGGCCGCGATGAAGCCTGGCATGTCTTCTGGCCGAATGCCGGAAAACGTATCCGTAAAGCTACGCGCGATAGTGACGGCGGGGTTTGCGAAAGAAGTAGATGACGTAAACCAGTATGCTGCTGAAATATACAAGCCAACGGCGTAGGGAACAGCGGATACCCGGAAGCGGACGCAGCCAAATATTGTTGCCAACAGACCGAAGGTCGCGACAATTTCCGCGACCCATTGCGCTGGCCCGGTGCGGACGTGGGTGGAAGCTTCCAACAACGGAGCCTCAAACATAATGTGAGCAACCATTGCGCCGGTGAGTGCAGCAACGATCTGGACGGCAAAATAAATGATTGCCAGTCCGGGGTTGATTTCCCTTCGGATCAGGAATGCCAGTGTAACGGCTGGATTGAAATGGGCTCCGGATATCGGACCGAAAATCAGGATAAGGACCATAAGGATTGCGCCGGTAGCGATCGTATTAGCAAGCAGAGCAACACCAGTATTTGCTGGCGAGAGTGTCTCTGCCATAATTCCGGATCCGACTACAGTGGCCAGTAAGAAGGCAGTGCCGAGAAATTCCGCGGTAAGCTTGCGTGCGGTGTTAAAATTATCCATTCGTCTATCCGTTTACTCTATTTGGTGGACGCAGGTGTTTCCTGCTCCATCTCGTTCAAGCGCTTTTGCAAGGTAGATTTATCCATTTCATCAATAGGTAATTTGATGAATGCCTCAATGCGCCGCTCGATCATTCCATAGACTTTAACGAACAGCGCCCGATGGTCAGCCTCTGAGCCTTCAAAGGCGGCGGGGTCGAGGAATGGCCAGTGCGCCGTCGCAGGGTGGCCGGGCCAAATCGGACACACTTCACCAGCGGCGTTATCGCAGACGGTGAAGATCAAATCCATTTGAGGCGCATCATCTGTTGCAAATTCATCCCAGCTTTTGGACCGCGCATCGTCAAGATTGTAGTCGAGGCGTGATAGCAATTCGGCGGTGAGGGGATGAATTTGCCCCGAGGGGTGGCTACCCGCGCTGTAAGCCGCAAAGCGGCCCTTGCCAAGACGGTTTAAAACACTTTCTGCGATGATGCTGCGGGCGGAATTGCCGGTGCAGAGGAACAAGACGTTGTAAGAATTGTGGTCGGTCATTTCCGGCGATCTTATCGCTACTCGTCGCAACAATTTTCCATCAGGAACTACACAAGATTGCGCATCCGGTTAAAGGTCGCAAGGGGCATGAAGGAGATCGGGACTTGCATACACTGAATTTACGTATGATATATTATAACATTCAGAGTTTCTGGAGAGTGCTATGGGTAAACAGGGATCAAATGCCACAAAAGACGCAGAGGTTATAGCGCCCTTTCAGTCGCATGTTCATGATCACGGGCAATGTGTTGCCGACGCTATATCAGCAGCAGAAACGCGTTGTGCAGAGGATGGGTCGAGTTTTACGCCGCTACGGCGTGAGGTTCTTGAACTGGTTTGGTCGAGCCATGGTCCCATCGGCGCTTATGAACTACTTGAAAAATTACGCGATAGCCGCCGGAATGCAGCGCCGCCAACAGTATATCGGGCGCTAGATTTTCTCATGGAGCATGGCCTCATTCATCGCATCGAGTCCTTGAACGCCTATATCGGTTGCGGTGACCCTGAACGGCATCATGGCGCTCAGTTTCTTATATGTCGTGATTGCCAGTCAGTTGCGGAGCTCGATGACAAGGCGATAGGCAGGGCAGTCACACGCCGTGCAGATGCGCTGGGGTTCGACGTCGAACAGCAAACAGTTGAGGTGATCGGGCAATGCGCTGATTGTTCAGCCAGAGAACCTGATGACAGAAAGTGAAACCGCGAGACCGTTAATCCGAGCGGAAAACTTGACGGTTAACCGTGGCGGCCAATCGGTGGTCGACAACATAAACTTAACAGTTAGTGCCGGTGAAATAGTCACTTTGGTTGGACCCAACGGTGCAGGGAAATCGACTTTGATCCGCGCCATACTTCACTTGATTGATTCGGACAGTGGACGCGTTGAACGGGAGCCTGGTGTAACGATTGGCTATGTTCCGCAACAATTAGAAATTGATCCAACAATGCCACTGGATGTCCGACGGTTCTTGCGATTGGGTGCGCTAGTGGCGGAAGCAGATATGAAGCGGGCTCTGGAGGAGGTTGGCGTCACCGAGGTAATCGATACGCCGATGCAGGGGCTTTCGGGTGGTGAAATGCGGCGCGTCCTTCTGGCGCGAGCACTCCTTCGTGACCCAGACCTTCTCGTGCTTGATGAACCGACTGCTGGCGTTGATTTTGGTGGCCAGGCTGAACTCTATGAATTGATCCGTCACATTCGGGACAGACGACAATGTGGTATTCTACTGGTTTCCCATAATCTGCATCTCGTGATGGCGGCTACGGATCGCGTATTGTGTCTCAATCACCATATTTGTTGTGAAGGCCAACCGGATGCAGTGACGCGCAATCCAGCTTATTTGGAGTTGTTTGGTTCCGAGGCAGTGGCGTCGGCAATGGCGGTCTACACGCATCACCACGACCATCACCACGATCTAAGTGGTGCACCAGTTGATGAATCCGACCAGCACAATCATGAGCACAGTCATGGATGAATTTCTGCTCATGGCGTTGGCTGCCGGTATTGGCGTCTCAATGGTAGCCGGTCCACTTGGCTGTTTTGTCGTATGGAGACGAATGTCTTATTTTGGCGCCACATTGTCCCATTCAGCGTTGCTCGGTGTCGCGCTGGGTCTTCTGCTGGGGATTAATCCTATGATTGGCGTGGTGGCGACCTGTGTTGTCATCGCGTCTGCTGTTTTCTCAATGGAGCGGGACCCACGTTTTGCTGCAGATACTATTCTCGGCATTCTGGCTCACGGCATGTTGGCTCTCGGGCTCGTTGCAGTCGCTTTTCTCGATAATGTTCGTGTCGACCTTATGGGCTATTTGTTTGGTGACATACTGGCTGTGTCGAGTGCCGACCTGATCTGGATTTATGGCGGTGGCGCGAGCTGCCTTTTGATGCTGACCCTGATGTGGCGGGGTTTATTGTCGATGTCGGTTCATGATGAATTGGCACGCGTCGAGGGCGTGCCGGTAAGTGCTATGAGGCTGGTCTTTATGCTGATGATTGCTTTTGTTATTGCCATCGCCATGAAGATTGTTGGCATTATGCTGATCGTTTCGATGCTAATTATTCCCCCTGCAACGGCGCGGCGATTTGCACGAACGCCCGAACAGATGGCGTTCTATGCAATTCTTGTCGGCAGCGTTTCGGTGTTCGGTGGTCTCGCAGCGTCGGCAACAATCGATACCCCATCTGGGCCATCGATTGTCGTGGTGGCGATGGTGTTGTTTTTTGCAACGGCGATGCCGGGTATGGCGCAGCGCCAAACATAGAGGTGGTTTTTTCTAAAGCGTTTCCAGAAACGCGACGAGCTCATCGATCTCTATATCCGTCAGGTCGAGACGTCTTAGAAGCCCTCCGCCATCAAGATGAAGCCGTTCCTCATTCAGAGTGGAATAATGCTGGACGACGTCTTTGAGAATCGCCAGCGACCCATCATGCATATACGGGGCAGTCCGCAAGACATTGCGCAGCGAAGGGACCCGAAACTGACCCCAGCTTTGATGGGAACGGGCAACATGACGGGTTGCAACGCCCAACGAATTTTTCGGATCGTCGTTGAACCTCCCTAGCAATGTGTAAGGGCTCTTCTTTAATTTTTGAATGCCGCCGAACCGTCCTTTGTCGATGCCGCCAGAGGGTTTGAAATAGCGCACGCCGGCATTATCGAATTCGCCATTGGTAAAATTTGGTCCCTGGTGACACAGACCGCATTTACCCTTGCCAATAAATATCTTCAGACCGCGTTTTGCCGTTTCAGGATATGGCTTTGCCTGCTTTGTTTCTTTCCTGGCGAGGGCGTCGCGGAAGTCATCGAAAATTGTTCGCGGTGTGACGACGGTTTCCTGATAGGCGGCAAGCGCTTTTCCGACATTGACGAGAACCTGTTCATCATCATGGGCGTTAGGTGATGTCTTGAAGCTAGATTGATAACCCCGTGAGAATGGTGGGTCGTTGCGCAAACGCTTGGCGATCAGGGCGGGAGTGGCATTTAATTCACGTGCGTCAAGAATGGGGCGGATACTCTGAGCCCAGAGATTGTCAGATCCACCATCCCAGCCGTACCAGCGATTGAGACGCAGGTTGGCTAATGAAATTGTATTGCGATCAACTTTGGTGACGCCGGAGCTTAAGGCGAGCCCATCCGCATAGGCGGCGTTAGGTTTATGACAAGTAATGCAGCTATGCTGCCTCGAGGCAGACAGGAAACGGCTGCGAAACAATTCTCTCCCGAAAGCAATGGCTGATTTGTTTCCCGATACGCGATTACTCGGATCAAGGCTTACCTTTGGCGGCCACGGGCCGTGCGAAATGATTGAGGTTCTTTCATCGTCTGAGAATGTGACATTGTCTGCGGCGAAGGTCGGTATTGCAGCGGAAACGCATAATAGGCTGGTGAGCAACCCGTTAACGGCCAGGCGCATTATTTTAGGATCAGCTTTGTCTGCATCCGGGTTGCTTTGTCACCTTGCCGGATGTCAAAGCGGAGCAACCAAGACCCCGCCATATGCATCATAAGTCCCTTGGCCTTAAACTTCCCAGGGGCCAGTTGCTGCACGGACGGACGATAATTCATGCCATGTCCATGCATTGGCATCGTCGCATCGATCTTCAGCCCGTCCGGTAAGGGTGATCCATCCTTAGAGCAGACATCTACTCTTAGGCTGAAAAATTTTCCGACAGTGATTTTCTTGGGCTGGGTTTGAAAAATTAGCCTGTACGAGCCCTGCTCAATCTGGTGTTCAACTAGATCACTCATAGCTCCATCACACGAAGACGCGGACTTCACCTGCTCCGATGAAAACGCAAGGAATACAAAAGCGAGAAAAGGAACGTAAAACCGCATCTGTCTAATTATTGACCGCTTTGCTTTTGAGAGCCCAGTCGGCGAGGGTCATGGCGTTGCGCCAGGCAATGTTCTCGGCCAACGATGTGGGCAAATCCTTCAGCCATTCGCGAGACCAGGTCGCGTGCTCGATAACATAAAACCACCGCTCTGGTGCGAAGGTGTCGGTCCCAATCATAAAACGTTTAGGAAATTCCTGAAAAAGCTTGCGCCAGGCTTTGTCTACCTTGCCGTCAGTTGCATGCTCGTCGCGGAAAGCAAGATCCGACCACAGGTTTTTGTACTTTTTGAGCATCGACCGAATTTCAGCGGGGTCTGTGAAACCGGAATGGGCCCAGATTACACGGGCGTCTGGATTTTGTTTGAAGATGCCGTCAATGACAGCCGCATCTGAATGGGAATGCAGAAATATACCGTATTGCTTGGCGAGCGAGATGACACGGCGTAATACATTGGTGTTCACATCATCGCCGTAGGCGTGAAATTCACCGATACCTGCATACTTGTTTGCGGCGAGGCGCGTTTCCAGCATTTTGATGACGCTATCGTCGTGCATCCACGATCCCAGTTCGCCACGTTTTCGGTAGGGGCGAAGAACTGGTACGATTATATCTGGTGCCACCTTATAGAGTAGCTGTGTTCCTTTATCACTGCTGCTTGAGACGAACGCTCTTTTGAGACCGGCTTTGCGAAGCAAGGCAACTGCCTTCGCTGGCGGAAGGCCCTCCCACGCGTCATGGCTGTAATGAATATGGGCATCTACTAAAGGAAGGTCTGCTGTGTTTCCGGTTGCGGAAAACCCGGCTACTGCTAACCCCACTATAAATCTTGTTACTGTTTTTTGCATCGATTGTGCCTTCACGTGAAAACGAGATATTGGCGAGAGCCTAGCAGAAGACAATGTCGATTGCCGCAATTTATGTAGCGTGGTCTGGGTTGGTGACCAGACAGCACGAGATGGTATGGTGTTCTGTGTTTTTGGAAACTTGGTGCCTGGATATTTACGATGAATAAAGACCTCAGATCTTTTATTGGTGAAGCTCGTCAACTCGGTTCGGCGTTCTATGCGAATGTCTCCAAGCCGGTTGATCCCATATTTGAGCCCTGCGTTATCCAGCAAAAACTTGCGGCAGAAGGGCGCTATCCGGTCATTCGCTGTGAGAATGTCAACGGCTCGGAACTACCCTTACTGACGAACTTGTTTGGCAATTATGAATTGCTGGGGTTGGCATTGGGCGTTGAACCAGATGAACCCAAAAGCGCCATCCTGCAGCGGTTTATTGAGCGTGAAGCAAATCCGTTGCCAACCAAAACCATCGATAGGGCTGATGCACCGGTAAAACAGCGGGTCATTAAGGGTGATGATATTGATTTGTCGAAGCTGCCGATTGTCCATCATGCGGAGAAGGATTCCGGCAAGTACATTACTGTCGGTGTGCTGGTGGTACGTGACCCTGACACCGGAGTTTTGAATGCGGGTATGTACCGCCATGAGCTTCAGGGTAAGGATAAACTTGGTTGCATGTTCAATCCTGCTCATCACGGTGGCTACATCTACCGGCGTTATAAGGAACTTAATAAGCGGATGGAGGCTGTCCTGTTTATTGGCCACCACCCTGCTGCGCTGATCGGCACACTGTGCGAAGGGCCGATGGATTTGAGCGAGCTTGAGGTGATGGGAGGGCTTCTCGGTGAGTCTTTGGAAGTTGTCGATGGCGAAACTGTCGATCTTCCGGTCCCGGCATTTGCTGAAATTGCGATCGAAGGTTATCTCGATCCTGCTGGTGAGACCAATGACGGCCCCTTTGCCGAATTCACGGGGTATTATGGTCCGGCGAAAGATCCCGTTGGGCTGTTGAATGTTACGGCCATCACCATGCGGGATGACGCGATCTATCATGATCTCGATCCCGCGCATCAGGAACATAATCTTGCCGGCGCCTTGAGCCTCGAAAGTACCGTCTATGATAGTGTTCGGCATTTGGTGCCGACGGTCACGGCGGTTTATATGCCGGTGTCGGGTTCCTGCCGATTTACGGTTTATGTCTCTGTGAAGAAGCGGGTGCCGGGTGAAGGGATGTCGGCCGGTATGGCCGCGCTCACAGCGAACCCAAATATTAAGATGGCTATTGTCGTCGACGACGATATCGACATTTATGACGAGCAACGCGTGTTGTGGGCGATGGCAACGACGTTTGAAGCTGATCGCAGTCTTGCCATTATTCCCAATGCAATGGGTTCACACTTAAATCCGGCCGCCTACGGAGAAGTCCGGACAGAAACCGGGCCGATGAATACTAAAGTGATCATTGATGCGACGCGTCCCGCAACCTTGCATTTTGAGGAGCCAATCAAGCCCCCTCAGGAAGCCTGGGACCGCATTAAGCTAGCAGATTACTTGGATTAAACCGGCTGTGCCGAAATCAGTTTTGTTTGGTTGGTTAACGTGGCACCAAATGTCACTAAATTTTACAAGAATTTGAGACATTAACTATAAATCTGAGGAAATCTGCCGGATTTCTTAACGATCCTTTACCCCCTCCTTAACACATTAACCATCGTCTTTGGCTTAAGAGCTCGGAAATCAGGTGCTGGCATGCCCCTTGCATTGACAGGGGTAGGGTTGGTTGCCGGGTTGGCATATCCCCTATCGAAGTGCGGATGAAAGACGCTGCCATTGTGAGCCGTGTCAAAACATACAAAGCAGGGAGAGGTTCGGGATGACTATTGAAAAGACAAATTCGATTATTGGTATTGCTATGGGTGCCATGATGACAATCGGCGGTGCAGCATTTGCTGACACTGTCCATGATCAGTCCGCGTTCGATAAAAATGCCTATGGATGTGACAGTGTTGCTGGTAGTTCCGTTCAGCAAATCGCGGATGACTTTCGTTTAAAGCAGGCAGGAGAGATCTCCAAAATAGGTTGGACCGGCAAATATCATGACAGCTCGGTACCCGGCAAAAAATCATTCGAGATTACGATCTTTGCAGATCAAAAGGGCGTACCTGGCAAAGTAATTCATGTTGAAATTGTCCATGCGGCCAGTTTTGATACGGGGGTGACTGATATTGGGGAGCACAAAATGCTTTCTTATAAAGCGTTGCTCAAACAGTCGCCGACCCTGGAAGCGTACAGAACTTACTGGCTGACAATTCGGGAAAGTGATCCAACAACAAAGTCACGTTGGAGCTGGTCATTCCATAAAGGAAATATCGCGGGTGGTTTTTCCTACCGACTGGGTATGCAACAGGCTTGGTCGGTCGGAAATCGGGACATGGCGTACGCTCTCTCGGTTTCTGACGTTAAATAACCTGAACTCGGTTTGATTTAATTAGCAGGTGCTTGTTTAGGCGATATTTCTTTTTCGAGCATCTGTCTTACCCTGATTTAGATGATTTGTTACGGTATAAGTCCGTTCAGTTGATCGTTATTGGCCGCGATATTTGCATAAGTATGATCGTCTTTACCTCATCTGAAGTTATTTAATCATAATTTAAGCCGAATACTGTTTTTTACACCCCGTCTTTAAATTCTTTGAAGGGGTGTTCCCGTGGGTACTCATAAAAAATTCTCAAAATTAGCCGTTTCGATGGTCGTCGCCATCTCTGGGTTCGCGACCGTTGCCTCAACGGTGGCTACCAGCGCTGAAAAGAAATCTCGCGCCGACTGGAAGAAGGAGTATGTACGTCCTTCCGAAATCCCATTCCCTAAGGAAAACCCTTATACGGCCGCAAAGGCTGATCTGGGTCGCACCCTGTTCTTTGATCCTCGCTTGTCCGGGGCCAACTATATTTCCTGTGGAACGTGTCATAATCCAAGTTTTGCGTGGGGCGATGGTCTCGCCAAGGGCATTGGTCATGCGATGACAAAACTAGGTCGTCGGACGCCAACCATTCTCAATCTTGCCTTTGGTGAAGATTTGATGTGGGACGGGCGTTTCGAAACGCTCGAACAGCAGGCGCTTGGCCCGATGTCGGCGCCCGTTGAAATGAACCAGAATATGAAGGCGATTGTCGCAGAGCTCCAGCAGATCCCTGAATATCGCACACTGTTTAATATCAGTTTCCCGGGCAAGGGCATTACTGTTGATAATATTGCCAAGGCGATTGCAACCTTTGAGCGGACAGTCGTCAGTGGCGTTGCCCCGTTTGATCGGTGGGTCGCTGGTGACGAGCATGCAGTTTCAGAATCAGCGAAACGTGGCTTTGATCTCTTTAACAATAAGGCTAATTGCGTTGCTTGCCATTCTGGCTGGAACTTCACCGATAGCAGTTTCCATGACATTGGTATGCCCGATAAGGATATCGGTCGCGGCAAAGTTGTTCCCGGTGTTGTTGTTATGCAGCACGCTTTCAAAGTGCCGACATTGCGGAATGCGGTCGAACGCGCACCTTACATGCATGATGGGTCGCTCAAGAATCTTTATTCCGTCGTTGAGCATTACGACAATGGCTTCGTGACGCGTCCGAGCAAGTCGGAAGAAATTTTTGCACTCAAACTGAATGCTGCCGAAAAAACTGATTTGGTTGAGTTCATGAAGACGTTGAGCAGCAAGGATGCCCCGATGGCACTACCGCGTCTTCCTGCCTACGACCAAACTGTAGCTGGGAGTTTGAACGTTAGCCCGGCTGCTGGTCCGTCTACGGGATCAACAGCCATGCGGACGCCGAAAGGTGCCTGCAACAGCTTCCTGATGCACTACATCCCGTGCAGCAAATAGAACGATTGATAAAGATTTAGGAGAGTAAGAGATGAAGTCCAAGATTCTTGCGAGTGCCGTTGCCACCCTGTTTGTGGTGGCCGGCGCGACCCCGGTGAGTGCTGAGGTCGTAATCACCCAAAAAGCCAAGAAATTTGATAAGAAAAAGATTAGCATTAAAAAAGGTGAATCCGTTAAATTCGTGAATGCTGATTCGATCGCGCACAATATCCATTCGCGGAGCTCAAATGGAAAATTTGATCTCGGTGTGTCCAAACCTGGGACGTCGACAAGTAAGGTTTTTGACAAGGCGGGGAAATTTAAGGTCCGCTGCGCGATTCATCCGAAAATGAAGATCACGGTTAAGGTCAATTAATTGACTGATAGGTCAACTGGTCTGCCGCTTAGTAAGAGGAATTAGGTGATGTTGCGTGTATTGTTATCGGCCTTGGTCCTGTGTCTCGGTGCGTCACAGGGAGTAGCCGCGGGGCAGCAGTCTAAGAACCATGTCGTTCAAATTGTCAGCGATTACGATAATCTGCGGATGTATTTCAAACCGAAGGTTTTAGTCATCCAGCCGGGCGACACGGTAACCTGGGTTAATCAGGCGGCGAAAGACCACAATATAGTCAGCTATCCCGATGGTTTTCCCAAGGGGGCTCAGAAACTTGCAAGTCCTTATCTGAAAATGAAGGGCCAAGAGTGGAAACACACCTTTGGAAAAAAAGGGACGTTTGAGTACCACTGTATCCCGCATTTGCCGATGGGGATGCATGGCACGGTGATCGTGGGTCGCCATTCCGCTGCAAATGAGTTTCATGAACCAACTGCCAAAGAAATGCAGGCTTATCACACAAAGCTGCGGGAATTTTTTGACGAGGAAGAATTCAAATACAAGCCCCGTAAAAAACGTAAAGCGGGTGGTGCGAAGCAACACAAGAAACACGCGCACAAATAGACGATTTTGTTCAACTGATCTAAGTCAACGTCAGGTCAATTATGTCGATTAAACAGAAATTATTTATAGGGTTCGGAGTTTTGATTTTGCTGTCCCTCGTCCAGGGTGGCATTGCAATAAAGGAATCCAAGGGCATCGGCCAACTGGTCACCGAGACTTATGATAAATCGCTGATGTCGATCAATTTTGCTCGTTCGGCTCAGTCTAACTTTTTGCTAACTGATCGCCTTGTGGCGGCTGCAATCCAAAATCCGGATTTAGCCAAGAACCCCGATACACTGGAAGGCATCACTGAATCCAGCGAAGCGGTGGGTGAAGACCTCGATGTAGCAAAAGAACGATCAGTCAAAAAGCGATCTCTAGAGCTGATCGACAAAGTCGTCGGGCAGAACGAGGCTTGGCTTGAAACGGCGACCGAAGGTCTCAAGACATTGGCCGAGTCCAAAGATCGCGGTGCTGACCTCATCGTTCTTCAGAAATCTTTGTCGGGTCAATCAAAAGCGGTTCTTGAAGCCATCGGCCTGCTTATCGAATACGCGTCTGAAGACGGTTACGTTTTTAGCCAAGAAGCGAAAAAACAAGTCGACCTTACAGTTTTATTGTCGATGATAGCGGCAGGGGCCGTTGCGGCTCTTGGTTTGATCATTGCGGCATTGCTTGGTTTTGGTATTAGTCGGCCGCTAAACAGCATTCGCACTACGATGATGACTATCGCTGACGGCGATAAATCTGTGGAAATTCCAAGTCAGAAACGAAAAGACGAAGTCGGAGATATCGCTCGAACGCTTGAACAACTCAAGATTAGCTTGCTTGAGGCCGAACGTGAACGAGAAGCTGCCCAGTTAGAGCGCGAAGAAAAGCGTAAACAGGAAGCTAAGCGTGACCAGAAAGAGCGGGAAGTCGAACAGATGAAAGCCGCTGAACGCGAACGTGAAGAATTAGAAAGAGTTACCAGTGCGGAACGCAAAGACGAAATTATTTCTGCGTTTAATGAACAGATTATTGGTGTGATTGAATCACTGGGGGCCAGTGCCACTCAAATGCAAAGCTCAGCTACAACTATGTCGTCATCAGCTGATCAAACCAATAAACAGGCGGCTGCCGTTGCTTCTGCAGCGGATGCGGCGACCGGTAATGTCCAGACTGTTGCGTCGGCGGCAGAAGAACTCTCGGCCTCAATTGGTGAAATTAGCCGTCAGGTCGTACAGTGCAATGAGATTGCCCAAAATGCAGTAACCGAAGCGAAAGACACTAATGAAAAAGTTGAAGGCCTCGCTGAAGCCGCCCAAAAAATCGGTGATGTCGTCAGCCTGATTAATGACATTGCGTCGCAGACGAATCTGTTGGCGCTCAATGCAACGATTGAGGCTGCCCGAGCAGGTGATGCAGGCAAAGGATTTGCGGTTGTTGCTTCAGAGGTCAAATCTTTGGCAACCCAAACTGGTAAAGCCACTGAAGAAATTGATTCGCAAATCACTTCAATGCAGGCGGCAACCGGTGAGGCCGTGCAAGCTATTCAGGGAATTGGGTCGACCATTGGTGAGATCGGAGAAATTGCCACTTCCGTGGCAACTGCGGTGAATGAACAAGGGGCTGCAACCAGAGAAATAGCTAGTTCGGTACAGCAAGCCGCCGTTGGCACCAAGGAAGTTTCAAGTAACATCGTTCAGGTTACCGAAGCCGCTGCCGAAAGCCAGGAAGCTTCAGACAATTTGCTAACTGCCGTCAATGACATGGCCAAACAAGGTGATGTTCTGCGCGAGGTGGTTGACCAATTTCTGGAGCAAGTCCGGGCCGCTTAGACGCTAGATAGCATCTCGCCCTGGCAATGAGCCATCCCATATATCGTCTTGGCTAATTTCTGAAACGCGCTGTTTGCCGATATAGGCCATCGTTCGCTTCATCTCGTCTTTTAGAATATCAATCGCTTTGGTGGCACCGGCTTCGCCGCCGGCCGCCGTGCCGTATAGCGTCGCGCGACCAGCGAGAACCGCATCGGCACCAAGAGCCATACATTTCACAATATCGCTGCCACGCCTAACGCCACTATCGACAATGATCTTCATCCGTCCATCGACCGCTTTGACGATTTCGGGCAATACTTGAATGGGTGCAGGAGCGCTATCCATATTGCGGCCACCATGGTTGGAGACGACGATGCCGTCGACGCCATGTTCGATCGCTTGCTCCGCGTCGTCGGCTCGCATAATGCCTTTAATGAGCAGCTTGCCTGGGAAGATATCACGCAGTCGGTCGACATCATCCCATGACAGTTGATCGGCGCGTTTTGTCGTTGGCTTTTTATCCCCTAGCTTTGAGACATTGCCGGTAATCGGCATTTGATAGCCTTCCGGGTAATTTACATGCTTCGGCATACCCCCATTCATGAAATACCGGCCCATTACTGTGGAGAGCCAGGTTGGGTGGCGTAGCATATCAACAACGGATTTGGCGTTTATTACATAGGGCGTTGCGAAGCCATTGCGTAGATTGTGTTCGCGGTTCGCTCCGTGCCCGATGTCCACGGTCCATAGCAGTGCCTCGAAACCGTTGCGCGCGGCTTTTTTTACGAGTTCGTCGGAAAAGTGTTTTTCCTTCCACATATAAAGCTGCATCCATAACCGTCCACCGGCTTCGTTGGCGAGTTTCTCCATAGGTGTGTTTGAGCCGGTCGCGAGCGTAAAGGGAACTCCAGATGCCGCCGCAGCCTTGGCGAGTTCGAACTCACCTTCATACCAAGCGAGTCCGGCTGTTCCAGTCGGGGCGATTGCCAACGGCATAGCAGCGCTTGAGCCAAATATATCGGCCTCCAATTGGATATCTGAAATGTCGGTAATGACCCTGTTGAGTAGTTTGATGTCGGTCATCGCCGAGCGGTTATTGCCAAGAGACTGCATGTCCTCGGTGCCCTTGTCGATGTAATCGAACACGCCTTTTGGCAACCGACTCTCCGCGACTTCTCGCAAATCGGCAATGTTATAGCAGCGGTCTAACCGGCTCATGTCTCACTCCCTGTAACTTTTTTTGGCTACCGTTTTCATCTGTATACACTAAATAGCGCAAATCTTTAGAGACGGGGAGGGTTGCGCAAGATCAGCGCTCGAAGCTTCCGAAAGATTCGCTTACTGTGCGGGAAACCATCACGGGAAAATTTCAATGCTAGAGCTCTACAACACGCCGCATTCAACCTGCAGCCAAAAGGTTCGCATCTGCATGGCAGAGAAAGGATTGGAGTGGACCGATCATCTCATCGATCTCGGAAAAAAGGATCAGCTTGATCCCGACTATCTTAAACTTAATCCGAATGGCGTGGTGCCGACGCTGGTTAATGACGGCACTGTGATTCTCGATTCCAGCGTGATCTGCGAATATATCGATGAGCTATTCCCTGACCCACCGCTTGTGCCATCCGATCCTGCCGTGCGCGCCCGCATGCGGGCCTGGATCCGGTATATGGAAGAAGTGCCGACGAAGGCTGTGCGCGTGCCGTCCTTTAACATGGCCTTCTTGCCGAGATTTGACGGGCTTGATGATGAACAGTTTCAGGAACGCGAAGCTGGGCCTCGGCCACTGCGTAAACATTTCTTTGAGACCATGGGGCGTGAAGGCTTCGCCGATGAAGAAGTGCGAGCCTCGATGGAACAGCTTCGGCAAACCTGTGAACGCATGGATGAGGCGTTAACCGCAGAAGGTCCGTGGCTAATGGGCGAGGCCTATACCCTAGCAGACATCATTGTCGCCCCGTTGATCGACCGCATGGCAGATTTAGAATATGCGAACTTGTGGTCCGACCTACCAACCGTTGTGGATTGGTATGACAGAATGCGAGCACGGCCTGCCTTTAAAACGGCATTTTATGAACGGACGCGGGTGTCGGAATTTCTCGCGCTAACGCCTTTGAAAGCCAACGATTAAAATCTTGGCGCGTTGGCGTGTTGGGTGTCGTGATAGATGCGATCTATCCCGACATCCTCAGCCCAGATTCGGCGATGCGCTTCTTCTAAATACGGTTTCATGCCTTCGACACGGGCTTTGATTTCGGCATAGTCTTTCTGGAATTGCGGTACGACTTCCATGATCTGTTCGATCAGCGCCTCTTCGTTCATGGTCTGGAGCCGACCATCCTGAAGGACTACCTTGCCGTCGATAATGACAGTTTTTACGCCGCGCCCGCCTTCGGTATAGACGACCTGGCGTGTGGCGCTGTTTAGCGGGATGTAGGACGGGTCGGTCAAATCCAGCAGCGTGATATCGGCCTTGGCACCGACAGCGATTTTCCCTAAATCATCGCGGCGGATAGCATGAGCGCCGCCTGTTGTGGCGGCGGCAAACGCAGCATCCGACTGAGCAGGGCTTGGCGCGTGATTGCTCACGGCGACCATCAGACAGAACAGCTTCATCGCCTGGAACATGTTCTGGGCATCGCTGCAGGAACAGTTGTCGCAGCCAATACCCAAACTGACCCCGGCTTCTTGCAAGCCAAGGATCGGCGGAATGCCACTTTTCAATTTGGTGTTACTCAGCGGGTTGATAACGACGTTGGTACCGGTCTCTCCGAGCATTTCGATTTCTTCTGGTAGCAACCAAACGCTATGTGCCAGATTGAGGCGCGGGCCGAGTAGCCCTTCTTCCTTTAGCCGTCGGATGAGCGAGCCACCATGATTGGGGTATTCGCGTCGCGCCTGCAGCGCCATGCCCTTGGACTCGTATATATGGGTGAAGATTGGCAGGTCATGCGTTTCGGACAATTCCACAGTTCGCGCAATCAATTCGCTGGAACAACGTTCAGGTGCTGACGGTCCAAGCGCCCATCCAATACGGTCACTGATTGCGTCGTTGTTGAGATAGGTATCGATAAAATGACCGAGTTGGTCGAATTTTTTGTCGGGCTCAGCAGCTGTGGTCAGCTTGTCGTGAAATTCTTCCGGGAAGACCTCTCGCCAGAACGGGATCGTGTCGATGCCCTTAATGTCGCCATATTGCAGTCCAACCACCGCACGGATGCCGATCTCCTCATAAGCCTCAATCACCGCTTCAAGGTGCTCCGGATCAAACGGGTAAAGGGTTACCATGTCCTGCACACAGGTCATGCCGGAGCGCAGACATTCCAAGGCGCCCAAGAGAGTACGTGCCTTGATCTCTTCGCGACTGCGTTTGGGATAGGCTGGTGGCAGGGCGAGCAGGCGCCAGGTCTCGAGCGGTGTTTCCTCCATTACCCCTTTGCCGAGCGTGTCATGCGAATGGTAATGCGCGTTAATGAAACCAGGAATGACGAGGCGGTCGGTGGCATCAATGATTTGTGCGCCTGCGGGGGCGGGCAAAGCAACGCCAATGTCGGTGATGTTTTGATCTTCAATCAGGACATCTTGAACCGCTGGAACATGTGGATCCGCATCGGGTGTCATCACCCGACCGCCTTTGATCACTATTGCTGTATCACTCACCGCGCTCTCCTGTTTTAGCTATGGGCGCAGCCACAATTCTCCAGATGGAAGATGCGTTCTGCAACATCGCCGAGGATGCTTTGCTTGTCGCTGTCGGAAAGTTGGGTCGCTTCGATGATTTTACGTGGTTCTAAGTCGCCAAAGGCAAATGGATAGTCTGATCCCATCATCACCTTTTCTGCCCCGAATGTTCCGCAAACGAATTCGAGTGTTCTGACGTCATTGACGACCGTGTCGTAGTAGCAGGCATCCAGGCTGGCACGCGGATTGCCGAAGTTAGGGTTATGATCATGGTTCATTTGCAGCCGACCAAGCAGGAATGGAAGACCACCACCGCCATGGCTAAGAATGAAATTCATGCCGGTATATTTTTGCATATGGCCGGAAAAGATCAAACGAGACATGGCGGAAATCGTGTCGATTCCCCGTCCGACGGTGTTGGCGAGCCCATAATCAGCCAGTCTCGGATCACCACAGCCGAACATCGGATGCAGATAGATCGCGGCTTTACGATCCGAGGCTAATTCCCAAAATGGGTCGAGGTCGGGATCGTCGAGATTGCCTTCGCCGCCCTTTGGCTGCGTACCAATCATCGCTCCGTGAAACCCGGCATCGAGCGCTTGTTCGAGTACTTCGGCGGCCATTTTGCCGTTCTGTAAGGGTACGCTGCAGAGCGGCGCGAAGCGGTCGGATTCTGAGCAGGCTTTCATTAAATGCTCGTTGATGAACTGGCTCCAGTGCTTGCCTTCCTCGTCCGGAATTTCATAGCCGAAACTATCGAGCCAGCCACCGCATACCATGACATCGATTTTCTGATCATCCATCCATTGCAGTCTGGTATCGCCTTGACGCAGTCCGGGGAGAATAGGCCGGGTGAGCGGGCCACCATTAAAGCCGAGCTTCCAGACATTTTCTTCATTCAGGCAATCGATATTGGGAAAATCCGAACTGCGATTGTTCAGATCATCCAGCATCGCCTGGGGTAGATAATGGGCATGCGTGTCGACGATCATATTGAACCTCTATTTTTTCATGTCAGCCGCAGTATTGACCATTGAGTGCAGGGCGCGGGCGTAATCGATGGCGCCGAGCTCGTCCATTTTCGGCGCGACGTGGAGATATTCTTTCAGCCCAAGAATGGCAGGTCGCGGACGGCTCAGAAGGGTCTCGCAGAACTGGTCAACTTCAGCATCGAGTTTGTCCGCATCGACAACCTGGCTGATGAAACCATAGTTAAGCGCACGGTCTGCATCGATAAACTGTGTCGTATAGGTCATCCACATGATGGCGTTGCGATTGATCCGGTCATAGAGCGCTGACATGACCATGGTTGGCATGACGTTGTGTGCGATCTCAGGGATATTGAAGGTAGCCGTATTGCTGGCGAACGATACGTCGCACAGCGATGCAACGGCGGTGCCAAATTCCATACAACGACCTTCAATGACACCAACAATCGGCACCTTTGCATTGCGGATTGCTTTGTAGCAATTGAAGATCGAGTCGTATTCGGCGCGGCGGCTATAGGCTTCCGGGTCAGGCTTTCCAGCATCAGCATTGCGGGCGCGACCGGTGCAGAAGTCGTCCCCTGCACTACGGAGCAGGACCATATCTGATGTCTCATGAGCGGACAGCATGGCAGCTGAAAGCTCTGCCGCCATTGCATCAGAGCACGCACCGTCTTCCCGATTGAACTTTGCTTCTAGAATGCGACCGTTTTGATTGATCAGCAGCTCATCACTCATGTCTTTTCTCCCAAAGATTATTAGACGATGTTGTCTATTCGGTTTGCCCGTTAATCAGGGCCTCAATATCACGAACCCGCATCGGCAGGGTTTCGATGGATTTTCCAAGCGGTGCAAGCGCGTCATTCACAGCACTCGCGATCGCAGCAGGCGCGCCAAGGTAACCGGATTCACCCGATCCCTTCTGACCAAACGTCGTTAGAGGCGATGGGGTGTAATGTTTGATCATCTCGACATGCGGAATTTCGTGCGATGACGGCAGCAGATAATCCATAAAGGACCCGGATAAATGCTGGCCGCCTTCATCATATTCAAATTTTTCATAGAGCGCGGCGCCAATGCCATGCGCAATACCACCAAAGGTCATGCCGCGCACGATGTCGGGATTTAACACGGTGCCGCAATCATGGCCCATGTGATAATCGAGGATTTCGACCTGACCTGTTTCCGGGTCAACGGAGATCAGCGGAATATGGGCTTCAAACGCGTAGCATGGATACATCTGCACCGTGCCGTCTTCAGCAGGCAACGCGCCGCCGGTGGGAACCTCCCATGTGTGCTGCGCTTGCAGGCCGGGTTCTGATCCCAAGGGCATCTTGTGATATTGCCGATGCGCTATATCGATCAGTAGATTCCAGTTCATGACTTTTTCGGGGTCGCCATCGACGGAGATATCGCCGCCGTCATAAATTAATCTATCGACTGGCAGCTGGAAGTTATGAGCGGCAATTTCTAATAGCTGCTTTTTAATTTTCTCTGCGGCACCTGCGGCTGCACCACCGAGCATGATCGCCATGCGGCTTCCAACTGGACTGTTGGAGGGTAGAGCGCCGAGCGATTCCGCGTGAACGCCCCGAATTGTATCCGGATCCCGTTCCAGCACCTCACCGATCACGGCGGAGAGCAATGTTTCGTGGCCTTGCCCCGATGTTGATGTTCCCATGAGTGCTGTTATGGACCCCAGCATGTCGACCTTGATCAGGCAGGATTCCATCCAGGTCGTGGTGTCGTTCTTGGGATTAAAGAACGGCTCAAACGATGAGTTTCCACCGGACGGCTCGAGACAGGTTGATATGCCGATGCCCGCTAGCTTGCCTGTCGCCCGGATCGCGTCGCGCTTGGCAATTAGGTCCTGCCAGCCAGCGGAGTCTTGCAGCTTGTCGAGGACAGTATGGTAGTCACCACTGTCATATTCTGAACCCGACGGAATACGGTATGGGAACTCGTCAGCCCGGATCAAGTTACGACGGCGTACTTCATCGCGGTCCAACCCAAGTTTGAGGGCAACCTTGTCGACCATCGCCTCGATGGCAAAATTTGTTGGCGCTTGTCCAAAGCCACGCACGGCTTCCTGGCTGGTCTTATTAGTAGTGACAGAAATCGCGTTATAGGACGCGCTCTTGATTCGGTATGGCCCAACGATGGCGCTTACCGGTTTGCCGAGTTGCAACGGCGCGCGACCCGGATAACACCCGGCATCGTCTGTCGCCTTGATCTTGAGAGAATGCATGATGCCGTCATCATCAAAGGCAACCTCCATATCGAAAATACGGTCGGGGCCATGCATTTCGCCACCAGACATATTCTCCAACCGGTCTTCGTTGAACCTGACCGGTGCGCGGAGTTTGCGGGTTAGATAGCTGACAATTACCGTCTGTCGAATGCCGCGCTTGAGCCCATAGGATCCGCCGACATCGACATCAAAATGCACGTTGATTGCATTCACCGGCAGGCTCAGCGCGCGGGCAATCTGCTCGGGATATTTTGGCATCTGGATCGAAGCCCAGACATCCAGCATCTCTTTGCCTTCATCACATTTGGCGGTGACCACAAACGTTTCAATCGGGATCGTCGAGCAGCGACTCCAACGCGCGCGAAAAGCAAGGTTATGGGGTGCGGCTTCGAAGTCGTCGTCGACATCACCCCACACCCATGTTTTATCACACAGAATGTTGCTGCCATGTTGCGGGTGGACCAAAGGCGCATCCGCGTTCATGGCTTCTTCGGGGTCGATCACAAAATCAATCGGATTGTAATCCACTTCAACCAGCTCGACGGCGTCTTCTGCGATATGACGCGATTCTGCGACGACGGCGGCAACCCATTCACCGGCATAGCGAGCACGTTCATGCGCCAGCGGGATACGTTTCACATTCGGAAGGTCTAGGCCCGAAAGCAACGGATTGATATTCTCGAATAGCTCTGCGCCCGTCAGCACATAGCGCACGCCCGGTAGAGCGAGAGCAGCTTCAGCATTGATGCCTTTGATTTCGGCGCAGGCATAGGGGCTGGTGACCATCGCGACATGGAGCATGCCGGGGAGATTGTAGTCAGCAGCGAAATTACCGCGCCCGGTGATAAAACGGCGGTCTTCCGTGACGCGGCGCTTTTTGGTGATATAGCGGTATTCCTGAGATGCGGTGGTATCAGGCATTATGACGCCTCCCGCAATTTCTTGGCTGTCATTTGAACAGCCTCGACGATCTGTTGGTAACCTGTACAGCGGCAAAGATTGCCACCGATTGCTTCGCGAATCTCGTCTTCGTTGGGGTCAGGATTGTCCTGAAGCAGAGTATGCGTCGCGATCAACATCCCAGGGGTGCAGTAGCCACATTGCATGGCGTGGTTTTCCCAGAACGCATCCTGTAATGGGCTAAGCTCTCCTTCGGGGCCTTCGAGCCCCTCGACGGTCGTCATCTCGTGCCCATCTGCCATGACGGCGTACATGAGGCAGGACCGCACTGGCTTGCCATCGAGAACGATTGAGCAGGCTCCACACACACCGTGTTCGCAGCCAATATGAGTTCCGGTCTGCCCGAGTACATCGCGCAGAAAATCCACCAGGGTTAACCGGGCCTCAGCATAGCCGGACATTTCTCGGCCATTTACCGTGAGGGTGATTTTATGTTCGCTCATACCAACTCGCCTTTAGCTCGGTCCCTAGCATCGGAAATTGCACGCCGTGCCATGACTTTGGCGACACGGCCACGATAGGCTGCATCGGCGTGGACGTCTGATTGAGGATCGATCAAATCGTCGATGTTGGCGCAGGCAGTCTTGATCGCATCATCATTAAGATCACTACCCATCAGGGTTTCTTCAACAATGGACAGCCGCAAGGCTGCGGGCGAAGCGCCACAGATTGCGACGGATAATCTTTGGCAATTGCCGTTGCTGTCGAGCGTTGTCTGAGCGGCCGCAGCCGCCAACGCGAAATCACTATCGCGAATGCTGACCTCATGGAATCCGAAGCCGGTATTCGCGGCGGGCCAGATGGGGAAGCGCACTGCGGTCAAGCATTCATCGGGTGCAAGGGTTGTTGCCATGGCAGATTCGAAGAAGTCACCGGCGGCGATTGTTCGCTCCCCGCGCGTACTCTGAGCAATAATCGTTGCATCGAGCGTTTGTGCAATTAATGGAATTTCAGCCGAAGGGTCAGCATTGACGAGACTGCCACCAACCGTGCCGCGATTTCGGGTTTGTGTATGTCCGACATGCGATAAAGCGTCCGCCAATATTGGAAGCCGTTCTTTTACAACGTCGGAGGCAAGCGTGTCGGCCTGACGCGTTCGTGCTTTTATAACCAGATTATCGCCATTAACCGAGATACCTGTAAGGTCATCGACTTCGTTGATATCGATGAGGAGCGTCGGACGGGCAAGGCGCATCGCCATTAGCGGGATCAAGGTTTGGCCGCCAGCAATAATGCGAGCATCCTCGCCGCCATCGGCGAGTGCCTGACAAGCCTCGTCTATTGAGGAGACCCGAACATAATCGAATGGCGCAGCTTTCATGGAGTCATCTAGTCTTTCATCGTCAGCGTCGCGATTTGATGCATGGATATGGAGCGGCTAGGGGGTTGTCAATACGCCGCCGTATGGTATGGCACGTTAACTGGAAAATTTGCCGCAAGAGTACCCTAAAATGAGCAGCCCTAAACGAGACTATCGTGACCTTCATGACCACATCAAAGCGCTCGACGAGGCGGGACTTTTGGTAACGGTCGATGACCCAGTCGACAAGGATGCAGAAATGCACGCGCTGGTACGATGGCAGTTTGTTGGGGGTCTCAAGGAAAGTGAACGAAAGGCCTTCCTATTTACGAATGTCGTTAACGCCAAAGGGCGCAAATACGATCTGCCTATCGTTGTTGGCGCTCTGGCTGCTAATCAGGATATTTACAGTGTCGGTATGCAGGCACCGGTGGATGAGATCGGCGCTAAGTGGGACGATGCAATTGGCAACCCTGTTGATCCGGTCATCGTGGACGACGCGCCTTGTCATGACGTGATCGTCGAAGGTGACGGTCTACTGGGTGAAGGAAACGGTATTGATTCATTACCAATCCCTGTATCGACCCCCGGTTTCGATGCGGCCCCAACACTGACCTCTACGAATGTTGTCACATGTGACCCTGAAACCGGTGTCCAGAATATGGGCACCTACCGCGCGGCTCTCAAAGCCCCTGACCGGATGGTCGTCCGGATGGCAACGCGGGTTGGCGGTGCGGGCGGCTATGCACATTACAAAAAGCATCAGGCGCGCGGCGATAAAAAAATGCCAGTGGCCATCGTTCTGGGTTGTCCTCCGGTCGTTGCTTTTATGGGACCGCAGAAACTACCGTTAGATATGGACGAGGTTGGTGTTGCCGGTGGTCTCGCTGGCGCTCCTATTAATATGGTGAAGGCACGAACCGTTGATTTATTGGTGCCAGCAGAAGCCGAACTGGTGATCGAGGGGATTATTGATACGGAAATGGTTGAGCCTGAGGGGCCGTTTGGTGAAAGCCATGGCCATGTCGCGCTCGAAGAATTCAATATGCCGATGCAGGTGACAGCGATCACCCATCGTAAGGATGCGGTGCTGACTTCCTATATAAGTCAGGCAGCACCCTCTGAATCGAGCGTTATTAAGCGCGTCGCTTATGAGCCGCTGTTTCTTGCTCATTTGCGTGATGCGCTCGGAATTAAGGGTGTTAGGAAAGTCTCCCTTCATGAGCCCCTAACCGGTTTGCTGCGTGTGACAATTATTACGGTCGACAAAGACACGCCAAAAACAGAAATTTGGCGCGCACTTTATGGTTCAGCCTACTTCAAAGGTGATTGCAGCAAGGTATGCATTGCCGTCAATGAGGATATAGATCCTGACAACGCAGATGCTTTGCTCTGGGCGATTGCCTATCGCCTTAACCCGGTTGATGACGTGCTAACCTTGGCGCATCGTGGGCAAGGTCATGGTCCCAAGCGCGAACACACTGGTGAGGAAGACTCTACGTTGTTAATTGATGCGACAATGAAAAGTGATATGCCGCCAGTGGCTTTGCCGACCCAGGAATATATGGAGCGTGGTCTCAAGCTCTGGAATAAGCTTGGCCTGCCGGCAGTTCGTCCGACACCACCATGGTTTGGGTATTCGCTTGGCGACTGGACCCAGGACTGGGCAGATGCTGCCACGCGTGCAGCGGCTGGTGATTATCTTGAGAATGGTGCTCGGACCTTGCAACGCCAGCAAAAAGGCTTGGTGCCGGAGACGTCAGTTCGTGATGCGGAAGATGGCTGGGACGAGAAGGAAACCTTCTAGAAAGTGAAGCTTCAATATGGAAAGTAACTGAATTGACATTGCGCGACGGCACGGCAACAATCGCACGCTTTTTGCGTTTATCAGATTTGGGCGGCAAAGGCGTCGCCGAATGCAAAGTAATGAACAGGGAGAATTTTAATGACTTTTGTTAAAACAGGTATCGCTGCAGCAGCAGCGACTATGGCTCTGGCGAGCACGTCGTCAATTGCTATGGAAACGACATTGAAGGCCGTCACCGGACTTCAGCCAACAAACATCATCGCGCAGAGCTTTATCAAGACTTTCCTCGAGCCAGCAAATGCAGCAGGTAAAGGTATTCTACAGATTAAATATGTTGGTGGTCAGGAAGTAGTGCCGCCGCGGAAGGCCGCGGCTGCTCTTAAGCGTGGCCAGTTTGATATGTTGAGCTGCCCAACTGCTTATTACATTGGTACCGTTCCTGAGGGCTACGGCATTTTGGCATCAAACCAGGGTCCTAAAACTCTCCGCAAAAACGGTGGTTTTGACCTTCTGAAGAAGATCTATGCCGAAAAAGCGGGTTCACACTTGCTGGCATGGGGTGAGAGCATGACTTCTTACCACATGTATCTGCATAGGGCTCCGAAAATGGGTAAAGACGGTATTCCTGATTTGACCGGATACAAAATGCGCGCAACTGGGACGTATCGTCCGTTGTTCCGTGCTCTCGGTGCCACGACGATTAACATCAAATCTTCTGAAGTGATCACTGCTATTCAGCGTGGTACGGTTCACGGCTATGGTTTCACCGACGTTTCGGTTGTTGCCATTGGTCTGGACAAGGCTACCAAGTACCGCATTATGCCAAACTTCTATCAGACCAACCAGGTTCTGACGGTTAATCCCGCAAGCTGGGCCAAGCTGACCAAGAAGCAAAAGGATTTCCTCAACGCGCAGGCGATCATCTATGAAACTGCTTCTGTGAAGTTTGTTGAGAAAAGCCGTTTAGCAGAAGAAAAGCAGCTTAAGAAATCAGGCGTTAAGGACGTTGTTCTTAAGGGTGCTGCAGCTGCCAAATATCTTTCCATCGCTCATGGTGAAATCTGGAAAGAGCTGAAAAAGCGGTCTAAGTATCATGATCAGCTTAAGCCGCTGCTTTACGTAGAAGGCAAAGCCAACCGTCAGGTTGACACTGGTCGTATGCTCGACGAAAAGCGCTAAAATTTGATTGGTCCCTGGATAGGGGCCCGCTGATTTGAAGACGGCGCCGGCCTTTGGGCTGACGCCGTTTTTTTTATTCAAAACTCTTACGATGGCGAGCCCGTTACACCCTCGATGTAGAGCGGGTTTGACAACAAAAAAGAGACCGTTCAGTATGCCGCGGGTTGAATGATAAATTTGATACGGCGAGATTGTTTCTTTGCCGGTTGTTTTGTTTTTTTAATCACGAATGAATTGAAATTAGGGAGATGATGATGATTACCGTAAAAACTGGTATAGGCGCGATTGCAGTTGCTGCAGTTGCCGTGGCCTCTACCGCAACCATTGCCGCTGAACGGACTCTGACGACGGTCACTGCTCTGCAACAGACCAACGTTCTCGCGAAATCTTATCTCAAGACCTTTGTTGGTGAAGCCAATGCCCTCGGCAAGGGCGTCATCCAGATGAAGTATCTCGGTGGTCAGGAAATTGTTCCGCCACGTAAGGCTGCTGCAGCGCTCAAGCGTGGCCAGTTCAATGTTCTCAGCGCGCCGACGGCCTATTACATTGGCACGGTTCCTGAAGGATATGGACTTTTGGCTGCCAATAAAGGGCCTCGTGCACTTCGTGCCAATGGTGGATTTGCACTGCTTCAGAAAATCTATGCCGAAAAGGCTGGTGCCCATCTCCTTGCTTGGGGCGAGAACATGACGTCCTACAACATGTTCTTAGGCATCAAGCCCAAGCTTGATAAAGATGGCCTGCCCAACCTTCAGGGCGTTAAAATGCGGGCGACTGGTACTTATCGCCCATTGTTCCGGGCCCTCGGTGCCACGACTATTAACATCAAGTCGAGCGAGATCATTACTGCCATGCAACGTGGTACGGTACAGGGCTTTGGCATGACCGACACTTCGGTGATGGCGATTGGTCTTGGTCCAGTAATCAAGTATCGGGTGCAGCCTAATTTCTATCAGACGAACCAGGTCGTGACCGTTAATCTTGCTGTCTGGAAATCGTTGACCAAAGCGCAGAAGGCTTTCCTTGAGAACCTCGCGCTGCATTATGAGACCTCATCGGTTCTCTATGTAGAGCTCGAACGCCAGAAGGAAGAAATCCTTGTCAAGAAACAAGGCATCAAGGATGTTCAGTTGAAGGGAAAAACTGCACTGAAATATTTGGATATCGCTCATGCCGAGATCTGGAAAGAGCTTAAGACGCGTTCAAAATACCATGACCAACTTAAGCCGCTTCTGTATACGCCTGGTAAGCCTGATCGCCAGATGGATCTGGGCGATACGCGTCTTAAACAGTAAGCTTGTCTGCATACCGACGATAAAAGGAAGATCCTTTGTTAGATACTTTCGATAATATGCTCGGGAAGACGAGCACGGCACTGTCTTGGTTTGCCTGTGCATTGATCCCCTGCATGTTCCTGATGATCACGATTGATGTGTCGATCCGGACTTTGGGTTATCGCCCACCGCTTTTCACATCTTCGGTCGTTGAGTATGCACTTCTCTATATGGCGATGTGCTCCGCACCGTGGCTTGTCCGCGAACGTGGACACGTCGTCATTGAGGCTATGGTGGCAATTATGCCGGACTCGGTCCGGCAGCCGCTTGCCAAGATTGTTTATCTCACCTGCGCCTTAGTTTCTTTCTTGTTTGCTTATTTGTGCTGGGGCATTTTCGCAGATTACTGGGTCGGCGGTGAATTGGATGTCCGCGGTGTCGATATGCCGTACTGGCTCCAGTTCCTGCCCCTACCGGCATGTTTTCTATTGATAGCGCTTGAGTTTAGTATGTATCTCATCGGTCTCCGGTCTTACTACTCGTATGATCTCAGCGAAGTAAAGGACGGCGTCTAGTCATGGAATGGTATGAAGCTGGAGGCCTTCTATTAGGCTGTGTGGTTGCAGGGATGGCTTTGGGTTTCCCTGTTGCCTTTACTTTCATGATCACCAACGTGATTGGTATTTTCGTATTCTCTGGCGGTTGGCCCGTCTTACCTCAGATCGCCGACAACGCGACAAATCTGATTACCTCTTTCACTCTGTCACCAATCCCAATGTTTATTTTGATGGGATCGTTGTTTTTTCATACGGGGTTGGCAATCAGGGTCTTCGACGCCCTTGATAAATTACTCGGCAAAATTCCGGGTAGGCTTTGTTACCTGACGGTTATCGGTGGGTCATTATTCTCGACACTGACAGGGTCGACTATGGCTAATACCGCCATGCTTGGGTCACTGTTGGTCCCGGAAATGACGCGGCGCGGCTACAGCAAGAAGATGTCCATGGGGCCAATTCTTGGTACCGGAGGGTTGGCGATGATCATCCCGCCCTCTTCGCTGGGTGTTCTTCTGGCCAGTATTGCCCAAGTAGATGTTGGGCGTTTATTGATCGCCGGACTATTGCCCGGCTTGTTGTTGGCAACGCTTTATGCGGTGATGATTACTTTCCTACTCTGGAAAAACCCTGAATCAGCGCCAAGCTACGAAGTTGAGCCTTCTTCCTGGAAAGAAAAAACCTATCAGGTTTGCGTGAACATTCTTCCGATGGGGCTCGTGGTCTTTATGGTCATTGGTTTTATCGTTCTGGGTTGGGCGACACCTTCTGAATCCGCATCGTTCGGTGTGGTGGGCGTTGTTATCCTCGCCTTGGCCCGTAGGGTGTTCACTTGGGATGCTTTTAAGACGTCATTGCAGGGCACGATACGTGTTGCCGGTATGGTGTTCTTCATTCTGATGAACTCAACGGTGTTTAGTCAGCTTCTGTCGATGTCGGGTGCCAGTCGTGGTCTTGTAGGCTGGGCAACTGGTTTTGAAGTCGCGCCGCTGCTGATCCTGACCTGCATGTTCCTGGTTTTGATTATGCTGGGCATGTTTATGGATCAGGTCTCGATGATGCTGATCACCGTGCCGATTTTCTATCCGCTGGCAATTTCGCTCGGCTATGATCCGATCTGGTTCTCGCTGATCGTTCTGATGTCTCTTGAGATGAGCGCGACGACACCGCCATTCGGATTGCTGTTATTTATAATGCTAGGGATGGTCAAAGATACGACCTTGGGGGAGGTCGCGATGGCGGCGTTGCCCTACCTATTTTGTGACCTGGTCCTGATTATCATTCTCGTTATCGCACCCGGGGTGGCATTGTATTTGCCAAGCCTTATGGGGACTTAGGGGGAGGCAGGCGGAGTCCGTCTGCACACGTTAGAAGAAGACGGTTCGGTGTAGATGCACCGGACCGTTTCTTTTTCGAAAAGGCGCGGTTAAGCCACGTCTTCATCATCAAAAACGTCAAAGTCATCATCGTTGCCGAAGTCATTGAGGATCGGCTCCGGGCCTTTTTCTGCTACTGTCGCCCGTAGCCGATTACGGGTTTTGTCACCAAAAATGCCATCAACTTTGAGCGGAATGGCGTCGCGATCTACGTGGTTGAGTGTGGTCTGCAAACCTGAGACAGCATCCGGCATCGCCTTGTCGTCAGCTGAACCGAGGAATGCACCGACGACCTGTTTGATGCCGTCTGTAACAGGCAGGCCTGCGGGTGTTGAGGCTGGCGTGATATCGGACGGGAATGCTGGGTTGCTCTTCTGCCCATCAGCGAAGATACGCTCGTGGGCTGCGGTTAGAGAATTTTTTACCCTCTCCCGCCGTGGATCATTTGACAGCAAGGTGCCATTTGCACGGGTCAGGCGGTTTATTTCAGTTTCGGAGAGCTTGTCAGGAGATTTGGCAAGTATTTCTTCCAGGGTTTCTTTGCTTTGAAGAGCGGTCTGCTCAATTCTTTTTGCCGCGGGTGTTAAACGAGTTAAAGAGTTTCTGGGGTTGTTTAGCGGAATTCTTTTTAGGGTGCCGGTGGGTCGTTCTTCATTAGGCTCAACTTGAATTTTAGTTCTGGGTTTGGAGTCGTTCCGGTTATTTAGGGGGACGTGTTTGAGTATCCCGCCGAGCGTTTCGGTGGGCGGTCTTTTTGGTTTGATGCCTCCGGCTGGTTTAGAGAGGTCGTTATCTATTCCATGAAATTTATTTAGGAATTCGTCTTCAGATATTATCTTTCTGACATCAATCTTTGAGCTTTCGAGTACCGCGCGGATGACCGAGTTACTATTTTGCCCCCGGAACTCACTTGTCAAAATGTTCCGTTCCCCGTCTATCCGATCCTGATCGATGCTGAAGAGGTTGTAGTCAATATTGTTGTGATCAATTTCTTTGGCCCGTTTTGCCATATTCTTCCATACCGTTTCCGGATCGCGACTTTTCAGATCGATCAATTTTGAATTGCGTGTTTCCGGCGTGTCTCCATCTTCATAAGCGTCTTCGGATCGGCTCAGTGGGATATCCGCTTGGACTTCGATTTTGCCAAAGGTAAGAGCTTCTGGTCCGCCGCGAATAACGCGTTCGCCACCTTTGCCATCACGGTAGACCAAGTAAGCATGTTGTTGGCCGGTGCGTTCATCAAAGGCCGGAGTGGATTCAAAATAGATACCTTCAGGAAGTTGTTGCATGTTGGGTTTTATTTCCTATTTAATAGAGGTGAAAAAACCGCACGGCTATGCAACCGTACGGTTCAGGCAGTTTTAGACTTTTTAGAGGTGACTTATGGCCCCAAAAGAATTGGAGGGACAAAATGATCAGGACATAGCCCGCAGTTTCGGAAGGCTTTGTTTGTACGTAGGATCCTTTGCGGTCGCGATGTTTTTAAACGGGATTGTTATCGCATGGGTGGATCGGCTGAATTTCTCCAACACCAACAGAGAAAATATTCTATTAGTGGTTGCGTTTATTATATATTTCGCTCTTGTGTTTTGTACGGTAACAATTTTCTGCATGGCTCGTTCTAAACGGCGTTTCGCAGCTGTATGGCATATGTCATTAATTACCAGCGTCTTAGTGTTTTTCTCAGTAGCAACTTTTGGTTATTTATTATTATTCGCGGTAGGATTATCTGGAAGTTGGAATAACCCGAGCGTTATAGCTACTTTGATTGCAATACCTGCTCTTGTAGCAATATGGTGGTTCTATACCCTATCACAACTCTGGTTAGGACTGGCTTCCGATTGGCATGGGGCAACTAATGTGGCGTTTTTTGTTTTGCAGTCATTGGTTGGTGTGGTTTTATTGTTCGGGGTTATTGGAGCCCTATATTACTAGCCAAATAAAGACCTGAGTGCCTAGAGCTTGGCCGATTGCGGTAATTATACCATAATCAACACAAATTTCAAAATGAATAGGTATAGTTACCTAATTCAAAGTTGAATGGGTCGGATTTCTACACCAATCCATCTTCGCCTTTGATGTCCTTTGCTTCCAACCCTCCAACGCGGGCATTCAACTGGCCTCGATTGGCATAGCAGCAGATCACCGCTATTTCATCGGGTAGGGGCGCTTCGGGGATCATCACGGTCATGGTGTCGTAATGGGACCGCACGTACAGCGCATCTTTATGGGCGAGGGGCACATCAATGACCCCACCGGGTGCCATTCGTTTTGATGTTGAGGATATCCAGGCAACACCGCCATTTGCCGCTTCCCGCATCACATTGCCATAGATCGTTGTAACCATCGCCGAGCCATGCTGCTGTTCGCCAGAGGTACCAACAACGGATGCTTTGCCGTAGCTTTCCATGGCGTACGGTTTCATGGCATCAGCGGCCATGTCGGTGATCTTTTTGCCAAGTGCCTCACTGGATTCGGTCAGAGATGACAGGTCTTCCTGATAGTCGGTGTTGGCAAAAGGGTTTTTGACTACAGCGATGACGGCAACCTTGCGCAACGGCATGTCAGCATCCTGCCCGGCTTCACTGAAAGTCTCCTCAACTGCAGTAACAATCTTGCGGACATGCATCGGGTGGCCTCCTCCTTAATGCGCAGCGCCAGAGAAATCGTATGGGATGTTGTTTCTGATAGTTCGAACCGTGCGGGTGGTTGGCGGTGTGTTACGGCTACGGCCAATGAACCTCGGTATACCATCTGTAATGACGGCACCAACGGCGGCTAGATCACCATGCTTGATAGCTTCCAGCGCTGTCTTCTTGCTGCCGCCGAGCGGTGCGTCGATCAACAGCACATCGGCATCTTTGCCGCGTTTGATAAAGCCGGAGTTGAGACGGTAAATTTCGGCAACGTTGCCTGTCGCAGCGGCAAGCATCCATTCTGCCGGGTAATCAGAGAGTGTGGCCATTTCGGTCACGGACTTAATCATGCCAAGCGGCATCACGCCGGTGCCAGTGGGTGTATCCGTCGCGATCAGGAATCTATCAAACTGATCATTCTCAACAGCAAGGTCGAGACACATCAGCGCGGTGCGGATGTTACCCGCCTGACATATCTGCAATGCGATTTCAGTCTCATTGACGATCATCGGGAAGTCTTTGTCCGGCATCGCGATAGGGCCACCATTGATATGGAAAGACACATCAGGGCGCATATCCATTAGATGCTTGCCGATGATCGGCGACGAACCGGGGATAGAGGCGCCACCGGTATGGCAGTTGACCAGCATACCTGCTTTTTGCGCCATCCTGACCAAAGGTGTGTAATCAAACGGGGTCTTCACCGCGCCGAAGCCGGCCTTGGCAAACCAGATACCTTTCTTGGCAACTTCGTTGAAGTCTTTCTGGGTCAAGCCGGGCTCCAGAATGATGCAGCCGCCATAGACTCGTGAGCCACCGGGGCGGAGATTGTCAAAACTCTTCTTGGCGGCGACTGCGAGGGCCTTAACACCTTCTGGATCGGTGGGTCGTCCCGGCACATGTACTTCACTGGCAGAGAGGCAACTCGTTACACCACCATGGAGATAGCTTTCGATGAAACCGACGGTTTTTTGCCGTGGGGTATAATCGCCAAACGCAATGTGAACCTGTGAGTCGATTAGGCCGGGACAGGCTGTCGTCTTGTTGGCATCGACAACGACATCGCAGCTCTTCAACTCCGCCTTGCTGAGCGTGCCGATCTTTTTGATTTTACCTTTATCCATCAGGATAGAATCGCCCTTGGCAAAAGGTTTGCGCCAGTCTCCTGTGACGATGGTTTTGATATTGACGATGGCTGTTTTCATCTTCTCGGCTCCCTGATGTGAAGCGTGATTTTGTGGGGCGCGGGCGCGTGGGTCAAGCAGCGCCTTACCTTGTTGGTACTTCAGGTCGCTGATATTCTCCGCGCCACGAAAATCACAAAATTAAACGGAGGCATTTATTATGGCGGCAAAGAAATTTAACTCGATCCTGATCGAAAAAGGCAAAGGGGCGCAAAAGGGGATTACGTGGCTAATCTTGAATCGACCGGAGAAACGTAATGCGATGAGCCCCGAGTTACATTTCGAGATGAGCGAAGCCCTGGATATTCTTGGGGAGGATCCTGATACACAGGTGCTGATACTGACCGGTGCCGGGAAAGCGTTTTCGGCGGGGCAGGATCTCGCGCTTTATTTTCGGGCCAATGAGAAAGATGCGATCAATAGGGTTCGTACACAAAAGGCCTCCCATGCTTGGCGCTGGGAGAAACTCGTGAATTTCCCGAAACCAACAATTGCGATGGTGAATGGTTTTTGTTTCGGCGGAGCCTTTACGCAACTCTGCGCCTGCGATTTTGCGATCTCTTCCCATACGGCAACATTTGGTCTGTCAGAAGTGAACTGGGGCATTATCCCTGGCGGTATTGTGAGTTGGAATGTTGCTGATGTGCTAAGCTATCGTGACGCGCTTTATTACGCTGTTACAGGCGACCCATTCGACGGCAAAACGGCTGAAAAAATTCGGCTTGTGAATTATTCAGTGCCGGCGTCAAAGCTCAAGGCCGAGACCGTTAAGCTCGCCAAGAAGCTCATGACCAAGAGCCCTAACGCGATGCGTTATACCAAAGAGGCAATTCGCGCCGTGCGCCGGATGAGCGTCAATGAGGCGGATGACTATCTGACGGTTAAAAACCAGGCTTGCAAGATGACTGATAAAATTCCCGGCCGCGATGAGGGAATGCGCCAGTTCCTCGATGAGAAGAGTTATCGTCCTGGTTTGGGTCAGCTTGATCTCAAGAAAGCGGCACGGCGCAAGGCATCAAGTGCTGCGACGCCGACGACTCGGGTCCGTAAAAAAGCAGCCGCAAAAAGGAAGCGGACGGCGGCTTAACCTTCTAATTCAGCGCGGACAATAGCGGCGCCTTCTGCCATAGATTTGAGCTTGCCAAAGGCGACCGGGCGGCTGAGATATTTCATGCCGCAATCCGGCGCGACAATCATTTGTTCCGGAGAAATGTGTTCGAGTGCAGCACGAACACGTTCCGCGATCACGTCTGGGGTCTCAACGGTTTCATCTCCGAGGTCCAGAACACCGACGATTATCTTTTTGTTTTGAAGGGCATCAAGCGCGGCTGGGTCAAGGCCCGGCTGGGCAGCCTCGATTGAAATCTGATCTGCATCGCAGGAAGCCAACTCGGGCAGAAAGGAATAGCCGTTTGGTTTGTCTTTCACGGCGTGGGCATAGCCAAAGCACATGTGGACAGCCGTTGTGCCAGTGGCACCGTTGAGTGCTTTGTTGATGACTTTGACGGCATACCGTTTCGCTTGTTCTGGTCGTGCTTGCATCCAGGGTTCGTCTATTTGGACGACGTCTGCGCCAGCGGCAAACAGATCGAGAACTTCCTGGTTTACGGCTTCTGCAAGCGCCATCGCGCAGGCTTCGTCGTCGCCGTAATGCTCGTCGACCGCTGTGTGCGTCATAGTAAAAGGGCCGGGGAGGGTGATCTTGATCTTGAGATCCGTATTGGTGCGTAGGAATTCGACATCACGGACTTCGATGGGCCCAGTGCGTTTAATCTCGCCCGTTATTCGTGGGACCAGGATAGGTCGGCCCGAGCGACCGGGTACTTCAGCTGGGTTGTCGATGTCGACGCCAGAGAGCGCCGTTGCAAATCGGTTGGAATAACTTTCCCTGCGTATTTCACCATCCGTAATGACATCGACCCCCGCGCGTTCCATATCGTGAATGGCGGCAAGCGTCGCGGCATCCTGCGCTTCTTCAAGCTGGTCCGTTTCAATGCGCCATATATCGTGTGCGCGGACCCGAGGAGGGACGATCGCCTTAAGCATATCTCGATCAACCAGCCAATCGGGCTGGACATAGCTGCCAACAACAGTTGTTGGCAAAAGGCGCTCACTCATGATTTTCACTCCGTTGTCTGGAGGGGTTCTTTGCACGATAATCCGGCTCAATTCAATGCTATGAAATTCTGGTTACAGACGAAAAAGGAAAAGGGATGATTGAGCTCTATCATAATGGGATGTCCACCTGCTCGCAGAAAGTCCGAATTACACTTGCGGAAAAAGGGCAGGAATTTACCTCGCATCATTTTAACCTGCGGGCCCGCGACCAGCATCACCCTGAATATCTTGCCCTCAATCCAAATGGCGTGGTTCCGACAATTATTCATGACGATAAGATCATCTATGAATCGGCGGTCATCGATGAATATCTTGATACCGTATTTCCGGAACCATCTCTGCGCCCGGAATCGCCTTATGAATGTGCGAAAATGCGGATCTGGGTGAAGCAACTCGATGAGGGGTTGCATGCGGCGAGTGCCACCATTAGTGCCTGTATCGCGTTTCGCTATCAGTTCATGGAGGGCAAAACCCCGGAGCAGCTGAAAGAAACTCTTGATGGTTATGTCGATCCGGGCAAGCGCGCACGGATGAGTGAGAATGTCATGAAAGGTGTCGAGTCCTCGTTTTTTAAACCAGCGATCAAGCGGGTTGTAAAGATGTTGGATGATATGGAAAAGGCACTCGAAGAAGGTGCTTGGATGTCTGGTGACACCTATTCTTTGGCGGATATCGCCTTCACCCCTTACGTAACCCGCGTTTCACATCTGCAGCAAGATTGGCTGTTTGATACGCGCCCTGGGGTCGCAGATTGGTTCACCCGGATATGCGCCCGACCATCTTACAAAGTAGCCCTGTCTGAATGGTTTATTCCAGACTTTCTGACATTGATGGAAGCACGGGGTGGTGAAAACCAGAAGGGTGTTCGGGCGGTTCTGGAGGCTGAATAAAGGAATAGAGGTAACCACCTTTCTGTAAATTGACGGTTGGCAGATCGCACTCATACGTTACTATCTCTGCGATTTGAAATTCGACTAAGGGAGAATTCGAGGATGAAAAAGACACTTATTTTGGGCGTTTCAGCGCTCGCACTCACGCTTGCCAGTCCGCAAGCAATGGCCATGAAAGCCAAAGAAATTAAAATTGGATTTGTGACAACGCTTTCTGGCGGCGCCGGTGTAATCGGCAAGGATATGCGCAACTCCGTGCAGATCGCTCTTGATCACCTGGGTAACAAAATGGGTGGTGTTCCCGTTAAAGTTCTCTTTGAGGACGACCATTTCAAACCGGAAGTTGGCAAGCAGAAAACCGAAAAGCTGCTGCACAAAGACAAAGTCGACATTATGTCTGGCTTTATCTGGTCGCATGTTGTGTTGGCCTCTCGTAACAGCGTTGTTAAGGCCGGTAAGTTCCTGATTATTTCGAACGCTGGCACATCGAAAATTGCCGGTCGTCTTTGCCACAAGAACATTTTCTCGACGTCCTGGCAGAACGATCAGGTGCCGATGGCGATGGGCGAAGTGTTGAACAAGCGCGGCGTCAAAAGCCTCTACATTGTTGCACCGAATTATGCCGCAGGCCGCGATATGGTCGCTGGCGTGGAACGCACCTTTAAGGGCAAAATTCTTGGTAAAGATTTGACCAAGTGGCCAACCCAGCTTGATTTCTCGGCAGAACTTGCGAAGGCACGGGCATCGAAGGCTGATGGTGTCTTCATCTTTTACCCAGGCCGTGCCACTAACGCCTTCATGCGTCAATACGCGCAGGCTGGTTTGACGAAAACGCCGCTTTATTCGGTGTTCAGTGTCGATTCACTAAGCTTGCCCAAGCTTCAACAAGCAAAGCTAACCAACGTACTGGGAACATATTCCACCCAGTTTTGGGCACCTGATCTCAATACACCGGTCAACAAAAAGTTCGTTGCCGATTATCGTAAGAAATTTGGCAGCTATCCGTCGCATTATGGCGCACAGAGCTATGACTCAATCATGCTAATCGATAGCGCAGTTCGTGCAGCTGGTGGTGATCTGAAGAAGATGGATACGATGCGTGCAGCGTTCCGCAAAGCCGATTATGGCTCGGTTCGGGGTAAATACGTCTATGGCAATAATCATTTCCCAATTCAGGACTTCTACCTGCGCAAGGTGGTTGCTGATGCCGATGGAAAATGGACCACGAAGATTGAGCAAAAGGTCTACTCCAATCATCAGGACGTCTATGCAGGCAAATGCAAGATGAAGAAGACCTGGTAATTTGGACTAATAGTCTAGTGACGGGGACGCTTCGGCGTCCCCGTTTCACGTTCTGATACACATATTTAATGGTCGATCCGCACCTTCTTTTTGAACAGCTCTTTAACGGTGTTCAGTACGGAATATTACTGTTCCTGCTCGCCGCCGGGTTGACCCTTGTGTTCGGCATCATGGATTTGATGAACCTGGCACATGGGTCGCTCTATATGCTTGGGGCCTATATTGCGGCGACTGTTGCTTTGGCAACGGACTCTTTTTTATTGGGGATTGCCGTTGCGCTGCCTGCGACTTTGATCGTGGGTATTTTTCTGGAAGTCGTTGTTCTTCGGAAACTTTATGATAGAGGGCATCTCGATCAGGTTTTGGCAACCTTTGGGATGATCCTGTTCTTTAATGAATTGGTTCGGCTAATCTGGGGGCCTGCTGGCATCGAAGTGCCGTTGCCGAGCGTTCTCAATCAATCACTAACACTGTTTAGTATTCCGTTGCCTATCTATCGCATCCTGGTGATAGGTGTTGGGTTAGCGGTCGCTGCTTTCCTATATATCCTTGTCGTAAAAACTAAAGTTGGAATGTTGATCCGGGCTGGAGCTTCTAATCGTGAAATGGTGGGCGCCCTAGGCATTGATATTAAAAAGATATTTACGCTGGTCTTTGGGCTTGGTGCAGCGCTAGCGGCCCTGGCTGGTGCCATGGCAGGACCGATTTTCGCAGCCACTATTGGCATGGGCGAGAATATTTTGATTCAGGTGCTGGTGGTTATTGTGATCGGTGGCATTGGTTCCATTCGGGGAGCATTTGTTGGTGCTCTGATGATCGGGGTGATCGAGATTTTGGGGCGGTCCTTTCTGGACGATTTATTCAAGCTTTTTCTGCCGGTCAATGCGGCAGAAACGGCAGCACCGGCGGCCGCATCGATGTTGATCTATATTCTGATGGCCTTGGTTCTTTTCTTTCGGCCACAAGGCCTCTTCCCGGCGAGGAGCGGCTAAGGAATGTTGCCAAGCCGTGAGACCATTGTCGTCATCATTACCTTCGCCTTGCTGGCGATAGTCCCCTTTATTGCCTCCATTACGGAAGTGCCGTTTTATCTCGATCTCGGTCGCCGGATGATGATCCTGGCCATTGGCGCGCTGAGCCTCAATCTCATCATGGGATATGGCGGGATGATCAGTTTTGGTCATGCTGTATTTGTTGGTATCGGTGCCTACGTGATCGGTATTTGTACTGAACACGAACTCGTCAACGGCTTCATCCAGTGGCCCTTGGCGTTGTTGGCTTGTGCGGTCTTCGCCTTTATTTTTGGCGCCATTAGTTTGAGGACACGGGGCGTCTATTTCATCATGATAACGCTGGCTTTGGCCCAGATGATGTATTTCCTCGGTGTTAGTCTTGATCGCTATGGTGGGGACGACGGGCTGCCGCTTGCAGAAACAAGTGATTTCTCGGGTCTGATTGACCTAAGTGAGAAATCAAGCCTGTATTATTTGATCTTTGTTTTGTTGCTTCTGTGTCTTTGGATTTGTAAACGGCTGATCAACTCACGTTTCGGCATGGTTATTCAGGGTGCGCGCTCTAATGAGGCACGCATGCAGGCTATTGGTTTTCCGACTTACCGCTATCAATTAACGGCCTTCGTCATTGCAGGTGTCATGGCGGGCCTTGCAGGAATCCTGCTCGCCAATCACACCGAGTTCGTCAACCCAGACATGATGCACTGGACCCGATCTGGCGACCTAATCATCATGGTCTTGCTCGGCGGAATGGGGAGCCTGGCAGGACCAATCGTTGGTGCGTTGGTCTTTATCTTGTTGGAAGAAGCGTTGTCGGGTATTACCGAATATTGGCAGCTGATTTTTGGTCCATTCTTGATTCTCGTCGTATTGTTTGCGCGTGGTGGATTACTTGGCTTCCTTGAGAAACGACAGTCATCGGAGGACGACGATGGCTGATGCTCTTTTGAAAGTTGAAGACCTTCGCAAAAGCTTTGGTGGTGTCCTGGCTACAGACAATTTGTCACTGTCGGTAGAGACGGGGAAGATTCATGCGGTTATCGGTCCTAACGGTGCGGGCAAAACGACCTTGATAGCCCAACTCGCTGGTGCTCTCGATTCGGATTCTGGACGTATTGTCTTTGACAACGAAGATATTTCTAAGTTGGCGCCGCCAGCGCGTTCGCGTCGCGGGATTGCCAGAACATTTCAGATCACCAGTATTTTTCATGTGTTCACGGCGTTGGAAAATGTCGCTCTGGCCGTCCAAGCGCATGATGGACATTCTTTCCGGTTTTGGCGTGCGGCACGAGACGAGGCTCGACTGAATGAACCAGCTCAGGCTGCTTTGGAAACAGTTGGTCTTGCGGATCGCGCGAATATCACAGTGCGGAATCTGTCACACGGAGAGCATCGTCAACTGGAAATCGCGATGGCGTTGGCGACCAAGCCGAAACTTTTGCTGTTGGATGAACCAATGGCTGGGATGGGTGCCGAAGAGTCGCAAAAGATGGTGTCGATCCTCAATAGGCTGAAGGGGGATCACACTGTCCTGTTAATCGAGCACGACATGGATGCGGTGTTCGCGCTGGCTGATCAGATCACCGTGCTGGTTTATGGCAAGTCAATCGTGTCAGGGACCCCTGATGCAATCCGTGCCAATGAAGAAGTGCGAACGGCTTATCTTGGCGAAGAGGGGGCGGCCAACTGATGCTTAAAGTTGACGCTATTGAATCTTCTTACGGTACAAGCCAGGTACTGTTTGGCATGACTCTGGAAGTCAATGCCGGAGAAGTAGTTACCTTGATGGGCCGCAACGGGATGGGCAAGACGACAACCATTCGTTCGATTATGGGGTTAATGCAGCCCCATGGCGGGTCGATTTCCTTTGAAGGTAAAAGAATTTCCGACCTGCCATCTCATCAGATCGCAAAATTGGGCATCGGATTGGTCCCTGAGGGGAGACAAATTTTTCCTAATTTGACGGTACGGGAAAACTTGATTGCGACTGCGCATAATTCTTCCGGAAATTCTAACCCTTGGATATTGGAGAAGGTTCTCGCACGGTTTCCGTCCCTGGAGGCAAGAATAAATGGCATGGGGAACGAACTATCAGGCGGCGAACAACAGATGCTGGCTATTGGCCGGGCGTTAATGACGAATCCTAAATTGTTGATCCTAGATGAAGCAACAGAAGGATTAGCGCCACAAATCCGTACGGAAATATGGCAGTGCTTGGAAGATCTAAAAGGGCAAGGGCAATCTATTCTGGTGATTGATAAGAATGTCGCTGCGCTGACCCGAATTGCTGATCGGCATAACATAATCGAAAAAGGCCAGGTTGTTTGGTCCGATACCTCAGAGGCGCTACTAGCGCAACCTGAAATTCAGCATCAATATCTCGGTGTTTAAATAACCCAAAATAGAAAAAGGCGCCCTGTTTCCAGAGCGCCTTTCCCGTACATCACGCAATTTGCGTAATTAAACCGTAACTACTTAAGAAGGTATTTCTTCAACTGTGCAAATACCTTTGGATCGATCTTCTTTGCTGCGGCGGCCCACGTCGAACCCATAACGGTCTTCGTAAAAGCGGCGCCGGTAGCACCCTGAAAATCGACAACCTTCACACCATCGGCGAAGACTTTCTTGTTATCTGCGTCAGCAAGCTTACGCATATAGGGTGTACTGGCGATCTCAAATTTGAGACCCCAAGCATCGATATAGTCTTTCTCTTTCTTGGTCAGCTTGTTGTAGACATCAAGATTGATGGCAGCAGTAGTTGACGAACGCCAGAATCCTGGTCCGACGCGATACTTGATGTATTTGGTCCAACCATAACGATGGATGCCACCTTCAGGCCATGCGAGGCCTTTAACAACACCGCGTTCGAGTGAAGTGTATACATCACCGGGTGAGATGTTGATCGGCACGGCACCCATTGCCTTCATGAACGGATGGTAAAGTGCGGTAGACCGCATCTTGTAACCCTTCAGGCTAAGGCCAGTTTTTGCATCTTTCCTCGGCGGATCGATGAGATAAATGTGGAAGTTACCGGAGTTATAAAACGGATGAGCCAGAAGCCGAGAATTCAGACCATCTTTCCAGCATTTCTGAAGAACCTCCCAGCCACCATTTTTACGGATAACCGACTGAGGTTGCGTGGAAAGTGCAACAACCCGCGCGCATGGGACCAAGCCAGCGTAATATCCGCTAGGGCCAAACATCATATCGATGACGCCTCGTTTCAGAGCGGCACCCTGTTTGCGGTTTGGAATGACTTCTGGGCCACCTTTGTAATTAAGGGTAACGGCGCCCTTGGCTTTGTTCATTGGTGTGTGCATTAAGTCAAAATAAGCAACAACCTGATCATGCGTACGTGTCAGACTTGTTGTCACATTCAGCTTTGCCGCTTCAGCAGCACCCGCCAACATGGCGACTGCTGATATACCGACAGCAAGGCTAGAAATTTTCAAATTACTCATAAATTTTCTCCCTTCACTCTTCTGGTATGTGCTCGTAAAAATTCAGCGCCGACACTTCACCCGGCGGTGACATTTTTGTCAATAATCGATTTGGGTTTTAGGGGATACGACTACTCCTCCGTAATTAGGGTCTCTAAAACGGTATGAATCAAATGTGGCGATATTGAGGCTCGTTGTCGTGGGGCAATTTTGCTAAGCCGCTATCAAAGGCGCGCCCTCGATCATGCCACGTTTAAGAAGACGGCGCTCCGTTTCAGAAAAATCTGTCCGCGCGTGGGTTGAACAGCGGTTGTCCCACACCAGGAAATCACCTGGTTGCCAGATATGTTCGTAAACGACCGAAGGGTGCTCGGCGTAAGGAATGATCTCTGTAATTAGAGCCTTGGCTTCGTCCTGAGGCATGCCTTCGAATGTTGCTGACATTAGCCGGTTAACGTAAAGAGCTTCGCGACCGGTATCTGGATGTCGAACAACAGCGGGGTGCCATGCGTGTTTAACTTTGCCCAACTCACTAAGGTCAGGTTGGTTGGTTTCCTGATAATCAAATATTTGCATGACACGTTTGCCCTTGATGGCTTTCTTCAGCTCATCAGGCAGGAGGTCATAGGCCCCGTACATATTGGCGAATTTAGTGTTGCCGCCTGTTTTGGGAACTTCTACCGAATATAGAAATGTTGCTTTATGGGGTACATCGACAAATGCCATGTCGTGATGAAACCACATCTCGCCATCTGGCAAAGAGCCGATTGGCTCACCGTTCTTTCGGATATTCGAGACCAACATAATATAGGGGTCAGTTTCCTGGCGACGGTCAGCCGGTCTTGATCTAGCGCCAAGCGGCCCAATCCAGTCACTGCTGGATAGTAATTCTACGTCCGAAATAGTTTGATTGCGGAATAGGATGAGCACATGCTCATGCCAGGCTTTTAGCAGTTCCTGTTGAATATCAGTGGAAATTGGTTGGCTTAGATCGACGCCAAGAATTTCTGCGCCTATCGCCGGGGACAGGGGGACGATTTCAACTGACATTGGCGTGACTCCATCTGACCAGATTGAGGCGTAGTTTAGGCTCTAAAAATGCCAATCTTCAATGGTTGATAGGATAATCGAACGGCGAATCGTTGATAAAGCGGTTATAGCCGTTGAGTCTGTCGGTGTTTTCGTCCTTAATAGCGCCAATAAAATTTAATAAGGTGGGGGTTTCACCGTGGATGCTATCTCAAACGGATACAATAAAATGCTGCATGGCATGGCGTCATTAGCGGGTGTCGCTATATTTTCGGCATTTGTGATGATTGTCGTCGATGTGCTTATGCGCATTACCGGCTTAGAGCCATTTATTTTTATTTTGACGACAGTTGAATATATTTTGCTCTGGTTCACGATGCTGGCGGCGCCTTATTTGCTGCGTCTCAAAGCCCATGTCTTTATTGATGCCGTCACCCAGTTCTTGCCCCCAAAGATAAAATACGCCGTCGCGAAATTGGTCTATCTGCTCGGTATCATCGCCTGCTGCATTTACGGTTATCATCTTGTTATTTTGCTAATTGAGGCGCTGCAATCTGGCGAGTTGGATATGCGGAGTTTCGAAATCCCGATTTGGATCCTATTTTTGCCGATGCCATTCTGTTTCTTTATGTGCGCGATAGAGTTCGTTCGGTATCTGGTCGGGATCGACGATATGTATAGTCAATCAATTGAAGCGCGGGATAACGTCTGATGGAATGGTACTGGGCTCTAGCCACCCTTATCGGGATGGTGATTTTTTTCATGGCGTTGGGCGTTCCCGTCGCATTCACTTTTATTATCACCAACATCATTGGCGTCATTATATTCTATGGCAGCACCGCTGGCTGGATTCAGATCGCTGATAATTCGACGCAGCTGATAACGCGATTTACGCTCGGGCCGGTCCCGATGTTTATCATGATGGGGGCACTGTTTTTCCATACAGGGCTGGCCATCAGGGTATTCGATGGGCTCGATGTTCTGTTCGGTAAATTGCCGGGCCGCTTGTGTTTCTTGACCGTTGCTGGCGGTTCCCTGTTCTCGACACTGACCGGGTCCAGTATGGCGAATACCGCGATGCTTGGCTCCTTGATGGTGCCGGAAATGCAGAAGCGCGGCTATAACTGGCAAATGTCGATGGGGCCAATTTTAGGGACGGGCGGTTTGGCCATGATTATCCCGCCTTCGGCACTTGGCGTGTTGCTGGCGTCGGTGGCGAGTATTGATGTCGGCAAACTCCTAATCGCCGGTTTTATCCCCGGATTTGTTTTGGCAGGTCTGTACTCGATTATGATCTTGCTGCAACTGAAGTTGAGGCCGGAATCCGCTCCAGCATACGATGTCGAAATGCCACCGATGATGGAACGCGTCAAATTGGTTTGCGTCAATATTCTGCCAATGGGCATCATTGTCTTTATGGTGGTTGGTTTCATCATTCTTGGGTGGGCAACCCCTACTGAAGCCGCTGCCTTTGGCGTCTTTGGCGTCATCATTGTGGCGACAGGTTTCCGCGTGCTGACGTATACCGCCATAAAGACTGCGGTGGAAGCGACGGTAAAAGTTGGGGCGATGGTTTTCTTTATCATCATGAGCTCGACGGTCTTCAGTCAGCTTCTGGCCTTCTCCGGCGCGAGTGCGGGGCTCTTAAAATGGGCGATCAGTTTCGAGATTTCGAAATACTGGGTCCTCCTATTGATGTTCTTTATCCTAATTGCCCTTGGCATGTTCATGGATGCGACGTCGATGATGCTGATTACGGTTCCGATCTTCTTCCCACTCGCGGAACAACTCGGTTTCGATCTGATCTGGTTCGGTCTATTCGTTCTGATGACATTTGAAATGGCGGGGACGACACCGCCATTCGGGCTCTTGTTATATGTTATGCTGGGTGTGGCGCCGAAAGGTACGACACTGTATCAGGTGGCCGCTTCGGCGTTCCCATTCTTGGTATGTGATGCCATTCTGATCCTGATGATGGTTCAGTGGCCCCAAATTGCCCTTTGGTTACCGAGTCTCATGGGGTAACTCCACGTTTCTTTTTGTTCGAGCAATGGCGCCCCTGTGGCGCCATTGTTGTATCCGGCACTTACCAGCGGTAACGCCGAATTGACACCATTTGATTGGTCGTAATGTACCGTCAGGTTCATAAAAAATAGATCAGATCGCGGCCTGTTACGGACATCAGTTTCTCCGGAGCCCCACGCGATATTCCGGAGATTAGTTCGTATAGACCAGCCCCTCACAGGCAATCGGTCTGCTACTCGCGGGTCCGGGCCTATTTGGTCCGAACCCGCATTTTCCCATCGCTCAGTTTTGCGATGCAAAAGAGGACGGAAAGCATGGTGTTTCGCTGGATCACCTGCGTCGTTGGACTTGGAATGGCATACGTGGCGACATCACTTGACGCGCAGGAAAAAGATACGCGTTCGAGCACTCATATGATGATCTCTGACCCGGCTTCACTAAAAGGCGATCGGGCCGAGGCCGTATATCAATCGATCAAAGACACATTGCGACAACAATATATGAACTCAGGAGACCCTGTAACGGCCGCTTTTCAGGCTTGGCGGCGGCCAAACCGAGAACCGTACCGTTCGGGTGTTCATGGTCAGCGCTTCGTTAATCATTATGCCAACGACGTGGCGCAGGATTATGGGGTCTTTAAATCCGGGAAGCCATTTCCTGAAGGGTCCATCATCGTAAAGGACAGCTTCGCGGTGACAGAAACAGGTGAGGTTATGTCGGGCCCCATGTTTCTCATCGAAAAAAAGGAAAAGGGGTTTAATCCGTCGTCAAAAGACTGGCTGTTTATGATGATTAAACCGGATGGCGAGATCGTTGGCATAACGAATGGGCCCGGCGCGTCTAAAGTACGATTCTGTGCGAACTGTCATAACCAGGCACCGGACGGACAGGACCAGCTTTATTTTTTGCCGAAGTCCGTACGTCGGTATAACTAGTTTTAATTTGCGTTAGCAACAGAGAATGCCAGAATCCAAAATTCATAATTTGTTTCCGACGCCACTTTGGGTGGTTGATTTTGAAAAAGATGTTTTTACGTCGGTAAATCAGGAAATTGAATCCGGGCTTGAAACGTTGATTGAAAGCCGTCCTGAAGTCCCATCGGGAGGTACACTGCAGACTGATACGGATCTTTATGAGTTTGAGGAGTTTGCCGAGATAGCGGCGTTGATTGGAACATCGGTTAAAGGGGCGCTGGATTTTCTGAGTATTAAAGAGCCATTTGAAATCACAGGAATGTGGGCCAATATCAATCCTGTCGGGGGTGTTAACACGCCGCATACTCATCCCAACAATTATCTGTCTGGGGTATATTACGTACGAACTGACGATGGGTCAGATCAGATATTTTTTGCTGACCCCAGGCCGCCTGCTTCTGTTGTTTCACCACCGGTAGAGGAAGACAATATCTATACCGGCAACGAAGCATCCGTAGAAGCCAAGATTGGTAGGTTGATTATGTTTCCCGCCTGGTTGACGCATGGTGTGCCGGCCAACCGGTCAGGAAAAGACCGCATTAGTATAAGTTTTAACATCATGTTTCCCGCTTTCGGTGACCGAATGAGTAAACCAAAATGGTCGCCGACCCTGCAATTACAGCGCACGTCACACTCATAAATCTAGCGTTACTATGATGGGAAAGTCGGGGGACTAACGACCCTCGGCGCGCCATGCCATGAGCAACGTGCCGAGCGCAAGCAACAGGACGATAAATCCCGGCAGTAGCGGCACTTCTCGTACACTTTTGATCGTGAAGTTTTGATTATCGAGGAGGCCAAGCCAATCACGCCCAGCCGAGGCTCGTTCTGGCTTAACCCGACGTAGATTCGGTACACCATCCTCCATCCAAACAATGCCACCGCCTGTCGCTTTACTGAGCAGGCGGAATCGTTGGTCCGTCGTCCTCATATCCGCAAATTCCAATGGGTTCAGATTGCCGACAGCCGCCAGAGCTGTTCGGTTGCCATCCGTTACCTTGTAGATACCGGTCTCCGCGACGGGCACCAGGATCGTTGCTCTGCCGCCGATGCCGGGTGTGAGGGCTACCGATGTCGTTTTACCAGACGGCGTCGTCACTTCCACGGGGGTTTTGTCGGGATCAACGCTGCGTCGCGTAATTGCCAGCTTGTCGCCCTTTAGCTGAGCCCGTAACGCATTCTCTTCAAGTTCGGGCTCTTTCATTAGCCAATGTGCTAGTCGTCGCAGTAACTCTGCATGGGGGCCACCGCCACCTAAACCACGCGCCCACAACCAGATTTGATCACTCATCAATTGTGCGACGCGACCCTTTTGAACACGGTTAACGATGAGTATTGGTTTGCCAGAATTGCCGCTCATAAGGCTTCTGCCGCTGCGTTTTATAACCTCGACTTGTCGGAACCATTTTCCCCAACGGGGAAGTTCCTCGCCGACGCCTGCACCGGGTAAATCTGCCGTTACGCTGTGGCGTTTTCCGGTTTCGGTTAGTTTAGCGCGGAGTCCACCTGTCATGACGATCCCGGTGGGTTCACCGGGGAGGATACGGCCAAGCGGCGATTGGTATAGCGTTTCGTTACCAGCAAATTCAGGTCCAGCGGCTTCAAGGACTGCGCCACCGTTTTCAACATAGCGGGCGACGTTATCGATATAAATCGACGGTAGTACCCCACGTCGGCGATAACGGTCGAAAATAATCAGGTCAAAGTCATTTAGTTTTACTTCAAACAGTTCGCGGATGGGGAAAGCGATGAGCGAGAGTTCTCGGACCGGCGTCATGTCTTGTTTTTCTGGAGGGCGGAGGATCGTGAAATGTACTAAGTCCACAGACGGATCAGCTTTTAGCAAATTGCGCCATACTCGTTCGCCGGGATGAGGTTCGCCCGAAACCAGTAGGACACGGAGCCGTTCGCGGACGCCGTTTATTGATACAACTGCTCGATTATTTATGGGCGTCAGCTCGTTGGGTACGCCTTGAACTTCCATTTGGAAAATATTGGCACCAGCATGGCCAAGCAAAACTTTGACAGTATGGTCACGCCCTATTGGCACACTAATCCTCTTGGGCGGTCCACCATCTTGCACAATCGATACCGGCACGGTGCCTTCCGGTGTTTGGGTGTCCTCAATCCGAATCGTCAGTTCGACTTCTTTATCGACGATGCCATACTTTGGAACGCGTTGAATAATGATACGGCGGTCGAATTCCTTGCGCTTGCCGGTCAGCAGGACATGGACTGGCCCTGCTAACGAATATTCCGTCTTAGCTGCTGGAACATCATGGACCTGGCCATCGGTAATGAAAATAGTCCCTGCCATTCGCTTCTGGGGAACATCGGCAGTAGCGCGCTCTAAGGCCTTGAAGAGGCGCGTACCATCTACTGGTCCGCGCGCTACATCTGATGCCCCAGCTCTGATAACCCGTAGTTCGATATTTCGTAGGGTCGGGACCGCTTGCTCTATATGGGTTAAAGCTTTGGCTGATACGGAGGCACGATTTCCTAATTTTTGGCTTGTAGAGTCATCGACGACGACAGCCAAAATGTCAGGCCTGGCATCACGATCTTTTTCAACAGCAACAGGATTGGTCAACGCAAGCAACAGACCAACTAAAGCTGCGGAGCGCCAGGCAATTCCTTTTGCACGGCGTATGATCCCATATCCCAATAGAATAGCGATAAGAACGCCGAGGGCGATAAGAAGTGTCCAGGGGAACAGCGGAGAGAAATCGATGGTAATCATGCCATGCGTTTCCTACTGTCCTAACCGTTCGATTATCGACGGTACGTGGACTTGGTCCGTTTTATAGTTGCCCGTTAGGGCGTACATCACCCAATTCACACCAAATCGATAGGCGAATTCTCGCTGACGCTCGCCGTCGGGTGAGACGGGAAACATTGGAGACCCTTGCGCATCGATCGCCCAGGCGCCGGCCCAATCATTACTACCAATTAAAACGGAAGAGACGCCGTCATTGTGACGTCCACCGCGCCGCTCAACCCATACGGTCCCACCACGCCAGCGACCGGGATAATCCTTTAGCAAATAGAATGCTTTATTCATCACGTGATCGGTTGGCACCGGGATCAGTGCAGGGTTATCAAGCTCGCGTAACATCGAGCGGAGCTTCGCGGCCTCTGCACCACCACTGCCAAAGGGGTCAAATGTGAGCTTGGATTGTTCTCTCGTATCAAACAGAACCGTACCCCCGGTTCGCAGATAGGCGTTGAGTTTTTCGACGGCTTGATCTGACAGAGGTCGTTGTCGAAGTGAAATGGGCCAATACAGCAAAGGAAAAAATGCTAACTCGTCGCGTTCGATATCGACACCGATAGGCGTCCCAGCTTCAACGGCAGTTCTACGGCGCAGGATATCGGTGAGGCCGATTAACCCGGCACGGCTTACAGAATCAATTGCAGTGTCTTTCGTTAGAACAAAGGCAAGCCGCGTTTCCGATGTTGCGCGCAGCGCGAACCTCTCCGCAGGATCAAGTGACGTACTGGGTTTTGAGGGTTTCGTTGTTTGGGCGATGGTCGCCGTTGCAAAGATTGTTAAACTTGCCGCGAGAAGAAAGACAAAGCCGGCAGCACGACCGGCGACGTTTCTTGTCGGTGCAGACAGGATGTTAACGCCCAACCCACGCAATATGTAGCTGATAATCAGGTCAGCCATCAGCAACAGAAGCGCGGCGAGGAGCAGCCAGGGTTTGGCGTCCAGCCCGGTCGAAATTGTGTAATCGGCGGTTTCGACGCCTGTCGGAATATCATTCAATGCTGAAAAAGTGCGAATTGACGTCGCTAAATTGAGGGCTCGCCGGGTTTCACCTTTGCCGTAATAGCCAGGAGGTGTTTTTGGACCAGCAGTTGCTTTGGAAAACACCTTTCCCGGGATCGCGATTGCAGATGAAGAGGGCGCTTCCAAGACACCAAACCCATCCATTATTTGAAGGGGCGGATAAGTCGTTGTGCCGCCGTCACCACTTACACCGAGGCTTAACGCGGCAACACGTTGCATCATGCCAACAAAAAGGCCCGAAATGGGCAAGTTAGACCACTCGGTGTTGGCAGTGGTGTGGACCAGAATAAGCCAGCCATTTCCTTTGCGTTCCGCAGTTACGAGCGGTGTTCCGTCAGTTAATCGCGACCATGTTTTCGCGTTTAGATCCAGTGTTGGTTGAGCGAGGACCTGTCGTTTGATTCTGATGTCGGGTGGAATAGGGAGGCCTGAGAACGGACTTTTGTCCTCAAAAGGCATCAGCTTAGCAGGTGTCGTCCAGGACATTGTTCCGCCCAGCGCGCGACCGCCGCCGCGCAATTGAACCGGTACCAGTTGATCGGTGCCCTGCGCCATTCGGGGGCCTGCGAACCGGATCAGGACGCCACCCTTATTTAACCAAGTTACCAAAGTTTCTGTTTGCGGTTTGCTAAGTTTACCGATGTCCGCCAAGACGATCATGGCGAGTTTTTGTTTGGTGAGTTCACCGATTGTACCGGTTTTGACATCGCTAAAGGGGTCAAGGGCGCGTTTGAGGTAGTAATCATCGCTTAAAAGAGGAACGGACCCTTCCGTTAGACCACCGACAGCAATTCCTACCGGACGTCGTCTCCATCTTTCATCCATTAGGAAAACGGCACCTGCGCTGTCTTCCGCCTCTATCTCTGCGCTTGCCGCTCGATTGCGGATATCTGGGGGCAATCTGAAACGAGCCTCGGTGACGGACTTTCCTTGATCAAATGTTGCTTTCTCGCGCCCCAACAGGCGCCCGTCTTCGTCGAATAACCTTACTTGGACTTCTGACTTGCCAAGGGGGCCCTTCACTCGCTGGACCGGAAAGGCTAGCCCGCCTGTTACCGTACGTGGTCGTGTCAAGATTTTGGCTAACGCATTTGGCGGTTCGCGGTACAGCCGTAAGGCGCCGAGCTCGCGTAGTCGATCCATGAGTGACGCTGCACCGGCATCGTCTATCCCGTCTGATAACCACGCGATATGAGCGGAGCCACTAACGTTTAGATCTTTAAGTGAGTTTAATGCTGCTCGCCGGTCCGTAAGCCACGGTTTAGGTTCGATGCGTCGTAGTATCTGGCGTGCCTCTGCCGGACGCATGAGATCACTGATTTGACTTTCGGAGCGAAGGCGTTTGGCTGTCATCAAGATTCGGACAGCACGTCCTTCGCGATCGGCTTGGTCGACGAGAGTTTCGAGCGTATCCAATCGTTTTTGCCACGTCGGTGCAGCGGCCCAGCTATCGTCAATGACCAGGATAAGCGGCCCACTGCCATAAAGTTTCTTACCTTGATCCCATACCGGGTGAGCGAGACCTAATATTATCAAGGCGGCGATTAACATCCGTAGAAGGATCAACCAAAGTGGGGTTCTTGCCGGTGTTTCTTCCTGGGGTTGGAGGGTCAGCAAAAACCGCAGGGGCGGAAACGCTCGGACCAGCGGGGCGGGAGGTGTGACCCTTAATAACCACCATAAGATTGGCAATGTCGCGAGTGCTGCCAACATCCATGGTGCTGTGAAAACCAGAGGTCCTAGGTCAAGCATTGTTACGACTCTGGCGTTTCTGCAAGTGCATGATAGAGCGCCAACAGTGCTGTTTGTGGTGGCTGGTCAGTGGCGTGGGCGATACAAGTCCACCCCAAACGGCGTGCTATGTCTTCGATCGCCCGGCGGTGTTTCTCCATAAGAAGTACATATTCCGCCTTTACAGCTTCCACTCGCCCGATCAATGCCTCGCCTTCGCCCTCCAATCCTTCGAAGCGCACGCGACCTGCAAATGGCAGGCTTTGTTCAGCTGGATCGAAAATCTGTAAGAGGTGACCGCGCACGCCGAGTGAAGCAAATACGCGCAATGTCTGCTCGATTTCATCAGGCGGCGTCAGGAAATCCGAGATCATCACAACTCGGCCATAACGCGGCAGCTGTTCGAGGGGGGGCGCGCTTTCTTCTACGCTGTCTTCAAGGGAGATTGATGCGACCAATCTATCCATTACCGCGCGGCCATTTGACGGAGGAACACCTGATCCAAGAAGTGTGACCCTTTCTCCACCCCGGATAAGTAAAGAGGAAAGCGCCAACATTAAAACGGTAGCACGGTCAGCTTTGTCGGGGAGTCCGTCCTTTGAGTGGTATTGCATGGAAGCAGAGCGATCCAACCAAACCCAGACACTCTGCGCTGCTTCCCATTCGTTTTCCCGAACGTACAAATGTTCGCGTTTCGCCGATTGCCGCCAGTCGATTCTTTGTACTGGATCACCTTGTTGGTAACGACGGAATTGCCAGAACGACTCTCCTTGGCCAACACGACGTCGGCCGTGAACCCCTTGCGCTACCGTCGCGGCAATGCGCTCGGCGGCAACCAGCAGCGGCGGCAGCCTTGCGGCGGTTTCTTCCGCGCGTTGCCGGATGGAGGCTGGCTGTTCAGTTTCCCGATTGCCGAGGCCAGCAAGTTTTAAGCCAAAGGAGCGCACAGCCGTTCAATCACCTCGTCAATGGTTACGCCATCCGCTCGAGCAGCAAAACTGAGTGCCATGCGGTGTCGGAGCACGGGTTTTGATAGCGCAACGACGTCATCTATGGATGGCGCGTAACGTCCGTCGAGTAGCGCGCGTGCTCGGCACGCCAACATCAATGCCTGGCTTGCGCGCGGACCAGGACCCCAGGCAACATGATCGCGAATGTCAGGCAGGGCGCTTTCTGTTGGTCGCGCAGACCGGACGAGATTGAGGATAGACTGGACGACGCTGTCGCCGACCGGAATTTGTCGTACCAGCTGTTGAGCGGCGATTAGGTCATCCGCAGTCCGCACTTGTTCCGCAATGGCTGTTTCAGACCCGGTTGTTGCCAAGAGAACTTCACGTTCTGCATCTTCGGAAGGATAACTAACATCGACCTGCATCAGGAAACGGTCGAGTTGCGCTTCTGGTAGCGGGTAGGTGCCTTCTTGTTCAAGCGGGTTCTGTGTTGCAAGGACATGAAACGGATTCGGCAAAGCGTGATTCTGGCCAGCAACTGAAACGGTTTTTTCCTGCATCGCTTGCAGTAATGCTGACTGCGTCCTTGGGCTCGCACGGTTGATTTCGTCAGCCATAAGCAGCTGGCAAAATACGGGCCCTTCGATAAAGCGAAAGGATCGCCGCATGCCGTCTTCGCCTTCATCGAGTATCTCTGACCCCAGTATATCTGCCGGCATCAAATCGGGTGTGAACTGTACTCTTTTGTCATCCAAGCCCAGAACGGTTCCTAATGTTTCGACTAGGCGCGTTTTTCCGAGACCAGGAAAGCCGATTAACAAGACGTGACCACCTGCCAGCACCGTGATAAGTGTTTCGTCTATTACCTGGTTTTGGCCAAAGATGATCCGGCCGATTCGGTCGCGAACCAGGGCCATGCGTTGGCCCAGCGAATCGATTTCTGCGACAAGACGGGCAGGGGGTTCTTCACCAGAACTAGTGGTTTGAGTTAGGGATTCTGTTTCAACCATATAGAGTCTCCATGACGCAGGCGGCGCACCATGGAAAAGTCACTTTCCGGTAGTCCCAGCGACAAGTTGAAGGAGTCGCTTGAGGGCGGTCTTCTTGGCGACAAATCCGGCGTTCCGAACGGCCAGCTATTTTGCGGCGATATCGACATGCGTATCGCCCGTGACGGTACTTGGTTTTATCATGGCTCTCCCATTGAACGAAAACAACTCGTAAAACTGTTTGGATCGATATTAAAACGCGATAGTCAGGGCGACTTCTGGCTTGAGACACCTGCCGAAAAATGCCGTATTCAGGTCGAAGATGCGCCATTTCAGGCCGTAGAATTATCGGTGGATGGTGCGGGGCAAAATCAGTGCCTTTCATTCAGAACAAATGTTGACGATATTGTGATCGCTGGACCAGAGAATCAGATCAGAGTCATGATTGATTCTGAGACCCAGGAACCCTCTCCTTACATCGTGGTCCGAGCGGGGATTGAAGCCTTGATCACGCGGGCGATCTTCTATGACCTGGTGGAGTTAGCAATTGAAAAGCAGGGTGAGCGCGGAACGGACTTGGGTGTTTGGAGTAACGGTGTTTGTTTTACCTTGGGCCAAGTGGATTGATATGACCGCCGATATGAATAATGCGTGATCTTCTGAATACAATTTTTGCCGGTCCGGGTGTCGGACCAAATCCATGCGCGCCCGGGAATGTTTGGCCTGCGCCAGCGGCGCAGGGTGAAGAGAGGTCCTTAAGATCGGCGGCTGTTCTCGTGCCACTAATTGATCGGTCGGACGGAATGACGGTTCTGTTAACACAACGAACTGATACGATGTCGGATCATGCTGGCCAGATCGCGTTTCCCGGCGGTCGCGTGGAGCCCGGAGAGGTAACACCCGAAGAGACGGCCTTGCGTGAAACCAAAGAAGAGATAGGCCTGCCGACGAAGATGATCAATGTTTTGGGTCGGATGAATGCACGGGATACTGGAACCGGGTATCGTGTCATGCCGGTCGTTGGGTTGATTCAACCGCCTATGTCGCTGTCACCAGACCCTTCGGAGGTCGCGAAAGTGTTCGAAGTTCCCATGGACTTCGTTTTGGATCCTGCCAACCATCGACTTGAAATGCGTGACGAACGCGGAAAATCGCGGGAATATTATGTAATGCCTTATAACGATCACTATATTTGGGGTTTGACGGCTCGAATTCTTGTTGAGTTGGGGAAGATGATGAGGAACGCATGATCCGTTTGATTTTATTGTTTGCCGTACCACTGGTAGCGCCAACCGGTTTCTATATCTTGTGGCGAGCCTTTGCTCCACCGAAACTCGGAGGCTCCAGAGCAATTGCTCGTGAAGATTGGGAACCGTTGCCTTGGCCGTGGCTCATTGTAGTCGGTGGCCTGCTGGTGATTGTTTCAGTCTTCACAATCATCGCTTATCCTGAGCTTCTTGACTTCTGAACCAGAGTAGCGCCGATGAAACCCGCCGCCTCTATTGATATGGATAGCTGGATGGCCCAGACGCAAACTCGCACTGTCATGAATGCATTAATCGCGGGTGGGAAACCAGCGCGGTTTGTTGGCGGGTGCGTGCGGGATGCCTTGCTCGGTCTTCCTGTCCAAGATATCGATATAGCGACCCCCGAACCCCCCGAACGGGTTACAGATCTCATAGAGCGGGCAGGCTTACGGGCAATTCCGACTGGTATAGATCACGGAACCATCACGGCAATCTGCGATGGGATACCATTTGAGATAACGACCTTACGGCGTGACGTCGAAACATTTGGGCGACATGCACGGGTCAGTTTCACAACGGATTGGCTAGAGGATGCTGCGCGGCGCGATTTAACATTGAACGCGCTGTATTGTGATAGAGACGGAACAGTATTTGACCCGGTGGGTGGATTGGCTGACCTCAAGCAGGGTCGCATTCGATTTGTTGGCGATGCGCATGAACGAATTCAAGAAGACGTCCTGCGATTGCTCCGGTTTTTCCGGTTTTTCGCTTATTACGGCGTTGGCGAGGCTGATGAGAACGCCATCGAAGCATGCAAGCGAATGGCACCGCAACTCGCTAGTTTGTCTATAGAACGGGTTTGGAAAGAATTGTCTCGATTGCTGCTCGCGCCTGATCCCGCAGCGACTTTAGAAATTATGGCGACGAACGGAATTTTGTCACATCTGCTGCCTGAGGCCATCCATAGTGGTCGCTTGCCCACCTTAATAAGGGCGGAAGTTTCTACGGAGACAGGACCTGATTACTTGCGGCGTATGGCAACAATTGTTGACCTAGATAAAGACGGTGTTCAGACCCTCGCGGCTCGGCTGAAGCTTTCGAACGCAGATCGTGATCAGCTGTGTGATCTTTGCAACCCTAGGACCTGCCCAAACCCGTTGGCTGACCCTAAAGCCAACCGCGATGCGCTCTACCGACTTGGACCTAACCTGTTCCGTGATCTTGTCTTGATTGGGGAGGCTAGCTTTCCAGAACAAGATTGGCTGAGTTTGTTTTCTTTGCCAGAAACGAGTCCAGTGCCGGGGTTTTTGGTTACAGGCCAAGATGTTGTGGATATGGGCGTTCCCGCAGGAACTGAAATAGGTAATCTACTGGAGCAAGTTGAAGAATGGTGGATTGCAGGCAACTTCGAAGCAAACCGTGAAACCTGCCTCAAGCATTTAAGGTCCCTCGTTACTGCGCGGTCTTAACAAGTCTGCCGGTGACTGTGCGGACTCGTTCGCCACTGCGTGTGCTCTTGAAGACCAGTTTCATGCCGGTGCCGGAAAGCGTCCGGTCATATTGTTGAATGGCGTAAACGCCATTTTTGTTCACGCGCATTATAAACAGCGACAAGGTAGAGCCAGTGATGTTGGCCCAGCATAGCTCTTTGCCTGCAAGCGGATCGCCGCTTGTTGTGCAGTGGAATACACCCGCTGTTCCAGTTGCGCGTAATGTTTTGGAACTCTGCCGACGACGAATATTAGGCTTGTTGGGGTTGCCGCCCTTGCGGATGACGCTGGTCCAGTCGATTCTAAACCCTGTCCCGGCGGAAGCTATTTTGACGTCAAAATCGCGGGCCGTGGTTGCGAAGTAGATACTGTCTTCATTTTCTGATACCCCACCGCCGCTATACGTGCCGAAAAAGGCACCGATTGTGAGATTAGGCTGTGCAGCGTGCGATAAACTTGGAATTGCCGCAAAGAATACTGTCGCGATAACTACTGCGAACCGTCTCATAATCCCTCCGAACGTTAATTGTCTGATCGCTACTATACTGACCCGATGTCAGTTGGCCAGTCTGTCAGGACCATTTAGCGACCGGTGGCATCGACATCAAGATCGCTTCGACGTTGCCACCAGTTTTCAGGCCGAATTTAGTGCCGCGATCATGCAGGAGATTGAATTCGACATAGCGACCGCGTTTTATCAACTGCTGCTCGCGCTGCGCATCGTTCCAGCGTTGGTCTTTACGTGCCCGTATGATGGCCGGGTAAGATTTGAGAAATGTACAACCAACATCTTTGGTAAAGGCAAAATCTGCTTCCCAATCGCCAGTATCAACGTAATCGTAAAATATACCGCCAATCCCACGCGGTTCATCGCGGTGGGGAAGGTAAAAATATTCATCACACCATTTTTTAAACTTCGCGTAGTAAGCGTCATCATGAGCGTCGCAAGTGCTCTTGAGGGCTTTGTGAAAATCAGCGGCTGCCGCATCGTCGGTGAGCATCGGCGTTAAATCTGTGCCGCCACCAAACCAGGATTTGGAGGTGGAAATAAAACGCGTGTTCATATGGACGGCGGGAACAAGCGGCGAGCACATGTGGGCGACCAAGGATATGCCAGCTGCCCAAAATTCTGGATTTTCGTCTGCTCCAGGAATTTCTTTTCGGAACTCCGGAGAAAATTCGCCATAGACTGTCGAAATGTTAACGCCAACTTTCTCAAATACCCGGCCGTGCATAACCGACATTGTGCCACCACCACCATCTGCACCTGTATGATCTTGGCGGTCCCAAACCTTGCGCTCAAACTGCCCAGGCGGTGATCCCGAAGTCTCGGCGCCACCTTCCTGTTCGATGGCTTCAAACTCGGTACAGATTAAATCGCGGAGTTCGGCAAACCATTCCGTAGCGGCCTGCTTTTTTTCGTCGAGCGTCCGGGTCATTCGGCGGTTCCTGTGGCAAAGCGATTGGTTTGTCTCAAGGCTTCACCCAATACCATCGCGGCTGCCATAGCAATATTCAGCGATCTCGCTCCGCTTGCCATTGGAATGCATACTCTTGCATGGGCTGCGTCATGTACGTCCTGAGGCGCGCCAGCACTTTCTCTCCCTAGGAGCAGTCTGTCGCTGGGCTGAAACGCAAAATCGCAATAGGGCACATTGCCCATCGTTGTTAACAGAATGAGTCGGTCCCCGGTTTCGGTACAATTTTCCTGGAAATGAGACCAAGAAATATGACGTGTTAAATCAACTTGATCGAGATAATCCATGCCCGATCGTCGCAGTCTTTTGTCATCGAGAACGAAACCACAAGGTTCAATGATGTCGACACCGACGTCCATGCAGGCTGCCATCCGCAATATAGTGCCGGTGTTTTGTGGGATATCAGGCTGATACAACGTTATTCGCATGGTTAACGATCAGTTAACGACCTTTGCTTTAAGGTCTAATTCGATTATACCCGTGCCCCGTTACAAGGGCACGTATTGCCAGCATTCATAACATGCTGCGGCGTAAGGCCGCAGTGTTTGAATCTGCTGGTACGTTAATGATATCAGGTACCTTTGCAGAGCCGCGACCTGCGCGCGGATATAACATAGAGGGACAAAATGGCGAGTTCTGCTGATACTGCTGGCGAAGGCTCTCACGGCGACGGAGATGGTGAGACCAGACGCGATTTTTTGATGTTGGCAACTGGAGCTTTTGGGGCTTTCGGTGCTGCGGCGGCGGCATGGCCGCTGATTGATCAGATGAACCCGGCAGCGGATACGCTGGCGGTGTCTACGACAGAGGTTAATCTGGAGCCCATCAAACCGGGCCAGCGTGTCCTGGTTAAATGGCAGGGTAAACCTGTCTTTATCGTGCGCCGGACCAAGGCGCAGATAGAGGCAGCAGGTAAAGTTGACCTTGCCAATCTCCCCGATCCTGAAACAGATGCGAAGCGCGCGTTAAAGCCTGAGTGGTTGATTGTTGTTGGTGTTTGTACCCATCTGGGTTGCATTCCATCAGGCACGAAGCATGGCGAGTTAAAAGGCGAGTTCGGTGGCTGGTTCTGCCCCTGCCATGGCTCGCATTACGATACTTCAGGGCGGATCCGCAAAGGTCCTGCACCTAAAAATCTTCCGGTCCCGGCATATGAATTTTTGTCGGACAAGCTCGTTAAGATCGGTTAGGAGAAAACTGGATGAGCGATTCTAAGTTTAAAAACCCAATCGTTGCCTGGATAGACTATAGGCTGCCGGTTTTTTCATTCATGGAGCACGAGCTTCATGAGTACCCCACACCAAAGAATTTGAACTACTGGTGGAACTTCGGCTCCCTGGCAGGCATCATTTTGGTCATTATGATTGTTACCGGCATTGTGCTGGCGATGCATTACACCGCGCATACGGCATTTGCCTTTGATTCGGTTGAGCGCATCATGCGTGACGTCAATTATGGCTGGTTGATCCGCTATGTCCATATGAACGGTGCCTCGGCGTTCTTTATAGTGGTTTTCATCCATATTTTCAGAGGGATGTATTTCGGCTCCTATAAGTCCCCCCGCGAGATCCTGTGGATTTTGGGCGTTGTTATCCTGTTGATCATGATGGCGACAGCCTTCCTTGGATACGTGCTTCCCTGGGGCCAGATGAGTTTCTGGGGTGCGACAGTTATTACCAACCTGTTCTCGGCAATCCCGATTGTTGGTGACTCTATCGTTACGCTGCTCTGGGGCGGTTTCTCAGTTGATAATCCGACGTTGAACCGGTTCTTTAGCCTGCATTATCTATTGCCATTTGTCTTGGTGGGTATCGTTGTGCTGCACATCGTTGCTCTACATCAGCATGGCTCAAACAATCCAATTGGCATCGACACCAAGTCTCCGCAAGATACGATCCCTTTCCATCCGTACTACACGGTTAAGGACCTGTTTGGCTTGGGGGTCTTCTTAATTCTCTTCTTCGGGTTTGTGTTTTTTGCACCGAACTTCTTGGGGCACCCAGATAATTATATCGAAGCGAATCCGTTGGTGACGCCGCCCCATATCGTGCCGGAATGGTATTTCCTACCGTTCTACGCCATTTTGCGGTCCTTTACGGCGGATGCCCTCATTTACTTGCCAATTTCGTGGCTGATGTCGGCTAAACTGGCCGGGGTATTGGCCATGTTTGCTTCAATCATGGTGCTGTTTATTCTGCCCTGGCTCGATCACTCTCCAGTCAAGAGTGCGCGTTTCAGGCCGCTCTATAAGCAGTTCTTTTGGTTGCTCATCATTGATTGCATCATCCTGGGAATTTGTGGAGCAAAGCCTGCCGAGGCGCCTTGGACCTATATTGCACAGGCAGCGACTGCTTATTACTTCCTGCACTTTATCGTCATAATTCCACTGCTAGGTTTCTTCGAAAAAACCAAGCCTTTGCCAACGAGTATTAGTGAGCCAGTGCTGAAAGGAGGCGGGGGGTCATCCTCTGCTGCCAGTACTAAGCCGATGGAGAAGGCCTGATGCGCAAGTATTTGATTAGCGTTGCAGCGGCTGTCTCTGTTGCGGTTCTGGCTTCCAGTAGTGCTATGGCAGCAGGTGACGCCATAAAACCACCCAAGCAAAATTGGTCGTTCTCGGGTCTCTTTGGCACGTTTGATCGTGGTTCTGTACAGCGCGGATTTCAGGTCTACAACGAAGTTTGTTCTGCTTGTCATTCAGTGCGGTTGTTGGCCTATCGCAATCTGATGGATATCGGGTTCACCGAAGATCAGGTGAAAAAGATCGCGGCTGCCAAAGAAGTTACCGATGGTCCGAACGATGAAGGTGAGATGTTTCAACGTCCCGCACGTCCGAGTGATCGATTTGTAAAACCCTTCCCGAATGAGCAGGCCGCGCGTGCGGGGAATAACGGTGCTTTCCCACCGGACTTGACTCTAATGACCAAAGCAAGGGTTGGTGGCGCGAATTATCTCCATGCTCTGCTGACGGGATACAAACAACCGCCAAAAGATAAGAAGCTTGCTGAGGGCATGTCCTACAATCTGTATTTTGCCGGCAATCAAATTGCGATGGCACCACCTCTTAGCGAGGGAGGGGTCGAGTACGCCGACAAGACCAAAGCGACGGTTTCCCAGATGGCCCACGATGTAACGACTTTCCTTGCTTGGGCAGCAGAACCAGAGCTCGAATGGCGGAAGCGGATGGGTGTTAAAGTCATCCTGTTTTTGTTGATCCTTACCGGCATGCTGTATGGCGTGAAACGCAAGGTCTGGTCTGACCTACACTAATTCGGCGGGTGTTGGCACTCGTGCTGATGCCTCTCTTGTGATACATGAACCGGCGGTGATGTTTCATCGCCGGTTTTGTTTTGTGGGTCCTTGAAAATTGATGGCTGATACAGCGAACACTCCTGTTTTAGGCGTAATTGGGGGCAGTGGCCTCTACGAGATCGACGGACTCTCAAATACACGGTGGGAAACCATCGAAACGTCTTTCGGGGCACCGTCGGATGATCTGTTGTTCGGGGAACTCGATGGGCAGCAGATTGTATTTTTGCCACGCCATGGCCGTGGACACAAAATAGCCCCGAGTGGGTTGAATTTTCGTGCCAATATCGAGGCGATGAAGCGCGCAGGCTGTACCGAGATCATTTCCTTAAGCGCTGTTGGATCCCTGAAAGAAGAGCTGCCGCCAGGGACGTTCGTCATCGTAGATCAGTTTATCGACCGGACCTTTGCCCGTGAGAAGAGCTTTTTTGGAGACGGACTTGTGGCGCATGTTTCGATGGCTGATCCAGCCTGTCGTCGTCTCGGTGACTTGATCGAGCAAGCGTCAGGTGGGCTGGCAAATGTAACAGTGCGCGGGGGCACCTATTTGGTAATGGAAGGTCCCCAATTTTCAACCCGAGCAGAAAGCGAGCTCTATAGAAGTTGGGGTTGTGACGTGATCGGCATGACAAATATGCCGGAAGCCAAACTCGCTCGCGAGGCAGAGATGTGTTACGCGACGGTTGCGATGGTCACTGACTATGATTGTTGGCACGAGGATCATGATGACGTCACTGTTGAGACTGTTATCAAAGTACTGATCGAAAATGCGGCGACGGCCAAACAATTAGTCGTCAATTTGGCGCCACTGATTGGTGGGCGGTCCGAAAATTGCGAAACGGGCTGCCATAATGCTCTGGATGTCGCGATTATAACATCACCGGATGCACGTGATCCTAAAATGGCGCAAAAGCTGGATGCCGTAGCCGGACGGGTATTGCGCTAATGAATGTTGATGGTGTTCCCTTTCGAACGATTTGGCTCGCTGAAAACGGCGAAACAGTTGAAATTATCGATCAGACCAGGCTGCCCCATGAGTTCATAACAGTTTCCTTGAATTCTGTTGAGGACGCAGCGCATGCCATATGGTCTATGCAGGTCCGTGGAGCGCCACTGATCGGCGCGACGGCGGCCTATGGCATGAGCCTTGCGATGCGCGCAAATGCTTCTGATGGTGCGTTGCAGGCCGCCTATGACCTGCTTCTCCAGACCAGGCCGACAGCAGTTAATTTGCGTTGGGCACTGGATGATATGAAATCGGTTCTTGCACCGCTTTCTGCAGAAGATCGTGTTATTGCAGCCTATGACAGAGCGGCAGTTATTTGTGATGAAGATGCTGCGATGTGTCGTTCCATCGGAGACCATGGTGTACAGCTCATTCGTGAAGTTTGGGACAGAGTTGATCAAAGTCGGCCGGTTAATATTTTGACCCATTGTAATGCTGGATGGTTGGCAACGGTCGATTGGGGAACTGCGACGGCGCCGATTTATGTTGCCCATGAACAAGGAATACCAGTGCACGTATGGGTCGATGAAACTCGGCCACGCAATCAGGGTGCAGGGCTCACGGCGTGGGAACTTGGCCAGCATGGCGTGCCTCATACCGTCATCGTCGATAATGCTGGCGGGCATATTATGCAGCAGGGTGATGTTGATCTTTTGATCACGGGGACAGACCGGACCGCGGCGTCCGGAGATGTTGCCAATAAGATCGGTACATACTTGAAAGCATTGGCCGCTCGAGACAATGATGTACCTTTTTATGTTGGACTGCCCGGTCCGACGATTGACTGGACGATTAGTAATGGTCGCGATATCCCGATTGAGGAACGCGATGCCGCAGAGGTTACGACCATCACGGGCCGAACGGCAAAAGGGGCAATTGAAACCGTGTCGGTGACGCCGCCCAATAGTGCAGCAGCGAATTACGGGTTTGATGTAACGCCTGCACGCCTTGTCACTGGGCTGATCACGGAACGCGGAATTTGCGACGCGACGACAGAAGGGCTACGCGGCCTTTATCCGGAGAACAGATAGGAACAACGATGGAAAATCTCTGGTCCGACGAAGAAGCAAAAAACTATATCGATCAGTTTGTGACCAATGAGGTTAATCAGGATGTTGCCCTGAGGGTGTATACGTCACGCCTTTTGGGTGGCGAATCTAAACTGGTTTTGCATGGTGGTGGAAACACCTCCGTCAAAACAACAATGCCAGATATGCTTGGGCACGACACCAACGTACTCTGCGTAAAAGGGTCGGGCTGGGACCTCGGTGATATAGAACCGCCTGGGCTTCCAGCTGTCAGGCTCGAGCCTATTCGTCAGCTGGCAGCGCTGTCTGCTTTGTCGGACGAGGGGATGGTCAATGCACAACGGATCAATTTATTAGACGCTTCGGCTCCCAACCCGTCCGTTGAAACACTTTTGCATGCGTTTCTACCGCATAAATTTGTCGACCATACACACGCGAATGCGGTTCTTGCACTGACTGATCAAGAGGGCGGCGATGATATATGTCGTGAAGTATTTGGCGATCGAATGGGGTATGTCCCATATATCATGCCTGGCTTTGCCTTAGCTAAGAAAGCTAAGGAGGTTTTTGAGCAAGACACCAATGTCGAAGGCCTTGTTCTTCTTAAACATGGTATTTTCAGCTTTGGTGAAACGGCTCAAGAATCCTATGAGCGGATGATCAAGATGGTCTCGCTCGCCGAAACAGAGATTGAAAAACGGCGATCCCGTAGTTTTTCAAGCGTCGAAATACCTACGCAACTCGCTTCAGCAGCGGAAATTGCTCCCATATTACGGGGGTTGTGTACCATGGAGTCGGGAGCAGGTACGCAGCGACTGGTTATGGATTTTCGGACAAATGACGCCGTTCTCAATTTCGCAGCGGCAGAAGGGCTGAGCCGTTACAGTCAGCAAGGTACCGTAACGCCAGATCATGTTATTCGTACGAAGCCTAATCCGCTTATAACGCCGCGACCAGTAGCTGGAAAACTCGAAGAGTTCGTGGCAGGTGCGCGAGCTTCTGTTGAAAAATATATCGCGGATTATCACGCCTATTTCGAGCGCAATAATGCAACCCAGGCGATACCCAAGACGGAGCTTGATCCGATACCGCGGGTAATTTTAGTGCCTGGCGTGGGATTGTTTGGTCTTGGAAACAGTGCTGGCGCGGCATCGGTAGCTGCTGATCTCGCAGAAACCAATATCGATGTGATCACGGATGTAGAGTCTATGGGGACTTACGAAGTCATTCCCGAGGCTGATATTTTTGATATTGAATACTGGTCTCTTGAACAGGCTAAGCTCGGAAAGTCGGCGGAAAAACCTCTGCAACGACAGATCGCAGCGATTACAGGCGGTGGATCGGGAATAGGAGCGGCGACGGCTAGAGCATTTGCGGCAGCGGGTGCAGTCATTGTGGTTCTGGATCGCGATGAAGCGGCAGCGCAGGAAGTTGCGACGTCAATTGGTGGTCTCGGCCTGGCTTGTGACGTCACGGATGCAGAATCTGTAGCTTACGCTTTCGATACAATCTGCGAACGTTTTGGTGGGTTGGATCTGTTGGTCTCTAATGCTGGAGCGGCGTGGCAAGGCAAAATTGGTGAGGTCGATGACGAGACATTGCGGGAGAGTTTTGAGCTTAATTTTTTCGCACACCAATCGATCGCAAAGGCCGCTGTGGGTGTCATGAAGGCACAAGGGACTGGTGGTTGTTTGTTGTTTAATACCTCGAAGCAGGCGATCAACCCTGGTCCCGATTTTGGACCCTATGGCCTGCCAAAGGCGGCCACTTTGTTCTTAATGAAGCAGTATGCGCTTGATTATGGCACGGATGGCATTCGGGCAAATGCGGTGAATGCTGATCGTATTCGAACAGGCCTGTTGGATGACGAGATGATCTCCGTCCGCTCAAAAGCGCGTGGTGTGTCTGAAGCCGACTATATGGGCGGGAACCTGTTGGGACGTGAAGTCCTAGCGGAGGATGTCGCACAGGCATTTCTCGACCTTGCATTAGCAGAGAAAACAACGGCAGCGGTTATCACTGTAGATGGTGGCAATATCGCCGCGTCATTGAGATAAGAAAAAACCCCGGACCTTGCGGGCCGGGGCTCTGTCTCTCATTAGCTTAGAATTAATCAGCCGACGTTTTGACCGAAATGGTCAAGTGTCCGGCCATGAGCGCGTTCACAGGCGCCTTGATTATAGCTTTCCCGGTCATCACAGCAGAAACCATGACCTGCATCGTCATAGACGTAGCAGGGGATATCGGGGTGCGCTTCCTTGATCTCGGCAACTTGGTTCAGCGGGATGCCGCCGTCTTTGTCGCCAAAATTAAAGATCACTGGAACCTTAGGTGTGTCGTCCCGCTTGGCGTGGATGCCACCGCCATAGAAGGTCGACGCGGCTGACAATCCATCGCATTTGCACGCAGCAAGCCAGCTGACATAGCCGCCGAAGCAGTAGCCAACGATGCCAACTTTGCCGGCGCTGGAAACGTCATTGATAGCTGCCTGAACGTCATTCTGAATGCCATCATCGTCCAGGCTGCCGCGGGTGTCACGGCCCTTGCCGAAATCCTCTTGGCCATAACCAAGTTCAAGGCCTTTTTCCGCGCGGTCGAATAAAGCCGGTGCGATGGCGACGTAGCCGTTCTTGGCGAATTCGTCGACTAGGTTCTTGATATGCTGGTTTACGCCAAAGATTTCCTGAATGACGACAACGCCACCTTTAGCGGCTCCCGATGGTTCCGCCTTGTAGGCACCGAGTGAATGGCCATCGGCCGTGGTTAGTTCTGTCATTGATCCCATTTTTCTCTCCCTGAAAGGCCCCACGATAGGTTCGCGGTGCAAAACTATAGATCGGCTTTTCTATACGTTGATGCTTGCAGTTGCAATGCTGTGCAGTCTCGTGGCAGAAGACTTACACGTTAAATCGGAATAAGATTACGTCACCGTCTTTGACGACGTAATCACGTCCTTCCTGACGCATTTTTCCTGTCTCTTTGGCACCTACTTCACCCTTGCAGCTAATGTAATCGTCAAAGGCGATGGTTTCGGCGCAGATGAAGCCTCGCTCAAAATCTGTGTGAATTACGGCTGCAGCTTGCGGGGCTTTGGTTCCCTCGGTAATCGTCCAGGCCCGGGATTCCGTTGGACCGGCAGTTAGGTAGGTAATAAGTCCAAGCAGTTGATAGCCGGCGGCGATAATTTGTGCGAGACCGGTTTCCTCTAACCCAATAGATTCCAGAAACTCGGCCCGTTCTTCTAGGTCAGTTAGCTGAGCAATTTCGGCTTCAATGGCAGCGGAAATGACAACGGAGACAGCGCCCTCCTCCGCTGCACGTGCAGCCACCTTTTCAGAATATGCATTACCTGTTGCGGCATCTTCTTCACCGACATTACAGACATACATAATCGGCTTAGCGGTTAGCAGCTGCAATCCATTAAACAAGGCTTGGTCTTCGAATTGCGCGGCGACCGATCGTGCGGGTTTTCCCTCTTTGAGGGCTTCAATGACTTTTTCAACGATGGCCAACGTTTCGATGGCCTCTTTGTCATTGCCGCGGGACTTTTTAACCAAGGCCGTGCTGCGGCGTTCAAGACTTTCCAGGTCGGCGAGCATCAATTCAGTATCGATAGTCTCGATGTCGTTGATCGGATCGATACGTCCTTCAACATGGGTGATGTTCTCGTCTTCGAAACAACGCACGACATGTGCGACCGCGTCCATTTCCCGAATATGACCCAGGAACTGGTTGCCAAGTCCTTCCCCTGTACTGGCTCCGCGCACCAAGCCAGCAATGTCGGCAAAATCTATCTGGGTGGGGACAATCTTGGCTGACTTTGCAAGGACGGCGATCTGGTCCAGGCGGAAGTCGGGCACTGCGATCCGCCCGACGTTAGGTTCGATGGTACAAAACGGATAATTCTCTGCCTGTGCCGCGATGGTTGCGGTGAGGGCGTTAAAAAGAGTCGATTTTCCGACATTGGGGAGGCCGACAATACCGCAGGTGAATCCCATTGCTAATCTTTCTTTTGCTCAGATGGCGCGTCAGCGTCGTCTTGTGGTTTCTTGGTTTTAGGCGATTGATTTAACAAGCCGACCCGACTTGTAAAGGCGGCACCATCGCCTTTCAATAAAAGTGGAATTGCATCGGCAACGGCTTCCAGCGTCTTTGTTAGCCATTGTTTGTCGGCTTTAGAGAAATCGCGCAGAACATGGCCCGTAACCCGCCCTTTGTCCCCCGGATGACCAACGCCCAAACGCACTCGCCAGTAATCTTTGCCGATATGGGAATCAATACTGCGCAATCCGTTGTGACCGGCATGGCCTCCACCGAGTTTGGCTCTTACCTTCGCAGGGGCTAGGTCAAGTTCGTCATGTAAAATGAAGATGTTTTTTGGCTCTAATCGCCAGTAACGCATGGCATCGCCGACTGCTTTTCCGGAATCATTCATATAAGTCAATGGCTTGAGTATCGTGACTTTGACGCCATCGATGAAGCCCTCACTAAAAACTCCTTGGGGCCGGGACCGAGTTCTGGGCGTGCTGAAGCCATAGCAGTGAGCGATCTCGTCCACTGCCATGGCACCGATATTGTGTCGGTTTCCAGCATATTCTTGACCTGGATTTCCCAGGCCGACCAGGAGCAACATGGTGCCTCCGGTTTGGGGACGGGGAGAGATCTACTCTCCACCCTCCGCATTGTCGTCGCCAGATTCTGCGCCTTCGGCACCTTCTTCGCCTTCGGCACCCTCTTCGCCTTCGAGACCTTCTTCGCCTTCGACTTCTTCCTCTTCGACGGCCATGACGGTCGGTGCGGCAATCGTTGCGATCGTAAAGTCACGATCGGTGATTGTTAGTTCGACGCCATCAGTGAGCGTTAAGGAGCTCGCATGAATCGAGTCGCCGACTTCCAAACCCGTCAGATCGATCTCATATGAATCGGGGATTGCGTCAGCAACGCAAAGCACTTCAATCGCATGGCGTACAACGTTGAGAACACCGCCGGATTTAAGTCCAGGTGAATCCTCCTCATTCAGGAAGTGGACCGGAATTTCAACGGTCAACTTGCGATCTGCTGAATAGCGCAGAAAGTCGACATGCAGTGGACGATCCGTAACCGGGTGATACTGGGTGTCACGCGGTAATACCCGGTGTGCAGTACCATCGATTTCCACGTCAAGAAGACGGATAAAAAATCCGCTCTTGCCTAGCTCTTGCTCCAACCGGGTACGGTCGACGGTGATCAATAGGGGTTCTTCTTTGTTGCCGTATATAACAGCCGGGATTTGTCCGGCGCGGCGTGCAGCCCGGGCGGTCCCCTTTCCAGCCCGTTCGCGAGATGCCGCGGCAATGGTTTGAACTTCGGCCATGCCGTATCTCCATAATTTGTGTTAACGCCTGCCTCCAGGGGTGCCGACGTATAAAAGTCCCGTTAAAACGACGGGGGCGATGGGTTTTAGTCCTATGCGGCGGAATAGTCAAACAAACTAGAGACGGACTTTTCTTCGCTAATCCGAGCGATTGCTTCGCCCATGAGTGGGGCAATAGATATTTGTCTGACATTTTGCGAAACGCGGACGGCTTCCGTGCCCATAATACTGTCTGTGGTGACCATACTCTCCAAGGGAGAAGATGACACGCGAGACACTGCACCGCCGGATAGAACGCCGTGTGTGATGTATGCCGAAACGGACTTTGCGCCCGCATCCATGAGGGCAACGGCGGCATTACAAAGCGTGCCGGCCGAATCAACGATATCATCCACGACGATGCAGTCAGCGCCGGTGACATCACCAATAATATGCATGACTTCTGAAACACCAGCGCGTTCACGACGTTTGTCGATGATTGCCAGGTCGGCGCCAAGGGGTTTTGCCAAAGCTCGAGCCCGAAGCACACCGCCTACATCCGGTGATACCATTGTCAGATTTTCACAGTCGTAAGTTTGCTTAATGTCCCGTAGAAAAACGGGGGCGGCAAACAGATTGTCCACTGGAATATCGAAGAAACCCTGTATTTGCCCGGCATGAAGATCGAGTGTGAGTACGCGATCAACGCCAGCTTCGGTGATCAGATTTGCCACTAATTTGGCAGAGATTGGTGTTCTTGGACCAGATTTACGGTCTTGTCGGGCATAACCAAAGTAAGGAATGACGGCTGTGATCCGTCGCGCAGATCCGCGTCGTAGCGCGTCAATACAAACCAACAACTCCATGAGGTTGTCATTCGCTGGATATGACGTTGATTGAACAACGAACACATCTTCACCTCGGACGTTTTCGTCAATTTCGACGAAACATTCCATGTCCGAAAATCTGCGAATACTTGCTTTGCAAAGTGAAAGATTTAGATAAGCCGCAATCGCTTCTGCGAGCGGCCGATTGCTGTTACAGGCAACGATTTTCATCCCGACTTTCCCTGTGCCACCATCCCCCCGGAGGCGGCCAAAATGCGAATGCCAAAAGCACGCGCAATCTACCAGCGCCCGTGGAGTGTGTAAACGATCCGACCGGGGTTAACGTCGTGTTTTTTTCCTCTGTGGAAAACTATCTGGCGGTAGACGATTGACGATCTCGCTGACACCTCCGGCAGCGTTCTGGGCGATGATTAAGGCCAGACTTTGCCAACCCCTTTTTACGGTTGATACCGCAATGGCATTTCGTTGATCGAGCTTTCCGACTTGTTTGCCTTTTGCGTCGAGAACGACCCAGTTAACCTCAATCGGTTGTTTTCCTTCCCTGGCTGGACCAAGAGAGACAGATCCAGCGATGATAAGCATGGCCCCATCAAGGCCCTTTAAAACAGGGAATTTTTGGCTTTTAAGGGACCGTTCCATTGCGGTCTTCAAAGCTGTCGATCTGATTTCGTCGATGCCGTCGATGGGCCATACGTGGAGCCGAGGGATGCTCGTCTGATTGCCTGTCTGAGTATCAAGTCGGGCCCCTAGAATGCTGCGCGCGAAAATCCGAGCAGTCGGTTTGACCCAGGGCAAAAGAGATTTTGAATTTGGGTGCGTCCAAAGTTTGGAAATAATTCTGTGACGAGTCTCGTGTCTCTCTATCGGTTTTCCCAGCGAATCGGTAAGGCTCCATTCGATCTGAATTACTGATCGATTCTTGGCCAGCTCTGCGATCTTCGCAGTTCCGTTGATGAACTTACTGTGACGATTTTCTCCGGTAGTGGCTGCGGGAATTTCCATCGCCATAAACGCGTTGACCATTGCCTTTGAGAGAGCATCTGATTGTTGTTTGGTAAGACCGGTGATTGGTTTCACAGTAATGCCCGCGATGTCGGGGCGTTGGGTAATAATCGGGTCTCCTGTACCTGGCGTATGAGCAAATGGCGTTGGTACGGGCTGGCAGCCTGTTAAAAGACTAATCAGAAGGGCTGATACCGTTAAGAACCTATTTTGATGATGAGTTTCAGAGGATGACACAGCTGGCTACCAAACCGATCAAACATGCGATGCAGAAGATTATGAGGTGCGGCATTAGATCCAATTCCTGAGCGTAATAGCGGAGAGACCTCGTCCATAGTCTTTCTCGCCCGTTAACGTTGCCCGCCGATAGCTGAAAAGGTTTTTGACCTCTGCGCAATTATCGATGTTTACATTCTCGTAAATTGCGATTTCCGCGCGATCCAAAATGTGTTCGATGAATCCGCCTAGATCGAAGCGCAGATGTGTGTCGTCATCGTCGATGAAATAGTCAGAAAAATTTGGATCATGCTTCGTAAATTGATCTCGGAACTCTAGCCCGACCTGATATGATTTTTGGGCAATACAGGGGCCTATGGCCGCAACTGTGTTGTTGCGTGAGGCACCAAGCGTTTCCATGGCAGCGACGGTTGTCTCGACAACTCCGTCGAGTGCGCCACGCCACCCGGCATGGCAAGCACCAATGACACCGGCTTTTGGGTCGGCAAACAGAACCGGTGTGCAATCAGCTGTTAAAATACCCAATGCCAAATCGGTCTGGCGGGTCACCATGCCATCTGCTTTTGGTGCGGCATGACGATCCCATGGTTTCTCAACTGTGACCACGTTTGTGCCATGAACCTGATAAACGGAGACGAGGGATGCAGGGCTGACGCCGAGACATTCACATACACGACGCCTGTTTTCGCTAACTTTCTCTTCTTGGTCGTCTGACCCGAACCCACAATTGAGCGAACGATAAATACCAGTGCTGACACCGCCGTGACGGGTAAAAAATGCATGGTCGATTGTCGGGATCGCTGTGAGCGTGCTAGCTCGAATTACCGGCAGTTCTTCCGAAACCTCTTTGGTCATGATGCGCTTTCCGCTCCAAAGGCCTCGAAACCTGCAGGTACGGTGTCTGACCCCGACATTAAAGCCATTACTTTGAATAATGTGCCCATGTCATCGGATGCAATCAAGCGGCGGGATCCGCTGATGATGCCTTTCGCCTGATCAGGCAGAGCTTTGGCGGTAAGGGCGGCGGTTCTTTGTTCGATACCCAATGCTGTCAGGAATTCTCCCTGAAAGATGGGGCCATGTATCAATGTGCCCTCTGCTTCAGCGGCTTTAGCCAATGCCGCGAAATCAACATGAGTGGTGAGGTCTGCTTCGCCAATGTCTGTGAGAGGATCATGATATTTATGAGACTTTATAGCTTGTAGCGTGTCGCCGACTCCGTGTCGGACGTGACCATAATCAATGATCAGCGCTGCACCACCGCCTGTTGCTATGCGTTTTGCGATATCTCCTACTATTTGTTCTCCTACAATAGACCGTTCGAACACAGAACTGACGGGCGAGGGTTTAAGGTCATCGGGGACATAGACGTCTTTGGCGGGCGATGGACCGCCTTCTCCAAACATAAGCTTGTCTTGGTCACGATCCATTGTGACTCGTCGCTCTTGCCAGCCCTTATCAGTTTTTATGTATTGATCAATTGGGAGCGCATCGAAGAATTCGTTGGCGATAATAAGGAGTGGGCCAGCAGGGGTCATTTCAAACCGGTCATGCCAACTCACATTATAGTCGTTGAGCGTTTTCTGTTGTTGTTCACGCAGCACCGCGCCAGTCTCGACCATATGTACTTCAATGGCATCTGCGAACGAAGGCATGACATTTCGTACTGTCCTCAAAATATCTGCCATAAGCGTGCCGCGCCCGGGACCTAGTTCAACGAGATTAATCTTCTTGGGGCTCCCGATATTTTGCCACGCGACGGCGCACCATAATCCAATGATTTCGCCAAAAACCTGGCTGATTTCGGGGGAGGTGACGAAGTCACCTGTCGCGCCAAGCGGGTCGCGCGTGCGATAATATCCGTGGTCGGGATCGCCTAAGGCAATCTCCATAAAGTCTGATACCGCGAGAGGCCCGACAGTTTTAATTCGTTCTCGGATTTTGGCGTCGAGCGGGGTCACTTCAGGCGGTAGGCTCTGTGGATAAGCCAGGCACCTATCAGGATTAGCGGCAAAGACAAAACCTGGCCCATTGTCGCAATTCCATAGAGCGTACCTAAGTGGGCATCCGGTTCGCGCACGAATTCCACCAGATAGCGCGAAAGACCGTATCCCGCCATAAATGTACCGAGCAACACCCCAGGTCGTTCCAGGGCCTTAAACCGGTAAACCAATACCGCGAGCACACAAAATAGTAACAGACCTTCTAGCCCTGCCTCATATAATTGACTGGGGTGACGTGGTGCTTCTCCACCCCGAGGAAAGGCCATTGCCCAGGGAACATCGCTGGCTCGCCCATATAGTTCGCCATTAATGAAGTTTGCAATGCGACCGAAAAAAAGGCCGATTGGTGCTGCCGCGCAGATCATGTCGCCCAACGCCAAGAAAGTAAGCCCACGCTTGCGGACAAATATCCATGTGACGGTAATGACGCCGATCAGTCCGCCATGAAAGGACATACCACCTTTCCACATTGCAAATATTGACATGGGGTTTTGGGCAAAGAAAACTGGGTTATAGAAAATAACGTAGCCGAGCCTGCCACCTAGAATGATGCCGAGCGTCGCCCAAATGATGAAGTCGTCGACGTGGACACGTTCGACTCCATTGTTGGATTTGGCGGCCAAGATAATGATGTAGCGCCACCCTAATAATATCCCAGCAACATAAGCAAGGGAGTACCAGCGGATCACGAGAGGGCCTAGTTCCAGGGCAATGGGGTCGATGGCCGGAAACGCTAATGCAAACATGGCCTCATACTCTTCTTGCCAAGAACGGCATCAAATATAGGGGTCTTCGGTTGCGAGAAAACGACGAACATATTGCGAAACACCGTCTTCAAGGCTGGTGAAGGACGTCGTGTACCCGGCCTCCCGAAGGTGGTCCATCTGCGCTTCGGTGAAATACTGATATTTATCGCGGATCGCCAGTGGCGTGTCGACAAACTGAATTTCAGGCGCAATTCCGGCAGCATTGAATATTGCTGTGGCTAAGTCAGCAAAGCTTCGTGCAGTTCCAGTGCCGAGATTAAACAGGCCTGATACTGTGGGGTTGTCTTTGAGCCACAGCATGACGTTTACGCAGTCTCCGACCCAGACAAAATCACGACTCTGGCCACCATCCGTGTAGTCAGGGTTATGGGAGCGGAAAAGCACAGCAGGACCCCCGGCGGAGACTTCACGGTAATTTTTCAGAGCAACGCTGATCTGTCCCTCTTTGTGATATTCGTTCGGGCCATAAACGTTGAAGAACTTCAAACCCGCCCATTGTGGAGGTGCGTGATCCATGGTCTCGGTTTCAAGGACTCGGGCAACCCATCGATCAAAGAGATGTTTACTCCAACCGTATGCGTTGAGAGGCCTGAGTGTGGAGAGGTGAGATCTTGTCGCATCGTCAATAAATCCAGTTGCACCGTCCCCGTATGTCGCAGCAGAGGACGCATAGATGAAGGGAAGGCGATATTTTGTACAGCGTGCCCATAGCTCGCAAGATAGTCGAAAATTATTCTCTATGATGACGTCTGCATTGGTTTCTGTGGTAGCCGAAATTGCCCCGAGGTGGAAAACCGCTTCAATGCGATTTGCGTTGTCATCTAAATAGGGCAGCAGTTCTTCGGGTGTGATGAGGTCGGCTAAGTCACGCTTGGCAATGTTGCGCCACTTATCGTCGGTACCGAGCCGATCACATACAACAATATTGTTTGCGCCAGAGGCTTCAAGCCCCGCGACGAGGTTGGATCCGATAAAGCCGGCGCCACCGGTAACTAGGATCATGTTTTCGGTCCATCACGCATTACGATCCCTTAACTTATAGGGATCGTAATGATTTGCTTCAAGAAAAGGCTATAGGTCGTGGTCTAAAACCTAGAACAGCCCGGTGATGTTGCCTTTTTCATCGACCTTGATGTCATGTGCAGCCGGTACCCGTGGAAGACCAGGCATGGTCATGATGTCTCCACAGACGACAACCAGAAACTCAGCACCATTTGCGAGCCGAACTTCTCTAATTTGAACGACGTGATCGCTCGGCGCGTTCTTTAGATTGGCATCAGTCGAGAAACTGTACTGTGTTTTGGCAACGCAAATCGGGAACTTGCCGGCGCCCTCTTTTTCCAGGTCGCGGATTTGGTTGCGGATTTTCTGATCGGCAACGATTTCACTGGCTTTGTAAACTTTCTGAGCGATTGTTTCGATCTTGTCCCACAGAGGCATGTCGTCTTCATAGAGAGGTTTGAAAGATGACCCATCATTGCCTTCGGCGAGCTCGACCACTTTGTTGGCCAGTTCTTCGGTGCCAGCACCACCATTGGCCCAGTGCGTACAATCGATCGCTTCGACGCCCTGCTCGGCGCAGCGCTCGCGGATCATGTTAATCTCTGCATCACTATCGGTGACGAACCGGTTGATAGCGACGACGGCAGGGACACCGAAACTCGTCACGTTACTTACATGACGTGACAGATTGTCGAGGCCCTTTTGCAAGGCCTCGAGGTTTTCATTTGCGAGATCTTCTTTTTGAACACCACCATGCATTTTCAAAGCCCGTGCTGTCGCGACGACGACGGCTGCGTTTGGGGTAAGACCTGCTTTGCGGCATTTGATATCAAAGAATTTTTCGGCGCCGAGTTCGGCACCAAAGCCCGCCTCCGTGACGACATAGTCAGAGAGTTTTAGAGCAGTTTTTGTCGCGATCACCGAATTGCAACCATGTGCGATGTTGGCAAACGGACCGCCATGTACGAATGCAGGGTTGTTTTCCAATGTTTGGACTAGGTTCGGTTTGATCGCATCTTTGAGCAATGCCGTCATCGGGCCATCTGCTTTCAGATCACGTGCATAAACTGGCTTGCGATCGCGTGTTTGGCCAACAACGATTTTTGCAAGACGGTTGTTTAGGTCTTCAATACTCGTGGCAAGGCAGAAGATCGCCATGACTTCGGAAGCAACAGTGATGTCAAAACCAGCTTCCTTGGGAAAGCCGTTGGCAACCCCACCAAGGGACGTAACAATTGAACGAAGTGCGCGATCGTTCATGTCTACGACACGCCGCCAGGTTACGCGCCGGAGATCAAGAGCAGGCTCCTGCGCCCAGTAAATGTGATTATCGATTAGCGCGGAGAGTAAGTTATTTGCCGTGCCGATAGCGTGAAAGTCGCCGGTAAAGTGGAGGTTGATCTCTTCCATCGGAACGACTTGTGCGTACCCGCCACCAGCGGCACCGCCTTTCATCCCAAAGCAAGGGCCAAGAGAAGGTTCGCGCAAACAAATAGAGGCATTCTTGCCAATCCTGTTTAGTCCATCGCCCAGTCCAACCGTTGTTGTGGTTTTACCTTCCCCGGCAGCAGTTGGCGTCATCGCCGTCACTAGGATGAGTTTGGCATCCGGACGTTCCGGTAATGTCGCCACATGATCGAGCGATAATTTTGCTTTGTAGTGGCCGTACGGATCTAAGTGTTCGGCAGAGATGTCGAAGCGTTCTTTCGCTATATCGATAACGGGCTGCATGTTGGCTTCGCGGGCAATCTCGATATCTGATTTGTATTCTGTTTTCGCCATGGTTTTCAGTTTCGCCCCAGGAGGATAAAATGTCGGAATAAGTGTTGTATTTCGCCATGATTAAGCACGAGGAAAATAAATTGTACAGCGTCTTACTTCAATGTGATTTAACATTGCACAAAAGATTATTTGCGCCACATTAAGGCTGAAAACATAAACTAACGGCGACGTTGGTAAGATTAGGAGTGACGAAGATGCAAACGCGGAACCGAATTTTCGATGATGCCGCTAAGTTAGCTGGCGGTGCGGTGGGCACTTTGGAAGGGGTTCGGCGCGAGATTGAATCCCTCGTCCGGCAACAGGTAGAGCGAATGTTGTCCAAATTCGATCTTGTGACCCGGGATGAATTTGAGGCCGTCAAGGAAATGGCTGCGCGCGCCCGTGCAGAACAGGATAAGCTTGCTAAAAGGCTGGAAAAAATTGAGGCGTCGCAGGTAAAGTCGACTACCGCTAAAAAGGGGTCGGTCCGTAAAAAGCCCAAAGTAAAAAAGGCCTGATCCGGAATTAATTTTTTAGTTTTCCACAGGAACTATCGTTAGAAGCTAAATCTACCCTTGCACCCCGACTCTGCTTTTGGCACCCTATATTTAGTAGAAAACTGTCATGCTACCACAATATCTGTAAGAATTTGACTGTTTTTGCCTATTTTAGGGAGCCTCAGATGGCGGTAACCGCAGTAAAAGATACGAGTCAGGTTACCACGAACCCAATAGATCTTATTGAACAGATCGCTGGCGCGCAGGGGTGGACCTTTGAACGGTCGGCAGATTATGAAATCGCGGCTGAAATATCAGGCCGATGGACTGATTATCGTCTGTTTTTTTCTTGGTTAGATGATATTAGCGCAATGCACTTTGCCTGCGCCTTTGAGTTGACCGTACCGGACCATCGTCGTGCGCCGTTCAATGATCTTATGGCGCGGGTTAACGAGCAGTTGGCAGTTGGCCACTTCGATTTGTGGGCGGATCGCGGGTTGCCGGTGTTTCGACACGCAATGTTGCTGCGTGGTGCTTCGGGGGCCAGCGTTGAACAGGTTGAAGACCTGGTTGAAATAGCCCTTGTTGAAAGTGAAAGATTTTATCCTGCGTTTAACTATGTCGTCTGGGGCGGTAAGACGCCGGAAGAGGCTTTTGACGCGGCGATGATTGATACCGTCGGCGAAGCCTGACCTCGGCAATTTTTCTAGCTTTCATATTGTGCTACTAGGGTCGCCTGTTTAACGGGCGGTGGACACTAGATCTCGTCGTTACGCGAAAATGTGGAGAAAGATAGTGGATCAGAAATTACTCCTCGTGGGTTGTGGAAAGATGGGCGGCGCATTGTTGGCTGGATGGCTTGGTCGTGATGTTCCTAGCTCTAACATTATTGTGGTGGAACCGTACGGCGGTGACTCGCTACGCGAACAGTTCGGGGTCTCAGTCGTCGAATCGTTACAAGATATCGTGCCTGATATTGTCCCTGATATTGTGGTGTTTGCCGTAAAACCCCAGGCGATGGACGACATCGTTCCGCTCTATGCTAAGTTTGTTCGGCCCGAAACCATGTTTCTTTCAATTGCGGCAGGGAAACCGTCTTCTTACTTTGAGAATCTTCTTGCGGACGGTGCTGCAATTGTTCGCAGCATGCCCAATACCCCAGCTGCGGTCGGGCGGGGTATTACCGTCGCCTTTGGAAATGAGTTTGTCAGTGATGCGCAAAAAGCAGTTGCGACTAGCTTGCTAGAGGCCGTGGGCGAGGTAGGTTGGGTCGATGATGAAGGCCTTATAGACGGTGTTACGGCGGTGTCGGGCAGTGGTCCAGCCTATATCTTTCTGATGATCGAATGTTTGGCCAAGGCTGGAGTTGAGGTAGGTCTCGATCCTGAGCTCGCAGAGCAATTGGCGCGTGCGACTGTTGCAGGTAGTGGCGAGTTGGCGCGGCAATCAGCCAATAGTGCATCAACACTACGAGAAAATGTGACTAGTCCAGGCGGGACGACGGCTGCGGCGTTAGAGGTCTTGATGGCGGATGATGGTTTGCAAGAATTGATGAACCGAGCGGTGGCAGCCGCGGAAGAACGATCCCGCGAATTGGCGAACTAAACGAAGTGCAATAATTAAGCAGTGCGTGTTGGGTTGCCGGAGAATGGATTGCCACCGGTGGCGCCAGCATGTTCGCGAAGGGGTTGAAGTAAACCTTTTAATTTGGCTAAGGCTCTTACTTCGACTTGTCGCACTCGTTCTTTTGATAGGCCTAGTTCTGCGCCAAGGTCGGCCCTGCTCGGGATACGTTCTGCCAAGAACCTTCGACGGATAATGAGTGACTCGCGTGGCGGCAATGTTGAAAGAGCTGTAACCAATCTGTCACGCCAAAGGCGCCCGTCTTTTTTCTTAATCAAAGTGTCTTCGGGAGTTGGTCGTTCATCCACAACCTGATCAACGAGCGTCTCAGTGGTCTCACGGGCTGCTGGGGTGTCCAGTGACTGGTCAGTTCTCCGGATTCGCCGACCAAACTTCACGACATCTGCGACCGAAGTGTTAAACCGGGCAGCTAAACTGCGTGCTAATTCTTCTGGTAGAGAATCTTCCCAGGGACGTTCGGCCATCCGTCGTCTGATGTTGAAAAATAGGGATTTCTGGGCAGCCGTCGTCCCAACTTTTACCAAGGACCGGGACCGAACAACGTAATCCTGAATGGCAGCGCGTATCCACCACATAGCATAGGTCGAGAGCCGGGTACCCTGTTCGGGGTTAAAACGCTTTAGCGCCTCCATTAATCCGACCGTGCCTTCTTGAATTAGATCGGTAAGCGGATGCCCGTGGCTCTTGTACCGTCGCGCGATATGGAGAACGAATCGAAGATGACTTGCGACTAATTCATGCGCCGCGCTGTTGTCGCCATTTTTCAATTTTTTCAACAATTCGCGCTCACGCGACCGACTTAATCGCGGTTGGCGCAGGATTATCTGCATCATACTTTGAAGAGCGGCACGTGGCATAGTGACGTCATTTCGGCTTCGAGAGTTTTAAAGTCGCATAGCGAGCGCGTCGATTCAATCGAATCCGTGTTTTTTTAGACCGATGTAGAATACTTGGAAGTCCCATTCTAACAGCCTAAGATGAGCACATAACAGGATCATAGCGACCATGGCAAAACGACCCAGCAATATACGTCGTAAAATTATCGATGCTGCTTTGATCTGTGCAGCGGGTACACCCTGGCGCGATGTTTCCCTGGCAACACTTGCGGATGGCGCTGGTATTTCGTTGAGTGAGCTGCATGGTCAGTTTTCTTCCAAGATAGCTGTTGTTGCTGCGATCATGGAGCAAACCACAAGTGCTGTCGTAGGTGGAGCTGACCCTTCTGCGGGAGAGGAACCCGCGCATGACCGATTGCTCGATGCAATATTACGGCGTTTCGATGCTTTAGAGGCAAACAAGGCGGCAATCACGTCTATTCTGAAGGATATGCCTTTCGATCCGGTGAAGGTCTTATGCCTGGCACCGAGTTTTATGAGGTCAATGGCATGGACCCTAGAATCCGCTGGCATTAGCTCTTCTGGAATTGCCGGGAGATTACGTACAAAGGGGCTAGCAGCTATATATCTCGGAGCGCTGAGCGTTTGGATACGTGACGAAGACCCTGATTTAGCAAAGACGATGGCTTTCCTGGATCGTCGGCTCAAACAAGCTGTTCAGATTGCAGCTGTTCTGCCATTTGGCCTTGTAGAACACTCGACAAAGAAGCAAGCAGATTAGTCCTGCGTTGTGCTTTAACAGTTGGGTTAAACAACGGAATTTGAATCGGTATTCCTGTAAATGAAAAAGATAGCGGGCTGGAATTTAGCTCTACTGTTTTCGGGGCTGCTTATTATCGAATTGACGTTTGGTTCCTGGCTTTCGGGCGGTGGCCTGGGGGCCGTCCATGTGCCACGCGATCTTGTCTTACAGCACGACGCCAAGGGTATCCGTTCAGGAGGTGGCGTCGTTCGATATAGCCGCGACCGTTGGGGACTGCGCGGGAGCCATAAAAACCCATCGGAAATTAATATTCTTACTATTGGCGGTAGTACGACGGATGAATTCTATAGCGATGATGCCGAGACCTGGAGTGCTCGACTGCAACAAAAATTTGTTCAAGCAGGATTTCCGGCGATCATCGGTAATGCGGGTGTTAACGGTCATTCCTCGGTCGGTCATATTTTGAGTCTGGAATCCTGGCTTAGTCGGATTCCAAATTTAAAACCTAAATTTATTCTGTTCTATTTGGGCATCAATGATGTCGCACTACCTGCTCGTGCTGAGCAAGACGCAATTGTGGCGATTGGGTCGTGGGCCCGCATTCGCCGCTATATAATCAACAATAGTATTTTTATTCGATTGACCAGACTTATCCGCGGTTCATTTAGGGCGAAACAGTTGCGAATTGCCTATGAAAACGCACCGCCCAAACTTGTGTGGCAGGGTAACAGTCCTGAAATCGATGGGGCCCTCTATCGTAAAGTAGTGTCGACATATGGTGATCGAGTACGACGCCTTTTCGAGTTGACGACTAGAATGGATGCTCTGCCGGTTTTTATTTCGCAACGTCGTGGTGACGCTTTCTTCCGGAACGGGGTTTTGTTTGCGAGCAGCAGTGATGCTGCGAAAAACCATCAAATTCAGAAATTATATAATCAGGAAATGCTGCGAACCTGCCAGGCTGTAAAGGCGATTTGCATCGATCTCGCGAACCAAATCAATTTATCGGAGGCAGACTTCTTTGACCGGATACATACGACTCCGGATGGTTCGGATAAAATAGCCGCATTTTTGTTCGAAAAGCTTCAACGGATCGTACGTAAACAATTGTTACATGGGCAGGCGAATACGGATTCTGGCACCGCCAAGCGGTGATTCTTCAATTGTCAGGTCACCGCCATGCGCCCGCACAACATCCCGTGCAATCGTTAGGCCGAGACCGCTTCCACCAGTATCTGGACTGCGGGCGCTATCGAGCCGATAAAATGGCTTAAAAACATCCTCGCGTTCTTCCATTGGAATGCCCGGCCCGTCGTCATCGACGGTGATTTGGACTGCGCCCGTAATTTCCGTTACCTCTACCGCGACGTTACCACCGTACAGTATGGCATTGTTAACCAGATTGGTGACTGCACGTTTGAAGCCGTTTGGTTTTAACGGAATGAATATCCTATCTTTGGATGCCAATGAAACGGGGGTGTCGTTAATTCGGGCCCCATTGACGATATCGCGGAGAATTGCGGACACATTGGTTGTCGCAACCTGTTCGGCGCTTTCTCCACGGGCGAAGGCAAGATATTCCTCCACCATCTTTTCCATCTCTTCAACGGCGGAGCGTAAGTCCGCAATTTCGGGTGAATCACCAACCATGGCGAGTTGGAGCTTCATGCGGGTGAGGGGGGTCCGCAAATCGTGAGAAATGCCGGCGAGCATTTCGGTGCGCTGATTTATAGTGCGTTGGATACGTTCGCGCATGAGATTGAAAGCGGCAGCCGCTTGACGGATTTCTGTTGAGCCTTCGGGCTTGAAATCTGAATCATCTCGACCTTTGCCAAAATTGTCGACCGCAGCGGCCAGACGGCGGATCGGCCGGACCTGATTGCGCATAAATATGGTGGCGATAGCAAAAAGTAGGAGGGATGTGCCGACCATCCACATCACAAATATATACGTCGTTGAGCTAAATAATCTTTCCCGGTCGACAACTATATCCATAACGCCGTCGGGCAATTGGACCTGTATACGCACCTCCCTTTCATGGCTGAAGGTATCCATGTGAAATGGACGCCGCACGCGTTCGCGTAACGCGTTGCCCAGCAGCTTGTCGAGGGTAGATGTACCGGTAGTTCTCGGGGAATTCGGTAGAATGTCGTCCTTTCGAACATTTATCCGCAGACCCAGGTTTGCGCCTGCCGAATAGAAAACCCAACTCTGATTTTCCTCGCCGGGGAAGTTTCTGCGATTGTCGATAACGCTCGATATCTCACCAGCGACAGCTGATGCCAACCGCCGTGTAACCGTATTCCAGTGTCGGTCATAGAAGACCCATGTGGAAACAACTTGTAACAGAACGAGTGGTGTCACGATGATCATGACGGATCGTCCAAATAACGTACGGGGCAGAAACTGTTTTATGGAAAACATGGGATCAAACCTTTAGTCCGGTCGCAGTACGTAGCCGTGTCCGCGTATCGTTTGAAGATAGCGAGGATTACGGGGGTCGGGTTCGATTTTTCTGCGTAGTCTGGTTACCTGTACATCAACGGTTCTCACACCACCGCTTATCTTGCAGTCTTCGATGAGAGTTTCACGACTTACCGGTGTCCCTAATTGTTCGGCGAGGCTATGAAGCAGGCTAGCCTCCATTTCGGTCAAATGAATACGTTGATCATCCTGCCACAATTCTCTTCTTTCTCTTTCATATAGACAGGCGCCAAATTGGACCTTTGATTCAGGTTCCGCAGGGTCAGCAATGGTAATCCGTCTGAGGATGGTTGTGATCCGTAAAAGGAGTTCCTGCGGGTCGAAGGGTTTCGATAGATAATCATCGACGCCGCGTTCAAGACCCGCGATGCGGTCCTGGACTTCGCCGCGCGCGGTAAGCATTAAGATGGGTACATCGTTTCGGGGGCGGAGCCACTCGGTGAAGGCCAAACCATCTTCTACGGGCATCATTACGTCGAGTACAATCAAATCAAATGTCAGCCCTGCAAGAAGTTTCCGGGCCTCTGCAGCACTCGATGCGGATGAGACCGCAAATCCGTTCTCACTGAGATAGCGTTGTAACAGGTCACGCAATCGCGTGTCATCGTCTACGACCAATATGTGCGGTGATTCAGACAATTTCTTCTTACTCTATCGAAATTTCGTTCTTATCTAGAGGCAGTAAATTGTTTCAGCCGCCCTACATTTTCAACCAGCATACCCAAAAATACGTTCAAGGGGGAAAGATCGTTCGCCGGTAAATCTTCCAACGATGTCGTTAGCTTTTGAAGATTGAGCGCCTAGATGCGACATAATCGCCGGCCATCATTCTTGCATTGCCTCCTGCGCGGTATCTCATTAAAAGGACGGTGGGCTACGACCCCCCAACGGGTTGCGCCTCTTCTGTGAGGGAGAGTTATGATGACGAATGAAAGCTTCGCGCGTCCTGCGCGGCTACCAAGTAATCCATGTTTTTCTTCTGGCCCCTGCGCTAAACGTCCCGGTTGGGACGCGTCGGCACTCGGAAATTCACTTGTTGGCAGATCTCATCGATCTCGTCCTGGCAAGGAGCGTCTCGGCGAAGTGCTGTCGCGCTCGCGCGAGATATTGGGCCTTCCCGATGATTATCGAATAGGTATTGTCCCCGCATCTGATACAGGCGCGGTTGAGATGGCATTGTGGTCGCTTCTTGGCGAACGCGGTGTTGATGTTCTTGCCTGGGAGAGTTTTGGCTCCGGCTGGGTAACCGACGTGACCAAACAGCTCAGGATAGAGGATGTTCGCATCATTGAAGCGCCATACGGTGAGTTGCCTGATCTAGGGCAGGCCGATTGGTCTCGAGATGTTGTCTTCACCTGGAACGGTACGACATCCGGCGTAAAAGTGCCGAATGCGGGTTGGATTGCTCCAGATCGGGATGGCCTCGCTATTTGCGATGCAACGTCGGCCGCTTTTGCGATGCCACTACCGTGGGAAAAACTCGATGTTGTTACCTATTCCTGGCAGAAAGTCATGGGTGGTGAAGCCCAGCATGGAGTTCTGGTTTTAAGCCCGCGCGCCGTGGAACGCCTTGAATCATATGTTCCGGCATGGCCGTTGCCGAAAATTTTTCGGCTGACGTCTGGTGGAAAACTCATTGAAGGTATCTTCCGCGGCGAGACCATCAACACACCGTCAATGGTTTGTGTGGAGGACGCACTTGATGGATTGAAGTGGGCGGAATCGATTGGCGGTGCAGAGGCTCTTATCAGTCGGTCGGACAGCAATTTAAACGCGATTGCGCGTTGGGTGGATAACACCGAATGGGCAGAGTTTCTTGCGGTTAAAGCAGAGATCAGGTCGAACACATCGGTTTGTCTGAGTATTGTTGATCCCTGGTTCCTTGGTTTACCTGCAGATGTTCAGGCAAGTGTGCCAAAGAAGATCGATGCCATTCTTGAAAAAGAAAATGTTGCCTATGACATCAACGGCTATCGCGATGCGCCACCTGGATTACGCATCTGGGCGGGGGCGACCATTGAAACCCAAGATTTAACAGATTTGTTCCCGTGGCTTGATTGGGCCTTTGCGTCGGTGAAAGCCGAACTTACGGAAGCGGAGTAAGAAGAATGCCAAAAGTATTAATATCTGACAGCTTGAGCCCCCGCGCGGTTGAGATTTTCAAGAACCGGGGACTAGAGGTCGACTTTAAGACCGGGATGTCGCCCGAAGAACTCCTTGCGTGCATCGGTGAGTATGATGGCTTAGCTGTGCGGTCTGCGACCAAAGTAACGCCGGATGTCCTGAAAGCAGCGACAAACCTAAAGGTTGTCGGGCGGGCCGGCATTGGTGTCGACAACATCGATATCGATGCATCTTCGGCCAATGGCGTCATCGTCATGAACACGCCATTCGGTAACGCGATTACCACGGCAGAACACGCGATTGCGATGATGTTTGCTTTGGCGCGACAAATTCCGTCTGCAAACCAGACTACTCAGGCCGGGCAATGGGAAAAGTCCCGTTATATGGGAACCGAACTCACCGGTAAAACTCTCGGTATCATTGGTTGCGGTAATATTGGTTCCCGGGTCGCAGAACGCGCTCTTGGCCTGAAAATGCGCGTCGTCGCTTATGATCCGTTTTTAACTGCTGATCGTGCGCAGGACCTTGGCGTAGAAAAGGTCGAACTTGATGAATTATTTCCGCGTGCTGACGTTATCACGCTGCATACACCGCTGACAGATGCGACACGTGACGTGCTCAATAAGGATGCCTTTGATAAGATGAAAGATGGCATTTTGATCATTAACTGCGCCCGTGGTGAATTGGTTGTAGAAGCAGATATTAAGGCTGCGCTCGAGTCGGGTCGGGTTGGCGGTTTTGCCGTGGATGTGTTTCCTACGGAGCCTCCGGAGAATTACAGCCTGTTTGGCATGGACAACGTTGTGGCAACACCTCATTTGGGTGCGGCAACTGCTGAGGCACAAGAGAACGTGGCGCTACAGGTCGCTGAACAAATGTCTGACTATTTGATCAGTGGAGCGGTCGTAAATGCTATCAATATGGCCTCCGTGTCGGCAGAAGATGCCCCGAAACTAAAGCCCTATATGCAGCTCGCAGAACTTTTGGGGGGCTTTGCTGGGCAGGTAATTAAAACAGGCCTGCAATCCATCACGATCGAATATGAAGGGCATGCTGCGGGGTTGAATACAAAGCCGCTGACGGCATGCGCATTAAAGGGTGTCATGGCGCCGGCTATGGAATCAGTGAACATGGTGAATGCGCCGGTCATCGCTAGAGATCGCGATATCGGAGTTTCTATCGTCAATCACGAACGGGAATGCGAGTATCAATCTCTTGTCCGTCTAACAGTGACAACAGAAGAGCGCCAGCTTTCTGTTGCCGGCACGCTTATCGGTGGAGACAAGCCTAGAATTGTCGATATCGGTGGCGTCCCTATGGAAGCATCCCTTGGTCGCCAGATGGTCTATACAGTCAATAACGACATGCCTGGTATTATCGGTGCTTTTGGCTCGGTAATGGGTGATGAAGGCGTCAATATAGCTAATTTTATTCTCGGTCGGACAAAGCCAGGCGGTGACGCAGTTGCATTGCTTGAACTTGATCATGAGATTGGCGAGGACCTGATGGAGAAAATCCGGGCTGTGCCTCATGTGCTTGAAGCAACGCAGTTGAACTTCCCGTCTATTGAATCAGGCAGCTAGTTGGTAACGAATTCGTCGGCGGCGGGGTCAAACCAGGAAAAGACACCACTAACGTCGTCGTAATACCAGCCATGTAAAGCAAGTGATCCGTTAAAAACACGATCCAGGATCCACGGATAAGTCATCAGGTTTTCGAATGAAATTCTGGTGAGTTCCTGACTGCAGATGCGCATTCGCTGTTCAGCGGGAATATTAGCGCTGCCAACACGGTTAATGGCTGATGCTGTCAATTGCGTCCAGTTTGGAAGATATTGACCGTCAACGATTGCAGCTATTCCATCCGCATCCTCGTTAAGGAGGCAGTTCAGCAGTCCGCAATTTGGGCTAACCATAACGATAACGTGTTGAACCCCAAGGATTTGAATTGCGAATTCCAGCGTCGCACCGACTGAGAAATCCATGCCGTCTCCAGCGCCGGGTGGAACAAGTCCTGCGATATTGCGAATCTCATAAAACGAACCAGGTTCCGCATCGGTGAGTAGGTGTGGGTCAACAGGGAAATCAGCAGCCGTTATAATAGCGGCTGTAGGTTTCTCCCGCCGAGCGGTCTTTGTTGCCTTATTTGGCGGCTTGCCGGAGGCGGCATTTTTTTTTGCCTGCTCAATCCAATCTTCGATAGGGCTCTTTGCCATGTCGTTAAATTCCAGTGTCATTTTGCAAGAATGAGTTAGCTCATAAGGTGTCGGAGGCCAAGCCCTCAGGCTTGCTCCGATGGACCGGACGCTTCATGATCCAGGCTAAGAACAGGGTAGATTTATGGATATTAGTCAACTGGTACAGCCCGAACGGGTGCACCGTCGCATATATAATGATCCCGAAATTTTTGAGCAGGAGCTAGACAAAATCTTCTCCGTTGCCTGGATATATGTCGGGCACGCCAGTCAGGTTTCCAAATCCGGCGACTTCTTCTGCACCAATATTGCCCGGCAACCTGTTGTCATGACGCGTCATGACGACGGGACCATCAAAGTTCTGTTTAACCGATGTGGCCATCGTGGCGCACAGGTTTTAAGTTCCGAGACGGGCCATGCTGAAACTTTTCGCTGTTGTTATCACGGTTGGGAGTACGCCACAGATGGCACCCTGCTCGCAGTGCCGCAACCCCGTGGGTATGAGGAGAGTAAAGTGCGCCCGGGGGACCCCGACTATGGCATGGCATCAGTGCCAAGGGTTGCCGAATATCGAGGTTTTGTATTTGCCTCGCTTTCCCATGCAGGGGCCTCGTTGCAAGAGTATCTTGGACCCATCGCTAGTTCGATCGACGACATGGTTGATCGGGCGCCAGATGGTGAGATTGAAGTTGCTGGCGGGATTGCACGCCATCTTTATCATGGGAACTGGAAGCTGGTATTCGAAAATCTCTGTGATGGCTTGCACCCGAATTGTGTCCACCAGTCGTCTATTGAAGCCGCCCAACAACAGGACGACGCAGTTTATTCCGATGGTGCTGGGGAGATCGGCGTTCGCCAGATGCGCCAGAATGGAGCGCCCTGGGAGTTTTGGGAAGATCAGGTAGGGTCCTGGGCCTACCCGTTTGGGCACAGCTATCTCGGTGATTACCATGATGATGCCAAGTTGGTTGCGGCACGAAATGATCCTTCCTTCGACGATTACTTCAAGGCAATGGAAGTCGCTAAAGGCAAGGAACGGACACAGGAAATTCTTGGTGTGACCCGTTGGAATACAAATATATATCCGACAATTTCGTTCATGAGCCAGTTTCGCCAACTTCGTGTGATTCGACCGGTAAGTGTCGATAAGACAGAGGTGTTGGGTTTTTGTTTCCGTTTAAAGGGAGCGCCCGAGAAGATGTTTCACGACACCGTTCGTTTTGCGAATATAACAAACGCAGTGGCATCGCCGGTTCTCACAGACGATCTCGAAACCTATGCCCGAATTCGTCGAGGCCTGACAACGGATGGCAATGATTGGGTGGCTATGGCAAGAGGGCTTGGCCGCGACAAAGAAGGGGCGGATGGCGGTTGGTGTGCCGAAAATGGCCTAAGTGAGCTGCATATTCGAAATATGTTCGCCGCCTGGTCGGGCTATATGGCGGCGTAAGGTCATGGCACAGCAATCAGAGCCCGAAATCCGTGATATTGAACGCTTTCTTTTTGATGAAGCGCAGATGCTCGATGATCGCCGTTTTGATGATTGGCTTACCCTCTTCACAGAAAATGGCTGGTATTGGGTTCCGATCACCCCGGATCAAGACAATCCCTTCGATACAGTCTCGATCATTTATGATGACCGAAAGCTTTTGGAAACCCGCGTTCGGCGGCTAAATAATGTTAATATTCATGCTGAAAGCCCACCGCCCCGAACCAGCCGGATTGTCAGTAACGTTGTTATGCGCGATTTTGACGCTACTTCATTGAAGATCAAAGTCTCATCCAAATTTCAGCTCGTTGAATTTCGAGGTGACACACAGCGACTGTTTGCTGGCTCTATGCTGCACACCATAAAGATGGATGGCACGGGAATTGTAATTGAAGGAAAGCGCGTCAATCTCGTAAATGCTGATGGCATGTTGGAGGGAATAACAACTTTGCTCTAACGGAAATCTCAATACCGTTTGCGCATAACGGCCAAACCCGGTAGATAGCCCGCGGTGCGCGCGATACACTATTGATATCTATAACTTGTAACCAGCCGCCTGTGGCGGGATAACATGACTGAGAATGAGAAAAATGCCCTGCTCCCCGCAGGCCTGAGAGATGTGTTGCCAGGCGATGCAGCATTTGAGGCGACAATCGTCGAGCGAATTGTTACCCTTTTTGGTCGCCATGGCTACGACCGGGTGAAAGCACCTCTGATTGAATTTGAGGATGGGCTGCTGAGTGGCGCGGGTATCGCGTTGGCACCGCAAACCTTCCGGCTCATGGATCCAGTTTCACAACGCATGATGGGCGTTCGCGCTGATATTACGCCCCAGATCGCGAGAATTGCTCGTACCCGTTTAAGCCGCGCACCGAGACCTTTGCGTTTATCCTATGCAGGGGAAGTATTGCGCGTTCGCGGCAGTCAGCTGCGGCCGGAACGGCAAATTTTGCAAGTAGGGGCAGAGCTGATCGGCTCCGCATCCCCATCTGCAGATACGGAAATAATTGAGCTAGCAGCGGATGCCATTGGTTCACTCGGGATTGACGATTTCAGTGTTGATCTGACAGTACCCAGGCTTGTTCCCAGCATTTTGGAACAACATGGATTATCAGACGATATTGTTGGAACGGTTAGAGAAGCGTTAGACCGAAAAGATCCTGAAGCCGTTGAGTCTGTTGCAGGTGCGGCGACCGAAACTTTGGTAGCGTTGCTGGAAGCGACAGGCCCGGTGGACAGTGCTGTAGAGCGGCTAAAGGCTTTGTCTCTACCCGAAACAGGGGAAGCCGAACGCAAACGGTTGGAAGAGGTCGTCGCTCGGTTGCAAGCGAGCAGTTCTGACTTAAGATTGACGCTCGATCCCGTAGAAAATCGTGGTTTCGAGTATCACACTGGAATTGGTTTTACGATATTCGCACGTGGCATTTCCGGCGAATTGGCACGTGGCGGTAGGTATCGCGTCCAAGGTAATACTGAGGGGGATTCTGGCGAGCGAGCAACAGGTGTTACGCTGTACGTTGATACGATCCTCGGAATGTTGCCGGAAACAGAAGCTAACAAGCGAATTTTGGTGCCAAGCACGACGTTGCGTGACGTTAAGTCTGATCTTCAAAAGCAAGGCTGGGTCACTGTTTCTGCGCTGAACGACGACATTGATCTTGCTTCGGAAGCGCAACAATTGGCGTGTTCACATTTCTTGGGAGAATCCGGTCCTGAACCGGTCAAAGGGTAGAAGCCAAAATGGCAAATGTAGTAGTCGTCGGCTCTCAATGGGGTGATGAAGGCAAGGGTAAAATTGTAGACTGGTTATCAAATCGCGCGGATGTGGTCGTGCGATTTCAGGGAGGCCATAACGCTGGCCATACCCTGGTGATCGACGATGTGACCTACAAACTTAGTCTCCTGCCCTCTGGCTCTGTACGCCCCGGAAAGTTATCGATCATTGGCAACGGTGTTGTTGTTGATCCTTGGGCGCTGCTTTCGGAGATAGAGGGTATACGCGGCCAAGGTGTCGAAGTAACGCCAGATACCTTGAAGGTCGCCGAAAACGCTTCTTTGATCCTGCCGTTGCATGGTGCATTGGATCGAGCACGCGAAGAAGCACGCGGTAGCGATAAAATTGGAACGACGGGGCGTGGTATCGGTCCTGCCTATGAGGACAAGGTGGCACGCCGTGCTATCCGTGTTTGCGATCTGGCAGAGTTGGATTCCTTGGGTGATCGGGTTGATCAGCTATTAATGCATCACAACGCGTTGCTAAAAGGTCTTGGCGCCCCCCCGATAGATCGTGAAGAACTTTTGGGTCAATTACGAGATTTGGCGCCACGGTTGTTACCCTATGCGGACAGTGTCTGGCAGATTCTTGACGAAGCGCGCCGGACCGGAAAACGGATTCTCTTTGAAGGAGCGCAAGGTGCTATGCTTGACGTTGATCACGGCACTTATCCATTTGTTACTTCTTCAAATACCCATGCCGCACAAGCGGCGGTTGGATCTGGTGCGGCCATAAAATCAGTGGGCTATGTTTTGGGAATTACCAAGGCCTATACCACGAGAGTTGGCAGTGGGCCATTTCCGACTGAACAGGACAATGATGTTGGTCAAATGCTCGGTGAACGTGGTCATGAATTTGGCACGGTAACGGGTCGTCGTCGTCGTTGCGGCTGGTTCGATGCGGTGATGGTACGCCAAGCTGTCAAAGTTGGTGGTATTGACGGGATCGCATTGACAAAACTCGACGTGCTGGACGGCTTTGAAACGTTGGATGTTTGTACCGGCTATCGTTATCAAGGAAAGGAATATGATTTCTTCCCAGCTGGCAGAGACGCACAGGCAGGCGTCGAACCGATCTTCGAGACACTTGAGGGTTGGTCTGAGAGCACTTGCGGCGCTCGGAGTTGGGCAGATTTGCCGGCGACAGCGGTCAAGTATATCCGGAGAATTGAAGAACTCATCGAAACGCCGGTCGCACTGCTTTCCACAAGTCCACAACGCGATGACACTATTTTGGTGCATGACCCGTTTTCGGCATAACTATCCCGGGAAATATTCTTAATTTCGGTGCAGAACTGTTGGATTTAGCTCTGTTTCTGATTTTATCGTTAACGGTTGGTTTGCATTCCTAACTTACTCTTAACCTCGTCTTATATCGGGTTTGAGAGAATTATGGCTGAGGCCAATACCGTGCAGGAAGAAGACCAAAATACTGGTGGCCAGGAGGTCGTCCTCGCCAGCAGGTATCGAATTCTGGTGGAGTCCCCATTGCCTAATTTGGATTTGGGCAATGCCAGAGCATACGTCGTGCGGGATGATAAAAGTCCGAAGGAACCGCTTTTTGCGCGTATCTGCCCGGCTGATGCGGTCCCACGATTGGATATATTCAACAACTTGAAGCACATGATAGATGCCAACTTGTTGCGGCCGGTTGAGTGTGAGGTTGTCGCTTGGCCGGGAAGCGTAGGCCGTCGGGTTGCAATCGTATTTCGTAAACCGGATCATGGCGTTTTGTTGCCTCTGAGCGAGGCAAAAATTAATCCGTTGCAGCCTGACGAGCTTGCGAAAACACTTCTTGGTCCTGCAGTGTTGACCCTCGGATATATGGCGCAACGAGGGCTTAGCCATCGTGCTATCCGAGCGGATAATATCTATTGGCATGGTGGTGGCAGGAGCTCGATTTTGTTGGGCGATTGTCTTTCACACGTCCCAGCGTTTTTACAGCCGGTTCTTTATGAAACTATTGAATCGGGAATGACACCGCCTATCGGTCGGGGCGTCGGAACAATTCGCGACGATTTTTATTCGTTGGGTGTGACCGTTTTGGCTATGGCTCAAGGTTGTCTTCCTCTCAGTAATTATACAGATGAACAAATCATTGATGCCAAATTGGCGCGAGGGTCATTTGCAGCGTTGATGAACGGCGAGCGTCCACCCTTTGGACTTCGCGAACTATTGAGAGGGCTTCTTTCCGATGACCCCTATGAACGGTGGGGACTCGAGCAATTGGAACAATGGCTCGGTGGGGGCTTGCGGTCTTCGGTACAAGAGGTTCGAACGGGGGCGGTCGAGCGGAGCTATGAGTTTGATGGCAAGGATTATACAAATTGCCGCGCTCTTGCAGATGCTTTCGGAAGAAATTGGGCGAAAGCTGGAAATACTATTCTGGATTCTGGGTTTGAAAAATGGCTACGGCGAGGCGTTGCGGATTTGTCGCTTGCTGATCGCCTCAGAAAGACACTGTCAATAGGTGGGTTGCCCGACAAGAATAAGGGTCTTGATGCTCGTAAAGTTGCGCAAGCTTGCATGGTGATGGATCGCCATGGTCCGGTTAGGTATCAAGGGTTAATCGCTATGCCGATGGCGATGGGGTTGATGCTCACGGATGCTTTTTTCAAGAAAGACACAAAAGCGATCAAGCGTATCGCCGATTCCATTTCGTCAGGAACGGTATCAGATTGGTATACTCTGCAGGGTGGCGCGGAAACAATAATTTATGAAGCAGAAATTAATCAGCTAAAGCAAATGCAACATTTGCTTAAACACACCGCACCTGGTTACGGAATAGAGCGATGCCTTTACATGCTCAACCCAACCTATCCCTGTCTTAGCGAAATCCTGCATGGTCACTATATCCAGAACATTCGGGACCTGATGCCTGCGCTAGAAAAAAACGTTGAAATCAATGGTTCTCTACCGACGATCGTTGATAGGCACCTCGCCGCGTTTATTGCGTGCCGTATTAAGGCCAATATCGACAAACCGCTTGCAGTATTGGACTCCGCACAAGGCGATACGACTGCAATAAGGCTCGGTATGTTGGGTATATTTGCGCGATTGCAGGCCAAGTACGGGCCAGACCATTTGCCGTGTCTAACGCAATGGTTGGCAAAAGAGCTCGAATCGACTGTTGATCGGGTAAATAGCAAGTCGATGCGGGATCAAATGCGTTCCCGGGTGCAAAGTCTTGGTAGTACAGGAAGTTTAGTCGATCTCCACAATTGCCTGAACAACGATAAGATCATTCGCCAAGACGAATCTTCTCGCAAAAAAGCCGTTAAGGAATTTAGCACTGCGGCGCGAGAAATTTCACAACTCGAATCAAGAGAGTTTCAGGAAAGCGCCCAACGTTTGGGATGGCGTATCGCATCTGGGATCAGTACGTCGATTTCAATTGTCACAATTGCCTTCGTCGCAATGTCCTAGGTTAGGAAATTTGTAATGGCTGCAGCAAAAACCCGAAAAGGCACTAAACCGCTAACAATTGCGATCGGCATCCTGGTTATTATCTTTGCCGCCCTGCCAACGGCAATGTTATTGGCAATGGGATTGGCGCCGACGCTCGTTGCGAGAATTGTAGACACAACCCCGGGCCGTTATCTGACGAAATGCGTCGCATGGATGAATTTTGCTGGCCTGACCCCCTTTCTCACCAGCCTTTGGTTTTCCGGTCATGATATGGCAACTGCTATCAAGATCGTAACGGATGTTTATTCATGGTTTGTTGTGTATAGCGCTGCGGGGGTGGGGTGGTTGCTCTTCCTAGGTTTACCCGGTGCCGTTGCGATGTTTCGGGCCCTAAATGCGAAACGCCGAATTTACTTTCTGCGTGAAAAACAGAAAGAGCTCATTCTGGAATGGGGTGAATGCGTGTTACCCTCGGGAGAAAGTCCCCAAAATCACCAAGAGTTTGAATCTGAGTCGAAAGATGAAATTGATGCAGATAGCACTGCTGTTCAAACACCTGCTAGCGTTACAACACAAGCCTAACGTAGTTCCAATGTCGGCGCGAATTTAAGCTGCTAGAGCCGCTGATTTGATGGCCTTTTGGACTTTTTCAAAGGCTCGGACTTCAATCTGTCTGACGCGTTCCCGCGAAATATTATATTCCTCGCTGAGCTCTTCGAGAGTTTTAGGGTTTTCGGTGAGGCGCCGCTCAACAAATATATAGCGTTCCCGATCATTCAAGCCGGTGAGTGCATTCGCAAGAAGTTTACGTCGTCCCGCAAGTTCTTCTCGGTCTCCTAGGACTTCTTCTTGATTGGCAGTGTCATCAACGAGCCAGTCCTGCCACTCACCGTCACCTTCCGCTTTTAAAGGAGCGTTCAGGGAATTGTCTGGTCCAGAAAGTCGTCGGTTCATATTGACGACTTCAGTTTCCGAAACATTCAACCTTTCAGAAATTTTCTGGACATTCTCCGGTGAAAGATCACCTTCATCAATCGCTTGCAACTGGCCCTTAAGTTTCCGGAGGTTAAAGAAGAGCTTCTTCTGTGCGGCTGTCGTCCCGATTTTAACGAGAGACCAGGTGTGCAGGATATATTCCTGAATAGAAGCTTTGATCCACCACATCGCGTATGTTGACAGTCGAAACCCGCGATCTGCGTCAAATCGTTTTACGGCCTGCATCAACCCGACATTACCTTCCGAAATCAGTTCCCCTAGCGGTAGACCGTAACCGCGATATCCCATCGCAATTTTGGCGACGAGCCGGAGGTGGCTGGTAACCATCTTGTGCGCGGATTCGGTGTCTTCTCGCTCTGCCCAGTTTTTGGCGAGCATGAACTCTTCTTGCTTTTCGAGTATCGGAAATTTCCGAATCTCCGAAAGATAGCGCGATAGGTTTGTGTTGGGATCTAATCCGGTAAGTGCTGGAAGGTTTGTTGCCATACCCGTTGCCTTTTTTTAGTGTGTGTGTGTTCAGTTATGCACAGACTAGACGCCAAATTGAACAAATTTACGTTCAGTCTACTAAATAGGAACTAGATTCCTCGATTTCAAGGAATTAAAGGCTTTCTAATAAAGCAATTAATTCTCTCATTTCAATTGGTAATTGTGACATGAATTTAACGGTTTCAGCACTGCCAGGGTGTCGAAAGCCAAGTTCGAAAGCGTGTAACGTCTGGCCTCGTAACTGCTTGATATACTTTAATGTTTCTTCGTTTAATGGTGTTCGTCTCGCGCGGCTTATGCCCCCGCCATAGGTGGTGTCTCCGATTACCGGGTGGCCAATATGTGCCATATGCACCCGAATTTGATGAGTGCGCCCGGTGGCGAGCTTGCACTCTATGAGGCTGGCACAATTCCCGAAGCGCTTTATTACCTTATAGCCGGTTTTAGCGTTCTTTCCGCCGCTGGGTAAGACCGCCATCTTTTTCCGGTTTTGCCTATTACGACCGATATTTCCCTCTATATCGCCGCTTCTAGGCCGTGGGATACCCCAAACTAATGCTTGATAAGCACGGCTGATCGTACGCGCTGAAAACTGTTCTGACAGGTCTATATGGGTGTTGTCATTTTTCGCGACCACTATCAATCCGCTGGTTTCCTTGTCGAGACGATGGACAATTCCTGGGCGCTTGACGCCGCCAATACCGGAGAGAGTTTCACCGCAATGAGCAAGGAGTGCATTAACGAGAGTCCCGCCGCTATTGCCTGGTGCGGGGTGAACGACAAGCCCGGCCGGTTTATCGATGACGACTAAATCTAGGTCTTCGTAAATGACGTTGAGATCGATCGCTTCAGGTTGCGGGATAGCGGGTTCAGCTGGGGGGATGTCGAGTGTGAATGCCTCTCCCGATTTGACCCTATATGAGGGGTCGGTTATCGTCGCGTCGGCTGAGGTTAGCTGCCCATTTTCGATGAGAGCTTTGATGCGGGTACGAGAATGCCCGGAAAGAGCGGTGGCCAGCATCCGGTCCAATCGATCACCGTCAGTATCGGCAATGACGTGGTGACGGGTAGCAGCCTCAGTAGATGGGTCATTTGGCATCGTCATAGAAAGAGAGTGAGCATAAACCATGCGTGGGCTCAAGGGTTTGGTGATTGGAATGGGTGTGTTGATCGTCGTTGGGTTGACGGTTGTCATCGTTACGGTGATCAAGAGATATGACGGCGGGGATAACTCGAAAGCGGTGAAATCACCGGCAGTCGTATCCGTGCCTGTCGAACATGGTTTTGGTGAAAAACGTATTCAGGTGCCTAAAGGCGCTAAAATTACGGAAACCATTCTCGAAGGAAAGCGTTTGATCGTCCGGCTTGAACTCAGCGATGGTGCACAGGCATTTCTCCTGATCGATGTAAATACAGGGCAGCGCATCGGGTTAATAAGGCTGGGTAGCAGTCAATAGCGGCGACGTCCAAAAAACACGCTTGATCCTCAGCAAGACCTCGCCTATGAAGCGTCTATGTCATGCCGTCCCCTTCGTCTAGCGGCCTAGGACATCGCCCTCTCACGGCGAAAACAGGGGTTCGATTCCCCTAGGGGACGCCATTTTCATTCTAAACAACTGAAACAAAACGAATTTTCTTTCGGGAAAATTGGCGTATTCGGTGACTGGTACAGAAAACTGGTGCGGTACAGATAGATTGATGTTTCTGCCATTCAGCTGTCTCAACCATCCGTCGGAGAGATTCTCTGGAGGGGTCGAACTATCTGGCGAAATTAACAGAGGAAATTACATCCTAAAACAAGGATAATCGGGCTTTGTTGCCACTTTGGAAACTTGGCCGGCCAGACGCCGTATAATATTTTATTGAGAATGCCTGACGCTTTTTTTAAGCCTATTTTTGAAGCTCGCCGATAACCTTCATCCCGTACATCGCAATATACGACCCGCCATGGGCGGAGATTGTTTTAAGCTTGAGATACTTGGCGGTTGTTTCCGGAAGGGTAAATGACTGCCAACCATCAGGAAGGGTAACTGCATTCTGAGTTCTGAATTTTCCAACGGAACGGAACTTGCCGGTCGGTCCTTCATCGCCGACAAGAATTTCGAAATCTTTGATATTATATTTTTCCGCCCCTCCGATATAAATCTGCACTGCTTTGAGCTTTGCAGATTTTTCGTCTTTAAACGCCCAGACACCTTCACCAACACGTACAACCGCGCGTTTGCGGTTGCCTAGGTTTACTTTTACCCATTCATCATTGGGGCTAAAGAGCAGATCTCCGCCATTGGTTGGTGCGAAAACGTCAACTCCTTCTGGTCGCTTGCGGGATATGATTGCTTTGGAATCTTTGTTTAATTTTCCGATTAACTGGATGGCATTACCACCTACGTAGCTACCATAGCTATTGAGCAACTTGAGTTTTACGAAATGTGCGGTTGTTTCCGGCAATGAGAAGTGTTGCCAGCCATCCGGCAGAACACGGGCGTTGAAGGTAGTGAATTTACCCAAAGATTTGTAGGGCCCCGCGAGTTCATCAGCGGTTAAAATTTCAAAAGTTCGCAAATTATATTTATCGCGGCCATTCACCATGACTTTGGCCTTATTGATGGTTACGGACTTTCCGTCCTTAAACGACCAAACACCTTCACCGCCGTATGTGGGGCGCCGTTTAGAGGCAAATTTCTCTGGACTTTCTTGGTTAATGCCGCGCCATTTCCAGTTCGGTGCATACACCAGTTTTGCACCATTATTCTGGGCAAAAACATCGATACCATCATCCTTTTTAGCGCTGCTTTTAGCTTCGGAATCTTTGTTTAATTTTCCGATAAGCTGGATAGCATTGCCACCAACATAACTTCCGTAACTATTGATCAGTTTGAGTTTTACAAAATGCGCCGTTGTTTTTGGCAATGGAAAATGTTGCCAGCCATCCGGTAGAACACGGGCGTTGAAGGTCGTAAATTTCCCTAAAGACTTGTATGGCCCGGCTAGTTCGTCAGAGGTGAAAACTTCAAAAGTTCGTAAATTATATTTATCGCGGCCATTCACCATGACTTTGGCCTTATTGATGGTTACTGATTTTCCATCCTTGAACGACCAAACACCTTCGCCGCCGTATGTTGGGCGCCGTTTAGACGCAAATTTTTCTGGGCTTTCCTGATTAATGCCTGCCCATTTTGTGTTCGGAGCGTATTCGAGTTTTGCACCATTATTCTGGGCAAAAACATCGACACCTTCATCCTTCTTGGCGCTGCTTTTGGCTTCGGAGTCTTTATCTATTTTTCCGATTATACGAATAGCATTGCCGCCAACATAGCTGCCAAAGCTGTTTTTAAGGACAATTTTGACGTAATAGGCGGTTGTTTTTGGGAATTTGAATCCCTGCCATCCGGCCGGCCTCATTTTAACGTTCAACGCCTTGAATTTGCCGACGGAACGAAATGGTCCTTTCAGCTCCTCACCCGCCAATACTTCAAATTCTTTGACGTTGTATTTATTTTGCGAGGGGACCAACATTTCAATTCGATCGAACGTGGCGGACTTCCCGTCTTTAAAGGACCATACGGCTTCGCCCCCATAGGTCGGACGATTCTTTTTCACAAAGGCTTCGTGATTTTTGTTGAGGTTCAGCCATTTCCAACTTGGCGCGTATTCGAGTTTTGCACCATTTTCATCGGCAAGAACATCACCATTAAATTCCTGAGGTTTTGCTGTTTGGACAATGGCCGTCTTCTCGACGCCTTTTTTGACATCTTGCAGGGCGCTGGCAAGTCCAGCAGCGTTAGAGGCGCTGTAATATTTTCCGCCGGTAATTTTTGTTACACACTGAAGCTTCTGTGCGGCTTTCTTTCCAAGTGTAAAGCCGACGATATTAACAGATACGTCCAAGCCCGAAGCTTTAAGGCTTTTTGCTGCTGCGCAGGGGTCGCCTTTACATTCTTCCAAACCATCGGTCACAAGGATGATTTGATTGTCCTGACCCTTAAATACTTTGAACGATTTGGCTGCCTTCGTTAGGGCCGCTGCAATCGGTGTTTCACCTTTTGCTTTTAATCCGGATATTGTTTTACCTAAAACGGTAGCGTCTTCCGAACCGATCGGTGCGACAAGCTCTATGTCTTTGCAATCTTTGGCGCGGCGGTGGCCATATAAAAGAAGGCCTAAATTCGCCTTCGATGGCATTTCACCTAATGTTTTACCTAGAAGGTCTTTGGCAACACTCATGCGTGTCTTGCCACCAATTTTCTTTTTCATTGATCCTGATGCATCAACAATGAAGAGAATATTGGTAGCGGCACTAGCCGGCACGATAGAGATCAGTATTAGAGAAAAGGATAATAGAAGTAACGAAGCCGAGCGAATGGTGAAATTACGCATCGATTTATCCTTTAGAAATTAAAAATGCCTTTAAAACTGCAGTATTCACGATGAATTTTTATCATCTACGTATTTATCGGTAAAGGCGGTATAGGGGGAATCAATTTGATTTGAGGTGGCTGAAATATGGTCTAAATCATTATCCTAGTTTCAGAAAATTCCGGCAGTTTGGCCTGATGGGATGCGATATCACGAGCCCCATTTTTGAGTGCGTTACGCGGGGACCGCTCCGGTCATACGAGAGGTCGGTTTGTCGTTCATGAACAGCTGACACAGGCCGGCGGTCACGCCAATGAGGACCCCGATTTGCCAGGCGAGATCATAATTCCCCATCGCATCGAAAAGAAGCCCAGCGCCCCAAGCCCCAACGAAGGAGCCCGTTTGATGGCAGAAGAATGCGATGCCCGTCAGGGTCGCCATGTTACGTAATCCGAATATCTGGCCCACTAATCCAGTGACCAGCGGCGCTACACCGAGCCACAGAAGGCCCATGATAGCCGCGAATATAAGAGTTGTTGTTGGCGTCGCGGGTAGCAGAAAATAGACCACGATAAAGGCCGACCGCAATATGTAGACTGAGCCGAGTATAACGTGTTTGGGATACTTGCCCCCCATCCATCCGAGAATATAGCAGCCGATCGCATTAAAACCGCCAATCACACCGAGCGCCTGAGCACTAAGCGTCGGCGACTGGCCACAAATTTCTAAATAAGCAGGCAGGTGGGCGGCAATAAAGATCAGCTGCAGACCACAGACAAAGTAAGCCACAGCCATCGTGACATATCCCTTGTGTTGCCAAGCTTCAGACAGAACTTCCTTTAAGGACATCCTCGTATCGGAATCGGTAGACTCTTTAGCCATCTGCAACTCGGCTTTGTCTCCAGCGCCGGTAAAAAATGCGGCTGGGATCATCACAACGCAAAGGCCGAGGAAACCTACCATCGCCATGGTCCAGCTGTGGCTGTCTATTAGTCCTTGCGCAAGGGGTGCGGCGATAAAGGTTCCGATCGACCCAGCCGCAGATATTGTCCCTAGCATCACACTTCGTTTGATCGGTGAAACAGCTCGCGCCGATGCGGCGAGGGCAAGGCTGAGCCCGGTACAGGCGAGAGCAAGCCCAACCATGACACCCAGCCCAATCCAGAGGGCGATTGGTCCCTCCGCGATCATGGTAACCCCGAGTCCAGCTCCATAAAGCAAGGAGCCCAGGATCGTCATCATGCGGCAACCAACTCTATCGGCAAATGCGCCAATTATTGGTTGGCTTAATCCCCAGACAAAGTTCTGTATGGCGATGGCCAAGGTGAAATCGGCAACGGAAATACCTAGGTCTTGCGTTACCGGAGAGACAAACAATCCAAAGCTCTGGCGCATGCCCATGCTCATGGTGAGCATGAGGCTTGCGCCAGTCAGAACTGATATAGTTTGGGCGCTGGTATAGCCGGGAGCGTTGGTTGTATTAGCCATTGGGGATCACCGCCGAAAAGTCTATGAATAAACTATAGAAGTGAAACCTGGCACGCTAGTTGCCGGACATGCGGCTAGGCGATTTTAGGCCGTCATAGTGCAGCGATAGAGAAGGCGTGTTGCGTCGCCGCTGTAATCCTTCACTGCGCGATGTTGTACGACCCTGTTATCCCAAACCGCTAAAGCGCCCTCTTCCCATTCAAAACGGCAAGTCGCTTCCGGCGACTTGATGATGTCGAATAGAATGCCAAGAATGTTCTGGCTGTGAACCCGGCTTACACCCTTGATGTAACAAACGTACGATTCATTAATCGCAATCCATTTGCGACCAGTGACTGGGTGTGTGCGGACTAATGGCATTTCAAAGGGAGGCATCCGAAGGCGCGCTTGAGCCGCTTCCTCCGGGTCGAGATATCGGTCGGTAATATGTCCGGTAGCGTCGGGAGACTGAATGACCTGTAGTGAATCGAGATATTGCGCGAATAGAGGATCTAGAGATTCATAAACATAAGTAGCGTTGGCATACATGGTGTCACCGCCATTTTTCGGAACGGCTTTTCCAAACAAGGCCGTAAAAGCGGGTGCGTCAGCACGAAAACCACCATCGGCATGCCAGACGTGATTGCGTAAATGAGAATCTTTTGCGGCGCTAATAACGGTAGCATCTGGGTTGTCCGGCGCGCGTGGCGTATGGGGGCCGGCATAATCGAAGAATTCACCAAGGAACCCGCCAAATTTAGTAAAATTTTCTGCAGTTACAGTACCCGGTGCGAAAACAACGAGGCCGCGATTGTGCAGCAAGTCGCGCATTTTGGCTCGGAAACCTTCACTGATTGAGTCACCGTTAAACCGATAGCCGGATATATAAGAGCCTACGGACTCCTTTATTGGTGAAACGCTTGCGCCGTCAAGCGCGGCTACATTGTCGGCAGCCAGCCGAACGGTTGAATTCGCGGAACTCATTTATCAAAACCTTATCGGTAAATCAGAGATGTCGGGTTTTAGAACAGGAACCCTGTAGTTTCAACCTCAATGCAGGGTGTATTTGAAGCAGCACTTTCGCGTGGGAATAACTCGATTATCTTGGAGTAAGATTGGTTATTCAGGCGCCGACGGCAATAGGACCATCGGAGAGTTTATTGACGAACTGATGGACGTATTCGTTTCCAGAGGAGTACAGCCGATCAGTGGGGCCGTCCCATACGAATTGACCGTCATGGATCATCGCCACCCGATCTGAAATGCGTTCGACTGTATTAAGATCGCTAGAGATCGAGATCGTGGTTGCTCCTAACGCCGAAACGCTTTCTGAGATAAACCGGCATATTTCATTACTCATGATTGGGTCGAGACCCGCTGTCGGTTCATCGAGAAACAAAAATTCAGGATCGTTGGCAATTGCCCGGGCGAAACCCACGCGTTTTTGCATGCCGCCTGACAGATCGCTGGGATAGAGATCGCAAACGTCGGCCGGAAGTCCAACGATGGCGAGCTTTTCGATTGCAATTTCCCGAGCCTGATCATCCGACATTTCACCAAGGTTAGTCTGCAGAAAACCGATGTTTTCCCAAACCTTCAAACTGTCAAACAATCCGCCATACTGAAAAAGGACGCTACGGCGTTGTTCGTATTCTCTACGATCCCGTGCTGTCATCTCATGAAGGTTATGGCCATTTATCTTGATCGTTCCGGCGTCTGGTGCAATTAGATATTGCAGGCATTTGAACAACAGAGACTTCCCACTGCCTGACGTGCCGATGATGGTGATGGCTTCGCCCTTGGCAACATCAAGTGTCATATCTTTTAAGACATGATTGTTCCCAAAGCTTTTACGAAGCCCCGAAATTTGAAGTAGTGGTTGGCCTTTGGCTGTCATGGGTAGGAATCTGTATCTCGGTTATTTCAGATAGTTTCAAAATAGCCGATCAAGGAGTAGGGAGGAAACAGGTTTATCGGCCTTGTCAATCGAGAGAACAATGCGACTATTGAATATAGTGAACGGGAGAGATTAATTAATGTTCTTGCAACTGCTGCTAGGGGCCGGTGTGGTCTCTATTACGATAGCAATGGCGGCGGCCTTTATTGGTGCAGCAATATTCGTTTTACGTCGTTCCGCACCCTGGATTGGTGATCCACCGCCCATTCGGAATACGATTATCGCACTAACGCTGGTCTCGCTGTGGCTGCTGGTCGCTATCAGCGTCACCGTTTGGGTGTGGGCCGTTGTCTTTATGTTTCTTGATTTGTTTGCGAGCATCGAACCCGCTCTTTATTTCGCGGCAGCGACCCTGACGACTTTGGGCTATGGCGATATTATCTTGCCGATATCATGGAGATTGTTGACCGGAATATGTGCGGCCAACGGATTGCTGCTATTTGGTCTTTGTGCAGCATTTTTGTTTGAAGTATTCGCCCGGCTTCACGGTCGTAAAGACGACGTTAGTAACGAGAAGTAGGGTGAAAGATCCCTACAGGGTTAGCGCCGAGTTCTATTCAGTAGCGGGTCGTTCTTCGCTTGTCTCGCCCTTGCGCTCGTCGGATTTTTCTTGCTTGGCGCGTTGTCGGTCGGCCTTTTTCTGGGCACGCGCTTTTTCACGTTCACGGCGTTCAAAGCCATAGTTTGTTTTGCGAGCCATTGGCGTCCTCTCTATCGCTTTTGAGATGTCCGCCCATTCTTAGAACATCACTGACTCGCTGTACAGAGACCATTCCTTAGAGTTGCTACTGAATTGAGGCATATACCAGTTGACCAGTTCATGAACGCTAGAAAATCGAAGTTCTTGACATTTTACAGCCAAGGGCCCATTTACCCCGTGTTGATTGTCTCGCGATAGCGCGAAGCGCCTGAATTGGGCGCCACGTCCCGGGACCAATAATCAAAAAATCAACCCGTTCTGGCCGCGCCTGGAGCAGGGTCAAACGCCAGAAACCGTTTGCGGTGATACTACCGCGCGCGCCTCCTGGCACATAAGGAATCCTTTAGTGAGTATTAGTAAGTTTTCGGAGTTCGGTTTGGCCGAACCGATTGAGCGTGCGTTGAAAGAGCGTAAGCATTCTACCCCAACCCCGATCCAAGCCCGTTCCATACCTGACCTTCTTCAAGGCCGGGATATGCTGGGTATTGCGCAAACAGGTACCGGCAAAACAGCCGCCTTTGCGCTCCCTATTCTGCACAACCTTGCAAAGGGACAAGTGAATAATAAGGCCCGTAACCCCCGCGCTTTGGTTCTCGCGCCGACTCGCGAACTCGCGATCCAGATTGGTGAAGAGTTCCGGCTATACAGCAAATATATGCACCTCCGGCATACGGTAATTTTCGGTGGCGTCAGCCAAAAAGCACAAGTAACGGCAATGCATCGCGGTGTTGATATTCTTGTCGCGACACCCGGTCGATTGCTTGATCTTATGCAACAAAAAATCGTCAGGCTGGGCGACGTAAAATATCTCGTTCTCGATGAAGCGGACCGTATGCTCGATATGGGCTTTGTCCGAGATGTTAGGAAGATCATTGCCGCTTTGCCACAAGAGCGTCAGTCGTTGCTTTTCTCGGCGACGATGCCAAGTGAAGTTGGCAAACTTTCAGGGGATCTTCTCCATAAGCCGGTTCGCGTTGAAGTAACGCCGCAGGCGACCCCTGTCGAACGTATCAAGCAATGTGTTCATCATGTTTCGTCTGGCGATAAACGAAAATTATTGGAAGATGTTTTATCTGATCCAGCGTTCGCGCGTGTCATCGTTTTTTCCCGCACAAAGCATCGGGCAAACCGGGTTGCTATGCAGCTTACCAAAGCTGGTATTGACGCTGACGCAATACATGGCAACAAATCCCAAGGTGCTCGGCAGCGGGCGTTAAAGCGATTTCGTGATGGTGATGTCCGTGTGCTGGTGGCGACCGATATCGCCGCCCGGGGCATTGATGTTGATGGCATAACCCATGTCATCAATTTCGAGTTGCCTAATGAACCCGAGAGCTACGTCCATCGGATTGGACGGACGGCGCGTGCCGGTGCCAATGGTGCGGCAGTTTCATTCTGTGATGGAACGGAACGGCTCTACCTACGTGATATCGAGAAGCTTATCGGCAGCAAATTAACAGTGATCGGTGACGAACCGGTTGGTGAACCCGTAAAACCGCCGACTAAGTCACGTAACAATCGTGGTCGTCCTGGGCAAAAGCCCAAGAAAACGCGTAGTCGCAGTGGCCGGGGTGCTGGTCACCGTAAGGGACAGGGCAATCCGAACCGCGGTGGTAATCGTCAATCACAGACCCGTAAAGCCGCGTAGCCTCTGATTATGGACGGTTGGGTTTTCCGACGAAGCCGGCGCCAAATCCGGCTTCGTTAGAGGCCCAGCCACCTGCTACCCGACCGCTAAAGATAGATGGACCAAGCATTGTGCCTTCAAGGCCAGCTCGGCCGTTGATGTGACCACCTGCCATGCCACAGGCTTCTCCCGCTGCAAACAGGCCTTCAATGGGTTCAAAATGTTTGTTCAACACCCGACATTTGATGTCGGTTTTGATGCCACCAAAATTCTTGCGCGCCAGCGGAAAGAACTGGATGGCGTAGTAGGGTGCGGTATCAAAAGACTTGGATAGCTTCAGAGGTTTGCCGAAATCGGGCTCGTTTTCTAAACCCTGTTCGCAGGCTTGATTGTAGCGTTCGATTTCGCCAATGAAGGTTGTTGGATCGACATTGATTTCTTTCGCCAGCCCCTCCAGCGTATCAGCGCTTTTGATATAGGGTGAATTGGCCAGAAGCTCTTCGACTTTCTCCCGAACGATCTTATCGCCTTCACGATAATATGGATCTGCGATCTCTAGCGTTGATTTCATTTCCTTATCAACAATCGCCCAGGCATGCGGTGGTGTTTGTGCAAGCATCGCCGGACTCGCCGAATTCCCGCCTGATAGGGCTTCGTTGTGGAAACGCTTACCTTGCTGGTTCACCCAGACGTAACCTGGGATGTGGCGGCAGACCAGACCCCGCTTTTGATCCGGGTCGAGGTAATCTGGGGTCGCGTAGACATAAAACCAGACGTTCTCCATATGGGTAAGGTAGCCACCGACTTCGGTGACCAGCTTATGACCAGACCCAGTAGAACCGCGGCCCGATCCTTCCATGACTTTGTATTCTTTGAACTCGGGGCGTGCTTCCAAAACCATATCGATGTTGGAATTAAAGCCGCCAGTGGTTACGACGACCGTCTTACAACTGACATCCACTTTCTCGCCAGTCTCTGAATTCACACCTTCAAATCCGACGGCTCGATCACCATCCATCTTTATTCTAGTGATCTCGGTATTATTGACGATCTCACCACCCTTGTCGCGATATGACTGGATCAGATTTGTCATGAGACCAAGACCACTGCGTTCCGGGCGTGTCCAACGCATCACGGAATTGCCTTCTTGAGGTTTCATATCGACCCATTTGACGCCCTGTTTTTCGGCCCAGTGATATAGGTCGTGGAGCGTGTGTTCGATGTAATATCGCGCCCAGACGACGTCGGCACCGGGACCTCCCCACTTTATCCATTCGCTGAAGGCAAGGTCGGGATTGTCCTCGATGCCCAGTTCTTTCTGGAGGGGTGTGCCAACCATACAGCAACCGCCGCCGGAAATGATTGCGGCGCCGCCAAGATCAGTAGCCTTTTCAAAGGCGATAGCGCTGGCTCCGGCATCTCGAGCCTCAATTCCGGCTGCCATGCCAGCACCACCGGATCCAATAATCGCTATATCAGTTTCATATATTTTTACGTCGGCCATCTCTGAGATCTCCGGTTAGAAATAACATTACGTTTTCTCGTTGTAACGAGATATGCCGCAATTGTAGGCGGCACCAATAGTCTTGCGCTACCCCTCGGCGTTGAGTTCTTGAGGAAGCGGAGCATCCATGAGGATAAAGGCAATCATACAAGGCTCGGTGCCGGGATTCGTCCAATTGTGGACCGTGCCGCGTTGGACGAGGACATCGCCTGCTCTTAAATTAACGATCTCTCCGTCATCGAGTTCCATGTCGATAGCTCCAGACATGACAACAGCATAGTCGAGGCTAGCGGTTCGGTGATTGCGGGGGGCGACACCGGGCTCGAAGCGGGAGATACGGAAGACTGTCCCATTGGGCACGGTGGTGGCTTCGACATCTGCTGAGATGTCGTTGACTGATGCTAGATCTGCTGGCGTTTGGTCTGTTGCCCATATGACGGTGCTGTGTTGTCCGGCACGGCGGGAAATAACGTTGTCGGACAATTCGTCGATAACGACTGTGGCTTTTCCGATTTCGTTATGGCCGGTGACGACCCGGCGAACTTCGAGGGACATAGTGTTTTCCTTATTGTCAAACCGCTGGGAACACGGTCGAACAAATTATCAAAAGTCTTTGACCGCGTTGGCAAATCGTTCGCGAATTTTGGCGCTATGCATGTAGCGGTAATCTTGGGGGTACTCTTCCCCAGTCTCACATTTGAGGGTGATGAAGGTTGGGCCTTCTTCCTGGAGAATGCTGCCTATGTTGTTCTCAAAGCCTTCAATATCTGAAATCTCGTGGCAATTATTGTAGCCAGCGGAATCTGCCATGCCGGCAAAGTTGACGCTGTCTTGTCCGGGGATCGGATGGCCGCCATTTGCTTCATAGGTACCGTTTTCGAAGACAAAATGAATGAGGTTTTTCGGAGCGGCATTCGCATTGGTGACGAGAGAGCCCAAATTCATCAGCAGACTGCCATCACCATCAAGCAGAATTATCCGTCGATCCGGCCAGGCGAGCGCGAAACCTAGCGCGTGGGATGACGTTAATCCCATGGCGCCTGAAGAGATAAAATTGAACGGGCTTGGTCTTATCGCGTCTAGTTCGAAGGCTGTCGTGTAGGCCGCAACGACCACCTCATCGTCAGCAATTTTAGCGACCAGTGATTTAAGACATTCATCGCGTTTTATCATGAGGCTAACGGGGGTCGGCCAATGAGCATCGCGACGGGGCTGGATGTCTCATAGGCGTTGTTAATGGCAGGCGCTATTTTCTCAATGTCATCGTCTGTTTCGATGACATGGTTGGCTATTCCCATTGTATCTAAAATCGGCTCGATAATTCTGACACCGAAGCGTTTGGACTCGGTCGGAAGAACGCCAGGTTCTTTGCCAAGCAGACCCACCATTAAACAGATCGGCGACTGATATTCTACGGCGACGGCCCGAATGGCATTCATTGAATAGAGTAACCCGGTGTATTGGATCAGGATCAAAGATCGCTGTCCGCTATAGGACAATGCAGCGCTTATCCCAATGGTTTCGTCTTCTTTACAGGTCCTGATTTGGCGTAGACCGGCGTCGGCCGAGATTGGACGCAATAATCCATCGGCAGTGGTTTTATCAGGTACTGTAAGCACGGTTTTGACGCCGCTATCTTTTATCGCCTGTATAATAAGGCTACCGGTAAGGCAGTCGGACGCTGCTGCGACTTCCATATTTTGGCTGGGCATTTTTGCTCTCGATAAATTGTCAGCTGACGGGATAACTTTGACTATTCAGTGTCACGGAAAATTTCCGAAAAACAAGGTTTTGACGAGATTTTTTTAAGAAGAAGCCGTATGTCTTTCGCGGGATTTAACCATTTTCTGGCGTAAAAGTGCGACTTTTTGCCTCAAATGGCTAAAATTTTTAATCTTTTTGTTTCACTTTTTCTAAAAACACCATACGGTAGGGTATGGCTATGACAAACAAATCTAAAAAGCCGGAACCCGAACGGGTTTATGTGATGAAAAAGCGCGACTGTTTGAAATGCGGAGAGCGTTTCGAAAGCAGTTGGTCAGGTGAACGCGTTTGCAAACGCTGCAAGTCTAGCGGTAGCTGGCGCAGTGGTTCGGATTTCGAAGCCGCGTAATCTGTAATTTGGCCCCCAGGGGCCGTTTCGCACATAGACCACACATTATCTTCAGTGCTAAAATTCAGTTTCTGGATTTTTTGCTGTGAGGACGTTTGTGATGGATCAACCGGTAAGCGTTCAATACAAACCGCTTTCCCCCGCCTGCGGTGTGGAAATTCTCGGCGTGGATTTGCGCGAGAATTTGCCACAGAAAACGATTGATGAGCTGCGGGCTCTATGGAACGAATATATCGTCCTGGTTTTTCGCGGTCAGGAAATTTCTGAAGAAGAACAGCTGCGTTTCGCAGGCCGTTTTGGTGACCTCGGAGAACGTAAAGCACCGCCTGAAGAGCTCAAAGATCGGACGGATGGTGTTCTACAAAACGATCAGCGGGTCATGCTGGTTAGCAATAAGTTGATAGACGGCAAGCCGGTCGGTTCCTTTGGCGATGGGGACATGTGGTACCACATTGATTCTGGATATTCGGAAAACCCGTATAACTACACATTTCTATATGGTGTTGAGTTGCCCTCTGAAGGTGGTAATACGCTTTTCGGCAATATGTATCAGGCCTATGACTCGCTTAGTCAGGAGTTAAAAGACAAGTTGGCAGGGCAGAAGGCGCTGCATATCCACCAGTATGAACGTCGTGCTCGCGTCGATATTTCGGGCGATATCAGTCACATCCCGCACTGGCGACATCCAGTTTTTGTGACCCACCCTGAGTCTGGTCGCAAATCGATGTTCGTCGACCGGCTTATGACGCAGCGTATCGAGGGTGTGAGTCACGAGGAAAGCGAAGCGATCCTTGAGCAGCTTTATGCCGCCGGCGAAAACCCAGATGTTGTTTATGAGCATGAATGGGAATTAGGTGATTTCGTGATGTGGGATAATCGTTGTGCTATCCACGGGCGCACTTGGTTCGATCCCGAAGAACCCCGCCTGTTGCGGCGTTGTACGATCGAAGGTGGTCCGCTTTATGAAGAGCTTTCCGAATACCCAAATATCGAGACCGCTTAGCCGATCAAATTTCTCATTTGATTTTTTGAACGCTATATTGACGCACGCGGTTTGGCGTGGTTCGGTTTCTCTATCGTTCCTATTGGAGAAATCTCATGGCTGTTGCCCGTCACCCACGCCCCCCCGAACTTGTTAATACGTCAATCGATGACATTATGGACCAGTATGTCGCCCGGTTTAAGGATCGGATTCCCGACTGGGAAGCCTTTGAAGATGCAAAAATCGAAGGATGGAAGCGGGCTCAGCACCGGTTTATTGGAGCCGGGGGATCTGGCAAGCATGGGGATATGAACGCTATACCACCCCGCGCGCATACGCTGAGTATCATGTATGTCGAGCCGGGACAGGGAAATGCCCCCCACACGCACGAAGTCGAGGAGACGTTCTTTGTGTTAAAAGGGCACCTTGATGCCTTTGTCGAGGATGAGGATGGAAATCGGATTACAACACGGTTGGGCAAGTGGGATTGCATCACATGTCCGCCTGGTGTCATTCACGGCTATGACAATACAAGCCTCGAACCGGTTTGGTTTCAGGTCATGTTAGGGCGCGGCGTTCCCGAAACAATGGGCTATGCCGATGATGAGCTGTATGAGCGTCGGGATGGGCATTTGAAATCGAATTAGTGTAGCGGTGGATTGTCAGGCCGGTTGAATACCGAGCCGTTCATCGCGTTGGCGGATCCACATTATCGCTGGCAGGGCCAGAACGATCATCCAGCTTTTGCCGACGATTTGGCCGGCAATGAAATCCAGGTTACCGAACGCCAGATATAGAAATACAGCGCTGTCGATGGTCAATCCAACGACGCCACTTGCGAAAACCGCAAGCACCAGACGGCGACGCTGCAACGGTGTGTAGACGGCAAAATCAGCGAGCTCTGACAACAGGAATGCAACGCTTGAGGCGAGAACGAGCGATGGCGGGGCGAGAAAGGCGGATATAGCCGCACCAGCTAAAATAGCACCAATAGCGAACATTGGGCCAAGCCGTCGTTGAACGAGGTCGCGTAGAACGAGAGCGAGCCCGATCATTAAAACTCCGCTTGGTGCCATCAATCCCGGGGCAACGGGAATCAGGCATGGGCCTTTTTCAAGGCAAACTGTCCCAGCGTTGCCGATCAACCAATTTGCCATTGGAATGGTAAGCGCAAACGCCGCTAAATAGATAAAGCCTTCAAGGCGACTGGATCCTATTGGCGGTAAATCGTAGCTTGAATCGTTCATTGTCATTCGGTTGTTTTATCTGCTTTGACAGACTTCTCGATAAAGCCTTCATGCCCAGCGGCCCGTAAGGCGCAGGCGGGGCAATGACCACACCCGTATCCCCAATCGTGGCGCGTATTACGATCTCCGAGATAGCAGCTGTGACTGTATTCGATAATGATATCAATGAGTTCAGGCCCTCCAATATGATCGGCCATCTCCCAGATAGAGGTCTTGTCGAGGTGCATCAAAGGGGTATGTACGACGAAATCAGATTCCATTCCGATGTTTAGGGCATCTTCCATTGAGGCGATTGAGTCTTCTCTACAATCAGGGTAGCCCGAGTAATCAACCTCGCCGACGCCAACGACGATATGGCGGATTCCCCGACGATAGGCGATTGCGGCAGCGAGGGTTAGGAAGACCAAGTTTCGGCCCGGGACAAATGTATTTGGGAGCCCGCCTTCGGCAAAGGAAATTTCTGTATCTCGCGTGAGGGCTGTTTCACTGATGTTGCCGAGTACCGGAATGGCATGCAAGTGGTCGTCGCCCAGCTTCCTCTGCCACGCCGGAAATGCTCGCCGAACCGCTGATAAAACCCGTATTCTGCAGTCAAGCTCTACCGAGTGACGTTGGCCATAATCAAAGCCTACTGTTTCAACATGCGCGAAATTATTGATTGCCCAGGCGAGGCATGTCGAGCTGTCTTGCCCACCGGAGAAGAGGACCAATGCTGTATCTTCTTTTGACATTTTCTTTCACTAACGCGTCGTCCGTGTTCGTGCAAGACCGTGGTTGGGTCAATCCCGCTGGTGACAGATTCTGATCAGTCCCTTATAAAATTCAGGAGGTTCGTCACCGAGTGGTTGGCGTCAGTTTTTCGTTGGAGGTTTTCGATGGTTCGGTTGTTAATTGCAATTCTTCTGCCCTGGCTGTCATTCTTTTTTATTGGCCAGAAAACCCAGGGAATTATCTGTATTATTCTCCAATTGACGCTGATTGGCTGGGTCCCTGCGGCAATCTGGGCGGTTTATGCCTTGAGCCAATACAATACCGACAAGAAAATTTCTGAGGCACAAAACTAAGGATTCCGCTCGAAATACCTTTATTTGTCACCAGTCAGAAAGAGCAAGATGCCCAACAGTGCTGTCTCAACGATTGTCAAAATTGCAATTATTTCGCTCCTGGTTGGGCTCGCCCTGGCATTTTTCGATATCAGCCCTCGTTCCCTTGTGGAAAACCTTGGCGAAACCGTCGTTGATATTTACGAGGTCGTCCTCAGTTTCCTTAAATGGTCGCTGAAATACGTCCTACTTGGCGCCGTCGTTGTGGTGCCAATCTGGCTGGTGTTTTTTATGATCGGTTTGGCGAAAAAGAAAAAGTAGCAATCAGCCGTTGGATCATCCTCTAGGGGTTTGGTGGTCCAAATCCCGGGTGATCTGGAACGGGCTCGTTGGCTGTTAGAACCGTTGTGCCGGCAAATCGTTCTTTCCAGCGTTCAATGACTTCAGGATTAAAGACATTGTTTGGCACTTCACCGGCCAGTGCCTGCAATACAGCATTGGTTGCCCAGACGTAGCCTGGTCCCAGCCCGCTCGCCTGATTGGAGGACACCATATGCGGCGATAGGATTACCTTGTCACCAAGTTTTTTCAGTGGCGAATTGGTATCGATAGGCTCGTCGGCAAAGGCGTCAATCGCTGCGGCGGCAATCACATCATTTTCCAAAGCCTCGGCCAATGCCGCTTCATCAACATTGGCGCCGCGCGATGTATTCACAAATATCGCCGTCGACTTCATCTTTGCGAACTTTTCGGCATCCATCAGCTTTGAGGTTTCTTTGGTATTTACGCAATGCATGCTGACGATGTCGGATTCCGCCAATAACGTATCCATATCTACTTTTTCGACGCCGTTGCGCATGAAACGTTCATCGTCGATATAGGGATCTGTCGCGATAATACGCATGCGCCATGGCGCAAAGAGTTGCGCTACTCGGGCACCGATCCGACCCAAGCCAATGAGGCCTAATGTAAGGCCTGGATAATCGTCAGTGGTGCGCCGACCTAAATATTGGCCCATAAGGCCAGGATCACGCCAATCACCGCTTTTAACGGCGGCATCGCGTTGGTTGAGTTTTTTGATAGTTGCGAGAATAAAGGCAACTGTGCCCTCCGCAACGCCGTAACAATTGGATTCGGTTGGCGCATGGCATACTAGAATACCGAGCTCTGTTGCGGCGTCGACGTCGATATCATCAGTACCAACGGTACATTTGGCGACGACTCTCAGGTTGGGGCTGGATTCCATAATGGTACGCGTAATAGGACTCGATCGGATAGACGTTCCCATCAGGGCATCGGCTTCCTCGGCCATTCCAATCATATCTTGTTCATTGTCGCCTTGCGGGGAGTGCCAATCCGCTTGCCCCATAGAGAGATCACACCCGTATTTCTCCAGCTTTTGGTGGCATTCATCTGCCTGATCGACGGGCGCAAAAATGAAAATTTTTGGATCGCTCATATCTGTCTCTCCTGAAGGGTCTGATCGCTTTTGCGATGGGCTTTCGCCGTCAGTCTATCAAATCCTTGGAAGCGTGCCAGGGTATGGTACGCCGATCAAACCTGTAAGTTTCGTGTTAACGTTAATAAATTAGAAAATTTTTGCGATTACCGTGTCGCTACATAATGTTCCACTATTAGGGGCCTCGAGTTAAATGGCGGGCACGACGGAAATCTATATTTGCTACCCTGGCCAGGCGGTCAAAGAAGGCAAATGCGAATACAGCGATATTTCATCGCGCATGGAAGCCGATGGAGATGCGGCTCGGCGGTTTGCGGACGATCCAAAAATTGCAAAGATTGCTTATTACAAAGTCGATGAAGATGGTGCTTTCAAAATTCTTTGCACTAAGGAAAACGCCAATGTCCAGAAATCGGGGCGTGGCCGCTTGGACTCAGGAGCTCGAACACATCCTGACCGGAAAAAGCGGGCAAAGCAGAAACAAGGCTTGTTTGGCCGTTTGAAATCAGCTTTTGCGGATTGATTTTCGGAACTCCGATTAGAGACCGTCTACTGGTACCGAGCCATCACGGCTTTCTATTTCGATAACCCAAAGATCCGGGTCGCGGTCTATTGATTTGCGAATGCGTTCGTCTGCGTCGCGTTCTTCTATTACCTGTTCATCATGGGCCGGGTACCAGCTGAGCTTTCCGTCTAGGTCTCGCATCTGGGACATTAACCTGCATCCCACGCCTGCCTGATAAATTTTTAAGAGGATGGTACCACCCATTTTTTCGCCTGAATTGACGACGACGGCCGGAATGCCCGCCACTGAACAACGTTTCAGGTGGGCATCGATCCAGATGTGGGTCGGGAGCCGGTCGTCCGCCACGAGCCGTTAACCAAGTGGTCCTAGGAACGGCTCACCCATGTAGCTATCGGAAACAGGATCAAGAGCGTCAGGCCAGTCACCGGCAGTAACACTACGGCGCTCTGATGCTGATCGAGGTTTCCCATCCCACCCAACTTGTTCCATGTATGCATAAAGTTGAATGAGTTGACCGTCAGGGTCGACGACAAAGGCAGTGTAATCGATGCCGGGATAAAGTTCTTGAGGAATGTCTTCTCGGACAGTGCAGCCCTGCTCGCGGAAGAATGCTACTGCGTTTTTGAGTTGCTGATAATTGGCCAGTCTAATAGCAAAGGCGAAGAGCTTTGTGTCTTCGCGGCAGCCAAGCTCTTTGCGCAATGCGAGGGGATAAAGTGACATCGAATGATGTTCTGTATTATTCCGCAGGAACACGCATTGATGGCCTTTGTAATCAACTGTTTCGGTTTCGATAAAGCCAAGGGAGTCCCGGTAAAAAGAAACCGCTGTATCTATATCATCGCAAAACAATCGCACCGGACCGATCTTGGTGATCTTGAAGGGTCGACCGAGGAGAATGCCGTCGACGTCATACTTTTCTTCCAGTGGCTCGATGTCACGATACCCGGTATTCATCTCAACGCCGGCTTCCAATGCCTCTTTGACTTCACGATATTCCGATATCTGGGGTAGGGGGGCGACTTCTTTGAATTCACGATTATGCATATCCCAGGGTTTGGAATAGCCATCCCAGCCGATTTGCTCGATGCCGTAATACAGCTCGTTTTGGAACCAGTCGGCATCCATCAGATAAGTGTGCCAGTTTGAGCCAGGCATATCCCGCCCGGCACGGATCATGTTGCTGCCGCGTTCTGCCAGCCAGTGATGCCCATTAACGGCTTCGGCAAGTGTGCCGACCTGCCAGGTGATCTGATTGACGGTAATATTTTCACGCCACCGCCCGAGCTTATCGACAGCACCGCGCTGGCGATGGTTGTAGAGCACAAAAGCATGGTGATCGTGCGAATAACGGAAAAAGTAGCCGCGTAAATCACCAAACGGTTTGAGTTTATCGGGAACCTCACGGCCTTCTGGGAAGGGGTCTCTAATGTCGACGATCCGAAAACCCAGTAATGCGTGATAAAAATGGAGGGCTTCCTCCATCTTAATTGCATTAATGCCGAAATGGCCGAGCCGGCGAATTTTGAAGGGACGGTCGAGTAGAACGCCGCCGACATTATATTTCCCATCAATCGAGTCGAGCATGATGATTCCTCTTTAGAACTAACGCTTGCACTTTATTCGGCTAATTCGACATTACGGATTTTCGGCCAAACCACCAGAACAGAAGGACAAGTGGCGTCAAAACCAAAGTCATTATGAGGGTCACCGCCGCGGCAAGGTTAGTCGCGCCGGATTGCCAATAACTCCAGATTACTGCAGGCAGTGTGATGTTTTCATGCCCTACGAGAAAGACGGCGACGGTTAGTTCGCGATAAACCAGGATGGCAGACCATATCCAGACAGACATCAGTGTTGGCCGTAAAAGCGGCACCAAAATACGCCAGGAGGTTCTGATCTCGGAGAGCCCTGAGACGTGGGCAGCTTCTTCCAGCTCTTTGTGAATTTGAAGAAGCGCACTATTTATTGCCCGTGTGGCGAAACTAATTCTGGTGATGACGTATACGATGGCGATGAGCGTTACTGTGCCATAGAGCGGCACAAAGTCTTTGAGGACAAACAGCGCCATAAGGATTGCCGCGACGGCAAGGATTACCTCAGGCAGTGCGTGCGGCAGGAAGGCGCCAAACTCCAGGACATAACGGGCTTTGCTGCGGCTGCGCACAATGAGCCAGGAGACACTAAAGGCAAGAACAAGCGTTGCAGCGGGGACTATAAGGACTAGGAGAACCGTATTTTTCAATCCTCTAAAGACCAGGTCCCAATCCATGTTCTCCATAATGTTGTCCATGGACATCAGGCTGAACATTTTTGCAGATGGTGGTGCGAGATAAGGGACAAAGGCGGCATAACCGATCAAAATCAGCGGAATGACTTTCGCGGCGATGATGTAAACGATAATAAAAGCCCAGGCGGCTTTACCCCAATGGCCAATATCAATGAGGGTCGGGCGATAGCCTTTGCCGGTAACGACCTGATATTTGTCGCCCTGCCGCAGAACAGTGCTGTACCACCATGTGAGAAGAAGTGCGACGCCGATCATTATAACGCCGAGAGCAGCTGTAATTCCGTGTTGAGAGAACTCTTCGTCGCCGGGGTTTGCTTTCTCAAACACATAGGTGCTGATCATATAAACCCGGTTTGCTAGACCGATGATCGCCGGTACATCGAAGGTCGCGATACCAATTACGACGATATAAATTACAGCGGCGAGGATTGCGGGCATCGCGAGCGGCAGCGTGACGCGGCGCATAGTGCCGAAAAATCCCAACCCATGAATTTTGGCCGCTTCTTCGAGCGATGGGTTCATCGCGCGAAACATTTGGGCTGTTAAAATAAAGGCCAGGGCGGCGAGGCTGAGCCCTTGTACGAACCCCATGCCAATGGGCGTTGCGATATTAATCGGTCCTTCTGAAAGCGAGAAAAACTGAATGGCCCATCTGTTCAGAAAACCAATTCGGGCGTGCGCCAGGAAGGTCCAGCCCATCGCCGTGTAGATGCCCGGGATCAACAGCCCTAGTGTCATTATGGCGTAGACAGCACTTTTGGCGCGCATAGTGGTTCGTTCGGTAAGCCATGCGATGGGAAGCCCAACCCCCATTGAGACAAGCGTCGCGGTAATCGCGAAAATGATGGTGTTGTAGAGTGCTTCGCCAATGATCGGGTCGGTGAATAGATCTACATAATTGCTAAGTGTAAAATGTGCGTCCGACGTTCCAATAATGCCGGATTGAAAACTGATTGAGATGAGAACGCCCACTAATACAACGATGACGAACATCGGCAGTGCAGCGAGCACCATCAGCGTTGGGGACGTTTTAGAATGCAAAAGAATTTCCTGTCGCTAAGCGGAAGGTTATGGAGCAAAAACGTGCGGGTTGGGGAGCATGCTCCCCAACCCGTGTTTCTCGCAGAAAGCGGTGCTTACTTCTTCTTTTTCTTCAGAATTTTCTGGAGTGCTTTCCGGGTTTTGACATAACCACCCTGAGCGCCGAGCCATTGCGGTGAATTGATAACCGCCTTTGCGCCCTTTGCAATCTGTGCAAGCAACTTCTTACGCTGATGAGACTCGGGATAGAGATGAAGGTCCAGCCCGACATTTTCCCACATCCACTTCTGACCTTCTTTGCTGTGAAGGTAGACAACGAATAAAGCACCAGCATTTGGTGACTGAGAGTTTACCGGCACTGATCCGTAGCGCGTATGTGAAACGACGGCTTCGTTCATGAGGGCATAACCAAGTGGTTCTTTCTTGCGGTGTGCCTGGTTCACATACTGGTCGCCACAACTCAAGACCAGCATGAGGAACTCTCCGCTGGTGATCTTGTTCATTGAACCGCACCGCATCAGCCCACCGATCTGGTTGGAGAGCTTCGTTGTATAATCAAGCATGGCTTTTTTGCCCAAAAGGTCAGGCATGGCAAATTCGCGCATTCCCGCAGCATAGGGCGTCGATGCAATTTTGCCTTTCCATTTAGGCTTTAGCGTATCGGCAAGTGATTTTGGAATATCATCGCCTTTAACTATGTCACTATTATAGACAACACCGACCAGCGTGGATCCCATCGCAAGTGCGGTCCCACCCGGTCCTACGGGATCAAAACCCTTTTCCTTGAGCATTGGTCGGTCGAGATAGTTCAACCAGTTCATTTTACGAAAGAGTCCGATTTTTGAACCTTTCAGGACGCCGCCAGCATTGCCATAAATCACATCGGTGCTCGACTTTTGGCCAGCTTTCATTTCACGTGTGATCTTCGCGATCATCCGAGTCATAGAGGCACCCGGCGTAAACTGTGCTTTTAGGTTCGTGCCGTACTTTTTATTCATCGCGGCGACGACTTGTTTGAGCCCTTTGCCGCCATTCAGGCTGGCAGATGACCACATTGCGCGCAAGGTTGTTTCTTTTTTAGCGCCGGCTATGAGCTCTTGAAGATTCTTTGGAGCGTCCGCGGCTGATGCAGAACCGATTGCTAACATAGCGGTGATCGGGATCACGACTATGGCCTTTAAAGGGGTGAATGTATTTGACATGTAATTGCCTCCTTACCTTTCGTTGTTTTCCATCTTCGTTGTGGACGCAACATCTTAGCCGCGTCCGTAAAATACTTTATTTTTTTAGGTCTTCTAATTACATAGTTTCACTTTTACTAACGGTTTGAAACTACTTCTAACGCGTACTGTCTTTCGCAATATAGCTACCCCAACTGCAAGTTTAGTTGTCTGCCATTGAGGCGTTAATAAACGTTGTATTGCTGTCATCTGCCGAGAAGATCATGACGTCATCAGGGTCAACAGCAATATGCAGCTTGTCGCCTTGCAGTTTCGGTGCAGCCCGGCTCTTGCCATGCAGGGTCGAGTCAGATGCACTTCCTTCAAACGTATACTGGTCGCCAAGAAATATGGAATTCCGGAGGTCTGCTAAAATGTGATTGGGTTGAGAGCTGAAAGACTCTTCCGGGAAGGCTAAGTGCTCAGGTCTAATACCGACCCAAACGTTCTTATCGGTGATCGCTTTTTGTGAAGCCGAGAAATCACCGATCTTGGTTTTTACGACATCGCCATCAAGTTCTCCCGGCAACCAGTTTACGGTGCCGAAAAACTCGGCGACTTCCGCGCAATTGGAATTTCTGTATAGATCAATTGGCGCCCCATATTGCAACAGCTTGCCGAAACTCATCAGGGCGATCTTGTCGGCAATCGCCATTGCTTCAATCTGGTCATGGGTCACATACAGTACCGTGGCACCGAGATTTTTAGCCAGATCCCGAATTTTACCGCGGACTTCTTCCCGCAGCCGGGCATCCAGATTACTAAGTGGCTCGTCCATCAGGAGAACATTGGGGTTGACTGCAATGGCTCTTGCGAGGGCAACACGTTGTTGCTGTCCGCCACTTAGGAGCGTCGAAGGCCTGTGAATTTGCTCTTCGAGCTGGACCATCTCAAGGGCCTGTTTAACGCGCCCATCGACTTCGCTACCTGGGATCTTTTGTTCGCCTTCCCGCAATGGGAGGGCGACGTTCTCATAAACAGTTAAATGCGGCCAGACGGCATAAGATTGGAACACCATACCAAATCCGCGTTCCTGCGCTGGAACCCACACAGAAGGCTCGTTGGAAAATACAGTACGGTCTTCAACTTTAATCGAGCCAGTATCCGGCGTCTCAAGCCCGGCGACTGAGCGTAAAAGTGTGGTTTTGCCCGAGCCACTAGCACCAACTATGACAAAGAATTCTCCGGGGTCGACTTCGATATTGAGGTCATTTAGTGCGGCGACCTTACCATCGGTCACCGTGAATTCCTTCATGAGGTGGTTAATCGAAATCATTCTTATTTATCCCCTGCACAAGGTGGTTACCTTGTATTGTCATTATTATAACAACAGCCTACGGATAAACTTCTATCCGCGCTAGCGCGATTGTCACCTTTTCTTTCGGGGTATTTGGGGTTCGACATCCATGATAACTCAGTTCGTTCTGTGGATTGGCAGTGTCGTTTAGCTGCGAATGAGTTTCCCGGGAGGCGGAATTGCGTTTTTGCTGTCTGGAAACACGGAACTCTCCAAAGTGGACGAAGAAACATTGAGATGATCGTGCAAGACGGTTTTAAATAACCCGCGCATATCGGCTGTCGGCGCTAAATCCCTTCCGCCATACAAAGAGTCCTCGCCGAGACCGGGCCAATGGGTTGCAACGCGGCCACCGGCTACAGCGCCGCCTAGCAAAATGGCGGCGCCACCCGTGCCATGATCAGTCCCTTTGCTACCATTCATACGAACTGTACGGCCAAACTCTGTGACAACACATATGACTGTGTCCTGCCAAACAGGTTTAAGACGATTGGAAAGTTCGTCGAGGCCGTTTGCAAGGAGACCCAAATTGCGGGCTAACCGACCGGTATCGGCCCCCTGATTGGCATGTGTGTCCCAACCACCCATCTCAATGACGGCAATCCTGGCACTCTGCTCGGCAGCTAATAACCTACCCGCTGACTCCGCGAGCGTTTTAAATCGGCCCGGATTCCGCATGTTGCCGCGCTTCATCTTCGTGTTACCGAGAACAGCACCGGTCATTGCCTGTGCGCGCCGTCCTTCTGAAAGCGCTCTACCCAGCACTGGATCGGATTTATAAAGACTACCCAACGTATCAAGAAGATGTGTGGGCGAGGGCGGGATACGGGCAGGAGCCCATGATGCTACTGGTGTCGTTCCCCGCATTACTGGAGGTGTGTTGTACCCAACGGCGAGGCCAAGCCTCTGCTTTCTTTTGTCGATAACGCTCAAAGCCCGATTGAGCCAACCATCCAGTAATAGGTGCGCTTTGGTAGCACCGTTTTCCAAAACATTCTGCGCATCAAAATGGGAACGCGTTCGTTGCGGCCCGGCGATTGCGTGGATAACGGCCATGTCACCCTTTTTGTAGTGGGTTGCAAGCGGTGCCAATGACCGATGCATGGCAAACCTTCTGTCTAATTTGATCGTGTTGTCCATAGTCTGGAGCAGACCGCGGCGAAGGGCCTCGTAGTTGGGGTCTCCAATCGGAGGAAACGCGGCTAACCCGTCCATGCCGCCTCGCAACACCACGAGGACGAGTCTTTTGCCTGTGTCTGCATTAGCCAGGGCGAGGCCGGGTGCAGAAAAAGCGCATGACACTCCAGTTGCGGAGGCTCCTATCAGAAAATCGCGGCGTGAGGTCATGGGTTATCTCCGCTGAAATTCAGGGCTGGTGAGAAGCAGAGCGTGGGCTGCACGACGGCTCGGGGCCCGTTTTATCGCCAGTAGAGTTTCTTCACGGGCAACGGGCCCAAACGCTTGTTCTGCCAGCGTGACTGGGTCATGCCGTTTGTTTTGACGACGTGCGAGAAGGTCCATCATCTCAATTCGGCGTAGCAGTGATTCCGGGCTTACCCAATCGCTCGCGGTGTCTGGCCAGCCAGCTGGCGACGGTGCTGAAAAAGGCAGTTGGCCCAATAATCGTAAAGGCTGAATCAAATGCTTTGATTTTTCGGGAAGACCCAACATGCGAAATGCAGAAATAACGAGCTCGCCGGGTGATTTGACCTTGGTCAAAGGTTGATCCCAAACGGTACCCAGGGTGATAAGTTCACGTGCCATGGCGCCGAGATCCCCATCGGTCTCGCGGAATTTACGTTGAAGCTGGTCAATAACGTCTTTTGATGGATTGTCTACAACAAAATGGCGGGCGAGTTTCGTCGCGATAAATCGCGCTGTAGATGGATGATCCGCCAGATCGCGAAGCGCTTGTTCGGCCTCCTGTTCGCCTTCTTCGGGATAACGTTTTCCTAGAAGCTGCTTTGTCCCTGGCTCATGGCGCCGTGGGCTAAATTTGAATTGTCCGACTTGGGACGAACGTTTTCCGGCAACTGACCAGCCGGTGAGCATTTTCGCCAGCGCGATCACATCGTTTTGAGTATAGCCGCCATTTACACCGAGGGTATGTAACTCGAGGATTTCACGGGCAAGATTTTCGTTTAGCCCTTTGCCGCGTCGTTCTCCAACCCGCGAAGTTGGTCCGACTGAGGTCTGGTTATCGAGATAGACCAACATGGCTGGATGTCGCGTAACGGCGAGTAACATTTCACCAAAGTTACCGGTTACGAACGGCCTGATGGCCTCGCGTTCGAAAGCCCCAGCAATGCCCCGAACTCTTCCTTTAGTAATTGATACGGTGAAATGGTTGCTCCAAAAACGCACTAGGCGTTCTCGAAATGGGGTGTCAGTCTCTATGGCGGCGCGGGTCCGCAGTCTAATTTCTCTGCGGAAGAGCGGTTTGACGCGGTTTTTATTGAACATTTTGCGCATTTCGCGCGATCCTCTCGCCTGCATCCAGGCGCGGACGATTTCTTCGCTGCTTGGTAGCCCCTTGAGGTAGGGGAGAGCACCGTCCTCAGTGCCTAGCTGGCGCAGAAGCCAGCTTTGGGGATCGGTGGCAATGCCGCCTAAATAACCGCCTTTGGGACCAAGTCCAAATCGGTTTGCAGCAATAAATGCGTCGACAGTTGTCATACTGTTACCTCCGACGTCGTCAGCATCACAACGATACCCACGTCAGGTAAGAACTAAATCCGTCTATTACCTTTTACGAAGGATTAGAGCGTTTTATACCCATTTCGAGGAGAATTTATTTATCCATTTGCGCCTTTAAATCTGCGGCATAGTCGGCAAAGGCATCTTCCATTGAGAATTCCGGTTCCCAGCCAAGCATTTCTTTGGCGCGGGTAATGTCGAGTGCAGCACCTCGATTGGTTGGTGGTTCTCCGGGGATGATATCGACCCGGAGGTCGGGGAGTTGGTCTTTAATGACCGCGACCAGATTATCGAATGACGTAACATAGGGATAAGCAATGTTGAAAACGTGTTCTGAGGGCTGGTCGATGGTTGCGCAGATATCGAGCGCCCGGCCACAATCTTTGGCATAGAGATAGACAAAATCCATAGTCTGTTCCTCTGGGATTCGAGCCGGTTCGCCAGTGATGCCTGCCATGACGAGATCCTGAACCTTTTGGCCGCCACCCGAACCAGCCCAGAAGTGGCCGACGCCAAACACATTGGCGAGGCGCAACATAAACAGGTCAAAACCTGTATCCAGCGCATACGCTTCGAGGATCATTTCTTGCGAGACTTTGGAATTACTGTAGGCGGAGCCGGCTCCAAGAAGGCTGTCTTCGACTACGGGGCTCTCGGTAATTTTTCGCCAGTTATAAGCGCCAAATGTACTGATATGGATGACGCGCTTTATTCCAGTGAGTCGTGCAGCATCTGCCACTGCCATGACCCCTCCAACATTGAGATCGTAACCAAAATGAATAGGGTTGTTGACCTTCTTTCCAATGACCGATGCCGTGTTGAGGATCGTATCTACGCCGTGATCGTTGATCGTCGAGACCAGGCCGGGAAGGCTTCGTACGTCTTCATTTATATAGGCGTAATCAGCGTTCCCCAACTTGGTGCGGATGTAATCCTCCCGCGGTAGTGGGTCAACAAAAACGACCTTCTCTCCGCGGCGGATGGCGTGTTGTGCATAGGATGTGCCAACAAGCCCTGCACCGGTGATTAATGTAGTCATGATAATCTCCCTGTCGTCTATTTGATTTTGTCTTCCTGAATAAAGCCTTCAGTCTTCTTTCGCTACAGCCTTTTGTGCGTTCTCGGTACGCAGAAGATAGACACTGCTGCCGATAATGATCGCCGCGCCGCCATAGCTCCACCAGCCGGGTGTCTCCGCAAACCAGATGATACCAAGGACAAACGCGTAAACGATCCGCATGTAATCAAATGGCATGACGAAGCTTGTCTCGCCGAGTCCGACACCGTGGGTAAAAAGGCCCTGACCGACGATACCGAGTGTCCCTGTGAGAGCGAGGAGGATAACTTCGGTCCAGGTTGGTGCCTGCCAAACAAACATCGCTGGAATAAACGCGAGCAGCGTTGTGAATAATGCGAAGTAAAACATAATTGTAACGGTCTCTTCGGTTCGGCTAAGCAGCTTGATCGTCAAGACCACGCCAGTACCAAATACGGTTCCGCCAAGCGCTACGATAAACCACGGATCAAAGCCGTCCCCAAAAGGTTTGGTGATCAATAGAATGCCACCAAACCCAAGGATAGTGACGATGCCCCGTTTTAACCCGATGACCTCATTCAGGAACAGGGCGGCCACGACAATCATGATCATCGGGCGCGAGAACTGAATGGTTACAGTGTCGGCCAAGGTGATGTGAATTAGAGCGAAAAAGAAACAAAGGTTGCCCATAAATCCGACGAAACCGCGTGCCGCGTGAAGATGGAGCTTGGAGGTTTTGACAATCTTTAAACCCATTCGCCAGACCAACGGTGTAATAACGATCAGGCCCGCAAGAAAGCGGACAAACAGGACTTCGAAAGCAGGTAACGTCTTGCCGAGGTGCTTGACGAGGGACGCCATGACAATAAGTAGGAATGCCCCGACGACGACGAAGCAGGCCCCGCGAATGTTGGATGAAATTTGGTTCCAGCGCTTAAGTAACGGTGCTAGAAACGGCAATCTCAGAGGGTTAGAATTGGGGGAATCGGACATTGTTGGGCAATGTGCGCGCCGCCCTTATCATTGTCAAACGGTCCGCTTGCCGTTGCGAATAGTTTCGTCCCGGCCTACCGTTGGAACAATAACAACGTCACTGAAATGAGGGACATCAGGATGATCGCTACAGGGAAAATGCAAGGAAAAGTCGCACTGGTTACCGGCGGCGGTGGCGCTATTGGTGGCGCGTCCGCAAGACTTTTGGCCAATGAGGGTGCAAAGCTGTTGGTCGCTGATGAACGTCCTGAAACGGCAAAAAGCGTTGCTCAGGAAATTATAGATGCCGGGGGCGACGCAGAACACATTGCTATCGATGTTGCTGACCCTGTTCAGGGCAAAGCGGCTGTGGCCGCGGCTGTCTCTGCTTTTGGTGAGTTGCATGTCTTGGTGAATGTCGCGGCGGCCGTAACGCCAGACGCTCCGGTCGATGAGTTGTCGCTGGAGGAATGGAACCGGGCGTTTGCGGTCAACCTCACGGGCCCGTTCCTTATGTCCAAATTTGCGGTCCCGGAAATTCGAAAGGCGGGCGGCGGTGCGATCGTCAATATGGCGTCTCAATTGGGAACTATCGGTGTCCCTAACCGGTCAGCCTACTGCACCACCAAAGCAGCGCTTATTCATTTGACGACTATACTGGCTGCTGAAGTGGCAGACGATAATATCCGGGTAAACTCGGTTTCACCCGGCGTTATCGAGACACCCCGAACTCGACGACGGTTCGACACCGCGGAAGAATTTCACGCCTCGCGGGGCAAGCTGCACATGTTGGGCCGGGTAGGGCAGCCTGAAGAAATTGCCAATGCTGTACTGTTCCTTGCATCGAAGGAATCGTCATTTGTGACGGCGACGAATTTGCTGGTAGATGGTGGCTATATTTATTTGAAGCGGCAGCCTGGAGAGAATGGAAATACTTAGATGCTGACACGAGCGATGTCGTCGAGGGGACAGATGTGGAGTATCTGTGGAGCCTAAATTAAAGCGTAGAAGGGTAACTACGGGCGACTGACAGTTGTTTATGTCAGGCAGCGCGACGACGCATTAATCGAACTCCTGCGAGCCCGATTCCGAGTAGTAATATTGACGCGGGCTCAGGAATTTCTGGGGAATCTTCCAGTCCTACATTTGTCGCCAATGTTTGGACGCTATTCTGTGTTGTCCCGCCGTTAACGCAAGAGGTCGCAAATTCTCTGTCGACAAGTCGAGCAGCATTCGGCAAATCGATTGCACCCGTGGGCATTATCGGGTTAAGCCCGTTAGGCGTCACCGATCCGGCCACAGCACAATGATCAAGGCCAAGCGGGTGTGCAACTTCATGTGCCAGTGTTCCATTGATGACGTGTGTTATCTGGCTGAGATCACCTGGTGTTCCAAGACCATTGAAAACACTTGAGAAAATCTCATCGGTATAAACGTCGCCAAGGACGGAGCCAACAGAGAGTAGTAATGTGAAGGCTTCACCGAGCGGTTGAGATGCATCATTCGCTTTGCCGACCGCCATATAATAATAATCGGTGTCGCCATTCGCGGTTGCGCCGCCGTCTCCTATGGTACCCTCAACAAAGTTGATAGCCAATTGCATGCCGGATGCTATAGAAGCCGGGGCAACAATATTGAGATAGTCATTTCTGAGTTCTGTCATAATGGAAGATATGACAGTATTACGTTGTCCTGCAGAAATGCCGTAGGGCGTGACGTCAAACGACGACATCGCAACGGTGTTTATGCCAGCATAAATTCCCACCGGGTCAAAATCTGTCACGAATGTCAAAGCATTCGCGCGTTTGAAGGGAAATCCGACTATCGCCGTCAATAGCAAAATAGTTGCTACTGCGGAGGATATCGTGCGGTGTATTTTATACGCCATCAAACTTCTAAACCGACCAGACGACCCCCCGTCTACCTGACACAGACCTTTAATATAAATTTAAAACCATTCAGTGCCAACAATCCGCTAATTTAAAGAAAATCGCAAGCAAAAACTGCTGCAGGTGCTTTAATTTTATCGTTTGTTTTCAGTCACTAAGAAAAAAACTTGCATTTTTTGATACAAACGAGGGTATTTCATAAATGTCACATATACTTTTGATGGAGTTTTGACGCGCTCTTTCAGTTTTGGCATTTTCCGACCGAATTATTTGATAATGTCTTTCGGGAAGTATCAAATGTTGTCACCAGCATGATGTCTCTCGATAATGGGGCATTCGACAATAAAAAAATCAAATGATTTTGACGGGATAAAGCAATTGACTGAAGTAACACGGGCGAACGGGCATCGGCTCGACGGGATCCTACCTCTCGGTGAACCCCCAATGCCAGGGCCCCAGCCAACAGATGACGATGTTTCTTTCGATCTTGAATCAGGTTTGTCGGCTGTAAGGTCGCTACGATCAAAAATTCCTTCCGACGCCCATAGCGCCCGAAACCTTGGGACGGAAAGAGAAGGTAATGCCGTATTAATTGATGCTGATGGTACCCTGGTTACTATTGGTTACCTCATAACAGAGGCCACTGACATCGTGATTGACGGGCCAGATGGCAGAGAAATACCTGCACAAGTCGTTGGGTATGATCATCGAACTGGCTTTGGTTTGGTTAGAACCGTCGAGCCGCTTGATCTGCCGCCGCTCGCTCTCGCTACTGATGTCGGAGACATTTTGCCTGATGATAAGATGATAATCTCTGCGTCGGGCGGCATTCCATCAGCGGTTTTGGGGAGTGTTGTTGATCGACGCGAGTTTGCTGGATCCTGGGAATATTTACTCGAATCTGCAATTTTCACAGCACCATTACATCCGAGATGGAGTGGGGGTGCTCTGATTGATCCTCGTTCAGGTTCTCTCGTCGGGATCGGCTCGTTGTTTGTTCAGGACCCCGGCGGAAATAGTAGTGAAAGCCAGGGAAACATGTTTGTCCCGATAGATCTGCTGCCACCAATTTATCAAGAATTGGTGGACACGGGACGAGCGCAAACGAAAGCCAAGCCATGGTTGGGCATGCAAACAACTGAAGCGATCGGTCATCTCGTCGTTTCGGGTCTTCATGATGGTGGGCCCGCAGATAAAGCAGATATTCAGGTGGGCGATATAATCGAAGAAATCGAAACTCAGTCTATTGAAAGCTTGCCGGATATGTATCGTAAAATTTGGGCGGTCGGTGGTGCCGGCGCAGATGTCAGTATTAGCGTCGTTCGTGGATCACGCCAAATCGATGTCATTATCCGATCAGGCGATCGGCATGATTTTCTAAAAGTACCACGTCGGCACTAGTATTGAGCTACTCAATTTTTCTCAAGGCCGCTGCAACCTGTCGTTACCGGTCTGCGTTCAATCTTGCGATTCTAGCGTCTGCGACGGCGATTGCGACGCGGACATTTTCGTCCTCTTGCGGTAATGCAGAGAGGGAATTTCGGTAGTCGAGCCATTCGTTGAGAGATCCCGTTAGCAGGTCGGGTTCGCCGTCAATTTCTATCCGTTGATGGTGCCGAGCAGAGTTTTGCTTTGGCGTGTCGCCGTTGTTTGATGCGGGCAACATCCAGTTTACGCCAAGCGGTGTTTTTTTGAACGATGGCGAGAAAACCCGACCCCAACAACCGCTATGCAAAACAGAATCAATGACGATGGCGCCGTTACCTCGGCGCTTCCTCTGGCATCGACAAAAAGACCAACGCTTGTAACTGAACCGGCAAGTACGACTACATCAACCGAAAAGGTGGCTGAATCGGTTAGATCTTCAAATGTGCCGTTCACGCCATTTGCTATCGCTAACTCGTCAACGTGGAAAATATCACTACCAACCTGGTCACCGACGCTGTCAAAAATGAGAGTGTCAATGATGATGCTTGAGAATGCCTGCGCTTTTTGATTGACGCCGGAAGTTGAAGCCATCAGCGAATACACCCAGTCAATTCCCAATGTCACTGTGATGTCTTCGGTACCAGCGTTACCAAAAAAGATTTCGCCGTTCGTAACTTGATCTGACTTAGATTGACCCCCGGGAGAAGTGGCGCCGCCGCTCGCCGTCGCGAGGTTCGAAATGCTATCCCCGGCGATCATGGCTAATGGGGTGCCCGAAATCACAGAAGTGGTTTCGGTTATCGTGGCGGTGCCGGTTCCACCGATAACGGTTCCACTTTCAGAAAGACTAGGTTCCGAGGTGCCTTCAATAGTAAGGGTTGGTGGTTTGGGAACTGGACCTCCGATTGTACTGAACCCGGTAATCGTGACGATCGCTGACGAACTGGCGCTATAGGTCGCAATAGCATTGGCTGGACCGGAATAGGCAATGAACACGCCAAAAGCGGCGATCATCATCGCAATCATCCTGTTCCTGAGCTTCAAACCCGACATTAACCAATATTCCAGCGTAAATTTTCTTCGAGACGGACCCCGCCACCCCTGAAATATGCAAGAATTATGCCATTTTCGTTAAATTGATTGATTCCAAGTGTTTAGCAGAATGGAGAAACCTGAATAAATCAAAGATGTAAAGGATTCCGACAGTGCAATTCTTGAGTCTTGAAAGTGAGCGAGATTAATCGAATCTTGCCCACTCTTTTTGAACTTCTATATCGGTCTCATCATTTTGATGAACGTCGCGCAAATTTTTGAAGGATTCGGGTGTTACAAGGCGCCCGAAGGCCCATACAGCCATTGCCCTTACCAAAGGCGAAGAGTCTCTCAACTTAGGCTCGACGTGGAGTAATAATTCCGACTTTTCGCTATTGCCAATAGCAATCAGTACATTGCGAATAAATCGGTCCCGGCCCAGCCGTTTCACAGGAGACCCAGAGAAGACCTGTCTAAATGCTGCGTCATCAAGTTGGACTAAATCCGCTAGCCGGGGCCAACGGAGTTCTAACCGCGCCTCAAGCTCAGATTCATTGGTTGCGTGAGCGAATTTATTCCAAGGACAAACCGCGAGACAATCGTCGCAACCATAGATCCGATTGCCTATCGGCTTTCTGAATTCGCGTGGGATATGGCCTTTGTGCTCGATCGTTAAATAGGAAATGCAGCGTCTGGCATCGAGTTGATAGGGGCCTGGGAAAGCGTCTGTTGGACAGGCTGTAAGGCAGCGAGAACAGCTACCACAACGATCCTGACTCTCAGCATCAACGGTCAAAGATAACGTCGTATATATTTCGCCCAAAAAGAGCCAAGAACCTGCGGTTTTCGAGACCAGATTGGTATGTTTACCCTGCCAACCTAGCCCGGCTTTCGCCGCGAGAGGTTTTTCCATAACCGGCGCCGTATCGACGAACAATTTAACGTCGCCATCAAGGTCATCAGCGATAAAGCGTGCTAGAACGCGAAGTTTCTTTTTGGCGACATCGTGATAATCCCGTCCGCGGGCGTAGACAGATATTGAGCCGCGCTCTGGCTTAGCAAGTGTTGCGAGCGGATCGCCCTCTTGGCCATAATTCAACCCGACGACAATGACGCTCTGGGCATCGGGCCATAAATCTGTGGGTTGTGAGCGCTGCTGGGTCCGTTCAGCCAACCAGCCCATATCACCGTGATAACCGTTTGAAATGTAGTCGGAGAGCCGTTTTCTAGCATTTTCGCCGAGTGTCGCTGGGGCAAATCCGACGACATCAAATCCCATAGCGAGGGCTCGATCCCTGATCGCTGCCGTTACAGCTGCTGAATCTGGTGTCGGATTACTCACCCGCGCCCACGATAGGTGGGCACATCCTGATCTGGAATCCACAGGTCTGCTGGCGGCGGACCGCTTTGATAGAACACGTCGATCGGCATGCCACCGCGCGGATACCAATAGCCCCCGATCCTCAGCCAGTGAGGTGCAAGTAATTCTTCCAGCCGTTTTGCGATGCCAACCGTGCAATCTTCATGGAATGCGCCGTGGTTCCGAAAGGATCCGAGGTATAGTTTTAGGGATTTGCTTTCGACAATCCATTCGTTCGGCGTGTAGTCGATAACCAAGTGCGCAAAGTCCGGCTGTCCGGTAACCGGGCACAGGCTCGTGAATTCAGGGCAGGTAAAGCGTGCGTGGTACATTGTATCAGCTTGCGGATTACCAACCCGCTCCAGCACAGCTTCCTCAGGTGACGCTGGCAGAGCCGTATGTGCGCCGAGTTGCGTCGGAGTTTCTTTGCTACCGGTGGTCATAGATCAATTCCGTCATCTATTCGGTTTCCGACGCTATCGGGCCTGCATCCTGTTCTGCATCGAATGTGGCCACAAATTTACTCATTGTGCCACCTTCTATTGCGTTACGCATGTCAGCCATCAGGGTCTGATAGTAATGCAGGTTATGCAGCGTCAAAAGCATTCCTGCCAACATTTCTCCGGCTTTAATAAGATGATGAAGATAGGCTCGACTATAGTTGGTGCAGACTTTGCAGGTGCAGGCAGCGTCAAGAGGTCGGTCATCCTCTGTATGTTTGGCATTTCTGAGGTTGAGCGAGCCACCGCGTACAAAGGCTTGTCCAGTCCGGCCAGATCGCGTTGGGATAACACAATCGAACATGTCGATACCGCGTTGCACAGCACCGACGATGTCCCCTGGTTTGCCAACGCCCATCAAGTAATGTGGTCGTTCGGTCGGCAGTGTTGGTACTGTGTAGTCGAGAACGTCAAACATGACATCTTGCGGTTCGCCTATGGCGAGGCCGCCCACGGCATAGCCATCGAAACCACTCTCATTTAAGCGCGCTGCTGACTCGTGGCGAAGTTCAGGATACATGCTGCCCTGAACGATACCGAACAGTCCGTAGCCCGGTCTTTCTGTGAATGCTTCTTTGCAGCGCTCTGCCCATCGCATGGAAAGTTCCATAGACTTGCGTGCATCTTCCTCTGAGATTGGCCACTCGGTGCATTCATCCAAAACCATCGTGATATTTGATCCAAGGAGGTTTTGAATTTCTATTGACCGTTCCGGCGCTAGCTCGATTTTTGCGCCGTCTATATGAGACTGGAAGATCACGCCCTGTTCATTGATTGTTCGACGTTTGGAAAGCGAAAATACTTGATACCCGCCTGAATCTGTCAGAATTGGTTTTGGCCAATTCATGAAACGATGGAGACCACCCAGCTTGGCGACCCGTTCGGCGGTAGGCCGTAACATAAGGTGATAGGTGTTGCCTAAAATTATTTCGGCACCTGTTGCCGCGACATCTTCCGGCATCATTGCTTTAACTGTTCCCGCCGTGCCAACAGGCATAAAGGCAGGCGTATTTATCTCGCCATGGGCAGTCGACAGTCGACCTCGACGGGCGGTTCCGTCGGTCGCAAGAAGTTCGAAACTCGTACCGACCACAGTCACGATTCCGGTGCTTTCTCGAGCAAACAAGCGTCGCCATAGGAATAAAAGCGATATTCCATCTTGATCGCATGGGCGTAGGCCATCTTCATTTTTTCAAGTCCTGCAAAGGCGGAAACCAACATAAACAGCGTCGAGCAGGGAAGGTGAAAATTTGTCATTAGTCTGTCGACAATCCGAAATTCATAGCCAGGCGTAATAAAAATATCTGTGTCGCCTTCAAACGGAGCAAGTTCCCCGACGGCAGGAGCTGCTGATTCTAAAAGACGTAGCGCAGTAGTGCCACAGGCCATGACTTTGCCACCATTCTTCTTGGTTTCCATGACCCGCTGAACCGCCACTTCGTCAAGATGCCCCCATTCTGAGTGCATCTTGTGTTCGTCAGTGTCTTTGACCTTGACCGGTAAGAATGTTCCAGCGCCAACGTGGAGAGTGAGTTCGACAATTTCTACGCCTGCATTACGAATGGCGGTCAGGAGTTCTTCGGTAAAATGGAGCCCCGCTGTTGGTGCGGCAACGGCACCAGCATGGGCTGCATAGACGGTCTGATAGTCTTGATGGTCGGAATCCTTTCTGCCGTCTTTTCTGCCGATATAAGGCGGCAGTGGCATAAAACCATTTTCCGCCAGTCCGCTGAAGAGTTCCTGTCCTGAGAACTCGACGACAATTTCACCGCCGTCCTTTTTTTCTTTGACGGAAGCAAAAAAATTGTGCGAGAATTTAATTGTATCTCCTTCCCGTAATTTTCGTGCCGGACGCGCGAATGCGCTCCAACTCTCATCACCGTTTCGCTTGTGCAAGGTAATCTCAATGGAGGTCTCGCCGCGAAGACCGCGCAGGCGGCCGGGGATAACTTTTGTGTTGTTGACGACAAGCACGTCGCCGGGCCTCATGAAGCTCGGTAGATCCCGAATGGCCCGATCAGCAAGATTTTTACCGACATGCAGCATACGCGCTGAATCTCGTGGCGCGGCGGGCTCTTGGGCAATTAGCTCTTTTGGTAAATCGAAATCGAAGGCGTCGGTTTTCATGGCCTTTTGGGGATACAGTGAATTGCCAGCGTTGTTTAGCAGGTTTCTGCAAAGCTGTGCCATCCACTATGAAACATGGTAAGGGAAAGTTCTGCACAGAACGTTTCATATATGACAGATATTAAATCCCGAATTTCCACGCTGTTCGGCCCGGTGCCTGATGGTGCTAAGGGGGTTGGGCTAATGCTGGGCTCGGCGGCATCTATTTCTGGGGCGAATGGTGCTGTCCAACATCTGTCACACAGCAATCTGCATGTTTTCGAAATCGCATTTTTCCGGCAGCTGCTCGGATTGATCTTTATGTCGGCTCTGTTTCTTCGAGGTGGATTACGACCATTAATCACCCGAAAATTTGGCCTACATGTTTTAAGGTCGGTGCTAAATGTTCTGGCGATGCTGGCGTTCTTTTACGGGTTGAGCCTTGAACCTTTGGCTAAAGTCGTTTCGCTGGGGCTCACGGCACCCCTATTCGCAACAATCGGTGCCGTGATCTTCTTGCGGGAACGAATGACCTTGCATCGCTGGATCGCCCTCGGGATTGGCGTTGCTGGAGCCTTGATTATCTTAAGACCGGGCGTTCAAGTGGTTTCCCTGGGCGCGCTCATGGTGCTGACGTCGAATACTTTGTGGGCTGTTGCGCTGGTTGTTATCAAAGTGCTCACCCGAACCGAATCGTCGGTGACGGTGGCGCTCTATTCAAGCCTTCTCCAAACCCCAATCGCTTTTTTGTTTGCGGTATTCTTCTGGCAATGGCCGACGGCTGAACAGCTTTTGTGGCTCGCTGGAATCGCCATATTTGGCACCATTTCACAGCTTGCATTAACCGAAGCATTCCGAAAAGCCGACGCGACGCTAGTACTGCCGGCAGACTTTACCAAGGTAATCTGGGCAAGCTTGATTGGTTATTTTATCTTTAACCAGGTGCCCGAAATCTGGGTTGGCGTCGGGGCTGTCGTTATCTTCTTAGCGGTCTTCTATAATTCCTATTCGGATTCCCGTTCGTCGCGCGCTGAAGCTTCTAAGCCGTAACGATGAAGTTCGTGCCCGTTCAGGCGTAACCATTTTCGGCCTTTGTTGAAATCGTTCGACAGCTGTTCGACGATATTCCAGAAGCTAGCGGAGTGATTCATTTCAACGAGGTGCGCCACCTCATGGGCAACTAGATAATCAAGCACATAGTTGGGCGCCATGACGACGCGCCAGGAGAAATTGAGGTTCCCGTTTGCGGAACAACTACCCCATCGACTTCTAGTATCGCGGATCGTTAACCGGCCATACGGTCTGTCGAGCATTGTCGATTTTTGTTTGGCGAGGATTGTGATTTCACAGCCAGCTTCGCGCTTATACCAATCCCTAACAGCTTTGGATAACCGGGCCTGCGGTGCGGTGACGATCAGCTGATCTTTATCTCTGCGGACATCGGCCCGCTTGGCGTCTTTGTGTCGGATCGTCAGTGGCTCACCCAAAAAAGGAACGACCCTGCCGTCTTCGAACGGGATAGGGTCGGGGTATTTTTCCAATCGTTCTTCGAGCCAGGCTACTTTATCGTTCAGAAAGGTAATTCCTTTCTTCTCGGAAAGGCGACCCGGTAAAACCAACTCCGCCTGACCGGTGTCGGGTGCTATTCTTAGTATTACGCGCCGTGATCGAGCACTTCGTCTGATGTTGACGATGACTGTCTTGCCGCTCGGCAATGCTACCGTGGTACTGTTCAATGCTGAATTTTGTGACATTAGCGTCATGATCGCCGATTGGCTGTACAAGATGCAAGGTGATGAGTTGCTTAAACGGTCTGGGTCTTACGTTCTTCTGATTGAGTTAGAGAACGGTTTCGAAGGCAGCGTCGGGATGCTCGGAGAGGTCAATCTTCTGGCAGGAAGATATCTTTACTTTGGTAGTGCCCGTGGCCCTGGCGGGATGGCTGCGCGGATCAATCGGCATCTGCGCTCAGACAAGAAACCTCATTGGCACATTGATCGAATTACCCTCGCTGGACAGGTAAGCGAAATCTTGGCCGTACCCGAAGACCATGAATGTGACCTCCGCGAAAAAGCGATGGCTTTGATGAATCTAACAGTTCCGGTGAAGGGTTTTGGTAGTTCCGATTGCAATCGTTGTCCCGCGCATCTGTTAGCGATTTCTGGTGACAGTACCGGTCTGTTCGCCCGACTGGTAGAAACCGTTGGCGGAAAAATCTATCCAGCGATGTCTTTGTTGCCAACGACGGCGGCACAGCCCTCAACGGTCTGACGCATCGTCCGGCTCTTATCGACGGTCTCACGAATCTCGGAAGCGTAGGGTGATTTGGTCATCAATCCATACAAATCCGCAGAGCCATCATGAAAGCCGGACGGCATGCCTATAGCCCCCATGGTTTTTGCGATCTCTTCCATTTCACCGATATAGCGGTCGGAGACTGCGGGAAGCGCGGAGGTAAGGTTCTCCATGCGTTTATACATAGCCCCCTGGCTGTAGGTGAGTTCGTCGTGAAGATCATTTGCGATGCCGAGTTTTTCGGCTGCCATCAACATCGCCGCATGTAAGGCGCTGGTGCCTTTGGTGATGCCCGCGTAACACATTTTAACCGCAGAGGCTTTTCCAGCTTCTGGTCCACATTGTTTAATATCGACCCCCTTACCATCAAAGACATTCATCTGTTCAGCGCCACTCCCGCTGACGTAGAACCGGGTCGGCACTGCCGTACCGGGAGGGTTGCCGACAATACCGCCATCAATATAGGCGGCGCCGGCGGCTTCAATTACGGTCCCGATTTGAGCAGCAGTTTCGGGTGATACCGCATTGCAATCAAAATACGGTGGTGTGTGACCCGTCTCCCTCATGGCGGTTGCCACTTGTTCAGCCTGGGTCAGAGCATCTCCAGGAGGTAAGATAGAAAAGACGATATCAGCTTCTGCTATGACGGATGTGATTGAACCGCAGTCTCTAAACCCCGCAGCGGCGGCACGCTTTCGTGATGTTTCGCTGCGGCCATCGAGTGCAGTGATAATATCAAACCCGTGTTGCTGAAAGGCCTTGCCGGTGGCGGCACCCATTTCGCCGGGGCTCAGGATGGCGACAGTTCTAATCGTCATGGTCTACTCCTCGTGAAAGCGATTTTCTCAAGTGTATGATCGCCGAGCCGGTGGCGCTAGCGTCCCGTACGAAATTTCCAGCCCCAACTCACGGCCCGGTAGCAAACGAGGGCCGCTAATGCGGGGATTAGGGCGGTAAAGCCGAGAACCCAAGCGGCCACACGATAGATTGTTTCCCTAGATGTCCCTTCGTCTAGTCCGGCCGTGTTTGCAACAAGACCTGCTGCCGCGGCACCAAATGCGACGCCGAGGGCTCGAATGGTCGGCATCGCGGCGGCGGTGATCGCTTCTTCACCCTCACGCGCGACCCCCATGCCGTAATTCGTCATCAGAACATTTGTAACGCCGATGCCAAACCCAACGAGCGTGATCCACACTGTTATCATCGTGATGGTGCCCGACAGAATCGAAATCGTGAAGGCCACTGTCGTCACGGCGGCAAATACCATGCCGATAACGGATCCACTGCGCTCGCGCATTCCTGTCAGACCGGCCACAGCAATCGAGCCGATCGTCCAGCCTGTAGAAAATACAAGTGACAGATATCCCAATAATAATGGCGTGACGTTATGAAGTTCCTTTAGGAATAATGGCGCGAAAATCAGGAGAGTTGTATAGGTGATCGAGATCAAAAAGTATGACCAATAGGCGAGCCCAACTGGTGATATCAACGATAATGCGTGGCTGGGAAATAGTTTGGTTTCAGATGCCTGATCTCGTCGGAAAGTTATCCAAACGAGAAAAACCGCTAGCAATATAAGCACGGTGCTGGCCAATGGATCTTTGTACTGGCCGGTCAGCCCTACTGACATTACGCCAGCGGCGAGCATGAGGAGTCGGCGCCAAGGCAGTTGCCTAAGAGTCTCGGAGATCGGTTTTTCGGGAATAAGTTTCCACGACATTAAGACAAACGCTATGACAAACGGAGCCTGTGCCCAAAATGCACCGCGCCAATATTCGAATTCCGCAAAAACCCCACCAATCCCCGGTCCAAAAAACGATGCAACCGTCCATGTTGTTGAAATTGTTGCTAGAATTCTAGTTCTAATGGAGGGTGCATAAAGGTCGCTAATAAGCGCCATTGATTGCGCGATAACCAAGCCGCCGCCTATGCCTTTTAAAACTCGAGCGGCTAGGAGAGTTCCCATATCGGGCGGAATGGCGCAGGCAACGGTTCCTACTAGTAGGATCAAGCCACCCCATACATAGCCGCGTCGTGTCCCTAATCGGGCCCGGAAATGGCCGCCCGCTGCGGAACCGACAATAGTCCCGACCATGTAGAGCATCGATGTCCAGGCATAAAAGGAAATGCCGCCGATATCGGCGACCACTGTTGGCATGATTGTCGTGATGACAAAGATATCAATGGCGTGCAGGGCGATGCCAAGATTAAGAAGAATTGTGTATGGTCCTAGACCGCCGCGCAAAAGATCCATCCAACTGGATTTTTGATCTTTTGTATCGTTCGATTTGGTGTCGGCGGAATCAGGTGGGGATGGGGACATCGATGCAGTCTATGCGGCCCATTGAACCAGGCCAAGGCAATCCGGTGCATTCACGTGCAACTATGTTTAAAATGCCTCTATGACTTTACTCAGTGTTCTCGATCAATCCCCGATACGAACTGGTGCTACACCTGCCGTTGCTGTCGCCGATACTTTGGCATTAGCTGAACATGTCGATAGGCTTGGCTATCACCGTTACTGGCTCGCAGAGCATCACAGCAGCAATGGGCTCGCTGGCGCCGCTCCTGAAATAATGATCCCGCAGGTCGCAGGTCGGACGAAAGGGATTCGGGTGGGCTCCGGTGGTATCATGCTGAGCCATTACAGTCCGTTGAAGGTGGCGGAGTCATTTCGGACGATAGAAACCCTGTATCCAGGGCGTATCGATCTTGGCATTGGTCGGGCACCTGGTAGCGATCGAGTGACGGATCAGGCCTTACAAACAGGTCCTGGCGCTATTGGGGCAGAGCATTACCCGATGCAAGTTCGCGACATGATGGGTTATCTCAGTGGTGACCTTCCCGATGACCATCCCTTTGCCTCTGTAAAAGCGATGCCAGCCGGACCCACTGTGCCGGACGTCTGGATGTTGGGTTCGAGCGATCAGAGTGCGTCGCTGGCGGCCTACTTTGGGGTCCCGTTTTCATTTGCGCATTTCATTACGGCCGAAGGCGGTCCGCAAGCTGTTGCAGCCTATCGCGAGAACTATCGCCCATCGGAAGCGTGGCCCGAGCCGGTCGTCAATATCGGTGTGTTTGCTATGGCCGCTGACACCGAACACGAAGCGGAACGATTGATGAAATGCCGCGATCTTTCTTCGGTTCGACAACGGAAAGGGCTGGCAGCTCCGGTGCCCTCGTTCGAAGAGGCAGAGGCTTACGAATACCCGCCTCAAGAGGAAGCGCTCCGAAGTTATAATCGCGAGCGCTGTTTTTGGGGTACAGGGGAGCAAGTTCGGCACGGGCTACTTGCAACGGGGAAGCTCTATGACGTTGATGAGTTCATTATTTTGACGATTTGCCCGACATTGGAATCGCGCTTCCGATCCTATGAACTCCTGGCTGAAGTGTTTGACTTAGCACCACGCGATACCAGCGCCACAGCAGCAGAATAAAGGTCATAAATTCAACTATTTATCTCTAAAATTCTATCTAACAGAGATAGTTGAAGAAACGAAATTTTAAGGCTGTTTCCGTAGTATTGACCTCAAATGATGAGGTAGCACCATGGCGACGGCAGCCAGACAATACACAGAGTTAGGCGGCATTCTGCAAAGTGATGATGATGCAGCGCGCAAATCGTTGGCTGCAGACCCCGCAACGCCACCCGAAATGCTCTATTTTCTGGCAGAAAAAGGGGAGAGGGAAATTCGGCGCATTGTTGCTGAGAATCCTTCAACGCCGAACAAAGCAGATGTTATGTTGTCGCGTGACGACGATGTGTCGGTACGCTGTGCGTTGGCACGCAAGGTGGTTGGCGAGGGATTGGACGAAGATGCCAAGCGTAATCTGTGGCGCATGGGTTTCACTATTCTTGAGACGTTGTTGCAGGATAAGGTGGTCAGCGTCCGCAAGATATTGTCACAGACATTTGGTGCATCGGTAGATGCACCGCACGAGATTATTGTTGGTTTGGCGCGCGATGAAGATCGCAATGTTGCCTCGCCAATTTTGTCTGGATCACCTGTCCTGACGGAGGATGATCTGACTTTATTGATCGAAAATGGTGCGCCGGATTGGGCGAAATGCGCGATCGCTGATCGTGAAAGTCTTTCGCCGCATTTATGCGATATTTTGATCAACGACGAATGCCCGGGCGCGATGACGCGGCTAGTTGGTAATCAGAATATCACCTTAGGAGAACCGGTTCTGGAAAAGATCGTGGTCAAAGCGGAATCCATTCCAGAAATTCAGCCAACGCTGGTTGAACGCCGAGACCTATCGGACAATCTGCTTGTCCGGCTCGTTCGGTTTGTTGCAGCACCCTTACTGTCCAAACTTTGCGAATGTCGGGAAATAGATAGCAAGGTGGCGTCTCGCATGAACAGAGCGATCGAAACGCGAAGTGATCAACCCACTGTCCGCGTGACGGCAAAACAACAGAACACGGCACCAGAAACGGTTTCGAAAGTTGACGTATCCAATTCAATTGATGAGAGCGAGGCGCCACGCCATCGTGCAAAACGTTTATTTGACCAAGAAGTACTGACCGATGACTCCGTTGCGGCGGCACTGGATGATAAAGATTTTGAATTCGTCATCGCGGCACTTGCCCTTCGGGCCAGTATTCCGATGCCAACGGTAGAACGCATGGTACGGGTTAAGAGCGTTAAAACGATTGTGGCTCTTGCGTGGAAGGCCAAATTTAGTGCCCGGTTCGCGATGGATTTGCAGCGAGATCTCGCATTTATCGCTCCTAATAAGATTATGAATGCCCGTGACGGCATCGATTTTCCAATGCATACCGATGATATGGAATATCAGCTGTCGATTTTTGAATAGTCGTTTTATCTATTCAGCTGACGGTGCGCTGGCCAGCTGATTGCGGTATTCTCCACACAATAAAACCTCACAATTCGTTTCGTCGGTAGGCGAAGCTTTTTCGCTATCTGAGGAACAGAATTGAAACCGAACCGTCCCATCGCCGGTATTCTCTGGATGTGCCTGGCAATGCTTCTCAGCGCGGCCGCCGGCGCCTGTGTTCGCCAATTGGGTGGTGAGGTGCCGACCCTGGAGCTGGTCTTTTTCCGAAATATTGTCGGTTTGCTGATACTGGTGCCCTGGCTTATGCGTCAGGGGCTCGGCGTCATGCGCACTAATCAGCTACCGCTATATTGTTTAAGAGTGTTTTTCGCCTATACCGCCATGGTGACGTTGTTCTTTGCCTGGGGTGAAATGCCGATTGCGGACGTCTTTGCCCTACAATTCACCATTCCACTCTTCACCATTTTACTCGCTGTTCTGATCCTTAAACAGCAGACCGACCGTCAGGCCTGGGTGGCATGTTTGGTTGGTTTTGTTGGTGCGCTTATTGTCATGCGGCCTGGCGTTATTGAACTCACTTTGGCGGCCATAGCTGCGATTGCCTCTGCGATGATGTCCGCAGGCTCCAACACGACGATAAAGCTCCTCACCAGAACAGAAAGCGTCGGCACCATTACGGTTTATTCCAACCTACTTATGTTGCCTTTAGCGCTGATCCCGACCTTCTTTGTCTGGGTGACACCGACCCTTGCGCAAGTTCCCTGGATACTCGGCACAGCTTTTTTTAGTGCTGTTGGCGGGTTGTGTTTTACGTTGGCGGTGGGGGCGGCCGACGCGCGTGTCGTGCAACCTTTTCAGTTCACTCGGATGATATTTGCAGCCGGAATTGGGTATTTCATGTTTCTTGAGTTACCGGATATCTGGACGTGGATCGGTGCAGCGGTGATCTTTGGCGCGTCTTACTACATAGTGTGGCGCGAAGCTAAGAAACGAAACGTTGCCCAACCCTCGACTGGATCCTCGACCTCATGACATCTGGACTTTTATCTAACGCCGTTGTTCGCGGCATCTTATGGATGGTGCTGGCGACAGGCTTTCAGGCAACGGCAAGTGGATTCGTTCGAAAGCTCTCTTTCGAATTTGGTGTGTTCGAACTCTTGTTTTTCTTTAGTGCCATCAGTGCTGTGTTGCTGATGCCGATGACAATCCGTTTGGATAAGGGGGCATTCGCGGGAGTTCGGCGCCGTTGGGGTCTCTATCTTGTTCGTGGACTGCTTTCGTTTGCCGGCATGTACGCTTCGTTTTATGCCTATTCCGTTATGGATATCGCGAATGTGCAGTCGCTGCTGTTTACGGTTCCCCTATTTACAATCCTTTTGGCCGGGCTGTTGCTTGGCGAGTATGTTGGGTTAAGGGGGTGGCTGTCCTGTGTCATTGGGTTTGCCGGCGCAATCATTATTGTGCGTCCGGGTATAATTCCGATGAACCCAGGGGCCCTCGCAGCAATCGCGTCGGCCCTGGCTTTTGCGGCGGCCAATATTGCTATTCGGAAACTCGGTAGCACAGAAAGTCCGATTATGATCACGATGGTTTCCAATGGAATCGTAGCCGTGCTTTCAGCGATTCCGGCGGCGTTAAATTGGGTGACGCCGACCTGGGAACAGGTGCCATGGATTCTGGCAATGGGCATACTGTTTATGGGGGCGATGGTTTGCCTGACATTTTCCATTCGCGAAGCCGACGCCCGCATTGTTCAAACAATTAATTTTCTACGACTGCCATGGGCGGTCCTTGTGGGTTGGGTCATGTTTACCGAGCTACCAGATATTTGGACCTGGGTCGGGGCGGTCATCATCTTCTTGGGGGCTTATGACGTGCTGCGTCGCGAAACCCGCGGAGCAAAAAAAGAATGACAACGGGAAACTCCAGCACTGACAGCCGGAGTGCTGCCATGCGCGGAATTGCCTGGATGGTGTTTTCCGGTATTGGCTATTCGATCAATGCTGGTTTGGTCAAACAGCTATCATCCGACCTCAATACGTTGGAAATTGTCTTTTGGCGTTCGGTTGTCGCGACGGTCATTTTGCTGCCATTCCTGTGCAAGCATGTTGGGTCCACCGGACGCAAATCCCTCAAGAACTGGCACCTGTTTTTGGCGCGGGGGTTGTTTACCTATCTGGCTATGGGCGCGACCTACTATGCTCTGGCGAATATGCCAATTGCCGACGTCTACGCCCTGCAATTTACGCTGCCTCTTTTTATGATCCTCGCGGCAATTCTGTTTCTGGGTGAGAAGGCACGCGTCGGGAGTTGGGTGGCTTGCATCGTCGGATTTATCGGGACACTTATCATCCTGCGTCCGGGGTTTGAGACGATTACCATCGCTGCCTTGGCGGCCTTGGCGTCGGCGGTGCTCTATAGCTGCACCAATGTTTTTATTAAAAAATTGTCGCGGACGGAAAGCACCACCACGATTACCGTATTTGGCAATCTGGTCATTTTGGTGCTCGCCCTTATTCCTCTGTTGTTCGCATGGCGATTGCCGCCTGTTGAAACCATTGGATGGATAATTGCGCTGGGCGTCTTTACGACGGCGGGTCAGTGGGCGTTGGCGCGCGCCATTGCGACCGCGGATGCTCGTATTGTCTGGCCATTCGATTTCCTTCGTATGCCATTTACGGTCGGTGTTGGGTATGTGATGTTTGGCCAGCTACCCGGTATTTGGACGTGGGTCGGTGCGGTCGTCATCTTTGGCGCCGCTTATTACGTCATTCGCGAGGAGGCCGCGGCTAAGTGACCGACACCGCTTATTCAAACTCGATCAAAGGCGCGCTATGGATGCTCGCCGCATCGCTTTGTTATGTGTCGTCTGCAACACTGACACGCTACCTCGCCGGGAGTTACCCAACTTTTGAATTAACGTTCTTACGTTGTCTGGTAGCCGTCATTGTCTTGACGCCGATGGTCTTGCGCGGAGACCTTGGCCAGCTCAAGACCAAGGCCTTTCCGCTCCATTGTGTCCGTGCGGTTATCACCTATATCGCAATTCTCCTATGGTTCTATGCGACGGAGCAGGTGCCGGTAGGTGATTTTTTTGCCATCCAGTTTGTTTCGCCACTCTTCACCATCGCTGTCGCAGCTATCATGTTGCGCGAGAAGGTCAGCGCGAAAAGTTGGCTGGCGGCGATAATCGGTTTCGCAGGGGTCATGGTCATAATCCGGCCGGGATATATCCCCGTGTCGCTTGGCGTGTTCGCGGCGCTCGGTACAGCTGCGGCCTACGCGTTTGTAAATACCTGCATCAAGGTACTGTCGCGTCATGACTCACCGACGGTGATGACGTTTTATGTCAACGTCCTCGTTCTGGTGCTCGCGGCGATACCGGCCTACATGACTTGGAAGACACCTGTTGCAGCAGACTGGCCAGTCCTGATTGCTGTCGCGCTGTCTGCGACGCTGGCACAGTTCTGTGTGGCGTCGAGTATCTCGCTGGCTGATGCGCGGGTTGTACAACCGATGAATTTCCTCCGCATGCCGATTGCTGCCGCGATGGGCTTTATGGTGTTTGGTGAATTCCCCGATCTTTGGACGTGGTTTGGTGCCGTGATTATATTTGGGGCCGCCTGGTATGCTGTTCAGCAAGGCAAGAAACAGTGAGGACGTTGCCAGGTGCTGTGCAGGGGGCGATCTGGATGCTGTCGAGCTGTGTTTTCTATGCGGCGGCAGCATCGTTGGTTCGAGAGGTTGGAGACACTTACACCGCTTATCAGATGACGTTTATCCGATCGCTTGTTGCCGTCATCGCGTTGGCGCCGGTTTATCTCAGTGGGAGCGGTAAGCTGTTTTTCGTCCCACCGCGTTTTTTTATGCATTTCCTGACAGGCGTCTTTACCTATCTCGGGATTATCTTCTGGTTTTTTGCAACGGCCTCGATGCCAATAGCGGATTTCTTTGCGCTACAATTCGTAACGCCGCTTCTGACGATGGCTTTCGCAATCTTTTTTCTACGTGAAAAGGCCGATGCGCGCAGCTGGATAGCTGCCCTAATAGGATTTGCCGGTGTTCTGGTCATTTTGCGCCCTGGCATTATCGAAATTTCATTCGCCGCGATGGCAGCCCTGATCAGTGCCGTGTTTTATGCCAGCGACAATACGGTCATCAAATCCCTCACAAAGGGCGCATCGGCCACAATGATAGTCTTTTACGCACATCTACTAATGATCCCGATTTCGATCCCCATGGCTATTGTTACCTGGAAGCAGCCGACGCTTTATGATTTCGGAATAATCGTGACGCTGTGTCTGTGTCTGACGATGGCTTACCTATCAGTGGCCAAGGCAGTCTCTCTGACGGTGGCGCGGGTGATCCAGCCGGTGAATTTCATGCGCATGCCGATTGCGGCGGTGTTCGGTTGGGTGTTGTTTAGCGAATTCCCTGATCTATGGACCTGGGTAGGGGCTGTAATCATCTTTTGCGCGACGACTTATGCTGTTCGACGTGGCGCGAAAACACCTGAAAAGTCAGCCGCCGCATGAATGCATTACCGATCTCAATTCAGGGCGCGTTCTACATGTTGGTCAGTGCCGTCTGCTATGTCGGCTCGGCAACGCTGATCCGTTATATAGGAGAGGGCTATTCGCCATTTCTGCTGACGTTTTTCCGGTCGGTGATCGCTGTGATTATTCTGGCTCCAGTGATTTTTAAATTACGAGGGGCTTCACTTTGGCCAAAGCGGCCTTTCGCCGTTCTGATGACCGGCGTGTTTTCCTATATCGGTATCGCCCTTTGGTTCTATTCGGCTGGGCGAATGCCGGTCGCGGAATTCTTTGCACTGCAATTCGCGACGCCTCTCTTCACCATTGCCTTCGCGATTATCTTTCTACGAGAGCGCTCTGATTTTGCGAGTTGGTTTGCGACCTTCGTCGGCTTTGCTGGTGTCCTCATTGTTCTACGTCCTGGAATCATTGAGGTTTCGGTCGCTGCTGTTGCGGCGATTGCCTGTGCGGCCAGCTATGCCAGCGTCAATACGGTCATCAAGTCACTCTCTAAAACAGTGCCGACAACCGTCATTGTGTTCTATGCAAATTTTCTGTTGGTGCCGATCTCGTTGCCGATGGCGATTGTTGATTGGAAGATGCCGCTATGGATTGATACCCCTGCGATTGTCGGCGCTTCGGTCCTCTCGACAATTGGCTACGTTACCGTATCCAAAGGAATAGCGATGGCACCCGCGCGTGTTGTACAACCAGTGAATTTTCTCCGGATGCCCATCGGCGCGGCATTTGGCTGGGTGCTGTTTTCGGAGTTCCCGGATATCTGGACATGGGTTGGTGCAATCGTCATCTTTTGTGCGACGAGCTACGCGGTGCAGCGTGGTGCGCGTAGCAAAGAGGAAAACTGATGATCACCTTGCATGCTTGGCCGACACCGAATGCCCATAAAGTTTCTATTATGCTAGAGGAATGCGGGCTCAACTATCAGGTTGAGGTGGTCGATATCACCGCCGGTGATCAGTTTAAATCAGAGTTTCTCAACATCAGCCCTAACAATCGCATGCCAGCTTTGGTCGATGAGGATGGCCCGGACGGTAAACCGGTTTCGATTTTTGAGTCCGGTGCAATTCTGATCTACCTCGCTGACAAGACCGGCAAGTTTATGCCAGCTTCGGGTAATGCGCGTTATGACGTAATGCAATGGCTGATGTTTCAGATGTGTAATCTCGGTCCGATTTGTGGTCAGGCCCACCACTTCCGCGATGCGGCCCCGGAACGTGTACCCTATGCCATCAACCGTTTTACCGATGAGGCCGCTCGGCTCTATGGTGTGATGGATCGACGACTGTCAGAGGCGACCTATCTGGCTGGTGACGATTATTCAATTGCCGATATGGCGTGCTGGCCATGGGTACGAGTACATCGCTATCACGGCCAACCCTGGGACGACTACCCTAACGTCAAACGTTGGTTTGATGACATCGCTGCTCGCCCTCCGGTTCAGGAAGGTATGAAGCTGCTTACTGACAAACGCGCCAAGACACGCGATGTGCTGGACGATAAATCCCGCGACATTCTGTTCGGCAAAACCCAGATGGTGAAGCGTTGAATTAATTCAACTTCCGGGCGATAGTTCGGTATTGAACTATGGGTCGAAGCAGGTAGCTACGCGTGAATAAATTACCGATCTTGGAAATTTTTGTGTTTGCGTTCGTTTTTTCGATGCGCAATCTTAAACAACTGCTTCGGATAGCGCTGGTACCGCTAGTTATTGGTACAATTTGTTTTAGTGCGATTTCTTATTTTTCAAATGCTGAAAAACTGCCGGTATCTTTTGTCCTAATTGGGTGGTTATTACTTTCCGTTTTTTGTGGTGCTATAATTGTTTCCTGGCATCGGTTCGTTCTCTTGGGTGCTGCTGCTTCCGATAGAAGTCATTTTCCGTACTTCCAAAAGCGAGATTTTAGATTTTGTCTCTATATATTTTGCTTAGTAATTCTTTTTTCGATTGGCGAACTACTAGTAGTTAGAGGTTGGGGGCTTCTCTTTGTTGCCCTCACGGAATTAAGATACGAACAAATGGCATCCATTCTGCCTAACGTTGCGGATTATTCCATTCGGCAAATTTTTTTGACCATCTGGCACTTAGAAAACAGTTCAACTTATCCCCAAATCCAGTGGTATTTTTATTCAGCCCCCTTGATCTGGCTTTCATTCATTTACTGGGTTTGCCATTGGCTTCTAATAATTCCCGCTATGACTATGGATATAAAATATGTATTCAAAAACGCCCGTACATTAGTCAAAAATAACCGGTTCCGGTTCTATACCATTGTGGTCAGTGTTTATTCCGTTCTGTGGGTAACGGAATTTGCAGTGGAATCACTAATCAGTTGGGTAATTGCTTCTCCTGACGAAATTATTGGGCAATGGAACGTGGAATATTTCAAAGTTTGGATACAGGTCCTATTTTCGCTGCTAACAGCCGTCATATTCGCTTCCGGTCTTTCTGAATCCTACCGCAAGCTGAAACGGATCACAGGTGCGCGCGAGGAAGCCCTCGAAACCAGCTAATCCTTGTCCGCGTCGTTGGCTTCCTTGCGGATTGAGAAGTAAGTGCTGGCGAAGATAACCAGCGCACCGACCGCGACCCAGGGCGAGAAGGTTTCGTCCCATAGCAGATAGGCGATTGCCGCGATAAAAGGTAGCCGCAAGAAATCGATTGGGAAGCACACCGATGTGTCGATCAGCACCAGCGCCTTGCTCAGGCAAAAGTGAGTCGTCAGGCCGGACAGGCCCAGCAAGAGCAGCCACGGCACATGATGCCATTCCGGGGCAACCCACAAGTACAAAGCCGGTCCCAGGAAGAGCAGACTCTGAATAATGTTCATAGTGAACACCATGGTGCTGGCGCTTTCGGTCTGGGACAGCACCTTGACCATTACGTTCTGGGCAGAAAACAGCACCGCGCCAAAGATAACCATCATTGTTGGTATGCCAACGGGGACAATGCCGGGCCGAACAATAATCATGACACCAAGAAAGCTCACGGCCATGCCAATCCAGCGATAGCGATTTACCTTCTCGCCGATGGTCATGGCGGCAATCGCGGCCGTGAGTGCAGGGATGGTGTATTCGATGGAGGTGACCACGGCGAGGGGTACCGAAATAACGCCGAAAAACACGCAATATTGTCCGCCGGCGTGGGTCGCGTTGCGCAAGAACTGAAAGCCTGGACGCTTGGTAATTAAGGACCGAATGCCTTCTTGCGGGATCATGATTGCGGCAATGGCAATCAACCCGATCAATGCCCGGAAAAACAGCAGTTGAGGCACCGTCATATCCGGCTTTAGCGCACGCACGGCGATAACAATACCGGCAAGTCCGGCGACAGCGATCACCATCCATGCAACACCTCGTAGTGTTTCGGCGCGCGTAGCGTTAGCTGTGCTGTGCTCTTCGTTCACGGGGAAGACTCGTTTGCTTTCCAAGAGATGCTCGTGCGTTCGGGCTTCTCATCGCATGAAACAGACGGTGGTACCAGCGTGATAGCGATAGCCGGATTTACAGATAGCGCCACTCGTCTTATTTTGGCGTCGATAGTATGCTTTAGGAGACCCAACCGATGGACGGATCACAGGCCAGCAACCTCAAACACAACGTTACCTTTAATGACCTTCGGGAATATATTGAAGAAGTCGATAAGCTTGGCGAATTGCGCCGGGTCGAAGGTGCGAGCTGGGAAGAAGATATCGGCATGGCAGCGGAATTGCTGCTTCATAGCGAGACAGCGCCGTGCGCCCTGTTTGATGAAATCCCCGGCTATCCCAAAGGCCATCGGGTCTTTACCAATTTCTTTGGCGGTCGCCGTCAGAACATCACGCTGGGCTTTCCGCCGGATCTCACTAAATTTGAGCTGAGTGTCGCTTTCAACAAAGCGTATCAGGAAGTCGTCCAACGACCGTTGCCCTATGAAACCGTGGAAACGGGTCCGGTGATGGAAAACATCATGGAGGGTGATGATGTTGATGTCCTGTCTCTACCGACGCCGCTTTGGCATGAAGGTGATGGCGGGCGATATATCGGTACGGGATCTTTCAACGTCACGCGTGACCCGGAAGAAAACTGGATCAATGTCGGTACCTATCGCGTGATGGTACATGACGAAAAAACCGTCGGGTTTTATATCTCGCCTGGTAAACATGGCCGTCTGCATCGTCAAAAGTATATGGCCAAGAATTTGCCAATGCCGGTTTGTGTGGTGGTTGGTGTTGACCCATTAAGTTTTCTAATGTCGTCGTCCGAAATTCCGTATGGCGTGTGTGAGTTTGACATCATGGGGGCTTATCGTGGCCGTCCCGTAGAGTGCGTTATCGGCAAGCACACCGGTCTGCCTTTCCCGGCAAATGCAGAGATCGTGCTCGAAGGATTCTGCTATCCCGACAAGCTCCATTCGGAAGGCCCATTTGGCGAATGGACGGGGTATTACGGCAATCCGGAACATAACGGGCCGACGCTGGATATTAAGGCGATCTATCATCGTAATGATCCGATTATGCTGGGCTGCCCACCGCAACGCCCGCCTGAAGAGCAATCCCGTTATCGGGCAGTCGTGCGCTCTGCGCTGCTGAAGGAACAGATTGAGGCAGTAGGTGTGCCGGACGTCCAAGTTGCTTGGTGTCATGAATGCGGTGGTGGACGTATGTTTACCGCCGTATCGATCAAGCAGCGCTACCCGGGTCATGCGACACAGGCTGGTCAGATAGCGTCACAGTGCCGTCTGGGCGCCTATGCCGGGAAGTTTGTGGTTGTCGTTGATGACGATATAGATGCTTCAAACCTTGAAGACGTCATGTGGGCGTTGTGTTTCCGAGCCGACCCCGCTACCGATATTGATATTATCAATCGGGGCTGGTCGACAGGGCTCGATCCGTCAATCCATCCAGACCGTAAGGAGATTGGCGACACCACCAACAGCCGGGCGATCATCAACGCCTGTAAACCATTTCATTGGATGGATCGGTATCCCAAGGTCAATACACCGGATAAGGAAACCTACGCCCGCGCACAAGAAAAGTGGGGATGGTTGCTCAATACCAATCAACCACCCTCGAAATAATTTCGAGGTAAGTTTAGTGGTGAGCTGAAGCTTTAGCCTCGTGCCGAGTCATATAATAGGTTGAGCCAGCAATCACAGCTGCACCGATCCACACCCAGATATCCGTTGTCTGATCAAAAACCAGATAGGCGACTAAAGCAGTAATCGGAAGTCGTAGATATTCGATTGGTTCTACTATTGTTGCTTCTGCATGGATGAAGGCGCGCACTAAACAGTACGGAGCAACGGTTCCTGAGATCGCGAGGAGCACGAGGCCAGGAATGTCAGATACGGTTGGTGTGACCCATGCGAACCAGTCCAGCGGTATTCCGGTATCCGGTATGTTCGACGCAATTAGCCACCCGGTGAGCATGGAGATTCCTGCAAAAATGGACAGCATGAATTGATAGTAGAAGGTCGTCGTTGTGGCATGATCCGTTTTGCCGAGTGAACGTGTATAAATAGCGACACCAGCGTAAGACAGCGCAGAGCCTAGAACCAGGAATGCTGCTGGGCTAAGTGGCACCGTGCCTGGACGCAAAATCACCAAAACACCGCCGAACCCGATCAGGGTACAAACTAATCTTACTGGTCCAGGTCGTTCACGCAAAAAGATCACAGCGAGAATGACGACTATTAGCGGCACGGTGAAATGCAGGGCGACAGCTTTCGCGATCGGCAGAAAGGCTAATCCTGCAAACCAAAGCCACATACCAATGAAATTCGCAAGGTTGCGTTGGATGTGAAATCCGAGTCGATTGGTTCGCAGGAATTGAAATCCTCGCCATGAAACGATGGCGAGGAGGATTGTCAGGCCAATTAGGTTTCGGAAGAAAACCAGTTCGATAGCTGGAATATGACTTAGGAGTCGGACTGCAATAGGGACAAATGAATGCGCAGCAGCTGCGCCGACCCCCCATGCTGCACCGATTACTACCTCGTTTCCGGCGGGTGAGCCGGGGGGACTTTGCGTCATCGATACATGCCAATGGCGTCTATACGTTTGTCTATTTTTGCAATTTCGTTTTTATACTTCGTGCTGTTTACGCCACCAAATCGGCTTTTGAACTGTGCGGTGCTCATACCTTCGGGGAGATCAGTGAAGGTTGGGAAAAAGCGGCGTTCTGAGGTTGCAACAGATAGAACACGTTGAAATTCGAGCGCTTTACTTCGGGTTTCGGTGGCTTTCTTAGCGAAACGGACACCCATGCGATCAGCGCCGATGTCGGTGAAGCTAAATCCACTCTTCTTGTTGGCCGCGTCTTTAACTTCTTTGAGTTCACCGATTATGTTCGCTGCATTTTCTCCGCTGGTTAGTGTTAGTCCTGCAGAAATCGCAAAATGCTGGACGAAATCATGGCGGCCGTTAAGGCGGACATTGGAATTGTTGCGTCGTTTTGATTTTTGGTGAGTCGTACGGACTTCACCGATGAATCGTTCAAATCGACCATCACCGAAATAAAGGGCCATCGCTAATATAGCGGCTTCATTTTCCTTGATTGGATCTCCAGAGGCTGATCGTTTCCCCGCTAATTTAAATAGCGGCCGCAAGAATTCTCCTAATGAGATTCTGCCTCTAGATGAATGTTGTGCTGCGAGCTTCTCAACCAAAGCGTAGTAAGGCTTTACGGCCTGTGGGCTGCTGACGGAAATACGTTTTTTTGCTGCAGTTTGGATGTCTTTAATCAAGTTTGCTGGCGGTTGGAAGCGAACATACACAGTTGGCCCTAAGACTTTTACCGAACGGATACTCTTTAGGATTGGATCAGCTTTTCCTTCACCAACAATTTCATCTAAAGCGAAGCGTAGAGCAGGCACAATAAATTGCCTCGGCACTTCAACTTTCCCCACAAACAACCGATAAAATCGCAAACCACGGGAAGAAGATGCAATAATGGTGCGAATGTTGAGAAAACGTCCCAGTGGATTCTCGGGTAATTCCACCGACATTCCGATAAGAATTCCAAACCGCGCGACTTTGACGTTCGTCGCCACATTTGGGATCGACGCCATTGCACCTTTAAGGACTGTATTTAATTCACGTGTTGTAGCCCGTATTTCTGTGATCTTGTCAGAGGACATCATGCGAGGGTCGAAACGCTTGGCTAACTGTTGAGCGTTTTTTAAATCTTGAAGATTGGGGGCGCCTGGTCTCTTAATTGCTGGGCCATCTTGAATAGCGTTCATTGCGATTGCTATCGGCAACCCGATGAGAACTGCGAAGAAAAAAAGACCGCAGAGACGAAAAAGACAGCCCATGGTGATGTCGCTCTTATTGGCTGGTTAAGCGTTTCAATACTTCCGGTAAACCGGACTGCATCTGTTCTAGCAAATCAACTGATGTTATGCCACGAGAACCGGATTAATGGCAGATAGAATTAATGCGCACAACGCACCGCCGACAAAGACATAGATAACATTGCTCCAGCTAATCAGGCGTGTCATTGGCAGGTCAAACATTGTCGCGCCGGTGACAATCGACAGGCTGCTGATTGATACCGCGGTACATAGCCCCCAACCGGTAAGCAGCGCCTGCATGAGGACGAGATCAGAAAGTCCGGTTGGTATGCTGGTAAACAGAATTAGAAGAATGGTTCCTGATACGATGGAATGGATGGCCATCATTCCCATGACATTCATGAACATGACGACAAAAAAGATGATGACTGTTGGGGACAGGTGCAGTTCTTGGATCCAGTCGAGAAGTCCCATATTGGGAAGGGCTGCTTCAAAGACGCGTCCGATTATCGTTGCGAATGTTAGAATGGCCGTTTCCGGGCCGATCCTTGTTAGTCTTGTGCCAGTTTCTCTAAGGGCTGTTGAAATCGAACCGTGCGGCGCCAGAGCTACGGCGAGTAGGCAGGGTAGGGGCATTGCGATTATTAGGGCCTGTAACGTTGAAAACCCGGTACCAATCGCTGTTCCGACGACGAAAAGCGCAGCGATGGCGATAGGTGGGGCGATTGGCGCCAAAGTCATCAGCGATTGCCATAGAGCTTTGAGACCGCCTTTTCGATCAAAACAGATGATGGACAGCACAATACAGAAGGCCGATAGCCCTAGTCCGAGTGACATGATTTGCCAAAGCGCGACTTGAGGTAAGTACTGGCTTGCCACTGCCATCCCCACGACAAAAGGTGACCAGAGCGGCACCAGTGCCATGCCTCGCATCGCGGCGATGAAAACTTCCTGACGCTCGTCGGCTGTGGAGTTGCGTCCAAGAATAGGTGCCATAATGGCAAACACGCCCACCTGTAGAATTGAGCCAACAAGAAATCCGCCTACGACCAATCCGCTATCGCGTCTCTTTCGGTCTAAGGCCGCAAATAATCCTCTTGCTACGGTGATTTCAGGTCGTTGATCGGCTGTTGCTCGTAACAGAACAATTGTTGCCAGGAAGGCAGGGAATATCGTCGCGCGTCTCAGGCCCCCTTCTATGGCACCCCATTGATCGTAGAAATGCGCGAGGTAAATTGTCGCTGTCGCTAAAAATGCACAGAGAAGTTTTACGTTCCAGGTTGCCTGCGGTAATGCGATGAGAGCAACAAAGGCAAGGAGCACGGCCATCGCCGTTGAAACTTCCGGTGTTGGAAACAGCACATGGATCAGGCCGAGCAGCCACAATAAGCTGATAAGCAAAACCAGAAGCCGGTCCATTCGGGATAACTGTGGGGTGCTGGTCATATTTAATTATTCTGAGCGGCAGATTTCTTAGAGCGGCCAAGCTAATAGGCCTGTGTTGTTATCTCGGATAATCAATAGGGCGAAGAAACAAAGGCAGGCTGAAATTTAATTTCATTTTGCCCTATAAACTCCATATTTCATACTTATGGTACTTTTGACAGCATTTGATTAGGCGAAGGAATTGAAAATTATGACAAATAGGTTACTTGCAGGTTTGACCGCGTTGCTGGTTTTTTCTATCGCTGCGCCAGCCTTTGCTGACAGTCAAAAGACACGCTTTATTGCTGTTGAAGGCAAGGGGACAGTGACAGCGATTCCTGATATCGCGAGCATAAATACAGGTGTGACCACGCGGGCTGAGACCGCGCGGGCGGCCCTCACAGCCAATAATAAGGCGATGAATTCACTGTTTCGTCAGCTTTCCGAAGCTGGGATAGATGAGAAAGATATCCGCACCAGTAATTTTAGTGTGTCGCCCCACTATGAGCGGTACGAACGTAACAAACCAAGGCGTATTGCGGGATATCAGGCGGCAAACCACGTGACAGTGACCGTGCGTGATTTGAAGCAATTAGGTCGTCTGTTAGATGCGGTCGTCTCCGCAGGCTCTAATCGTGTGAACGGTGTACAATTTTCGGTCGCTGAACCTGAAAAACTTCTCGACCAGGCACGTCGCAAAGCCGTTAAAGATGCTATGCGGCGGGCACATCTCTATGCCGACGCTGCTGGTGCGGGGTTGGGTAAAATCTTACAGATACAAGAGCGTGGGACACGTTACCCACGACCGCGAATGAGGGCTGCTGAAGCTGTACGAAGTGACAAGTCAGTGCCTGTTTCGCGGGGCACGCAGACATTGTCGGCTACGGTTGGAATTCGAATCGAATTGGAATAGGGGTCAGGCCGGTTTTTCGGCGATGAACCGGACTGGAATTAGTAACAGAATTCCGCCGATCGACATGGCTGCCATCGCGAAAAATGCCGCGCCGGCATAAAGTTCATAGAGCCAACCAGAGGCCAGCATGGCAAACGCCATTGTCGTTCCGACCGCAAAGCTGGAGTAAAGACTTTGCGCCGTGGCCGCAAACCCTGCCGGGACAGCCTTGGCAATGTAGTAAAGGGCTGCCAGATGAGTGGCGCCAAAGGTGAAGGCATGAAACCCCTGAACGGCGATCAATCCGGCCAAATCAGTTGTCACGCCGAGGACTGACCAACGAATTATTCCTGCTATTCCACCAATCGTCAGGAACAGTACCGGCCCAATTCGATTGATATATTTGCCCGCAACAGCAAATAGAATAATTTCGGCGATAACGCCTTCCGCCCACAGCGCACCGATAGTGATTTCGTCGAGACCGTTCGCCTGCCAATGGAGGGTCGAGAAACCATAATAAACGGCGTGGCTCGCCTGAATCAGGCTGGCTGACATCATAAAAATTATGAGCCGTTTATTTCGAAGTATATTGAAAAATGGTTCCAGAAAATTCTTTGTGCCTGGTGTCTCGGCTCTCGGGACAAGGTGACAGCTGGTGACTGTCAGTACCAACAATCCGACGACTAGCCATAATATGTAATCGGCAGGTTGGCCCCGCAGGATAAAGCCGCCACCAAACGCAGCGACGATAAATGTCAATGATCCCCAGAGCCGAACTTTTCCGTAATCAATGGCACCTTCGCGTACCTTTAGCATGGTGACGGCATCGGCCATGGGCATCAGGGCAAAGAGCAAAGTGGATGAAATGACGCTGATGGCAAAAAGGCTCCAAAAGCCATCGGAGAAGAAAAATAGAATATGGGTCAGCAGCGCACCCCAGCCGAGGAGGACGATCATTAAGTCTGGTCTACCGTGTCGATCTGCGCCCTGAGCAAGAAGGGGGTTGATAATTGCCCGGCTCCAGGTCGCGACAGCGAGGATCACGCCGATCTCGGTGGCGGTGATACCCCGAGACTGCAGCCAAACCGGCCAAAACGGCATCAAGACACCGATGACCAGGAAGATTGCGCTGTAGAACAGGGATATTCTGAGGGCCATAGTTTCTTTATGCAGTATCGATTGTGGGGTGTGCAATCTAACTATCGTGGGCGATACTCCTCTTAAACCATAACCGGATTCGGGGAGACCCACATTGGGCAAACAAACAATTAAAGCGGATACCACCGCTGAAGCTTATCTCACGCTTTTGGCTGATCGCGGCGTCGATTATTTGTTCGGCAATGCTGGGACAGATTTTGCTTCTGTTATTGAAGCACTTTCCAAAGCGCAACTCGGAGAAGCGAAAGCACCGACACCTGTCACCGTGCCACATGAAAATGTCGCGGTGTCCATGGCGCATGGCTATTACCTGGCCACAGGTCGCCCACAAGCGGTGATGTTGCATGTGACTGTCGGTACAGCGAACGGCGTCTGCGGCATCATGAATGCGGCGCGCGAGCGTATCCCGATGCTGTTTTCCGCTGGCCGGACACCGATCACAGAAGACGGATCACCGGGCTCCCGCAGTATCTATATTCATTGGGCGCAGGAAATGTTTGATCAGGCGGGCATGGTCCGCGAACTGGTCAAATGGGATTACGAGCTCCGCAATCTTGAGCAGCTTGAGACGGTAGTTGACCGGGCGCTCACTGTCGCGATGTCGGAGCCACGTGGGCCGGTCTATCTAACGCTGCCCCGCGAAATACTGGCGGAGGCACCCGGCGACTTTACGTTTGACAGCCCAACTGTCAGAAATGCGTCACACGCTGGCGTACCAAATCCCAACGCCATTGACCAGGCAGCGGACATGCTGAGCAAAGCAAAGAACCCGATGATTATTTCGTCGTCGTTTGGTCAAAACCCTGATGATGTTGCTGCGTTGGAAGAACTTGCTGAACGGTTCGCTATTCCGGTTGTTTGTTATCGCCCACGTTACGTGAATCTTCCGACTGCACATTCAATGCATGTTGGGTTCGAACCGGCGGAACGTCTAGCCACCGCGGATATTGTCCTGACTCTCGAATCTGATACGCCATGGATTCCGAGCCTGCATAAAATTTCTCCTGAGACGCAGGTCATACAGGCCGGTGTGGATCCTTTATTTGCGAACTATCCCATTCGGGGGTTCCGTAGTGATTTGACGCTAGCGGGTGATCCAGCATCAACCGTACGGGCGTTGTCTGCAGCAATGACGGAGAATGCAGATCGTATTAGTGCGACCCGCAAGGAAGTTGCGGCACAAAAAGCAGAATTGGCTGAAACCCACAAAGCACTGCTCGAGCGTCAATCAGTTGGCGGGCCTATGGAATACCCCTGGGTGGCCCATTGCATCGGGCAAGTCATGAACGAAGATGATGCGCTGGTCAGTGAATCTCAGCTGCCGGTCGGCTTCCTGGGGTCAAGGAAAGCCGGAACAGTCTTTGGAACAAGTCCGGCTGGTGGCCTCGGCTGGGGGAATGGTGCAGCGCTGGGTCTACAGCTCGGTGACCGTTCTCGTCGGGTCTTCAATGTTGCCGGTGACGGCTCTTATATGTTCGGCAATCCAACGCCGGCGCATTTTGTTGGTACTTCGATGGAGTTGCCAATTTGTACGATTATTCTCAACAATCGTATGTGGGGTTCCGTTCGTAAATCGACGCTTGGGATGCACCCTGATGGCGCTGCCTCTCGTTTGAATCGCTCGCCACTAACAGCATTGGAACCCAACCCTGATTTCGAAAAAGTTGTCGAAGCAAATGGTGGGTATGGTGAACGGGTAGACAATGCTGAAGACCTCCCCGGCGCGTTAGAACGGGCTCTTAAGGCGGTGGATGTCGAGAAACGTCAAGCTGTTCTTAATGTACAAACGTCCTATGACGATGCCCAGGCCTTGGCTGACGCGAAGCGGTAAGAGCTATACTAAACCCTTCACAGCAACAGCGCGGCTTTCGAACGAGATTGAGCCATCGGCGGCGAGGGGTAATGTCTGTCTGAGCCTTTCAAGCACTTCGTTTCGTTGCGCATTTGTCATCGTTTGATAGAACCGACCAACATTTTGTGCGTTGTTGGTTATAGGGTCCCAATAATCGTTTAAGTCACGAAACTGCGTCGTAAAGGAAATCGTCTGTTGCTGGATGGCGTTTAGCCCTGCCGCTTCAAATAAATTCGCAATTGAATCGATTTCTGTCATCGGGGTGCGGTCTGTCGCCCGATCCTCCATGCGCTCGGGGATGACGTCCGCAACGGCGCTCCAAAAATGGCGGGTTGTGTTCATGTTGCTATCCATGTTCCAATCATAGAGAGCGATTGTACTGCCGGTGTGGGCCACCCGTTTCATTTCATTTACGGCTTTAAGCTTGTCGGGAACAAACTTGATCATGAGGCCCGATATCACGGCATCAAATTGGTCGTCTTCAAATGGTAAGTCCTGGGCATCGCCAATTTCGAAATTAATGCCAGTATTGTCCGGGTGCTGTCTTGCCGCTGTGATCGATTTCTCTAACGGATCAGCGCCGATAATCGTTGAGGGGCTACATCTCTCGCCAACAGCTTGAGCCAACATTCCCGCGCCGCAACCCACGTCTAGCCAACTCGATCCTTCGTCAATGTCAATCCAGTCGAGGAACTGGGTAGCAACTTCACGGCTCCAGCGGCCCATAAAATTGTCATATTGTGCATAAGTGTTATCAGACATTGCCCTATTCCTTATTGCGCCGCTTGCCATAATTCTTTGGCTGCATTGCGATCGATTTTGCCTCGATTGTTTTTGGGTATTGCTTCAACAATTTCAATAGAATTTGGCCGTTTCGCCCCCGGAAGGTTTTCCGCGCAGTGATTTGTTAGATCTACGAGATTTAGGTCAGAATCAGGAGACGCCGTTACCCAACTGATGATGTTCTCACCATAGACTGGGTCGGGAATCCCGAACGTTACAGCTTCAATGACATCCGGATGCTTTGAAATTAGCGCATCAATTTCTAGTGGTGATATATTCACACCGCCGCGAATGATGACATCTTTCGCGCGCCCGGTGATGCGTAGAAACCCGTCATCGTCCAGATATCCGAGGTCACCAGTTTTTAAAGGCTTTCCTCTGATCGGCTCAATTTCTCCATTCGCATGAAGATATGCTTGAGCGTGTTGGGCGCTAATTGTTTCGATGTCACCAATTTCGCCCTGGGGTAGTGCTTTGCCGGCATCGTCGCGTATTGAAATCTGTTGATACATCCCAGCTGTGCCAACGCTTCCAATCACTCGCGTATCGGGGCCGTTTGCGGCTACGATGCCGCCTTCGCTCATGCCATATAGCTGAACAAGTTTTACACCATAAATGTCTTCAAAACGCTGATGGGCATCGGGCATAAGGGGTGCCGTGCTGCACGAGATGAAGCGCACGCTCGCAAAGACCTCATTGCCATTTTCTATCGGTTGTTCCAGTAGCATGTTTACGACAGTGGGTACCGCGACAATGATGGTCGGCTGGTATGTCTCGATCCAGTTGACGAAGCGTGATCGCGAGAAGTTTTTCGCAAACAGCAACGTTGCGCCTGCCATCATAGTAGCGTTTAGAGAAATCATATGGGCGGATGCCCAGCTAATGGAGCGGAATTCCAATACCCGGTCATCTTTATTGAGCGACCACCGCTCTAGTTGATGTTGAGCGATGGCCTGATAATTACTGAAGCTGTGAAGTACGCCTTTCGGTTGGGCAGAGGTACCAGACGTGAAGCAGATGACGCAGCGGTCTTCTTGTTTATTCTTTGCGCTTGGTGGCTGTTCGCTGTCGAGCTGCGATAACTCCATGAACAATCCCGCTTCAGCCCTTTGGTCTTGGAAGGAGACCCATTCGCTAGATGTCCCATGTCCAATGGCATCGCGATCCAAGTCTGCGTGCCATAGGACCATCTTTGGTTCAATGCGGTCGAGCATCTCAACAAGATGGTTCTGGTTTATATCGGTGTTGATGGTGCAGTAGGTCGCGCCAAAAGCCTGGATACCGTAATAAAGGATCAGATGCTCATGAGAGTTTTCACCAAGCACGGCGATACGGTCGTTGGCTTTGACTCCTTTACTGTGGAGATAGTGCGCAAGACGAGCTGTCCACTGCGCAAGTTCCGCCCAGCTGATCGAATCGCTGTAATCCACTGAGACAAGGGCTGGTAGGTCTGGGCGGTCCCCAAGGTTTAGCGCAATCTGCTCTGCAACGGATATAAACGTGTCAGGCAGCAGACCGGTCGGGGTGAGTTGATTCACCATACCGGTTGTGTTCACCTGATTACCGGTTCTTCATCAAGTAGCCGAATTTTTCCTCCGCTTTGCGGGCTACTTCGGGGCTCGGTGCATTCGACATTGGGAACTGATCCATCCATTCGAAGGGCCGACAGGCGTCAATGATGGCAACTGAGTGTGTCATGTCGCCAACAGCACGCTGTTCCGGAGTCAGCATCGGGTCTGCCGGTGAATCCCAGGCGTTAGAAATGAAATCAATTGACCGTTTTGGGTCGGTTCTCACCATCATTGCCCAGATCAGCTGATCCAGCCGCGTCACATCGACGTCTTCATCTGTGACGATAACGTATTTGGAGGCATAGGCGGCAGCTCGACACTGCGCGGCAATCTGGCCGGCTTGACGGGAATGGCCGGGATAGCGCTGCTTTATCGATACACCGTGCAGCATCCGAGAGCCGCCGGTTTCATGGCACCATACCTGTTGTACGTCGGGCACACCGGCATCGATGATATTTTGCTTGAGCATGGCAGAGCGCATAACAGCGCGATAGCGGGCCAGTTCGTCGGGTCCTTGACCCATTGGCGGCACGCCTAAGAGGATCGGCTCATTTCGATGATAGATGGCTTCAATTCGTAGAACGGTGCGGGGCTCTTTGCCACCGGCATAATGGCCAGTCCATTCGCCAAATGGACCTTCAATCATCGTTTCTTGTGGATCGACATAACCTTCAAGAACTATTTCGGCACTGGCCGGGAAAGGAAGGCCCGTAACCTTGCCTTCGACCATTTGGATCGGTTTTCCGCGTAAGCCACCGACATAGTCCAATTCAAATTCGCCATAGGGCGTTTCGGTGCCACCAAAATAAAATGACAGAGGATCTCCACCCAAGACCATACAGACAGGCATCTTCTTGCCCTGGGCTTTGTATTTTTCGCGGTGGATATAGCCATGATGGCCGCGCGCTGTCAGGAACCCTACTTCCTTCGGGCCATGCACCTGAGCGCGATAGGCACCAGCATTGAGCCAACCTTCTTCCGGGTCACGCGTGATGCTGTAGGTGCCTGTACCAATATAGCGACCACCGTCATTTTCATGCCAGACAGGAGAAGGAAACATTGTGACGTCAATATCATCGCCGGTCAGAATATTTTCGAATACCGGGCCGTCATCGACTATTTCGTGTTTGCAGGATTTTTGATCGACCAAAAAGTTCTCGCGGTACGCGTTTGAGAGTTCCCATTTGCTGAGATGCGTAGGAAACCCAAGTGTCATGTTGCGGCGAGTGCCCGCGAACATATTCATCAACAGACGAAAACCCTTGGGGCACCCTTCAACATCCTCAAATACGACGCAGGGTCCGGTCTCTTCGCGTAGGACAGCTTCTGCCGCCAGGCCAATATCTTCCTGCCAGTTGGCACCTTTGACATATTCAACCTCGCCGATTTGATCGGCTAGCTTCAACCATTCGCGCAAATCGTCATAGGCGATATTGCCTGCAAAATTGCTGCCGGACTCTGTACTCATTCTTTCCTCCAAATGTCTGCTGCAGGGACTTTTGCATGGCAAAGGCGGTGGAGCAAGCCGAGGGCGGAGCCTTTGTCAATTGAGTGCAGTTTGACAACAGGATGAGCTGTCGCCACCCTGTTTAGGCTGATTTCTATTAGGTTGAGGATGCTATGCCCGCTGAATTTCTCTTGGGGTGTACCTATAATATTTTACAGGCAGATCAAGATGTCGAGCCAATCAAACGGTTCGAGATGGTCCGGGATACAGGTATATTTGACTATATCAATTGGCTTCCCCTGCCGGATCAGCTAAGCGCCGCTGTTACGGCTGCGGAGAAGACAAATATGCCGATGTTGACCGGCAACTATATTCATCAGCTGGGTCGCAATGATGAGATGTTGACTGAGAGAATGCGCGATGCTGCCCGCGCTGGCGTCAAGATGCTCAACGTCATGCTCGGCACCTATGCGGCAGATGGGCATGAGCTAACTGATGCAGAAGTCGTAGACACCTATATCCGCACGGCTGAGGTTGGGAATTTAGTTGGTGTAAAGCTGAGCTTTGAGCTTCATGTTGATTGTTGGAGTGAGAAGTACAAACGCGTTGCGCCAATCGTAAAAGCCGTTCAGGCACGAGGTGTTCCGTTCCATTTCACCGTTGATTATAGCCACGTTATTTTCAAAATTGATAATCCTGAACAACAGGAAATTTCGGATGTTCGGGAAGATGTCGAGCAAGGGCGGGTTGTTCTCGACCCTTACCAGACCGGAAATTTATGTGAGGAGTGGATGGCTTTGGACGCTGTCCATTTTGCACAATTTCGGCCCGTCATACCTAACAATCCGCGGAACGTATGGGGCGAAAACCCCGATGGATCAGTGCCGCGTGGCATCATGTATCCGTTTCTAAAACCAAGCCCGGGTGAGTGGCATTCACCATGGTCAGCGTACAAGCTGGATGTTTGTAAAGAAGCTTTTCGGAAAGTACTAGGTTATCATCTTACTCATGACACCAGCCCGCTTGAGTATGTGATTACGGAAATGATCGCGACATCGGATTATGGGATGGGCGCGAAATTTTCCCTGCTGGAGCATAACGCAGCGTGTGGGCAATGGATTAGAGATTGCTGGTCGCAGATGAAGGCGAAACAAGCGGCGGGCATCCCCCTCCATGAATGAGGAGCAGACAGATGATCATCTACTCTGAGCCAAAAACAGCGAGCAATCTTCCGGTTATCGATATCGGACCAAGTTTTACAGATGACCACGCAGCTCGTGAGGTGGTTGCTAACGAAATTAAGGCGGCCTGCCGCGATACCGGTTTCTTTTATATTTCCAATCATGGTGTGGATCAGTCACTGATCGATGGTGCATTTGCCGAGGCTAATCGGTTCTTTGACCAATCTGGTAGTTGGAAAGAAAAATGGAAGAAGCAGGGGTTTTCCAATGGGTATGAGCCGCTGGAAACCCAGCGACTCGACAATGAGTCGCCTGGTGATATCAAGGAATCTTTCAATTTCACCATGGGTAACACACCGGGGACATCAGGTTACAAAGCCAATATCTGGCCTGATGATTTTCCCGGCTTCCGCGAAGGATTAGAAGCGTACAAGGAAAGTGTCTGGCAAGCTGGCCTGCAGGTGTCACGGCTGATCTCACTGTCTCTTGGTATGCCGTTTGATCATTTCGATGAGACTTTTGCGCCGCAGAAATCACCGCTTCGTATCCTTCGCTACCCACCGCATCCCCAAGAAACCGAATTCAATCAACTTGGGTGTGGTGCTCATACCGACTGGGGCTGGATTACGCTTTTGTCGCAGGACGCATTAGGTGGATTGGAAGTTGAAACCGCGTCGGGCGAATGGGTCAGGGTAGAGCCCGTTCCCGGCACTTTCGTGGTTAATCTTGGGGATATTATGTTGCGCTGGACCAACGGCCAGTATCATTCGAGCCTGCATCGCGTCATGAATAATCAGTCAGGGCAGGACCGTCACTCGATAGTGTTGTTTTTCAATCATGCCCACGACACTCCTGTTGAATGCCTTACTACTTGTTTGACGGCTGGAGAAGCGCCAATGTTTCCACCCTGTACTGCGGGCGAGCATTCAACCCAACGCTATAACGAGTCGCGACCACAGCTTGGCGCTGCCGAATAGAAAAGTGGTTCTTTTTGGTGCCTGCCGTGCAGTTGCGCGGTTTTATGTGCTGAGGCAAAATGTGTCCCGCGATAAAAAAATGTAAGTAGGTGTGACGTTATGGCAGAGGGTTCTGATACCAACGGTTCCATAAAATTTGATGCTGAATACGATGTAGTCGTCGTCGGCTATGGCTATTCGGGTGGCATCGCGGCTATCGAGGCCTTCGATGCTGGCGCAAAAGTTCTGCTGGTCGACAAGATGGCCAATCCCGGCGGTATTTCTGTTTGCTCCTACGGTGCCATGCGTTCCGCTCATGATGCCGATCAGGCGTTTAAGTATCTCGAAGCTACTAACGGTGGGCGGACGCCGTCATCGGTGAACCGAGCACTCGCCGACGGAATGGCCGAGATCGAGCCTTATATGCGGAAGTTGGCTAAAGCCAATGGTGCCATCATTAACCCACGCGAGAAAGTCGCGAACTATCCCTTTGAAGGCTATGATACGTTTTACCAGACATTGATCGAGGAAATTCCCAACTTTGATCCAGATACACACTACCCGCATGTACGAGGCGCGCCCGGTGGGGCTAAAGTGTTTAAGACACTCGAAGATAATGTCGCGCAACGTGACATAGATATTTGGCTCGAAGCGCCCGTTCAGAAGCTAATCTATAAAACGGATGGTACGCGAGAGGTGCAGGGCGCGATCATCCAGACAACCGGCGGGATACGAAATGTAAAGGCCAGTAAAGCGGTCATTCTTTGCTGTGGCGGCTTTGAAGCCAATGAAGAGATGAAGCGCCAATACTGGCAAATGAAACCGGTCCTGGCCGCGACGACCAATTCAAATACCGGAGATGGTATCCGTATGGCGCAAGAACTTGGCGCTCGGTTGTGGCATATGTGGCACTATCATGGGTCGTATGGGTTTGATCATCCTGAGTACCCTTACGCCATTCGGATGAAACGCCTGCCTGACTGGATCCCTGGTCGAGAGGCGACGGCTGTCGTTCAAATGACATGGATCGTCGTCGATAAGTTTGGCAAACGTTACATGAATGAAAATCCGCCTTATACGCAGGATACCTCGCATCGGCCGATGGAATATTTCGACACGGTGACGCAAGAATTTCCGCGTATTCCATCTTATGTGATCTTCGATGAGGTTGGGCGGAGGCGGTATCGCGTTGGGGCGCCAACCCGCAATGACCCGGATGCCCATTATGATTGGAGCCAGGACAATATGCAGGAGATCGAATCCGGGCTGATCAAGAAAGCGGACACAATCGCGGAGCTGGCTGTTATGATCGATATGGAGCCCGCTGAGTTGGAAGCTTCACTAGAGCGATGGAACGAGCTTTGCGCGACCAAAGATGACGTCGATTTTGGCCGGCCTTCAGGGACGATGATGAAAATCCAACGCGGCCCGTTCTATGCGGGGCAAGTCTGGCCAGTCGTTTCAAACACTCAGGGCGGTCCGGAACACGATGCGCAGCAACGTATCATCGATGTTGAGGATAATCCCATCCCGCGGCTTTATGCAGCGGGGGAAATGGGGAGTGCCTGGGGGCATCTTTATATGTCAGGTGGCAACCTTGCGGAATGCCTGGTCACAGGACAAATTGCCGGGAAGCAAGCAGCGGCGTTAGAGTCTTGGGGCTAATCACCCGTACCAGTATAAGAAGATGCCGGGGTATAGTTCATATTGCAGGATGATCTCGAATAGTACGTAGACAAAGATGATCGTGCCAATTGATAGATAGGCACTTTCCTTAACAGAATAACCGCCGCGAAATTTCATCCAGCAATAGACGAAAACCGGCGTGCAGGGCAGGAAGCCGATCAGGTAGATGCCCAATACAAGCGCGCCCATCCACACAAAGATCATGAGCTCTTGCGATATCGTCCGTTCGGTCGGGTCCGCGTCTTCGTCGACCTCTGTCGGTGTCTTTGCAGAGAAAAAAATCGAGAGCTTCTCGCCAAGTTTACTATCGGTCAGAGCGAGTAGATCCATAAGTAAAAGCGGTACGGCAACGTAGCCAACCATCAATGGAAACATCCGGTCGGTGATCTTGTACTGATAGCTTGTCGCGATAAACAGAACAACGACGGCTAGAATAACGAGAATGTAATATGCCGATGGGCGGCGATGCTCTGGAATTCTCATTTTTCGGCCTCCTGTTTCGCTAGTTTTCGTTCCTTCATCTTTCGCCGAAAGGTCGGGAAGGCGAGGCTGAGAACTGTGAGAAACATCAAGAAGACGGAAAGTCCTCTGGTGTAGAAGATTGAGAATTGATCATCGGAAATTAGCATCGATTGGTGGAAGCTTAGCTCGGTGATACTGCCCAAGACAATCGCGATTGTGAAGGTAACCCTCGGATAATTAAACTTGATCATAAAGTAGCCGATAAACGCGAAGATAAAGGCGATGACGACATCGCCGATCTCTGTGTTCAACGCGAATGCACCGACGAGTGCAACAACTGTAACCGTCGGGATCAGCATATGGACGCTGATCCGGGTCAAAAGCGCCATATATTTCGCCAGAGCCAGTACCACCAAAGTGGCAAACACAGCGGAGACCGTTAGAGCCACGACCAATGTGAAGACCAGGTCCTGATGATCTTCGAGCAGTTTTTGGCCGGGCTCAATGCCATGTAAGACAAGGACGCCCAGAAACACAGCTGTCTCTGCACTGCCGGGAATGCCAAACGCAAGGGTAGGGATCAATGAACCGCCATCCTTGGCGTTATTAGCGGATTCCGGAGCAATAACGCCTTTGATGTTGCCTTTGCCGTATTCGATATCCGGTGTTGGATCGCGTTGCGCTTGCGTGGAATAACTCAGGAAGGCTGCGACCGTGCCGCCGACACCAGGGACAGCGCCAATAAACGTGCCATAGCCAGAGCCGACGATCATTGTTGACCAGTTCTTGAAGACTGATTTTACACCATCAGAAATTCGGCTGATCTCAACATCAGATGCGCCCTCAGAGATCGATCCGCCTTTGACAGCCAAGTTGATCATCTCGGAAATAGCAAACAAGCCGATCAGGGCAGGGACGAGCTTGATGCCGTCCTCCAAAAGCGGGATGCCGAAATCAAACCGAACAGTACTGGTGACGTCGTAATAGCCGACGAACCCGACCATGAGGCCAATAATTGCGGTTATAAGGCCCTGCAGAAGCCGATCGCCTGAAGAGACAGCAATGGCGCAGAGGCCGAAAATAGCGAGCATAAAAAATTCGGGTGGCGTGAAAAGAAGAACAATCGCCTTCATGATCGGGATTACGGCGACTAAGGAAATAACGCCAATAACCCCGCCGAGGGCGGAAGCTGTGGCTCCGGCGCCGATTGCCATACCCGCTTTGCCTTGCTGCGCTAGAGGGTATCCGTCGAACGTCGTTGCCGCATTGGGAGCGATACCGGGCGTGTTTAATAGAATAGCGCTGACAGACCCACCTGTTGACGTGGCCGCCATGACGCCACCCATCAGGATGATTGCCTGCCAGGGCTCCATGCCAAACGTAAGGGAGATTAGGAGCGCGACCGCCGTTGTACCACCGAGTCCTGGTATGGCACCAAAGAGTAGGCCTACCGCCGACCCCGCTGCGAGCAACAGTAGAGAATGCGGTGAACTAAGGTTAACAATGCCCTCGATTAATGCTTCAAACACGGAATTCCCAGCTCCCCTGTATTCAATTGCGTCGAATTATTTATTCGCACCTCAAGGGTACGTTTGGATGTTCTACAACGATGGAAAGAAAACGGTCGGTGCTTGGCACCGACCGTTTGTTTCAGACTAGCGTGTCTTCTTATTGCTCGCAGAAAGGATGTCTTTGTACTGGACATAGTACGAGTAAAGTTGGCCAACTAATTTAGTTGCGTCCTTAGAATTCAAAGGCGCGACCGGACGGCCAACCTTGTTGCCCCAGGCAACAAACTCAGGATCCGTTACGGCCTTATATAAGGCCCCGGCGAGCTTGTCTTTGATCGCCTTCGGCGTTCCCGGTGTTGTACCAACGATACGGTCACCACCGAGGATCGCGAGATCCTTTTGGCCCATTTCGCCGGTTGTAGGTACACCAAATTCGGATTTGCCGTTGGTGATCTCAAGGATTGGCTTCAGATCTTTAAAGGCCGCCCGCTTTTTCTTTTTGCTACTGACGTACTTTTTGAAGCTACCTTTGGCAAGAATGGTTAAATCACCATCACCCCGAATGACACCGAGCGCATAACGAGAGCTCGATTTATAGCCAGTGATATATTTGGGCTGGACGCCAAGCGCATTCCAGAGAATGGCACTTGCAAGATAACCCGTTGTGCCAGGGCCTGTGATCGGAATTTTGATCTGGCTTTTAGCTTTCAGGACATCCTGGATGGATTTGTACTTACCTTTCTTAGCGCTGGTCACAATGATGTAGCGGAACTGCGCTACACGACCCAGCCAGTCGATTTTGCGGACATCGTATCCGGCTTTTTCTCCGATAATGTTCGGCATAGCGTGACCAGGCATATTGAACATCAGGATATGAGAACCGTTCGGTTTACGCTTGGCGAGGAACGCTGCCGCTTTCTTACCGCGTCCACCCGGTAGGTTCTTGGCTACAATATTGACCTTGCCGCCAAGGTATTTTTTCAGATAAGGGCCAAGCTTACGAGTGATCGTGTCAAAACCACCACCAGGGCCATAGGCGATTAGGAACGTAATATTTTTCTTTGGAAAATCCATGGCCTGCGCCGGGGCGCTGGCGATCATGGCGACTGCGCTTAACGCAAGTGCACCAGTTGTAATTTTACTAATCATAAAAAAACCTCCCTCTTGTTTCATTTGCTCCGTTGAATGAAATTTGGAGCCTTAATCCTAACAGCTTAGACGAACAAATCTACGCTGTTAACCCGGAACATGGTAATTTTTGTAGGGTGATATCGGGTGATTGCTCTGTCGATTTACCTAGGAAACAATGTAATATTTTGATGATTACCTGCGTTGAACTAAGGTACGAGAGTTATGGCTACGGTTGTTCCGAAACTTGAGGTAGAAGCAGCGCATCCTGCGGTTGGCGCTCGCGCGGTCGGCGTGGATCTACGCGAGCCCATATCAGACGATATGGCGCAACAAATTCACGATGCCTTCACAGAACATTCGGTTCTGTGTTTTCCCGACCAGGAAATCACTAACGATAATCAGGCAAATTTCGCGGCCATGTTTGGCAAAGCAGACACAGCGGATCGAACCAAGGAAGACCCGGATAGTAAGCAGTCAAAACGAGGCGTGATGTATGTCAGTAACATTCGGGAAGATGGCAAACCAATCGGTGTCTTGCCGGATGGAGAAATGCATTTTCATTCTGATGGCGCCCACCGCGACAAACCGTATCGCGCGACAACTTTATTCGCTATCGAGGTGCCAACAATTGGCGGGGAAACCAAGTTTGCCGGGATGGCGGCGGCATATGAGGCCCTGCCTGAGGCGCAGCGAGGATTACTCGACACTCTCGAGGCGAGACATGTATTCAACTACAACAAGACAACCCGCGAAGAAATGCGCCGAGATGAAGATGTTTCCAACGCAATTCACCCGCTGGTAAAAATCCACCCGGACTCGGGACGCAAATCGCTTTATGTCAGCCGGTTAATGACCTGCAATATCGTTGGCATGGATGACGAACAAAGCGAAGACTTGTTGCTATCGCTGTTTGATCACTGTGAGAGGCCTGAATTCGTTTATGCCCATAGCTGGAAACCCGGTGATCTGGTGATTTGGGACAATCGGAGCGTCAATCACGCGCGGAATGATTTTCCTGCCGATCAACGTCGATTGCTCCGGCGCTATACAGTCTCGGAACCTGATTAGCCTCAGTCGAAGCGGTCCACCGTTGCATTGCCAAGTTCACGTACCTTGCCGCGATAGGCGGTAACGGCTTTTTCGTGGCGGATGGTATTGCCAGCGTCATCGTCCGGGACCGGAGCTTGTTCGTGATCAAACATTCCAAATTTGTCTTCGCCCCGAACCAGGAGTGCACTGGTTCTACTGTCACCGATTTGGCCAAGGTGTGGCGGATGATAGATAAAGGTAATCCCTAAACGTCGGTCATTTCCTTTGTTCGGTAGTGACCCATGTACGAGAAATGCATGATGGATTGAGGCTTCACCTGGTTGTAGCTCTACTGATACTGGGTCGATCTGGTCGCCACTGATGTCGACGTTCTGGCCGCTTGATAACATGTTGCCATTGCCGATGTCGGGCGCCTTTAAATTGCGGAGACCACCTTTATGAGAACCAGGCAAGAATTGCATGCAGCCGCTTTGCTCAGTTGCTGGCGACAAGGCAATCCACGCGGTTAACACTTCGCACGGATCGTGGCCGAAATAGGTGTTGTCCTGATGCCAGCTGACATAAGCATCATCGCTAGGTTCTTTAATCCATGCCGTATTGTGGTAAATCATGATGTTGGGGCCGATGAGATCTTCGACCGCATCTAATAGTTTGGGATGGGTGGCCATTTCAAAGGCCCAAGGAAACCGCAAATAAAATTTCGTCTGTCCGATACCACGGAAAAACTCGCCCATTGTTACCTCGGTCTTCTCAACATCGGTACGGCAGGCTGCGACCTCGTCGGCATTAAACACCGGCACCGGCGTTACAAAGCCGTTTTCGTGATACCCGGTTACCTGTTCTTCGCTTAAGACCTTGGGCATAAGGAGCCTCCGGAGCTGTGTCGGTGTTAACTTTGGGCAGTTAGGAATGCACTTAGCTCAGCGGTGAATTCATCCGGGCTATCGATCGTCGAAAGATGTCCGGCATCAGGGATTACTTTGATCTCGGAGCCTGCAATACCATCGCGGATGAACTCTGATTCTGCCATCGGTGTGGCGTCATCAGAATCTCCAATGACAACCATCGTCGGCGCTTTTACGAGTGCAAGGTCTCCGCTGGCATCATAGGTGAGCAGGCCGCGAATGGTGTCGACATAGGCTTTTGGCGGGCACTTGGAGATTTCTGCGGCGAGCTCGTCGAGCTTATCCATTGGTGTGGTTGGCATCAGTCGGTCACCAGCATATTGGCTGCCGAATTCCAACATTGAGAGATAAGCGACCGCTTCTTGTGTGGCATAGATACGATCTTCTGAACCGTCGCGCATACGGGCGAAGCTATCGGCGATGGTCATCGATAAAGCGAGATCGGGACAAATCCGGTTTAGACACAATGCGATGGGACCGCCCATTGAAAGTCCTACGATGTGACATTTGTTTACGCCCAAATGGTCCAAGAGCGCTTTATGGTCACCAACGACATCATCGAGTGTAAAGGTGCCGGAATAAGAAGAAGCTCCATGACCACGACAGTCTGGTGCAATACAGCGATAGTTTTCCTTTAGCGTCGCGATTTGGTCGCGATAAAGATAGTTGTTTGTGCCGAGCGAGTGGATAAACAGGACCACGGGGCCAGTACCCTCATCCAAATAAAAAATTTGTTCGCCATTGGATTCAAATGTCGGCATGAACCGAGTCTCCCTGCACATATGCTAGTGTTGCTGTTTGGCGCAAATCTAGCATCCAGTTTGTTCTTGTGAAACCCCGCCAGGTGTTAGGCGGCTCCAATCATCGGAGCACCTTCAAGCGTACAGCGTCGCAACAAGCGGGTTTCTTCTGCCGGGAAGTCTGTTCGTGCGTGAGTCGAACAGCGATTATCCCACATCGCAAGATCTCCTGGCTGCCAGATATGCTCGTAAACGACCGCTGGGTCTTCGGCGATGTCGATGAGTCGACCGAGTATCTCGGCACTTTCTTCTTGTTCTAACCCTTCGATTACCGCTGAAATTAAACGGCTAACATAGAGCGCGGTCTTGCCGGTTTCAGGGTGTTTGACAAAGATCGGTTGCCATTGATGCTGAATGCCCTCTAGGCCTTTCTCGAGGTCGACTTTTTCCAGCATCGTAAAGTTATAGGCTTGTAGAACTTTGCGACCATGAAGCCTATTCTTGATGCCATCGGGTATATTTTCGTACGCCAAATATTGATTGGCGAACTTCGTATTACCTCCGGTGGAGGGGAGCTCGAGTGCGTGTAGGAGGGTCGCTTTGTGCGGTTCGGGCCGATAGCTCATATCGTGGTGAAACCACATCTCACCGTCCTGCAACGATCCAATATAGTTGCCTTTTTCGTCGCGTTGGTTAGTTACCAGCATAATGCTGCCGTCGTAGCCATTCGTGACTTCGTTTTGCTCATCTTTGGGTGTCGCCCGAATGCCGACATCGCCAAATTGATTGGCGAAGGCGACTTGTTCATCTTTCGACAGGGACTGATCCCGGAAAATCAGAACGATGTGATCCAGCCAAGCCTGGTAAATTTGATCTATGATAGGCTTTTCGAGCGCAACGCGTAGATCAATGCCGGATACTTCGGCGCCAATTGGGGCGTCAAATGGTGTAATGGTGAAGGCCACTAGTTTCTCCTGGTCTCTAAGCATCTCAAGCTGCCGCGGCGAGGGACTGATCGCCCTTCACTGTACAGCGGCGCAATAATCGAAGTTGATCCTTTGGAAAATCGCGTCGGGCATGCAGGGCGCAGCGATTATCCGTCATCAGCAGATCTCGCGTTTGCCATTTATGCTCATAGATGATGTTTGGGTCTTCAGCGATGTCTAAAAGGTCACTAAGGATGGCATCGCTCTCTGCTCGGTCAAATCCTTCAATCAACGCTGTCATTAAACGACTAACATAAAGGGCCGTACGACTAGTATCAGGGTGCCTCACAAAGATAGGTTGCCAGCAACTTTGAATATCGTCCAACCCCTTGTCGAGATCGTAGCGCTCTGTCATGGCGAAATCGTAGGCATGCAATGCCCGTCGTCCAGCAAGCTTTGTTTTGAGACCGTCGGGGATGTTTTCATAGGCCAGGTACATGTTGGCAAACATTGTATTGCCGCCTATGTCCGGCACCGCGACGGCGTGAAGCATTGTCGCCTTGTGGGGAATTTCCTGATAGCTGAGATCGCTATGGAACCATAATTCGCCTTCGGGAATGGTCCCGATATAATTACCGTCATCATCCTTTTGATTTGTGACCAGCATGACAGCGCCGCCGTAATCATCTACTTCCCGGCGTTGATCGGCAGGCGTTCCGCGTTCCCCCATGGGACCAAAATTACCGGCAAATGCTAACTGTTCGTCAGCGGTAAGGTCCTGATCTCGGAATATGATGACCAGATGCTCGTTCCAGGCCTTTTCGAACTCCGCAAGTATTTCGGGCGACTGGGGTCGGGATAAATCGACGCCAGTAATTTCAGCACCGCCGACCGCAGAGAGAGGGGTAACCTTCATGACGCTGGAATCATTTCTTCGCCAAGCAAAGTGCAGCGACGGAGAAGTCGCCGTTCTGTGGCTGGGAAGTCGGTACGCGCATGACAGGAGCAATAATTGTCCCACATGGCTAACTCGCCTTCAGTCCAGACATGTTCGTAATAGTTCTCGGGGGCCTCACTAATTGAGTAAAGTTCTTCCAGAATAGTGTCGCTTTCATCGCGTGGGATGCCATCGATACGGGCTGTCATAAGCCTATTAACGTATAGCGCCGTCCGGCCTGATTGTGGATGACGCACAAAGATCGGCTGCGAAAGATTGTGGATACCGGTTAGATCGCCATCGATGTCGACGGTTGCAGTCATGTGGTAATCATAGACTTGCAATGCGGTGCGGCCTTCCAGCAGTTTCTTCAGTTCGGCAGGTATCAGGTCATAGGCACGATACATGTTGGAAAAGCGTGTATTTCCACCAGTTGACGGTAGATCGATGGAATAAAGCATTGTGCCTTTATGCGGCTTCGGCATGTAGCACATGTCATGATGAAAATACATTTCACCATCGGGCAATGAGCCGACATATTTGCCTTTGTCATCCTTAACGTTGGTGATCAACATGATCCCCGCGTCATAATCCGCACCTTCCGGACGCTGTTCGGGGCGGCGTGATCGCGTTCCCGTATCACCGAAATGTTTGGCAAAGGTAAGTTGTTGCTCTTGTGTTAGGTCCTGATCAGGAAAAACGAGGACGATATGGTCCAACCATGCCTGAGTGATGTCCGCGACTGTTTCTGCGTCGAGCGGTTTGCTGATGTCTACGCCAGTCATTCGTGCGCCAATGGTTTCTGAAAGAGGGGTGACGGAAATTTGCGATTTTAAAACGCTAGCCATAGCTGTCTCATTCCCAAAGTGTGCTTTGTTGCCGTATTATAGCTGCACGGCTCAGCTGATTCCAGCTAGTGTAGCACAATCTAATTGATCCAATAATCTGAACAAGTTGCACTTCTATTTACTCATGCCAAATGTACTCGTTGAAACTGGTCGTAAATTATCCGACCTTTTGGAACTGCAGGAAAAAAATGCAGATCGCGGGGAGCTGGTCGCGGAAATACACGATTTTCTGGGTGTGTTGGATGGCATCAAACCAGTGTTTCTGCATGGGCGCGGATTGGCCCCACCGGATTGGGTCGAAAAGGTTCTCGTTATAGCGCATGAACTCGATCTTAGAGTCGTCGAGGGACCTTTCTGGGATGCTACAGATTATGGAGAGTTCCCTGAATGGTACGCTGACCATTGTCGTGCGGGGCTCTTGCCTTATCACGCTTGGTATATATGCAGCGATGAAGATATTGCGGAGTCCGTACGAACAGTAAACGCAGCTACTGGCTATCTTTCGATGACTGAAGAGGCTCGGTTGTTGGGCTATCCGGAATGTTGCGTAAACGCTCACTACGAACGGGCGAGACGATATCATCAGGGCACGTTGGCAATTCTCAAAAGGCTCGCCAATGGCGATGAAAACAAAATGCAGAAGTTGTTTGCTGGCGGAGCACATCTCGTACCGGTAACACAGCAGGAGATCGATGATTTTGATGCAGCGTTTGATATTCACGAGCCCCGGTTCGGGAGCTGGAACATGTGTGGTGCTTGCGCCAGTGGAACCAGCAGCGCTTCAGGCAATTTATCGCAACAATATTCTGATGTGGTTCAAAAAGCAGATTTGAAATTAGGTTAAGCGCGGGCCAACGCCATATTAGCTGCGGTAATGACGCGCAGACCTTTGTCTGCATCCACAAACTCTGCGAGCGCTGCGGTTACTTCAGCTTTGAGTTCCCTTAACCCTGTATCGTCCAATTGTTCGAGAGCGTGCCGAGACGAGGGGCCGCCTGCCGCGAGACATTCAATAAAGTTTTCAGCCGATGGGAAATAGCTGTCCATCTGCTTGCGAACGACGGAGACGTCTTTGAAACCCGCTTCCTGAAAGAGGTCACCCAATACAACTGGGTCGCCGTATGAAAAGGGGTGAACCACCCCTTTAGAATCGATCCCATGGTTTTCCAGGGCGTTAGCAACTGCGGCATGGGCGGGATTACGGTGCGGTGCACAGTAAACTGTCAAAGCGAGCCTGCCGCTTTTTGCAAGAACCCGTTTCATCTCTGCCAATCCCTTTTCCTTTTCGGGAAGAAACTGCAGCAGCTGATTGCCAACAATGACGTCGAAGGCGTTATCGTCATATGGCATATCTGTGACGTCCCCTTGATGCCAATCGATATGCCCGCTCGGGTCAAGGGTGCGGGCATAGCTAATCATACCCGCGTTGAAGTCAATTGCAGAGACCATCCCGGACGCACCAACAGTTTTGGCGGCATAACGCGCGGCAGCACCACTACCGCAACCGACATCAAGGAGGCGGTGGCCTTCCTGGGTTCCAGCGTGATCGATCATCGCCTCTGACCACGGCCCAAAGATTGTCGGTACCAGATATTTTTCGAAAGCTTCGGCGGCGGAGGTGTCGACCTCACCGTCTTTTGCGTTGTCCGCCATAACATCTCTCTTGTATCAAGGCTTGCGTGATCGCTTGGATTGTTTGATAACCTGAAAACTTGTTGGAGGCCAGTCTTTGCACCGTGGGAGGGGTTTCAGGTGTTTAGGCTGCTTGGTTTTAACGTGTCTTTAACGATGCGGGTCCAGAAGAAGGGCATTGTAGGGGGATAAGTTGTTGTTTTTTACGAGCATCGCAATAGCTTGCGACACTTTTGTCGTGCGTCTATTGCTCTTGGGTAAGCGCTATTTGAGGGCAGTTTTGGCTCTTTGTGCAGTGAGTATTCTCCTCCCTGCGTGTAGTGGCGCTCTCGGCGGCGGATCTTCGACGACGCAGATCGTAACCGAACCTGCGGGCGCACTCTGTACGCTTACAGGGGAAGGATTTGCCGTGAGACTGACTACACCTTTAAAGACAAAGCTTCCGAAAGAGGCCGCGCCGATTAAGCTTTCCTGCGACGCTCGTGGTCATCGAACATTTGTTACGCTTCTAAAGCCAACCTTTAATGACAAAGTGTTGCGTAATTTTCTCGTAGGAAGCTCGATGGGGATGGCTATTGATATGATGAATGGCAACCATGAGAAATATCCCAGGAGAGTTGTCCTGCATTTAGAACCAAGTTCATTTCTGAACGTTGTGGCGCGAGATTTCTGGTATGCGCGTTATCGGCAATTTATCGAATTTAAATGGCGACGCATTCTCGACGAAATTCAGTCCGATTGTTCTGACAGTTCGGGGGAAAACGGAAATTGCAAAGATGCTGTTACAAAGGCCACGTCAGCTCGTGAACAGGAATTGCAACGTCTCGAACGGCGTCGCAGACGCGCAGCTCTAGACCTGCCCCCGTTTAGCCAAACATCTGTATTGCCAGTGCCTCGGTAGCTAGGCTGCTTTCTTGCGTGATTTGGCTTTAAGTAATCCAGCACGTTTCAGAACACCATCCAACCGTTTTTCCAACTCTTTGGAGGCTGGCATCATCGGTAGACGATGTTCATTCTTCGGCATGATCCCGAGCTTTTTCATCATATATTTCATCGGCTGTGGATTGGTATCGTAAAACACGGCCTGATTAATTTCGAACAGCTCGTAATGGATTTTCTGGGCCTGCTTCATCTTGCCCTGCCAGACTAGTTCGCACATCTTTGACAGCTTTTTGGGCATAAGATTGCCAACCGCGTTCATCAAGCCGCAAGCGCCTACAGTCATCATCGGGTAGGATAGGTCTTCCAGTCCGACGAAGATACGGAAATCCATGCCAAAATGATCTAGGCAATTAGATACGAATCCAAGATCGTCGACAGCGTGTTTCATGCCCACAAAATGAGGATTCTTACGACTGATCTGATCGAGCGTATCAAGCGTCACCGATACGGCCGCACGACCGGGGATATGGTAGATCATCCAGGGCAGGCTGGTCTGTTTGGCGACTTCTCCATAATAAGCAACAAGTCCCCGCTGCGACGGCCGAATGTAATACGGCGTTACAATCAACAACGCATCCGCACCGGCCTGATCAGCATGTGCCGTGAGCGCCGTGGTTTCAGCGAGGCTCTGGGAACCAGTTGCGGCGACGATTGGTACTTTGCCGCGGGCAGCCTCAATTGCGACATCAACCGTTCGGTTGCGTTCCTCAACGGTCAGCGTGGATGGTTCTGACGTTGTGCCGTTGACCAGAATACCGTGCGAGCCGTTTTTAACCTGAAACTCTACAAGCCCGGCATAGGCATCATAATCGACCTTGCCATTTTTGAATGGTGTGATCAGCGGCGGAATGGACCCTTTGAGGAAGTCCTTGGGTAAACGCATCATGTTATTAGCTCGCAATCTTTCCACGGTTCGTATCAAAGCCCATTTCGGCGCCCAGAACGCTCCACGGCTTCTTTAGGTCTTCCTGCCACAGGAGAGATTCCATTACGATGTTTAAAGGTTGATCCTGAATCGTCAGCTCATAAATGGGATCGGTTCCGGTACTGGCGTGATTATGGACGCCCCAACCAGGTGCTGTGAGAAGCAAGTCACCTGATTGCCATTCATAGACCTTGCCTTCGACGGTCGAGCGGCCTTCGCCCTGGAAGATATAGTTCATTGCGGCGGAGACATGGCGGTGCGGTTTATCGACAATTCCAGGTGGGCGAATGGTGATTGTTGCAAAGAAATTCGGGGTCGTCCCATTGGTCCGGCCGGTCATTGGATTCCACAGAAGATAAAGCCGTCGTCCGACATAATCAGAACCGAGCTCTGTTAATTTATCCAGCTCTTTCTTGACCTTTTTCCAGGGCCAATGAAGAGCGTGAGACTCAACGGCATCTGGCGCGATCAGGATTTCATAGGGCATCAGCCAGGCACCGTCGTCAGTCAACTCAAATGTACCATAGGGGCTCTTGCGCCGCGGATCGTCTTCGGCAACGGCCCCTTCCTCTTCTTCTTCAACGAGTTGGACATCAGCCGCGGGATCTTCCTCTACGATATGCACGTTCATTTTCTCAAGAAGCGGGGCGTTGGTGTAGGTCAGTCGGACCTGAACTTCGTCCGTATCATTGACGTGGATATAGGTTTGCATTGAGGGGAAGTTGAAGACGTCATATTGCTCAAAATCAATTCGCTTGCCGCCGACAACAGAATGACCACTGCCCTGGATACAGAAATTAACTTGTGTTGAGTTGTGACGAATTGGGCGGGTTTTTTCGCCCGGATTCAGAACTTCGACGATCGGCCGAATTCCAGGCGCTAGTCCAAGGCCAACACCGAGTTTGTGCGAATCTGGATGGACAATCCAGCTTTGCCGCCGCCCATTATTAGGGGTCGGCATCTGAGACAGGCGTTCGATTTCAGCGTCAAAATCAGCCTTTTTAACGATTGCGGGTTCCCAGAGTTCGGGGTTGGGCTCTGTCGTCCCCGATTTGTCGATAAAAATGCCTTTTTGATCGGCCATGGCTGTCCTCCGTTCAATTCATTTCACATTCATCTTGGTATGAATGCAGACCTAGTATGAATGATCTCCGAGAATGCCCGGAAATCAGGGAATTTGAATATTTAGATACCGCACTTTTCGAATGCGTTAAAGGTCAAGTTGAGGTGTTTTCTTCATCTTGATCGAGGTTGGTTTTCATAACCCGCATGAGGCGCTTGAGTGTTTCGACTTCTTCGGCACTTAAACTACTGGTCGCAATCTCGTTTATCGAAATTGCCATCTGTAATAGTTCGCCCTTAAGGTTTCGGCCCTTCTGGGTCGGAAAAATGTTGATAGTACGGCGATCACGACGGTTGCGAACCCGCCGTACTAATCCGTTTTTCTCAAGGAGGCGTAAGACACTGGCGGTCGTGGGCTCCGTTGTGCCAACGCGGCGCGACAGTTCGCGCTGACTTAGGCCCTCTTCAATCCACAATGCCCGCATGAAGTAATACTGGCCAAGGGTCATGCCGTAGTTTGAAAGGTTGCGCCGCAGGGCCTTGCCGACCGCAAGGTTGGTGTCCCTAATCAGATAACCGGGGCTCTCGTTGGGATCGAGCCATATCTCATCGTCATCTGTCGCTGCTTTTTTTCTGGGATTTTTCACGGCAGAAAATCCTCAATGTCGACAGAGTCGTAATTGGTGGGCATCGCACGGTCAAATCGTGTCTTGTCCTCGATCCTGCTGCTCCACGGTTTTGTGGCATCAATCGCCACTTTGGTTCCAATCCGGTACATCGGGCTCATGCCGGGGACGATGTCGGAAGCATTGTCCAATGACCAAATTCTGGTGTTGTCTATCTTGGTCACATCTTGTTCGGCATGCACGCGTGTCGTTAATGACCAAAACACCTGTTTGAGGTCAGAGGCATCCATGTCCTCGTCGATAGCGATGGCAAGTTTTGGATGGAGATAAGGACTCGATAGAGCAGCCAAGAGTGCAGTCTTAGCTTGTCCGGCGATACGTGGGCGGAGCTTTACAACAACTGCCATCAATCCCGAAACACCAAGGCATCGGATATCCAATAAGTCCAATCCACCTTCGACTTTAGAAAGGTGTTCGTACAGGGCGGCTTCAACGCAGGTGCCGGTAATTGATTGTGGATCGGTCATCGGCGCACCGGAATGCATGCCATAAAAAATTGGATTCTTTCGATGGGTGATAGCCTTTACGACAAATATCTCGGTCGAGCCTTCTTCAGCGTAACCGCCGGTAACTTCTCCGAAAGGGCCTTCTTCCGTCATAGCGTCTGGCAGAATCTCCCCTTCAATGACCATTTCTGCATCGGCAGGGACCTCCAGATCGCTGGTTTCACATTTTACGAGCCTGACGGGGTCTTCGAGCAAGCCGCCGGCGAGCGATAACTCGTCAATTCCATAACGTGTTGTGAAGCCACCGGCATAGAGGATTGCTGGATGAACGCCGACCACCATCGCCACCGGCATGGACTCTTTGCGTTCCTGATATTTTTGATAGGTCCGCAAGGCGTGGCGTGGACAAATTAGAAAGCCGCTTCGGTCTGGTCCTAAAATTTGCTGCCGGTGATACGACATGTTCCTTGTGCCAGTTTCAGGGTCTTTGATAACCGCCATACCAGAAGCGATATAAGGCCCGGGGTCTTCTTCAGAGGTCCACATCGCCGGCAGTTTTGTGAGGTCGGCATCTTCCCCGGTAAGGATGACTTCTTTTACGGGCGCGTCTTTCGCGTCGATACTGACCGGTTGGCGTGGGCTCTTGATTCGGTCAACGACCGTCGGAATGACGTCTTCTTCTGAAACCCCCAGACCTATTGCCCATTTGCGGCGATCGGTGACGACTTGGCTTGCAAGCTGCCAACCCGGATATCCTTTGAGATTGGTGAATAGCGTAGATTTTCCAAATTGGTCGTATGTTTTCCAGCCGATTGCCGAGACATTTTCATGCGGATCTGTTTCAGTATCGACGCGGACCAGCTCGCCTTGCTGCTCGAGGTTCTGGACGTGGCCGCGGAAGGATTGGTCTCGCATGAATGTAATGCCTTAAGATTTAACGTTGTTGATTTGGCAGCATTCTGCTTGGCAGTGCGGACCAGCGCAACCGCGCGCTAATCTTTAAGGTTGTTGACCCTTACCTTCCTTGACCGGAGAATGTCGCTGCCTTCTGGTAAATAGGACATAACGATGCAACGACCTCACGATTTGGGTGGTATGGATGCGGGCGAGATGGAAATCTCCCGAAGGCGGGTTAGCGCACCCTAATGCGACAAGTTAATATTTATAGTCGCGGGGCGCTCATTGCCTTATTAATCGCTGTTGCAGTGATGCAAGCTGCCACTCGTGGATCGGCGCAGACGGTCGACGATGATCAGATTTTTACCTTGCAGTTGGCCAACGATTATTTTGGCAACAGCGATCAGCATTTCACCAACGGATTCCGGGCTGCTTGGATGCCATCGGCCAAATCGGTGCCAGCCTGGGTAGTCGATGGGGCATCCTATTTTCCACTGTTCGACCCCGCTGGGAAAAAGAGGGTCGTCTTTTCCGTCGGCCAGAGTATTTTTACACCCGACGATCTTGCGGCAACGGCATTGTTGCGCGATGAGAGACCTTACGCTGGTTGGCTTTATGGTGGTGTCGGTCTTGTGTCGGTATCCGACGAGCGTCTCGACAATATCGAACTGAATTTTGGTATGGTTGGGCCTGCGTCATTCGCCGAAGATGTCCAGAAATCCTGGCATACATGGTTTGGTTTTCAGCATCCTAATGGCTGGGACAATCAGCTCAAGAATGAGCCGGGCATTTTGCTCAACTATGAACGCAAATGGCGTATGCGGACGCCGCAAAAGTATTTCGGACTCGATACAGACTTTACGCCACATGCCGGCGTTAGTCTCGGTAACATTCTCACACAAGCTTCGGCGGGCTTTACTGTGCGTTTGGGTGGCAATTTGCAAAAGCATGATGATTATGGCCCGCCGCGAATTCGCCCAAGCTTGCCCGGGTCGGACTATTTCGTGCGCAGCGATGGGTTGAGTTGGTATGTGTTTTTCGGTGCCGAGGGGCGCGGTGTGCTCCGCAATATCTTTCTTGATGGTAATAGCTTCCGGAGTAGTCATAGCGTCGACAAAAGGCCATTTGTTGGCGATATCCAGGGCGGTGTTGCGGTTGTCATGGGCCGTGCGCGGCTCGCCTATACGCACATTTTCCGAACCAAGGAATTCGATACCCAGGACGATACCGATCAATTTGGATCGATCAGCCTGTCCTTCATCTTCTAGGGCTTCACTGGGAACTTTGCTGCCGTTTTCGGCGAGACCTTTATGGATTAGGATGCAGCACACATTATTTCAGTTGAAAATAGAAAGTAGCTTCAATGACCACTTCGTTTAATCCCCCGGTGCGTCGGCTCATGGGCCCGGGTCCTTCCGATGTACATCCTCGTGTGTTGGGTGCCATGGCGCGTCCAACCATCGGCCACCTTGATCCTGAATTCTCGCGGATGATGGAAGAGGTCAAGGAAATGCTGCGCTATGCGTTTAAGACCAAGAATGCGCTGACCATTCCGGTCTCCGGCCCAGGGTCGGTGGGTATGGAAACCTGTTTCGTCAACCTGGTGGAAGCAGGTGACACTATCATTGTTTGTCAGAACGGCGCCTTTGGCGGGCGTATGAAAGAGAACGTCGAACGGTGCGGCGCGACGGCGGTCATGGTCATGGATGACTGGGGTAAGCCCGTCGATGTTGCGAAAGTTGAAGATGCGCTCAAAGCCAATCCTGGTGTCAAAGCGGTGGCTTTTGTTCATGCAGAAACGTCAACTGGCGTTCAATCTGACGCGGCGGCAATTTGTGCATTGGCTCAGGAACATGGGGTGCTGTCGATTGTTGATGCAGTGACATCATTGGGTGGAACACCTGTTCTCACGGATGAGTGGGGCGCCGATGCGGTGTATTCCGGATCACAAAAATGCCTGTCCTGTATGCCGGGAATCTCACCGGTGACGATTAGCGAAAAAGCTGCCGATGTGGTGCGCAGCCGTAACCACAAAGTCCAAAGCTGGTTCATGGATTTGAATTTGGTGATGGGCTATTGGAGTGGCGAAGGCGCACGAGTTTATCACCATACCGCTCCGATTAATCCCCTCTATGCCATTCATGAAGCTTTGGTGATGCTTGAAGAAGAAGGTCTAGAGCAGGCCTGGGCGCGCCATGCGGCGATGCATAGTGCGTTGCGTGCGGGCATTGAGGCGATGGGGTTGTCGCTAATTGTTGATGAAGCCTATCGGTTGCCGCAGCTTAATACAGTTTCGATACCTGAGGGTGTTGATGAAGCCGCCGTGCGAGGCGCGTTGCTTTCTCGCTATAATCTTGAAATCGGGGCTGGACTTGGCGATCTTGCTGGTAAGGTCTGGCGCGTTGGCTTGATGGGACAAAGCGCTACCGGTGAACACGTCACCTTGTTCTTGAGTGCTATGGAAGACGTCTTGAGTGAACAGGGTGCTGCCATCAATACCGGAGCTGCATTGCCAGCCGCTCGCGCCGTTCTCGGATAAGGAGCTTCAATGATGGAGACCGCGATATTTAAACCCGGTGGTTACCGCTATGTGCGTGGCCCGTTTCAATATTCTGGTGGTGTTGCAGCGGAGCCCGGCTTTGCGATTGAGCGCGCGCGGTTTAAGTCACCGGTAGCCATCGAAGAGGGCTTCGCCCGAATAGAAGCGCACCTGAAAGCCATGGGGCTGCCTTTGACGTCGTTCTGCGCTTGTGAATTACGATCTCCAGCGCCCTTTACGGAACAGGGGTTTATAGATTTCAACAGGGTTTATGTCGGGACGCTCGAACGTTGGGGAATCTATAAGGATGAAGAAAACCCGGTGGCCCGGTCAAATGTTTGTCCTGCTGCAGACGCGCCTCCGGAGCCAAGCTTTCAGGCTTTTTCTTATACCGTTCCGACGGACATTGACGACGGAAGTTTCGTCATCGCAGGGTCTGCCGAGGCCCCGGAAGGGCATGGTACCTACGAAGATCGTATCATTCGGCTTGGCGATCAATCACCTGAGGCAATGCGTGAGAAGGCGGTATACGTCCTCGGTGTTATGGAGGCCAGAATGGCAGCTCTTGGAAAGACGTGGGCGGATTCAACGGTCACTCAAGCCTATACTGTATATGACCTGCACCCATTCCTGGGTGACGAAATTGTTACACGCGGTGCCGCTAAGAGTGGCCTGACGTGGAATTACGCCCGCCCGCCAGTCGAAGGCCTCGACTACGAAATGGATGTTAGGGGTGTGAATACCGAACGGGTGATTTGAGCGTCACAATCTATTTGATATTAGGAATCCGTTGCGCCGTAATAGAGATTTACGGTGTGTTTGGCTTCCGCGAAAAATAGCCAGCGTTCGACCATCGTTCCGGCCATGACGGAAATGACTGCCAGAATGGCGGCGGGAATTTTGAGCCAAGGCTCGGCTTCAACTGTGCCGACCGCAAGGCACCAGGGGACCAGGAAGTAACTAAAGAATGCCCAGCGGCGGAGTTTTTCCGCGTGTTTACGGGCGACTTTGAACCCCATCTCCTGCTGGACGTAGTTTTCCTGAGTGTTCGGCGCATCCAGTAGCCGGACAGAGCCGAGGTCGCCAAGGCCAGTGGCGCTCTCTGGTGGCACCCAACTCGGGGAGGTGTCGAGGAACATCCAGTATTTGCGTTTGAGCCATAGGGCCAAAACGCCGGTGATGACAACAATCATTCCGATGCCAGGCGTATGGAGATCGAAGAGCTGAGTGATCATGTTGAACCAGATGCTGCCGGTCCAGAGTGCAAAGGCTAAATAGACGCGAACAGTATGACGATTAAACCACGCCCGGATGGTTCGCAGCGTCGCGTAAATCATTGATGTCGCATAGACGGTCAATGCGGCGAATAGGACCGTGAGCATGGCGTAGAGCCGCCAGGCACCATCATGGCTTTCATAGATGACCCACCCAATGGCAAAGAGACCAAACGGGACAAACCCGGCCACGGCCAACACACCTTCGCGGGACAGCCAGGATGATTTCCATTGCGACAAGGCGCGCCATGCGCGTTCGGGGTGCCCGAGATGAAAAGTAGAGGACAGCAGCCCACTAATCACCATGGTGAAGGCAAGAAAAAATCCGGTGAACCCGAACCAGCGATCAGGTTCAATCCATTGGCCGGCTGCAAACAACCCCATCAGGAAGAGCAAGCCGTACCCAGCACCTGAAAAGGTCGTGAAAATTATAACGGAGTAAGCGGGATGCATTTCTTGCTAAATCCTGACTATCGTGTGAGGACTTTATCGAGCCAGCGGAACAGGCCACCGGCCTCTTCGACTTCATTTGTTGGCTCGATGGGTGTTAGTCGTCTCGGCCGATCTTCTTCGTACCCTGTGCTTTTAGGGCGCGGCGGCAGATATTTATTGACTGGTTCGTAATGCAGTTCCGGCATTAGGTCGTAACCGCCACGATCCTCGACCATACGAGAAACGTCGGAGCTCGGGTCGCCAAGGTCGCCAAAATGGCGGGCATTCGCGGGGCAGGTCGAGACACAAGCGGGAACGCGCTCTTCCTCGGCGATATTCTCGTTATAGATACGATCAATACACAGCGTACACTTTTTCATCACACCGGCATCGCCATCATATTCGCGAGCGCCATATGGGCAGGCCCAACTACAGAGCTTGCAGCCTATGCATATGTCTTCATTGACCAGAACAATACCGTCTTCCGCGCGCTTATAGGAGGCACCGGTTGGGCACACCTCGACGCAGGCGGGTTGTTCGCAATGTAGGCAAGAGCGCGGGAAATGAACCGTCCGGCTATCGGCGCCGTCGCCGCATTCGAATGTGTGAACCCTGTTAAACCAGACGCCATCGGCATTTTCGCCAAACGGGTCGGTGTCGGGTAAGGGCGCAGAATGTCCGCTAGTGTTCCATTCTTTGCAGTTCACTGCACAGGCATGACACCCGACACAGATATCAAGATCGATTACCAGGCCAAGTTTTGTACCGGTCGTATTTTGAGGGATTTGCGTCACTGACCATCCCCCCGTTTAGCCGAACGAGAATACATGCGGCCATAGCGCAATATGCCCGGTCGCTCAGGCAGTGCTTTTGGCGGTTCCAGTGTCGGGAATTGTGGCGCGGTCTCTGCGCTTTCTTCGGCGCTACATTTCTCAATGCGCACGCGGAGATCATACCAAGCTGCCTGACCGGTTACCGGGTCGGAATTGGCATAGCGAAAACCGTCTCCTTTTGGCGGCAGAAGCTCTGAGATCACATGGTTGAGCAGAAAGCCGGTTTTGGCTTCTGGTGCTTTGGGGTCGAGGTTCCACGCACCTTTTTGTTTGCCAATGGCATTCCAGGTCCACACTGTGTCGCCGTTAACACCTTCCATCAACTTCGCCTGTGCCTTGACGCGATTATGATGACTAATCACCCAGACCCAATCACCATCTTCGATCTCATGGGCTTCGGCAGTCTTGCGATTGATATAAAGCGGGTTGGTGCCATGGATTTGGCGTAGCCACGCGTTCTGTGATCCCCAGCTGTGATACATTGCCATGGGTCGCTGGGTGAGGGCGTGCATCGGATACTCATTGGTATCCAGGGCTTCACCTTCAAAGGGTGGGTACCAAATCGGCATAGGATCGAAATATTTTTTGATGCGATCACGGTGCTCTTCCGGTGGCTGAACGGCACCATGTCCCTGAGCGGCCAGACGGAATTTTTGTAGCGGCTCTGAATAAACCTGCATGATGATCTGGTTGGCCGATCCTATAAAGCCAACAGACGCTGCATAATCGAGATAATCACGATTGGCGTGCTTGAAATAATGCTGTTCAGGCGGCAGCTTATGTTCCCAAAAACAACCATTTTCAACATATTTGTCGAGCTGGTTTTTGTTCGGCGCGCCTGTACCATGGCTGTTGCCATCTTCGCCACGCCAACCAGCAAGCGATCCGATACCAGGAGCTCGTTCATGATTGACGAGATAGTCAGGGTAGCCGCCGGGATACTTGGCGCTGCCATCTTCATTGGTCAGGCCGGGCAATCCAATTCGCGATCCAAGGTCAATCAGGACGCTCTGGAAGGGGCGAACGTCCCGATCTGGTTCCACGACGGGCTGACGAATGGAGTCGGCTGCACTTTCGGCGCTACAGATCGGACGGTCGAGAAGAGACACGCAATCCCAGCGTTCGAGATAGGTCGTATCTGGTAGGACGAGATCGGCATAGGCGACCATTTCCGAGAAGTAAGCATCGGAATACATGATCTTGGGGATACGATATTCGCCGGTCTCTTCATCCTTGGCGGTGAGCATTTCCTTGGTGCCCGCCGTATTCATGGACGAGTTCCAGCTCATATTTGCCATATACATAAACAGCAAATCGACCGGGTAAGGGTCCTGATTGTGGGCGTTGGTGATGACCATATGCATCATGCCGTGCGCCGCTATAGGTGCTTCCCACGAGAAAGCATGATCAATCCGTCTCGGTGTTCCGTCTTCTTCGACCAGCAAATCTTCCGGACCGGCAGGGAACCCGAGCGGCGGGCCAGCCATTGGTGTGTTTGGCGCAATCTGATCGGGTTTACCGGTTGGCTTTAAGGGCGGGGGTGCAGCTTTTGGGAAGGGTGGCTTGTACCGGAAGCCACCGGGGCAATCGATGCTCCCTAACAAAATCTGCAGTAAATGAATAGCGCGGCAAGTGTGAAAGCCGTTCGAATGCGCTGAGATACCGCGCATCGCATGCATTGAGACCGGTCGACCGATCATCTTGTCATGTTTGCGCCCGGCCCAATCTGTCCACGGTTGATCGATCTCAATCTGTTGTTCAAACGCAACATCGGCAATTTCAGCAGCGATGCGGCGCATCGTTCTTGCGGGAACGCCGGTTTCTTTCTCAGCGGCTTCGGGTGAATAGCTTTTATCGAGATAACGTTCCGCCATCAGGGCGAATGCTGGGACCGCCTTGCGGCCGTCTTCCGTAGTGAAAGACCCCGTTAGGGCCGGCGATACACCTGCTAAACGAGCGTCTGCGGCTTGGTTGGTGCCGGTGTCCCAGCAGAGCGGTTCGTCATCAATACCCCGAACGAACAGTCCGTCATCGGCCTCGCCTGGATTTTGAATAACCAACCAGGGCAAATTGGTGTAGCGAACAATGTAGTCGAGGTCGATCTTGTCGGCTTTGAGAAGCTCGTGGATCAATGCAAGAACAAACTTGCCGTCAGTTCCGGGCCGGATGCCAATCCATTCATCAGCTATAGCGGAGTAGCCGGTACGGATCGGGTTCAGTGAGACGAATTTAGCGCCGTTATTTTTGAGCTTTGAAAGTCCGGCTTTGATTGGGTTGCTATCGTGATCTTCGGCAACGCCAAACATCAGCATATATTTGGTTAGGTCCCAATCGGGTTCGCCAAACTCCCAGAATGAGCCACCGATAGTGTATATGCCGCCCGCCGCCATATTGACTGAACAGAACCCGCCATGGGCAGCATGGTTGGGTGTGCCGAACTGGCTGGCCCACCAGCCGGTAAGGGCCTGGCTTTGATCGCGACCCGTAAAGAAGGCCAGCTTGCGCGGATCAGTTTTGCGGATATCGCCAAGCCACTCGCTAGCGAGCTCTAGCGCTTCATCCCATTCGATTTCCTTGAATTCCGCCTTGCCACGTTCACCAACCCGTTTGAGGGGCTTGGTCAGTCGCGCCGGGGAATAATGATTCATGATCCCGGCCGACCCCTTGGCACAAAGGACGCCTTTGTTTACCGGATGATCGCGATTGCCTTCGATATAGCGGATTCCACCATCTTTCATATGCACTTTGATGCCGCACCGACAGGCACACATGTAGCAGGTGGTGTGTTTGATTTCGTCTGAGACCGTGGGTGAGGTGTCGATCTCTTCGATAGGGTCGAAGTACCCGCGTGTCATAAACGAAAAGCTCCCTTTGTTAGCTGCTTTGTTAAAAGAGAACGCAGCTGCCGTCAAATCTGCTAGTTGTGATGGATAAAAATACACCTAACCTTTGCATTATACAAAATCACATGCTGTGATTGCACTAGTTTGCAGAAAAAAAGTTTGGACAATGACCGTAACCGTAAAAACCTTTTTCGATAGTGAGACCAATAACGCAACTCATCTTGTTTGTGATGGGGAAACGCGCAATTGCGCCATAATAGACCCGGTGCTTGATTTTGATCTTGCAGCGGGGAAAGTGGTGACGCGGTCGGCAGACGAGTTAATGGCGTATGTGAATGATGAGAGCTTCAAGGTCGAGTGGATTTTGGAAACTCATGTCCATGCAGATCATCTCTCTGCATGCGCTTATCTAAAAGAAAAAATCGGCGGTAAAACGGGCATAAGCTCGGGTGTAATCGAGGTCCAAAAGACGTTCGGGGCGATTTATAATCTCGAGGGTGATTCAGCACTCGACGGATCGCAATTTGATAGACTCTTCTCAGATGGCGACTCTTTTTCGATCGGTAATCTTGAAGCGAGGGTGATTCATACGCCTGGTCATACCCCTGCATGTGCAACCTATGTTATCGACGACTGCGCCTTTACGGGGGATACGTTCTTTATGCCGGACTCGGGAACGGCGCGGTGTGATTTTCCGGGTGGCAGCGCTTCACAACTTTATAACTCACTCGAAAAGATTTTGGCATTACCCGCTGAAACACGATTGTTCCTCAACCATGACTATGGCTGCGGAGGATCGCGCGACTGTTGTTGGGAAACAACCGTTGAGGAACAGCGCGATAATAATATTCATGTTGGTGGTGGGAAGACAGCGGAAGAATTTATTGCGATGCGTGAAGAACGTGACGCGACATTATCGATGCCGAAACTGGTTCTTCCGGCTATTCAGGTGAACATGCGGGCAGGGGAGCTACCACCGCCTGAGGCCAATGGCAGCCGTTTTCTCAAAATCCCACTTAACGCGTTTTAATAGCCGATCTATTCAGCTGCGGAAACCACCGGTACTTCGCGCATCTTTGAACCCTTTTGACGCCGCAGAAGCGGAGAGGCGAACGACAGTAATGGCGGGACGATCAGCAGCGTCAGCAGCGCCGACATTGCGAGTCCGCCGAGGACGACGGAACCCAGACCTCGGTATAGCTCTGAGCCAGCGCCGGGAATGACGACCAACGGCATCATGCCGAAGACAGTTGTCATGGTTGACATAAAGATCGGTCTAATTCGGTTTCGGGTTGCTTCGGCAATCGCTTCAGCGGCGTCCATCGCTTCTTTGCGGACGTGATGAAGTGTCTGATGAACTAGCAGAATAGCGTTGTTCACCACTGTTCCTATTAATATTACGAAGCCAAGTACCGTCAGCATATCGAGCGCTTGGAAGGTGTAGATATTCAGGATCGACAGCCCCGCAACGCCACCTGCTGTCGCTAATGGTACCGAGAACATAATGATCAACGGGAAAACAAAGCTTTCATAGAGAATAGCCATGACAAGATAAACGATAGCGATCGCTATGAGCAGATTGATCACCATTGCATCCCAGGTTCTGTTTAGCTCGTCGGCTGTACCGGACATCGTAAGTCGTACGCCGTCAGGTAGGCCCCGTTCTTCAAGGGGCGCCATAACTTCCTTCCGCACTTTTGCGATGGCCTCTTCGAGAGCGACTTTGTTTTTTGGTCGAATTTGGAGGGTTACCGTTCGCACTCTTTCAAGGTGACGGATCTGCGTTGGTCCCTCGGTGACGTCAATTTTCGCGAGAGCGGATACTGGCAAGATGTGTCCGGTGCGGGTGACCACCGGTAAATTACCTATTTCCTGTGTCGAGGTTGCTTCTCTTGGGCCCATTAACGTCAGATCGATACGCTTGCTACCTCGCGTTACTTCGGCAGCGCGCAGCCCGTCATTTGACGCATCAACTGTAAGCGCCAAATCGCGAGCCGTTAATCCAACGTCGGCAAGACGCAGCAGATTTGGGACGACTCTGACTTCGGGAGCCCCAAGTTCGAGTCCTGGCTTAGGTCTAATTTGGTAGCCTTCGCTGCGCGGCATTACGCGGCGGAGAATGCCCACACCCTGACGGGCCACTTGCAACAAGTCTTCGAGGTTTGGACCGGTGATATCGAGTTCGATGATGCGAGATCCACCTAACCCGCGCCCAAATAGTGAGGTTTGCCTGGCAAAGCCAAACGTACCGGGTTCGCTGAAAACGGCGCGCCGCATGATTGGAACCAGTTCACGAGCACGCGATGGGTCCAACGCATTTGCACCCATAAAGGTAGAGGTCGACCTGGCGACAAACCAGAAACGTCCCATTTTGACTGGGCCCAAGTCACAGTCTTTTATGTGAAGTGGAAACCAACCGCCTGCCGACCCAAATTCAATTCGGGAATACCATGGGTCGCAGGTCTTGGGCTCCTCGTCTTCTTTGGCCCAGTGCCGACGAACACTTCCCTCAACCTTTGTTGCCATATTATTGAGGGTTTTTAGATTATATCCCGGCGGCGGATTGGCGATGGCGATAATAAAATTTCGGTTTCCCTCAGGGAGATAACTTAGTTTGGGTAAGAAAAAATAGGTCCCGGCCGCCGCTAAACCTGTAACGCCTAATACGACGAGCATTCCAACGAAACGGTGGGTGATGACCACCCCGGTGAATCCCGTAATAAATTTTACAAAGCCACTGGCAAAATTATCGACTAGAGGTATCCGTCGCGTTCCGGTTACCTTGTGGGTATTGTCGCCAAGCAATTTATTCGCAAGTGTCGGCACTACGGTGATCGAGACGATGAGTGACAACAAAACAGCGACAGAGAGAGCTACGGCTATATCACGGAATAGCTGACCGACAACGAGATCCATGACGAGGATCGGTGCGAAGACGACAATCGTGGTAACAGCCGAGGCCATAATCGCACCCCAGACCTCTCCGGCGCCACGCACAGCCCCTTCAAGCTTAGAGCTGCCTTTCTCCCGGTGACGGTAGATATTCTCCAGAACCACAATTGCCGCATCGACGACCATGCCAACAGCGAAGGCGATGCCTGCCAAAGAAATTACATTGATGGAACGGCCCATAGCGGCGAGAGCGACAAATGAGCCAACCACAGAGACCGGAATAGCTAGTGACACGACGGCTGTGGCGCCAAACGATCTCAGAAACAGTAATAGTATTAACGCCGCTAATGTACCGCCCAACCATATATTTTGCGTAACAAGCTGAATTGCTGATTTGATGTACACAGTGTCGTCATGAACCTGTTTCATGACGAGGCCAACTTTGGGCAGGACGTCACGGTTCAGCCGGGTGACGACCTTTTTTATGCCCTCCATTGTTTCGATGACATTTGCACCGGTATCGCGGATCGCACTAACTGCAATGGCGGGTTGACCCAAATTTCGGATCCGGGCATCGCGTTTTTTGTGCCCAAATTCTACATGGGCAATGTCACCGACCGTTACCCGGAAAACGCGTCCAGAGGTTTCATCACGTTGTGTTCGAAGGACAACTTCTTTGACACGGGAGACAGAATTAAGTTCGCTTTCGGTTCTGACACGGTATTCGCGCTTGCCTTCGTCGACTTCACCAGCAGAAACACTAATGTTTGTACCCCGTAGAGCATTGTTTACATCCGGGACAGTGATGCGGTAGTGCGCCAAACGTTTTGGATCGACAATGACCCGTATCTCTGACTCGTTTCCACCACGAACATTGACAGCAGCTACGCCCGGAACGCGTTCCAGTTGATCGCGGACAACATCATCGAGGAAGTCGCCATAAGCTCGGATCGATTTGGAATTGTTGGGAAGTTTGGTGATTGAAAACCAAGCAATAGGATTATCGTCAGTATCGCGTGTTCTAAGAATGGGTTCGTCTGCTTCTTCGGGCAGGCCGGTGACCTGTTGCAGCCGGTTGTTTATCAGGAGTATCGATCTATTGCGGTCAGCGGTGATATTGAATTCAAGAATGATGGTTGCCCGTCCGCGGCGAGCGCGTGATTCCATTTTCTCCAGACCTTCCAGGCCTTTGAGTTTCTCTTCTTGAGGAATGACGATTTCGCGTTCGATCTCAGCTGGCGATGCGCCAGGCCAGGAAGTTTGAATCAGGATGAGCGGCTTGCGAACGTCGGGTGTTAACTGGATGGGTATAATTCGAAGGGCCAGCCAACCCATAAGGACGATCATCAAAACAATCGATAGAATGGCGATCGGCCGTCGAACGGCGAGTTCGATAAGTTTCATGACCTAACCCTCCTGTGCGGATTTAGGCGTACCGCGCCGACTTTCACCACGTGGTCCGCGTTTTCCGCCTTTGTTGCGACCCTTGCGGCCTTTCCAGCCACCTTTGCCGCCGCGTCCACGCTTGCCGCCCCAGCTACCCCCGCCTTTGCGCGCCCCGGGGGTGGAAATTTTTATTTTTTGGCGGGGCCGCAAACGCTCATTGCCGCGGACAACAACCTTGTCCCCTGGTTTGAGACCTTTCAGAACTTCGAAACGTAGACCAAAGGCATCGCCAAGAGTCACCTGGCGCATGTCTGCGCGCAAACCTTCGACTGTTTTCTTGGCGACGAATACCACTCTTTTACCGCGGCGCTGGGTAATTGCGTCCTTATGAACGGTGACAGCTATCTTGGCAGCCCCGGACGGAATGTGGAGGACGACGCTCTGGTTAGCGGCGACCGTATCGTCCACTGCAATAAATGTGGGTGTGAAGCGAACAGCACGGGTTCTCGAGAGTGCATTCTCTTCGGGTACAATGGCGCGAACGGATGCCTTAAATGATTTCCCGAACTCCGGTTTTACGTCGATCTGGATTCCGTTTGTCAGCCCACCCAGGCGATTCGCCGGAACCTCGGCTTCGACTTCAAGAGATTTCTCGTTCAGCATCGTGACGACAGGCGAACCAACGCTGACATAATTTCCAGCCTCTACCGTGCGTTTGGTAACAACCCCATCGAACGGCGCGAGGACTTTTGCGTTGTAGAGGTTGATATCTGCCATCCGCAATTCCGCACGGGCCTGCTCCTGTTTGGCCCTCGCTTCTGCAAGTGCGCTGCGGAATCTCTCAACGTCGCGCAGCTTGTCCTGATAACGAGCAACCGAAAACGCGGAGGATTTGCGTAGTCTTTCCAGCCGTTCAAGTTCTTGCGCGGACAGTCTGAGTTGTGCTCCAGCAGTTCGGATCTTGGCAGAGAATTCTTTCAGTTCAGCTGCTTTTAAAGAGCGTTCGGCGGTAAGCATGTCGGCGACCAGCGTCGCAATGACGTCACCCTTTTTGACACGGTCCCCAACATGAACTGTTACACTATCAATGGCACCGCGTGTTCGTGATGCGACAACACCAGTCTGACGGGCGAGGACACGGCCATAAACCTGAATGGTTTCAACAGCAGTTCCCTTCGTTACCGCATCTACGAAAACCGTTGCCGGGCCACGTCTTCCTCGGCGGCCACCTCGACGCTTGCTTTTCCCTTTTTTGGCGCTCTTTTCGCCTTTTTTGGCGTCTCCTGACTTGGACGACGTTGCCTTGTCTGGCCGTTGAGCGTGCGCATCAGAAATTGGCGACTGCAATGATAGCATTGTAGTCGCAGAGAAGATAACGCCTATGATGCTGGTCTTACGCAGCACTTCAGTTACCGAGAACTCACGGTAGGACTTAATCATCCGGTATTTCATGGGGGCACAAACCCTAATTAAATTTGGGGAAATTATAGGCTCGATTTGTACATCTGGAAAAGCAGAATTTAAGAGCCCGAAGATCAAACCGAGAATGTAATTTTCTAAATCTCACCATTTATATCACCACGAAATACCATAGTGTTTTCCGTCGGTTTAACGGGTTATCGTGTTTTTAAGCGCTTGAATGAGTGGGGTAGATTATGACGACATTGATTTTCGGGCATCAAAGTTCTGTAGAACATGATATGGGGCAAGGCCATCCAGAACGACCAGAGCGAATACTCGCAGTAAAAAAAGCGCTCGAAGCAGATCGTTTTAAAGACCTCGAACGTCGTGAAGCGCCGCAGGCAACGATTGATCAGATCGCTCGGGTTCATGATCGTGATTATGTCACTAAACTTCTTGATGCAGTGCCAAATGAAGGTAGAGTCCAGATTGATCCGGATACCTCGATGTGCCCGGAGTCAGGAGAAGCGGCATTGCGGGCATCGGGCGCCATCGTCGCTGCGATTGATTCTATTGTTGCGGGCGAGGCCAATTCCGCATTCTGTGCCGTGCGTCCACCTGGTCATCACGCTGAACCCAGTCGCGGCATGGGTTTTTGCCTATTCAACAATGTTGCGATCGGCGTTGAACATGCCCGGAAAGCTCACAATCTGGCGCGCGTCGCTGTCGTTGATTTTGATGTTCATCACGGGAATGGTACCCAAGCAGCTTTTTGGTCTGAACCTGATGTGCTTTTTGCGTCGTCCCATCAATATCCCTTTTATCCGGGAACTGGTGCCGAGGATGAAACTGGAGTCGGTAATATATTTAACGTGCCGTTAGGTGACGGAACGGGCTCAGTATTATTTCGGCGCGGTATGGAACGGGTTGTTTTGCCTGCCCTGGAAGAATTCGATCCAGATATAATCGTGATATCTGCTGGTTTCGATGGGCATGCCCGTGATCCGCTGGCAAACATTCGTCTCGAAGAGGAAGATTTTGAGTGGATTACCGGGAAACTTGTCGATATTGCGGGCGAATTCTGCGATGGCCGAATCGTTTCTTCGCTAGAAGGTGGATATGACCTTGATTCTCTATCTTCCAGCGTTACCGCTCATTTAAGCGCTCTCATGCGGGCTGGATGATGTTTTCGCATAATTTTCAACAGAAACTGTCGAATTTGTGAGTACAAGTGCTTGAACGTCGACCATTACTGACTAGGTTGCTCTCGGTCGTCGCTGTCACTAAACTTTCACACACATTATTTGGGACACAAGTGGATGGCAAATAGCGAGAAATCGCCCGAAATCTCCTCACTTTCGTTCGAGGGAGCGCTCGCTGAGCTGGAGGATATCGTTCGTCGGCTTGAGCAGGGGAAGAGTGAACTCGAAGATGCCATCGGGGCATACGAACGAGGGGCTGCGCTGAAAAAGCATTGTGAAACAAAACTTAAAGAAGCTAAAGCGAGAGTAGAGAAGATCAAACTCGGCGCAGATGGGGCTGAGGGATTGGAGCCCACGGACCTTGAGTGAAGCGAATGCTCTGATGCCGCTGCCCGAGGCCATGGCTGAAGGGGCAGCTGCTGTAGAACAAATTTTGGATGAGGTTCTGGCCGCGCCGCAAGGTCATGAGGCGCGATTGTTTGAAGCTATGCGCTATGCATCACTCGATGGCGGCAAGCGATTACGTCCATTTCTAACGCTGGAATGCGCCCGACTGTTTGATACGCCTGACAGCTATTCTTTGCGTGCAGGTGTCGCAGTAGAACTTATTCATTGTTATTCACTGGTTCATGATGACCTGCCAGCGATGGATGATGACGATCTTCGGCGCGGCAAACCGTCCTGTCATATCGCGTTTGACGAGGCGACCGCTATCCTCGCAGGCGATGCTCTCCAGGCAATTGCATTTGAAATACTGGCCGATAGCGCTACACATCCTGATGCTGACGTGCGAACCGCGTTGATCAAAGGGCTCGCTATTGCATCTGGTGGCAATGGCATGGTCGGCGGCCAAATGATTGATTTGGCGGCGGAGCATAGCGACGCTGATGTCTCGACCATCACTCGCATGCAACGTCTTAAAACCGGCGCCCTAATCAGCTTTTCCTGTGAGGCAGGCGCGATCGTTGGTAAGGCCTCTGATGACGCGCGGCAGGCACTCTTACATTACGCCCATGATTTGGGTTTGGCCTTTCAGATCGCGGATGATTTACTCGATGTCTTGGGTAATGCTGAGGACGTTGGGAAGGCTACCCAAAAAGATGAAGCGGCGGGTAAAGCAACCTTTGTCTCTCTGTTGGGTATCTCAGAAGCACAAGAGCGCGCCCAATTGCTAACCGAGCAAGCCATCGAACGACTTGACATGTTTGGTGAAAAGGCTGCACATCTGCGCGCTATTGCGAATTTCGTCGTTGAACGACGGACATAAGGAGGTTGCGTTGAGCAAGGGACCCGAAACGCCGTTGCTGGATACCGTCAATTTACCGGCGGATCTAAGAGAGCTAGATGAAAAACAGCTGCGGCAGCTTGCGGACGAGTTGAGAGCGGAAACCATTGATGCTGTCTCGACAACAGGGGGGCATTTGGGTGCCGGGCTCGGTGTCGTTGAGCTCACTGTTGCCCTCCATTACGTGTTTAACACTCCCGATGATCGTTTGGTCTGGGACGTTGGCCATCAGGCCTATCCGCATAAAATTCTAACTGGTCGGCGAGATGGCATTCGAACACTTCGTCAGGGCGGTGGATTATCTGGTTTTACTAAACGCTCTGAAAGTGAATATGATCCGTTTGGCGCTGCGCATGCGGCGACTTCTATTTCTGCGGCTCTTGGCTTCGCCGTAGCCCGCGATTTAGAAGGCGGTTCAAATAATTCGATTGCGGTAATCGGTGACGGTTCGATGACGGCTGGCATGGCCTATGAGGCGATGAATAACGCCGGGTCAATGGACTCGCGTCTGGTTGTCATTCTCAACGATAACGATATGTCGATTGCGCCGCCGGTTGGCGCGATGAGTGCCTATCTGTCGCGTCTGATTTCGTCTCGCTATTATCGTTCGTTGCGTCATTTGATGCGCGATCTTGCCAAGAAATTTCCCAAACCCTTGGAACAAGCTGCGACGAAGTCTGAAGAGTATGCCCGTGGCTTGGTAACCGGCGGAACGATGTTTGAAGAGCTTGGCTTCTTCTACGTTGGGCCTATCGATGGCCATAACCTCGATCATCTATTGCCAGTGCTGAAGAATGTACGGGATTCTGATGAGCCGGGCCCGGTTCTGATTCATGTTGTTACCAAGAAAGGTGGCGGCTATCCACCGGCTGAAGCAGCAGCTGATAAATATCATGGTGTCGGCAAGTTCGACGTCGTTACCGGGACACTTGCGAAAGCACCTCAAGGCCCACCGGCGTATACCAAAGTTTTTGCGCAGTCGCTGATCGCTGAAGCCGAAAAAGACGACAAAATTGTTGCGATTACCGGTGCGATGCCATCCGGTACAGGACTCGATATGTTTGAGAAAGCGTTTCCTGACAGATGCTTCGATGTTGGGATCGCGGAACAGCATGCCGTTACATTTGCGGCGGGCATGGCGGCTGAAGGCTATAAACCTTTCGCGGCGATTTATTCGACATTCTTACAACGTGCTTACGACTCGGTAGTGCACGATGTCGCGATCCAGAACCTTCCGGTGAGGTTCGCAATGGATCGCGCAGGCATGGTCGGTGCTGATGGTGTAACGCATCAGGGCTCCTTCGATATTGCGTATCTTGGTTGTTTGCCTGGTATGGTGCTAATGGCAGCGGCTGATGAAGCCGAACTTGTTCATATGGTGAAAACGCAAGTTGAAATTGATGACCGTCCGTCAGGATTGCGTTATCCGCGTGGCAACGGTGTTGGCGTTGATATGCCAAAGTCAGGAGAAATTCTTGAGATTGGTAAGGGCCGGATCATCCGTGAAGGTACCAAGGTGGCACTACTTTCCTATGGCACTCGACTTGCTGACTGTCTATTGGCAGCCGACGATCTTGCAGCGCGCGGATTGTCGACAACGGTAGCAGACGCACGTTTTGCCAAACCGATTGATGAAGAGCTGGTGCGCCGCCTTGCGGCGGAACATGAAGTCCTAATTACGATCGAAGAAGGATCGATTGGTGGCTTTGCCAGTCAGGTCACTCATGTGTTGGCGTTCAGCGGGTCGCTCGATAACGGCCTGAAATTCCGCCCAATGTATTTCCCTGATATCTACATTGACCATGACAGTCAGCCTAAACAGTTTGAAATTGCTAGTTTGGCCGCGGTCGATATTGTGGATACGACGCTCAAAGCGTTGGGGCAGGAAATTACTGAAGCGCCCGCCCGCGCCTAATCGGTTATAATCAATGGCTGCGAAACAGCGCGTCGACCAGTTGATGGTAGCGCGTGGTCTTGCGGAAAATAGAACACGCGCACAGGCTCTTGTTTTGGCCGGCACTGTTTATTCAGGTGAAGCACGACTTGATAAGCCGGGCCATCAAGTTGCCGAAGATATTGCGATAGAAGTTCGCGAACGCCCGCATCCCTGGGTGTCACGCGGCGGTATCAAGCTAGCGCATGGTCTTGAATTTTTTTCCCTATCCGTAACGAATTGCATCTGTGTCGATGTCGGCTCGTCGACGGGCGGCTTTACAGATGTCTTGCTGCAGAACGATGCGGCAAGAGTTTATGCCGTGGACGTTGGGCGTGGCCAGTTGGATTGGCGGCTTAGAAATGATGAAAGAGTCGTCGTTCTGGAAGGTGTCAATGCGCGCCGGTTGGACAAAACCCACATTCCTCAGAGGCCGTCGGTGATCGTTTGTGATGCCAGTTTTATCGGACTTCGTACGGTCTTGCCGGCTGTGCTCAACTTAGCGGCGCCGACAGCATCGCTGATTGCGCTGATCAAACCGCAATTTGAGGTGGGTAAAGGTCGCGTTGGTAAAGGTGGCGTTGTACGTAATCCCGAATTGCATCAGGAAGTTTGTGATGAAATTCGGGATTGGCTTATCGATGACATGGGTTGGACAGTCGACGGTATTGAAAAGAGCCCGATAACCGGGCCGAAAGGCAATATAGAGTTTCTTATTTTCGCGAGCCGCGGGCCGTGACCGATATCGATGTTACAATCAAGGCATTGGGTGCCAAAGGCGACGGCGTAGCTGAAACTGACGGTGGTGCTATTTTCGTGCCGTTCGCAGCGCCTGGCGATCTCGTTAATATTCGCGTCAATAAGTCTAAGGACGGCAGACGTCGCGGCAAAGTCCTGTCGGTGACAGAAGCAGGACCTGATCGTCACCCTGCAGCTTGCGAACATTTTACCCAGTGTGGCGGATGTTCTGTACAACATCTTACGCCGGCGTCTTATCAGAGCTGGAAACGCGAGATCGTCTGTCAGGCGCTTAAACGACAAAATCTGGACACCGCTATCGTTGCTAATCTGATCACAGGTTCCGTGGGCGAACGCCGCCGGGCAAGGCTTTCAGCTCGACGTCTTGCCGGTGGTACGATTCTTGGGTTTTTCGAAATGGGCAGCCACCGAATAGTTAATTTAGAGCAATGCCCGGTATTACATTCGGATATTACCTCAATTTTCCCTGCGCTACGAAGTTTGTTGGATGAACTCCTTGAAGTGCGGTCTGCCGCGGAAGTAGCTGTTACACGTTCTGATACCGGGTTGGATATCACTCTGTTAATGCCGGGGGAAACCGATCTGACGGTACGAGAGACACTTGCGACATTCGCCGAAACCAATGATGTCGCGCGTATCAGCTGGAAACCTCTGCAACCTAAGGCAGGAGATGATGCTGAACCGATTGTGGCGCGCCGGTCCGTTGCGATGAAATTTGGCGATATACAAACGGAAATTCCGCCTGATGCCTTTATTCAGCCGACATCCTGGGGTGAACAGGTGTTATGTGAGAATGTCATGGCGGCAGTAAACGGCGCCGACAAGGTTGTCGAACTGTTTGCCGGTTGCGGCGCCTTTGCATTGCCAATAGCAATGTCAGGTAGCCAAGTCTTTGCCGTCGATTTGGCGCAGGATCATCTTGGAGCGCTATCTCGCACAGCGAGGTCTAATGGGCTGGGAGAGCGTATTAAGGTTGAGGCAAGAAACCTCGACCGACGCCCCTTGGCTGGCCCAGAGCTCGATGGATTGGATGTGGTAGTTTTGGATCCGCCGCGTGCTGGGGCTTCGGCTCAGGCAGGTCTACTTGCGAATAGTGCGATCCCCACGATTGTCTATATATCTTGCAATCCGCAAAGTTTTGCGCGCGATGCCCGAAAATTAATTGATGGTGGATATGAGCTAGAGTCGGTGTTGCCCATTGATCAATTTTTGTGGTCGCCGCATGTCGAATTGGTGAGCGTGTTTAGGAGCTCTTAACGCTCAACCGCACTGCCCACGATGGCGCAACAGATGGTCTGCCAGAACACAGGCCATCATAGCTTCACCCACCGGTACCGCCCGAATGCCAACGCAGGGATCATGACGTCCCTTAGTTTCAACTGTCGTATTTCTTCCTTGGCGCGTGATGGTGTTTCTGGGTGTCAGGATCGAGCTGGTTGGTTTAACAGCAAACCGGATAACGATATCCTGGCCAGTAGAGATGCCCCCGAGAATGCCCCCGGCATTGTTTGATCCAAATGTGACCTTGCCGTCCTTCATACGCATTTCGTCGGCATTGTCTTCGCCAGACAAGGCAGCCGCATCGAAGCCAGCGCCGATTTCGACACCTTTGACCGCGTTGATGCTCATCATTGCAGCTGCAAGGTCGCCATCAAGTTTGCCATAAATTGGAGCACCTAGTCCCGCGGGAAGACCGGATGCAACTATTTCAATGACCGCACCAACCGAAGAGCCTGATTTGCGAATGCCGTCTAAATAATTTTCCCAGTGTGCTGCGGTCTTTGCGTCGGGGCACCAAAAGGGGTTTTTCTCGCGCTGTGACCAATTCCATTTATTTCGATCAATGGTTTCAGTTCCCATCTGAACCATTGCGCCGCGAATTTTTACGGAGCGGCCCAGTATCTTTCGGGCGACACCACCCGCGGCAACCCGCATGGCGGTTTCTCGCGCGCTGGGTCGACCACCGCCGCGATAGTCACGTACACCGTATTTTTTCCAATAGGCGTAGTCGGCATGGCCTGGTCGAAACTTATCTTTGATCGCTGAGTAATCTTTGCTGCGGGCATCCTGATTCTGAATGAGCAGGCTTATCGGTGTGCCGGTGGTTTTTCCTTCAAAAACACCGGATAGGATTGAGACCTGATCGGGTTCCTGACGTTGTGTCACGAAGCGCGATGTTCCCGGTTTGCGTTGGTCGAGCCAGGTTTGAAGATCGGCTTCAGTAATTGCGATTCCGGGCGGGGTGCCGTCGACGACGCAACCAATGGCCGGGCCATGGCTTTCTCCCCAGGTGGTCACGCGAAAAAGCGTACCAAAACTATTGTCGGACATTTAATTAGCCCCGAATTCCTAAAGCTCTTTAGCTTAGTCCCCGGTTACCACACTGATGTCGGGTGCGTCGACTGCTTTCATCCCGACCACGTTATAGCCGCAATCGACATGATGCACTTCACCTGTAACACCTTTGGAAAGGTCGGATAACAAATAGAGTCCGGCACCGCCGACGTCATCAATGGTGACATTGCGTTTCAGCGGAGCATTTAACTCATTCCATTTAAGGATATAGCGGAAGTCGCCAATGCCCGAAGCTGCCAGCGTTCTGATTGGACCGGCAGAGATCGCATTCACTCTGATATCTTCTTTGCCAAGGTCGACCGCGAGATATCGAACGCTGCATTCCAACGCGGCTTTCGCAACGCCCATGACGTTGTAGTGAGGGACAACGCGTTCTGATCCCGCATATGTAAGGGTTACTATACTGCCACCTTTATTCATCAGTGGCTGTGCAGCGCGGCAAACCGACGTGAATGAATAGCAAGAAATCGCCATGGTTTGGGCGAAGTTCTGTGCCGATGTATCGAGATAGCGGCCGGTAAGTTCGTTCTTGTCAGAAAATGCAATCGCGTGAATGACAAAGTCGAGCGACCCCCATTTTTCGCTGAGCGTAGCAAAAACCTGTTCGATGCTTTGGTCGTCAGAAACGTCACACTCGATTAGGACATCGCTCCCCAGCCCTTCAGCCAATGGACGTACGCGTTTTTCGAGAACTTCATTTTGATAGGTGAAAGCGACTTCGGCTCCCTGGTCGACAACAGCTTTGGTAATTCCCCATGCAATTGATCGATCATTCGCGACGCCCATGATGAGGCCTTTTTTGCCCTTCATGAGAGATGCTGGCTCGGTCATTTGTTATTCACCCCTTTACGCAAATACTATCGACACAATCCTACACGAAAGGATTCATGCGGCAAAGTCAGAGCTTAGCCACGCATTAAACACCTGTTTACGCGTCAATGAATGCCGCAGCAAGCACTCTGCGCTTAGTTTACGATTTGCCAACTTCCATCTGTTTGGCGGCAAGCTTGGCCATAGGCCTGCTCCGTTTTTCCGTCAATGGTAACAGTGTGTTGATACTCACGACATGGTTGACCGTTGTCCGCGCTAGCAACAGTTCTCGTTGGTGTGACTGTGCCTGAATTACCAGTATCGGGGTTAGACCAGCTCGAAGACTGCCCTACAGGGTTGGTCTCAAGTGCAGTCTGTTGCGTCCGAGCAGCGTGCATCTGGTCAACTTTGTCGAGTTTTTTACCGATCCGGCTTCCGAGAAAGACACCGAGTGCAGCACCGGCTGCTGAGGCAGCTACCCTGCCTTTGCCACCGCCAATTTGAGAGCCGAGAAGGCCGCCAATTACGCCGCCAATAATGGCGCCACCTGTTTCGTTTTGGTCGTTTCCTGCACAGGCAGTTAAGCCCAGTCCGAACATGCCGATCATGGCGACGGTCACTAGTCTTTTCATCATTTCCCAAACCTCACGCAAATTAGTCAGTCAAAATAATACAAGATCATAACAATAAATCCTGAAAGACTTTCGTTGTGATCAATTTTATTATGTATAGATGGGTATCCAAGCATTATTAGTGCAAGCCTTTTGGTGAATTGGTATAGCGCGTTTCTGACGCCACCCTTGTAATAATTATGTAACTTGTTGAATTAAAAGGAATTTTAAATATACGTATGGCAAATGACAGGCAAAAAAAACCATTAGAGTTTTTTAGAGAATGGTTTGCTGATGCAGAAAAATCGGAGCCGGGTTTGGCTGAGGCGATGACACTCGCAACGGCTGATCAATCTGGCACGCCTTCTGCAAGGATGGTGCTACTCAAAGAGGCGACTGAAAAGGGGTTCGTATTTTATACCAATTTGGCGAGCCAAAAAGGTCTGGAATTAGCGAAAAATCCTAAAGCTGCTCTGGTATTTCATTGGAAATCACTTAAGCGTCAGGTGCGCATTTCTGGTGCTGTAGAGCCTGTTAGCGAAATGGAGGCTGATGCTTATTTCGAGAGTCGTGCCCGCGGTGCACAGATTGGTGCTTGGGCGTCTGATCAGTCACGCGCAATGGAAAGCCAGTTTGATCTCGAGAAGAACGTTGCAAAATTGACTGCCAAGTTTGGTGTTTCAAAAGTGACGCGCCCTCCTCATTGGTCTGGTTTTTGTGTTATTCCCTCTGCGATTGAATTCTGGGAAGAACGTCCTTTCCGCCTTCACCGGAGAATCTTGTATCGTTTGGAGAACGGTGAATGGTCCGTAAGGCATTTATTTCCTTAAATAGATTTTTCGAAATAACTTGAATGCTGCTTAAAAAACGTCAAATCTACGATGACGGAATAATTTGGCCGTCGCGCTAATTGGCATCGATTGGTGTCGGGAGGAAAACATGATCAAAACGATTCTTGCTTGTGTCAGCAGTGGTGATTCAGGTCAGACGGTTCTTGAAACTGTTGGACGAATAGCGACGCGGTTTGACTCCCATATTGAGGTATTGCACGTCCGTGCTGATCCGCGTGGCCTCGTTCCTTATACCGGAGAAGGCATGGACGGCTCCATGATCGAGGAGATCATGGAAGTAACCGAGAAAGAAGGTGGCGAACGTGCTGTCCATGCACGCGAAATATTCGACTCATTCTGTCAATCAAGTGGTATCGCCATCGCAGATGCGCCAAATGGTCAATCCGGCCCGACGATATGTTGGCGGGAAGAAAGTGGCCGTGAAGACGAGATCGTCGCCATCCGTGGCCGCTTGTTTGATGTTGTGGCTGTAGGCCGACCTGTAAAAGACTCAGCGTTGCCATCGCCGATTACGTTGGAAGCAGCACTTCTGGATACCGGGCGTCCGACGCTCGTGGCGTCGCCTGAGTTGCCCGCTAATACTGGCAGCCACGTTGCAGTAGCTTGGGAAAGTAGTCCCGAAGCCGCGCATGCAATTGGGGCGGCTATGCCGATTCTTGAGAAGGCCGATAAGGTCACTCTGCTTGCGGCAGACCCAGTCGAGCCGCCGTCAATTCCGCCAGAAGAGGGCGTGACCCGGTTGGCGTGGTCCGGTATTGACGCTGAAATTATGCGTTTTGACGTCCAAGAAGACGAAATTGGTGCGGCCTATTTGAAACATGCAAAACAGGTGAATGCGGATATGTTAGTTAAAGGCGCCTATTCGCGTAGCCGCGTCCGTCAGATGATTTTAGGGGGACGTACACGATATATCATCACGGCAACTGAAATTCCGGTCTTGCTTTGCAAGTGATGAGCTCTTTGGCGTCAAAAAATTGAATGACGGATCCCGTTAAATCTATAGTTCTGACAGGAGCTAGCCGAGGCATTGGCCATGCAACTGTTAAGAGATTTAGCGATGCCGGCTGGCGCATAATTACGTGTTCTCGGGAAGATATCCCCGATGATTGCCGACGGGATCCAAATTGGGCGCACCACATTTCAACAGATCTCGCAGATCCGAAAAGTGTCGATGCCTTTGTTAGACAGGCAAATGATGTTTTGGGTAACGATGGTCTGCATGCGTTGATAAACAATGCCGCTCAATCGCCTAAGACACCTTATAAAGAACGGTTAGGGTCTCTCAACGGCAGTCTGGATGATTGGCGCGAAGTCTATGATCTAAATCTTTTTGCGCCTCTTTCACTGGCCCGCGGATTCGCCGCTGCTTTGCATCGGGCAGAAGGATCCATCGTCAATATTACATCGATCGCCGGTCATGCAATCCATCCGTTTGCAGGATCGGCCTATTCGACTTCGAAATCGGCGCTTTCAGCACTTACTCGTGAGATGGCAGTTGAGTTTGCTGAGTTGGGTGTGCGGGTGAATGCTGTCGCCCCAGGTGAAATAGCGACTGAAATGATCGGTGCGGAGTATGAGTCGCTTATCCCGCGAATACCGTTGAACCGAATGGGTACGGCGGATGAAGTTGCTTCGGTTATCTTCCAGCTTTGTGGTGAGGATTTTGGTTACGTGACTGGTTCAGAAATTTTTGTCACTGGTGGTCAACACCTGTTCTAGCGGACTACGTTAATCCGATGTCAGGCTGGTTTTTAAGCCGCGCAGCCATTCAAGCCTATCTTCGACTTGCCCGATGTCGTGATCCAGCCAATCGATCAATAACCCAGGGTCTTCGCTATGATGGCCCCGTAAATCGACGAGTCTGGCAAGTTCTCCTTCGCATGCCTCGATCATCATCTCTACCTGATCGCTCTGATCTGAGACATCGAGCAGATGGAGGAAGCGGAATTTTAGGGCGAGAATTAGTTTTGCGACATCATTAACAGGTGGTCGCACAGCAGCACGCAACAGGGATGCAAGTTCCGAACGCCCGTTTTCTGTGAGTGTCAAAATAGCTTCCGGAATCTCTTCGGTCTCAGTTTCTTCCGTCTCAACGAGACCTTCGAAACGCAAAAGTTCGATCGAGGTTCCCATCAAATCGAGCGAAGGGCCGGCGATACGACTCGTAAAATTGCGGACGGCAGCGGCGAGGGCTGCATAGGTCATCGGTCCACCGGCCAGAATACCGAGGGCGGCGAGACGTACCGCTTCACGCGGAAGAAGAGAATTGTCCTTATACACGTCGTATGTCCGAATATCGTCGTTTCAGAGGCATATTATACACCTAATGGGCCTAATATGCGGTGAAATTTCAAGGTAGATGACCTAACAGTTATAAGTCGTCTGACAAATACCACGCCTAAGCGCTAGGCCGCGTAACCTCTGAGAAAAAGTCATTCCCTTTATCATCGACAACAATGAAAGCAGGGAAATCTTCGACTTCAATGCGCCAGACAGCTTCCATGCCGAGCTCTTCATACTCAACGCATTCGACCTTTTTAATGCAGTCCTGTGCCAGGCGCGCTGCTGGACCACCAATTGATCCAAGATAAAACCCACCATGCTCTTTGCAGGCATCCGTAACTTGTTTCGACCGGTTACCTTTAGCGAGCATGACAAAACTACCGCCCTGTGCCTGGAAGTCGGCAACATACGAATCCATGCGGCCTGCTGTTGTCGGGCCAAATGACCCCGATGCGAAGCCGGTTGGTGTCTTTGCGGGGCCTGCATAGTACACAGGATGATCGCGCATATAATCCGGCATCGGTTCACCAGCTTTGAGCCGTTCAGAAATTTTTAGATGTGCAAGGTCGCGTGCGACAATCAGGGAGCCCGTGAGTGCTAGCCGAGTCTTGATCGGATAGCCGGATAGCGTTTTCCGTATATCGTCCATGGGCTGATTGAGATTGACTGAAACGACCTCCCCGCCCAAGGAGCCTTCTTCAACATCGGGCATGTACTGCGCGGGATTGGTCTCAAGCTGCTCAAGAAAAATGCCGTCTTTTGTGATTTTGCCGAGCGCTTGTCTATCGGCGGAGCAGGAAACGCCAATGCCGATGGGCAATGATGCGCCATGCCGGGGGAGCCGGACGACCCGGACATCATGGCAAAAGTATTTCCCACCAAATTGAGCGCCAATTCCCATTTCGCGAGTCAAAGCTAGGATATGCGCTTCCATTTCGAGGTCACGGAAAGCCTGACCATTTTCATTCCCTTGCGTCGGCAGCCCATCTAGATACCGGGTGCTGGCGAGTTTTGTCGTTTTAAGATTGAACTCCGCGGAAGTGCCGCCGATAACAATTGCTAAATGATAAGGTGGGCAGGCCGCCGTGCCGAGCAGTCTGATCTGGTCTTCCAGAAATGAGATGAGTCGGTCAGGATTTAACATGGAGGGGGTTTGTTGAAACAAGAACGACTTGTTTGCCGAACCGCCGCCTTTAGCGATAAACAGGAATTTGTAGGCGTCGCCTCCAGTTGCATAGAGTTCGATCTGTGCTGGCAGATTATTGCCGGTGTTTTTTTCTTCATACATCGAGAGTGGTGCGAGCTGTGAATAGCGCAGATTGCTCTCCGTAAACGTTTTTGCGACACCCGCTGCCAGGGCGGCTTCGTCATTGCCATCTGTCCAGACATTCTGGCCTTTCTTACCCATGATGATGGCGGTACCGGTATCCTGACACATCGGCAGAACGCCACCAGCAGCGATGTTTGCATTCTTCAAAAGATCCCATGCAACGAAATGATCGTTCGGGGAGGCATCCTCATCATCAAGAATGGCAACGAGTTGTTTGAGATGACCAGGTCGCAGAAAATGGGCGGTATCGTAATATGCTTCGGCAGCTAGTTTGGTTAAGGCCTCTGTTTCTACGGTCAGTACCTCCGTGCCATTGAGACTGCTCACCCCGACATGGTCAGATGTCAGTTTTCGGTATTCCGGTTCCTCTTGGGCCACAGGAAACATTTCGTGGTACGTAAAATCCGACATAGCTGATATCCGTTTTAAAATTTGTAGATGGTCCGCGTCACAAAACTCTTTTTGTGCAGCTGCGCGTTATTTTTTACGAAAACTATCGAGAGCAACTACCGTCCCGTCGTCCGATGCTAATACCGTTGCTGAGTTCTCGTCGTCTGTATCAGCGGTTGTTTCGATCGTTTCCGCTTCATCGTCTTCGGTCGTCAGTTGCGCAAGACCGGCGCCCTCTTCTTGACCGAACTGCAACCCAAACTTTACCGATGGATCAACAAAGGCGGTCACCGCATCGTAAGGGACAAATAGCCGCTCCCGTTTACCGCCAAAGCTTAATGTAACAGCAAATGATTCATCGGTGACATCCAAATCCCAGAACTGGTGCTCAAGAACGATCGTCATTTCTTCCGGATATTGCACGCCAAGAACCGGAGAAATGTCGACCCCTGCCTTCCGTGTTTCGAAGGTGATATAGAAATTGTGGTCGCTTGGCAGCCCTTGATCACGCGCGATCTCAAGGGCGTCGCGTAGGACATTGCGCATCGCGCGGTCTACAAGCTTGGCATAGTCGATTATTTCGTCAGTCATGATGTGTGCAGTTTTACGAGATTTACCCTTGGCACCGCAAGGGTGCAGAGACAGACGTCGATATAAGCGTATTAGTATAAGTGGGGGGTATTCTGTTACTAGGAACCCCCCGAAACCCTATCCAATTACGCAGCTAGTGCGAAATCTTGAGATGCAACATTATCGTTTGCATTTATAAATTAGCCCGATAACGGCGGTACCATGCCGGACGAAAAACCAGTCTTTACACGCGCGTCGATCCTATTTCGCCCCCAAAGACATTCGAGAAAACCCCGAAAGAAAGAAATTGGTGGAGGCGCCGGGTACCGCCCCCGGGTCCGCATCGCTTATTTCACAAGTCGTTTATCGTCATAGCTGGTTGCCCAGCACTTCCAATATAGGGTGATTCTGCCCTAAATTAAAGTTAAACAGCGTCGGCCCCAATATTTCAGAAGTCGGTATGCAACAATATCTAGATCTTATGCGGCTCGTCGTGGAAGAAGGCGCTCACAAGGGTGACCGCACCGGGACAGGCACACGCAGTGTATTTGGCCACCAAATGCGGTTTGATCTGTCCGCTGGCTTCCCGTTGGTGACCACCAAAAAATTGCATCTGCGATCGATCATCCACGAGCTTTTGTGGTTTCTCGCGGGCGATACAAACATTAAATATCTGAATGAAAATAAGGTCTCAATTTGGGATGAGTGGGCTGATGAGAACGGTAATCTTGGTCCTGTGTACGGTGCTCAATGGCGTTCATGGTCAACCGCTGATGGTGGCGCCGTCGACCAGATCAGCCAACTTATTCATGACATTAAGACCAACCCCGATTCCCGACGATTGATCGTAAGCGCCTGGAATGTTCTCGAAATCGAGAAAATGGCTTTGCCACCTTGCCACTGTTTGTTTCAGTTTTATGTGGCAGATGGGAAATTGTCTTGCCAGCTCTATCAACGTAGCGCTGATATTTTCCTCGGCGTTCCTTTCAATATCGCCTCTTATGCGCTCTTCACTTTAATGATTGCGCAAGCGACCGGCCTTAAACCCGGTCACTTCGTCCATACTTTTGGCGATGCCCATCTTTATAATAATCATCTGGATCAGGCGGCGGAGCAGTTGGCACGAGAAACGAGGCCGTTGCCTGAAATGCTTCTGAACCCGGACGTGACGGATATCTTTAAGTTCTCTTATGAAGATTTTGTCCTAGATGGTTACAATCCTCATCCACATATCTCAGCGCCTGTGGCAGTCTGATTGACGATGCGTCTTTCCCTCATTGTTGCCGTCGCTGAAAACGGAGTGATAGGCCGAGATAACGATTTACCGTGGAAGCTCTCGGGTGACTTGAAGCGGTTTAAGACGGTGACGATGGGCAAACCTATTGTCATGGGCCGGAAGACATTTGAGTCAATCGGTCGTCCTTTGCCGGGGCGCGCGAACATTGTTATGACCCGAGATTCTGACTTTTCAGCTGATGGTATCAACGTGGTACACGATATTGCGAGTGCCGTGGCGGTCGGAGAAAATGCTGCCAAGGAAAGTGGTGTCGAGGAAATTATGGTGATCGGTGGTGCAAACATATATGCCGCGACACTAGCTGCGGCAGATCGCTTGTATGTCACCGAAGTTCACAGTGTGATCGAAGGCGATGTTCGGTTTCCAGATATCGACAACGAAATTTGGACGGAAATTTCGCGCGAACACCGCAAGGCTAGCCCTGGAGAAACCTGTGACTACAGCTTTGTGCAATATGACCGTTGTACGGCGTAACACATCACCGTTACTGGCCCTCTAAATTATAATCTGTTAACAAATTCCGGTAACCATTGGAGTCACTTTAAGTTTCACGTGATATTGGGGGGTTGGGCAATGCGATCCATCCTATCAAGGGTCGTTTTAGGAGGCTGTCTGCTGTTAGTTAGCAGCTGGAGTGCTGCGGCCATCGCCGGCCAGACTGCACGCCTTTCTTTGCCCAAAGCAGATCGTGTCATTGTTTTGAAATCTGAGCGTCGATTGGTCCTGATGAAGGGCGATTTTGTCTTGAAGGTGTTTCCGGTCGCCCTGGGCCGCTACCCCAAAGGTCATAAGCAATACCAGGGGGATGCGAAAACACCAGAGGGCGAATACCTCCTCGATTTCAAACTCAAGAACAGCCAGTTTTATCGGGCAATTAGAGTGAACTACCCAAATGCCAGAGATAAAGCGAGGGCGCGGGCGTTGGGTAAAGACCCCGGCGGTAAAATCATGATTCACGGTTTGCCCAATAGAATGTCCGCTGACCGTGTCGGTCACCCTTCAATCGATTGGACACAAGGCTGCATTGCCGTCACTAACCGGCAAATGGATCAAATCTGGAAAATGGTCGATGCCGGAACACCGATCGAAATCCACCCTTAGCGGTAGATCTTGTTAGGCTGCCGACTTCACAGTCTGCAATGCGCGCCAAACTTTTTCCTGAGTTGCTGGCATTTCAATGGGCGGTGCGCCAACACGGTGTAGTGCATCGTTGATCGCGTTCATGACCGCGGGCATCGCACCGACGGTGCCTGCTTCTCCAACGCCTTTAACGCCGAGTGGGTTCCTCGCTGTAGGAACTTCGTTGGCAGCAATATCGAACGCGCAGAAATCATCAGCGCGCGGCATGCAGTAATCCATGAATGACCCCGTGAGGAGTTGGCCGCTTTCCGGATCATAATGAACGTCTTCCATTAGGATCTGACCCGCTCCCTGGACGATGCCGCCATGAACCTGCCCGTCAAACAAAAGCGGATTGAGGATCGTGCCCGCATCATCTACGGCCGTATATTTGACGAGTTCGACCTTGCCGGTGTCTGTATCGATTTCAATCTCGGCGAGGTGAACCCCATTTGGGTAGGTTGGTAGCTGGCCTTGGCCCATACCGAACTCACCATGTTCATAGAGGCCTGGCTCGATGTCCGCAGGAAGCTTGGGCTTCTGGAAGGCGGTCTTCGCAACTTCTTCCAGTGAAATCGTTTTGTCGGTTCCAGCAACCGTAAATGTGCCATCGCCATATTCGATGTCGTCATCGGCCGCTTCGAGCAAATGAGCCGCTATTCGTTTGCCTTTTTCAACGATCTTTTCAGCGGCATTGACGACTGCGGCGCTCACGAAGACGGCACAACGGGCATTAAAAGTACCGACGCCATGCGCGACCTTATCGGTGTCGCCGAAACGGTATTGGACTTTATCAGTGTTGATTCCAAGGCTGTCAGCGAGGACCTGTTTAAAGGTGGTGCCATGACCCTGACCGTGATCCATAGCGCCACAAAGCAATGTGATGTTGCCTGATGGGTCGAATCTGATTTCCACGTGTTCGAAGTTTGTGCTGGCAACGCCGGTAACTGAGTTCGAAGAGCCCACACCCAAGATTTTGCCGCGGGAAGCACTGTTAACTCTACGTTGATCGATGCCGTCATAATCACCTGCCTTCAGGCAATCCTCAAAATTTCGCGGGAAGTCACCGCAATCATAGATGTCACCAAAACAAGTCGTAAACGGCATTTGGTCGGGGCCAACGGTGTTGCGACGACGCAGTTCAATTGGATCGATCCCCAATTCACGAGCCGCAACGTCGACCATTACCTCAAGGACATAGACGGGTTCGGGTTTAGCACCACCGCGATATTGGGCGTTGCCGATCATGTTGGTTAGTCCGCCTGTGACTTTGGCATGGATGGCAGGAATACCATAGACGCCTGCCAGACCGCCGAGGCCGCCTGTTGCAGTTCTAAGATTACGGTCGTTTCCGAAGTAGGCGCCGATTGGAACCTTTGTATGGGTCCTCAGTCCGAGAAACTTAAGGTCGGTATCGAGAGCCAATTCGCAATCGACCAAACCACCGCGCGCCTGCTCATCGGTCATGATGCCTTCGGTACGGTCACCGATCCACTTTACGGGTCTGCTGATTACTTCTGAAGCCCAAAGGGACAGGCTATATTCAGGATGGCAGCCACCTCGGGTGCCAAACCCGCCGCCCATATTGTCGCAAATGACGCGGAGCTGGGTTTGCGGAATCCCGAAAACTTGGCCAGAAATTTGTTGCCTTATACCATGAACCGATTGGACCGTAGCGCGGAGCGTGTAACGGTCCTCGTAGGAATCGTAATCGCCGATACAGCCGCGATTTTCCATCGGATTGCCCGTCACACGATTAACGCAAACTCGATGTTTGATGATATGTGCGGCGTTCGACATCGCAGCATCGGCGGCGGCGGCATCACCTTTTTCAAATGTATAGGCCTCGTTGCTTGGATTGTCGGCCCATATTGCGGGGGCCCCCGGCGCAAAGGCGTCATCCACAGACGTCACGACGGGCAGCGCGTCAAAGTCGATCTCGATAAGTTCGGCAGCATCTTTTGCTTGTTCGACGGTTTCTGCCACGATGAAGGCGATTGCTTCACCGGCATAGCGGACCCGATTCTGCGCTAGCAAAGGCTGCGTGCAGACGAAGCCAGGCGAGCCGTCACTTCGTTTTCCGGGCGCCGCCGGCTTCAATGTGCCTAAGCCGCGTGCTTTGAGGTCTTCGCCTGTTATAACAGTAAGGACACCTGGAGCAGTCGACGCTGCTGCTGTGTCGATTGACCGAATGTCGGCGTGCGCCATGGGAGATCTGAACACATAAGCATGCGCTTGCTGAAGGGCGTTTACGTCATCCGTGTAGCGGCCGCGCCCTTGCAGAAGCCTTAGATCCTCTTCACGTGGAATAGCTTTGCCAATTTGGTTCATAATTTATACCGTCCTGTAAGTGGCGGTCTCCATCGGTGTGCCATCGCTAGTTGCGCGCCCGGTTTCTACCATATGTTCTAAATGTGCCAGTACCGACCGTGAGGCTGCACCGTGCATCTTTTCTGGTAAATGTTTGTAGAGTCTTCCAACGATTTCGGGAATGGTATGATGGCCATTATCCAAACATTTCTGAATTTCGCCCTCACGCATCCGACGGTGATTTCGATAGGCACGCGTAAAGGGTTCGGGGTCTGGAATGGAAGGTCCATGCGCAGGCCAATAAGTTTTTTCGTCGCGCGCGAGACAGACTTCAAGGCTCGAAAAATACTCCGCCATGTTGCCGTCGGGTGGCGAGACGACCGTGGTATTCCAGCTCATAATATGGTCGCCAGTAAACAGAATGTCCTCTTCTGCTAGGGCAAAACACATGTGGTTCGACATATGGCCAGGCGTATGGACGGCTTCTAACGACCAGCCGTCTCCTTCGACGACTGTCCCGTTTTCCAGCACATGATCCGGGGTGAAATCATATTGAATGGACTCCGCTGTTTTTACGCCAGTTGGGATTTCTCTTGGGATAGCACCATGAACCTCTCCGCCTAGCTTTTCTTTGAGGGGGGTAACGCCTGGCGAATGGTCGTGATGGGTGTGGGTAACAAGGATGTTTTCGACGGTTTCCCTACCCAAGGCTTTGACCAAAGCGGATGTTTGTTCTTCCAGTAGCGGGCCGGGGTCAATAACAGCAACGCGCCCGTGTCCCACGATATATGTATTTGTCCCATGGAAAGTGAAGCCACTTGGGTTCCGCGCGACGAGGCGACGAACCAGCGGGGTCACTTGCTGGACTTCGCCATATTCAAACTCCATGCGTTTGCGGAACGGAATCGTGGCTTCGGTCATAAGGGGTTACTCCACAATGATTTCTGGGGCGGTGTGTTGGCCGTCACCGCTTGAAACCTTGGCCCAGAGTTCATCTGCAATAGCGTGATAGGCTTTGGCTTGCGGGCTATCCGGGGCGGTCGCGACAATTGGTCGACCAGTATCTGATCCCTCGCGGATCGCCATTTCCAAGGGAACTTCGCCAAGAAAATCGACGCCCATTTGGGCAGCTGCATTCTTAGCCCCACCATGCGTGAAGATCTCAGATCGTTCCCCACAATGGGGGCACAGAAAATAGCTCATATTTTCGATGATACCGAGCACGGGCACTTCGACTCGTTTAAACATGTTCAAGCCTTTTCGCGCGTCGAGGAGAGCCAGGTCTTGTGGCGTGGAGACGATAACGGATCCAGCTAGTGCAACGCGTTGGGCCATTGTGAGCTGCGCATCACCTGTACCGGGTGGCATATCGACTATAAGAACATCTACCTCACCCCATTCAACATCGCCCATCATCTGCTCAAGCGCACCCATGACCATGGGGCCACGCCAGATCATCGGGGTGTCCGCGGGCACCATGAAGCCAATCGACATGCATTTAAGCCCGTATTTCTCAATCGGCATCAGGCGTTTGCCGTCAGGCGAGTCAGGCTTCTCAGTTATGCCGAGCATTAACGGTAAAGATGGTCCGTAAATATCGGCGTCTAAAATAGCGGTTCGAAGGCCTTTCTGAGAGAGCGCGAGGGCCAGATTAACAGCAGTCGTGGATTTTCCGACACCACCTTTGCCTGAGGCAACGGCGATGACGGCGCCAATCTCTTCGAGTAATTTGACTGGTTGCTGAGGTTCACCTTTCCCTGGGGTCGCCTGCGTGGCTGGCTTTTGGGTTGGTTGTGGTGCTGTAGTCGGTGCGGTTAGGACGGCCGTAACGGATAAAACTCCAGGGATAGCCTTCACGGCTTCCTCAGCAGCTTTACGAATAGGTTCAAGCTTAGAGCCGCGCTCTGCATCAACTTCGACCGTAAAGCCGACATTGCCGCTTTTGCTGACGACGCCTGTAACCATATTCAAACTGACGATATCCTGGCCTTTATCGGGGTCTTGAATAGAGCGCAGCGCGTCAAGAATCTGGGCGTTGCTAATGTCGGCCATAAAATCACTCCGGTCTAAAAATCAATAATTTGTGGCAAATGCAGTATAATCACTGCGTTGCGTTCCAGTTTAAGCTAACATATATACCCCATAGGTCTGGTGGCAATGCGCTGCCACAACTTTGAAGAGGACAAACGATATGCCTTGGCAACAACAGGGTGGTGGCGGCAATAACGGTGGTGGTGGTCCTTGGGGTAGTGGCCCCAGTGGCGGCGGTTCCGGTGGCGGTACCCAACCCCCTGATATTGAAGAAATGCTACGTCGTAGTCAGGATCGTTTTAAACAAATGATGCCGGGCGGCCTTGGATCCGCTGCTGGAATCTCGGTTCTCGTCGTTCTGGCCCTTATTGGCTGGTTGCTGACGGGCATGTATCGCGTGCAACCAGGTGAACAAGGTGTAGAACTTTTGTTTGGCAAGTTTGCAACGCAGACCGGCCCCGGGCTGCACTTTTGGTTTCCGGCACCAATCGGAACCGTGACCACACCAAATGTTGAGCGGACAAATACAATTTCTATCGGCTTCCGGGGAACTGGTGGTGCGGGACATTCCGCAGCGATCCGAGATGTTTCCGAGGAAAGCCTTATGCTCACCGGTGATCAGAACATCATCGATATTGATTTTGTTGTGCAATGGCGGATTAAAAACGCGAAAGACTACCTTTTTAATATTCGTGACCCGCAAGCAACGGCGAAGCTAGCGGCGGAGAGCGCGATCCGCGAGGTTGCAGGCCAGAATACCTTGGAAGACGTATTGGCAAAAAGACGTCAGGACGTCGAAGTAAAAACGAAGGCTTTGCTCCAGAAAATTCTGGATACTTATAAGGCTGGCATTTTTGTCGCTGAAGTTAAAATGCAGAAGGTCGATCCGCCGCAGCCGGTTATTGACGCCTTCAATGACGTGCAGCGCGCTAAACAGGATAAAGAGCGGCAGCAGAATGAAGCTGATGCTTACCTCAATGACATTCTTCCAAAAGCCCAGGGTGAAGCAGCCCGGCTTGTGCAGCAAGCAACGGCGTATCGGGAACAGCTTGTTAAGGAAGCGGAAGGTGAGGCCAAGAGATTTTTGTCTGTTTACGAAGCTTATAAGACCGGCAAAAAGGTAACCATTCAGCGCCTTTATCTCGAGCGGATGCAGGAAGTGCTGAAGGACGCCGATAAAATTATTATGGATAGCAAGGGCGGTCAGGGTGTCGTCCCTTACTTGCCATTGCCGGAAATTAAGAAGCGATCCGATCAAAACGCTCAGGGAGTTCGCTGATATGAATAGAATAATTCTTATAGTCCTGGGTGTTGTAGTCGTCGTTGGCGGTGTCCTGGCGTTTGACGCGATGTATACAGTGCATCAGACAAAACATGCGCTAATCTTGCAATTTGGCCGTTATGTGCGAACGGAAAGTAATCCCGGCCTGCATTTCAAAAAGCCGTTTTTGGAAAGCGTGGAGTATTTTGAAAATCGTCTTCTCGACCTAGACCCTCCTGCACAGGAAGTCGTTTTGGCGGATCAGAAACGCGTCAATGTTGATGCTTTTGTGCGTTACAAAATCGTCAATCCGCTAGAGTTTAAGAAAAAGGCTGTGACGCAAACCAACTTTTTGCAGGTTTTTGGCGGTCGATTAAATGCGGCGGTTCGTGCTGAGGTCGGTCAGATACTACTTGGCGACATGCTTTCTGATAAGCGTGACGACGTCATGGGTCGGATCACGCAACAGATGAAGAGTCAGGCCGCTGATTTCGGTATCGAAGTGGTTGATGTTCGAATCGGCCGGACGGATTTGCCTCCGGCGACCAGTCAGGCGGTTTATAATCGGATGCGGTCTGAGCGTGTAGAACAGGCTGTTAAACTCCGTTCAGAGGGTGCAAAGGTTAAAGCCGAGATCCAGGCCGATGCTGATCGTAGGCGGACAGTCATCCTTGCGGAAGCACGGCGGACCAGCCAGATTCTTCGTGGTGAGGGGGAGGGTCTCAAGACCAAGCTCCTGAATGATGCATTCGGAAAGGACCCTGAATTCTTTGGGTTCTATCGCAGTATGGAAGCCTACGGTGAAGCGCTTGGTAACGGCACAACAATGGTGCTGTCACCAGATAGCGAATTCTTCCGCTATTTCAGAAATTTAGGCGGAAAGAATCCAGTCAATAAATAGTTGGAGTAGGCCCGACACCGGATGTATCCCGACCTGGTGATTGCGTTTGCGCTTGTCTTGGTGATTGAAGGTCTTCTCTACGCGTTATTTCCAGACGCTATGAAGCGGATGATGGTGTCGGTGATGTCGATGCCATCGTCTTCCATGCGTTCTGCCGGGCTCCTGGCGGCTATCGTTGGGGTTGGAATCGTATGGTTAATACGGTTGTGACAAATTTGAGCCATTGATTGCACAACAGATGTTTTTTCCGGTATCGTCCTAATATTACGCACTAAGTCGCAGGTGTGATAGACGACCGGGGTTGGCATGAAACGGACGTTGGTAATTGCGGCGGGGTTGGTTCTTGCTGGTTGCAGCAATTTTCCAGCAATCCCGCTATTGAACGAGGAAGATCGTTCGAAACCCATCATATCAAATGAGGAGAATGCCAGTCGTGGGGATGATGCCACGTCGGTCGCGGGGGGTAGTCTGGCCAACCGGCAGCTGGCGATGCGTATCGCACCGGCGCCGAAGCGGAAACCCAAGGTAAAACCAATTGTCCGAATTGAACCAAAAACTTTGGTTGGGCTGACACGAACTCAGGTGCGAGAAATGATGGGCGCGCCTGTAACAATCGCTGATTCACCGCCTTCAACCGTGTGGAGCTATCGTGCGAAAGGGTGCGCTTTAGATGTTTTTTTCTATTTCGATGTCGGCTCCAAAACTTTTCGCGCTCTTACATTTGATCTGAAGAACGGCGGAAAAAAGGGGGCGGTCTCCCCAACATGTTTAAGCAGAATAAAGGCGGCAGGAAATGGCAGTTAACGCAGAAGTTCTTATGAAACCCACGCCGACTGACCTCGTTCGTGTTCTCGTGGTAGATGATGACGAGTTGTTTCGTGAATCGTTACAGCAGAACCTGATTGATACTGGTTTTGATTCTTGGGCATTTGGCGATGGGCCATCTGTTCTCGCCTTCCTCGAAGACGGGAATAGGGCTGATCTTATTTTGCTTGATTGGCGCATGCCCGGCATGACGGGAATAGAAGTCCTTCGAAAGTTACGGAATTCAGGACATGAAGTGCCGGTGATCTTTTTGACGGCTCTCTCCGATCAAATGTACGAAGAAGCCGCCTTAATTGGCGGGGCGGTCGATTTTGTCGAAAAATCGCGGAGCTATACCATTCTGAAGCGTCGGATTGAGCTCATTATGGATGGCCCTAAAGCACAATTGGCCGAGGTAGTCGTTGCTCAGGACAATGAGGCTACATTTGTGATCGGCGATCTAACGTTACATCCTGAAATCGGCCGAGCAGACTGGGGCACCAATAGAATTAATCTCACACTAACCGAATTCAGGATTGTTCACTTGCTTGCACGACAAAGCGGGCGGGATGTTCGCTATCGTGAGATTTATGATTTGGTGCGCGGAGAAGGTTTCATTGCCGGAATGGGTGAGCAAGGATATCGAGCGAATGTCAGGGCTTTTATCAAGAGAATTAGGCAAAAATTTCGTGAGGCTGACAATGGCTTCGATCGTATCGAGAATTACCCCGGCTTCGGCTACCGTTGGCGCGTCGATCCGTAAGGGCTGGAACGCACTTGTCGCGCGGTCGCTGCCTTTTGTCAGGGCGTTTGCAACTAAACTAGTGTTGCTTCTCGCGATTTTTATTGCGGTGCCTTGGATACTGTATGGTCAATTTCGTGCAGCGGATGAAGATAAACAATCTCTTCTCCTGAAGGCTGCCCAGGAACAAGGACGGCTCGTAGCAGAATCGATTAAACCTCATCTTTCAGAATTTACGCCAAAGGCAATTAGCAGTGTTGCCGCGGTTCTGTCGCGAATTGGCGGAGAAGAAACGAATATAAAGGTTCTCTACCGTCCTGTAGAGGCCACTACGACAAATGGGTTTTACTATGTCGCTTCAGCGCCAAAAGTATCCGCCAGCTATCTCGCTAGCGAGCAGGAAGAACTGGTTCAAACAGGGATGTTCGATAGCGTACCTGCTACTTGCGAACGGATAGATTCAACAGCTGCGCGTTACCGGAATCCTAAGGGAAAAGAAGAGCTGTTAGTATCGATGCGCGCTGTAAATACAGGGGCAGGTTGCTGGGTCGTGATCACCTCGACCGCGGCTGCGGATTTTCTCGAAACAGGGATCGGCCGACCTTATTGGCAAACACCGGAAATACGATTTGCCGCGATGATTTATCTTCTAATGGCTGTCTTTGTCGTTTTGTTGTTTTTGGATGGTCGACGTAATTTGCAACGTTTCGCCACCCTCGCTAGACGTATTCGAACACGAAAAAGAGACAATACGACTTTTGCGGCTGAAAACCATATTCCAGAATTGAGCGGGGTTGCGATTGAATTTGACCGCATGGTGGGTGCTCTACGCCATTCCGCACAGATGATCCGCTTTATGGCAGAAGATAATGCGCATGCCTTTAAGACCCCGATCGCCGTTATTGCACAGGCGATAGAACCGCTTAAACGATCGTCTGACACCCAAGACGGCAGAGCACAACGCTCTATCGAGATCATCGAGCATTCAGTGCAGCGGTTAGACAATCTAGTCTCAATCGTGCGACGGATGGACGAGTCCTCTGCAGAAACCATTGACCCATCTTGTGAACCTGTTGAAATTTCGGTTCTGTGCCGAAAAATGGCCGAGGAATATACCGCTGCGCTGGTTTCGAAAGACCTGTCTATTTCAGTGGATGCCGGCCAACCGGTGGTGGTTTTGGCACAAGAAGACTCACTAGAAACTGTCCTTGAGAATCTAATAGAGAATGCTGCCAGTTTCTCTCCGAAGGGCCAATCAATTCATATCAGCATCGCTGAAGAAAACGGAAACGGTGTAATTACACTCGAGGACTCTGGACCTGGTATTGATGAAGCAGATTTGGATCGCGTTTTCGATCGATATTTCACAAAACGTGGCCCTGAGACGTCCTGCGCCCAGGATCAACATTTCGGAGTCGGGTTGTGGATTGTTCGCCGTAATATAGAGGCTATTGGTGGCATTGTTTATGCGGGTAACAGGCCCCAAGGTGGTCTTCAGATTACCATGAAGTTACCATTACTCTAATTGCCGAAGCCTTGTTCTAAAAGGAAGAATCAGGTCTCAGCACATTGCCACAATTTTGTCTAACCTTTGCCACGCCATGACCACAGTGTCCCTTTTACTATTCAAAAGTTGAAATAGGTTGGTCTCTTTAGGGGACCGGTCGTATCTGGTTCAAAGGGTGGCTGGTTATGAATAAGTTTTTTCGTTCTGTTCTTATATTGAAAAGTGTAATTGCGATCGCTGGTGTTGGTATTGCTATCGCTGTGAATACAGTTGCGCCTGATTCATTCATGCAAATTGCCGAACACGGTGTCGCATCCCTAATTCTCCCGCCAGTAACGGGTTATTGGCTGTGAATGTATTAACAAGAATGTTTGATCAGCCCTCCGGTGCCTACGGGCTTTTGAGAGAACACGCGCCGGCGTCCAAAGAACCGTGCGCCTTGTCGTTGGCGAGTTCAATTGATCTTGAGCGAACCATCTGGGATCCGGATTATCGCCGCTGGGCGATTGATCAATTAAGCAAACAGGAACACGGCTGAAATTTTCTGCTGAATACGGCGTCGCTCACGTAATTTTGCTTCTTATGCAGTAAATTGCGCGTGGGGGGTGGCAATTGCCCAAATTAGAACACATTTGATACCCATATCCTGCCCGAGCGGAGCAGCGAACGGGAAAAATTCTCCTGTCGCTGATCTTTAAGTTTAAGATGCGATAACCGACCGTGTCTTATAAAGACATGTCGGCAAAAAGGAGAACGAAATGAAGAATTCGGATTTAGTCCCAGCGTACGTTGCTCGGCATGTAGATTCCAACCATACAAAAAGTGAAGCGGGTAAATCGCTGAGGGTTTGGTTCTTTTCATTGTTTGTAATCGCTGGCGCCATACTGGTTTCTAGTACTGCGTTTGCTAAGGCGCCGCCGGCCAGCTTTGCTGATCTGGCAGCAAAGCTTCTGCCCGCAGTTGTGAACATATCGACTACTCAGGCCGTAAAACGTGATGGAGCGACGAAGCAGCAGCGACCACAATTGCCGCCGGGATCGCCTTTCGAGGAGTTTTTTAAAGAATTTTTTGATCGTCAGCAGCAGAGAAATACACCCAATCGGCGCGCTACATCGCTGGGATCTGGTTTCATAATTGATCCTTCAGGGCTCGTTGTGACCAATAATCACGTCATCGAAGGCGCAGATGAAATATCCGTTATTTTACAGGATGACACGCGGTTAAAAGCCGAACTTGTTGGTCGAGATGCAAAAACTGATCTCGCTATCCTGAGGGTTAAATCGAAAAAGAAATTGCCTTATGTAAAATTTGGTAACTCTGACAAGTCCCGCGTTGGTGACTGGGTAGTTGCTATCGGTAACCCATTTGGCCTCGGTGGCACGGTGACCGCAGGGATTATTTCGGCTCGCGCGCGTAATATCAACGCGGGGCCTTACGATGATTTCATCCAATCCGACGCTTCTATCAATAAGGGCAATTCCGGCGGTCCGATGTTTAATATGGCGGGTGAGGTGATTGGTATTAACACCGCAATATACTCTCCCTCAGGCGGAAGCGTTGGCATCGGGTTTGCTATTCCGGCTAATCTTGCAAAGCCGATCATCGCACAGTTGACGAAATTTGGTCGGGCGCGGCGTGGTTGGCTTGGTGTCCGCATCCAAACGGTGACCGAAGAGCTTGCGGACAGCCTTGGCCTTGATAAAGCCCGCGGTGCCTTGGTAGCCGATGTCACCAAGGACGGCCCAGCCGAGAGTTCTAAAATTCAGGTCGGTGACGTTATTTTGAGTTTTGACGGTAAGCCAATCGTAGAGATGCGAAATCTGCCGAGAATTGTCGCTGAGACTGAAGTTGGCAAGGACGTTAAAGTTGATGTTTGGCGCAAAGGCCGAAAAGTGACGCTGGATGCCAAGCTCGGCGAATTTCCGGAAGATAAGAAGCCAGTCCTGGCAAAAGCCAGTAGTAAAAAAACGGCTGATGGGAAATCAGTAACAGTCCTCGGATTGACGATGGCACCGGTTACTGACGAACTGCGTCGGCGCTTTAAGCTAGGCAAAAAGGCTGAGGGCGTGATCATTACTAAAGTTGCCAACGATAGCCCGGCATCCGAAAAGCATATTCGGGCTGGTTCAATTATTCGCAAAATTGGCCCGGAGCAAAAACAAGTAGAGTCACCTGCTCAGGTGAAGGACAAGGTAGAAAGTGCCCGTAAGGCCAAGCTCAAGAGCCTCTTGTTTTTGATTGAGCGCGGTGGTGATTCGCGGTTCGTTGCCTTGCGGCTTTCGAAAGCGAAAAGCTGAGGTCGTCAGGATGAGGCGCAAAGTTATTCTTTAAATTCTTCGCGCCGATAGCCCTGTATATAAAGCAATGCAGTCAGGTCCCCGTGGCGAATAGCTGCGGGGGCCTTTTCTTCGACGACAGGCTTTGCGTGGAAGGCGATCCCCAACCCGGCAGCTAATATCATTGGCAAATCGTTTGCACCATCGCCCGTAGCCATCGTCTCCTCTATAGGAATTTCTTTTGCCGAGCTGATCGAGTTTAGGGCGTCCAGTTTTGCATCACGATCAAGAATGGGGTCGCCAACGGTACCAGTAAGGATACCGTTTTTGATGATCATCTCGTTTGATCGGTCTTCATGGAAGCCAACTTTTTTTCCGATAGCACTTGTGAAGAACTTAAAACCACCGGAAACCAAAACTGTATGGGCATCATTGGTGCGCATTGTTTGAACCAATTGCCTGGCACCGCTGGTCAGTTCAGTGATCTCGAGTGTCTTGTCCAATGCAGTTGCAGGCAGTCCTTTCAATATCGCTACGCGCTCTCTCAATGCTGCCTTGAAGTCTATTTCGCCCCGCATAGCACGTTCGGTAATTGCGGCTACGCGATCTTTTAATCCTGCTATCCCTGCGAGCTCGTCGAGAGTTTCCCCGGTGACGATCGTTGAATCCATATCCGCAAGAAGCAGCCGTTTTCGCCGATTTGTGATTGGTTGGACGACACTATCTATCCCCAAATCCCAAACTTCGCCCTGCATCAATTTCCGAAATGAAGGAATGTCATCGCCCTCAAATGTAATATCACAGGCAATGCTCTCGGCGAGCCATGAAGGTGATGCCGGCATTGAGCCGGCATCGTTAAGTGCCGCCTGAATACAATCGACATGTTGCTGTGTCAGGTTGGCCTGTTCTGGGTTTGTGATGAGTGTTACGACAAGTTCCATGCCAGTCTTTATGGGTTGGAATTGATCCGCTGACAAGTCATCCAGCGCTCAACAACGCTGCAGGCCATCACAGCCCGTGATATAGTATTTGACGACTATGAATTCGGTTTATGGAATTTGGAATATGTCCGCACCAATCAATCCACCGTTCCGGGCAGAGCATATTGGCAGTTTATTGCGTCCCGCTTCTTTACTAGCGCTCCGCGCCGATCATGCTGCCGGTAAAGTTTCCGATACAGAAGTACGCCAGGCCGAGGATGATGCTATTGCGCAGGCTGTGGCGTTGCAGCTAGAGCTTGGTCTGTCGTCTATTACAGATGGCGAATATCGGCGGCATGCTTATTCGGATAGTTTTACTGTCGATGTTTTTACCGGTGTGAAGATAGGGTCAACAGAAGATCGGAACTGGACCTATTCAGATGCGCAGGGCCAGAAGACAGAAGGCAGGGTGCCAATTGTGATTGACCGCCTTGAATGGCCTGGACCTGTCAACGTCGATGACTTCAATTTTGTCTCGAGGCTTGCTGGTGCTGGAACGCCTAAAGTTACGTTGCCGGGGCCCTGTTATATCCATTTTAGATCAGGGCGCGAAAACATCAGCACAGATGTTTATCCCGATCTCGACGTATTTTGGCAGGATTTGGTTGAAGCGTACGTCAAAGAAATAGACGCGCTTTATACTGCTGGCTGTCGTTATATACAGTTCGATGAAACTTCTATTGCCAAGCTCGGTGATCCAAAGATACGCGAAGGTTTAGAGAGGCGCGGTGACCGTTGGGATGATTTGCTCGATACCTATACCGATGTGATCAACGAAATCGCCCGTCGTACGCCAAAGGACCTAAGCCTTGGGATGCATTTGTGCCGTGGCAATAAGGGTGGTTCCTGGCAGGCGGCGACAGGTTACGACGATGTTGCCGCAAAGCTGTTTGGAAAGCTTGAGGTTCAATTCTATTTTCTGGAATATGATTCCCCGCGCGCTGGTGGGTTCGAACCATTGAGAGAAGTGCCCGACAATAAGACCGTCATTCTTGGTTTGGTGTCGACGAAGTCGTCGGCCCTTGAACAGGTTGATGCCGTAAAGCAACGCCTTGAAGCCGCAGCTGAATTTGTCGACATGGATCGCTTAGGTATTTCTCCACAATGTGGGTTTGCCAGTCTTGATAGTGGAAATCCCATATCGTTTGATGATCAGGCAGCCAAAATTCGACTGGTTGTCGATCTTGCCCGTGAGTATTGGGGATATATGCCGGTGGACCAAACATAACCCTCATGTCCATGTCTCAGCAGGGTACGGTATTGGTAGTCGCAGGCCCGACGGCTAGCGGCAAATCTGATCTAGCGGTTGATGTTGCAGAAGAGTTTGGCGGCGTTGTGATTAACGCCGACTCAATGCAAATTTATGAAGGCTTGGATGTTGTCACGGCTGTCCCAGATGAATTAGCCCGCCGGCGTGCATCGCATAAATTATATGGTGTGCGTGATCCGGCAACGCCTTGCTCTGCTGGCGAATGGGCAGCGCTCGCAACACAGGAAATAAAGCTTGCGCATGCCGAAGGACTGTTGCCGATTGTCGTCGGTGGCACAGGGATGTATTTGCGGACTTTAATGTCAGGAATCGCACCTATGCCGTCTGTCTCTGCAGAAGTTCGTGAGGGCGTGCGGGCGCGTTTGACAAGTGATGGTAGTGAATCGCTGCATGCAAACTTGGAGAAGATCGACCCGGAGTCCGCGAAACGTATCAACCTCTCTGACAGTCAAAGGATTGCACGGGCCGTTGAAATTTATGAGGCCACCGGCAAGACGTTGACTGAGTGGCAAAGAGAAGGGGCCGACAAAGGCGCCGAATTTAATTTTAAAACTGTACTGTTGGAACCACAGCGTGACCTTCTGTATGCGACCTGCGACGCCCGATTTAATGGGATGTTGGCGCGCGGTGCGCTAGAGGAAATTCGGGCGTTGGCCAAACGGGATATCGACACCGCTTTGCCAGCAATGAAGGCGCTCGGGATCCCACACCTCTTACTACATTTAGCAGGAGAACTGTCTTTGCAAGAGGCTTGTGAAGCTGGCCAGCAAGCTACGCGGAACTATGTAAAACGCCAAGGAACTTGGTTTAGAAACCAGTTTATTGCGGATTTATTGATTGAATCGCAATATAATGACAATTATAAGCCAATTATCTTTTCATTTGTTAGAAAATTTGTGTTGACCTAAACTAATGGAAAGACTAATTTGTCGCCGCTTCGCTGCTGATAAGTCGTCGGCAACAGCAGTTTAAAGCCTCGGCGCTAATACATTTTTATGTTTTGTGAGGGGATCCCGCGATGTGGGGTCGCCTTTTGTTTGATTGGAAAAGGTGGAAGACGATGGCTAAACGTAAGCTATCCGGCTCAGATATCGTAATTCAAAGCCTAGTTGATGCAGGGGTCGATACGATCTTTGGTTATCCTGGTGGAGCGGTACTTCCGATTTACGATGCTTTGTTTAAGCAGAATCGCTTGAAACACGTTTTGGTTCGTCAAGAAGGCGGTGCCGTTCACATGGCGGAAGGTTATGCGCGTTCCACTGGGAAGCTTGGCGTCGTGCTCGTAACATCCGGGCCCGGTGCAACGAATGCTGTTACCGGTCTTACCGACGCGCTGATGGATAGTATTCCGGTTTTATGCCTGACGGGGCAGGTGCCGACACATTTGATTGGGAACGATGCTTTTCAGGAAGCGGATACGACCGGTATCACACGTCCCTGTACCAAACATAACTATCTCGTTAGAGACGTGAATAAGCTCGGGCAGATAATGCAGGAAGCGATGCATGTTGCGCGCTCTGGTCGTCCGGGACCAGTCGTTATTGATCTGCCGAAAGACGTTCTGATCAATGAGGCTCCTTATGAGTCCGGTAAGAAGCCTGCCGTTAAACATAAGACCTATCGTCCGCAGATTAAGGGGGATAACGCGAAGATTCGGGAAGCTGTTGAATTGATCGCAAAAGCGAAACGACCATTATTTTACTGTGGTGGTGGGGTTGTCAATTCTGGGCCACGTGGGTCGAAGCTGCTGACCGAATTTGTTCGGATGACCGGGTATCCGATCACGTTGACACTAATGGGGCTGGGAGCGTTTCCGGCAACTGATAAAAAATTCCTCGGCATGGTTGGTATGCACGGGACTTATGAATCCAATCTGGCGATGCATGATTGTGATGTCATGATCAATATTGGCGCGCGATTTGATGATCGGGTGACCGGATTAATTTCCGAATTCTCTCCTGGGTCAAAAAAGATCCATGTTGATATTGATCCATCGTCGATCAACAAGAATGTAGCAGTTGATGTTCCGATTGTTGGTGACTGCGCTTCGGTTCTGGCGGAGATGATTAAGGTATGGAAGGAAACCAAGCCGCGCAAAGACGCCAAAGCCATAAATTCCTGGTGGGGTCAGATCGACAAATGGCGCAAACGCGACTGCCTTGGTTATAGGCAATCGAAGGATATCATTAAGCCGCAATATGCGCTTGAGCGGTTGCAAGCTCTGACCAAAGATCGGGATACCTATATTACGACTGAAGTTGGCCAGCATCAGATGTGGGCCGCCCAGTACATGAAGTTCAATAAGCCTAATCGCTGGATGACTTCTGGCGGGTTGGGGACGATGGGCTACGGATTTCCGGCGGCGATTGGTGTGCAGATGGCTCATCCAAAGGCGACAGTTATAGATGTCGCTGGTGAAGCGTCATTTCAGATGAATATTCAGGAAATGTCGACGGCCGTTCAGTACCGTTTGCCGGTCAAGGTTTTCATCCTCAATAACGAGTATATGGGGATGGTCCGTCAGTGGCAGGAGCTGCTGTATGGCGGGCGGTATTCGGAGAGCTATACGGCATCGTTGCCGGACTTTGTAAAGCTGGCAGAGTCTTATGGAGCTGTTGGGCTACGCGCGACCAAGCCTAGTGAAGTTGATGATGTTATCAACGAAATGCTGAGTAATGATCAGTTTACGATTGCAGACATCGCGATTGATAAGGGTGAAAACTGTTTTCCGATGATCCCATCGGGGGCACCGCATAACGAAATGCTTCTCGGTCCCGAAGACGAAGCTGAAAAACCGGTTTCCGAAGAGGGAATGGTGCTGGTTTAAGGCCGGCGCTACCAATATTTGAAGGTGGAGGTAAAATTGGAGCCTATAGAGCGACATACGATCGCTGTGCTGGTGGATAACGAAGCCGGTGTATTGGCGCGGGTCATCGGCCTATTTTCCGGCCGCGGCTACAATATTGAAAGTTTGACAGTTGCCGAAGTCGATCCGGATAGTGCGGTTTCGCGCATAACGGTTGTCACGTCAGGCACACCCATGATCATTGAGCAGATTAAGGCCCAACTTGATCGCTTGGTGCCCGTCCACCGGATTAGCGATCTAACCGATGGCGGTGCGAGTGTTGAACGGGAATTGGCGCTGGTAAAAGTGCGTGGTTCTGGCAATAAACGCGTTGAAGCTCTGCGGATCGCAGACATATTTCGGGCGCGCGCGATCGATAGTACAAACAACTCTTTTGTGTTTGAGATATCTGGTTCCACCGAAAAACTCGATGCCTTTATCAATCTCATGCGGACGCTTGGTTTGGTAGAAATTTCAAGAACTGGCGCCGTAGCTATTGCGCGCGGCGCAAAGGGGATTTAGGAAACGCCCCAACAATACGTTTAACCATCATGTTTGTTGCGGTTGGATGATCGCGGCAGTAATCGATAAAGAAAGAGGATCCGCAAAATGCGCGTTTATTATGACAGAGACGCTGACGTCAATCTCATTAAAGCCAAGAAAGTTGCTATTATAGGTTATGGCAGCCAGGGCCACGCCCATGCCATCAATTTGAGCGATAGCGGCGTCAAGGAAGTCGTGGTCGGATTGCGGGATGGGTCATCCAGTGTTGCGAAAGCAGAGGGCGCAGGCCTTAAGGTTATGAACCCTGCTGATGCCGCTAAATGGGCTGACGTTGTGATGGTGCTTGTTCCCGATGAGTTGCAGGCGGCCCTCTATACCAGCGATTTGCAGGACAATATGCAACAGGGTGCTGCCCTCGCATTTGCACATGGTTTGAATATCCACTTTAAGCTAATCGAAGCACGCCCGGATCTCGATGTGTTTATGATCGCGCCGAAAGGTCCAGGTCATACCGTCCGTTCTGAATATCAGCGGGGGGCAGGTGTACCGTGCCTGGTTGCTGTTGACCAGGACGCTTCCGGAAACGCACAAGACATCGCGCTGTCTTACGCGTCGGCGATAGGTGGTGGTCGGGCTGGCGTTATTGAAACGACTTTCCGTGAAGAGTGTGAAACTGACTTGTTCGGTGAGCAGGCTGTTTTGTGTGGTGGTTTGACGTCGTTGATTAAAGCCGGTTTCGAGACATTGGTGGAAGCAGGTTATGCCCCCGAGATGGCATATTTTGAATGTCTGCACGAAGTGAAACTTATTGTCGATCTGATATATGAGGGTGGTATCGCCAATATGCGCTACTCAATTTCGAATACGGCAGAGTATGGCGACTACATTAGTGGTCCACGTTTGATCGATGACAGCGTCAAGGCGCGTATGAAAGAGGTGCTCGATGATATTCAGTCGGGTCGTTTCACCCGCGATTGGGTTCTCGAGAATGCGGCAGGACAATCCAGCTTTAAAGCAACACGACGTCGGGAAGCCGAACATCAGGTGGAAGAGGTCGGAGCAGAGCTGCGTGGCATGATGCCGTGGATTGCTGAAAATCGTCTTGTGGATAAGTCCAAGAACTAGCTTTCCGCGAATTTCTGGGGATTTTTCCTTAAAGGCGCTAAAAATCGTTGCTTTTAAGGTTAATAAAGGCTTAGGAATAGGCTACTAACTTGGTTTTGTTTGGATTCTCGGCCTGCCGGGTCTTCTAAATTTGGCTGAGAGAACTATATCGGCAGTCTGGCGCGCTTACTCAGCAAGTGCCCTAAAGCAATGGCGAAGTACGGAATGAGAGACATTGAATACAGAGGAGAAATGGGTAGTACCCAAGCCGGGTCGGCTTGGTATGGCATTGCTTGTCCTTTGTTCGATAGAATTCCAAGATTCGCTGATGCGCTAGAGGGGGGTCTACGACTTAGTTGCCCCTGAGTGGGAACCAGTAATGGTTGGCCGTTCAGGGGATGCAGCTATCGAGACGCAAGTCGTTAATCCCAAACTAGTAGAAGGAGCTGAGCTATGAGTAGCAGCACCGATCCAAACCGAGTCATTATTTTTGATACCACCTTGCGTGATGGCGAGCAGTCGCCCGGCGCATCAATGAATCTCGAAGAAAAACTGCGGATTGCCGAACTCCTGGAGGAAATGGGCGTTGACGTTATTGAAGCTGGCTTTCCAATTGCCTCAAATGGTGATTTTGAATCTGTTAGTGAAGTGGCGAAGCTGGTCAAAGAATCTACAGTGTGTGGGCTGGCTCGTTCTGCGCGTGGCGATATCGAACGTGCTGCGGAGGCATTGAAGCCAGCAAGGCAAAGTCGAATCCATACCTTTATTTCGACGAGCCCTTTGCACATGAAATACAAGCTCCAAATGGAGCCCGATGATGTGTATCAGGCCGTTATCGACAGCGTGAGCTATGCACGTAATTTTACAGATGACGTTGAATGGTCTCCTGAAGACGGTTCCCGGACTGAGCACGAGTTTTTGTGCCGTTGTGTTGAGGCGGCAATCAATGCTGGGGCAACGACAATCAATATCCCAGATACAGTTGGGTATGCCGTACCGGAAGAGTTTGGTGAGCTGATTTCAATGCTGGTGGAGCGGGTGCCGAATAGCGATAAAGCTATCTACTCGACACATTGTCATAATGATTTGGGTCTTGCGGTTGCCAATTCCTTGGCCGGCGTTGCCAATGGAGCACGCCAGATCGAGTGCACAATTAATGGGTTGGGCGAACGTGCGGGTAATGCCGCGCTTGAAGAAGTAATTATGTCTCTGAGGACACGTCAGGACCGTCTGCCATTTGTAACGGGTATTGATACCGAGTGCATCACGCGAGCCTCTAAATTGGTTTCGACCATCACTGGCTTTACGGTGCAACCCAATAAGGCAATTGTCGGAGCAAATGCTTTTGCACATGAATCCGGTATTCATCAGGACGGCATGCTCAAGCATGCTCAAACTTATGAAATTATGACGCCGGAATCCGTGGGCTTGACCCAGTCCAAGCTCGTTATGGGTAAGCACTCGGGGCGGCATGCATTTCGGGTGAAGCTCAAAGAGTTGGGGTATGAGCTGGGCGAAAACGCTGTTCAGGAAGCATTCCGTCGCTTTAAAGATTTGGCCGACAAGAAAAAGGAAGTCTATGACGAGGACTTGGTTGCCCTTGTCGATGATGAAGTCTTGCGCACGAATGATACAATTAAGTTTGAGTCCTTGATGGTCGTTTGTGGTTCGAAAGGCCCACAGACGGCTGAGCTGGAACTCGATGTTGATGGCGAGCAATGCTCGATCAAGGCTGAAGGTGATGGGCCGGTTGACGCAACGTTCAATGCTATTAAAGCACTGGTGCCACATGACGCCCGTTTGCAGCTCTATCAAGTTAATGCTGTTACCGAAGGAACTGATGCACAGGCTGAAGTGACTGTGCGTCTCGAAGAAAGCGGCAAATCTGTAAATGGCCAGGGTGCTGATACAGATACGCTGGTTGCATCAGCGCGGGCCTATGTAAACGCGCTGAATAAGTTAATGGTGAAACGCGAGAAGACAGCACCTGGCGCGCTGTCTGCTTAGGTCTAGCCAAGTGGTTGGTAAACGAAGGAAGTAATTGCTCATGTTTTCCAGGCTTTTGGGAATGTTATCCGCCGATATGGCGATTGATCTTGGAACGGCGAATACCCTCGTCTACGTAAAAGGGCGAGGGATCGTTCTAAACGAGCCTTCTGTGGTGGCAATTGCCGATGTTAAGGGCAAGAAACAGGTCCTTGCGGTCGGTGATGAAGCGAAGATGATGCTCGGTCGAACCCCGGGAAACATCAAAGCCATTCGCCCGCTTCGCGATGGCGTTATCGCGGATTTCGAGGTTGCGGAAGAAATGATCAAGCATTTCATTCGTAAGGTTCACAATCGGCGTAGTTTTGCTAGTCCGCAGATCATTGTTGCGGTTCCTTCCGGTTCAACGAACGTTGAACGTCGGGCGATTCAGGAATCGACAGAAAGCGCAGGCGCTCGTCGTGTGTTTTTGATTGAAGAGCCAATGGCTGCAGCGATCGGCGCTGGCCTTCCTGTAACGGAGCCAACAGGGTCAATGGTCGTCGATGTTGGCGGCGGCACAACCGAAGTTGCGGTACTGTCTTTAGGTGGGCTGGTTTACTCCCGTTCAGTTCGCGTCGGTGGAGATAAAATGGATGAGGCGATCGCTGGTTATATCCGGCGTAACCATAATCTCCTCGTTGGTGAGAGCAGTGCCGAGCGTATTAAGAAAGAGATCGGATCAGCCAGTATTCCTGCGGATGGCGAAGGCAGCTCGATGGAGATCAAAGGACGCGATCTCATGAACGGCGTTCCTAAGGAAATTATCATTTCTGAACGTCAGATCGCCGAAAGCCTCGCTGAACCTGTTGGAGCGATTATTGAAGCAGTTAAAGTCGCCCTGGAGCATGCCGCTCCGGAATTGGCGGCTGATATTGTCGATAAGGGGATCGTATTGACAGGTGGTGGGTCGTTACTTGGTAATCTTGATTTGGTTCTCAGGCATGCAACAGGTCTGCCGGTTTCGATCGCAGATGAACCTTTGTCCTGTGTAGCATTAGGAACCGGACATTGCCTTGAAGAAATGAAGACGTTGAGGAACGTTTTGTCGTCTATGTATTAACCGTTAGGTAGTCGTGATTTTGTAGGTTTAAAAAAAGGGCGTTTGTGAGCCCGGAGTGTAGTCGTTGTGAATAAGAGAGGTGGGTCATCAGTATTGCGGCTTGCAGTACCTGCAAAGGTGCTGTTGCAGCGCTTCGCCTTCCTGTTCCTGATTCTTACCGCTTTCGGAATTATGCTTTTGAGTAAAGCGGAGACAATTGTCGTTGAAAAGGTTTCAACAGTCGTCGTTGATGTCTTTGCACCCATTATGGATGTGCTGTCCCGACCGGCGGCTGCGGTGAATGATGCCGTCAAGACTGTGCGCGGCTTCTCAGATTTACGGGATGATAATATTCGTTTGAAGCGCGAAAACGAACGTCTACTTATATGGCAGGAAGCTGCTAGACGGTTGGCATCTCAGAATCAGGCTCTTCAGTCACTTCTCGATTTTAAACCTGGCCCGAAATCACAATCTATTGCTACGCGCGTTATCGCGGATTCAGGCGGCGCGTTTGTTCGTTCGGTTGTTGTGAATGCGGGTGATCGCGATGGTGTCCGCAAAGGTCAAGCGGCTGTGTCTGGGGTAGGGTTGGCCGGGCGGGTAGCAACCGCTGGATACAGGTCTGCAAGAATATTGCTTATTACCGATATTAATTCCCGCGTTCCGGTTCTGATTGAGTCTTCGCGTGATCGGGCAATCCTGTCAGGCGATAATAGCGGGATGCCTCGGCTAATCTTTTTACCGGCAAATGCCTCCATCAAGTCCGGGGATCGCGTCGTGACTTCTGGCCATGGCGGTGTTTTCCCTCCAGGCCTTCAGATTGGCCGTATCACTGTCGCTACAGATGGTATTATGCGCGTTAAGCCGAATGTCCGTTTCGACCAGCTAGAGTTTGTAAGGTTGATTGATTTTGCCGCGGTAAGCTCTGTTGTCCCGAAAGAGGGCGCGGAGACTCCGCCCAAGAAGGCTGCCTCACGGTGACCCCGTCGCTGTCGCATCGGCTTGATGCGGTTGCGCGCAACCTCGTTCCAGCTGCGCTCGGCGTTTTCTTTGTTCTGCTCTCGACGATACCATTTTATATTCCGGGGTTTGGTCCCGTAGCGCCAAACTTCGTTCTAATGGCGGTTTTTTTCTGGGCCGTTCACCGAATTGATTTATTTACCTCCATAACGGTGTTCTTCATTGGGTTGTTGTTAGATATTCTGGTTGGGGCGCCACCTGGGATAAATGCAGCCGTATTGGTGTTGGTCAGAACAGTAGCGGCCTCGCAGGGGAAAGTATTCCGCGGAAAGTCATTCTTGGTTCTATGGTGGGGTTTCGGGCTTGTCGCTTTTGCAGCTGGGTTAGTCATCTGGATACTGACAGCTATTTATCATCTTACAGTGATTGACCCATTGCCCATAATTTTCCAAATGGCATTAACGGTTGCTGCTTTTCCGTTTCTCGCCTGGATATTTGCACGAACCCATCAAAAATTATTCCAGAACGCCTGACATGTATCGCGAGGACTCATCACGGTATAAAAAATTCTCACGGCGGGCGATGATCCTTGGTGGTGGACAGATAGCGCTGTTCGGTTTGCTGGCGGGCCGCATGTACCAGCTACAAGTCCTTGAATCCAGCCGCTACAAAATGCTGGCTGATGAAAATCGCATTAATCTCCGCTTGTTGTCGCCACCGCGTGGTAGAATTATGGACCGGTTCGGTGTACCGCTTGCAACAAACAAAGAAAACTATCGGGTTCTTTTGATCGCTGAAAGAACACGCGACGTTAAACAGACCCTCGAAGCTTTGGGTCGTCTCATCTCTATTTCTGAGCACGAACATCGGCGAATTTTACGCGAGATACGTAAGCGTCGGAGTTTTGTCCCTGTGACGGTTCAGGAAAATCTTGATTGGCGAAAGGTTTCGCGTATTGAGGTCAATGCCCCCGATCTTCCTGGTATTGTTATTGATGTAGGGCAAAGTCGAGAATACCCTCTCGGGGCAGAATCTGCTCATCTATTGGGATATGTCGCGTCAGTGTCTGAAAAGGACAAGGTGCGGGACAAAAGCAGTGATCCTCTTCTAGAACTCCCTGGTTTCCGGATTGGTAAATCTGGCATCGAGAAGCAGCAGGACTTACGCCTTCGCGGTAAAGCGGGGAACAGTCAACTGGAAGTCAACGCGCTTGGTCGCGTAATCCGAGAACTCGCGCGTCAAGAAGGCCAACCTGGCGACGACGTCATGTTGACTGTCGATTTAGGGATTCAAAACCTTGCTGTCGCGAAACTGCGTGATAAAAAGTCCGCCGCTGCAGTGGTTATGGATGTGAATTCAGGAGGGATTATCGCCTTGGCGTCGGTCCCCGGCTATGATCCAGATGCCTTTAACACCGGTCTGACGCGTAAGCAGTGGCGCGAAATTACACGTGATCCGTACGCGCCTCTGACAAATAAAGCAGTTTCTGGCCTCTATGCACCTGGATCTACATTCAAAATGATTGTGGCGATGGCGGCGCTTGAGCACGGTGTGGTAACTCCAGAACAAAAAGTTTTTTGCCGAGGGCATGTCGAGTTGGGCAATGCACGTTTCCATTGCTGGAAGAAGCATGGCCATGGCTGGGTCGACCTCAATGGAGCGTTGCAACAGTCCTGCGACACATATTTTTACGAAATCTCTAAACGTGTGGGAATCGATAAAATTTCTGAGATGGGGCGGCGTTTTGGGTTGGGACGTGTGACGGGTATCGATCTGCCCAATGAGCGTGGTGGCTTGATGCCAACATCTGCTTGGAAAAAGAAACGTCTCGGGGTGCCATGGCAAAAAGGCGAAACCCTGGTAGCCGGGATCGGTCAGGGGTTTGTTCTGACAACGCCGTTACAGCTGGCCGTGATGACATCGCGGCTCGCGAGTGGGAAAGCTATAAAGCCGCGTTTGATACATGGTGTAGTCTCTGGTGGTGTGACGCACCCCGTGGATATCCCCGATGCTCAAGATATAAAAATTTCTCCTGAACTTCGTCAACTTGTCATGGACGGGATGAATGCTGTCAGCAATACGCAGCGCGGGACGGCCTACCGGGCCAGGATCAAGGAACCTGGATTTGAGTTGGCTGGCAAAACCGGAACTGCCCAGGTCAAACGGATTTCCAAACGTGAACGTGAAACCCGAGTTCTGAAAAACAAGGAAAGGCCATGGAAGGATCGTGACCACGCGTTATTTGTCGCCTATGCGCCGGTCGAAAATCCCCGATATGCTATTTCGGTTGTCGTCGAACATGGCGGCGGGGGGTCTAAGGTAGCCGCTCCTATCGCTAGGGATATCCTCCATGAGACGCTTAAACGTGATCCTTCAGGCTATCGGAAACGAGATGACGTCGTGGGCGATAAAGAGAAAGACCGCAAAGCATGAGAATTGGTTCGGCAGATCGCGGACCGATGACAGTCGGCCAAAAGCTTTGGCAGGTTAACTGGTCGCTGATTCTGTTCATCATCATCCTAACCGGGATCGGATGCGCGATGTTGTATTCGGCCGGTGATGCAAGTTGGAACCCGTGGGCCAAACGTCAGCTCATTCGGTTTGGCATTGGATTATGTCTGATGATTATGGTTGCCGTGACCGATATTAGAAATTGGATGCGTCACGCATATACGCTTTATTTCCTCGTCCTTGGGCTCTTGGTTGCTGTTGAGGTTATGGGCGTGATCGGCATGGGAGCTCAACGCTGGATCGACCTTGGTGTAATTCAATTGCAGCCTTCGGAGATAATGAAGATTACACTAGTCCTGGCGTTAGCGCGTTTCTTTCATGGCGCCTCGCTGGAGGAGATCGGTCGGCCGACCTTTCTGATTATTCCGTTGCTTCTGGTCGCAGCACCTGTCGTGCTTGTTCTTCGTCAACCTGATCTCGGCACGGCGATAATGTTGACGATGACAGCTGGTGTTATTTTCTTTTTGGCTGGCGTGAGGGCGTGGAAATTTGGATTAGTGGTCGGTGCGATTCTTGCCGCGATGCCTCTTGCTTGGACACTGCTTCATGGCTATCAGAAAAAACGGATTCTGACATTTTTGAATCCGGAGAGTGATCCCCTTGGTTCGGGGTATCATATCATGCAATCCAAAATTGCACTTGGTTCGGGGGGCGTCTTTGGAAAGGGATATCTCAGCGGAACGCAAAGCCATCTCAATTTTTTGCCTGAAAAACAAACTGATTTTATTTTTACGATGCTGGCTGAAGAGTTTGGAATGGCTGGCGGCCTTTTGCTGCTCGGGATCTACGCTATCGTCCTGATCTATGGATTTGCGATAGCGTTGCGCGTCCATAATCAGTTTGGTCGATTGATCACCTTGGGGGTCACCGGCACGTTCTTTTTCTATGTCTTTATCAACATTGCCATGGTCATGGGATTGGTCCCAGTCGTAGGTGTTCCGCTGCCTTTAATTTCCTATGGTGGGACCGCGATGCTGTCGTTGATGATAGGGTTTGGGTTTATTCTCTGTGCCTACGTCCATCGTGATGTCAGGGTCGGAAGACACGGTAGTGGCGGCGAAGATTAACCGTCATAGATAGCTGGTATTCAAGAGTGACAAAGGCTTCGCCCTTTGCTATCTAGCGGGCTGTGGGCGATTAGCTCAGTTGGCAGAGCAGCTGACTCTTAATCAGCGGGTCGTAGGTTCGAATCCTACATCGCCCACCATTTTTCCTTTAATTTATTTGGTCCAGAGATGGATTTTGCCGTATTGGGCTTATAAGCGCTCGGGCGAAAGATGAAACTGACTTCGTATGACTCAAGGCTCTGACATATATTTGGTGGCGTTGAAGTAGGGCAAATTGTCCTTTGAGGAACAGCCCATAACCGCTATCCGTTCGGCAATTCTAATCGCTTTTTGATATTTGCGTTCGCTCTCATCCAGGTCGTGTTCCTCGAAGGCGGTGCCACAGAGCAGAATCCCGTAATGAGCTTGCACGGTGCGAATTTCACGCCCGGTCAGCATACCATCTGCAATGACATTGAGGTCGAATTCGTCCTGCTTAATAACCTGAATGGCGTTCTCGACAAGATATTCGCGGATTTTGGTTTCTGCTTTGAGCGCAATATCCCAATAGTCGGATTCAGATCGGGTTGTTTCGCCCGATACTTCGACAAACGCCATGCAGAAGGACAGAAAGACTTGTTCCTTGGGTGTCGCTGTACGCCAGGCTGTGCCGCCGAGATTCTTCCAGACGGAGAGATTCATTTCATCGAATACCTTGGGGACGCGGTCAAAGAACAATTTATGCAAACGGTTCTCGGTCAGAGAACCATCCTGTGCCTGTTCGGCGTAGATATCGATTGCGGCGTAGGATCCACAAACTGGACATGTATCGTCTTCATATGTGTTCTTTTTATATATGTGTGAACAGCGCGTCTTGTTGGGCAGTTTATTTTCACACAACAAATAAGCATCTCTGCCGTTTTCGCCTTCCTGCTGCTGGCCTACCCAGTTAAATCGGTTGGTAAATTGCATGTAGGATTTGCGATGGCTCCAGAGACTCCATTCGAGTTTTTCCACCGGGCCAAAGGTCGTCCAGTTAGAGCTGACGTCAATAATGACGCATTTTTCTTTGTCGGGTGCTGACCGTAATCCACGACCGACAGACTGACCCCATAAGACTTTTGATAGGGTGGGGCGTAAATGAACAATGATATTACAATGCGGGTTGTCCCAACCTTCGGCCAAGACGCCAACGGACACCATTGCTTCGACCTCCCCATTTTCATGGGCCTTCAGCAATTTCATGCGTTCTTTGATCGGAGTTTTGGCGGTAACGATTTCTGCTGAGACATCGACCTGACGAATGCGGAACAGGGTCTCCTCAGCAACACTAATATCGGCACAGAACCAGGCGGATATTGGTCTTGGTGAAACGCTTTCCCGTTCCTGCAAATAGCTGGTCATCGCATAGTCAATCATGGATGATTTAACGATTGCAGGGGCGAGTTTCGCGACCGGAAAATCACCTGAACTGATGTCGATACCGCTGAGATCGAGATCATGGACGAAATGAGTACGATAGACAGGGTTTACCAAAACCCCTTCCTCGATGAGATTCTCGAATTTGGCGCAATCGATAATAGCGTCGAAGGCCAGGTTTAGCTGGTCGCGCTGGTCACCCGTACGGCGCTCTGGAGACGCGGTGAGACCTACAAATTGAGCCTCGTCTTTGCCGTGCTCTGTAAAGTCATCAAGTATCCGTTTATAGCCCTTGCCGTTGGGAGAAACACGATGGGCCTCATCCACGATGATCAGGTCAGCCTTGGGGATGGCATCCGCCAGAACATCTTTGGCCCGCATGCTGGTTGAAAGTAGAATATCATAACCGTCAAAAGCAGGACCCGTATCGGACACGGTTAGTTTGCGTACATTGTGGTCGTCACGTAGTGCACCTTCCAACTGTTCCAGAAGCACCAGACGATGGCACAGCACAATGATCTTTTTGCCTTCGTAAAACCTTTTGATGAGCTCGCTCGCGAGCACAGTTTTTCCAGCGCCGGTAGGTGCTTTGAGGATAAAGCGACGGTGTTCTTTTATGATCGACGGGAACTGGTCGATAATGTCTTGCTGCCAGGTTCTAAGGGGCATTTATGTTCTTTTTGATGAATGGACTACTAGTGACTGTGCGACCGAAAAATTTACAATCTTATAACGGTGGAGTTGCGCTATGTCTTCCTCAGAATGTCGTCAAAAGAGAATTTTAAGCTCGAAATCAACATTTCAGTGGCGTGAAAGGTCTGGAAAGGGCATATCTCCCCGCCTATCGAAGTTTGTTGTCAATTTCCAAGCCCATCGTCCTGAAATTCTATATCTGACTCTATAAAATGACCGACCCAACAAATCGTCGAATAGGCCTCCTATTCCTGGTTGCCGGGATATTCTCCTATGGTTGGCTTTGGCCCGTCATGCGCCTCGGTGTGGAGTATTTACCACCTCTTTGGTTTGCATCTGTCCGCGTATTTATTGGGGCACTTGTGCTGATGGCGGTCCTGGCTGTGCGTGGAGAGCTTAAACTGCCCACGCGGGCTGATATGCCGGCGGTCCTGAGCGTTGGCATTTGTATGATGGGGCTATACGTGTCGCTGGTTCACACTGCGGTGGAGTTTATACCTGCGGGGCGTGGCGCCTTGCTTGGCTATTCAACACCTCTTTGGGTGGCCCCGGCGGTCGTGTTGTTCTTCGGAGAAAAAATGACCGCTTTGCGGGCAATTGGTGTTGTCCTTGGTCTCAGCGGACTCGCTGTTTTGTTTAATCCAGCTGAGCTTGATTGGTCCGATACAGACGCGTTGATCGGCAATGGGCTGTGTGTTCTTGCAGCAATTTCTTGGTCCATCGCAATTTTGCAGATGCGGAATCACAAGTGGCATCTGACACCCCTACAGCTCGGTCCATGGCAACTCCTGTTGGCGACTATAGTTACTTTGCCGTTCTCGATTTGGCTGGCAGAGCCCAAAATGCCGGATTGGTCCACTGAATTCGTGCTGTTGATTTCGTATGGCGGTGTTATCGGAACGGCTATCGCGATGTGGTGTGTTGCTTCCTCTATTCGATACCTTGGTGCTGTTACGACCTCCGTTGGTCTCTTAGGCGGACCGATGGTGGCTATTGTGACAAGTGTTCTCTTCCTGGGCGAAGTGCTGACCCTGACCCTTGGTGGCGGATTAGTGTTAATTCTCGGTGGCATTGCGCTGGTTACACTGGGAGACGCAAAGAAATCATAGCCTCAAACCGATACAATTTAATTTTGAAAACTTCATAAAAGACCACTTGGTCTATTTGGATTTAATTCCTATAATCAACCTATAAGAGAGTTTGTCGAAAAATTTTCTATGGGGGTAGCGATGTTTTCGGTAAAATCTGTATCCATTATGATCGTAATTGCGTTCGGTCTGGTAATGTCGGCCTGCAATACCATAGGTCCAATGAAAGTCCCTAAGCTTTCGGTATCTAACGTGAAAGCTATCGAAGTACCGACCAATAGCCAGGCAAGTTTCGCTCTGAAAAAGGTTATTGCAAATATAAGGCGTGGGACTGCCATCGCACATTTCCCAGCTGGTGATCCAATAGTAATAGGAGCGGAAGATTATCTTTGCAATTTCTCGCATGGCGCTATGCCTACCCTTGAGTGGGGCACCGGATCTTCGTCCCTCGGAAGCTGGAGTTCGGAGTTAGGAGAAGTTTTCTTTGAGACCATGAGCCAGGGCGGCTTAAATGTTGTCGGTAACCCCAAAGAACTCTTTAAGGTCAGGGACTCAGTTGCCGGTGCCGAGTATCTGATTGGTGCCAGAATTTTTGAAATCAAGGGCAACATTTGCCATGAGCATCATTGGTATACCGGGCATCCGTTGCGTCAATATCGCGGCGAAATGTATGTTTCTGTTGAATGGTCGATATTTTCCAATCAACTACAACGCACAATTTTTACCTTTAAAACAGAAGGCTACGCCGTACAAAAGCAGCCCAAAAGAAACGGTATTTCGGTCGCGTTTCAAAATTCATTCGCTGATGCTGTCGAAAGAATGTTGGCATCGCAGAAATTTCGGGCTATCGCGTTGCGACGAGAAACATTTAAGGCGGCGAAAATCTTAGATCCCGAAATTTCGATACCTTCTGTCAAACTCCTCGGCGAACCCATTACCCGTAATCAATCCTCACTTCTCTCGTCAGTCGTTACGATCCGTACGGCAAGCGGGCATGGTAGTGGATTCTTAATAGCAGAAGATGGATTGATTTTGACAAACGAACATGTAGTCGGAAAGGCCAAAAAAGTCTCTGTGATTTTGAACAATGGTCTTGAGGTGTCTGGAGAAGTACTAAGAAGGCACGCACGGCGCGATGTCGCGTTGATCCGTGTGTCGTTACGCGCACCCTTTGTGTTGCCTATTCGGACAACAGCCGCGAAAGCCCTTGAAAAGGTGTATGTAATTGGTTCGCCGATTAAGACGGGCAACAGATCGACTGTGTCCACTGGAATAATCAGCGGGAAAAAGTTGATTCGAAAACTACGGTTTCTTCAATCAGATGCAGCTATCTCGCCGGGGAATAGCGGCGGGCCGATGTTGGATAAAAATGGCAACCTTCTTGGGATAAGTGTTGCGTCATTTTCCCATCCGAAAGCACAAAATTTGAATCTGTTTATTCCTATTCATGAAGGGCTTAAGGCGTTGAATATTCGGCTTGCCAATGACCCTAAATGAACGTCTGTTTAGTCCGAACAGTCTCTACCTTGCATTTTGAGCCACTGGCGCGCTCAATAGAGTGATAATGATTTTTGCTAGGTGAGGTCCCAAATGCCGTTTTTTCCATCGCTGCCAGAGGATGCGGGCGTTCGCAAACTATGGGAAGTGTTTAACCCCGAAGCTCACAAAGGCCTTCAAGTATTTTCGCGCGCATTTATGCGTCGAGAAGGGCAGTTGACTGCAGCTGACAAAGAGATGATTGCAGCCTACGTATCGCAGCTGAATGATTCTGAATATTGCTTTGCAGGACACTCGCGAGTTGCGATGAATCTCGGTACAGATCCCGGTGTGTTTGAGCCATTGGCCGACAGCATTGATGGCGCGCCGGTCCGTGAGGAACTGAAGCCGCTATTGAAATTTGTCAAAATCCTGACGCTGACACCGTCCCGTATTACTGAAGCAGATGCTGATGCGGTGCACGCTGCCGGGTGGGATGAACAGTCCTTTCATGAAGCGATTATCGTTTGCGCACGGTTTTCCATGATGAACCGTATCACGCTCGGTCACGGTTTGATCGTGGATGAAGAACGGCGGGCTGGGGACGCCCTCAAAATGAATTATGGGGCATCCTGAAATGTCGACCTTTCCACTCCCTGACATATCTCTCGAAGGACAGGTCGTTATTGTGACCGGTGGCGATCGAGGTCTCGGTTTTTCTATGGCCAAAGCGATGGCCGAACGGGGCGCTCGACTGGTTATTGCTTCTGTTGATGCAGATGGCTGTGTACGTGCAGCTGAAGAGCTTAGCGGGTTAGCTATAACCACTGACATTTTGGATCTCGACCAGTGCCGAAATACTGTTAAGCGAGCCGTTGAGAAATTTGGCCGATGTGATGTTTTGTTTAATAACGCGCGTCGGCTCATGCGTGGACCTGGCTTGCCACCACAGGGTAATTCCCTACCATTTTACGAGACCGACCCGGACATCTATAGACAAACCGTCGAGGTCAATGTCATCGGAACCTTTTTTATGGCACGTGCGGCTATAGAACATTTTCGTCAGGCAGAAGCTGGCAAGATCATCAACGTTTCGACGTCTCGGCGAAATTTTTCTGGCGCGCGCAACTCACCCTATGGCGTGACCAAGGCGGCAGTGGAATCGGAAACTTTGATCTGGGCTCGTGATTTGGATGGTATGGGTATCACCGTAAATGCCTTGTTGCCGGGTGGTTCTGCGGATGCCGATCCCAATCGGCCGAAAGATCCCAACAAACCGCTTTTGCCGGTTGATATTATGGACCCGTTGGCGGTTTGGTTAGCATCAAAAAGGTCGGATGCAGCGAATGGCTGTCGCTATGTCGGGAAGCTGTGGGATCCGACTCTTGACCCTGATGCAGCAGCAGAAGGTTCCCGTGAAGAGCCTGTGTTTATGGAACAGCAGGTCTCTGCGACGATCTAATCTGGCGGTTACGGTAACCCTAGGACCCGTTTCGCAGTGATGTTGCGCTGAATTTCGCTTGAGCCTGCGTAGATTGTAATTCGTCGAACCTCGCGCCATAGAACAGAAACATCGACCGGACCTTCCTCCGTTTCTATTGGCTCAACGTCGGCGGCATGCTCGCCTGCGGCCTCAAACATAAGATCTGCAATGCGCTGAATATTCTCTGTGGCGACGATTTTCATAAAGGATGAGCCGGCGCCGATATCCATACCTGCTTTGGCTTGTTGCACCGCATGAGCGAACACGGCGGACTGTGCAAGGACATCGAGCTCCAGCTGCGTGACTTTGTCCTGAAAGACTGGGTTGTTAATTGCACCTGTTGCTTTGGCGACTCTCTGTAATTTGTCGAGAGACTGCAGAGCCATTTGTGGGTTGGCATTGCCGATACGTTCCGACGCGAGTAGTGCTTTGGCCACCGACCAACCATCGTTGAGTTCCCCGACGAGGTTGGTAATCGGAATGCGAACGTCATCGAAAAAAACTTCGGCGAACTCTTCGTCATCAGCAATAGTCATGATAGGGCGGACGGTAATGCCAGTTGTCTTCAGGTCGACGAGGACCATTGAAATACCGCCCTGTTTTTTTGGGGCATCGGGATTAGTCCGAACAAGGGCATACATCCAGTCTGCAAAATGGCCGCCAGTGGTCCATATTTTTTGCCCATTAATAACAATCTCGTTTCCATCGACTTCGCCACGAGTTTTAAGACTTGCGAGGTCTGAACCCGAACCCGGCTCGGAATAACCCTGACACCACATAACCTCGCCGGAGAGCATTTTCGGTAAATGGTCCTCCTTTTGCGGGTCTGTTCCATGATGCATCAAAATCGGCCCGATATGGCCAAGTGCTTGCCGGGAAAGAATTGGTGCTCCGGCTGCACTTAACTCTTCTTGCAGTATGAGTTGCTCGGAGATGCTGGCTTCCATACCGCCATGTTCTTTGGGCCAGTGCGGCGCGATCCAGCCACGTTCATAGAGTTTGAAATGCCATGGCTGGATCATCTCGCGTGGCGGACGGGTTGACCAACCAACTAGTTCCGCAGGCAGGTTTTCTTTCATCCATGTGCTTACTTCGGCCCGAAATTTGGCATCTTGTGGGCTGTCGACGAGAAAGCTGAGAGAACTCATTGGTGATTACCGGTCCGGCTCGAAGGCGAAATATTCAAATTCATCGTCTATTTTATCCCAGCAAAGCTGGACAGTCATACCGATCTTAACGTCATCTGACGTACAATTGTGAAGCAAGCTCATCAAGCGAACACCTTCTTCGAGGTCTACCGCGGCAATGAGGTAAGGCTCTTCACCTTCAAATCCGCGCGCTGGGATAACGGTTTCAGTGTACGAATAGATCGTTCCTTTGCCAGTGACTTCGCGCCATTCAAGATTGCGTTTGCCGGTATGTACGCTCAGCCCGCGTGGATAGAACTGGTATTTTTCGGCCTCGGGGTCGTACTGAAGAAGGAACTTGTGTTCGTTTACGGCATCCCAGAATGGCTGCGTAATATTGGTCGGCGTTGGGGCCGGGCGCGGCCGTTTTTCACGTGCTGCCATTACCCTCGCTCCAAAATTAGTACTGCGCTAGAGCCCCAGTTGCGAACATATGGAATAACGCCGATTCCAGTACACATTGCCGTAGATGGGTTCGGTACTTGTCGATCGGTCGCTTCGCCAAAAAGCTGGCGTAGCGCTTCAATAATGTTGATCTGGCCGCCTGCTAGTCCAGGCTGGCCCGCTGATATTTGACCGCCGCCGGTGTTAATCGGTAATTTCCCAGTCGGTGAAATATCAGTCGATAGTAGATAGTCCGATCCTTCGCCGCGACCACAGAAGCCTATCTGCTCAAGCTGTAACATTTCGGCGATGAGAAAATCATCGTAGGGGTGGAACATATCGATATCCTCGGTGGACATACCGACTTTCTCCAACGCCTGTGGACCGGCAATACTAAATCCTGTTTCGGTAATGTCCGGGAGCTGTTCGTGGACGTTGAAGTTCGTCAGCTCTGAATAGGCGATGGGGTGTGCCAAGTTTTTGACACCCAACTTCTTCGCTCGTTCGGTCGTTGTAATGATGATTGCATTGGCACCGTCACACGGCATGACAGAATCTAACAACCGGAGTGGTGTAGAAACCATTCGGGCGTTCAGATAGTCGTCGACGGTCATTGGTTTGCGAAGACCTTCCACCGCATATTCGTTTACGACCGCACCATTCCGTTGCGCGACGGCTAACTTTCCCAAGGCTTCAAACTTCAAGTCATATTGATGCATATAGCGATGCATGATCAGCCCGAAGGCCCCTGGGGGGCCTTGAATTCCCGTTGGGTTACGAAATTCTGATCGATAGGACCGTTGATCGTCTACGCGACGTGTTGTTGGCGTCGCCGCGGCAATTGAGAGAACTGTTTCACAATATCCCGACTGAATGGCTGCTGCTGCTCGGGCAACATTGCCAGGCATTGATGCGCCGCCGATATCGGTGGTTTGTGTCCAAGATGTCTGGAGGCCGAGGTGGTCGCCAAGATAATTGGACCAAAAATTATTGCCAGCTTCGCTTGAGGGCAGGACTGTCGCTATACCATCGATGTCTTTGGTGCCAAGCCCTGTATATTCCAGGACTTTAGATGCGGCTTCCGCAGCGACGTCGTATGTGGTTCGTCCTGAACGACGGACATTTTTTATCTCGCCGTAGCCGATGATGGCGATGTCTTTGTTTGCTAGAGGATTCTTCATTTATTTGGATAGGCTCGTTTTTCCCTGTTGAATAAGCCTACGCCCAGATCAATCTCTGTCAATGGCTGGCGGGACGTTGCAAACAAGGATTTGCTGCGCGAAGATTAGACTTACAAAGATAGAAGAAAGACAAAAATATGGGGGGAGTGTCCGCCAGCAAGGTTGAAGCTCTGTTGAACCCGAAGAGTGTTGCGATCCTTGGGGCACGGGAAAATCCGATGGATTGGACCGCCCGCATTTTCGCCAACTATCAGCGGTTTGAGTTTGATGGTCCAGTTTGGCCGGTCAATCCTCGTTTTAACGAAATTTGGGGTGTTCCCTGCTATGCGAGTTTGGCAGATTTACCGGGTGTGCCCGATAAGCTCGTTGTCATGCGGGCAGCGTCTTCTGTTTGCGGGATATTGCGCGAAGCGGCAGCAATGGGTACGCGTAGCGCAACTGTTTACGCGGCCGGCTATTCAGAGATTGGGACCGATGACGGCAAAGCGCTGGAGGAAGAGCTCCGGACTGTAATCGAGGAGACCGGATTGGCTGTTTGCGGTCCGAACTGCCTCGGGAGCATGTCGGCAAGGGGTAGATCTTTGTGCCTTCCTGATGACCGGATTCGCGAACTGGTTCGAGGACCCGTCGCGATGGTTGGGCAAAGTGGAACGACCACCCCTGGCATTGGCCGTACTCTTATCGATCGTGGGATCGACGTCGGGTATATCGTAACCAGTGGAAACGAAGTCGGGTTAGCGACCGCGGATTATATAAATTATTTTGTTGATGATCCTGATGTCAGACTGATCTTCTGTCTGATAGAAGCGGTTCGGCGGCCGCAGGATTTTCTTGCGGCGTGCCGTCGCGCACGCGAAGCGGGCAAGCCCGTCGTTGCTCTCAAGATGGGTGTGTCCGAAGGCGGGCGCGCCGCCGCATTAGCTCATACCGGTTCTATGGCGGGTGCAGTAGAAGCATTTGATGCTGTTGCTGGAGATGCAGGTGCTATCCGTGTAGAAAGTGGTGATGCTGCCATTGACCTCGTTGAACTGCTGGTTAACGCGGGCTTACCTGAAACAGATAACGTCGGTGTTCTGGTCTATTCCGGTGGTGTGAGGGGGGTTGTCGCTGGATGCCGCCGATCGTCATGGGGTGCCGCTACCGGACTTTTCACCAGAGACCACGGCAAAATTCAAAGAATTTCTGGGTGATGATCTAAGGGTCACAAATCCATTGGATGCTACTGGGTTTATGAACCAGAAGCTTGAAGCCATTATTGAAATGGTTGAGGCGGTTCAGAACGATCCCAATTTTGGCACGATTCTATTTCAGGAAGATTTGCCGCCAAGTGAAGGAATAAATGATGCAAATAAGAGGCGCACAAATCGGGTTCTTAGCACAATGCAAGGTTTCCAGGAGCACTTCCTGGATAAGGGTGGTATCCCCGTTGGGTTGATTTCACCCGCTTCAGCTGACTTGACTACCTTCAGCCGGGAGGCGCGGAAGAAATTCCCGCAAATAGCCGTCCTTAGCGAGCCGGATCGTGCGTTCAAAGCGCTACAGTCGGCTTTTACTTATCGGGATCGAATTCGCGAGGCAGAGCAATGCCAATCAGTTGCTGCAAATGGGCCCTCGGACATGATAGAGGCGGCACTCTCCAACGTATCAGGCACTGAACCGTTCGCCCTAAGTGAACCGGCCTCTAAAAAACTTGTCACCTCTTACGGTATCAATTCACCCCGAGAAGGATTTGCAAAAACACCTGCGGAGGTCGTGAAATTAGCTGATGACATTGGCTATCCGGTCGTCGTCAAAGGTGTTGCTGCGGCAATGACCCATAAATCAGATGCCGGCGCAGTGATGCTGGGTTTAAATGATAGTTCTGCGGTTGAGCGGGCCTGTAATGATATTGCCGCAAACGTTGCCAATTATGACTCTGAGATCGCACTAGATGGATGGCTCGTTGCTCAATCTATAGCGAATGGCTTGGAATTGGTTCTCGGCATTCAGCGTGATCCCGAAATGGGCCCCGTTGTTATGTTCGGGCTAGGGGGTGTTTGTCTTGAACTGATCAAAGATGTGTCATTTTGTAGTCCTGGCTTTGGTCAGGCGCGCGCGGATCGTATGATCAATGAAACACGTGCGGGCCGATTAATTGACGGATATCGTGGCGACGGGCCTTTCGATAGGGAAGCAATCGTTGATGCTCTGGTTGCGGTGGGGGAAATGGCAGTAAGTAATCCAGATACCATAGAGTCGCTCGATATTAATCCTTTTGTCGCTTTATCGCCCGGTGAAGGAGCCTATGCGCTTGATGCACTGGCGGTCCTGAGCCGAAAAACAATGGAATAAGAAGATGGAACTTGTTCTCACGGAAGATCAGAGATTACTGAAGGAGAGCGCCGAAAAGCTCGTTGAACGTTGTGGAGGCCCGGATGCCCATCGAAAACATCGTGACGTTAAACATGGTTTCGACAAGGAACGGCTTAAGACAATTGCCGAGGCGGGTTGGCTTTCTCTGATGGTACCTGAAAAAGCGGACGGGCTCGGTATGGGTATAACTGACCTTGCTCTCGCCTTGGAACAGGCAGGAAGAGGATTGTTGACTGAACCGGTTGCTGCATTAGCGGCTTGTGCGCGGGCCGTTGGCACCGGCCGGGCCGCGACGGGGGCTGGGACAGAGCAGGCGTTAAGTAGTCTTGTCTCGGGTGAAAATTTGTTGATCCCCGTTTTGCAAGACCCAACCGTAGCAGATGAAGAACGCGAACGCGTTTTTGCCGAACATTATCATTATGGCTATCAGCTGACAGGCACTCGTAGAGGTGTGCCTTTCGCAGAGGCAGCGGAGGGGTTTTTGGTTGATGCCAATACATCGGATGGCATGATCCTGATCATTGTCCCTCGGGATACATTTGGCATTACGGTCGGGGCCTCGCGGACCGTTGATGGGACGTCACACGCAACGATTGAATTTTCCGAAGTAACATTGATGGCTGATGAACTCCTGATCGCTGGTGTAAAGCAGGGGGAGGCTCTTGCTGCCGATATGCATGCTCGAATTTTGTTGGGGGTTTCCGCAGAAATGTTGGGGGTTATGGAGCAGGCGATCGACCTCGCTGTGGACTATATGCAGACAAGGGAACAGTTTGGGCGTCCTATTGGTAGCTTTCAGGCCCTTCAGCACCGGGCGGTGAACGATCATATCCAGATAGAGCTACTGCGGTCATTACTTTATCAAGTTTGCCGTGCCGTAGATGCTGGTCATGGTAGTCGAGCGATGGTTGCCGCAGTTAAAGCACGTGCATCTGACGCCGTGTTATCGGTAACAAAGTCTGTTATCCAAATGCATGGTGCGATCGGCTTTACCGATGAATATGACGCTGGCTTATATCTTCGGCGTGCTATGACACTGGCGACCATGTATGGCAATGCGGCTGAACATCGAGAGGGCTATGTGAGGCATTCCCGCCTGGATGCTGAAAAAGTGGCTGAGCCAAGAAAGCGACGCAAACGCAAGAAGCCCAAGAAATCGATCTTTGCGACCTAATGAGTTTCTATAGATTTGCGGACAACGCGTTCTGTGGGGAAGCGGACAGTAACGGTTGTCCCCACGTTGATCTGGCTTTGTATATCCAGCGAACCACCATGCATTTCGGCGAGAGACTTCGATAACGGAAGCCCGAGGCCGGTTCCTTCATAGCGACGATTAAAGGCACTATCGACCTGACCAAAAAGACCCAGGGCCTTTGGAATATCTTCTAAGGAGATTCCAATTCCGGTATCTTCGACCTGAAAGACATAACCTCCAGAATCGCTGTACCAAGCCGTTAAGGTCACCGTGCCATTCGAACCGGTAAATTTAAGAGCATTAGACAACAAGTTGATGAGAATTTGCCGTACTTTCATCTCGTCGGCATAAAGCGGTGGCAATTTGTCAGGTGCTTCTACGACGAGGCTAACGTCGGACCGTTGTGCTTGATCATGGAGCATTCTGGTCACACTCCGGATTGCATCATGCACATCTACCCATTCTTCATAAAGCTCTTCATTTCCGGATTCTATCTTCGAAAAATCCAAAACGTCGTTGATAAGCTCAAGTAAGTGTCGACCGGCGTCATTTATATCCCGCGCATAATCTCGATATTTGATGCTGCCAACAGGACCAAAAGTTTGTTCTCTGATGATGTCGGAAAACCCCATGATAGCGTTCAGTGGCGTGCGCAATTCATGGCTCATGTTGGATAGGAATTCGGATTTTGCGCGACTGGCATCCTCGGCCATATCTCTGGCCTTAGTAACTTCGTCTGTAGTCCTCATCAAAGCTTCGGTTTGGACTTCAAGGCGCGCCTTCGTTCTCTGCAACTCGATGAATTTCGTGTTCAGTTCTCTTTGGCTTTCTTCGAGGCGCCGTTCAAACTCCATATGATCGGTGATGTCGAGGCCCAGCGCATCGCAAACCGTCACGTCGTCTGGACGTCTTCGAGGGCGAACCAATAGCCTAAGCCACAGAACTTTTTCTGAACCGGAATGAACGCGGAAGTCTCGGGTTACAGGGTCGCCGGATAGGGCGCACTCATCGAGCGCATGGAGAAGGTCACGTCGATCTTCTGTCTGAATATTACGGAGGAGACGTTTCGGGGATTTTAGTAGTGCCTCGCGGGAGACGCCGGCGATTTCGGAAACGCCGCCGCTCATAAATGTGAGGGCTTTTCTGTTGTCGATGCCTACGGACCATTGCAAAACAATACCTGGGATATTGGCTGTTAGATTTGATAGACGTGCATGTGCTTCAGCATGAGCATCGATAGAATTGCGATGTTGGATCGCAAGACTAGCGAGATCTCTGAACTCGTTGACTATTTCTATTTCAGTTTCTTCTGGTGTTCCGATGACCGTTCGATATATGGCGAGTGTTCCGATTACGACACCGTTTCCCGAAAGGATTGGTTCAGACCAGCAAGCGCGTAGGCCATGAGTTCGTGCGAGGGCCGCTAAATTTCGCCATTTAGGATCGACTGCAATATCTGCAGTAATGACACGTTCGCCAAGGGCTGCTGCTGTGCCGCACGTGCTTGATGATGGGCTGATTTGTATGCCATCGATTGCTTGAATAAAGCTATCCGGTAGGCTTGGCGCGCTGCCATGGATAAGCTGACCACCATTGGGGGCTACAATTTGTATTGCGGCCATAACACCGGGGAGCCGTTCTTCTAAGGATTCACAAATTTCCGCAAGAACAGCGTTTAGGCGTTCTCCTTGCGCGAGAGACCGAACAATAGAATTCTGGGAACTCGAAGAATTTTCGTGAACACTACTAGGCGGGAAATTCACGCGGCAGTCTCATTATTTGTAGTCTGAATACTTGATGTGAGCTTTGAGTCCGATGCGTGATGATTTTGTGTGATTGATTGTTTGGCTTTGAGGGCGACTGCTCTATTTTCGTCGCTTAGATCGCCTTTGATGGCCTCTTTGAGCCATTTGAAGGCTTCCCCATGATTTGTCTCTACACCTTTTCCGTCTCTTAGCAAAAGGGCGAAGACAAGCTGTGCTGCTGCGTCGCCAGCTTTAGCCGCTTTACGGAACCAGAAAACCGCTAAATTCAAATCTTTCGTAACGATTTTACCCTTCGCGTATATACTACCCAATCTGTGCATGGCCTTTGCATCCCCAAGCCCAGCAGCTTTTTCATACCATCCAATGGCGGCATCATTGTCTTTGTCGATATATTCGCCACGGACAAATATACGTGCCAGAGTCATTGCTGCGGAGGGGTTACCGCTGCCAACAGACTTCTCGTACCAATGGATCGCTTCAGACGTGTTTGCGGTCACGCCGTTGCCCTGTAAATACATTGTGCCAATAACGGCTTGCGCGTTCATATCTCCCATTGCCCCGGATGCAAACGTGGATTTCATTTCTTCCGTAAAGGAATCGGGAAATACGGGGTCCTGAGAAAGCTTATTCCATCGGTGGACTGTCATTATTCTTTTGGATTAGCCAATCAAAGCGGGGTTAAAGAATTATTGAATAGTTATAAAGCGCGTATCTTTTCGTATCCTTAACGTCCGAAATTGGGAGTTAACGGACCTTTCATGGTCGTCGCCTATACTGATAAGTGCCTCTAAGACATTGATATTAGGTATTTCTGAGATATGGACGTTTACGACACCGCGAAAAGAATGGTCTGCAATATCATTGCAGTGGCCCTATCGATGACCGTTGCATCGGTCGAAGCCATGTTGCCGTCATCGCCGCAATGGCTTGAGCGTGTTGACCAGCTCGCCGCTCAAATGCGGACCATCGCACATCCGGACCAGAAGACGACGATGCGACGTCGTCGCCAAGATGTTGACGCAAACGGTGAGGAGGAGTTTGTGGTTAATACGGATCAGCTTCTTCTCGCTTATAACCAACTTTGGCAATTCGTTCACGATTTGCGGAGTGAGGGCCTGTCTTTAGATGAGCCATTCTGCGAGAGAATTGAGAAAGAATGGTCCGTTACGACCTTGCTGACCTATATGCGGAATGCGGATGGCGCTTTACAAGATCATGCCCAGACGGCGATGGATTCAGCAGCCGGGTATCTAAGTGCAAATTCAGAAAATAACTCAGAATCGATTGATAATGTGAGCGCGGAACGCCAGTCATCGCCTGCTGCTTAGGTTGTTTGTCATGGCCCGGTGCTAAAGGGCCATAAATAATTCCTTTTCTGCTTGATTGTCTTTGCTCGGTTCCAGTACCAACAGGAACCTTATAAAAGCATATGGCACATATAGATCATGAATATTCTCATTCTTCCCGGCGATGGAATTGGCCCTGAAATCGTCGCGGTAGCCGATGCCGCACTGCAAACTGTTAATCAGCGGTTCTCCCTCGGCCTTAATCTTGATCGGCAGGAAGCAGGTCTGGCGGCACTGAAGACTAGGGGGAGCACAATTCCCGATGAGGTGGCTGCTAAAGCCCGGGTGGCGGACGGAGTCGTACTGGGCCCAGCATCGACGGAAGATTATCCATCGGCTGCGGAAGGCGGAATAAACATATCGGCGTGGTTTCGTACCCAATTTGATCTATATGCGAACATTCGCCCCAGCAAAATACGAGAGGGTGTCCCGGGGCATGTTCCAGCAATGGATCTCATCATTGTTCGTGAAAATACTGAAGGGTTTTACGCGGATCGGAATATGGCGGTCGGAACAGGTGAGTTTATGCCTACCCCCGATCTTGCACTCGCCGTTGGCAAGGCGACGACGGAGGGTTGTCGACGCATTGCCGTTGCTGCCTTTGAACTGGCCAAACGCCGCAGCAAGCGGGTGACGGCAGTTCACAAAGCAAATGTATTGCGGCACTACAGCGGTCTATTCTTGAAACAGGTAGATGCTGTTTCTGCGGATTATCCCGAGGTCACTGTCGATAAGGTAATTGTCGATGCAATGGCGGCGCTTCTTGTTCGGTCCCCCGAAAAGTTCGATGTTGTCGTAACGACGAATATGTTTGGTGACATCTTATCGGACGAGGCTGCAGAACTCGCGGGTGGGCTGGGGCTTGCTGCCTCCCTTAACGCGGGGGCTGATCACGCAATTGCGCAGGCCGCGCATGGCTCTGCGCCAGACATCGCCGGAAAAAACATCGCTAATCCAGCTGCTATGGTGCATTCAACGGCAATGCTTCTGGAGCATTTGGGAGCAAAGCACGGTGACGCGGGACTCGCAGAAGCGGGAGACTTTCTGGCGGAAAAAACAGATGGACTACTAGCTTCTGGTGCAACACGGACTTCCGATTTAGGCGGCAGCTGCACCACGAGCGGGTTTGGGGAAGCCCTCGTTGCTTCTATTTTGGATGGCTAAAGCGTTAGTGCTTCATCTTGTGTTTGCCGTGACCTTGCCCAGAAGGTTTTCCTAACGCGCCTGCATGCTTGATTTGGACTTTAACAGTTACTTTGCCGGCTTTTTCGAAAACAAGTGTTAGCGGAAATTCTTCGCCCATTTTTAGTTTCTGCGTTAGTCCCATCATCATGATGTGGTGACCACCGGGTTTGAGCGTAATTGAGTCGTGCGCTGGTATTGCGACGCTCTTAATATGGCGCATCCGCATGATGCCGTTGTCGTTCTTGTGAGTATGCAACTCTACCCGCTTGGCAACCGGTGCCATGGCACCGATTAATTTGTCAGCCTGTTTTCCGTGGTTCATGACCGTCACATAAGCTGCACCGTTCTTGCCTATTGATGCCCGTGCCCACGGATTCTCAACCATGACCTTATTGTCGGCCATTTTATCTGCCGAGTGGCGCATTTGCATCTTGTGGTCCTGCGCCAATGTGGGGGCCGCAAGGAAAGCAATTATTGTTGCGGCCATACAAGTTCTAGAAATCATCTTTGTCTCCACTTCTATGCGTCTTTACTCAATATTGCAGCCCGTAGCTTGTCTGGTGTACAGGGTGCGTGAGTAACCCGAACACCTGTTGCGTGATGTATGCCACCAAATATTGCGGGGGCCGTTGCACAAAGAGCTGGTTCTCCGATGCCCTTTGCCCCCCAAGGACCAGTTGGTTCAGGGTCTTCGATTATATAGGTCTTAATATCCGGAATATCACCAAAGGTTGGCATCAAATAATCGTGCAAGTTTTCGGTGCGGCCGGGAATGTATTCTTCCATGAGCGCGAGGCCTAATCCCTGAGCGACACCACCATGGATCTGACCTTCGACTTGCTGCGGATTCAAAGACTGTCCGACGTCGTGAGCGGCGGCTATTCGGACAACTTTAACAGTGCCCAACTCTATGTCGACTTCGACATCAGCTATTTGCGCAGCAAATCCGTATGTACCATAGGGTTTGCCCTGACCGTTTTCATCCAATGGTTCGGTGGGGGGGTCAAAATATCCCTCGCCGCGCAATACTTCGCCGTTCTCTGTTGTTGGTAATGTAGAGAGGTCAATTTCACGCGACGTGTCACCTTCTTGAACAACAAGCTTGCCTGTTCCGAATTCAATCGAGGCGTTCTCACTTACATTTGCGAGTCGTAAAATTTGACCGCGCAAATCTTCTCCAGCCAGCTTCACGGCGTTACCAGAAACATAGGCTTGTCGCGATGCTGAACTTTTTCCGGCATCTGCAGTGAAGTCGGTATCGCCACAAACAAGGTTTAATTGATTGAGGGCTATACCAAGGCCGTCAGCTGCCGCTTGCATCATCGTTGTATTGGTCCCTTGCCCGATATCCTGTGCGCCGGAGTAGAGCGTTACGATACCTTCTCCCGTTAGACCGATATGCATTGTGGAGGGGTTGGCGATCGAGGTGTTACCACAGCCATACCACATACAGCCGACGCCAACGCCGCGGCGCCTTTTCGTATTAGTGGCATTATGGTTTTCTGCCTCAGCACGCCATGTCTTCCAGTCACCGCGCAATGCTTCGAGACATTGATCGAGCCCGGCACTTTCCAATTTTTGACCGGTCGCCGTTTCTTGTCCTTTACGTATTGCGTTGATATGGCGGAATTCGAGTGGGTCGATGCCGGTTTTTTCCGCCATCATGTCCATCAGCGAGTCGTGGGCAATTGCAGCTTGTGGAACGCCGAAACCTCTGAAGGCGCCGGCGGGGGTTTCATTGGAGAAGAAAGCCTGTGATTCTGCACGGACATTTGGCACGAAATAGGGGCCCGTTGCATGAATTGGTACGCGGTCCTTAACAGTCAGTCCCCAGGAAACATAGGCGCCGGTATTAAAATCACCATTAAATTCATAGGATTGGAGCTTGCCGTCGTTGCTGCAGCCGTATCGCGCGGTAATCCGTGATGGATGGCGTTTGGTCGACGCCGCCATGCTTTCAAGTCGGTTGAACGTGCAGCGGACTGGTCTATTGAGTTTCCAGGCGGCAATGGCGACAAGAGGCTGAACGGTTTGATCGAGTTTGCCGCCGAAACCGCCGCCGCAGGCGGTTGGGATGATACGAACATCTTCAGGGGCTAATCCCATGATGATCGCTACCTCGTCACGATCCATGTAAGGGCTTTGGGTAGTGACAGTTATTTCGATGCGGTCACCGACGCGCTGCGCCCAGCCAGCTTCGGGTTCAATGTAACCGTGCTCAACGAAACCTGTCGCGAAAGACTCCTCAAAGATAGCTGCGCTGTCGGCAAATCCTTTTTCGATATCACCTTTTAGTGTCGTTCCATTCGCAAGGATATTGCCGGGTCGATCATCGTGGAGCTGCGGGGCATCATCGGCAACTGGCGGTCCGAAACCTTGAACGGCTTCTTGTTCTTGCCACGAGATAGGAAGTTCATCGTCGCGTATAGCAGCAATAGTGTCTGCATCACCGACCAAAGCCACCACTGCCTCACCCCGATAGCGGACAAACCCTTCGGCGAGGACAGGTTGATCTTTGACGTCAGGATAGATGCCAAACCCGTTGAGGCCGGGAACATCTTCGGCAGTCAATATGTCGACCAGCCCTGGATACTTTTCTTTGATGGGTTCGAAATCACCCAGAGAAAATGTCGCTCGCCAATAGGGGGAGCGCACAGCGTGAAGCCATAAAGCATCCGGCGGTGCCTCGTCAGCACCATATATCTCAGTGCCGTTGACCTTTTGCTCTCCATCTAATTTTGCAGCGCGTGCCCCAACGGCTTCGCCGATTTCTGGTTCGATGATATTCGCGGCCGCAGTATCTCCAAGGTTGAGAATAGCGTCGACGATCTTGCGATAGCCGGTACAACGACACAGCACTCCACCGAGGGCATCGTAAACATCATCTTCTGAGGGATTGCTATTTCGGTCGAGCAAGTCGCTGGCCGCCATTAGCATGCCAGGTGTGCAGATGCCGCATTGTGCCGCGCCGTATAGATGAAATGCTTCTTGTAGGTCGTTTAAAGCACCGTTTTCGGAGAGGCCTTCGACGGTATCAACCGCTGCGCCGTTTGCCTGCGCGATAGGGACGAGGCAAGAGCATACCTGACGGCCATCTAGGCGTACGGTGCAAGCTCCGCAATCGCCAGCATCACAGCCAATTTTGGTGCCGGTAAAGCCAAGATCATCGCGCAAGACGTGCGCCAAGCGACGAACAGGCTCTACATCAACCTTGGTCTCTTTGCCGTTCAATGAGAAGTTAACTTCGGTCATTTGTCGGCCACCAGTTCTTCAACGGCACGTCGGACCAACGTCAAAGCAGCATCACGGCGATATTCGGCGCTGCCTCTGACATCATCTATAGGTGCCAGCTGGTTCAAATGGCTTTCAGAAACGAGGTCGCCGATACCTGCGGCAATGGGTTGTCCGACCAACGCTCTTTCCAGCATATGCAGACGTTTTGCGGTCGCCGAACAGGAGCCAACTGCAATTCGAATGGCTCCAACATTACCGTTATCGATTTCGACGACGGCGGCGACCATCACGATTGAAATTACTAGATATTTGCGGGCGCCAAGCTTCAGAAATGTCGATGTTGCGGGGTGATCTGGTTTGGGTATCCGAAAGCCGGTGACAATTTCATCGCTGGCGCAGCGGGTCTTGCGATTGCCCATGATGAATTTTGCGAGCGGCATCGAATGCTCGCCGCGGGTTGATGCGAGGACAATGTCGGTATTCAGCGACAACAATGGTGGGATTCCGTCGGCGGCGGGAGACGCATTACAAATATTTCCTGCGATGGTGCCCGCATTCTGTATCTGGACCCCACCAACTTCGCGTGCCGCAAGTTTGAGCCCGTTAAAGTAATTAGGGAGAGCGGTCTCAATGATATCCGTCCAGCGAGTAAGTGCACCTATATGAAAGTGATCGTCTCGCTCGCTAATCCCACGCAGGCCGGTAATACCGGTGATATCAAGAATATTGTCGTCGAGTGGTTTGCCGACACGCGCCGGATAATAGTCAGTACCGCCTGCTAAGACGAAAAGATTGTTCTCAGAGAGGGCCTGTACGGCCTCATCAACGGATTTAGGCTGCAGATATAAGGTCATGGCTAATTATACTGTAGCGTATCAGGCATAAAGAAAACCCGGTGCGGCGATTATTCGCGGAGAAGTTTGACAGGCCTGTGCTGACTGACCAGACTTCTTACCATCTATATCAACAGGACAGTTCAATGCCCGCTATCAAACAGGTTGATGTCATTCATGTCGCGTTGCCAACGCGCCGAGAGCATAAATGGACCGGCCTAACCGAGCCTATCGGTGGTTATATCCTGGTTCGAATACACAGTGATGACGGTACGGTCGGCTGGGGTGAAGCGCCGGCACTGAAAGATTGGGGCGGTGATTACGGCCGCTATTTTGGTGAGTCTCCGGGGACAACCAAATTCGTTGTTGAGAAATACCTGACGCCGGCGGTCATTGGCTGTGAAGTCGGCAATATTGCTGATCTACATCAACGCATGGACGCAATCGTCAAAGGTTATCCTTATGCCAAAGCGGCAATGGATATCGCCGCTTATGATTTAGCGGGGCGAACGGTCGGCGTGCCGGTGTGGCAATTGCTCGGTGGTAAAGTGCGTGACCGGATACCCGTGACGCATTCTATCGGCTTGCTGGATATCGATTTGGCGGTTGAAGAATGCAAGCAGGTCGCTGATGAAGGTATCAAAACGATAAAAATCAAAGTTGGTGTTGATCCTGAGCGAGATGTTGAGATTGTCAGTCGTGTCCGCGCTGCGGTGGGTGATGCGATGGATATCTGTGTCGACGCCAATTGTGGGTATGCAACACCGCGCGATGCCGTGCGGATTATTCGCATGATGGAGCAATTTCGTCTCAAATATGCTGAACAGCCGGTGGAAGGTATCGATCGGATTGCCGAGGTGACCCGGGTGCTTGAGACCCCGGTCATGGCAGATGAGAGCGCTTGGTATGCACGCGACGTGCTCGAAATCTTTGAGAAAAAGGCTGCCGATATTGTCTCCATTTATACGACGAAGCCAGGTGGACTCTACGGCGCGATGGAAGTCGCGGCGGCGGCACGTGCGGCTAAGTTTCTCTGTAATGTGAATGGGTCCGTCGAGACGGGTGTTGGTAATCTCGCCAATATCCATCTAGCGGCGGCAGCGATTCCGGCGACATTGTCTTGTGTTGTGCCAGTCTCGATGCCAACGGAATTCCAAAGCGGCAATGTCGGTGGGATTTACTATATTGATGATCTGATTACCGAACCGTTCGTCCTGGAGGATGGTTGCGTTGTTGTACCGGACGGGCCTGGCTTTGGTATCGACGTTGACGAAGATAAGATCGAAAAATATCGCGATACGTCTCTGCAATAGAGAGTGAGGATGAGCTTATGAATATTGTTGGCCTGCAATCCGTGATTTATGGCGCGGAAGATGTCGAGGCGGCGACTCAATTCCAGGAGGATTGGGGGCTGGAACTGGTCGAAAAAAGTGAAGCCGGTTCTGATTTCAAGCTTCCCGACGATACATCGGTTCATATTCGTAAAATTGACGATGACAGCCTGCCGCCGCCGTCGGTTCCGGGGTCGACAGCGAGGGAAGTTATCTGGGGGGCTGCTGATAAAGAGACCCTGGACACCATTGGCGCGGAACTTTCCAAAGATCGGGAGGTGACGGTCGATTCAGAGGGCAGCTTGCATAGCTATGACGACCTTGGGTATCGGATTGGCTTTCAGGTTACGACTCGTGACATCAAGCCTTTGGACTTCCCGGACAGCAATACGGTTGGAAATGCCGCACGGGTCGATGAGCGGGCAGACGTCTTTGCGCGAGGTCTGGTGAAACAACAGCGGATGTTTCATGCGGTGTATTGGGCGCCTGGCGATGCGGCTGCTGCAGCAGAATTTTATCTCAACAGGCTTGGGTTCAAGCTGACATAGTCGCTTCTCGGCAAAAATTTCTTCATGCGGTGCGGCGGGTCTAACGATCATCACAATCTGTTTTTCGAAAATGGTGGTGACAATTTTGGCTTTCAGCACGTTGCCTACGAAGTGCAGGATAGTGATGCAGTGCTAAAATGTGGCACGCATATGGAAGAGCAGGGTTGGCAAACACAGCTCGGTCCGGGGCGGCATTATTTTGGTTCTGGTTGGTTCTGGTATTTTTGGAACCCTGCCGGTGGTCTCATCGAAACCGGTTTCGACTCAGATTTTATCAGTGCTGATTGGGAACCCTTACATCATGAGACGATTCCACCCGAAGCGTCTCGCCCGTGGATGGTTCGGCGGGAGGAAATAGGCAAACCAGTGGCTGAAGGCGAGTGGCCAACGTTAGTTGATGGTAATGTTCTCCCAGCAGGAGCTTAGGTAACAAAGATGAAACCACTCACCCTTGGAGATGTCACGGTAACGAGTGTCGTAGAGCGCGATGGTCCCTGGCGACCGCCCGAGATCATGTATCCGACCTGTGATAAGGAAACAGCGCTGGCACATCTCAAGAAGATGGCACCGTATGTTTATGATGCGGCACAGAACATGTTGGTCATCACCTATCAGACCTACATTGTTCGTACGCCGCACCACACGATCCTGATTGATACCTGCTTGGGTGAAGATAAGGGCTATGGCCCACCGCATGATTTCCCCAAGCAGCCCTGGCTCGATGGCATGGCAGCCAACGGGTTGAGTTTTGAGGATATTGATTATGTCTTTTGTACCCATTTACATATTGATCATTGTGGGTGGAATACCCGTCTGATTGATGGTCGTTGGGTGCCGACTTTTCCTAATGCGAAATATATATTCAGTCGCAAGGAATACGAGACTTGGGAAGAGGAAACCAAGAAGGGTGCGCATCCGCCAGGCAATGTCTGGTCGCAGAACTGTCTGCCCATTGTTGAAGCAGGACAGGCGATGCTTGTTGACGACGATTTCATGTTGGATGACACGATTTGGCTCACGCCGACACCGGGCCATTCACCGGGTCACGTCTGTGTTAATTTGAAATCTGGCGGAAAGCGGGGCTTGTTCTCCGGGGATATGATGCATCACGCACTGCAATGTGTTGAGCCAGACTGGTCATCGTGCTTTTGCTGGGATGCGGAACAGTCTGCGCATACACGGCGCAAGGTTCTGGACTCCGTTGCCGATACCAACACGGTAGTATTGCCAGCGCATTTTCCCGGCCCGACAGCGGGTCATGTTGTCGGTGACGGTGATAGCTGGCGGTTTAAGTTCCTCGGGGAATAATAACCGACAACCCGGTGGGCCCTAAATAGCGTTATAAGCACCGTCGACGAAGCAATCATTGCCGGACATAAAGCTTGATTCGTCGCTTGCGAGGAACACGGCTGTCTTGGCAATTTCTTCTGGTTGACCGAGACGGGCCGCGGGTAAATGCGGCCGATGTCGGTTTATAACGTCATCCATGTTTTTATTGGCGACTAGTAGGCGCGGTGTCTCAATGGGACCCGGCAGGATGGAGTTGGCACGGATGTTGTCTTCGGCATAATCGACCGCTACTGACTTCGACAACATCCGGACGGCACCTTTTGATGAGCAATAGGCTGGGCGTTTCTTTGCCGCGCGAGCACCGTAGATCGACGATATGTTGATAAACGATCCGCTGCCCGCATTCTTCATATGCGGGATGGCATATTTGGTGACGATAAACATCCCAGTGATGTTGACGTCGAAAGTCTTACGCCAGAGATCAACATCAAGCTCGTGTAACGGTAATAGCGGATCTGTGTAAGCCGCAGCGTTAAACACCACATTGAGTTTGCCAAAAGTGGAGATTGTTTCGTCAATGGCGGCTTTAACGGCGTCTTCATCGGTGACGTCACAGACAATGGCGATGGCTTTGCCACCTGCCGCTTCTATGTCGGCAGCGGTTTGATTAACGTTTTCCTCGACGATGTCGACGCAGGCAACAGCGGCACCTTCCGAAGCAAATATCCGGGCAGTTGCCCCGGCGATTGCACCGCCAGCAGCAGTGACAAAGGCTACTTTCCCTTTAAGACGTCCCATCTCAATTCTCCCGATCAGAATGCCGTATAGGCAGCATCAACCACCATATCCGCCCCAGAGGTGAAGCTGGCATCGTCGCTCGCCAGGAATAAGGCGGTCTGTGCGATCTCCTCTGGCTTGCCCAGGCGTTTTTGATGCAATCTCGGGCCGTGCCGTTCAATTACCGCTTCAATCGAAGGATTTCGAGCGAGCAGCCGAGGTGTCTCAATGGGACCCGGCATGATCGAATTCGCACGGATGTTGTCGACTGCATAATCAACCGCGATGGATTTTGACAGCATGCGGACACCGCCTTTGGCGGCGCAGTAGGCCGGACGCTCTTTGGCGCCGACGACGCCGTAGATTGACGAAACATTGATGATTGAACCGCCACCTGCTGCTTGCATTTGCGGGATGACGTTGCGGGCAACAATAAACATACCAGTCAAATTGACATCGATGACTGATTTCCACATATCGAGCGGCATATCGGCGAGCCGATGGCGTTTTTCCGAATAGGCTGCGGCATTGAAACAGACATCTACCTTACCAAACTCGGCAACGGTCTTATCGACTGCAGCTTTAACAGCATCGTCGTCCGTCACATCACAGGTGATCGCGATGGCCTTGCCGCTGGCTGCGTTTATGTCGGCAGCGGTTTGACTGACGTTTTCTTCAACGATATCGACACAGCAGACGGCAGCACCTTCCGCGCCAAATAACCGCGCCGTTGCACCGGCGATGGCGCCACCTGATGCAGTGACAAAGGCAACTTTTCCATCAAGTCGTCCCATTTTATTTTCTCCTTATTGCGTAGCCAGGTGTTGTTTTATACTGCGGTGAAGCCGCCATCGACGAAGACGTCGGATCCGGTCATGAAGCTTGATTGGTCACTGGCAAGGAACGCTGCCGCATTGGCGATGTCCTCTGGTTGTCCCAAGCGTCCTATGGGGTGCAACGGCACCATCTTTTCGCGAACTTTCTCCATCGTTGGCGTGCGCGCTAGAAGCCGATTGGTCTCAATGGCACCTGGGAGAATACTGTTCGCCCGAATATTATCATCGGCGAAATCCAGTGCGATCGAGCGGGTCAATTGGCGGACCGCGCCCTTTGTTGCCATATAGGCGGGGCGTTGTGGCCAAGCGATATGACCAAAGGTCGAGGAAATATTGATAAATTGTCCACCGCCCGCTGCCTGCATATGCGGGATCGCATGTTTGGCGACCAGGAACATGCCAGTAAGATTGACATCCATGACTTCTTGCCATGTTTCGAGCGGCATATTGGCGACAGTGTGAAGCGGTTCCGATGCAGCAGCGGCGTTAACGACAACGTCCAACTTGCCGAATTCAGTGGCTGTTTCGTCTACCGTTTTCCTGACGGCATCCTCATCGGCGACGTTACAAATTCTGGCAATTGCCCGGCCCCCAGCAGATTCGATATCAGAGGCGGTTTGCGCGACTGTTTCCTCCTTGACATCGACACAGCAGACCGCGGCACCTTCGGCGCCGTATCTGCGGGCGATTGCACCGGCAATTCCACCGCCGGCCGCTGTGACTAGCGCGACCTTTCCATCAAGCATTCCCATATTTGTCTCCCTGTTGAGGCCGAAGCCTTTTCTTATGTCTTATCCTCGAAATTCTATTGCTTCACCGTCGGGGCCGGCAAAAACGACGCGTCGCCATCCTGTTTCACGTTCTTCGCGAGCGCCGGTGTCATGCGGTTCGGTGAGTACTGGAATACCGGCGTCTCTGAGTCGGGCAACGTCGCCATCAAAATTGTCGGACTCAAAACAAAAATGAAACCCGTTCATTTTGCCGGATCCGCAATGCACTAGCTCAAGGGTAGTATCTCCTGAGCGGAGATAGGTGATACGCATCCCGTCCGCGACGACCTGCTCATTGTAAATTTCACAGCCGAAATGCTCCTCATAGAACGCTGCGGATTGATCAATATCGGTCACATCAAGGGCAACGTGATCTATCCGTTTGAACATTGGGGTTTCTCCTATGAATTACCAAAATGTGAGCAGTAGCATTTACCGCGACTGTATGAGAGTCAAACTACTGCCACGGAAAGTTTGTGTGACTTCCTGAGAATCAGGCATGACGAGCGAAGTCGAGAGGAATATAAAGGCAGTGTCGGAAATTATATGGCACCGAGCGACTATTGGGGAATAGCAAGCTCATCTGCCGGTATCGGAGAAGGTAAAAATGAAAAAGGGAATTTTAGTAGGAATTGTTGTGATCCTGCTCGCAGTAGTTGGCGGGGGCGTCTATGTGTTTTTGAATGCCGGTGACCTGATTAAACAGGTCGTTGAAGAGGTTGGCTCTAAAGCAACAAAAACTGATGTCACACTGAGCAAGGTCGACCTCTCGATTCAATCTGGCGAAGCGGCGCTAAAGGGTTTCCGAATGGGCAATCCCGCAGGCTTCAAAACTGATAAAGCTATGAGCTTTGGTGCGGTGAGCGTCAAAATCGATACCGATACAGTTACCAAAGACGTGATTGTCATCAAAGAGGTGGTTATTTCGGCGCCGGATATCACTTATGAGTATGCTGATGGCAAAGCTAATTTCGATGTCATCCAGAAGAATGTTGAGGCGTTCGCCAAAGAAATGGGTGCCGGTGGTAACAAAGACGCCAAGGATGAAAAGGGTGGCAAGAAGCTGATTATCAATCATCTTTACGTTCGTGACGGCAAGGTAGCGATTAGTGCTGGTCTGTTAGCAGGTAAGAAAATCACGGTGCCTTTACCGACTATTCATCTGAAAGACATCGGTAAGAAGGAAAAAGGCGCTTCCGCCGGAGAAGTTGCTAGCCAGGTTATGGATTCGATCAGTAATAAGGTATCTGGCGTTGGCAAGATTGGAATGGATACCGCTGTTAAAGCTTTGAAAGGCGTAGCTGAAGGCGCCAAAAAGATGCTGGAAGGTGGCGCCGGCGGCGCTAGCAAGATGATGGAAGATACCGGCAAATCGATTAAGGGCTTGTTTGGAAAGTAGAAGCTTGATGGTATAAGGCGGTTGCTAACAGGTAACCGCCTTAACTCTACAATAATGGCCTAAAGGATTGGCCAAGGAGGTCTTCATGGCACCGGACGGAATGCAGTCGATTAACATTCCTTCGCTTCAGGGCAAGGTCAGTGAAGAAGAATGGAAAGCACGCGTTGATCTCGCTTGCGCCTATCGTTTAGTCGCGCATTATGGCTGGACCCATGTCACAGCAAATCACATTTCTTTGCGTGTTCCTGGCGATGAAAAACATTTCCTCCTGAATCCTTATGGGCTCTTGTTTGACGAAGTCACCGCTTCGAGTTTGGTTAAAATCGATCTCGACGGAAATAAGATCATGGAGAGCGAATTCGGGATTAATCAGGCGGGGTATGTCATCCACAGTGCCATTCATGGGGCTCGTAAGGATATTACCTGTGCCATCCATACTCACACTGAGGCTGGGATGGCAGTGTCGTCGCAGAAGGCCGGTTTACTACCACTCAATATGAGCGCCATTCGGTTTTATGAGCGGATTGCGTATCATGACTATGAAGGGGTGACGGTAGATGTCGAGGAGCGCGAAAACATCGTCAAACATCTTGGCAATCACTATGCGATGATCTTGCGTAATCATGGGTTACTGACGCTTGGCCGTAACCTCGGTGAAGCATTTTATCTGATGTATAATCTTGAAAAAGCCTGTCGTGCCCAAGTGGCAGCAATGGCCGGTGGTGCTGAGCTTGAGATACCACCTGAACATGTTTTGCAAAAATCAGCTGAGCAAAGCTGGCGACCCAACAACAATTATACCGATGAACATCCCGCTTGGCCGGCGATGATGCGGAAGATGGACAGAGTCGACCCGTCTTATAGGGATTAATTCTAATTGCTCGATGTGAGCCTTAGCTTTTGCCGCCTGCCTCGATCTTTTGTGCCGTTATCGACATGAATTTCTCGCGAGTCTCGGTCATTGCTTTAATACAGGCCGGGTCGAGATCGTGTTTAGGCAACGGATCTGCCCCCCAATATCCATACTTGTCTTCCCCACGTAGAAGCATTGCTGTGGCTCCTTCAAATCGTGTTTCCTTTACATGTGGTGCCACATAGTGGATCGAGAAACCAATCCTCGGATGGTTTGCTTCATTAGGACCAGAGCTGTGCACGACACTCTCATGATGAAACACAGCTTGACCTGCATTTAGCTCGGCATAGACAGCTTTTTCCTCTGGTACATCGATCACGTGTTGACCGAGACCAGCGAGATTATTGGGGTCGGGTATGATTTCGTGGATAGATTTTTGTTTGTGAGAGCCTGGGATATACCGAAGACACCCGGATTCGACTGTTGAATCGTTGAAACCTAGCCAGGCCGTTACGGTTTCCGCAGGCTCAAAGCCGTATACGAAGCTATCGGTGTGCCAGGATATAAAACGAGGATCATTTGCTTTTTTGGTAAAAAACGAAGCCCCCCAACACAGGATGTTTGGACCTATTAAATCCTCGAGCGCGTCCAAAAGCTTCTCGTTGCTAACGACGTCACATAGCCAGGGAAACGGCAGCTGTGCCTTTATTCGGAAACGGTTCTGTGGTTCTTCACCGAGTTCCTCTTCCAGCGCATTAAACTTTTGCCAGAGGCCGTTCGCTTCCTCGGGCGTGTACACGTCATGGGGAAATAGAAAGCCGTCATCCTTGAATTGCTGTACCTGTTGATCCGTAAGCGCCTTAGTCATTGTCGAATTCCTGGCTATTTCCGTTTGTAAGTGCCGACGCCCGGACGAAAGGTTTTTTCGTCAAGGAATTGTTTCATGCCTTCCTGACGACCTTGTTCTTTGTCCACCCGTTGGAGAGCATCACTTTTGCAACGCAAATAATCGGCTGCTTGTTCCATATTCATATCGCGGACAGACCGAATAGCTTCTTTGGTGTAGCGGATCGCCCACGGGTTCTTTTTTAACAATTTGCGGGCAATCTTCAATGTTTCGGATTTCAATTTAGCGTGCGGCACGGAGAAGTTTACGAACTTCATGGCCGCGGCTTCCTTGCCATTGAACGTGTCACCGGAAATCGAGTACCACATGGCATCACGCATGCTCATGACCTGATTGACATTCCAACCAACGAGCCCGCCAGGGATGTGTCCCCAATTGATTTCTGAAATACCAAATGTCGCGGTATGGGATGCTATCGCAACATCGCAGGAAACGATGGGGGTTAGCCCGCCGCCAAAGACAAATCCGTTGACCATCGCGATCGTTGGTTTGGGGAAACCAATCAAGCGGTAGGAGCGCCAGCTCTCGGAAGCCGCTGCTGCGCGGGAACGAGCAACCGGGTCATTGGATAAGCCGCGAAAATATGTCTTGAGGTCCTGCCCAGCTGAAAACGCTTTACCGGCTCCCGTAAGGATGAGGACCTTGGTGTCAGAATCGACTGCAAGTCGTTCCAGTGCATCATCCATTTCATGATGCAGTTCGGGACTCATTGCATTGCGTTTCTCTGGCCGGTTGAGCGTTAGGACCGTGATACCGTCCTTACGCTGTTCGACGAGTACGTTCTTATACTTGTATTTCCCCGCCGTTTTTCTTGGGGGCGCTTTCTTGGCAGTTGGTTTCTTTGCCATAACTGATCTCCCTATGGGTCGGAATTGATCGTATTATTAATATTCTCGTAAAACATTGCGCGCGATGACCATTTTCATGATTTCTGTTGGACCTTCGGTAATCCGAAAGCTCCGGGATTGTCGCCAGAAATTCTCGATTGGCAAATCTGTGGTCAAGCCTATTCCGCCATGTACTTGCAGGCATCGATCGGCTGCGCGGAAGCCGAGTTCATCCGCATACATTTTCTGAATAAAGCCATCGGTACGATCGATATCGCCTTCTGCAGCGCGGCTCGCGACGTTAAAGACCATTAGCCGTGCGGCCTGTAGTTCTACATAGGTGTCGGTTATCATCCACTGGACGGCTTGCCGGTTTGCAAGCGGTTCACCAAAGGTCTCGCGTTGCTTGGCATAGTCACACATCATATCGAGACAACGTTGTGCCGTGCCGACGCCACGTGATCCATGTTTTAACCGTCCGTTTGCCAGAAATCGTTGGCCAAGAGAAAACCCCTGACCTTCGTCGCCAATGCGTTTTTCGACAGGAACTCGAACGTTGTCGAAATGAATCTCGCAAGGCCAGTCACCCATCATTGTCTCAAATTTAGTGGTGATGTTGACGCCAGGCGAATCCATATCGACCAAGAACATTGAGATGCCGCCGCGCGAACCTTTTTCGCGGTCCGTTGCGGCAAGAAGCTGGCAGAAATCTGCCTCTTCGGCGCCTGTGATGAACCGTTTGGTTCCATTGATGACGTATTCGTTTCCCTCGAGAACGGCCGTCGTGCGCATGCCGCCCGGGTCTCCTCCGGCATCGGGCTCGGTCTGACCAAAGCAGGCTTCTTTTTCGCCATTGAGGACAGGATAGAGATACAGTTCCTTCATCTCGTCGCTAAGCTCGTATAGAGGCGCACGGACTTGTGGGCCCATGATGCCGCCAAGTCCGCGTGTCGGCACAGCGACAGTTCGTCCCAGCTGTTCCCAGACGATACAAAGCGATACGAGGTCGGCCCCGACGCCACCATATTCCTCGGGCACCTCCATCTTCCAAAGACCAAGCTCTTTTGAGCGCGCGTGATACTTTTCCTGCCATTCAGGCTTTAGTCGACCATCTTCACTACAGGTCTCCATCTCAACGGGGATCATCTCCTCGTCCACAAATCGTTTCATTGTGTCGCGAAAAAGTTGGTGTTCTTCGGAAAGAGGATATTCCATCCCATTGTCTCCCTGGCCGTGTGTTTTTGTGGTGCAATGATCGGAGCGAGATCGGTAGTTGTCAATGCGATGGCGCAGATTGACCCTCTGCCGTGACAAGTCTAGAAAAGATAAAGACCCTAAAATAGGGGCAATGGATGACAGGGAGAGATAAGATGGCAGATGAGTTCCGTGCCTTGGTTCTGGAAGAGGCGGAAAAGGGTGTTTCGGCATCGATTCAGCAGCTTACCGATGACCAGCTTCCGGAAGGTGACGTAACAGTCGCTATCTCCCACTCAACATTGAACTATAAGGATGGCATGGTCCTAAAGGGGATTGGCCGACTAGTTCGGAATTACCCTCATGTACCCGGCATCGATTTCGCGGGAACCGTCGAAAGCTCGGAGTCTGATGATTATAAGCCCGGCGACAACGTAGTCTTGACGGGCTGGCGTGTTGGTGAAGCGCATTGGGGCGGTTACGCTCAAAAAGCACGCGTTAAATCTGATTGGCTTGTGCCATTACCATCGTCAATGACGGAACAGCGGGCTATGGCAATCGGCACCGCTGGGTTTACGGCAATGTTGGCTGTGATGGAGCTCGAAGCGCATGGCATCACGCCTAAAAGCGGACCGATTCTTGTAACGGGTGGCAATGGCGGTGTTGGCGGTGTGGCGATTAGTATTCTATCAGGGTGCGGTTACGAGGTTCATGCCTCTACCGGGCGACCTCAACTGGCTGATCATTTGAAATCGATTGGGGCTAGCGAAATCATTTCTCGCGAAGAACTCGATGTCGTTCCGGAAAGGCCGTTAATCGCTGAACGTTGGGCGGGCGTTGTGGATGCCGTAGGTGGGAACACACTGGCGTCAATATTGCCGCAGATGAAGTACCGCGGTGCGGTTGCAGCTTGTGGCCTTGCCGGCGGTGCCGAGCTCAACTCGACGGTTATTCCCTTTCTGCTACGGGGTGTAAAACTGCTCGGCATAGACTCGGTTATGTGTCCGTTTGACCAGAGAAAAAAGGCTTGGGAGAGGCTCGCCGCTGATCTTTCGATGGAGTCCCTCGATGCCCTGACGAAAATTGTGCCGTTAGGAGACTTGCCTGAGTTAGCTGGGCAAATTCTGAAAGGGGAAACCCAAGGGCGTGTAGTAGTTGACGTAAATGCATAATACTAAACAAGAATAATGAAACAGTAGCGGTAGGGGGTAACAGGGATGGATTTCAATCTTCCGGAAGAGTTACAAATGCTGAAGGACAATCTTCGGCGATTCGTTGACACTGAGCTCATTCCGATTGAACGCGAAACTAATGATGGCACCGAATTTTTGCCAGGCGTTCAGGAAACGCTGGAAGAAAAGGCGAGGGACCTGGGCCTTTGGTTGTTTGATGTACCCGAAGAGTTTGGTGGTCTCGGCCTTGGCCATTTGTCGAAAGCGGTTATGTGGGAAGAAATGGCGCGCACCATTGCTATTCCAGCGCGGAACGCTTCGATTTTTGGGCCTCGAGTCAGCCCAATCCTTTACTCGCTTAATGACGAGCAAAAAGAAAAGTTTCTCTATCCGTGTGTTAAAGGCGAAAAAACCAGCTGTTTTTGCCAGACCGAACCCGAAGCCGGTGGCGATCCTGGCGGTATGCGGACAACAGCTGTTCGTGATGGTGATGACTACATTATCAACGGCCACAAACGCTTTATTACGGGCGCCAGTCACGCCGATTTTGCACAGGTAGTTACGGCTACTGATCGAGAAAAGGGTTCGCGCGGCGGACTTACGGTGTTTCTTGTCGATATGGATACGCCGGGGATCACGAAGTTACGGCAACAGGACATGATGATTGCTGATAAGCCTTGGGAAATCCTGTTTGAGGATGTCCGAGTACCAGCCTCTCAGCGCGTCGGCGAAGAAGGTGATGGCATGCGCGCTGCACAGAGCTGGCTAACGGAAGGTCGTTTGCGACATGGCGCGAGGGGCGTTGGCGTTATCACCCGTTGTCTCGAACTCGCTGCAACCTACGCCAATCAGCGCTCTACCTTCGGGGCTAAGCTTTCGTCGCGGCAAACTGTCCAGAATATGCTGGTAGATATGTTCCAAAACCGACATCAGCTGCAGTTGATGGTCTATAACGCAGCATGGCGTGCGGATCAGGGTGAGGATGTCCGCAAAGAATCCTACATGTGTAAGTATTTTGGCGATGAAATGTCGTTCCAGGCAGCAGATCGCTGTATGCAGATTCATGGCGGTATGGGGCTTACTAAAGATTTGCCGATTGAGCAGTTTTTCCGTGATCAGCGCAGCATGGTTATTACCGAAGGACCAACAGAAATTCTCAAAATGGCGTTGGCACGCCAAATTTTGCGTGATTACGGCGAGTGAGAGAACGGCATGGCGAACGAAACAGAAGACAGTATGTCTGACCTGCCGCCGGCTCGTCCGAGCCTTAAAGCATTTGCGGCGTTTGCAGATCATATCGGGATTCGTGTTGTTGAGTGGGAGCTTGATCGCTGTGTGATTGAGTTTGATGTGGAAGACCATTTGCTCAATGGAACCGGTGTTTTACATGGTGGGTGCATGTCGACCGTTATCGATACAGCGTTAGCGCACGCGGCGATTTACTGCACGGTTCCTGAAAATTATCGGTCGGGTGCGACGGTAACGCTTACGGTGAATTTCATATTACCTGTCAAAAAAGGTAACCGGGTAACAGTTGAATCTAAGAAGACTGGTGGTGGTCGGACAATGTTTATGTCTGTAGCTGAAGCGCGTGACCAGGATGGACGTATCCTGGCAACAGGTCAGGGCATTGGTCGTTATCGGGATGGGTGTCACCTACCGGAAGGACTGCCGCGCCCCGATGGTGTGCCGGACGGCAAGTCACCTGGTCGTTTTTCATAGACAGATGTAACCCTCAGAGCGAGATATCATAATGTTTCGGAATGTTGACCCTCTTCTAAAACCCAAATCCATCGCGATCGTTGGCGCTAGCGAAACAGGCGGTGATGGTTGGTCGCGCGTTCTGTTTAACAATCTGAAGGAAGCGGGGTTCCCGGTTCCGACCTATTTGATTAATCCGCGTCGCGACGAATTATGGGGTGAGAAAGTCTATCCCGATTTTGCCTCGCTGCCAGAAGCCATTGATCATGCGCTGGTTATTGTTCCAGCACGTTTCGTCAACGATATGATACGGGAAGGCGTTGACAATGGTCTGAAGGCGGCAACGATATTCTCAGCGAGTTTCGGGGAGGGCCGGAAGAACATTGGCCTGGAGCGTGGCGAAGAGCTTAAGTCTATTATCACCGAGTCTGGAATCTCAGTCTGTGGGCCAAATTGCATGGGGCTATTCTGTTTGCCGCAGGACATTCAACTGTATCCGACGACCCGATTGCGCAATCTCCCTAAGGGAGAGGTTGGCGGCATCTTCCATTCCGGTGGTACGCTGGGCTACTGGTTTGCCCAAGCGGCGCAGCGAGGGCTTGGTTTCTCCTATGCGATGTCGTGCGGTAATGAATTCGGTCTTGATAGTGCTGATTATCTGAACTTTTTGGTCGATGACCCGGATACCAAAATCATCGTTGGTATGATCGAAAGTGTTCGACGTCCGAAGGAGTTTATGGAAGCCGCTCGCCGTGCGTTTGAAGCGAAGAAACCAGTAATTTTAATGAAACTCGGCAGCAGCGAGCTGGGTAAAGAGCAGGCAAAGACCCATACTGGCGCGGTCGCGGTTGATGATGATGTTTTCAATGCCATGTGTCACCGCTATGGCATTACACGTTGTAAATCCATTGATGAGATGGTCGATTTCGCGCTCTCATTTCGTCAAAACCGTCTACCCCGCGGTAACAAGCTTGCCGTAGTTACGACAAGTGGTGGCGCAGTCGGACTGACCCTGGAGGCTGTCGGGGATGAAGGCGGGAAACTTGCCGAACTTTCATCCGATAGCTTTAACAAGATGGATCAATTCGTGCCGGAAGGAGTGGACGTTCATAACCCGATGGATGCTGGCTCCACACTGGCGGGTAAAGTGCCTGATTTCTGCGCTCTCTGCGAAATGTTTGCGGCGGACGACGATGTCGACATCATCGCGGTGCAAGGTCGAGTGCCGCTCGCCGATGATGTGGTCAAAACACCCGAAAGCTACATCAAGTTAAAGAACTCCACTGACAAACCAATCTTCGCCTTTACGCGTATGGCACAGAACTGTGATGCAGCGTTACGGGAATTTCAGGACGGTGCTGGAATGCCATTTTTGTTCAGTGTTCCAACCATGGTGCGATCGATGCAGGCACTCGTTCATTATGGCGCAGCGCGGCGTAGGGGTTTGCCAGAATTGCCAGCTGCATCCGGTGATGCTGACAACGTTGTAGAAGACAGGCTAGCTGAGGTGTTGTCAGAGCGCGGATTAACCGCGCCCCATCAAACAGTGACAGCTGACCCCGAAGGAGCTGCTGCTGCTGCCATTGAAATCGGTTTTCCAGTGGCGCTAAAGATCGTTTCTGACGAAATCAGTCATAAAACGGAAGCCGGTGGCGTCGTATTGGATTTAAAGGATGCTGATGCAGTCAAAGATGCTGCTATTGATCTGCAAAATCGGATCGGTGCCGACAAGATTGACGGATTTCTTATCCAGGAAATGGTCGATGGGTTGGAAATGTTGGTCGGTGTTCGAGAGGATCCTGACTTCGGTCCATTGGTCGTTATTGGCCTCGGCGGCATTTTCGTGGAACTAATGAAGGACGTGTCTTTGCGCCTTGCGCCAGTGAACGAAGGCGATGCGAAAGAGATGCTGTCTGAGCTGCGCGGCGCGAAAGCGCTCGAAGGATTTCGGGGGCAGGCGCCGCGAGATGTCGATGCTTTGGCTAAGTCGATCGTCGCACTATCTGATTTTTTTGTTCATCATCGGACTTGGTTATCAGAGATCGAAGTCAATCCGGTGATTGTCCTTGAAGAAGGAAAAGGAGTGCGGGCGGTTGACGTACGGCCTGTTCGGAGAGATTAAAAGGGGGACCTTTTTTACGTTGTCAGGAGCGCTGCCGAGATGGCGTTTGGAACTAGTTTTTAAATGGGAGGAATTTAATGCTTAAGAAGAAATATAGTTGCGTAAAAGTAAACCAGCAGAAGGACGGGATCACTTGGGTGACCTTTAACCGTCCTGAAAAACGTAATGCCATGAGCCCCACATTCCATGCGGAGATGATGGAGATCATGACGCTGCTGGAAACAGATCCAGATACCAAGCTGGTTATTTTGACTGGTGAAGGTACCGCGTATAGCGCCGGCCAGGATCTTAAAGAATATTTCCGTGAGACGGATGGTAATGCCGAGGCCAAGGCGCAAGCGAGCGCGAATAGCCGTTGGCGGAATGAGAAGCTCTGGATGTACAACAAGCCAACCATTTCGATGGTCAATGGTTTCTGCATCGGCGGCGCTTTTACACATTGTCTTTGCGCTGACTTCTCTATCGCTGCTAACGAGGCCGTTTTCAGCTTGTCAGAAGTGAACTGGGGTATCTTGCCAGGCGGTATGGTTTCCAAACTGGTGAGCGACACATTCCGGGCTCGTGACGCAATGTTCTATGCCTGCACAGGGCGGACTTTCAAGGGTAAGGAAGCTGCGGCTATGGGTATGGTCAACCTTTCTGTCCCCAAGAAAAATCTGCGTAGAGAAACTCTCAAACTCGCTAAGGAATTGCTTGAGAAGAATCCCAATGTATTGCGCGGTACTAAACATGCAATCCGTGCGACACAGGATATGTCTTGGCGTGCGGCAGCTGATTATCTCAACGCCAAGGGTGCTGAGATTAAGCAGCGAGATCAAGCGCGCGGTCATGATGCGTATGCTGAGGGCATTCGTCAGTTCATTGACGAGAAAGCCTATCGCCCGGTGTTCTCGCCTTATGTTGGTGCAGCGGACGGTAAGACGACTGAAAAGGGTGGCAAGCGCCGCCCGTCAGCAGCTCGTAAAACGGCGCCGAAAAAGAAAGCGCCCGCGAGAAAGAAAGCGGCTAAGAAAACAGCCCGGAGAAAGTAATCTCCGGTTTCCAGGTCTAGCTGGATCAGAAACGGCGCGGATGATTTCCGCGCCGTTTCTTTATCTGTTATGGAGCTTATTCGCTCCAGGAAATGATCGGCGTGAAGTAATCGTCTATGGGTTCTGGCTTTTCGAGAAAGTGCTGATCGACCAGGTGTTTCATGAAAGTCTCAAGCGTTCCCCGGTTGGGTTCGACGCCATAGGCCCAGGTGTTGGCCCCCATGAGTGCTTGCATTTCTTCAATTTCATCATGAAGCCATGGCAACATGAGACGCTGCGCGCCAGAAAACCGCATTTGCTCGATCGCCCAGCTTTTCGATTGTTCGCAGGCTTTAAAAAGAGCTTCAGCCATCCAGGGGTGCTCGTTGAAGAGCTCCTCGCGAATTACCAACGTGTGCATAATCGGATGTATGCCGGTTTTCTGATAATAGGCTTTTTCGAGTTCTCTATAGTTTGGGAATAGTCTCGTCACGTTTTGACCCTCATGCAAAGCGTCGGGCCGACGGGCACCAAAATAGGTGTCAATTTCACCGGCTTCGAGCATTTCGTTGAGGGATCTGTCCCCAGGAATAATTGTAAGCGGTAGCTCTTTGGTCGGGCGGAGGTCCATGTCATGGTCTTCCGCACGTGGCGTGTTCACACCACCTTCGAACCATTGGATAGAATCCATATCGACGTCAAATTCGTCCTGAAGAATACCGCGAACCCAGACCCCAGCGGTCTGGCGATACTCCTGTACGCCAACGCGTTTACCTTCCAGATCTTTTGCGGTCTTTATGCCCGCATTTTTATTTATGAAGACAAATCCATGCCGAAATACCCGAGACGGGAATACAGGGATGGCCACGTATGGGAAATCGCCCCGAATTTTTGAAATAAAATAGTGGGCCATCGACATCTCTGCGACGTCGAAGGAGTGTGTTTTAATCATCCGCGCAAAAATTTCGGGGGGAGACTGTATCGCGATATATCGGAGGTCGATGCCTTCGGGTTGGATTGCCCCTGTGCTGAGCGCTTCCATTCTGTCGTAAGGCCCACAGGCCATGGTTATCGCTAATTTCGCCACGAGACTTACCTCCAAAAGGGACAGTGATATTTGGAATCACACTTTGTTTGAATCCGGAGCGAGCCTAGAGATGACGGGTTTGAAGTCAAGGGTAGTCCCTAAGTTTACGCACGGCAATGTGATTGGGAATTTAAAACCCAAACGCCCAATATTGATGAGGAATAAACAGGTATTTGTGGTGTTTTACTTGATGTATGCAGCGCAACGGAAAATCGAAAGATAACGACTATGTCACCAAATCAATGTCGCGCGGCACGAGGTCTGCTCAAATGGACCCAACCCCGCCTTGCTGGAGCGTCTGGCGTTGGATTGTCGACAATCAATCGCTATGAAAACGAGACCCGTCCACCACGAAAAACGGCGATTGTTCGCCTCCAGGGCGCCCTTGAATCAGCAGGCGTTGAGTTTTTGTTTGAAAACGACACACAAGGTGTCGGGGTACGCCTTCGTAAAAGCTAATTTCGATCAGTCGTCAGTCGTACGAGAATTTGCTGCTTGGATGTGATCGTCAGAATCATACCCACGCCGACTACTATAGAATACGAGGAACATTAACCCTGCTCCGAGAGCAAACGTGATCGTGACTCCTAGCGCCAGAGCGATCTTTCCATGCGTTGAGATCTCAACATCATTGATCCCAACCCAGGTCTCATAGGCTGCATACCCAGTGCCTCCTAAAAGGACGATCCAAAATACGACAACAAGAGCGATTTTCATTGTTCTTAGAACTATTGTTGCGCCGCGGATAATTCCCACGGGGCGACATCGATATATCGCCCTTCGAATGTGGTGATGTCATCCTCGTACTGCAATGTGTACCCGACAGCATCGAGTCCTTTCAAAAGACGGTTCCGGCGATGGGCATCTATTTCAAAGGGATAGACTGATTGATCAGGGGCGGTAACGGTTTGCGCTTCTAGATCAACGGTTACTTCTGCGCCCGGGCCGTCATGTAGCTGTTGTCTGAGCAGCGCGACAGTTTCTTCTGGTAATACAACCGGGAGCAGGCCGTTATTAAAGGAGTTGTTGTAAAAGATATCACCAAATCTGGTCGCAATAATGGCGCGGAAGCCAGCATCCACGAGTGTGAACACTGCGCCTTCCCGGGATGAGCCACAGCCAAAGTTGTGGGAGGCAACGATAATCCGCGATGGCCGAAACCCCTCCTTATTGAGGATGAAGGACCCGATTTCATTCCCATCCTGGTCTAGCCGAAGGTCTTTAAAAACATATCCGCCATAGCGTTCGTCACGCGGCATCATGAGGTGCCGTGCCGGCAAAATTTGGTCGGTATCAATATTGTCCTGATCCATCGGCACTGCCACTGAAGTAAAACAGGTAAATGGTTCCATCAGTTTTTCTCCATCTTACGTACATCGGTGAAATACCCAGTGACGGCTGCTGCCGCTGCCATTGCGGGGCTAACGAGATGTGTCCGTGCGCCACGTCCTTGGCGGCCTTCGAAGTTTCTATTCGATGTTGAGGCACACCGTTCTTCGTTTTGCACGAAGTCACCGTTGACGCCGATACACATTGAACAACCCGCTGCTGGGCGCCATTCGACACCGGCGGCCTCAAAAATCTTGTCTAATCCTTCCTGCTCCGCCTGGGCTCGGATCAATCCTGAGCCGGGAACGATGATTGCAGGAATACGAGCGGTGCGGTCTTTTAAAACACTTGCAGCGTCGCGGAGGTCTTCGATCCGGCTGTTGGTGCAAGAGCCGATGAATACCCGGTCAACTTTGATGTCTGAAATAGGCTGTCCTGGAACGAGACCCATATAGTCCATTTTTCGACTTAGGGCGTCTTGACGTTTAGAATCAGTTTCCAACGACGGGTCGGGTATAGAGCTGCTTACAGGCAAGACATCTTCGGGGCTTGTTCCCCAGGTTACCATTGGTTCGATTGAAGCAGCATCCAGAGTCTCTTCTTTATCAAATTCGGCGGCGTCATCTGTCGGTAATGTGCACCAGAATTGTTCAGCTTTATCCCAATCGTTTCCTTGCGGGGCGAACGGGCGGCCTTTGAGATATCTGTAGGTGGTGCCATCGGGTGCGATCATTCCAGCGCGAGCGCCTGCTTCAATCGACATATTGCAGACTGTCAGTCGTTCATCGACAGAGAATTCCTGAATAACCGGACCGGCATACTCGATGACATGTCCAGTTCCACCAGCAGCACCAATATGGCCAATGATGGCTAGAATAACGTCCTTTGCCGTTACGCCGATTGACCGTCTCCCCGTCACAGTGATCCGCATAGATTTGGGTTTAGGCTGCCAGAGGGTTTGTGTCGCAAGCACATGGCTTACATCTGAGGCCCCTATGCCAAAAGCGAGGGCGCCGAGGGCGCCATGCGTTGATGTATGAGAGTCACCGCAAACGATGATTGTGCCGGGCTGCGTAATGCCTTGCTCCGGTCCGACAACATGAATAATGCCACGGCGTTCATCGTCCAAGCCAAACAGGTTGAGCTTGTTGCGCTCTGCATTGCTTATGAGGTTTTGAACGAGTGCCTGTGTATCAGCATCGACATAGTCAGAGTCATTCAAACCGGTCGTTGGGGTGTAGTGATCGGGTATTGCGAAGGTTCGTTCGGGGTGTCGGACTGTGCGATTGTTGCCATGCAACATGTTGAACGCATGAAATGAGAGCTCATGGCAAAAATGACGATCAATAAAGAGGAGGGTTTGCCCAGCCTCGTTCGTGGTTATTGAGTGCCGATCCCAAATTTTCTCGAATAATGATCGAGGTTGCGCCATATCAGTTCTTCCTCGCAATTTTTAACGGGGAAAGACTAGCACGCCTGCCTAGAGGACGTCCTGCGGCGTATTATCCGTCTTTTTTGGCCTCAGCCTCGGTGGGGAGGGCATGACGTTGCATGAGGCGGGCCTGCGCTACAGCAAACAGCAGCGTCAAAATCATCAAGCCGAAGACCTTGAAAGACACCCAGAAATCGGTGCTTTGCGTACGCCAGACGATTTCATTGAGAACTGCCATCGACGCAAAGAAGCAAGCAAATCGAAACGTGAGCTTGTGCCAGCCGGTATCGTTCATTGGCCAGGCCGATGACATGAGCGGTTTTAGCAAAGGCTTTTTGAACAAGAGTCCACCAAACAAAATGAGAGAGAATAAGGCTTCAACGATGGTGGGCTTCATTTTGATAAAGGTTTCATCCTGGAGCCAAAGTGTTAGACCGCCAAAAACGACGACAATGACTGCTGTTATTAGCGGCATCATGGGCACACGTCGCGCTACAATTAGCGAGATGATTAAAGCAATGACGGTGGCAATCATTAACGCCGCTGTTGCTGCAAGAAGGGAACTGCTGTCGTCGGTTTTGGGGGCGAAAAGGTACGCGGCGAAAAATACAGCCAGCGGGACATAATCAACAACTGGCTTCAGCCAGGTGGGTTCGGCTTTTTTATCGGTCATTCGACTTCCTGAAATCTATCGCGCGGATATTAGTTGCGGGTATAGCGAAGAGCAATGAAGCAATAATAAAGGTGGTGGCGCGTTGACGCCGCGACAATGGCAAATTACCGTTCTGTTTAACAGAAAAGCCCGCATTTTGTGGGCTGTATAGAGGTAACAGGGAGATTTCAATGGCTGAATATACGGAAGTGCAAGTCGATGGTAATCCAATGCGGATCGCTTGTTCGGTCCCTGCAGGTGGTGGCCCACATCCTGCAGTCGTGGTGATGTATCACCGCGGTGGCTACGATGATTTTACGCTGAAAGTTTGCGATGACCTTGCGGAAGCAGGTTATGTCGCAGCATCTATGGATCTGTATCATTGGCCGCCGCTTTTAGAACCGGCTTCGGAAAACCCGTTTCCCAAAGATCCTGAAATAATCAAGGATGTGGCGGCAACCGTCGATTGGCTCTCTGCCCGTGGCGATGTTGATATGGGTAAACTCGGCATTCTTGGTCACTGCATGGGCGGTCGTATGGCGTTGCTTGGAGCGTCGACGCATGAAGCGTTCAAAGCCTGTGTGCCTTACTATCCGGGTAATATGTTCAAGCCTTGGAGTGAAGACGGACCAGCGCCGTTTGAGCTGCTTAACGGTATGAAAGGTACAGTGCGTGGATTCTTCGGTAATGATGATCAAAATCCTTCGCCGGAAGACCGCGACAAAATTTCGGCAGAGTTGACGCGTCTGGGTGTTGAACATGAGTTCGATGGCTATGACGGTGCCGGTCACGCTTTTCAGAATTTTGTAGCGCCGGAACGGTTCCGCCCTGAAGCGACGGCTGATTCCTGGGGCAAGACTATTACTTATCTCGATAGCACATTGAAGGGATAACAACATTCGTCTACCGGTGGCGTTGAGGTATGTATGGCCGTTATTGGCTTTAAGCTTGTGCTTGCCGACCCCATCGGTTGCGGAGGATTTGCCGAGTGTGCGCGCGACCTTAATTATCGAGGTTGCTGGATTGCGATCGGGGCAGGGGGACGTTCACTACGCGGTATACGATTCCCCAGAACATTTTCCGACGCATAAAGGCAGAGTGTCCTACGGCAATGTTCCAGCAAAGCCTGGGGGCGTGGCGATCCCTGTGAAGGGGCTGAAACACGGTACCTACGCCATTGCAGTTTATCATGATGAGAATCGTAATGATGAGTTTGATCAGGGCTTGTTCGGTATACCGCTTGAGGATTACGGCTTTAGTAACAACGCTAGTGGTTTCTTGGGGCCGCCGTCGTTCAATGATGCTGCCGTGAAACTCGATAAGAAGATGGTTCGAACCGTTATTCGCTTGGATTAAGGTGCAGCTCGTTTACTAGGATTGAGAGCACGACATGGATTTAGAAACCTCACATACAGTTCTGCAAGAACTTGTAATCGCTAACAGGATCCTAGCGAATGAAGGAATTGTGGATGCCTTTGGTCACGCCAGTGTACGGCATCCGACTAATCCTGACCTTTATATTATGGCCTGTTCCAGAAGTCCGGGTATTGTAACGGTTGATGATTTGATGGAGTACACGCTGGACGGTGATCCGCTGGATCAACAAGATCGACCGATGTATGCCGAGCGCCATATTCATGGCGGGGTCTATGAAGTTCGATCTGATGTTAAAGCAGTTATTCACAATCATTCGCATGCGGTTATTCCGTTCGGTTTGACAGATACAGAAATTCGACCGGTGTTCCATATGGGATCCACAATGCAGGGGCCCGTGCCAATTTGGGATATTGCTGACAATTTCGGTGATACGACATTGCTCGTCCTTAATATGGATCAGGGACGGGATTTGGCGCACGGAATGCAGGGCGGCCGGATTGCCTTGATGCGTGGTCATGGTTGCGTAGTCGGCGGGAACACGATCAAAGAAGCGGTGATGGTCGCGATTTATTTGGAGGCAAATGCAAAGCTTCAGATGCAGGCTCTGCAGCTCGGGGAACCGCGCTATATGACGGGTGGGGAAATAGAGCAATGCAGTGAGCGTATTACCAGTGAGCTTGCCATTGAGCGCGCCTGGGAATACTGGACGATTCGCGCAGGCTGTCAGACTCTCTGATCGTTTTTATGCCAGTTTTAATAGCTTTAGAGCTGTTTTAACACTGTAATATATGCTCTTCCTGCAATACCCCATAACAGTGCGCCGTATTTATTAGATGAACTCTGACGATCTCCTTGAAACTTACGACCAGCGTATTGAAAAAGGCGAAATTCGCGCTGATTCAGGTCAACACGTTATTGCTGAGGTCTTGCATTCACTGAACGGTGAGTTGACCCGGGCCAGTGAGAAATCCGTTGGGCTCGGTGGTGTTCTGAAATCACTATTTGGAGGGACGCGCAGTAAACCCAAGCCTCGCGGCTTATATATTTACGGACCACCGGGTCGGGGAAAATCCATGCTGATGGATTTGTTCTATGAGACAACGCCCGTTGCGAAGCGCCGTCGGGTGCATGTTCACCCTTTTATGCAGGAGGTGCAGCAAAAGCTGCATAAGTGGCGTCAGGAAGGCGGTGGCAAGCAGGCCGAAGAACCCTTGCCACGGCTGGCGAAGGAAATAGCGGAGACAAGCTCTTTGCTATGTTTTGACGAGTTTCAAGTAGAGGCTGTTGTCGATGCTATGATTCTGCGTCGGTTGTTTGAAGCAATGTTTGAGTGTGGTGTTACCGTTGTCGCGACATCCAATACAGCACCTGATGATCTGTATGCGGGTGGCTTGCAGCGCGAACGGTTCCTGCCCTTTATCGAATTGTTGAAAGAGGAGATGCAGGTTGTGGAGCTGGCAAGCGAAACAGATTATCGCCGGGATCGCTTGAAGTCGGTCGGCGTGTATCATTCACCATTAGGCGAATCCGCTCAAAATGCACTAGATGAGGCGTTTGATCGATTGACTGATGGTGCAGAAGGAATGGCCGAGTCGATTGTCGTGCATAGTCGGACAATTCCTGTGCCAAAGGCGGCGCGGGGGGTGGCTTATTTCCCATTTTCTGAATTATGCGAAAAGCCACTGGGTCCGGCAGATTACTGGTCAATCGCCTGCCAGTATCAGACGGTCATTTTATCTGATATTCCATTTTTCCAACCTAGTGATAGGAACATCGCGAAGCGTTTCGCCACTCTTATTGAGACGCTCTATGAACAAAAGACAAAATTGGTTTGTTCGGCGGCGGCGCTTCCGGACCACCTGTATCCTGATGGCGATGGCGCCGCAATATTTACACGCGTTGCATCCCGGCTGGAAGAAATGCAGTCAGAAGACTATCTATCCGCGCCGCATAGCCCGGCGACTGCTAAGGCGGCGTAATTTAAGCCTGTTCAACCTTTCGGCGGTTCCCACGCTTTTGTCAGTATCCCGTCGCGCTCCGGTGGTAAAAAGACGGCGGGTTCGCGGCTGGCCTCAGCCGCGTGATCAGGCGGCAAGTTTGAATCCCATTTTGAGCCTATAAATCGGCACCCGGTTATTTCGCTCGCCTCATTGGAGGCAAGCCAAACTGCAGGCGGTACAATGATCTCCGCAGGGAGATAGGGTTTGCCTGTTTGGCTGGCACTTGCTCGCACTGCTGGTAGAACGAATTCAGTTTCAACAGCGCCGCCTGGCGCTATGCTGTTAACTGTTACACCACTATCCAATAGGTCCTGCGCCCAGCATAAGGTCATGGCTTCCAATGCTGCCTTAGAAGGGCCGTACGGAGATTCGTTGGGGCGGTACATCGATGATCGTGATTTGCTGACGTTCAGAATTCGTCCTGACTTTTGTTGCAACATGGTTTGGGCTACCGCGTAAGCCATATTAAACGGGCCGTTGATATTGGCATCGACGATTGCGGCCCAGCCTGCGGGGTTTCCGTCGTAAAACTTGACCCGGTCGTCTGCCATCTTCCCCTGACCGACGCCGGCATTGTTAACGAGTACATCGATGCGCCCAAATTGCTGAATTGTTGCCTTGGCTGTCTCCTGACAGGCATTCAGATCGGTTACGTCAGCTTGAATAGCGACAGCAATGTTGTTGGTGGTGATATCGTTGATTTCTGCAGCAACAGTTTCGATTTGATCGCGGTTTCTCGCAGCAGTAATAACGATACCGCTGGCCCCGGCTTTGGCGTATCCCAAGGCCATAGCTCTCCCGAGACCGCGTCCACCGCCGGTGATGATAGCTATTTTACCGTCTAGCGGTTTTTTCACATTCTGTTCCTATCCCCGTAGTATGAAGCTGCGTTAGAATAGCCATATAGTCATTGCATGCTAGGGCAGGGACATCTTTCGCCCCGTGGCATAGGTTTGTCCTGTGGAGAGGATTTGAAGAACAATGTCGTTAGTTTTTGAAGAATGCCCGTTTTGGGATTTTGCTCTTCAGGTTTATGGCCGCGAGGGTGTTTCGACGGCCTGCATTGCCTTGCAGGACAGGCATATTCTTGACGTTAATCTGATCCTTTTAAGTATGTGGCTCGGCCATAATGGTCATCCTGTAATGGATCATGATGCATTGACGCGCGCGCTAGATGTATCGCGGCGCTGGAACAAAGATATTGTTTGCGGTATTCGGGCGGTGCGATTGGCTCTTAAAGATGACTTTTCTCCGATTTCTGCGGAAAACTGTGAAACGTTACGAAAAAGCATTTTGTCTCTGGAGATAGAAGGTGAACACCTTGAGCATATGGCTCTTACATCAACTGTGACGTCTGCACCCAATTTAGAGTTAGAGCCGTCATTGAGGATGGCTATTTGTACAGCCAATCTGGGGTTATACCTAACCTGCCTTGAGGCGAAGTTAGGCGAAGAGGATTATGCCGATGTTAGAGTTATACTTTCCGCGACATTTCCGGACATTGATGAAGAGATATTAGAATCTGCAATGCTATCTTTTGCAGCAATTTGATGATGGTGCAGTGTGCTTGATATATTATCTCATTTCCGCCGAAGTGCTGTGATGGTGCTTTGTGCAGTGCTAATCGCTGGGTGTACGGAAGTCGTTAAATCGACGCCGAATGAAATCCATGTTGATACCCGTGAACTCGGGCAGTTAATGCCGGGGTCGCGCCATTGGTTGGCGATGATTTCAGCTAGGAATCACTGTAATTCTCTTTCTAAGGACGCAGTTCTTGAAGATATCAAGGGAGAGGTGGTGATTTATCGGTGTGTTAGTCAGGAGTAAGCGACAACTACTCAGCGTTGTCCCTTGATAATCTACAAAAGGTAGACCAATTTTGCTCTGCGTAATGTAGTTTCTGGCGTAGTTTACTCTTTTGGCCTTTTACGTAGAGGTCTTGGGATTGCTTCCCTTCGATTTGCAGAAGCGCTATTTCCTTCCCGATCCGCTGAACCTCTGCACGAGCCCAGCGCTCCCGATTTGCGCATTGCTGTGACCAACTTAAGTTATAATCGCATGGATATGAGGCACCTATCGGTATCGATCCATCATATCTTTTGCTCAAGTCTCTAGTTGGTGAAGAGATAATCATCAATAATTAGTAATTAGGTAAATATACCTGATTTATACTAATGGTTGATTATGTAATTGTCAAAAAAATACGGTATTTGTACCGTATTTCGAGTCAGGATAGTTTTCTGGTGACTTGGATCACATGTCCAACGACTTCGATCTCATTCGTAATAAATATGGTGTCGTAACTGTCGGTACTGTCAGGTTCTAATCGTGCGGGTTCAGTTCTAAATCGTTTGAACGTGGCGTCACCATTATGTTTGACGACGTAATATTGTCCTGGCGATAATGTTCGATCACCGAAGTCAACGATGATGATGCTCCCGTCTGGAGCTACACGATTCATGCTGCTTCCCTGAACCCGTAAAGCGATGAGGGAATCACGATTGTGAGTGATCGGTATAAAGTCTTCGGCACCACCAACAGCGTATGGATCGTTGGTTTCTGTGAGTTCACCGGCAGCTACCCAGCTGACGAGTGGGACATCTTGCACCGAGTTAATGTGGCCGGATTGATTATTGGATTGGAGTTCTAAAAGAACCTCTAAGGTCCAATCTAGGCCACGGGCAATACCTTCGAGCGTATCTCTTCTTGGATTTCTAGACTTGTTCCTAAGGACGTTACGAATGGCGTCTGGAGTAAGAGCACCGTCAATTGAGGCCCGACGCGCGGACTTACCGAGTTCTCTTAAACGTCCCTGAATTCTATCTGTTAGCGCGACCATAATGTCTCTCCTGCTGTCGCGGTATTTTAACCTTAAGTACTCTAAATACGAATGCGGTAAAAATACCTTGACATGCGGTATTAAAACCGTATTATGATTTTTATGATGAACAAATATGAAAACGCATTAAGACCAGTTCGTAAGCGGGTGAATACCCGTAAACGACAGCTTCAGGCTGCGCAGCGGGTATGGCAGCAGCGAGAACCTAATGCTTTTGATCCTACGGAGGTGATCGATGGTGAATTCGACAGTGTTGATCTTGATGCACTGCTCCGGGATATGGATTTCAGTGATCACGCTTTAGGTAACGACCATCGGTCGGAATAAGCTTTCTTGGGGAGGGGTTGGTAATGAGGAAAACCCGTAAAGAGCGATTGACGCAAGGCGCATCAATTGTGGAAGAGAATCTATGTCCGACGCCACAGACAGAAAGAAAGCTGCGTCAGGACACGATAGTTTCGTTATTGGCGGTTGGTGATATTTCTTCTGACCATGTGCGTGCTGCAGAAGAAATTCGGACTGTGTTCGAAACTGTGTCCCGCGGCATGTTTCCCGCAAGTAGTTGGCGTTCTGAAACGAATCAAGGTTCAAACAAACGCCAGCGTATGGATTTCATTGATCGTATGTCGGATAGGGAAGCTGTGCTCTGGCAACGGTGCTATTTGCCTTGGACACGGCAATTGAGTTGTGAGGTCGCAAGTGGCATCCCGGGGACACGATGGCTTCAAATGGTTATTGATGTGGTGGTTGAAAATGAATCGCTTGAAGTCATAGAGCAAAAATATCGGCTGGGCGGGGGAATGGCATTGGGATTCTTGGTCAGCGGGTTAGACAAGTATATGGCAATTCGCTGTGAAATACCTGTGCAGGTTCGGGTTTGAATTGACTCTTGTAGACCTGATACATTGATACTCGTAATTCGGGGTCGGTTTGATTATTGTCCCGAGCCTGATTTTTTTGAGTGTCAATGACAGCAACAGAGAACACATCCAGTAATGCCGCGGTGGTTGCAGCAACGCTTGCCGTCGATCGTGCTTCGCATGATTTCCGGCGCGGCCGCGCTGTTCACATTTGTGATGATGCTGGGAAAGCGATAATTGCTGTAGCGTCTGAGATGTGTACCGATCAGGTGATCTCCCGACTAGCAGAGCTTGGTAGCGATGAACCGGCAATCGCAATAACCCATCACCGGGCACGAACTTTAAAAGTCAGGCTGTATACGAATGAAATTGTACTGATTCCATCCAAGTCCTGGCGTACAGCAGAGATAGCACGGACGATTGCCGACCCAACGACTGATTTGGCTAATCCCCTACGTGGGCCGTATACGGCAAACCGAGAACCAGTGGATGCCGCCAGTATTGCGTCTGTACAGCTTGCCAAGATCGCTCGCCTGTTACCGTCCGTTATCCTGGTTCCATCTGATGGGAGCAACGATCACATTGTTGCCGAGGATGGGATCTCTTCAATTAGGGCGTCTGATGTCATGTCCTATGAAATGGATACGGCGGGTTCTCTCAGGCAGGTTACAGCGGCCCGTGTTCCGTTGGAGGATGCAGAGAATACTCGAATTTTGACATTCCGTTCCCCTGATGGTGGACGCGAGCATCTCGCAATTGTCATTGGTGAGCCGCCGACTGATCGCCCGGTCCTCGCCCGTATACATTCTGAATGTTTTACGGGTGATCTAGTCGGATCGTTGAAATGCGATTGCGGACAGCAGCTCCGCGGTGCTATTGCCCAAATTGGGAAAGAAGGTGCTGGAATTCTGTTGTATTTACGACAGGAAGGACGGGGCATTGGTTTAACGAACAAGCTGAGAGCCTACGCGTTACAGGATCAGGGCTTTGATACTGTTGAAGCTAATGAACGACTAGGATTTGAATCAGATGAGCGGATTTTTTTACCGGCAGCGAGGATTTTAAAACAGCTCGGCTTTACTCAGGTCCGGTTGATGACGAATAATCCTGACAAGGTTGAGGGTTTAACGTCTTTTGGTATTGAGGTTTTGGAACGGGTGCCGCATGCGTTTCCCTCGAATGATCACAATGAGTTTTATCTTTCGGTTAAAAAAGAGAAGAGTGGGCATCTGTTATAGGAAAATATTCCTTGACTTGAGAAGGTAAAGCAAGTATATTTTTTACACTTCCAAAAAACGTCGAGAGCTCCGCAAAGCGGGGCTTTTTGTTTGTTCGGGTTTTCCACATAGGTATTCAATGAACGCACGTCGAAAGGCGATCGCTAGTAGCAGTTCCGCGAATTTATCTGAGTTTGCGGCACGCAATCTTTTAATCCGGACCAAGCAGGGCGATATCGCTCCCCTTATTTTCAACGAAGTTCAAGATCGGTTGCATTCTCGACTCGAAGGTCTGCGGGCGAGAACAGGACGTGTCCGAGCTTTAATCTTGAAAGCGAGGCAACCGGGCGTTTCTACTTACGTTCAGGCAAGATTCTATAGTCAGGCGTTAAATCGACGCGGGGCGCAGGCGTATATCTTGACGCACCAGCGCGATGCAACCGACGCCGGGTTCATGGAAGTGCTGCTTAGCAACGGAACAGCTTTGGAGGCACGGACTACGCTTGGTGTACAGGCTGACCTGAATGTTCCGAGTCAGGCGGAAGCAGAAATTGGCACAGCGATAGACGAAAGAGTTTGGACGGCTGAACGAATTAAGCAGGCGATTATTGCCCTTGCGCCGACACCACCACCTGTCGAAACGGTTCCTGCCGGGGTAATGTTCGGTTTTGCTGGAGCCGGGTCTGTGCCGAGCGGTTATTTGGTGTGTGACGGGGCGTCGGTCTCTCGCGCAACCTACGCAGCTTTGTTTACCGCTATTGGCACGACCTGGGGCTCGGTGGATGGTTCATCTTTTAATTTGCCGGATACAAGACGTCGGGTCGCTGTCGGGTCGGGCGGTACTGGAACAGGAATTCTCGGAAACGCCGTTGGTGATACGGGTGGTACCGAGACTCATACGCTTACAGTAGCTGAGATGCCGAGTCACAATCATACGTGGGATTATTCATCAACGGCCTTTAATCATCCAACCTCAGACGGTAATATTGGAAGCGGCTCGCAGCTTCGGATCGCATTCAATTCATCAACTAATGCGACAGGCGGGAATGGCTCTCACAATATTTTACAGTCAAGTTTTGTTGTGCAGAGTATCATAAAATATTGATGGCGACGTAGAGATGTCGGTATACAGTTAGTATGAGACGAATATCAGCAAATCTCAGCCTGACGGCACTGTCCATAATAGTTGGGGCCGTCTTAATTGAAATCGTTACACTTAGATTCCTTCTTCCCACCCTTCCTCTTAGATTACATCACCATTTCGGCGCATTGTCGGTGCTGGCACAACCAACAAAGGACAATGTTCTTCCTAAGGACTACACCCTTTTGCTTGGAGACTCCTTTGCTCATGGGTTGGGCGATTGGCTGTTCACCGCCGATCATGGAACCAACGCAAAATTTCATTCTCTGCACGTAATACGGGATTTGACAGGCTGGGACATCATATCGATGGGCCGAGGTGGAAGCGGTAGTCCTGCGGCTTTAGTTGGGCAACCTTTGTACGGTTTCACGGTAATCAACTCGTCGCCATATTTAGAACTGCAACCGCCCAAACGGGTAATCGCATATTTTTATGAAGGCAATGATCTGAATAACAATACGACTAAGGGAGATAACGACGATATAGATTTTGAGGTCAAAGATGCACGCCGACGAATCGGGTACGAGGTTCGAACAATTAAGCCTTGGTTCTTTTCTGTGACAGCGCAGCGGCACTTCGGATCGCTCGGCATAATTTTAAAGCTGCGATGGGATGGAGAAAACCCGATCTCGTTAGTTACCCACCTGCAGATTCCTGGCGGACTTGGAAATCGGGCCCAAATAAATTGTGGGTAGACAACGACATCGTATTTGCCCCTCCTATGCAGGGGCCTAGTCCTTTGTTGTCGGAGGCCACAATTAGTTCAGGGGTTGATGTGTTTTTTCATAGTTTGCAAAATTTGCAAAGCCGCTTCCCAAAATCCGAAATCTTCGTTGTCTACTTGCCGTCCGTGATGACTAGCTATCGCCACGTCGAAAATATGGGGTTAGCCCATATACAGGTGAGAGGCCGCCCGAAACGCGCTGTTTCGATATCATTTATGGAGAAACGAAGTGACCATATTTGTAAATTGATTAATGCTGCAACGTCTCGTGTTGGAGCGACGTTCATTGACGTGCGTTCGGCAGTGAGAAAGGCCACAAGGCGAGAAATCTTACACGGCCCTAGGGACGGCTCGCATTTCAACAAACTTGGCTATGAAGTTCTAGCAACCGCGGTAGTTAACGGTGTTCGACAAGAAAAACGAAATAAAGTGTGTAAAGACATTTCTTCAAATTAAGCAGTGGGATGTATGGTATTCGAATACAATTGTCGATACACCATATTAGTAATGACCAATTCATTCATGGCCAAAATAGTAGGCTATTTCTCGGGATCGCCGGCGGTCATATAGTCCCACAATCTCTCATAAATTCTTCCGGTTCCGGTTGCGCGAACATTAGCCTGTTTTTCTGTGAAACATACGGAATCGTAGTCTGGCCCAGAGGCCATAACTGCCAATTCGGTGATGGCGGATTCCTCTAAGTAAAAGGCCATAACAATACTTTCTTCAATCGAAGGCGCGACGCACACAGCGCCATTCCCCCGCATTACGATCGCGCGCGCCGATCCTAGAGTTTGCGCAAACTTTGCTGCTTGTTCACCGGAACGAAGTAAAAGAGGGTCGTCCCAAAGCGGAGGTTCGGGGAAAAAATAAGATCCGAATCCCAGTCGAGCCTTCGGTGTTTTCTTGAAGGTCGACAATGTCATTACATTGCGGGGGAATACTCGGCATATGCCGTTTATATCGCTTCTAGTGGCATATATTTGCTGATGACAGCGCACCTCTCCAAGGACGCCTGTGGGTAATTCACCTGATATAGGGACCACGGCTCCATCTTCACCTGGATCAATTAAGCCCATTGGCTTCGGAGCACAGACGAGAAAGCTATCGTCATTGAGTCTGGCGCTCACATGCCCATAAGCATGGACAAGGTTATGTCTCGCTAAAGCTCTTGCAGCTAGTCGGACTCTTTTCTGTGTTGCTTCAAGTGGTTCGCCTATCGAGCCAAACTCTTCTTCAGTCATTTGATTCTTAATCCCGGAATTCGGGGATGTCCGGCTTGGCTCCCCATACGCAGAATGCCTCAGGTGTGAATGGGAATTGCCGAGGGCGATAGTTGGGGTCGTCAATTATTCTGACACCATGTGAATACTCGTAGACCATGCCATCCGGTCCCTCAAAATACAGAAACATTGCACCAGATGACGCGTGACGTCCGGGTCCGAAGACAATGTGAACCTGTTTTTCGGAAAGGTGGTAATAAGATCGCATTAAATCATCGATGCTATCCACTTGAAAGTTGATGTGCTGAATGCCTGGTGTGTCTGCGGGAAAAAGCGCAATGCGATGGTGCACGGCGTCGAAGGAAAGAAGACCTGCGTCGCCAATCCAGTCGTTGGGGCGGATATTAAAATATGTAGTCCAAAACTTTTCGTCGCGTGGAGCATCTGTAGTTTTTAACCCAACATGACTGAATTCTGCGATGCCAGCGTCGCGTGTGGGAAAATATCGTCTCGTTGATTTGTAGGGTCGAAGGACAATTTCAAAATGATTGCCGCTAGGGTCTGAGAATTTAAAGAAGTCCAATACCCGGCGGTCCGCTTTTTCAGCTTCGGTGCCTCGTTTTACTGCGGCTCCGGCTGCGTCAAGTTCTTCATAGGCTGCTTGAAGTACACTATCGTTAGCGACTTCGAACCCCACCACATGTTCTTCTACGCCGCCTTGTACGTAGCAGATGTCATGATCGCGGTCATCTCCGCGGACATATATACGGTTGTCTTCCCGGCGAACTTCCTGCAGCCCAATTGTTTCAGTCGCGAAAAGGACAGCCTCTTCGAGATCGGCTGCTCCCACGCGCAAATATGATAAGTCAATGATTTCGATCATGCGGCTATGATAAGTCGCAAAAGTCTCCGCGCAAGCCTTACGACCGAAAAGTCTTTGTCGATAGGATGAAGCTTAGCCGTTGCTCGTTATTCGCTCTCGTAAACCCATCAATTCACCGCGTAGTTCTTCAATTTCCTGAAGGTCTTTGCCCAGCTCATCAATTTTATCAGCGGGAGTGGAAACGCTTTCGTCTCCTTCGAGTGTCACAGGACCAACGGCTTCCTCAATTCTGCCAATTAAGTCCCGAATACCTGGGCTAAGAGCAGCGGTTTGTTCGCCTCTTTCGATATTATTTGATGCATCAGCTATTTCATTTAAATCTTCGTCATCCAAAGTATCTTCGATTGCTGAAATAAGATCATCAGTTTCGTTGAGATCGTTCTCTAGAGTCTTACTCAGTGGCTCGTCCAAAAGCTCAGCAGATTCAATAGGCGAAAAATTTTCAGTTGTGGCTGTTTCAATTGCTGCTGAAGGCGTCTCTAAAAGAGCGTCTGCCATTGCCTTGATCTGAGGCACTGTTTCATCCGAGGCGTGCGATAAATTTGTTTCTATGGCGGCGAGCAGGGCGTGAATTAGTTTTGTGAGTTCGTCTTTTGTTTCTTCTAATTCATGGATCTGTTGTCGCATGCTGTCGATCTCTGTCATTTGATCGAGATAACGCTCGCGAATTTGTTCCCAAATGTCTGAAAGAGCGGCACTTTCTCGCTCCCGTGCCACGTGAGCTGTTTTCAAGCGCGCGTCTATTAGCTCAATTCTTTGTTTTAGGCCTTCTAGATCTGCCATTTTTGCATAGCTTTCGTTCGTAAAACTCATAGCTAAAATAGCGTTCGATCAGTTTACAGTTTGTTAACGCTAACACGGTCCTTTCTCCGACATACAACCTACGTTGACATTGCCAGGCCGTTCGGCGAGTTTGCCAATGTTGGAAGCAACGATCTCACATGTCTCCGACTATATTGAAATGGCCATAGATTCAGTTCTTCATCATATATTCTTAGCGGGTATTCTGCTTATTGGAGCAGGAATAATCACTCGGTATATGTTGAAGAGGCAAATTCTGGCATTGCCAAATCATCGCTCATCGCATGATACGCCAACACCTAGCAGCGGCGGTGTTTCGATAGTGCTGATAACCTTGGCTGGCTATTTATTCTTTTATTTTGTTTGGGATCAGAAAACGGGATTAGGCCCATTTTTATCGGGTCTCGTCATGGCATCGCTGATGGTCGCGATCGTCGGTTTCCTCGATGATCTCAATCGCCTGCCGAGTTTTAAGATCAAGCTCTTATCGCAAATTATGTCGGTGGCTGTTCTGTTTGCGTGTGATCTCATAATCGACCGTGTCACGTTGCCCTGGGCTGGCACTATCGAGCTTGGCCTGTGGGGATACATCGTAACCTTGGTCTGGGTAGTTGGGCTGACGAATGCTTTCAACTTTATGGATGGCCTTGATGGGATGGCAGGGGGCACAGCAATAGTTGCTGCATCTATTTTCGCTCTTATCGCCTTTAATCAAGGCTCTATTTTTGTTTTTGTTCTCAGCTATATAATTTCGGCATCTGTCCTCGGATTTTTGTTTTATAATGTTCCAAAAGCACGCATTTTTATGGGCGACGTCGGAAGCCAATTCCTCGGTTTTATGTTCGCAGCCCTCGCTGTGTTAGCAATGAAGTTCGATGCGGGTCAGATATCGTTTTGGGTTATGCCGCTACTCTTTTTCCACTTTATTTTTGATACGTCTTATACGTTTGTGAGGAGATTGCGCGCTGGGGAGGTCGTGACGGATGCGCATCGTTCACATTTATATCAACTGGTGAATCGACTTGGTTGGTCGCATCCAAGGGTCAGCCTGCTATATGCCGGAATGTGTATTGTACAGGGGATAGCGGCGATTTGGTTTGTTACCCTGACGGGTGTCGGCCAGTTTCTAATATTTCTGGCCTTTATTCTCATGCATAGCGCTTATTTGTGGATTGTTATCCGTGCAGCGCGCGCTAGGCGTTTACTCTAGCCAGCATTCTTCGCTCCTATCGACCTGATAGTCGAAACTTTAGTATAGTGGTGATACAAGTACGCTCAAATTTGGGAGGATGCTGATATGACCCGTGAATTTGAAGATCATTGCTGGCGCGATTTTATCGACAATGAAACGCAGGAAATCTATAGCCACTACGAACGAGATGTATTCGTTGGCGAGAATCCTGCTGTGTTAATGGTGGACGTCTATAAAGCGAGTTATGAAGGCGGACAGCAAAAGGTCATAGATGTCATTAAGGAGCACCCCAGCTCTTGTGGAGAACGGGCTTGGGCGATGGTTGAACCTGCGAAGCAACTCCTCAGTGCAGCGCGGACCGCAGGTATCCCCATAACCTATTGTACGGGGGACACGAGGAGCCAGTCGAGTAACGGTCGAGCGACAAACCGTCAGGTTCTTGACGAGCACGAGGAGTCCTATGAAATCCTTGAGGAACTAGCACCGCAATCTGACGAGCTTGTAGTCTATAAACAGAGGGCAAGTGCATTTTATGGCACGCCACTCATGTCACATCTTACTCAAATGGGGATTCAAAGCTTAATAATGGGCGGTGGTACGACGAGTGGTTGTTTGCGAGCCGCGGTTCAAGATGCCAAGGCAAATGGTTTTCACGTAACACTGGTTGAAGAATGTTGCTATGACCGAACTGCCGTCAATCACATGGTCAATTTGTTTGACATGCATCACAAATATGCAGACGTGATGCATCTCGACGAAGTTATAGAGCACATTGACGGTCTCGGAGATTTAAAAAGGGTAAGCTAGTTATACTGAGGGTGTCGCAGATGCTTTGATTTCTGCAGTACTAACCATCTGTTTTTCGAGGGTCTCGAGGATCTCAAAACCAGCATGATTTATATCACCGCGTGCAACCATTGCCTGTTTGAGACGCGTTATCGGGTCGGAAATTTCGAGATCCATATCGTTGTCGAAAGTCACTGCCTCAAGAAAACCAACTCCTCTACCTTTTCGAGTGCGGTCAATTAGGGCGGCAGACGCAATTGCGATAGCGACAACATCGTTTCCGTCGACAATGGCCCATTCCATCCCAATGTTATCGGCATATTGCGCGGCGCAGTATTCCTCTTGATCGAGTATAGGGTTCCGTCTTTGCGACGGAAGTGTGTGTTGGCAAACGAAAAGGATCTTATATTTGTTGTCGTGAAATGACCTCAATCGTTCCTGAGTAGATTTCTCTTCGATGTCTTGTGCATTTATGTATGCAACGACAACGGAGCTGCCCGTTGCATCACTGGCTGGGACGACTGAGGCAGCCGTTTCGATGGCATGCCAGAATTCATCAGTGACGGATAGGGGGTGTTCGGGCAGAAGTTGGATTCTGACGACCTGGTCTTGCGACAAAATATTGCGCGAAACACCTGTCTCAAGTGCTACTGAATTGGCATTCAAGGTGGGTGGGTTCGCTGCAAGCCCTTCGTCGATTTGGCGCATAAGAGCGTGGGTCGTTGCTTGAGATCTGATCATTTGCCTTAGCATGAGCTGCAGATCGTCGCCTTTCCATCCGGTAATATCCAATGGTCTCGTAAAAATCTGTGAATCGGCGAAATCATATATATTCCACGAGGAAGACGGCTCTATAAACGAGCGCGTGGTACCTAGTGATTGTTCTTTGGGTGAGAAAAAGTCGGCTTCCGCTAGAAAGTCGAGGCGATCAAGTAACTCATGGATGCCCACTGCCCCGTCAGGAGGGGGGTCGATTGCGACTGCGACATCACGCAGGACACTTTTTGACGTTGAGGTCGGTGCCTGCGCCAGTGAGGCATCAAGCAAGTTACTCGATGTAATTTTCTTCGTTTGCCCCATAGCCGTATCCCTCGGCAGCCAAATTTGGCTGTATTAATTTCCAAGGGGTTAACGCTAGATATAGGCCGTTAACAAATCGTTGAGCCAGTATTAGCAAAATTCAAGAGAATGAATTGTATTAGCTTATACTCGTTCAGCCGGTGCGAGCTGTTCGGCCCATTCCTCAGGAATAACTCCGGCTTCTAGACCCCGGCTGAGATAATACCGCCACAACTTGACGGAGTGGTTGGTCCGCTTGAAGTTCGCCGCAAACTCGTCTGACTCTTCTCTAGAGAGCGGCGTTGGGGTTCCAAGCCGAGAGGCGTCATAGAGGGCGCGCGCATTTTCATCAAAATGTACAGCATCGACCATTAATGCAGCGATGCTTTCAGATCCGATGACCGCACCGTGAGCCCGCAACAGAACAGCGTTGTGTTCGCCCATGGTTTCTACCATTGCTCGACCGCGTTCCTGAGTGTCGATGTGCCATGATTCCGGATGAGTAGGTATGCCACTCGACCACCGATAGGCATGATTTTTCATGGGCACGAGATCGACGCCCTCAACCATTGTAAAGAGTGTCGCTATCTCAGGATGCCAATGAAGTACGGCATTAATGTCAGATCGAGCACGCAAAATTTCGGCGTGGATCTCCAGCTCATTGACCGGGCGAGCGTTGGGGTCTCCATCCAAAACGTTGCCATCTAAATCAATGATATAGAGATCCTCCGGAGCTAAATCATTTCGGCTCGCATCAAAAGCTTGAATCAACAAGGTTTCGCCATCGGGAAGGCGTTGGCTGACATGGCCGCTATACCCAAGGACGCCTTCATGATTTAGAAGGCGTGTACACGCAGAAACTTCTATTTTTGCTCTCTCGACCGCTGAATTTGAGAAACCATCCATTTCTAATTCTCCTGTCGGACCGCACAAATTTTGCGTGTCCTTGCTCAAACCGTTAAAAGAGTTGCAATAAGTGTCTTGGACCGTCTGCTTGCTGTCAAGCAACCCAACGGTAAACTCAACTGACAAACAGAAATATCGCCAACGTTATGAATGATACTCCGCGCGCCGAGATACCGTGGCAGACCCAAGCCGCGATCTATGGCGCCGGCGTGTTCAGCTTTACAATGGTGGTGATCTCTACGCTGGTTATGCCGCTTTGGGCCGTTCAACTAACCGATTCAACCTTCTTGATCGGCATCATTGTCGGTTCGCGGTATTTTCTGACGTTGATATTATCGATTCATGGCGGCGCCTTAATGGATCGTTTAGGGACGCGACGTGTGATGATTGCATTTGCGATTGTTGCGGTCGTGACACCTCTTTTGTTTCCATTGACGTCGCTACTACCGTTTGCGGCTCAAATTTCGGCTATCATTCTTTTGCAAATGGTCGCTGGTATGGCTGACGCAATGGTTTGGGTGGGTGCGCAGGCCCTCAGCGGCAACGTCATGCAGGGACGTCGCCGATATATAGGGCGTATGACCTCAATTGTCAGATTTGGTGCCTTTTTTGGCCCCAGTTTATTTGGTCTCCTTTGGGATAATACCTGGCAGTCTATGGGGATTTGGCCGGCGTTTATTTGTATGAGTCTCTGGTCGGCTCTAGGTCTTTTATGTGTTCTCAAGATACCACAGATTTCTAAAGAAGTGGAAATGGTGGGCACTGCTCCCGTGTGCTTGAGAGACATTGTGCCCCGCATAGCTGATTATCGCAGTGCATTTCGTTTGATTGCTATTCCCGCTGTTGCTCTGATTTTAATGGTGACCATGGTCAGGATTGGTGCGACAGGAATCCAAAGCTCGTTCTACGTTGTGTTCCTCGGTGAAGTGAATATTTCCGCCGCCGTAATTGGGTTTCTTATCGGGTTTGCTCAATTAATTGCCAGTGGCGGTTCTCTTTTGGCATCTCCAATTGCCCGTGTCCTACATCCGCATTGGCTCACAATTTGCGCTGTATTTATGACGGTCGTTACCATTGCAATTACGCCGGTTCTGGTTTTCGACGCACCTGTTTGGGTCACTTTGTTTTTGCTGGCTGCTGCGATTGGGCTGCGCGGACTGTGCTTGGGTATCAGCCAGCCCATGGAAATTTCCGTATTGGGAAGGGCGATAGCTAGTACGGAGCAGGGGAAGGGTGCTGGCTTGAGGACGACGGTCAATCGACTGGCAAGCAGTATCGTGCCTCCACTAATGGGGGCTGTCGCAGAATTTGTTGGCATCCAAAATAGTTTCTTTGTAATGGGCGCTGGGCTTTCAGTCGTTTTGATATGCGCCACAGTGTTTGTGTCACGCCACCCAGGGTTGGGGCGCTCCGGGGACGTCTAATCAATGGCGAAAATAGACACCCCCCTCATTCCTATCAAAACGCAACTCGCCGTTTATGGTTGCGGCATGTTTGCGAACAGCATGTCGGTAATTTCAGGAATTATAATTCCGCTCTGGGTGAGTACTTTTGAAAAATCGGCGATCCTCCTTGGAGTGGTTTTTAGTGCACGTCATGTCCTCCCTCTAATTTTATCCATCCACGGTGGGGCGCTTATGGATCGGCTAGGGACCCGGCGTGTGATGCTAATTTTTGCGGTTATTAATGCTGCGGTCCCGCTTATTTTTCCGACGATGCCCCTAATTTGGGCAGCTATATTTCTGCAAATGTTAGCGGGACTTGCCACGTCGATGGGGTGGATGGGGGCGCAGACATTGATCGGGCAGGTTATGAAAGGTAGTGCTGTTTATGCCGGTAGGCTCTCCTTTTCTTTGCGGTTAGGGCATCTCATTGGTCCCCCGATGATAGGTGTAGCCTGGGATCTTGGCGGCTCTTGGGTCGCTTTCACAGTGATGAGCATTTGGGCATCATTTGGGTTCTTCTCAGCGATGGCTCTACCGTCTCCAGACGCCAAATCGCATCAGGTAGAGAATGTCACATTTTCCGGACTACTTCCGCGGATGGCTGATTACGTTACCGCATTTCGTATGTTAGCTATCTCTGCGGTTTTGTTTGTGGTGATTGCCACGATGTTACGCAATGCCGGAAACGTTGTGCAAACAGGCTTCTATGTTGTGTATCTTGACAACGTCGTTGGTTTATCAGGAACCTTGATCGGGATCTTGACGTCTGTGGCAGCCGTTGTCGGTGGCATCGGGTCTTTATCGGTCGGCCAACTTTTACGCTTTTGTTCAGCCCATTGGTTGTTGCTGGCGACCGTGGCGGGCTCCGTTATCTTTGTATGTGCGACTCCTTTGCTTGGGGCGTTTACATTCCTTGTTATCGCGAGCGCGATGCGCGGTGCATCGTTAGGCGTAAGCCAACCACTTATGATTTCCATTCTGGCGAAGGCGAGCGGATCGAAGGTACAGGGAACAAGCGTGGGGCTTCGTAACACCGCAAACCGTCTTGCTGGCGTAATTGTACCATTCATAATGGGCGTATTGATCCAACTGTTTGGGCTGGCCAATGGATTCTATGCAATTGGTATGATTGTGCTGGCGATGCTTATCGCAACAGGCATATGGCTGAGGAAGCAACCGGAAATAACGAATGCTCGTAACTAGAAGTCGTGTGTGACTGAACAGAGCGGCAAAATACCTTGGCGGATACAGGCGGGAGTGTATGGTGCTGCGGCGTTTAGCAACACCATGCCGAACATGGGATGGGTAATCATCCCACTTTGGTTGTTACTTCAAGGTGTTCCAGACTGGCTTATCGGAATTACGATTGGTTGCCGGCATATCGGCCCGATGCTTTTGGCAATTCATGGTGGTGCGGTAATCGATCGGCTTGGCGCCCGTCGTATCATGATCTTCTTGGCTACAGTGGGTGCCGTTGCACCGCTCCTATATCCGGTTACACCGTTCATTTGGGCTATCATCGTTCTGCAACTCATAACTGGTCTCGTCGACAGTTTAGGTTGGGTCGGCGCACAGACATTGGTGAGCAGGGTTATGAAAGGCGATGCCACATACACGAGCCGGATGTCCTTTTGTACCCGTCTTGGATTGCTTATAGGGCCCGCGCTCAGTGGTGTTGCGCTGGACCATCTGGGTCCATGGGGTGGCTTTGGCTTAATAGGTATTTGGTCTGCGGGTATTCTAGTTTCGGTGCTCATTTTACCTCCCGATATTGACCGTCAGGCAGCTGAAAAAACTGAAGACCAGAACAGTCGTTTATCCACGCGCGTGTTTTTGCCATGCCCTTCTGACTATATCGCGGCTTTCAAACTTCTGGTGTTGCCGACGATCTGTTTCGTAATGGCAATGTCTCTTTTGCGACATTTAGGCGGCGGGATTCAGGCGTCGTTTTATGGCGTGCATTTAAAGGATATTGGAATCTCGGCAACGACCATTGGGTTATTAATTTCGGCGAATGGTGCCTTCGGCTTGGTCGGATCATTATCTGCCGCGCCATTACAGCGCTTATTTCGCACCCATATTTTGTTGCTGTTTCTCGTTACCGGGTCGATCTTCTTTGTTGCAATTACACCGCTTCTTAGTGATCAAGTGACCTGGCTTGTTTTGGCATCGGGCGCCCGTGGGTGGGCGATGGCTGCGAGCTTGGTTTTTCTGATTTCGATGATTGCGCGCTACACCGAAGAAAACATGCAAGGTAAAGCAATGGGGCTACGGGTGACACTTAATCAGATGACGTGGTTTGCTGTACCAATTGTAATGGGCTTTGTGGCTGAGACTTTTGGCCGAGAGCTTAGTTTCTACGTTATTGGTGTGGCGGCGATTGCTTTGGTGACTGTACTGGGATTATGGGCTGGTTTTCGGAAAGTCTTTGATTAAGGCATTGTATTTTTCCAGCCCTAGGGCCTTGCCCTTATGCAACATCCTGCTGGGGGAGAGCGCCTGAAATAGCGGCTGAAATCTGATCGGCGGTATTACCTGTTGCGCCCCCGTCTTTGAGCGCTAACCGGATCGACATGGCTAGTTCCGGAAGCAGTTGTAGGTCTTTCCCTTCGGGACTGTTAAACGCGAGTTCAAGACGCTGGCCGACGGTTATTATTGTTTGGAATAGTGTCTTGATGAGTTCGTATTTTGTGCCCCGTATTCGACGAATAGAGTCTTCGCCCGTGCTTATCAGACCTCGCAAATGGCCGACCAATGGTCCATCGACATTTTTTTGCTCATAAGCAGATAATATTTGCTTTGTCAGATACCCAATGTGGGCGCCATTTCGGATGATTTTATCAAGATTTACTTTAGCAATAGCGGCATCAAGCGCGTTCTGTGACGCAGCAGATTCATCCCCTCCCATAACTTTGGACTGTAGGATATTCGGAACATCGAGCCCTTCGATTTTTTGGGTTCCCGGCCTGGCCGAGTTGCGCCGGTCAGGCCCAATGTAGTTTGACGTGACGACGAATGGCTTTCTGTTGAATACTAAGGTTTCGATCCGTTTGGCCAATTGCCCGCGTGAGGCAGGTTGAACAAGTAAATCGTCTGCGCCAGCGTCAAGTACTTGATGGACGAGTGCTTCGGATGGCTGCCATGTGGTGACAATTATCGACATGAATGGATTTGCCCCAACCCGGTGATGACGAATGTCGTTGATCGTTTCATGGATATCACCGTCCGGAAGATCAAATTCAGTTATCATTAATTCCGGAGGACGTGTCTCAAGGGCCTTCAAAATATCAGCGTTACTCGATGCAGTTCTAATTTCCCGGAACTCTAAATCCGCTAATGTTTGACGCAAACTGGCACTATTCTGAGTCCGGGGGGACACCAGCAGAAGGTCGACGCGGTCATAGAAAGTGCGAGTATTCATGCCTTGCTGCCCTTGTTCATAGCGATTCATCTCGGATATTTTATAGCTGGTTTACTGCCGAAGTATCGCAAATCGAAATTAATAAATTACTATCTTCTTTAAGAAAATAGATAGGAAGCATTTGATTAAAAAGGATAATTTATGGTTGTTCTAATTTCTCAGGTTCAATTATTTGGCGTCATCTCGTTAAGGTATTCTGTTTGACGGAATATGCCTGTCGAAATACAATCTGACCCGATGGTAAAAAACAGCGAACCGTTACATCCAGGACGCATTCTCCTCGAACGTGCCATGGAGCCTCTCGGAATTAGTCGTAATCAACTTGCCCGAGATATCGATGTTCCCGTGGGACGAATTAGTGACATCACCAATGGCAAGCGCGGTATTACCGCTGATACCGCTTTGCGGTTTGGGCGTTATTTTGATACTGGGCCGGAGCTTTGGTTGCGACTTCAGGCTGAGTATGACCTCCATGTAGCGCGGAACACCACTTGGTCGGAAATTGAAAAGCGGGTCCGCGTCCTCAACCCTCAGTCAGCACAACCCTCTCCGTTGGATGGAGTTGCCGGACCTATTAATCCTGAGATTGAAAACAATGTTGATACTGATGCCGTTAGTTCAACCTCTACGGCTTCGGATGACCGGGACGATAGCGCCAATACGATAGGGATTCCTCCTGCGCCGGAGAGTTAGATAGTTCCCACGTTCAGTACGGAAAATCGTCCTTTTACGTTATTAAAAATTACGAACTACCGGCAATGATCGTTCGAAAGTTGATTCTAGTGGAAAATTTGAATCAACTTGGTTTGGCATCGTCGGCAGGTCGTTGACGCCTCACCCCATGTTCTTGTTTGTCGGCATTACCGAAACAGGTGCACTTCTTTAAAGAGAACACCTTCAACAGAGGTGTGACCGGCTTCTTGAACAGCCTTTTGCAGTTGCCGTTTTATCGCCGCCGTATCCAGGTGCATGCTGCCGTCTTTTGTCTGCATTCTGCTTAAATCAGCAGCCACTCTGGTTACGATATCGGACAATTTTTCATCCATCATTTCGCTTTGCTGACTGCTTTTTACTTCTAATCCGACTCGAATCTGGATCGTACGATTACCGGCTGAGGTTCGATAATTTGTCGTTACCGCCGGTAGTTCGTATATGATGTTTGTGTTTCGATTATCTAGTTTGGCACTGACGGTGTTCATAGCGTCCGAAATTTGATCACCAAAGAAATAGGCAAGGGCAGCATTGCCGGTGAGTATCACGGCGACGGCAATAGCGAGTATTAATCCGCGGCGGCTTTCGGGCTCTTCATTGTAATAATCGTATTCATGTTCTTTGGTCGCTCGAGTTCCGTAGCTTGCTTTGCGTTCGGCACTTCGTTTAGCGGCTTCGTTTCCGAAAGCAACTTTGTCGTCCTGTTTGTAATAACTGAAAATAGTCTTCTCGCGAAAAATACCGTCCGCCTCGACATATACTTCTTCGATGACTCTCACACCATCGTACTTACGGTCGCCTGAAAGTTGGTTGGCCATGGTGATTGCGGCATTACTCTCAGCGCAACGCGTTTCTGTCGCCCAGTTTCCTCTCTGGAGAACGCGTACTTCATAATTGTTTGCACCCATCGACATGGCTCTAATCCTTGTATTCGGCAACGTAACAATATTTTATACTTATATGAATGCAAGTATTATCAAATAAAATGAATTATATATTTAAAATAAAATAAGTATTTAAATTAAATAAAATTTTATTTAATGATCATTGCTGGATAGTTTGCTTGCTGATCTTGCGCTCAAATAATCCGCGCGCTACCAATCGATTTGGAAGATTTATGTCAAACGGATTTCAGTATGACTGATTCAGTCGAAGCAGTTGTTATTGGTGCCGGCGTGGTAGGGCTTGCCGTCGCAAGGCGGCTTGCTATGGCAGGTCGGGAAGTTATCGTGTTGGAAGCCGCTGATGCGATCGGGACAGAGACCAGTTCGCGTAACAGCGAAGTCATTCACGCCGGAATCTATTATCCCAAAGATAGTTGGAAGGCTCGGTTTTGCGTGGCAGGGAAAAAGGCCCTTTATAGGTACTGTCAAACCCACGGGGTGGAACATCAGAACTGCGGCAAGTTTATTGTCGCGACCAATGAAGATCAGATATCAGAGCTCGAACGGTTAAAGCAGGCCGCAGCCACCAACGGTGTTCCTGATTTGGAATGGCGGACCCCTGCTGAGGTCAGTGCTGAGGAACCAGCTGTGTTTTGTGTTAGGGCGCTTTGGTCCCCTTCAACAGGTATTATCGATAGTCATGGATTGATGCTCGCCTACCAAGGCGATGCAGAGGCCGCAGGCGCAATGATTGCGTATTACGCGCCCGTTGAAAGTGGGTCCATTGAAGAAGACGGAATTATTCTGTCGACCGGCGGCGAAGCTCCAGCGACGTTGAAGGCACAAATCGTTGTGAACTCGGCCGGGCTGCATGCACAAGAAACCGCAGCTTCTATTACGGGTATTTCTGAAGAAACGATCCCGCCTTGTTACTACGCCAAAGGCAATTATTATTCTCTTGTCGGCAAACCGCCTTTTAAGCACCCGATCTATCCGGTGCCGGAAAAGGCGGGGCTCGGCGTTCATGTGACCGTTGATCTTGGCGGACAAGTGCGCTTCGGCCCAGATGTTGAATGGCTCGAAGAACTGGACTATGATGTCGACCCTGCGCGTGCCGATGCCTTTTATTCTGCTGTTCGAAAGTACTATCCGGATCTGGCCGATGGGGCTATTCAGCCGGGCTATTCTGGTATTCGGCCTAAACTTCAGGCCCCTGGCGAAGCTGCCCGAGATTTTCTTGTCCAGGGACCTAGCGAGCATGGAATTAGTGGTCTGGTGAATTTATATGGCATTGAATCACCAGGCTTGACCGCGTCGTTGGCCATCGCGGATCAAGTCGCATTGTTGCTTGGAATCAATGAGCCAGCGGAAATTTAAACGAAAATTTTACCGGCTCTCTTACTAAACAGCCTTGACAAAAAATCGGTGAATGTCCAAATCCTACCCTGCCTTTTTACAGGGTTTGGTTTGGCGAGTTGATTTTCGTCGGATTCTCTTTCGGCAATGCCTATAGAGATCGACGACGAAGGTTGAGAACCACCCCGAAATAGGGCGAGAAACAACAGCCGTGTGAGCGGTAAAAAATGGGAGGAGATGCAGGCAATGGATCGCATGCTCCAAATCGAGGGGCTAACGAAGCAGTTCGGTTCGTTTACTGCCGTCGACAATATAAGTTTTAGCGTGAACCGTGGAGAGGTCCTTGGTTTTCTCGGCCCAAATGGGGCTGGTAAGACTACGGCCATGCGGATGGTGTCAGGATTTTTGACGCCAACTTCGGGAACAGCTTATGTCGGTGGCCATGATGTAACGACCGCGCCTTTGGAAGTTAAACGACGCATTGGTTATCTGCCGGAAGGCGCACCTCTTTATGAAGATATGACGCCGAGCGAATTGTTGGCGTTTATTTCAGATGTACGGGGTCTGTCGGGTGGTACGAAACGTGAAACAATATCGACGGCGGCCAGCCGTATTAATATCGAGCACGTTATGCATCAGGCAATTGGGACCTTATCTAAAGGGTATAAACGTCGCGTTGGGATTGCGCAGGCAATTCTCCATGACCCAGAAATTCTTATTTTGGATGAACCCACGGATGGGCTCGATCCAAATCAAAAGCACGAAGTTAGGAAGCTTATCAATGAGATGGCTAAAGATAAGGTCATCGTTATTTCGACACATCTTCTTGATGAAGTAGATACGGTTTGCAGTCGGGCTATTGTCATTGCGCAGGGCAAGATCGTTGCGGATGGCACTCCCGCAGATCTCGAAGCGCAATCTGAATTGCACAATGCCGTAACACTTCGCTTGGCTGCTGCACAATCAGACAAGGCAAAAGGGACGATTGAAGCTGTAGCAGGTGTTGACCGAGTTGTTGAATCGGAGGCTGCCGACAATTTCATTAACATTACCGCTTACCCGAAGAGTGGGGAGATCGTTATCGATGACGTCAGCGCCGCTCTAAAGGCGGCAAAAATCGATGTACAAGAAATACAGGCCGAACGCGGGCGCCTCGACGAGGTGTTCCGGCGTCTAACGACGGCGGCCTAACGGAGATAGTTATGGGTACAAGTTGGGCAATCAGTAAACGGGAATTGCGGGCGTATTTTACGACCCCGCTGGCCTACGTTTTCATTGTTATCTTTTTAGCGCTTAACGGAGTGACGGCCTTCTATTTTGGTGGGCTGTTTGATCGTGGTCAGGCCGATATGCAGCCGCTGTTTGGATTTCTGCCATGGTTGTATCTCTTTCTGATCCCTGCAGTTGCAATGCGGCTGTGGGCAGAAGAGCGCAAGGCCGGCACGCTTGAGCTTCTCATGACATTGCCGGTTTCGACTTTTAACGCGGTGTTCGGGAAATTTTTGGCAGCCTGGATATTCGCCGGGATCGCTTTAGCACTGACATTTCCGGTTTGGATCACGGTGAACTATCTTGGTGACCCCGATAACGGCGTCATCATTGCGAGTTATCTTGGTGGTTTCTTGATGGCTGGGTCATATTTGGCGATTGGCGGTTTCGTATCTTCCATGACCCGCAACCAGGTTATTGCCTTCGTGATTGGTGCTGCAGTCATCTTCCTCTTTATGATGAGTGGCCTGGAGTTGGTGCAATCCGCCTTCCGGGGCTGGGCGCCGGATTTGGTTGTCGATCTTGTTCGCTCGTTTAGTTTTCTGGTTCATTACGACGCGATTGTTCGTGGCGTGATTGATATTCGCGACATGATTTTCTTCGTGTCCATTATTGGTGTGTTCCTTTTTGCAACCATGGTCGTCGTCGACCTCAAGAAGGGGGCGTAGGAGCTGATCATGGCAAACGGTATTAAATCATGGGATCGTGCGAAATTGGGAATCGCTGGTTTGGCAGTGACCTTCATTTTCTTCATTGCGCTCCATGTCTTTTCCACCGAAACCTTCAAGACGGTCAGTATCGATCTGACCAAGGAAAAGATCTTTACGCTGTCTGAAGGCACCAAGGAAATTCTTTCCAAGGTACGCGAGCCGGTGAAACTGCGGCTGTTTGTCTCTGACGAATTGGTCCAGCAGAGCCCCGGGTTGAAGGATTATGCGAAAAGCGTTCAGGAACTTCTCGAGCGATATGTTGAGTTATCTAACGGTCGGATTAAATTTGAGATTGTTCGGCCAGAACCTTTCTCACCAGAGGAAGATCGCGCCGTCGGCTTTGGTCTGCATGGTATTCCGATCACTCAGGCAGGGAACCTCGGCTATTTCGGGCTGGCGGGGACGAACACCACTGACGATCTGGATGTAATCGCTTTCGTTTCTCCTCAACGCGAACGTTTTCTTGAATATGATCTAACGCGTCTGGTATCGAATCTGGCCAATCCAAAGAAGAAAAAAATCGGCTATGTTTCATCCTTGCCGATCGGGTCCGACCCAATGAAGCGGTATGCACCGTGGGAAGTGATAGCGCAGCTCAGCCAGCGTTTTGACGTTGAACGCATCACGCTGGAGAATCCTATTCCAGAAGATCTTGATCTTTTGTTGGTTATTCACCCTCGCGATATGGACGATACCGACCGCTATTACATCGACCAGCATGTGATGCGCGGCAACAACACGATCATTTTTGTCGACCCTTATTCGGAAGAGGCGACGCGAGGCAGTCAAAGGCAACGCCAGCCACCCGATGATGGCTCTGACTTGAAGGAGCTCTTCAAGGCTTGGGGTATCAAATACGACAAGTCTAAAGTCCTAGGTGATCGGATTGGTGCGCAGCGCGTAAGTGCTGGCCGCAATGCTCTGGGACAACCCATTATTACTGACTATGTCGCCTGGTTAAATTTGACGGGTGAACGGATTAAGAAAACCGATGTCGTTACGGGTGAGCTAGAGCAGATTAATATCGCGACGTCTGGCTATCTGGAGAAGGCGGCGGGAGCCACATACAAGATGGACCCGCTACTGATGTCCAGTCCGCAAGCAATGTCGCTAAATGTTTCTCAGACCAAAACCAACCCTAAACCAGCGGAACTCCTCAAAAACTTCAAACCGACAGGCGAACCGTTCATCGTTGCAGCGCGCTATACCGGGAAATTCAAAAGTGGTTTCCCCGCGGGGCGTCCCAAAGACAAAATTCGCAAGGAAATTCGTGAAGCGGCTTTGAAGAAAGGCGAAACGGTTCCTAACTTTCAGAAACATCACAAGGAAAGCGTTCGACCAGTTAGCCTGATTGTCGTTGCGGATACAGATATTCTGGTGGATCGGTTTTGGGTGCGTGAGCAAAACTTCTTCGGGCAACGCATTTCGGTGCCGATTGCCAATAACGCTGATTTCCTGACTAACGCTGTTGATAATATGGCGGGAACCAGCGCTTTGATTGGCCTCCGAAGTCGGGGCGTTACCAGCCGACCTTTCCATAAGGTCGAAGATCTCAAGCGAGAGGCTGAACATAAGTACCGAGCCACTGAACAAGCGTTGCTACAAAAGCTCAAGGATATCGAGGGCAAGCTTAAGGACCTTCAAACCAAAGAAACCAAAGAGGGTAAGACGGTAATTCTGACGGGCAAGCAGAAAGAAGCGATTGAGAAATTCCGGCGTGAATCAATTTCCATCCGCCAGGAATTGCGGTCGGTCCAATTATCGCTCCGTCGCGATATTGATAAACTCGATGCCAATTTGAAGGTCATCAATATTGGCTTGATGCCCGCCATTATCGTCGTATTTGCAGTAACCCTTGGTTTGGTTCGCCGTCGCAATGCCCGTCGGCACCAGGCGGCGTCAGCAAGCTAAATTGATAGACGTAGATTTTATTCGAAAAGATGTAATGTCATGACAGCACGATCTTTCATACTCTATTCCATTATCACTGCTATTTTAGTAGTCGCGGCGATTGTCGCGGTGAGCTCGCGGCCCGCCAGCACGTTGATTGCTCGGGATCGCGCCCTGATATTCCCTGGCGTTGATGCCAAGCTGAATGATGTGGCGTCCTTTGAGATCAAGTCGGCGGATCGAGCCTATACGATCAAGCGCAAGTCAGATGGCTGGGGCATCGCCGAACTTGGCGGTTATGGTGCCGACTTCAACAAGGTGAAGACTGTTTTGGTTGAACTCGCACAACTGAAATTTCTCGAAGCGAAAACCAGTGACCCGAAGCGCTACGAACGGTTAGGTCTCCGCGATGTGACAGCGAAAGGCGCAAAATCCCGGGAGATTACCGTCCGCGATAAAGATGGAAAGGTCTTGGCATCTGGCCTAATTGGCAATCGGAACGAAGATCTGTTCGGTTCTGGTCGTGGCGGTACCTATATGCGGGTCGGCGATAAAAAACAGACCTGGCTTGTAGAAGGAATCGTCAGTACCGGAGCAGGCCCGTCGGACTGGGTTAACAAGAAAATCGTTGATATCAAACGGCCCCGTATTAAACGCCTGGTTATTCAAGCGCCTGGTGGTGGGTTGACGGTGGTTAGCCGTCCCCTCGCTAAGCAAAAGGACTTTCAACTTGCCGATATCCCTGCTGGCAAGCGGCAACGGGGTAAATGGGAAACTAATGATATGGCGAAGGTTCTCGATAAGGTTGAGTTGATTGATCTTAAGCGAGCCGACCAAATTCCGATGCCGAAGGACAAGCTCTACAAGGCGACCATACAAACCTTTGGCGGATTGTTGATCCATACCCAGGCTATCAAGGTCGGTAAGAAAAAGTTCTGGGCACGCTTTTCAGCGTCGGTTGATGCCGGAGCGGCCACTGATGCCAAGAAGGTAAAAGAGGCGGCCGACATCTTTAATGCGCGGCATAATGGCTATGTTTATGAAGTCAATGAGAAGACGGGTAAGAAGCTTACCTGTGATCACGTAAATCTCCTTGAGGGTGCTGGTCTCAAAGCCTGCGCCTAAATCTAAAACCGTCTATAAGAGGTAAGTGTTCGTGGCCATGCGGCCATGAACACATGGTGCTGCACGTCTCATAGATAATTTAGGAAAGACAAATGGGTTTCTTGCTTTTGCGACCTGAAGAAATTCAGGACCTCGTTGGAATGGGAGAGGCCATCGAAGCCGTTGAAAAGGGCTATATCAGTGGGCATCGCTATCCTGTCATCAATGCGCCGCGGCGGCGGGTCCATTCGCCGGCTGGCGTACGCATCAGCAATTTCCCTGGTGGCGTGGACGAGATGGGCGTCATCGGCGCCGCAACCCGTGCCGATCATGTTGTGCAGCTCGATGAAGGCCGTAATCAGGAATACGCCTATCGTGAACACCCCATCCATGTGCTGAATGACTCCAATACTGGTGAGCTACTCTCAATCGTTGTTGGCGAGCCCGTGGAAAAGACTCTTGGTTATACCAGTCTCGTCGCACTTCGGACCGCAGCAACATCCGGAGTTGGGTTCAAATATATGGTGCGGGAGAATGCCGAGACAGTCGGATTGCTCGGGTCTGCCGGGCAAGCCGCTAACCAGCTTTTGGCTCTGTTATCTGTCCGACCCAACATAAAGCGTGTGAAGGTATACAGCCGAAGCGTGGAGAACCGGTCCTGGTTCTCCCGCAAATATTCGCAGAAATTCGATATTGAAATAGAACCGGTAAATTCTATCGAACAAGCGATAGCGGGTGTTGATGTCATTGTCTGCGCAACCAACACAAATGTTGTTTTGTTCGATGGGGATCTACTGGAGCCCGGTCAGCACATTACCGGCATAATCGGCGGTAACATGCAGCTCGTCCAAGGCGGCTTCCTGAAAGCGGCGCGGCGCGAAATTGATGACCGTACGGTGGAACGGGCGGATATTGTTGCGACCAATTTGCGGGAATCTGTAATGACCGAAAAGCAGGGAGATCTGTATGAGCCGATAGAACGGGGCATCATAAAACTGGAGGACATCATAGAGCTTGGTGCTTTAGCGACAGGCGAAGCCATCGGTCGCAACAATGATGACGAAATCACCTATCACAAAAACAATAACGGGACTGCCGCGTCCGAGATTGCGGTTGCGATGCTGGTTTATGAGAAAGCCAAAGCAGCAGGGCGGGGGACAACGATTGATCTTATCGACCCGGCGGTACTGCAAGAGGAGTTCGCACAATGACCCGTCGCGTTCTATTGCTCCGACCGCAGGAACTTCAAGGGCTGGTCACCATGAAGGAAGCCATTGATATCGTTGAACAGGGCTATCGCGAAGCGCGGGAATATCCCGCGATTTCAGGGCCGCGCCGTCGGGTGCATTCACCAGGCGGTGTCAGGGTTAGTAATTTCCCCGGTGGTGTCCATGGGCTGGGTGTTATCGGTACTGGAGAGCGGCCTGACAAGTTAAACAAGGGTGGTGAGAACCAGACGAAGGCGTTTCGCGGTTATCCCGTGCATCTCGTTCATGATTCTAATACAGGGCAACTACTCTCCATCATGATCGGCGAAGTGGATGAAAAGACGCTGGGCTTTACCAGCGTTATGGCACTGCGGACGGCAGCGACTTCAGGCATCGGGTTCCGTCATCTGCCACGACAGGATGTGAAGGTGGCAGGCCTGTTTGGCTCAGCCGGGCAGGCTGCCAATCAACTTCTAGCGCTTCTCACTGAGCGGCGATCAATCACCAAGGTGAAAGTCTATAGCCGCGACCCTGACAATCGCCGGAATTTCGCTGAGAAATATTCCAAGCGCTTTAATGTAGAGATCGTACCAGTCGATACGCCAGAAGAGGTTATCGAAGGTTCAGATGTCGTTCATTGTGCGACCAACACGTCGGTTCCCCTATTCGACGGCAATTTGCTCGAGCCCGGTCAGCATGTCACCGGCATAATTGGATCAAACGTCCAGCTGGTAAAAAGTGGTTATCGGTCTTCCCGTCGGCGCGAAATCGATGATCGAACTGCCAAGCGTGCAGATGTAATTGTTTGCAATCTTCGTGAAACCATCTTGACCGAAGAACCCGGCGACCTACATGAGCCAATCGAAAAAGGGCTTATCAATTTCGATGACATATACGAACTTGGTGAGTTGGGCACCGATCTGTGTCCGGGCCGTACCAGCGACGATCAGATCACTTACCATAAGAATACCAATGGCAATGGTGTTGCCGATCTCGGTATTGCGATGCGCGCCTATGAACTCGCTAAAAAAGAGGAGCGGGGTACCTGGTTGGAATTCGCTGAACCTGAGGACTTGCCGCAGGCGATTTAGACTACAGTGATTCGCCGGTCGGCACGTTCATCTCGACTTCAAGCCCATCGACATAAGTTAACGCATCTTCTGTCGTCACAACGTCGGCGTACTTTGCATGCATGTCGCAAAGATTAACTGCGTGGCTCGCCTGTGAGCGGTCGAAGCAACCTTCTTCAACGACAGCGACCCGGTAATTGTTGCTAAAGGCATCAATTACCGATGCCCGGACACAACCCGATGTCGTTGTTCCTGTCACGAGAAGAGAATCTGCGCCGAGATCATTTAGGAATCCTGACAGCGGTGTGCCGTAAAATGCGCTGGGCTTGTGCTTGTAGATAACGATGTCCTGCGGTGATGGTGCAATCTCGTCCATAATTTCATTGCCATCCCGGTTAAAACCGGTGGATTTGGGGGCAGTGATGTCTTCGTCGGTACGACTGTTCTTCCAGGCCCAGCCACCTGCATCCCATCCGTCTTCGCGAACGGTACCGGTCGTGTATATAACCGGAATACCTTTCTCATGGCACTTGTCGATCAATTTCCGGATATGGGGCAGAGCGTCCCAGGCATCTTCGCCACAGGAATTATGGAACTTCTTGATTGAGTCCAAAATTGGCTCGCGCTTGTCGCCACAAAAATTGTAGCTCACATCGATTACCAAAAGGGCTGGTTTTTCGCCAAATCCCGCCTCGGCACCAAAGCCGCTTTTTTCAAAGACCTGCTGGTCACGTTCCGTTAGAAATTCACTCCAGATGCGTTCAGCCATTTTATAGTCCCCTGTTTAAAGTGCTGTGCCGGTCGGCAAATTGTATTCCGCATCAATTGTCTCAATGTAATCGAGAGCATCTTGCGTAGACACCACGTCGGCATACTTGGCATGCATGTCACAAAGATTGATAGCGTGGCTGGCCTGTGATCGGTCAAAGCAGGCTTCCTCGGCAATGGTAATGCGAAGATTTTCGCTAAAGCCATCGAGGACTGACGCCCGCACACAGCCGGATGTTGTGGTGCCCGTGACGACCAGTGAATCCGCTCCAAGATCGTTGAGGAAACCGGTCAAAGGTGTTCCATAGAAGGCGCTTGGCTTGTGTTTTCGGATAACGATGTCCTGCGGTGACGGCGCAATCTCGTCCATGATGTCGTTGCCATCGCGATTAGTGTCTCGGGCATCCGGTGCCCCGCTTGGGACATCTTCTTCGCCACGCGAACTTTTGAAATGCCATGCGCCTTTGTCCCAACCGTCATCTCGTACTGTGCCGGTGGTGTAGATAACCGGAATACCTTTGGCATGGCACTTATCAATCAATTTGCGAATATGGGGCAGGGCCTCCCAAGCATCGTCGCCGCAGGATGTCCGCCATTTCTCGATTGAGTCGAGAATAGGCTCACTGCGTTCGCCGCAGAAAGCATAGTTTACATCGATAATGAGAAGAGCTGGTTTCTTGCCGCCACCTGCCGTTGCGCCGTAGCCTGAGGCCGCAAAGACTTCCTTGTCGCGTTCGGTCAGAAATTTATCCCAAATACGTTCTTGCGCCATGGCCTTGCCTCCCAGCTGCGATAGTTCCAATATAACCGTAATAATATTGAATAAAGTCTATGCCTAGGAACTCAGGCGCGCAACTTAGACATCCGTGCCGGTTAAAGGAGAAAAGTCATGCTGAACATTAGCCGCATACATCATATCAATATTCGTTCAACGCCGGAGAAGCTGGATGAAACCCGCGATTTCTACCGTGATCTTCTTGGAATGGTCGAAGGTTACCGGCAGCCCTTTAAAGGCCACGGTTACTGGATGTGGCGGGACGATCATCCCTGGGTCCATATCTCCACGACGGGCCCCAAGGATAACCCGGTGCTGCAACCGGAAAGCATGGATGCTGGCTTTGGCCACATCGCCTTTGATTCAACAGGCTATCAGGACTTCAAAGACCTGTTGGACGGAAAGGGGATGAAGTATGACGAACACCCCACCCCGGATAAGGATATGATGCAGATATTCTTCCCCGATCCCAACGGCGTGGTCGTGGAGATGGTCTTCGATATGGCTGAAGTCGATGCTGCAAAGGCAGCGCAAGGCGCCGCGGCAGCCGCCGAATAACTTACAGAACGCTCATATTTGGCGGGTGGCCCATGAGCCATTCGCCAACTGTGCGGAAATGCGTTTTGCGGCCCTGAATTTGCAAGGCGACGGCGTGAATATCCCGTAACCGCCTTTCAAACGGCCCATCGGCAAAAATCGAACTCGTTCCACCGGTATCAAACAACGTATCAACGACCGTCTTTGCTTCGTGTATGGCGTGCGTGGCGGCTAGCCGAATTTCTAATCGATGATCGAGCGTCGGCGCGCCGTTTGTTATTGCCTCCTGCCAAGCGTCCTCAACTTCAGCGAATAGATAACGCCGTGCGCCGCGCAATTTGGCGCGCATACGGGCGACCTCGTCGTGAACGACCGGGTTGTCTTTGAGCACGTCCGCAGCGTTTCGGGGTTTCTTATCCTGGGCTATCTCAAGAAACTTTTCGAGGACGGCTGCGCTTAACCCAAGCGCAACTGAGGCAAACCCCATTGCGTAGATTGCCATGGTCGAGAAATTATAGAGAGTCGATAGATCGTCGGCGCCTTCAATCATGGTGGCGCGGACGATGGTGTGCTCGGTGGGTACGAAGTGTTCTTTGAGCTCGAACCCGTCGCTACCAGTATTTCTCAGGCCGAAGACGTACCAGTCATCTGACAGGGTGGTTTCGTTCGCCGGTATAAAGGTGGTCCGAATTTCGGGCTTGTCACCTTTGCCCATGCGGATAGAGCCGTCAGTTTCATAGACCGGGGAACAATGTGTTGCGAGCCAGGTCGCATGGTGGCTGCCGCTGACGAACATCGTCTTGGCTGTAACCAGATAGCCTCCTTCGACGGCCTTTGCTTCCGCCTTGCCCGGTCCCCAGGCCAGGACGCCGTTGGCGTTGTCGCCCCAAATTTTGCCGCTAATGCCTGTATCGAGATAGCCGCCAAGCATAGAGCAGCCGCTGCCTTGACCAACACACCAGGCGGCGCTGCCATCATATTTCGCGATGGCTTCGATAACCCGGCAAAAGACGGGGAGTGGAAGCTCTTCACCACCGGCTTTCTTGGCCAACAACATCCGGAACAATCGTTTGTCGTGGAGTGCAGCCATAGCCTTGCCGGTGAGTTCACGAATAGCTTCTCCCTCGGCCGCTTCTGAATCCAATAGGGGGCCGATGTCGTCGACCCGTTGGACCCATTCCTTTGCCATCTCGGCGTAATCGACCACTGGTTTGGAACCTTCATTCATCGGACTGTCTCATTTGCCTGGCAGACTGCACTGCGAATTTATGGGGATTATGGCGTTGATCTCGGGTGCTGTCACCGTGTGGTGCGTTGCCTGGAATCATATTTGCAGTTGGCGCACCTACTGATACTTTGACGACAAAGGTATCTCACAGGAGGCAAGAATGGCAGGAAAAGCAAAAAAATATAATCGCAGTTCGGAAGATCTCGGAAATATTGTCGGGCTGGAGCATCTCAATTTACTGATTCCGGATCAGCAGATTGCGATGAATTTCTATGTCGGAGGATTGGGTCTGACGCGTGATCCCTACATGCAAACGGGTCTGGGCAATATGTGGATCAATGTCGGGGACAGTCAGTTTCATCTCCCGACCCGAGGCACACAGGTCCTGCGAGGCTGTATTGGTTTGGTGATGCCCGATCTGAAAAAGCTGGTAGAACGACTAAAATCTATCCGAAAAGACCTCGCCGGAACCAAGTTTGGTTTTAACGCACCCAAGGGTGCTAAATATGTCGAGGTGACCTGCCCTTGGGGCAATAAATTTCGGTGCTATGGGGCAGGAAAATCAACCGCGCCGATTGTTCTGGGTATGCGTTATAACCAGTTTGATGTTGCAGTAGGAACGGCGAAGGGTATCGCGAAGTTTTACCGTGAAATAATGGGCGCCGATGTAACATTGGGCCGTTGGGATAATGCACCCGCCGCTCGGGTTTGTGCCGGAAATCGTCAGGAACTTATTTTCAGAGAGACCCGCAAGAAGATTCCCGAATTTGACGGTCATCATCTACAAATTTATATCGCGAATTTTTCTGGTCCGTATCAGAAGCTTCTCGACCGTGGGCTTATCGCTCAGGAATCCAACCAGCATCAATACAGGTTTGTCGATATCGTTGATCCCGATGATGGAAAACTTCTGTTTAAGTTGGATCATGAGGTGCGCGCGATGACGCATCCGTTGTATGGTCGCTCGAAAGTTAATCGCAACCCGGATCAATCTAACGCGCATTTTGCCAAGGGGCATGAAACCCAACCTTGGCTTGCGTCAGCAACAGGGAGTTAAGAAGGATGCTCGAACTTTATACTTGGATGACCGATAACGGTTATAAAGCCCGCCAGATGGTGGAAGAAACCGGGATTGAATATGATTTGAAACCCGTCAATCTGCGCAACAAAGAGCAGTTTGAGCCAGAATACCTCAAGATCAGCCCTGGCCATAAGATTCCGGCAATTGTTGATCCTGATGGACCCGGCGGCAACAAGATCACATTGTGCGAATCCGGTGCTATTTTGAAGTACATGGCCGAGAATTACGCTCCTCATCTTTATCCCGACGACCCGATCCAACGCATCAAAGTCGATCAATGGTTCATCTATGGCTCAGCGACCTGGACAACGCTGGCTCAGCAATACGGGTTGTTTATGCACCGTTTGGGCGAAGACGTGCCTCGCGCGCAGGAACATTATGATGGCGTTCTCCGCGATATGATGAACATGTATGAAAAGCACCTCGGTGAGAACGAGTATATCGCCGGTGACTATTCGATTGCGGATATCACCGTTTACCCTGACATGCATGGTCATGGACTAAACGATGTTACGTTCGATGAGTATCCAAACATCAAGCGTTGGCATGATGCGATTGAGGCACGTCCCGCAGTGCAGACTGCCTGGACGCCTTTCGCGTAAGACAATAATACCAATTTAACGGCCTGTGGTGCGCTCTGCATCGCAGGCCGTTTTGATTCCGACATTATCGATTGTAATTGCCTTTCCTTGGTTGAGCCTCGCGCTACTCCCCTAACGTAATTTCACGAGATTCTGGACGGTTGGAATTTCAACGGTCATAGTTAAATCCACATTGAAATGGAGGGTTCTATGGTTGCTGGCATTCGCTTTGTTGCGCTTGGTATCGTCTTCTTTCTGATGATCAGTGGTCCCGCTATTGCGGCACCGCAAATCCTTGGTGTTGTTGCTTCCGCTGCTCCAGTGCCTATGACCTGCTCGGGCGGATTGTGCACAGCAGAATTCAGCGCCTTTTGCATGCAGCAGCATCGGGTTTCGCCACGAGGTGGTACGCCTTACCAGACTGCAAAAGGAACCAACTTGACACTCGTATCGACCGCGGCAGATGGAACCAAACGGTCAGTTATTGTAAACGACAAAGTGTCTATCCAATCAAAGAGAGGACATTTTGCCGTGCAGGTGACCTTGCCGGAAAGTACGGTTAAAGGGCTAGGTGGGCAGGTTGCAGCGCTCGATATTAACGTGCTGGCATCTCTTGTGCCGATGGTGCAGGTCGGAGATGAAACGCCACTGAGCAAAGCTGAAATAGCGCATGTTACCGGGATTCAACGCAAAATCGTCGCTAAGGCGCTGGCATCTGACCGTGAGCAAGAAACAATAACGGTAGGAACCATGACGCGCCTGATTAGTGCTTTACCGCGATACGGTCGGGTCAGTGCGGCACGGCGTCAGTCGTTGTGGCGTGATATCGTTGGGCCGGAACCCACACAACGATCCAACATTGGTTTACAGAAAGCGGCTAAGGAATTCCGCTATTGCAAACATTGGGCCGACACTGGCCGGGGTTACGGGCTTCGGCATTGCCTTGAAGAAATGCATGATTTCAAAGCGGACCAGATTACCAAAAAGGCCTGGAAAGCCGTTCTGCCCGGGGGGTGATGCTTTGCTGTTAGTGGAAATCGCGTGACGGGTACATAACCTGACCGCCCTCGCTTCCTTCACCGAGAGTAGCGCTTTCGTTTTCGGCTGTGACCTCTGTCTTGAAACGTTGTGGCGTCTCCATTAATGCCATTAACCGGTCGGTCATATCGACCAATCGTTTTGCGACGAGGTGAATGACGAGCCCTTCGCGCTGTAGTTCGCCTGTTACACAAAGCAGACGGGCGGCGAGTGTTTCCTTGCGATAGCGTTCAAACAGTTTGGGCCAGACAATCACATTGGCGATCCCGGTTTCATCTTCCAGTGTCGCGAAGATGACGCCGCTCGCAGTGCCGGGACGCTGTCGGGTGATGACGAGCCCAGCCACGGTGACTCTTGTTCCGTTTTTGGTCTCGGCGAGCTGCGCGGTTGGTATAACACCTTCGCCAGCAAGCCGGTCGCGCAACAGTTCAAGCGGATGGTGTTTGAGTGATAGACGGATCGCTGCGTAATCATGTGAGACTTCCTCGCCGGGTGCCATGACGGGCAGCTTTACTTTCGGCTCAACGATATTTTCTCCCGCCTCGGCGAAAAGCGGCAATTGACCGGGGTTGATACGACGCACCTCCCACAGTGCCTGGCGACGGGATAGGCCAATTGAGCCATAGCTATCGGCTTTGGCGAGACGTTCGAGCGCTGACGGTTGCAGGTTGCTGCGTAGCCATAAATCTTCAGGACTGGAGAAAGGGCGGGCATTCCCCGCTTTGCGCGCCTCTAGCAGTGCTTCAGCAGCCCCTGGCTTTAAACCCTTTATCTGACGAAACCCAAGTCTGAGGGCCGGGCTGTTTTCTCGTTCTGGCTCTAACGTGCAATCCCACTCACTGTGGTTTATGTCGACCGGGCGGACTGTCACGCCGTGCTCGCGGGCATCGCGGACGATCTGGGCGGGGGCATAGAACCCCATCGGTTGGCTGTTAAGCAGTGAGCAGGCGAAGGTGGCGGGGTAATGACATTTCAGCCAGGACGAGACATAGACCAGTAACGCAAAGCTCGCCGCATGACTTTCGGGAAAGCCGTAATCACCAAATCCTTCAATCTGTTTGAAACAACGCTCGGCAAAATCAAGTTCGTAGCCACGTTGGGTCATGCCGAGGATCATCTTGTCGCGATAGTTCTGAATGGTTCCGAGGCGCCGGAAGGTCGCCATGGCACGACGAAGTCCATCAGCCTCGGCGGGGGTGAAGCCAGCGGCGACGATGGCGATTTTCATTGCCTGTTCCTGAAATAGCGGTACGCCAAAGGTTTTTTCCAGCACCACACGTAAGGCCTCAGAAGGATAGTCGACCTTTTCCTCGCCATTTCGCCGCCGCAAATAGGGGTGCACCATGTCACCCTGGATTGGCCCGGGTCGGACGATGGCGACCTCAATCACTAGATCGTAAAAAGTGCGTGGTTTGAGCCGAGGCAGCATGCTCATCTGGGCCCGACTCTCGACCTGAAACACGCCGACGGAATCGGCTTTGCACAGCATGTCATAGACAACCGGGTCTTCAGCAGGGACGGTGGCGAGATTGTATGTTTTGCCGTGATGTTGGGTAAGCAGGGAAAAGGCTTTGCGGATACAGGTCAGCATGCCGAGGCCCAATACATCAACTTTTAGAATACCAAGCGCATCGAGGTCGTCTTTGTCCCATTCAATAGTCGTCCGTTTGTCCATTGCTGCGTTGGCGATAGGCACCATCGCATCCAGCCGTCCGCGGGTAATGACGAAGCCACCGACATGCTGTGAAAGGTGGCGTGGAAAACCAGTTATCTCGCGGGCCAGGCGGAGTGCATGGCCAAGTCGCTTTTCCTTTGGGTCGAGTCCTGCCTCTCGGACATGATCATTATCTATTGATCCTGACCGACGCCCCGAAACGGTACTGGCAAGAGCATCCTCGACATCACGGGTGAGTCCCATGGCCCTGGAAATTTCGCGCATGGCGCTGCGACCACGATAATGAATAACTGTCGCAGCCAACCCGGCACGCTCGCGGCCATATTTGTCGTAGATATATTGGATAACCTCTTCCCGGCGTTCATGTTCGAAATCGACATCGATATCGGGCGGCTCGCCGCGTTCGGCGCTGATAAAGCGCTCGAACAGAAGATCAATTCGGGCAGGGTCTATGGCGGTGATGCCGAGGCAGTAACACACGGCAGAATTGGCAGCTGAACCACGCCCCTGACACAAAATATCTTTGCTGCGGGCGAACTGCACAATGCCGTGAACGGTGAGGAAGTAGTTGGCGTATTTCAGCTCGCCAATCAGGGTCAGCTCGTGCGTCAGCTGTTTTTTGACCTTGTCGGGAATACCGTCAGGATAGCGTCCTTCCGCGCCGTCCCACGTCAATGTCTCAAGATGTTTCTGGGGTGAGATGCCGGGCGGGGCTTCATCATCGGGATATTCATAGACCAATTCATCAAGTGAGAATTTACAGCGCTCAGCGATTTCCACCGTGCGGGCGACGGCAGCAGGGTGATGTCGGAACAAAGCCGACATCTCTTCGCCAGATTTGATGTGACGTTCAGCGTTAGCGAATAGATGGTAACCGGCTTTCTCGACGATACAGTGTTCACGTACCGATGTGAGGGCATCCTGCACATCGCGGCGGGTTGTATCGTGGTAATGAACATCGTTGGTCGCAATGAGTGGGACGGAGCTCTCTTTTGCCAGCTTTGCCAGGGCAGCGAGCCGTCGTTGATCGCCACCTGTCATCAGGTTCTGGCCAGCGAGATAACAGTGACCGGGCAGGGCAGTTCCAAGTTTGTGCAATGCTTCTTTAGTGTTGGCCAGAGAGATGGCGATCTGATCGTTTGCTTGGTTAAGGAAATCATCAACATCTAAGTGACATTCGCCTTTCGGCGCGCGGCGACGACCAAGCGTAATAAGCTGTGATAGGCGGCCATAAGCATCACGGTTCATTGGCAGACAGAGCAGGCTCGGGGCATCGGTGAAGTCCAGCCGGGCGCCAACGATCAACTGTATGTCTGTTTCACGGGCTGCCAGATGGGCTCGGACAACGCCGGCGAGCGTATTGCGGTCAGTGATCGCAATGGCTTTCAGGTCTCTCTCGGCGGCGCGCACGACGAGTTCTTCGGGGTGGGTGGCCCCTCGTAAGAAGCTGAAATTGCTGGTGGTTTGCAGTTCAGCGTAGGCAGTCATCCGAATAACCCGTGGACAAACCAGGATGTCTCACCACTACGATAAAGCCAAAAGCGTTGCCCGGTTTCGTTCTCAACCCGGTAGTAATCACGTGTGTTCCCATTATCGCTTCGCCACCATTCCGGGGCGATCCGCTCCGGCCCTTCACAGCGTGTGATGTGATGCAGAACCCGACGCCAGCGAAAGAGTACTGGTGGCCCATCGGTGCTTTCTGCGACGGCTTCGACCTGTTCAGGAGGGCGAAGAAGACGCAGGGGACGAGGCGTGGCAGCGCAGCCTTGCTCCGACTGTATAGGCTTTGTCTTCCCGACGGGAATGAACCCTGCAGCGCGTTCAGGGATATGGCTTTCCCGGAAGTGTGTTTGCCGTATGTTTCGAGAGCCGAGCCGGTTGGTTAGCCGGTCAATCACGGCGTTATAGCTGTCCACATTTTGAGCTGCTGCACCGCGTTGGAAATTGGTTTGATCGATTGCCATCGGGTTAGCAACGGCAGCAATGAGAGATATTTCGTCGATGCCAAATTCAGGGTCGATCTCGTCGAGATGTTCGGAGAAAAGATGCAGGAGATGGCTGGGTTCCCGGCTGGGTCGTGCGGTGCCGATGGTAATTTGCGCGGTGCTGCCATCTGGCCGATAGATAGACAGCACGAGCCGCCGTGCCCCTTGGCCAGCCTGCTCCAGTGTTGCACATAGATTTTCGAGCAGTTTGCCAGTAGCAGCAGCGATATCATCGCGATGGCCTATCGGTTCCGCAAAAGCCAGCCGAGCGATGAGTGGGGTTTTAGGGAGGATCGGCGAGAGCGGCTCGGCTGCTTTGCCGAGGGCAGCATCAAGACGTAACCGGACGTCTTTTTCAAAGCGTGCTGCCAGTGGTCCTCGGGGCATGTCTAACAGGTCGCCGATATAGCGCAGCCCGACCTCATGCAGAGCGAGAACCGTTGCGGGTGGTAAACGCAAGGCGGCAGTCGCTAATGGTGCGAGAGCAGCTCGTGTTTCCCCTGGAGGTATGACTTGCCAGGTGTCATTGGGGGCAAACCGAGCAACCGCCCAGGCACCGCCCAGCGTATCCGCCATGGCTGCGCGTGCTGTAAACCCAAGTTTCTCTATACGATTGGCCATATCGGCGAGCATGGCTTCTTCGCCACCGAACAAGTGCGCGCAGCCGGTTACATCAAGCCATATTCCAGCTCCTCCAGCACCTTCTAGAGACAGCTCGGGGTCGTTCTCCTTGCCAGTACTGGTCCAGGGACTATAGCGGCCACACCATTGAGCCAGACGGGCAAGCATTTTTCCGTCGGCAGTAGGTGCTGCCGGGTGAATGGTGACCGAGGGCAAGATGGCGCGGGCATTGGCCAAGGCCATGTGAGGCGACAGTCCCGCTTGTTCGGCGGCGTTATTGAGAGCACTCAGACATAACCGGGCCTGACGCTCTTGCACCAGGACGAACGGCTTATCCCGTAAGGCCGGTGTTATGCGGCTCAACCGGTCGGTCGCAAACCGGGGGAGCCAAAGCGAGATGATCCGTCTCATCGCACCATTCCAATAACCAGGTGCCGGGTGTTCCGCCCCGGCTTCGGAATAATGTGGTGTCCCAGCAAGTATTACCCGGCTCGTTGAGTGTTGCCACAAACCCTCTGGGGTGGCTGGGGGCTGCTTTGATCCGCCAGCGCTGTACCGCGGCGGAAAGGCCTGGTGTCTCGGTTGCCGGGCGTAGGAGTACTGTCAGAGCATCGTTCTCTTCAGCAGCGAGTTGTAAGCGGCGGCTGGCAGTCATGGCTATTGCTCTGAGCTCACCGAGAACAGCGATGAAGGCATTGCTCCGCAGTGCTTCTTCCATCGCCCATAAGACATCCGTGTCGCGTGTGGTTTTAACGATTGTGAGACAAGAAGGATCGAGCCCGTGTTGGGTTAGTCCTGCCGGATAAATCTCGCCGGCATCGGTGGCGTTGTTATTCAAGCACCACAGGACACGCCCTTTGCGGTAATCGGCCAAGGCTGCCAGCAACGTGATACAAAACCCGGTTGCGGCACCGGCATCAACGGGGCGGTCGGCGAGAACCTCGTATAACGCTGCTGGCAGAAACCCACCGGCTGGGAGTTGGCGATCAATTTCGGGAATGCCGAGAGAAAAGAGCTTTTCTTCCCCGGTCCAGCTGGGGCGTTCGAGGGCACGGATGCGGGCTCGCAAATCTTCCATTGGCTGAGCTCCCTTTGACGCGCGCTGGCGAGAAAAAGGGGGAGCGATTGTGTCCGGTGAAAGGGTGTCCCGGGGCATGAAAACCTTTTCTTAGTGATGCCTGCCCGCTTTTTCTTAGGAATGCGAGCCTATAATGTTCCTGTTTTGTTCTTATCTTGATTCAAAGGGAGGAGTCAAGCATGGCGATCGTTGCTGTGAGTAGCTCGATAGCAATTGACCCTTGAGGAAACCGATAGGAAGATGCAGAAAATCATTATCAGGGGAAGCACTATGGCCGCGACCGAACAAGACATCAGCTACCGCATAATCGACGATATCGAACTGTTTGGGCGTCTCTATCGTCCTGATGGCGATGAGCCTGTCCCCTATCTTGTTGATGTACACGGTGGTGCCTGGCGCAATGGGGATCGAATGAATAATCAGGTTATCCATCAACAGTTTGCCGCTGCAGGCGTTGGTGTGTTTGCGCTGGATTTTCGGCTATCGACCCAAGCGCCTTATCCAGGCCCAGTGCAGGACACGAATTACGGCGTGCGTTGGTTCAAGAAAAATGCGGCGTCTATCGGGGCTAATGCATCGCTCATCGGTGGGCTTGGGTCGTCCAGTGGCGGTCAGCAGATGGGGCTGATTGCTCTACAGCCGAATGAGCCGACTTATGTCGTTGATGAGCCATCCTTGGAAGGCACCGATGCCAGTATCGACTTCTTTATTGGTTGCTGGCCTATCCTTGATCCGCTGGCACGTTATCAAATGGCGCAGGAGAGCGGTAAGGATCGATTGGTAGAAGCCCACAACGTCTATTTCACTGACGAGTCTCTGATGTCGGTTGGTAACCCGTTTATGGTGCTAGATCGTGGTGAGGCAACGCATATGCCGCCAGCAGCCATCATTCAGGGTGAAGCGGACGACAATGTTGATCATTTTCGCGCTGATATGTTTGCCGAGCGCTACAAGGAAGCGGGTGGCAACATTGAGGTTCATAAATATGCTGATCAGCCGCACACCTTTGCGGCCAATAATCCAGATGATCCAGCATCCAAAGATGCAGTTGCCAAGTTGACCGCCTTTGTTTTGGCGCAGGCAGGCTGACGGCTTATCAGTTAGCAGGCAGCGGCAATGAAGCTATCCGTATTTCTGATTGCTTCGACCCTTTGCATGATCGGTATGGGCTATGCCAAAGATATCGCCCAGCCTCTGCAACCGCCATTTGATGTAAACACTCTGTTGCGGTCCCCTGATGCAGAGTCAACAAACTTCATCTGTAAATCACCGCCTGCGTCAGTTAAGGACCTGACCTTTGATGGGTTTTACAAGCACGGCTCAGGTTCGTCCGTTGTTGATAAAGAGGCGATGCGGAAGTACCGCACTGCCCGGAAGCCAATCGACAAATTCGCCAGGACAATCATCAAAATGAGTGACCGCTATCTCGCCTCGGCGGAGTCGAATGCTGCGATTGCTCAATGTGTTTTTGACTGGCTGTATCAATGGGCTAGTGGGCGGGCATTTCTGGGTGAAGTAAGTCGGCAAGGTGGATATGTCCGCAAATGGGCGCTTGGGACGATTTCGCTGGCCTATCTAAAAATTCGTAAGGCTCAGAGTTTCGATGCAACCAAGCAAAAGAAAATCAAAAAATGGATTGCCGATTGGGCCGAGATCGTCCGCGACGATTATTCGACTGACATACACAAATCCAGCCGAAACAATAACCACGCTTATTGGGCATCCTGGTCGGTAGGTCTCGCTGGTGTTGCTCTAAACAACCGATCCCATTTTGACTGGATGGTCGAACGGCAGCATATCGCGATGCGCCAAATTGAGGACGATGGTACCTTGCCACTGGAAATGAAAAGGCGGTCTAAGGCCTTGCATTATCACGTTTATTCGACGCAAGTGCTGGTGATGATCGCAGCTCTCGCGGCCCGCAACGGTACCAACCTTTTCGGTATCGAAAATGGCGCCTTACACCGTTTGATCAAACGGACAGTTAGTGGTTTGTCGAACCAGAGCTATTTCACAGAGAAGACTGGCAAGAAACAAACCTGGGTCGGCCGGGTCAGTGGTGGCAAGCTGGCCTGGATGGAAGCGTATAATGCACGATTTCCGACCTCCGAAATCAAACGCTGGATTGAGAAATACAGGCCGATGAAGAACCGACGGATCGGGGGCAACGCGACGCTGCTCTATGGCGTGCGGTAACGCCTTTATTCTGCTGCGCTACGGGCAGCTCGTCCTTCGATGTCGAGCGCGAATAGTTTCTTGGGATTGTGGAACAGGATGTTGTCCTTCACCTGATCACTGATGCCGTCATATTCTCGAATGCCTATCGTCGCATCGATGTCGGATGATGGGTCGCCGTGACCATAATCTGCGCCAATCAGGAGCGAGTTATCTCCGGCATATTTCAGAACCCACGGCAGATCATCATTGGTCTGGCATGTAACGAATATATTCTTCTGTTCAAACAGATCGGCTGGCGCTTTTTCGCCGGTAAGCTCAATCCGTCGAGCGGCCTCATTATAAACCCACGGCATCCATTGAGCTGAAGATTCGATAAAGCCCCAGCGCAGATTAGGGAAGGTCACCTTGATGTCACTCATAACCAGCATCATGCAGCTGACGACTGCTGGCACCCGAAATATACCAAACGTCATGCCGCGATTTCCACCAGCAGCCTGTTGCAAAAATTCGACGTTGGGGTGATTGCCATTGGCGATATGCACCGCGATGGACATATCAAGATTCTGGGCTTCTTCATAAATCGGAAAAAACGACTCATCAGTGAGATAGCGATCGTCCTCGCAGGGACGCATAAAGACTGCTACGGCACCGCGTTCATGGGCCCACCGCATCTGACGCACCGCTTCGTCTGGCATCAGCGTTGGCACCAGACAGGACCAGGGAAGTCGTCCACTACTTTGTGCCCAGGTCGCGGCCAGCCATTTGTTCCACGCAAAGGTCATGGCGGCTTCAGCGTCTGGGTCCGTGGTCAGGGAGTAAAGCCACAGCGAGGTGTGCAGAACTTGGATATCAATTTCCAGCGCATCCATGTGTTTGAGGCGGCCTTCGATATCCTTGAGTTGGCGCGTTTCCGCGGGCGTTCCGACATTGCGGTCCGACTTTCCAGCGGTGGCGCCGATGCCGTCTGGGGCCTCAACAGTCTCAACGACAAAGGCCCGAATTTCGCCATTAACATCCCATTTTTTGACCTTAGGGTTGCTCCTATCAGTAACGATTTTAGGTCGATATTTCTTTTCAGAAGGCTCCAGATATTCCCACGTGAGATTGCTCTCGATGACATGAGCATCGGCATCAATAACCGCTGGTGGAATATAGACCATAAAACGCTCCCCGATCATCAGCATGTTGATCTGCTGTTCTTGTTAAGAACTTTACTCCTATTTTGAGGGATATCTAGAGCCATGAATCCCTTGTCAGACTGGGGAACGATGACTAAATAACGGCCGGCAGGAGAATAGCTATATGACTGATATTACTGAAACCGCTGGAAACTTGGGTCACCGCGCTTGGCTTCGTGAATGGGTAGAATCCGCTCCGTTTCGATATACGGTTCTGGTTATCATTTTTATTAATGCGATCATCTTGGGGTTGGAAACCTCCCCGGGTGTTATGGCTTCGGTGGGGGATACTCTTCATCTGATTGATAAAATCATTCTGTGGGTCTTTGTCGTTGAGCTTGTCCTACGGATGTATGCTCATGGGCTAAGGTTTTTTCTGGATCCCTGGGGCGTCTTTGATTTCGTAATTGTTACAATTGCGCTGGTTCCGGCGAGTGAGCAATTCAGTGTTTTACGAGCGCTTCGAATTTTGCGAGCGCTACGCCTTATTTCCGGTGTGCCGCGTATGCGTCGAGTGGTTGAAGCACTCCTTCGCGCTGTACCAGGGATTGGGTCTGTAGCCGCATTATTACTACTAGTGTTTTATGTATTCTCCGTCATAGCGACCAAATTGTTTGGTGAGGCTTTTCCGCAATGGTTCGGAACTATCGGAGAATCGATGTATTCGCTTTTCCAGATTATGACGTTGGAAAGCTGGTCGATGGGCATCGTTCGTCCGGTTATGGAGCAGTTTCCCATTGCCTGGGCATTCTTTGTCCCCTTTATCATTGTGTCGAGCTTTACCGTCCTCAACCTGTTTATCGCGATCATTGTCGATTCAATGCAGACCCTGCATGCCGATGAAGAAGAGCGTACTGTTGAGCACCTTGAAACGGTCATGGATGAGGATACGCGATTGGTGTCGAATGAAATTGCCCGACTTCGAGCGGAGATTAGGGAATTAAGGTCCGAGTTGGGAGACCGAGCCTAACAATCGTTGTCGGATTTTCGATCGTTTAATGAAGGATTGAGTTCTTCTTCCTGCTGTCTTTTTCGGAAGGAGAGAACAGCGAATGGAATCGACCCCGAAAAAGCAAGGATCAGGGCGGATAAAGCCAGCCAGGGTTCAGTAATCAGCGCCGCCGCGAAAAGGGCAACGCCAGCCAAAGACACTTTGACGAGGTTTTTTGGAACGCGAATACGTTTGAACGAATAGGTCGGGATTGGGGCGATCATCAGTCCGGAAATAACAATCGTCCAGGGCAGGGTAAGCCATGCTGAGCGTAAAAATTCCCATCCCGTTTCTACCCCCAACATAAGCGGTAGTAGAACCATGCCGGCGGCCGCTGGTGCGGGGACTCCACTAAAGTAGCTGCCGGCCCAAGCTGGAAGATCGGTTTCAGCAGAAGCGACGTTAAAACGCGCTAATCTGAGGACCGAGCACACCACAAAGAGGATCGCGATAGCCCAACCGATGCCGCCCGCATTGTTCAAGGACCAGAGATAGATCAACATCACGGGAGCAACACCAAACGAGATGGCATCGACTAGGGAATCAAGCTGTCCGCCAAGCTCAGTCTGGCCGCCCATCAGCCGGGCCATACGTCCGTCCAGCGTATCAAGAAGGGCTGCTGCCGCGATGAGCAGAATGGATATTTCCCATTTGTCCTGCAGGCCAAATCTTACAGCCGTGAGACCGCAACAGAGTCCCAGCATCGTAAGGGCGTTCGGCAATAGGCGGTTCAGGCGGTCACGTCTAAGCTGACGACGCTCCTCGCGTGACAATCTTTCGCTGGGGTTTCGGGCCATTAGCGCCACTCTCCCTTGCGGTCGTCTTGGCTGTCGTCCAGTTGGGCGAGCGGCGTTTCTCCTGCAACAGCCCGCTGTCCGGGAATAGCTAGGACGCGCGTGCCTTTGGGTAAATATACGTCAACACGGCTTCCAAATCGGATCATGCCGTATCGTTCGCCTGTCCGGAGTGACCTTCCTTCGTCTGTCCAACAAATGATGCGGCGAGCAACGAGCCCGGCAATCTGTACAACAGCAATGTCGACACCATAATCAGTGTGAATTGTGAGAGAGCGCCGCTCGTTATGTTCACTGGCTTTGTCGAGAGACGCGTTTAAAAACTTGCCTGGCCGATAGGCATTTTTAACGACCTGACCATCTAAGGGGCTGCGATTCACGTGACAATCGAAGACGTTCATGAAAACGCTGACCCGTCGCATTGGTGCGTCACCCATGTCGACTTCGGGAGGCGGTGCGGCATCGGTCACCATTTGAATGACACCATCGGCTGGGCTGATCACCAGGCCGGTTTCTCGTGGCGTTACGCGGTCGGGATCGCGGAAGAAATACATACACCAACCAATGAGGGTGGCACCAATCCAGCCGAGCCACTGGGCAACAGTGAACAGGATAATCGTTATAACAACGAAAATGGCGATAAAGGGCCGACCTTCAGGCCTGATCTTAATAGGGGGTATCGTGGACACGTTTGCTCCCGTAAAAGCAGCTGCTACTAGGGCGCTAAAATTGATATAGGTTGGCCGATAACCAATCCAAGGTCATCGGCTCGCCCTTGATTAACCGAGATCTCAGCAAGCCCGTTGGCGTTTTCGTACCAGAATGCGGCGCCTGTTTCCACGCTAGAAAATGTTCTGGCATAGGAAAATTCGTTTCCGGACCATTTCAGCTTGGTGGTCGGCGACAATGTATTGGCCCGAATGCCGGTTATCGCATTACCATAATGGTCGGTATAGACGATGGATTCCAGGTCGTTTGGCCAGTCTGGCCGTGCGATTGTGTCTGTTGGTATGGGCTCGTTACTCACTGTTTCTCCCGTCGAAATTTTGGCGGCGACAGGCGCGAAAAGATCTCGTCCATGGAAACTCGCTGATAAACGGTCTGGTTTCCAAGTGATTTTTTTGGCTGATACTTTTGAGGAACGTCGTATCAAAATTGAAAATAGTCCGTTGTCGGGACCGACAAAGATTTGCTTGTCCGCCTCTATAATAATCGGCAATCGATCGCCGCCGACTCCAGGATCTACAACGCACAGAAACACTGCGTCATCAGGAAAATCTGTTGCGAGCGCGGCTAGAAGGTAGGCTGATGCCTTGGGGTCGAATTCGGGGGCATCTGAAAGGAGTTCGATGACAGCTTCGTCAGGCGCGCGCTTTGCAATAGCGGCGCGCATTTGCCCTACATACGGCCCTGATGGCCCAAAATCGGTAAAAAGAATAATCATGCTGGCGGAATATTGTCCACCTAAACTACTCTTAGCAACCAGGTGTGGTTATTAGGCGTCGCCAGCCTCAGATAACGTTATCCAGCTTTTTTAAGACCAGGATGCGCCATAGCGGCACAAATACGGTTACGACCACCTTCTTTCGCTTTGTATAGGAGCCCGTCAGCCCGTTCGATTAACTCTTCCATGGTCTCGCCGAAAATGTACTCTGTGACACCGACAGACATTGTGACTTTGCCGTAGCTGTCCTCAGAGCCCTTTCGGGCGAGTTTACGGCTGGCGAGCTTTTCGCGTAGATGGTCGGCAACAATTGAGGCGCCTTTCAGCGGTGTTTCAGGAAGGATAATAATAAATTCTTCGCCGCCATAACGCGCGGGAATGTCGCTACCTTTGACGTTCTCAACGAGTATCCGGCCAACGAGACGTAGGACCTGGTCGCCAACCTGATGACCATGAGTGTCATTAAATTTTTTGAAATGATCGACGTCACACAGAGCAATCGAGAGTGGCTGACCGTTTTCGCGGGCTTCAGCTGTGAGCTGAAGCAACGATTCATCGAAGCAGCGGCGATTGGATAGGCCTGTGAGTTTATCCGTCATCGCATCACGCTTCGTTTCAGCAAGTTCGAGCCGCAATGCTTCTAGTTCGTCAGTGGATTCGCGTACCCGGTCCCGAAGGTTGTGAACCTGGCCGTCCATGACTTTCGTTTCGGCTAAAATGTTACCAATCATGTGTGCGAGGTCTGCGCTATTGTCTACACCGTCTAAATCACCTGAAAAATTTTGCAACACGGCGCCATATTTTTCGGTACCATCTCCAATATCCCCGAGGGCTTCTGCTATTCTGTTGGCAATATCTCCCATCCGTTGGTTCCACTCGACGGGATCTGCCTTGCCATTTTCTGATGCAATGAAACGGTTGTAAATTTCTCTTAGATGCTCTGGTGAAAATTCGATTCCCTTTTCCTTCGCGCGGTCAATGAACCGCATAAGGGCAGGATTCCTTCCCGAAACGTGATCAAACCAGATAGTGAAGTTTTGCGGGTTTGCGGCGATTTTTTCGCTGGCCAGCTCTTCCATCGTCAGTTGAGCTAATTCCCCCGCCTTTTGCAATGTTTCTGAATATATCAAGCTGCACTCTCGATCATTATATGGGCGAATTTCGGAGACTACATGCTACGCATCAAAGGGACGAAGGTGCGCGATCGATGCTTTGTTTAGTAACAAAATAACCTCGTTTTCGTCGACGAACGGAATGAACTGGGTGGCACTGTTGAGAACGTCTTGTATCCGGGTGGTTGCCTCAACAAAGACATAACCAGTCATGACGGTGCCATCGCTCATTTTTACCTGAGCGTATTCACGTATCTTCGGAATTTTCGGCATGCCGCGGTTAGGCGTCGCCCATGTGCCCTGGTTTCTCAAAACAAACTCTCTATCACCTTCGAATTTGGCCGTTTTCTTCAGCTTAAAAGCAGATCAAATATTACGCCTATAATGCCTTGATCCGGTTAACGCAGGGTAAAGTCCTGACCTGTGTCAAAAGACTATTCTTTAACCATTTTGTCGCCTGGTTACTTGCCGTTTGACTTGAAGCGCGCTGATGAGTACGACATCCGCCATCATGCGTGTTATTCGGACATATTTGAATCTGCCGGAAACGGACAGAGGTGCTGCTATAGCTCTCGGTAATTTCGATGGGGTCCATCGTGGACATCAGGCGGTACTCAGCGAGATAAAGGGTATTGCCCGGTCTCTTGAGGCATCGTCAGCGGCGATGACATTTGATCCTCATCCGCGCCGGTATTTTCAGCCCGATACCCCCCTTTTTGAAATGACACCGGGTGGCGCCAAATCTCGGCACATAGGGGCATTGGGGACGGATATTCATTTTGTCATGCCGTTTGATCCGAATTTTTCGTCTTTGGAAGCAAATGAGTTTATCGAAAGGGTTCTCGTTGAAGGACTTGGCGCCTGCCATATCGTCGCTGGATATGATTTCGTATTTGGTAAGGGTCGCAAAGGTGATGTCGGTCTTCTTGAGCAAGGTGGGGCGGAACATGGCTTCGGCGTCACGGTTGTTCCAGCCGTTCAAGCAGATGATGGTATGACCTACTCGTCTACGGTAATTCGCAAGCATATTCGGGAAGGCCAGCCACGCGAGGCCGCGGAACTGCTTGGTCGAGCCTGGGAGATTGAAGGCGAGGTTATGACGGGGGATCAACGGGGACGGCAGATAGGCTTTCCGACCGCGAATGTTGATCCAGGTTCTTATGTTATGCCGGCGCTAGGGGTATATGCCGTTTGGGTTGGCGTAACAGATGGCCCTGATACGGTGTGGCATAAGGCTGTCGTCAATGTTGGTCGTCGTCCGACTTTTGACGGCGAGGGAATTACGGTCGAAGCGCATATCTTCGACTTTGATCAAGACTTATATGGCAAGGTTTTGCGCGTCGCCTTTGTGGAGTTTATTCGCCCTGAAATGAAGTTTGATGGTTTCGAGGCAATCAAGACCCAGATCGCCGCAGATTGTGTAACCGCGCGAGAAATCCTTGACGCTGCGGCTCCCAATGATATCACGACACCCACGTAAATCGCTGAAGCTGGAAACAAACGATGAGTGTTGATTATAAATCGACCGTTTTTTTACCGACCACAGATTTTCCTATGCGGGGGTCTCTGCCGGAACGTGAGCCAGAAACGTTGGAACGCTGGCTGAAAATAGATCTTTATCGTCGGCTTCGGGATGAATCAAAGGGACGAGAAAAGTTCATACTGCATGACGGCCCTCCTTATGCGAATGGTAATTTGCATATCGGGCATGCCCTGAACAAAATTCTCAAGGATGTTATCAATCGCTCGCAGCAAATGCTTGGTAAGGATGCCAACTATGTCCCAGGCTGGGATTGTCATGGGCTGCCAATTGAGTGGAAAATCGAAGAAAAATATCGCAAAGAAGGTAAAGACAAGGACGAAGTTCCGGTAGCTGTCTTCCGTCAGGAATGCCGTGATTTTGCTGGCCATTGGATCGACGTACAGTCTGAAGAATTCCAACGTCTTGGTGTCATTGGCGATTGGAAAAACCCCTACACAACGATGGCGTATAAAGCTGAAGGCCGTATTGTCCGCGAGCTTGGTAAGTTCCTGTTGAACGGCGGCTTGTTTCGGGGCGAAAAGCCGGTCATGTGGTCGCCGGTAGAGAAAACGGCGCTGGCGGAAGCCGAGGTAGAATATCACGATCATAAATCGACTCAGATTTGGGTTCGGTTTCCTATCGTTGATACCAACATTGACTCTCTAAAAGGTGGACACGCTGTCATTTGGACGACGACGCCGTGGACCATTCCGGGCAATCGTGCGATCGCCTTTGGCGCTGACCTCGAATACGCCGTCGTAGAGATTACGGATGCGGGCGAGAATGAAACGTTGCAGTCGGGCGATAAACTGCTTGTCGCCAACTCTCTTGCCGCAGGTGTTTTAGCCGCATGCAATGTTCGTGATTCAAAAACGATCGCACACGTGAAAGGCGCAGATCTACAGGGAACAATTTGTCACCATCCGTTGCATGGTAAGGGCTATGATTTTGATGTTCCTCTCCTGCCGGGAGATCATGTGACGGAAGAAGATGGTACTGGGTTGGTCCACACAGCACCGGGGCATGGTGTGGAGGATTTTGTTGTTGGGCAGGCTCACGGTATAGAGGTGCCTCGGACCGTTGAAGGAAATGGCTGCTATTATCAGCACGTTCCGCTCTTTGCTGGACAGCACGTCTATAAAGCGAGTGGTCCTGTCACTGAAGCGCTAACGGAAACTGGCAGCCTTATTGCCAGCGATACACTGGTTCATTCCTATCCGCATAGCTGGCGATCGAAGGCACCGCTGATCTATCGGACGACACCGCAATGGTTTATCTCGATGGAGACTAACGACCTGCGGGCCAAGGCGCTTGCCGCAATTGATGAAACAAAATTTTATCCCGCATCCGGTAGAAACCGCCTTCAGGGCATGATTTCCAATCGGCCTGACTGGTGTGTATCGCGTCAGCGCGCCTGGGGTGTTCCGATCACTGTTTTTGTCAATAAGGAGACCGGCGAGCCGCTGCGCGATGAAGCCGTGATGAATAGGATTTCGGAAGCGGTCGAGGAAGAAGGTGCTGATTGCTGGTTTGCCAGTAATCCCGCTCGTTTTCTCGGCGATGACTATAACGCCGATGATTACGAGCAGATTTTTGATATTCTCGATGTTTGGTTTGATTCTGGGTCGACACATAATTTTGTGTTGGAAGATCGTGACGACCTTGAATGGCCGGCATCCCTTTATCTCGAGGGCACTGATCAGCACAGAGGTTGGTTTCATTCCTCTTTGTTGGAAAGCTGTGGCACGCGCGGTCGTGCACCCTATGAAGGTGTTTTGACGCACGGTTTTGTTCTCGCTGAAAAAGGCGTGAAAATGTCCAAGTCGCAGGGCAATACAGTCGCACCGCAGGAAATCATTAAGAACTTTGGGGCGGATATTTTAAGAATTTGGGTTGTCGCCTCTGATTACTCCGATGATCTGAAGATTGGGCCCGAGATCATCAAACATCAGGCTGATGCCTATCGACGATTGCGAAACACGTTCCGTTATCTCCTGGGTAATCTGCATGAGTTTGATGAGAGCGATCGCGTTGAAGTTGCTGATATGCCAGAACTGGAGAGATTTGTTCTTCATCGTCTGGTTGAGCTCGACGTGATGGTTCGTGAATGCTGTGGAAAATATGATTTTCACGCGATGTTTACGGCATTGCATAATTTTTGTGCGGTCGAGCTATCGTCATTTTACTTCGATATTCGAAAAGATACGCTCTATTGTGATCCAGTGGACAGTTTCGAACGTCGCGCAGCCCGGACAGTGCTGGATCAGCTTTATATGTCGTTGACGGCATGGCTGGCGCCGATCATCCCATTTACGGCTGAAGAGGCTTGGCTGACACGTTTTCCCGATGAGGCGGAGAATGGGAGCATTCATCTAAAACAATTTTCTGAGATTCCGTCCGGCTGGCGGGATGAGCCATTGGCAAAGAAATGGCATCTAGTCCGCAATTTAAGGCGTGTTGTTACTGGCGCTCTGGAAATTGAACGGGCAGAAAAGCGGATTGGCTCAAGTCTCGGCGCAGACGCCACTATATACGCATCACCTGACTATCAGGTCGCGCTGACAGAAATTGATTTAGCCGATTTATGCATTACATCATCAGCCCGCTTCGATGATGGTGAGGCCCCGACGGAGGCATTCTCAATTTCGGATGTCGCAGACATAAAAGTAGTAATTACTGCCGCCGATGGCGAGAAGTGTGGGCGGTGCTGGAAGATTTTGCCAGAGGTCGGCACGCATGATGTCCATAAGGACCTATGTGGTCGCTGCGCTTCTGCAATAGGGGATGCACCTGTTGCTGCATAGGGTGAAAAGAAAGTGATGACGATGGGTCCAACCCGAGCGGGAACGCTAATCGCCCTTCTGACTATTCTTTTTGATCAGCTCAGCAAGTGGTGGATATTAAACGTCACCATGGTGCCGCCGCGTATCATCCCGGTAACCAGTTTTTTCGATCTAGTTTTGGTGCACAATCGGGGTGCCAGCTTCGGTATTTTTAGCGATGCCCCAGGTTGGGCGAGCGTCGCCTTAATAGTCTTTGCTATTATAATTTCGATCGCCTTGGCGATCTGGATGTGGCGGGTCAAGGAAATGCTGCTCGCTGTCGCACTCGCCTTGGTGATTGGCGGGGCAATCGGGAATGTTATTGATCGGATCCGATTTGGCGCGGTTGTTGATTTTCTTGATTTTCACGTTAGCGGCTGGCATTGGCCGGCCTTTAATGTTGCAGACGCGGGGATCACAATAGGTGTAATATTATTAATATTGGATTCCTTGAAATCGCGGCCCGAAAACACTTAAATTATAAAGTGTCAGTCAGGATATGGATTGCAGCGCATGAATACGAAAAAGTCAGTCATACCAGCCATAATCGGTTTAATCGTTGGTGCCATCGGCTTAAGCGGGTGTGAGAACGCCAAAGAGGTTATTGGGCTGACCAAACAGGCACCGGACGAATTCTCTATCGTCACCCGGGCACCGCTTAGTATTCCGCCTCAGTATGGTTTACGGCCTCCCAAGCCTGGAGCCGCGAGGCCACAGGAAACGACGCCGACCAGTAAAGCTCGTACAATTCTACTTAAGAACTCCGGTCGTAAAGGACAGGAACGTGCGGTTGCATCTGGCAAGTTTTCCAGCGGTGAGGCTGCTTTCTTAAAACGGGCCGGCGCTTTAAACCCCGATCCGTCCATTAGACAGCAAGTTAATGTTGAAAGCAGTGCTTTGGCTGATGCGGATAAGAGTGTCCTCAGAAAAGTGATTTTCTGGCAGGACCCTGAAGTCCCTGGCAAAATCGTTGATGCCAGAAAGGAATCCAGACGTTTACGTCAGGTGACGGCGCAGGGTGACTCCGTCACAAAAGGCGAAACACCTGTGATTACCCGTAAGAAAAAGGGTTGGCTTGAAGGCATTTTTTAACCCCCCGTCTATAGGTCATCGTCACTAAGAGTTGAGATGCTCTAGCTTGCAATGCTGGGTGCTTTATCCATATAGCCTAAGTAACGGAATTGGAGACCCAACATGCCTCCATTAAGGCTACTGACGGTAATAGTGGGCGTTTTTGCCCTAACGGTGACGCTGTTTGCGAAGACGTCCTATGCGGCGGTCTTTAATCCAGAGAGTTTTACGCTAAAGAACGGCATGCAAGTCGTTGTGATACCGAACCGTCGCGCACCTGTCGTTTCGCATATGGTTTGGTACAAGACCGGCGCCGCCGATGAGCCTCGTGGCAAGTCGGGTATCGCACACTTTTTCGAACACCTGATGTTTAAGGGTACCAAGTCTGTACCCCCAGGGGAGTTCTCAAAAACGATTGCTCGCCATGGTGGGCGCGATAATGCCTTCACCACTCAGGATTACACAGCTTATTTCCAGATCGTTGCCCGCGACAAGCTTGAGCTGGTTATGCGTCTCGAGGCAGACCGGATGCGTAATTTGGTGCTAACCGATAAAGAGGTTTTACCGGAACGCGATGTTGTCCTTGAAGAGCGCCGTTCACGTACCGATAACAATCCCGGTTCACAGCTTTGGGAGGCATCGCGAGCTGCGCTATTTCTGAATCACCCTTATAAGAACCCAGTGATTGGCTGGAAGCATGAAATCGAACAGCTGACGACCAAAGACGCTCTAGATTTTTACCGACAATTTTACGTTCCAAATAACGCAATTCTGATCGTTGCCGGTGACGTTGACGCAAAAGAGTTGAAGCCACTCGCCGAGAAATATTATGGCGTTATTCCAGGGGGTCGAAAGATCGTTCGTCACCGTGTGGCGGAGCCGCCACATCTTGCTGGCAGACGGGTTGAGATGGCCAGCCGCCGGGTTGGTCAGCCCAGCATTTCGCTTAACTACCTGGCGCCATCCTATGCGACAGCTGAAGGTAACCGGGCGTATGCTTTACAGGTTCTAGCCGAAATTTTTGGCGGTAGCTCAACGGCAGAACTATACCGGAGCTTAGTGGTTGAACAGGGTATCGCTTCATCAGCGGGAGCCTGGTTTAGTCCAGATGCTTTGGATTACGGAACCTTCGGCGTTTCCGCATCGCCACGGCCGGGTATTCCAATTGAAAAAGTCGAAGATGCTTTGCGGGGGTCTGTGAAGAAACTTTTAAAAGACGGCGTCTCGGAAAAAGAACTTAAGCGCGCTGTAAAATCCATGGTGGCGAGTGCTGTTTATGCCAGAGACTCTTTGCGGGCCGCACCGAATATTATCGGGCGTGCTTTGTCTACAGGCCGCACAATTGAAGATGTTGAGAACTGGCCGGATCGCATAAAGGCGGTCACAGTTGACCAGGTGAACGCTGCCGCGCGTGCTGTTCTTCGGAGCGAAAGCTCTGTGACCGCTATATTGCGCAAGAAGCAAAAGGCGGGGACCAAATAATGCGAAAACTGTCCCCTAAATTAGTGAGTGGCATTTTGATGCTACCGCTCATAGGACTATTTGGGCTGGGCATTATGCCCTCCCAAGCTATTGAGATCAAAGAAGTCCGCAGTCCAGGTGGGATCAAAGCCTGGCTCGTCCAAGACAAAAGCGTCCCCGTTATTTCGATGAATTTTGCTTTCAAAACCGGTGGCACGGCCTTTGACCCCACCGGGAAAGAAGGTCTCGCTCGCATGGTTGCGGCCATGCTTGATGAAGGGGCCGGTGACTTAAAGTCTCAGCAGTTTCAGACTCAGCTTCAGGATACCGCGGCCCGGCTCCGTTTCACGGCCTCAACAGATAAGTTTCGGGGGTCATTTCGGACTCTGAAGGCTAACATGGATGAAGCATTTCGATTGCTTGGCTTGGCACTGAACAAGCCACGGTTTGACGATAAACCGGTCGGCAGGATTCGCGGGCAGATAATTGCGAGCCTTCAGCGTAGCGCACAGGATCCAGATTCGATCGGAATGAAAGCTTGGTATAAGGCTGTGTTCCCCGGTCATCCTTATGGAAGGCCAGGTGATGGAACAATTAGGTCTGTAAAGACGTTGGTTGCCAAAGATCTTAAAGGTTTCATGCAGCGGCATGTCGTCCGGAATTCGCTGATCGTGGCTGTCGCAGGCGATATTTCGCCAACCGAGCTAGGCCAACGTCTCGATCAGGTGTTTGGCACATTGCCAGCATCAGGGCGTGCAGGGGAAGTTGCGGAAATTACGCCGACAGCAGTCGGCAAGGTGTTTGTGATTGATCGAAAAATTCCACAGAGCACGGTGATGTTCGGGCATTCGGGTATCAAACGCGATCACCCTGATTGGTATATTGCCTCCGTCATCAATCGTATATTGGGTGGTGGTGGTTTCTCGTCTCGTCTTATGGAGGAAGTTCGGGAGAAACGCGGACTGGCCTATGGTGTATACAGCTATCTTAACCCGTACGACCATGCAGCGTTGTATATGGGCGGCGTTGCGACCGCCAATTCACGTGTTGCGGAGTCTCTGAAAGTTATCCGCGCTGAATGGAAAAAGATGGCCGACCATGGTGTAACCGCGAAAGAGCTCGCGGGCGCAAAAACCTATATCAATGGCTCGTTTCCCTTGCGGTTGGATTCGACCCGTCGGATTGCCAGCCTTCTTCTCGCCGTTCAGATCAACAATCTAGGGAAGGACTATCTCGATAAACGTTCGAGCCTGATTAATGCTGTAACGCTGGCGGATATTAAACGAGTTGCCAAGAAGCTGTTGCGTCCAAAGGCACTGACAGTAGTGATCGTTGGGCAACCCAAAGGCATCAAACCGACGCCCTGATTTAAAACAGACCTTTGCGGATCAGGTTGAGGCCGATCAGCAAGAGCAACACATAAAGCCAAGTTCGAAACTTTTCTTCAGAATCTTTGTCACGGAGTGTTTTCCCGGCAAACATGCCGAGAACAGAAGGAATTAGCGCAAGCGCTGATTTCGTGGCGTACTCGGTGCTGAACCCGCCCTCTCGTATCAGCGAGATAGTCAAAATTGTTCCTGTGACAAGAAACTGTATGCCCAACGCCTGAACAAACAGATTTTTAGTCATCCCCAGTGCCTGGAAATAGATGACCACCGGAATGCCGATAGATCCGGTTGTTCCGGCCAGAAGACCGGAGAAAAATCCGATAACAGGTGAAACAATCGGCCATGATTTTTCAGAACAGCGCAGGCGGACAGCACATAGGTTGTTTATGGAATATAAGAATACGATCAATCCCAATGCGATAAGTAGGTAGGAGGAATCGAGTCGATATAGCGCGTAAGTACCAGCGAAGACCCCAGTTGCCGCCGTTATCAGCATCGGCCAGAACTTCTTCATGAGCTCGGCAAAATGGCCGCCTTGAAAGGCCTGCATGATATTGGTTGCGATAATAGGAACGATCAGGAGCGGAATAGCGACCTGCAAATCGAGGACGATTGTCATCAAGGCAATTGACGTAAGTGGCAGCCCCAGACCCGTTATGCCTTTTACAATTCCACCACAAAAAAAGGCGATCGCGACGGTTACGAGAACATAAAGTTCCACTATGTGCTCCTGAAAACGAATTCTGGTCTTTCGATTAAACTGAACGAGGGTGCCTGTCGAGAGCTGCCGCGAAAAGCCATTCTGGATCGGTAAACTATCCACCGGTTTTCCACCGCTCGCCTTTTCATGATTCGCGCAGCTGGTTTACAGTTGAGCGGAAAGGCTCAGTCGAAGAACCCTATGTCCTATGTCCATTTAACATCATCATGTTTCTCAGATGCGCTCGGTGCCCCTGGGCTGGATCGTGGGCGTTTCGAGGCGGTGCTTGAGAAGACCAAGCCAGCACTCCAGAGTCTGCGTGGGCAATATGCCGATGGAAGCTTGCCGTTACTGCGCCTTCCAGAGCAAACCGATGACCTGGTTGCCCTGAAACCCGTTGCAGCACGCTATCGTGATCAATTTGATGATGTGATTGTCCTTGGTACGGGCGGTTCAAGCCTCGGTGGCCAGACATTGTGCCGCTTGGCGGATATCGGCTTTGGTCCGAGAAACGGTGCTCCAACGCTGCATTTTTTCGATAATGTCGACCCGCACAGCATTGCGGTTATGCTCGAACGACTGGCGCTGGATCGGACTGGGTTTCTGGTTATTTCGAAATCTGGCTCGACAGCCGAGACAATGACCCAGTTTCTGGTGTGCCTAAAAGCAGTTCAGAACACGGTCGGCCCATACGAGGCTGCAGAGCATTTTACGGCAATAACGGAGCCGGGCGATAATTTGCTGCGTCGAGTCGCTGACAGTCATGGCATGGAGATACTGGATCATGACCCGAACATCGGCGGACGTTATTCGGCGCTGTCGCTTGTCGGCTTGTTGCCGGTAATGATCGCCGGGCTTGATGCCGAGGCAATCCGCGGTGGCGCCGCCAGTGTTTTGAAACCGGTTCTTGACGGAGAACCTCCTGCGAGCATTGAAGCGGCAAGAGGCGCGGCGATCTCGGTAGGATTGGCGGCTGACAACAACATCCTGTCCACGGTCATGATGCCGTACGTGGACCGGCTGGCAGATTTCGGCCTGTGGTTTCGTCAGCTATGGGCTGAGAGCCTTGGTAAACAGGGCAAAGGAACAACACCCATCAATGCGCTTGGGACAGTCGATCAGCACAGCCAGCTTCAACTCTATCTCGATGGCCCAGGCGACAAAATGTTTACGGTGATTATGCTGTCCTGCGCTGGGGATGGTCCTTCGGTTGATCCAAGTTTGGCCGATGATAATGCGTTGACCTATCTGGCAGGAAAGTCAGTGGGTGACTTGATGGATGCTGAACAGCGCGCAACGGCGGAAACACTCATCCGTAACAATCGGCCCACCCGTATCATCCAGCTTGATCGGCTTGATGAAACTGTCATGGGAGCGTTGATGATGCATTTTATGCTGGAGACGATCATCGCTGCACATCTGTTTGGTGTGGATCCGTTTGATCAACCCGCGGTCGAAGAGGGTAAAATCCTGACCCGTCAATATCTCGTAGGCGAGGAGGGGTGATATGACGATCCGTCTTCTACCTGAAGGGACTGTGAACCGGATTGCTGCCGGTGAAGTTGTTGAACGTCCGGCCTCTGCGGTTAAAGAGTTGGTTGAGAATGCTATCGATGCCGAAGCGAACCGCATTGAAATAACGATTAAAGGCGGTGGCCGAAACTCAATCATTGTTACGGACGATGGCGTTGGTATGTCTCGTGATGAGTTGGTGCTGGCTGTAGAACGTCATGCAACATCTAAACTGCCGGACGATGATCTGTTGCACATTTCCTCGCTTGGTTTTCGGGGAGAGGCGTTGCCCTCAATTGGCTCCGTTTCCCATCTCAAGATCGAAAGTCGTGCTCGGGATTCTGATGAGGCTTGGTCGATTGCCGTTATCGGTGGCGAAAAGGAAGCCATTCGTCCTGCGTCTCTGACGACTGGTACGCGCATCGAGATTGCCGATTTGTTTTTTGCAACGCCGGCCCGATTGAAGTTCCTTAAAACGGAGCGGACAGAGCTTAATCACATTCTCGATGTTGTTCGTCGATTGGCGATGGCAAATCCGTCAGTTGGCTTCTCCGTCTTTGATGAAAAAGGAAAACGATTACGGCTGGATGCTGCTCAGGGCGATTTGCTCGACGCGAGGCTGACGCGTTTGTCCGATGTTATGGGGCGCGATTTTGCGGAAAATGCCCTGCGCATCGATGCCGAGCGCGAAGACATTCATCTCACCGGCTATGCGGGTCTACCGACCTTGAATAAGGCCTACGCCAGATCACAATATTTGTTCGTCAATGGTCGCCCCGTTCGCGATCCGTTGCTTACCGGTGCGGTGCGGGGCGCTTACCAGGATCTTTTGGCCCGTAATCGTCATCCAATGGTGGCGCTCTATCTTGAGATTTCCCCTTTATTTGTCGACGTGAATGTTCATCCAATGAAAACCGAAGTTCGGTTTAGAGACGCCGGTTTAGTAAGGGGGTTGATTGTTGGGGCGCTGAAACATGCTCTGGCTCATGCAGGCCACCGCGCATCCACAACAGTATCAGCGCAAACATTGGGCGCGTTTCGACCCGGGACATCGCCAACCAGCGGTATGCCATCCTATAGACCTTCATCGCATGGTGGTGGATTGGCACAGGCGGCTGCGAACTATTACGCGCCTTTGCCAGGCATGGATCAGCCATCCGTCGCGGTGGCTGAGGACCCGATTGTCCCGTTCTCTACGCAGGCGGATCAAGGTGTTTCAGAATCGTTTCCGCTTGGTGTTGCCCGTGCCCAACTTCATGAGACCTATATCGTCGCACAGACCAATGAAGGGATCGTGATCGTTGATCAGCACGCGGCGCATGAGCGGTTGGTCTACGAAAAGATGAAGCAATCACTCGATGCGGGGGAAGTATCGCGACAGGGTTTATTGTTGCCTGAGGTCATAGAACTCGAAGAGGCGCAATGTCAGCGTTTAGTAGATCGCGCTGAGCAATTCGCTGAGCTTGGTCTTGTCTTGGAGGCCTTTGGTCCAGGTGCCGTAGTGGTCCGTGAAGTTCCCGCGATGCTCGGGAAAACGGATATTGCGGGATTGGTCAGGGATCTGGCAGATGATCTAGTTGAACTTGGTGAGGGGCTGACGCTGAAAGAACGGCTCGAGGAAGTCTGTGGCACGATGGCGTGTCACGGCAGCGTGCGCGCCGGGCGGCGTCTAAATCAGGCTGAAATGGACGCCATCCTACGTCAGATGGAACAAACCCCACACTCGGGACAATGTAATCACGGACGCCCGACATACGTTGAATTAAATCTTGCAGATATTGAGCGATTGTTCGGTCGTCGCTAAGCTCGTTCGGTCGGGCCGACAACTTATTTATTTTTGGAGAGAAAAATGACTGACACCAAGCTGCATAATGTTGAGCTTTCGCCGTCGACAGTCGAACATATTCTCCGAAGACGGGGCGGCAAACTCCACGCTTATGACAGTATTGATCCGGCGAAAACGGCGCTCATTGTGATCGATATGCAGAATGTTTGGCTACAAGAAGGAATGGCGGCTTATTCGCCCTATTGTGCTGGTGCCGCCCCTGCAACCAACAAGCTGTGCAGGGCGATGCGGGCCGCAGGCAGTAAAGTCTATAGGGTACGGGCGATCTATGGAGATGATGCACCGAAAACCTGGTCAGCCTATATGGAATATCTGAGTCCAGTGGATGTTGAACGAATGCTGGATGGGTTAACGGACGGACGACCAGGCGCTGATATTTGGGACGGTATGGATGTCCAGCCTGAAGATGAAATAACCACCAAGACCCGATTTAGCGCCTTCATTCGGGGGTCTTCTGATCTCGAAGACCGACTCCGCGCTGCCGGTATTGATACGTTGGTGATGACCGGCATTGCCACTGATGTATGCGTTGAGTCGACAACGCGCGATGCGCATATGCTTAATTTCCGGACCATGGTTGCTTCAGACGCGACGGCGACTCGATCAGATGAAGCCCATAACGCTTCGCTGAGCGCCATGTTCAACCATTTCGCTGACGTCTTCACCAGTGACGAAATTATTGAAATGTTGCCCGCCGCAGAATCTGCAGCAGCCGAATAGAGATGGATCTTTGCTAATTTCCGAGGAATAGAATTTTGGCTTTGCCGTATTGGCGTTCGTCGAGAACGGTAAATTTTGATGGCACCTCAATTTCCTCAGATTTATCAATTTCCAGGACTGCCAGGGCGTTAGACGCAATCCATCCTGTACTGTCCAGGGCATCAAGCGCTGGTGCCGTAAGTCCTAACCCATATGGTGGGTCGAGAAAGATGAGGGAACAAGGCTCGCTTGCGGTTTTGGGTTTGAGACAATCTGCATAAAAAACGTCGGTATGGTCGTCTTCGTGCAACATCTCGATGTTCTCGCGGCAGCAGCGCAAAGCGGCTTCCTGATTGTCTAGAAGCGTTGCATGCGTTGCGCCGCGCGATACTGCTTCGAGTCCCATCGCCCCGGTGCCGGCAAAGCCATCGAGTACTTGAGCGTCTTGTATCCAATTGCGGGCACCCAAAGCGCCTCCGCCGTGCGTCAGTATATTAAAAATGGATTCTTTAACCCGGTCGCTGGTTGGCCGAAGAAGACGTCCTTCCGCCGTTACAAGCAACCGTCCACGATGTTTACCGCCGACGATGCGCATTCTTATTCCTGTCGCGTTTGGACGGTGTGGCATCGGTTGACTGATTTTTGGGTTTCATCGGCGGAAGCTTGGCGGATAAGCGCCTAGGTTTCGGTGTCCCAACGCCTGTTTGCTCTAAGAGTACACGCGCTGAGATTTCGCGGACGGTATCGCGATGGAGTTCGCCAAGCTGAAAGGGGCCGTAAGCGATACGGATAAGCCGATTTACCCGCAGGCCCAAATGTTCCATTACTTTTCGAATTTCGCGATTTTTACCTTCCTGCAGAGATACCGTAATCCAGGAATTGTCGCCGCGTCGCTTATCGAGCTGCGCTTGTATCTCACCGTATTTGATGCCCTCGACGGTTATACCGTCAGCCAAGGATTCCAATCGGGTTTCATCCAACGGCCCATAAGCGCGGACGCGATAGCGCCGCACCCAACCAGTGGAAGGGAGTTCTAGTTTTCGCGAGAGTTCGCCATCATTGGTTAGGAGCAGAAGACCCTCTGAATTAAGATCCAGCCGCCCGACGAGCATGACACGAGGCAAATCTTTGGGTAGATGGTCGAAGACAGTCGGACGGTCTTCGGGGTCACTGTTACTGGACAACACACCGCGTGGTTTGTGATAGCGCCAGAGCCGGGGCTGCTCTGACTCGGCGATCTTTTTGCCATCGACAGTAATGACGGATTGGTCGGTGACGAGCGTTGCTGGCGTTGAAATTTTTTCTCCATCAACGGTGACCCGACCAGCTTCAATCCATCGCTCTGCTTCACGGCGTGAACAAAGGCCGGCGCGTGACATGCGTTTGGCGATACGCTCCCCCTTTATTTCTGGTTCGGCCATCTATGTTGCCGCATCGATAAAGGCATCAAAGATGCGCCGGTCACCGGGGTCGATTGAAAATTCGGGATGCCATTGAACACCAAGGCAAAACCGTTTGCCGGGCAATTCAATGCCTTCAATGACGCCATCAGGTGCCGTTGCGTTAATGATCGCCGGATCGGCGATAGTCTTAACTGCTTGGTGATGGGCACTATTGACGGACATTTTTTTGGCGCCAGTAATCTGGTGAAGCAGAGTATTCGTTTCGACGGTGATATCGTGGCCGGGTTCATCTCGAGGGTTGGGTTGCTCATGGGCGAGCGCATTCTCAATCTCGTCAGGGATATGCTGGATCAACGTACCGCCAAGGACCACGTTAAGCAGCTGTTGGCCACCACAGATACCAAGAACGGGCATGTCCTGGTCGATAGCGCCTTTGGTAACAGCGAGCTCAAAATCCGTTCGTCGATCTTTGGTGACGACCGTTTTGTGCCGCGTCTTATCGCCAAATAGAACCGGGTCAACGTCAAATGCGCCGCCGGTGATCACCAGGCCATCGATCATGTTGAGATAGGTATCTGCGATCTCGGGCTGATGTGGCAGAGGGACAGGTAGTCCTCCTGCATCAGCGACAGCATCACAATAGTTTTCGCGAACGGCGTACCAGGGAAACTTTGAATAGCCACCAGGCTGTTCTGAATCGAGGGTGATGCCAATAACAGGTTTGTTCATACCGCCACTGTAGAAACCCGTCGAGTCAGGTCAAGAAAAAGGGGCGCTCAAACTGGAGCGCCCCTCTAATGGATCATCCCATCCATCCTTATTTCTTCGATTTCTTCTTTTTGTTGTAGCCGAGAACTGCTGCAGTCCGTTTCAGGATATCTTTTGGCGTCTTCATAAGTGCAGCGATATTAGCTTCAACGTCAGCGCCGCTAAGATATCCGAGGTCCATTTTGCGTTTCTTAGCATCAGCCAGGAAAGCTGGGTCCTTCATGGTTGCATCAAAAGCTTTGCGCAATGCCATGAGACGATCGTTTGGAATTCCCGGTGGAGAACCAACGATCCGCGCCATGGCGACCGGCACAGATAGGAGTTGAGCGATTGGCTTGTATTCTGCCGAGACGACATCAACCAGCATAGGGACACCTTTTACGGCGGGGTCTGGATGTGGTTTCAAACCCGCTTGCACGAGAACGCCGATTTTATCTGTTCCGATCCAATGAGGTCGGATGACATTCCAGCTCTGCCAGGAGCCGCCGCGTGCTTGAGCTTCACCTGCTTCCATTGCATTGGTCATCTTGGCAGTGCCACGATAACCCGTGACGATTTTAAATTTAGTGCCAATCGCGGTATTGAGGAATTGCGGAAAAATATAGGTTTCGGATCCCTTACCAGAGGCAGCGACGATAATTTGCTTCTTTTTGGCATCGTCCAGCGATTTGGCCACATCGCCCATCGCAACGACCATGCTGTTAAGCGCTGCCATGTTGCCGATCCAGCGCATTTTGCTCATATCGAACTTGATGCCACGCGGACGAATTAGCTGAAATAACGGGTGGGTCCAAAAGGGTGTAATAACCGTCGTTCCGTCTTTTGGGGCGACGTTATAAACATAGTTAGAGGCTTTGACACCGCCAGAACCCGGCATATTTACGACGATCGCGTTTGGCTTTCCGGGTAAACGTTTGCCCATATGCTGGACCAGGGTTCGCATATATAGGTCATACCCGCCACCCGGTGAGGCGCCGATATAAAAGCGGACGGTTTTGCCATCATAGAAATCGGACACTGCATCCGCCTGGGCGGTTGAAGCGACACCTAATCCAATTGTGGATGCGATGATGGCACCACTAATTTTTCCAAATTTTCTCAACGTGACCTCCCCAAGCCAATTCAAATTCAATTCAAAACGCACTAGACGCATAAGTTGTCTTGTGATCTTCATCACATTACCAAAACTATAATAAAAAAATCAATTCTGAAGATCATAATTTTTTGTGAACCCTTGCGTCGTTCGTCAACCCCTCGCACTATTGCGGTAATCAAAAACCTGAATTGGGAGACTTGTAGATGGCGTTTTCTAGCTGGCGCGGAATTATCGGCATTATTAAACCTACTATGCGACCGGGTGGTCTCGAAGACATGATAAGGATATTGCCGGAAGGGATCGGTGTTATCCCGCTGTTTAACAATATTACGCGTGGTGACCGGAGCGAGTTCAAAGAGGTGATGAAGGATTACGATGAAAAAGTTGGAATCCTTGCGGAGCAGGGCTGCGATGTTATTCATCCGGAAGGTGCGCCGCCTTTTATGGTGCTGGGAAATGCCGGTGAGGCGAAAAAAATTCGCGGTTGGGAACGTAAACACAAAACGCAAGTATTTACGTCCGGTACAAATCACGTCGCCGCTCTAAAGGCACTAAAGGTTAAACGCTTTGTCGGGGCGAGCTATTTTCAGGGTGAAATCAACAAGACCTTCGGAAACTATTTCAAGAAGGAAGGGTTTAACGTTCTGGGTATGGAGGGTATCGATGTGCCGTTCAATAAAGTCCAAACCCTGTCATCTGAAGAAATCTATTCCTTTATCAAGAAACTCGCTTTGAAACATAAGAGGGCGCAAGGCATCTATATGCTCGGGACAGGCTGGAAGGCCATGAAAGTTATTCCGATGTTGGAACAAGATCTTGGTATTCCTATTGTCTTTCCCGTCACGGCTCGGGTCTGGGAGTTCCAGAAGCGGCTTTCGATTAATGAACCGCGAACAGGATACGGCCAGCTTCTCGAAGACATGCCACCTATGGTGAAATAACGCTTAATATTGGCCTTTAAGCGGTTTTTGGAAGGGTGGCTTCGTAGGCCGCCCTTTCTTGACTCCAGTCTTCAGCATAGTCAACGGCTTGCCATTCATCGAACCACGGCCCGCCTCTCGTATAATGGATGGCATCAGGAGCGTCGCTTTGAGGCTTGTCGCACCAGCCCTCTAGCCAATTCCAGCTTTCCGGAATTTCACCAATGAGCTCATCTGGAAGCCACTGAAATCTGTGCAAGAAGGCTCCGGTCTCTGCATTGACCACATTCGGTGTAAGGACAGCATTTGCTGGGTGTCCGCAGTTATAGAGCACCATCGATGACCAGTTCTTTCGGGGGTATTGAGTTTGCGGTCGGTCATCCATCTTGCGATTTTCTTTAGGCTGATGATCGTGATGAACGCACATGATCGCATACCGGTCGTCTATCATAGAGATCATCTTGGCAATGTCAGTAAGCCACAAGAAGTCGCAATCGCAAAACAGTGCCCAACCATCATGGCCATTTAAATGAGGAACGAAAAATCGCGTATAGGTAAACTCTGTTGCTGCCAAGGGGTCCTCGTCGCGTGTGTACAGACCATTTTCTCTGAGTGAATGCTGTTTAATCGGTGTAACCGAAAGGGGGATGGAGGCCCGGCTCTTTAAGGAGTGATGGCAAACCTGATAGGCAATGTCTTCTCGTGAATCCCAGCCCACATATACAGGAAAGGGCGTTTGAGTCACCTCGTCGGTCCTTGATGTTTCATGCGAGTGTTTGTGCCAAAACGATGCCCTAGTGTCCAGTCAATCTGATTCATAAGTCAAATGGAAAATTAGAATTGATATAAATGGAAAACGAGTTTTTCTTGACGGATTTCCGCGATATTAGCATCTTGCGCGGATGAATGGGTCAGTTCCTCCACATGCTCAAAAATACATGGAAATTGCCCTCGCCGAGGCAGCGGAAGCTGCCCTGCGAGAAGAAGTTCCCGTTGGTGCGGTTATCGTCGATACGCAAAGTCAGGAGGTTCTCGCTGCTGCTGGCAACCGGACGGAAGAACTTAGAGACGCTACAGCCCATGCGGAAATGTTGGTTTTACGAGAGGCGGCGAAAGTCTATGGCGGCACGCGGCTGGTCGATTGCGATCTTTATGTAACGTTGGAACCTTGTGCCATGTGTGCGGCAGCTATTTCGATGGCGCGGGTTCGGCGATTGTATTTTGGAGCCTCCGATCCCAAGAGTGGTGGTGTTGAAAATGGACCGCAATTCTTTAGCCAGCCTACCTGTCATCATCGACCGGACGTCTATGGTGGCATCGATGAATTGCGAGCCCGTCGTATGTTGCAGGATTTTTTTGAAGTACGGCGTTAACCGGATAGACTATCTCTACAGTAAAGGGGCTGCTCGGTTCTGGGTTGATGGCTAAGATTGCGATGAATAGCGAACTTGCGGGAGGGGGGCGGCGAACCCTATCGGTGCGGATCGTTCGCTCGATTATGATCGCGGGATTTGTAGCGATTAGCGCCGCCGTACTGTGGTTTACTTTTTACTGGTCGCAAAAAATTGCTCTCGAGGAAATTCGCGAACGCAGCGGTCATACGCTCAACCTGGTTGCGACGAATTTAACGAGTGAGCTTTCTAAATTTCAGTACCAGCCTGCATTGTTGGCGAATAGCAGCTTGTTTCAATCTGTGCTTTTGGATCCGGCGACTGGTCCAGAGCTTGATAGTCTAAATCGTGAACTTGAGCGCATTAATTTTTTATCGGGCGCTTTAGATACCTTCCTGGTCAATAAATCGGGAACTGTCGTCGCTTCAAGTAACTGGGCATCTAACAGGTCGCTGGTTGGGTTCTTTGTCGGTACGCAACCCTACTTTCAATCAGCTATGCATGGCGGGCTCGGCCGCTACCATGCAATTTCTGGCCCACCAGATGCCGGTGAAATGAGCTATTTCTTTTCCCACCCAATACGGGCCGACAATCGCCAAGTTGGCGTCGTTGTCATCCGCTTGCGTCTCGGTAGTCTAGAGGAACGCTGGTTGGCGCCTGACCACGAAACAATGGTGGTTGATGATGCTGGCGTCATATTCATGAGTACCCGTTCCGACTGGCGATTCAGGGCAACAAAGCCGCTCGACGCTGCAATTTTGACGAAATTGAAGCGACTGCATCAATATGGTGACCGCGTCTATCCGTTCTGGCCGATGTCAGCACCGCAAACTGATGATGTCGTTGAAATCGCTGACAGCAGCATCTCCCCTAATCAAAAATCATCGGCTAAAAAGGCTCAACGGTATTTATTTCAACAAAAGGACATGCCCACTGCAGGCTGGCGCGTGATTATTCTATCTCGTCTCGATGCAGTTGCTGCGCAAACCGTTATCGCGCTGGTTGTGGTGAGCTTTATGCTCGTCAGCGCGCTCTTACTTATTGCGGTCCGACATCAAAGAAAATTGCGGTTTCAGGAACGAATTTCTTTGCAGGAAGCGGCGCTGGCCAATTTGGAAGATCAAGTCGAACAACGAACTGAAGCCTTAACCACAGTGAACCGACGTTTGCGCAGTGAAATCGGCGAACGTCATCGCGCAGAAGAAGAGCTCCACAAGACGCAGGAGGAACTCGTTCAATCCGCGAAACTTGCCGCACTTGGACAAATGTCTGTCGGTTTGAGCCACGAGTTAAATCAGCCGTTGGCGGCGATCAGATCTTATTCGGATAATGCGCGGACCTTTCTTGAAAGGGCGCAATCGGAGTCAGTCCGGTCGAACTTGGAAGGAATTTCTGAACTTACCGAACGCATGGCGAAGATTATCCGCAACCTTCGAACGTATGCTCGTGGGGAAGCCGTCGAATCTCGTCCGACTTCTCTAAGAGTTTCGCTGGATGAAGCTCTCAATTTATTGGAAGTCCGTTTCCGAGAGGAAGCCGTTGAACTCGTAGCAGATCTACCAGACCCATCCCTTCAGGTGGTTGGTGGAACGGTACGGCTTCAGCAGGTCTTCGTGAATTTAATATCGAACGGCATTGATGCAATGAAGGGTCGTGACATTCGGAGGTTGAGCATTTCTGTCGTCGAACATAAGGAACACGTCGACGTCTTAATCACGGACACTGGGATAGGTATCAGTAAAGAAGATCGTGCCAATATTTTTGATCCCTTTTACTCGACCAAAGGTGTTGGTGAGGGGACAGGGCTAGGCTTGTCTATTTCATACGGTATTATCAATCAGTTCGGTGGTCAGATTGAAACCGACGATAATCCCGACGGTGGCTCGATATTCACGGTTGTCTTACAAAAAATAGGGGCGGGGGAGACGGCTTAGGCATGGTGGCCAATGTTATCTTTGTCGATGATGAGAAACACTTGCGAACGGCTTGTAGCCAGGCGCTAGAACTTGCCGGGTATGAAGTGAATAGTTTCGAGTCAGCCGACGGTGTGTTGGATGATATTGACCCTGCTTGGCCAGGT
>WLWZ01000014.1 GCA_012103315.1 Alphaproteobacteria bacterium
TATGGTTGGTTCGAGACGGCGGTGTTTGAATGTGAATACGGGGATGCCGTAACCGTTCGATTCGGGTTTTCATAAGAGTTCGGTCGTCGAAAAACAGCGAGGCTTGATTGTAGGGATCAGGCTGCCCCTGCGTTGAGGGAACCCAGTAAAGTCCGTCTTCGGTAAATAGCTCCATCCAGGCTTCAAACTCACGGTCGTCCAGGAGACGACCTTCGTGAATGAGAAACACCTCGAATTGTTCGCGATCTATGCCGGAGATTCCACCAGCAGCGGGCGTCGTGGGTAGGCCTAAAGCATCCATCAGGCGGCCTCACACATATAATAGAGCCAGGCTTGGTATTGCGCGCGGATCGCCATCTCATGCATGGCAGATTCCCGGGTAGCGTTGTAATGCGGATCGGCCTCTTCTTCCCCCATACCTCGTGAGAGATCAATCCAGTCTGATTGCAGGCTTTGCAGACCAACCTGTGTCCGACGAAAGGATTCAAGATCATCAGTTTGGACAAAGGATGTTGCGGAATGCGTTACATTCAAAAGCCGGATATTGGCTGAATTCATCTCGTCTGGGGCACCTTTTAGACGTATGGGATAGACCGTGACCTCAGTGAGGTCCGCGGAGACCGGTCTAATAATCCGCACGTGGATATTCAGTCCCATGATCGAGCAGTTAGGATAAAGCAGCGAATTATGAAACTCCGGTTCTAGAATTTCTTCCATACGATCTTGGCCAACTTTAGCGGCTAAGGAGTCTTTATAGGCGTCATAGGCGGGGCTTGATCGTTCTCCCTCTTTCAATTCTGTGTTGCTGGTCCAGCCATGGCCAAAATCGACAACGTAGGATCGACGACCTTTCCAGGCATCAGCGGTCTTTGCACTTTTTCCTTCAACAACCTGGGCGCCTTCTTTGTCGCCCTCCCGTCGAGAGAATTGTTCGCCTTTTTTGTTTACGGTCGAGGCATGTGAATAAGGCACGTGATAGGAATCGAGCACGTTTTCGACCTGGAGCTTCCAATTTCCTCGGAAATAGTAGCGGTGCATGCCAGCATCGAGCATGATTTCGCCGTCTGGAGCGCGATCAACGAGGTCATCGATATTGGCCTTCATCGGGCCGAGGAATTCGTCGAAGCTTTCCCCCTTTTCCGCGAGGCTGACAAAGACAAAACCACGATATTCACCCCTGCGCGGTGCTTTCGCCAGGCCGAAGTCCTTCTTGTCAAAGTGCGGCGCAGCGCCTTCTGGCATCGAGACATCGAGCAAAGTGCCATCGGTATCGTAGGTCCAGCCATGATAAATGCATGTCAGGGCCTTGGCGTTGCCGCAGGGCTCATTACAGACCTTAGGGCCACGATGGGCGCATCGGTTCAGCAACACTTGAGGTGTTCCGTCCTTGTGACGAATGAACATTATCGGCTGTCGGCCAATATCCGCCGTTACATAGTCACCGGGATTGGGGATCTGGCTGGTATGGCCTGCAAACATCCAGGCGCGTCCGAAGATGCGTTCCATTTCCAATTCAAAAATATCATTGTCGGTGTAAACCCGTCTGTGGACGCGGCCGGGCTCGACCAGTTTGGAGATTTCATCAGGGGTGCCGTCGAACATCGCATTTCCATTCAGTAGTCGGGAATTGGCCCGAATTGTCCTCCAGACACATATTGGGGTCAAGGCAGAGACTTGAACGGCCCTTTGATTCTAGGCTCTTGCACACTATTGTCCGGCAAGTTTCGTGGTTTCTGGAGAATTGACATGTTTCGGCTCCCTGCCTTCCCCGCGCAGGAATTAAAGGTGATCGGGCTCATCAGCTTCGGTCATATGCTGAGTCATTTTTTCTTTTTTGTCTTACCCCCGCTTTATTTGGTTCTAAAGGGTGAATTTCAGGTCAGCTATACAGTTTTGGCCCTACCGATGGCAATTTATACCATTGCAGCAGGCGTAACGCAGACACCGGTTGGGTTTTGGGTTGATCGGGTTGGCGCCCGAAAACTGTTGATCGCTGGTCTTATCCTTCAGGGGCTGTCAATTGCGGCCATTGGACTGACGACGACATTTTGGCAATTGATGGCGCTTTACACGATTACCGGTATCGCCAATACGGTCTTCCATCCCGCTGATTACGCGATCCTTTCGGGATCAATTGCCAAGGAACGACTGGGCCGCGCCTTTAGCCTGCACCTGGCGAGCGGTAATCTGGGCTGGGTTTTTGTGCCGGGTGTCATGATTGGCCTTACGGAGCTCTGGGATTGGCGGACGGCCTTTATCATTGTTGGAATGGTTGGTTTTTTGTTCGGCCTTATAGTTTGGGCCTGTTCGGCAACGATGAACGAGGAAGTAACCAAGGATACGAGCGGAGAGAATAAGAAAGCCGCTGAGACCAACGGGCTGAAAGACGGCATGGCATTGTTGTTTTCCTTTCCGATCATGATGTGTTTTGCCTTCTTTATCATGTTGACGATAGGGTTTACCGGCATTCGGTCCTTTATGGTTGTCGCGTTAAACCAGCTCTATGGCCTATCGGATATTATCGGCAATACCGTCCTAACCGGCTTTATGGCGGGTAGTTTTGTCGGTGTACTTATCGGCGGCTTTGTCGCTGATAAGTACGGCCCACGTGTGGCGACCGCTGTGGGAACGCTGGTTGGCGCAGCTGTCTTACTGGTCTTTGTTGGATCTTATGATCTCCCCGTCATCGTCATTCTGACCGCTATAACCCTGTCCGGAATTTTGCAGGGTATATTATTACCGAGCCGAGATCTGCTTATTCGGGCGGTTACACCGGCGGGGTCGATGGGCAAAGTGGTTGGATTTCTGACCATGGGCATGATGATGGCCGCAGCGGTTGTGCAACCGATCTTTGGTTGGCTGATGGATATTAATGAGCCGCGTTGGGTGTTCTGGCTGAGCGCTATATTTGTTGCCGGAGCGTTATTCTGCTTCTCGTCAGCGAGAACCAGCAACAAACAAGCCGCAGTGGCGGAATAGTTTTAGATATCTGTTGGTGGCACGTAGTCGAGCTGCTTCTTGGTTGCCTCATTCGGCGGCATTTTAACGGTCTTCTGAAACAGCATATGCATGAAGAGAAACAACGGTTTCGCTTTCATGATCAGGACGATCATCTCTTCGTCTTCATCTGAATTAAAATGCTGATGCACGACACCATTCGGTACCATCAACATATCACCAGCTTCATAATCATATTTGACGCCGTCGTGATGGTCGTACCCCTTGCCCTTTAACACGTAAAAGGCAGCGCTATTCATATGGCCATGATTGACGTTGGTTCCCATCGGGGCAAAGGCCTTGAGGTGTGTTTCAATTGATTGACAGACCTCAACATCTGCGGGGTTGATGACTTCTTTGCCGTAACTCTGGGGACCACCATGCCATTTGGTTTCAAGGGTGGAGTATACCCGTGGCAAGTCATGAGATTTTTGCAAAAGTTCGCCGTACGTGCCTTCGAGAGCGCGAACGAAAGTACGTTTCTTGGTCCAGCGGGCCCAGTCTGCTGCAGGCCGATTATGGCCGGGGCCAGCTTCTCCTGCCTTTGGGTCCTGTGTTGAAGTCTCAGATCCACCTTCAGCCATTCCGCAATTCCTTGATCTAGCTCGAATATCGCCAAATCATTTTACGACAATGGGCAAGGTACGCAACGGCTGGATGACGCTTACTTAGTAATCCGTCCTAGTAATCTGAAGGAGGTGCGTAATCTTCCAATCCTGGTAGTGCCTCGCTAGGGGGCAACTTAACGGTTTTCTGGAAAACCATGTGCATAAATAAAAACAATGGTTTTGCCTTCATCACGACGACGACAAGGTCTTCGTCTTTGGAATGGTTGAAATGCTGATGGACGCAACCATTTTCGACCATGAGAATGTCTCCGGCCTCATATTCGATGCGTTCACCGTCATGAATGTCATGCCCCTCGCCGCGTAAAACATAGAAGGCGGCGCTATTCATATGGCCATGGTTCTGAGCATAGCTGCCCGGTGCATAAACATGGAGATGTGTCTCTATCGATTGAGCGATCTCGGTGTTTTGAGGATTAATGACGTGTTTGCCAAAGGCTTGCGGGCCGCCTTTCCATTTCATGTCGGCGGTGCTGATGACGCGTTCTTTCTCGTATAGGCCCTGCTGCATTTCGCCGTACGTGCCTTCGAGAGCGCGAACGAAAGTACGTTTCTTGGTCCAACGGTCCCAAACGACTTCCTTTTTATTGTGTCCTGGACCTGGGGATTCTTCCACCGCACTTGTTACTTCCGCCATTTCTATGACCTTATTTTAAGTTCGCAGAATATCCCGGCACCCTAGTCGGCGTCCCCTACCCTGTAAAGCAAGCCGGACTAGCGCCTTGTTCTTACTTGATAAAGAGCTGCGTTTACTGAGAAATGTATAAAATTTTATCCAATATTGTCTACAAAATAGATGTAATAATAAAACAAAGTAATGAAAATAAATATATAACATATATTCATCTTATTTTGTTTATTCAGATAAATTAGTACTGTTTATTTATTTCTATATTAACCTCTCTTTAGTAAATTAGACTTAAGTTCCCCATTGTCAGTTGGATTAACTACGGGGACTAAAAATGTTCACCATCATTAAAGACGTTATCAAAGATGAATCAGGGGCCACTGCCATAGAGTATGGCCTCATCGCTGCCTTGGTATCTGTGGCCGGGGTGGTTGCACTCACCAATATGGGCACATCGCTGCAGAACATGTTTACGGCTGTGTCGACTACGCTCAATGGCGCCGTCGCACCGCCTGCACCGTAAGGCGACGTAGTAAGGCCTGTCATCGTTCGGGGGAGCGGCAGGCCTGTGGGCATGGGGGCGATGGTCATTCGTCGTCCCCAGACCCATCCCTTAGATCGATCCCCGGATTTCTACACCATGGATCGAAATCAACTTGGAAACGATCCCATGGAATTTATCAGCCCTCTTCTGCATCAAACCTGTCTCGGATTGTTTGTCTTCCTACTTTTACTGGCAGGCTGGACCGATCTTAAGACCTTTACCATTCCCAACCACATTCCCTTTGCCCTTCTGTTGTTGGCCATTCCCTTTGGAATGACCTCTCCGAATGCATTCCCATGGTTATCCAGTATAGCGATTGGAGCCGCTGTTCTAGTCACGGGGGTAGGCTTTTTCTCCATGAACTTAATGGGTGGTGGCGACGTAAAATTGATGGCTGTGGTCTCGCTCTGGGCAGGGCCAGCGTATGCTCTCGATTTTATTTTGGTGACCGCTTTTGCCGGCGGTTTGTTATCAGGCTTCGCACTTCTCAAGAAAAAATACGGGTTTGCTGGCGGTTGGGATAACCAGCCTTTCGAAAATGTCGTGCCATACGGTGTAGCAATTGCCTTTGGCGGTCTTGGCCTCGCTGCTCTTCTTATTCAAGGACAAACAATATGAACCCAAGAACCATTCTTCTGGGCATTGCGGCTCTTCTGACGGCAGGATTGACTGCGATGCTTGTTCAGGGCTGGCTTGAACGTCAGCGTGCAAATCTCGCCGCACGACCAAATGCTCCGGTTATCAGAGAAAACCATATTCGGGTAATAGTGTCGGCGCGTGATCTCGGCGCAGGCAGTTTTATCAAAGCGGATCATCTTAGGTGGCAGGCTTGGCCAAAAGATGGCCTGGCGCCGTCTTACCTCACACAGCCTAAGTACAAACGCCAAAGTTATGTCGGAGCTGTGGTTCGGCGTGGTATCGCTGCTGGAGAACCGGTTACGAGTTCGCGGATTGTTAAGCCCGGAGATCGTGGGTTTTTAGCAGCTGTGGTGCGTCCGGGATTGCGAGCCGTAGCTGTACCACTCAATGCTACGTCATCCATAGCTGGGCTGGTTTTTCCAGGCGATCGCGTTGATCTAATCCTGTCGCACCGATTTGAAAGCGAAGCCGCGAAGAAAAGCGACCGTAAACTCCGCCATGTCAGCGAAACCGTTTTAACAAATGTTCGAGTGCTGGCGATTGATCAATCTACGGATGATCAGAAGGCGGCGAAGAAGGGTGTTCCCAAAACAGCGACGCTGGAAGTCTCGCCAAAGCAGGCGGAGATGGTCGCTGTTGCGCTCAATCTCGGGAGTCTTTCTCTCAGTCTGCGCAGTCTGGCCAATGATCACGGAGAAAACGCTGACCCGACTGCTCTCTTCTCATCGGAAACCGAGGACGCAGTGCGCGGTCGAACACTCACGACCGGCAGTGAGGTTAGCCGAATCATAAGCGCCGGCGTGGGTCGGGCGCATGTCGTGAATGTTCTCCGCGGCGATAAAACCGAAGCCCGCGAAATACAGGGAAAATAATCAAATGGAATTTAACGATATGCGATTGTTTTCAATCTTTCTCGTTGCCGCTCTGTTGTCGGGGTATCCAGCAACCAGCGCGGTTCCGAAAACGTCAGAAGTCATCGTTGAAACTTCAGATGTCATCGAGATATCGGCAAGCCGGGGTGTTTTAATCCGATTGGCCCGCCCGGCGAGTACTGTATTTGTTGCCAATCCCAAAGTCGCTAACATCCAGATGAAGTCACCACGTCTGGTCTATGTTCTTGGTAAAGAGCCTGGGGAAACCACTTTTTTTGCAGTGGATGCAAAAGAGCAAGTTCTCGCGAACCGCCGTATTCTGGTGACCCATAATCTTTCCCGTTTAAGGGCATCGCTCAAATCGATGTTGCCTCTGGCGAAGATTTCAGTGCGGTCGGTCGATTCTAGCATCGTCATTGATGGCAGGGTGCGAACAATCATTGAAGCTGCAGAGGTACGCCGCGTTGCCGAACGGTTTGTCGATAAACCAGACAAAATTGTGATGAAAGTTGCCGTTACCGCGCCGACACAGGTTCAACTCCGGGTCCGTGTCGCAGAGGTGTCGCGTGATGTCTTAAAACAATTCGGCATTAATTGGGATGGCCTGATCTCGACAGGCAAATTTATGTTTGGGTTGGCGACTGGAAATCCGGTTGCTGTGGGTGGTGCGTTTTTAACCCGCAACAATACGACCAACAGCCTGTTTGGGGGCTTCTCGAGCAACTCGCTTGATCTTAATACCTTGATCGATGCCCTCGATGATGAAGGATTGATTACGGTTCTTGCTGAACCGAACTTGACAGCTTTGTCCGGCAAGCCAGCGACATTCTTAGCGGGCGGTGAATTTCCGATCATTGTTCCAGATGACGGGCGTATCACTGTTGAATTTAAACAGTTCGGTGTTTCATTGGGTTTCACCCCAACGATAATCGGCAGCAATCGCATCAGCCTGCATGTGAATCCAGAAGTCAGTCAGCTTTCAAATACTGGCGCTGTTCAACTTCAGGGTTTCACCATCCCTGCCCTGACGACACGTCGTGCGGAGACCACTGTGGAACTCGGCACGGGTCAGAGCTTTGCCATAGCAGGTTTGCTTCAGAATAATATTCGACACGATATCGACAAGTTCCCGGGACTGGGCGATGTGCCAATGCTGGGATCCCTTTTCCGGTCAGATCGATTTCAACGCAATGAAACTGAACTCGTCATTATCGTAACCCCTTATGTCGTCCGTCCGGTCGCAGCTCCGTTAATTGCAGCCCCGACAGATGGTCTTATTCCGCCAACAGACAAGGAACGTGTTCTAGAGGGCAAGCTGTATCACCCAACAAAACGGAGCGTCGCCAAAGGGCCCGCGGCGATCAATCGACGCCGCTCCAGTGCACCCATTGGCTTTGTGCTCGAATAGGAATCTGATGTGATGAATTTAAAAAAACGAAAAATATTCAATCAACGTCGTCGGCGACTCCCGATGTTCCTCCTGGTTCTTATCGGCCTCTTGGCAATGTCTTCCTGTGCGCCACGAAGCAATCATTGGACACCGGAAGAATCCCCGAAACGAAACAAGGTCGAATGGGCAAAATTCTTTCACCTGGCGCAGTTTTCACCCGGCTCTTCAATCCTGAGCGAAGGTCAGGAACGTGATCTCGAACGATTTGTTCGTCGTGTTGCGCGGGGTGAAGGTGTTCGTGTGGAAATTTCATCTTCTAATAAGGATGAAGTTCGGCTGGCGTTGCGCCGGGCGGCAGCAGTTGCGGATGTTTTGCAACGGGTGGACGTCAGACTTTCTCTAGCGAAGAACGACACCACCCAGAAAATGCCGCCGCATGGCGTGCAAGTCGCTGTTGGCCGATACGTTTTGACATCGCCCCGGTGCCCTGACTGGAGCAAGGCAGCAACGGGCGATCCCGCCAATCGCGTCAGCGGCAACTTTGGCTGCGCGACAGCGAGCAATCACGGTTTGATGTTGGCTAATCCTGGCGACCTCGTTCGTCCAGGGCGTATGACGCCGGGAGATGGCGAGGCTTTGTCCAAAGGACCGCAAAACTATCGCGCTTGGGAAGAAGAAAAAGCACCTGCCGTGACAACGCTGTCTATTCAAAGCGGTGGTGGGAGTGGTCAATGAACACGGTTGTTAAGCTCCCTACCCCCACAGATATACAAGCTGAACTTCCAGAAAACGTTTGTGTTTTCTCCGATGATCAAGAGTTGATCAGTCAGATTGCTTCGATTTGTCCTCACGCGATATGTGAAGGGGGCGGAATCGGAAGTGCAATCGAACATGCCACGCAAAATGTCAGCGAGGGTTGTTTCCTCGTCGATATAACAGACCGGGACCCGGCACAATCGCTCCAGAACATTCGTTCTTTGTGCGCTTTAGTTCAAAATCTTGCCGTGGTCGGCGAAATTAATGATGTGGCTTTTTATCGGAGAGCTATTCGGGCCGGGGCCAGAGATTATTTGGTCAAACCTGCGACGACGGAAGTTCTATCCGAGGCGATAACGTATGTGAGCACATCAAATTTTATTGAATCGGAAAGCTCTAACTGCAAGACGATCTATATTACCGGATCTGGTGGGGGATCAGGCGTCAGTAGCTTCGTTGCTGGCGCTGCCTGGCATCTATCAGAAAAGTGCAATCTCAAGGTTGCGTTGATCGATCTCGATTTGAGTTTCGGAACAATCGCCTTGTCGTTCGACCTTGAACCGAGCCACGGACTTCGAGAAATTCTTGAGAATCCCGATCGCGTCGATAGTTTATTTATAGCCAGTGCAACGGCGAAGCTAACGGAGAGTCTCTCGATACTAGCGGCTGAAGAGGACCTGGAGAATCCACCGACAATCCAACCGCGGGCCCTCAATATGTTGATCGACGATCTTTCAAAAACCTTTGATTGTATCGTCGTCGACCTTCCAAGTTCAGTCCTGTCGTCTAATCCCGAGTTGTTAGCGCCAGCAAATCATCTCGCTGTTGTTTCTAGCATGAACCTCGCGGCTATACGTGATGTTCTCCGCCTCAGAACGCTAAACGAGGCCATTGGTGGCGAACGTCCATTGTCGGTTATCGCTAACCTGCCGGGTCGCCGGGACGTCACAGAATTAACACAAAAAGAATTTGCAAAGGGATTACAAACCCCGGTCATCCATTGTCTACCGCGAGATCCTAAATCTCTTGTTGAGGCCGCGAAAACGGGCCAGGCGGTAACGGATGCTGTTCCGAATAGTGAACTTTCAAAGTCTATTGCGGATATCGCAGTCGATCTTTCTGGTCGCCCTGATTTAGGTAGTTCGGGCTCGTCAATTTGGAAACGTTTGATGCTAAGGAGACGGCAGCGTGCTTGATGATTTGCATCGCGAGCAGGAGTGTGATGCGGAAGTCTTTGATAGGCTGGGTGAGGAGATCGCTGCGTCTTTTGACGTCGATAATCTCCGACAATTGCCGCGCGGCGATCTTGCGACAAAAGTACGTGATATGTCGGTGGAATTTCTGGTGCGTGACGGAGTCGTTCTTAATCGATTAGAACAAAGGACACTTGTCACGAAACTCGTGAATGGTCTTTTAGCCAATGCGGAGACTGTCGGTGAAGCCTCGGACGAAACCGAGGTGGACACTCAAGGGAGAACCGAACCCTATGAGGTTGCGGATGGATTGCCGATGCCGCCGGATGATTTGGACGATCTAACTTATGATTTGCCGCCTGATATTCTGCCGGAGGATATCAGTATTGAGGAGATTCCGGATAGTCATCTTCCGCCCGAACTCGACCCTCTTGTCATAAGTAATTTTTCAGAGTCGTCGTCTTTGGCAAACGGTCAGAGCGCGTCGCCAATCGAAGCGGCGAAGCTCCGAGTTCAGCCAGTTTTGTTGGAACGAATTGATGTGGCGACAGCAACTCAAATGCCACGTGCCGATCTTGCTCGCCAGGTAACAGAAGTTGTCGGTGAGATATTGTTCGAAGAGCGCCTACGCCTAAATCTTGCTGAGCAACGTGACCTGGTTACCAAACTCATCAACGACATGTTGGGCCTTGGTCCGCTTGAACCTCTTCTTGAAGATGAAAGCATCACCGACATCATGGTGAATGGCCCCGATCAGGTTTACATCGAGCGCAAGGGCAAGCTTGTTTTGACCGAGGTGAAGTTCCGAGACAATCAACATGTCATGAACATAGCGACGCGCATTGTTAGCAAGATTGGTCGCCGGGTTGACAAAACTCTCCTCTCGTAGACGCCCGGCTTGAGGATGGCAGCCGCGTGAACATCATCATTCCTCCATTGGCAATTGACGGAGCGTCGATTTCCATTCGAAAGTTTTCGAAAAAAGGCATCACCCTCGATGTTATGTCTTCGCAGGCGAATATCTCCGTCGGTATGGCAACTGTCCTGAAAGTCGCCTCGCGGTCGCGGCTTAATATCTTGATTTCTGGCGGTACAGGGTCGGGTAAAACCACCCTACTCAATGCGATGTCGCAGCTAATCGATCATGGTGAGCGTATTGTCACGATCGAGGATGCCGCAGAACTACAGCTGCAACAGCCACATATTGTCAGGCTTGAAACGCGCCCCTCTAATCTCGAAGGCGATGGTGAGATAACCATGCGCGATCTTGTGAAGAATGCGCTGCGGATGCGACCTGACCGGATCATTCTTGGTGAAGTGCGCGGTCATGAAGCCGTCGACATGTTGCAGGCCATGAATACTGGACATGATGGTTCAATGTGTACCGTCCATGCCAACAAACCGCGCGAAGCTTTAACGCGGTTAGAAAACATGGTGGGGATGGCAGGGATCAATCTGCCTAGCAAAGCAGTTCGTACCCAGATCGCTGCAGCAATTGATATAATTGTCCAGGTTAGTCGGATGCGAGATGGCATGCGGCGAGTGACCAGCATTACGGAAGTAACTGGTATGGAGGGTGATGTTCTGATCACCCAAGAACTCTACAAATATGAGTTCGAAGGCGAAGATAATAATGGAAAACTTGTCGGTCAGTTTAAGTCATCTGGCCTGCGTCCGGCCTTTGCCGAAAAGGCCGAATATTTCGGTCTCGATAAAACCTTGTTGGCCGCGGTTTAGCCAAACATGAATTTTGATCCAATCATCATTGTCAGCTTTGGTGCTGGGCTTGCTATCGTCCTGCTATTTTTGACTTTAGCAGGACTTTCTGGGGGGAAGCGGCATAAACAATTTACTGCGCGACTGGCCCGCGTCCAGGGCTATTCCATGCAAAAAGTTGTTGCCGGTAGTGATGCAACGCTCGGCGATATTAGATTACAGGGGAAAGATAGTGGGTTTCGTTTTTTGGACCGTCTGATCAAGCGATATTTGCCACGTGCTGTTGTGCTTCGTCAGCGTCTCGAATGCACCGGCTTTAAAGTGTCGCTTGGAGAATATTTGCTCTTTGCTTTGGTAATCGGCACCTGTTTTGGATTTTTGGCACATTTGTTTTTTGGCCGGTCGCTAATCATTGCCGTACTCTCTGGTCTAAGCGCGGCGCTTGCCCTGCCACATGGCATGGTGAATTTTCTAATCGCGCGGCGGCTCAAGGCTTTTACGGCTGAGTTTCCCGAAGCCATTGATCTGATCGTGCGTGGGTTGAAGTCCGGCTTGCCGGTTCCAGCATCTATTCTCTCGGTTTCGCAGGAGATCAGGGACCCGGTCGGGTGCGAATTTGCCTCTGTTTCAGATCGCTTGGGTATTGGCCAGTCACTCGAAGAAGCGCTCCACCTTGTCGCAGCACGCGTGCCGACAGCAGAGTTTCGTTTTTTTGTTACCAGCCTCGCTGTTCAACGCGAAACGGGCGGCAATCTTGCAGAAACGCTGGAAAATCTTTCCGACGTTTTGCGCAAGCGCCGACAGATGAAAATGAAGGTTAAAGCGATGTCCTCAGAGGCAAAGGCCAGCGCCCTAATTCTTGGCTCCCTGCCCTTTCTGATGTTCGCGATCATGTTTGTCCTGAACCCTGAATATGTGATGCAGTTATTTTCTGATGCACGGGGTCTTTTGATGATTGGAGCAGGTTTTGGCAGTCTCGGCGTTGGTGTTTTGGTAATGGCGAAGATGGTGAGGTTTGAAATATGACAGCTGACATGATCTTCGAACTTCTGCAAGCTAACGAAACTCTTATAATGGTATCGAGCGCTGTAAGTGTTCTGACCTGTGCATTCTTCGTATATCGTACATTGCTATATCGCGACCCCTTGGCGGATCGTCTGGCGGGAATAGCCGTTCGGCAGCGTTCTCTCAAAGCCGATCTCGTTGCGCCACGGTCTCGCCGTGGAAAGCTTGAAGCAATTGGCCTCATGCGGGGCCTCGTACAGAAGCTCAAGCTTCTCAAAACGACGGAAGCAAAGAAGGCTGCATTACAACTTTCCCAAGCTGGATATCGCGGTAAAGATGCTTTGATTATCTATTTCTTTCTGAAACTTGCCTTGCCTTTTGTCTTTGGGGGACTGGCAGTTTTGTTTTTATATATCGTTCCTGTTATGCCGATGGCATCTGGGTCGAAAGCCCTCGTGGCGATGAGCGCCGTTGTTCTCGGGGCTTTTCTGCCTAATGTGCTGGTCAAAAATGCGACCACCAAACGCCAGAAAGCGATCCGGAAAGGGACACCTGACGCGCTCGATTTGTTGGTTATTTGTGCTGAGGCGGGCCAAAGTCTCGATGCTGCCCTTAAACGGGTTGCGAAAGAGATCGGTAGCTTCACGCCCGAGATAGCAGAAGAATTGGCCCTTACCTCTGTTGAACTTGGATTGCTCCCTGATCGAAAAAGAGCTTTGGACAATCTTGTCGCGCGGGCAAATATCCCGGAGCTCAAGAACGTGGTGAATGCTCTGGCGCAAACCGAAAAATACGGAACACCCCTCGCCCATTCTTTAAGAGTTTTGTCGGCCGAGTATCGTCAGGAACGGTTTATGAAGGCGGAAGAAAAAGCAGCGCGACTACCGGCGATTATGACGGTACCAATGATCATCTTTATATTGCCGCCGTTATTCATTGTTTTGCTAGGACCGGCGATCCTCAACATCATCGATCTCCTTATAAAAATGTGAGCCTATCTGACGGAGGAAACCTGGTTAGAGGTTGTTGCACCAGTTATGTGGGCGCGAATGGCATTACGGATAGCTGCAGGGTCTCCAAGTCCTTTAATTGTTTCAAAAATGGTGACCTGATCTTGGGCTTCGCCGGTGGGAAGCACCATTTTCGCGATGGAAAGTGCCGGACTTAGCTCATTAGCCATGACTAGGGCGAGGACGAGATTCAATTGGTGACGTTTGTTAGCGCGACGATCACGAGCCACCTTCCGAAGCTCCACAACGGCTTCATCAGTACGGTCACTTAGCATAAGAGACAGACCAAGATTGTTTCTCAGTGATAGATCCCCCGGCGCTGCCTTGAGTCCTGTTCTGTAATAGGCCTGTGCCATGCCGTATTTATCGAGCATGTCATAGGTAACGCCAACCGCGTTGAATAAGCGCGGTTCTTCTTTGAGAGCCAAGGCTTTGTTGAAATATTCGAGCGCGTTAGCTGGTTGCCCCGATAGGATAAGCGTGTTTCCGGTTCCCCTGAGGGCAGTAACGTTTTTAGGAGAAATCTTGAGTGCCTTCAGGAAAACCGATAGCGCTTCGGGGTGGGCGCCAAGTTTGTTTAGCATCGTTCCCAACCCTATCGCAGCATCAAGGCTGGCTGGATGGAGGATGTGGGCCCTCCGATACAGCGTCGCAGCCATTGGCCAGTTTCCGCTATTGGCCGTTGCTTTAGCGACTCTGACGACCGCTTCGGCCTTGGGGGCGTGGATATTTTCGTTTGGTTTGGCGTCGCGGCTCGTCTGAATGGAGTCGGTCAAAAGGTCGTTTGCGCAACCCGTTAATCCTCCAAGCAAGATGAGCGTTGTCGCCGCCGTTCTGAGATGTCTATGCATTTTGCAGCCATCAATAATTAAAATGAACTGCAAATATAGAATTTTTACTCTTATCAATAGGTAAAAATACACAAAGTAAATAGAACAATACTGATAGAATTTTATGAAAATAATAATAAATAAATAAAGTAATAAATGAATATTTGAAATGTATAGTTAATTACTGTTTTACGTTTCAATAATATCATTCCCATAAATCAATAGAGAATAATAAGTAAGAAAATTTTGGGATGAATATTAAATGGTCAAGTCGATCAAAGATAGATTTCTGCACCTAGGAGAGCGATTTCTCGACTGTGCAAAGGCAACAACAGCGCTTGAATTCGCCTTTGCGGCGCCCGTGGTTTTTCTTGGCGCTGCAGCACTCGTCGAGGTGTCATCGATGATGTTTGTCTCGACATTGGTCGAAGGTGGTTTGCGGGAAGCGGCACGCTTTGGCATTACCGGTTTTACGCCCGCGGGAATAAGCCGAGAAGACCGAATTAGACAGATCATCGAAGAAAACACGATTGGTCTGATTGATATGACAACCGCGCAGGTCACCCAGCAAGTGTATCCAAGTTTTGGACAAGTCGGTGACCCTGAACCATTTCAGGACGAAGCGCCCTTTAATGGCTCCTACGACGGCGGCGAGCCTTATCAGGACATCAATGGTAATGGCCAATGGGACCCGGATATGGGCGCCGCAGGTGTCGGCGGACCCGGTGACGTCGTTTTATACACCGCGGAAGTCGACTGGAAAGCACTTACGCCGCTCGTCACCCCCATCATGGGCACCAACGGGACGATCCGGATGCGGGCTAGCGTCGCGGTCCGAAATGAGCCCTTTACCAACCCACCTCCGCCTGCGGGGCCCTAAAATGGTGCAAATGTTCAAAAGTTTGTTACTTAACCGTCGGGGTAGCCTCTTAGTTGAGACTGCTTTCACGATGTCGATTCTCGCAGTGCTATCGTTGGGGGGTGCAGAGCTTGCCCGTTACACGCTTCTTCACCAAAAGATGGAGCGCATTGCTGGTTCCATCGGCGATTTAATCGCGCAGGCACAGACCTTGAGCGAAACCGACGTTACCAACGTCTTCGCTGCTATTTCGGAAATTGCCCGACCGTTTGATTTAAGCACCAGCGGCGTTGTTATCATTTCATCGATCGGGGCGACGGCCGGCGGTGGGCCAACCATGAATTGGCAACGGTTAGGCGGTGGCGTTTTACCGGCTCCGAGCCAGATCGCAACAACGCCTGGGGCCAGCGCAACGATGCCTGTCGGTTTTACGGTCTCCGATGGAGAAACCGTGATTACCGCGGAGGTGTTGTTTGATTATCAGCCGTGGCTGTTCGAAGCGCTAATTGGCAATACCCAACTTTATCACACAGCCTTTTTTCGTCCTCGGCTGGGCACGTTGAGCGCCATTAACTAGTTGTTTTATAATCATATTAGACAGGGATTGAACATGAAAACTGGAAGCATATGGGACTCAAAATTTTGGTGTCGCCTACGATTGTTTTCATCCGATACTAAAGGGGCCACGGCTTCTTTCCTGGCGGCTGGTCTTATCTCTATGGTCGGGACTGTTGGAATTGCGACCGATACCGCACGGGCCTATCTCGTAAAGGCGCGTTTATCTCAAGCGTTGGATGCGGCGGGTTTAGCGGGCGGTCGAGTAATCTTTTCGCCAACGCGTGATGATGAAATCAAAATGTATTTTCATACTAATTTCCCGACGGATTATCTCGGGGCAACCACGGGCGATCCGAATATCGCGGTCGATGCTAACCACGAAGTCATCACGTTGTCTGCTAGCGCGACTGTACCGACGACCTTTATGAAGGTCTTGGGCATGAACGACGTCACGGTTTCCAGCGTTGCAGAAATTACCCGCGAAACTCAAATACTCGATGTCGTGCTCGCGGTTGATATGTCCGGGTCGATGTCATGGTCGGCGGGTGGTGGACAAAGCAGAATTCAAGCGGCGCGGACGGCTGCTAGCGAGCTGGTCAATATTCTGTTTGGCCAGGAAGCCATAAAGAACCTCCTCAAAATCGGTGTCGTTCCCTGGAATAGTAAGGTTAATGCCTCTCTCAACGGGACGACATTTGACCCCCTTCTCACCACAACTCAGGTCGTGCCGGTGTTTAACAACCCTCTGACGGGCGCACCGCAAACTACCATTTGGTATGCTGGTAACTCACTGGTTCCGTTGTTGAGTGCTCCTGCGGCTGATTGGAAAGGCTGCGTGTACTCTCGCTATCATGACAATGTCGACCCATTAGATGATGCAGATACCCAACTCGGCTCGGTCTCATGGATAAATGGCGACTGGAACGCCTGGGAGCCTATTGGACCGGAAGGTGAACCGGTTTCTGGTGGCACTTGTACGGGTGCTGTCGGTGGTAGTGAATGTCGCCCCTGCCTTTCGCAAGGCATTACCCCCATTCGAAACGTCAAACAGGAAGTGTTGGATGCCATCAGCGAGCTACAGAGTCCGACGGGATCCACAAATATTTCACAAGGACTAGGTTGGGCATGGCGTGTTCTAACCCCCGGAGCCCCCTTTACCGAGGCTGATCCCAATCCGCCAGGTGATCGCCAGCAAGCCATTGTTTTGCTGACAGATGGTGAAAATGTTGGTGGTTCCGGGGATGGCTACAAAGCTGTTTTTGGCACGGGCAGTACGGCGCAATCCGATATGGATAGTCGATTGCTGGAACTTGCGACCAACATCAAGGCATCGGGCGTGGTGATTTATACCATTCAGTTTGCGAATAGCGGAAGCGCCATGCAAACACTGCTCAAAAGTGTCGCCACAGGACCGGACTCGCCGTACTACCACTACGCCCCCGACGGTGCCGCCTTACAACAAGTATTTCAAGAGGTTGCGAACCATTTGTCAGAACTCAGAATTTCAAAATAACGGCGTCGAAATCATCTCGAGAACAATGTTTTAATTTGAAATTAAGGGCTTTTTCCTAACTTAACCCAACAACATCAGAAAGAGAGGTTTGCCATGGCAACTGCCATGTCAAAGGCACCAAAAATCCCGCCGATTGAGTCGGACGTTGAAGCCACCGAGACCTACTTACAGATCACCCGAATGATTGAACGGTTGCATCGACGGCATCTGGACATGCTCCGCTACGAGTTGGATCGTTTGGGTGTTGAGGGTATCAGCGCGGCTCAAGCTCTGATGATGACTAAGATAAAAGGCCAAACAATTAGCGTCCGGGATCTTGTAGAGCGCGGATATTATCTTGGCTCAAATGCGTCCTACAACATCAAACAGCTTGTAAAAAGCGGGCTCATCCTTCAGGAACGGTCGCCACATGACCGACGCTCGATGCGCCTGAAACTCACCGATCAAGGGGAAGAGCTTTGTGACAAAATTGCTTTAGCAGAATCTGCCCACGCTAAGTCACTAGCGGCGGAAGCGGGCGATATGTCTGAAATTGCCGGCGCTTCCCATGTCCTCCGCAATCTTGAAAACACTTGGTCTAACTATCTGCGCTATGGCGATCACTAACTCAAAAACTTGATCCCCGTTGCGACCTCCAATGAGGCACGTTAGGGTGCCTGCGTTGGGCATCTGAACCAATTTGTGTGACGCCTGCCCGGTGGACTAACTTTGATCCCGTCGCAGGTATGAATTCTCAACTCCTTGATAAGTTAGAAGCATTTTACGACCTCGAACCTGAAATCGAGGATTTTGGCGATGCGGTTCTTCGCGGATTATCAGCTGAAAACAAAACTCTGCCCTGTAAGTTCTTTTATGATTTAAGGGGTTCGCGGTTGTTCGATGAGATTTGCGAACTCGATGAATATTACGTTACCCGTACTGAGATCGGTCTCTTAACGGACAACACAGACGATATTTCTAAATGTCTGGGTACTGACTGCCACTTGGTTGAGTTTGGCAGTGGCTCAAGTACCAAAGTTCGTATTTTACTGGATGCAATGCAGCAATCAGCGGGCTACACCGCTATAGATATTTCCCGTGATCATCTGATCGCGTCATGCGCAATACTGGCTGATGCATATCCAGGGCTACCGGTTAGTGCGGTGTGCGCTGATTATTCCCAAGCCCTTGATTTTCCAGCGCTGGGTGCGTCATCGGGTCGGCCTGTAGCGTTTTTTCCCGGTTCTTCACTGGGAAACTTTGATGAGAATGACGCAGTGGCGTTTCTGGCCCGGGTTTCTGCGTTCTTGTCTAAATCTGATGGTGGTCTGCTGATTGGTGTCGATTTAAAGAAAGATCAGGCCACTCTGAACGCCGCCTATGATGACGCCAAGGGCGTTACAGCGGCGTTTAACCTAAACTTGCTGGTCAGGGCGAATACTGAAATTGGGGCAAACTTTGACCTCTCGGCTTATCGTCACAAAGCTTTTTATAACGCTGAACTCGGCCGTGTTGAGATGCATCTGGTGAGTACAAAGACGCAATCAGTGACAATCAAAGGGCAGTCGATTGATTTTGCGGCGGAAGAGCGTATCCATACCGAGAATTCCTACAAATATTCATTGGAACAGTTTGCTAGCATATGCCGAGACGCCGGGTTTACATCGTCCAAAGTCTGGTGTGATGCAAATCAGCTGTTTAGTGTCCATTATCTTGAGACATCATGACCCTGATATGGGTATTTTGTTGAATGGCGTCACAAATCGGTCAAAATGATCGAACTCGGCTGCTTGGCCAAAGGTATCATTTATGCAAATCGATATAGTTTCCGATACGATTTGTCCGTGGTGTTTCGTTGGGAAACGGCGGTTTGAGCGCGCTTTGGAGTTAAGGCCTCAGACGGACCTTTCTTTAACCTGGCGGCCTTATCAACTTAATCCGACGATGCCCAACGAAGGGATTGATCGAAAAGCCTATCTTTCTGCCAAATTTGGCGGGTTAGATCGTGCTGAGCGGAGTTATGACCGACTTCGAGAAGCGGGTGCCGAAGTTGGTATCGAGTTTCGATTTGACGAGATCGATATGACACCGAATACGATCAATACTCATCGCCTTATTCAATATGCCAAGTCATATAATGCCAGCGACGCGTTGATCGTTGAAAAGCTATATGTGGCCTACTTCCTTGAGGCCCGAAATATAGGGGATATCAATGTCTTACAGGACATCTCTATCGAAGCAGGTCTTGATGGCGAGGCATTTGCTCGTTATATCCGTTCTGACGATGACCGTGCTTATATTCTCGAACAAGATGAGGCTATTAGGCGTCAAGGCATAACCGGTGTTCCCTGCTTTATCGTAGAAGGAAAATACGCCGTTTCAGGGGCGCAATCACCAGAGATTTTCCATCAGATATTTGATTTAGTACATCAGGAGGAATTAGCGGCCTCTGCACAATCAGCTGCTGAATAAAGCTCCTAAGCGCTACTCCGCCACATTCTTTGGTTATGTTTGATGACTAGGCATTTTTGGCCAGCGGATCTAGCGACTTTACACATGGTTTTCGCTTTTTCGACGGTAATCATAGCTTTTGTTCGTATTCGGTAGTGGATGCCCGTGTTATTTGGGATTTGTCCGTTTCTGACGAGAAGCTCAAACTGCACGTGATTCTTCGCCACGAGCGCATTGAAACTCGATAATGCCTTAACCGCATTGGTTTTATATCGATAGGCGGCCATCTGGACCCGATAGAGCTTTTGATCGGCTTTGTTAGTCGAAATAGGGTTGTTCGCGTGATCGCCTTTTTTGTTCTCACCGATTGTATTGCGGTCCCGTACGTTTTTGAGTCTTTTTTCTAAGGAATTTCTTTTACCACGTTGTTTTCGTGGCATTTTTCTGGACTTCTGTGTTTTGCTTTCTTGTTCCAATTCAGAATCCAAATATGCCTTCTTCATAACCGGTCGATTTAACCGATCCCTATCAACTATATTCCGAGGCTGTGCTGGTGCATTTGAGGTCGGTTTCGACGACTTAGACCCCTTGGTTTCTATTCGTTTCCTGATGTCGAAGGCGGACAAAAGATTACCCGCCTCAGTATGATCAGGGTTTGTTTTCAAAATAGCTCGATAGGCTTCGCGCTCGGCGTATCGGTTGCCCATCAAACCATGTAGTTTGCCGAGACCTAACAGCGCGGTTTGTCTCACTCTTTGATTGTTGGCCGCTTCTTCGTAAAGGCTGATTGCTGCCTTATAGTCCCGATGCGCTAGCGCCGTCTCGGCCACGCGGAGCTGGATTTGTCCCAATCGTTGTTGTTTTTGGGTTGAAGCCTCAACGCTGGGGTATCCGTCTTTAAAAAACGTCGAAAATGAGGTGCAGCCAGAAAGAAGTATTGCAGCGACGGTAATAGCTAAACCGCGAGCGCATTGCGCGAACAGTAGCGTCATATGACCAACCCCTTTAAACTATTACTCAGTTTGCAGGTTTATGGTTAATGACTGATAAAGATCGTTAGATTATTCGTGGATTATGATTTGATTGAATATCGGATAGTTAATTAAGGATAAATAACTAGTATGTCCGGTATTACCAACCTGGTAATACCCTGTTTAATCATTTTTTATCAATTGGTTATGGAATATACGAAGTCAACAATCGAATACTATGAACGGAACGCTGAACGGTTCTGGCAGGGTACCCGCGACCACGATGTTGGTCAAAATTATGTGGCTTTTCTGGATGCGCTATATGGAGAAGGCCCGCATCGAATTTTGGATTTTGGATGTGGCCCCGGCCGCGATATAGCTGCCTTCAAAGCGCGCGGCCATGATCCCGTCGGACTGGACGGAACGCTTAATTTCGTAAATATGGCGGTAGAATATACAGGGTGTGAGGTTCTACATCAGGATTTCACCAAGTTGGATTTGCCGCCTGCCGCCTTTGATGGGGTATTTGCAAACGTGTCTCTATTCCATGTACCAAAAGACACCATAATTGATGTTTTGAAGGCGATATTTGACACGATATTGAGCAATGGCGTGTTGTTTTCGTCTAATCCACGCGGAAATAACGAAGAATCGTTCTCAAATGGTCGATATGGTGCCTATTATTCCGAAAATGAGTGGAATAGTGCAGTAGAATCCGCCGGTTTTACTCTAATAGAGCAATATTACCGGCCAAAAGGCCTTCCGCGAGAACAACAACACTGGTTTGCTACTGTTTGGCGTAAACCAGCTTAGTCGTCTTGTTCTATTGTCATATTCGCCAGTTTCATGACGAATTGTCGAACTCCCCGCAATCGGGTTCCTTCCTTCTCCCAGTCACGGCGCATAACAAGACGATGATCAGACCGTAGGGAAAGTCGCCCAGGTTCTTCTTGAATGAGGCCGATGAGAGCCGCAGGATTAGCAAAATGATCGTTATAGAACCCGATAACGAGGCCTTTGGGGCCTGCATCAAGTTTCACGATCCCTGCCCTGCGGCAATATTGCTTGATTAAAATGATCTGCAGGAGATTTTCGACCTCGACGGGCAGAGGTCCAAACCGGTCTATGAGTTCAGCAGCAAATCCTTCGATCTCTTTGGGGTCATTTAATCCGGCTAATCGACGGTAGAGACCGAGCCGGGCATCGAGGTCGGTTACATATTTCTCAGGGATAAGGACTGGTGTACCGATATTGATCTGTGGGCTCCAGCCCGTGTCTTCAGCTTCGTCTATGCCGCCTTTAGCGTTGGCAACAGCCTCTTCCAGCATATGCTGATACAGTTCAACACCGACTTCCCGTATGTGTCCCGATTGTTCATCACCAAGAAGATTTCCAGCGCCTCGTATATCCAAATCATGACTTGCAAGTTTAAAGCCAGCGCCGAGAGAATCCAGTGATTGCATGACTTCTAGCCGTTTTGAGGCGGCTTCCGTCATACGACCATCCGCTGGCACCGTTAGATAGCAATAGGCTCGTTGTTTAGAACGCCCAATGCGGCCGCGAAGTTGGTATAGTTGCGCCAGTCCAAATCGGTCCGCACGATGGACGAACAATGTATTTGCGGTTGGAATATCTAAACCGGATTCAACGATTTGAGTGGATAGCAGGAGCTCCGTGCGACCTTCGTAGAAACTGGTCATAATGTCTTCCAGTGCGGCGGCGCCCATTTGGCCGTGTGCAACTGCTATTTTTAGGTCTGGAACTAGCTCTCTCAGTTCTTTTTCAAGCTCTTCTATGTCTGCAATGCGTGGGCACACATAGAATATCTGACCACCTCTAAAGCGTTCCCGCATAATGGCTTCGCGGACGATCAGCGGATCAAATGGCAAAATAAAGGTTCGTACGGCCAGCCGGTCTACCGGTGGGGTAGCGATAATCGACATTTCTTTAACGCCGGACAAGGCAAGCTGCAAGGTTCGGGGTATTGGCGTCGCGGTTAGCGTCAGCACATGAACATCGGCACGGATCTGTTTCAGGCGTTCTTTATGGGCTACGCCAAAATGCTGTTCTTCATCGACAATCAATAATGCCAAGTCTTTGAATTCTATTGATTTACTGAGCAGAGCGTGCGTACCGATAACGATATCAACCGTGCCATCGGTCAGCCCTGCCTTGGTTTCCGCAGCGTCATTTGATGAAACCATACGCGACAGCTGGCCAATCCGTACGGGGTATCCCTGGAAACGTTCACTAAAAGTCGCGTAATGCTGTCGGCAAAGCAAAGTTGTTGGGGCAACAATGGCAACCTGTCCGCCCGCCATGACGGTCGAAAAGGCGGCCCTTAGGGCAATTTCGGTCTTTCCAAACCCGACATCACCACAAATCAGCCGGTCCATTGGTTTAACGCCCGTGAGGTCGCCAACTGTATCGGCAATAGCGTTGAGTTGGTCATCCGTCTCCGAATAAGGAAAACGGGCACAAAACTCTTGATAAATACCATCCTGTGGTGGCAATTTTCGGCCCGGCCTGAGTGCCCGTTCTGCAGCGACCTTAATCAGAGCTTCGGCCATATTCTCAAGTCGGTTTTTGACTTTGGCTTTGCGGGATTGCCACCCTGCTCCGCCTAGTTTGTCGAGAACCGCCCCAGAATCTGCGGATCCATACCGTGTGAGGACTTCGATATTTTCGACAGGGACGAACAACCGGTCGTCACTTGAATAGCTTAACCGAAGACAGTCATGCGGCGCGCCGCCAGCTGTAATCGTCTCTAACCCTTCGTAACAGGCAACGCCGTGTTCAATATGAACGACAAAATCACCGGCCGTAAGTTCAGAGGTATCCGTAATAAAGGTATCTGCGCGACGACGTCTTTGGGTTCTCACCATCCGTTCACCGAGGATATCCTGTTCCCCGATAATCGTCGTTTTCTCTAATTTAAAGCCATGTTCAACGCCCAGGACAAAGAGGCCAACTGTAGTGATTGGTAACTTGGTAAACGCAGTCCAGCTGTCCAGTTCAGCAAATTCTCGACCGCCATGTTCTTTGAGCATTGCAACGAGTCGGTCACGTGACCCTGGACTGTAGGCAGCAATGGCTACTCTACGGCTATTGCCTTGTTCGGTCTTAATGGTCTGGTTAACGCTCGTGAACAGGCTTGGCGTCGTTTCGTCAGTATTCTTGTTACCGGTCAGAGCCGCTCTCGCCGAGGAGAATTCAGGGCCACGTTTGCCGCCAGCATCCAAAGTTTGATCAAAATTGGTCGAAACCGTATCGGTTGGTGACGAAAACGGAGAGAACCAGCAAATTGCATGGCTTTTGAGAACAGCCCGCCAGGACTTTTCGGTTAGATAAAGCTCATCAGGTGGCAAAGGTCGATAAATCGGGGCGTTTTCGTTGGCTTTTTTTGCCTTTGCGGTGGTTTGCAGAAAACTCATCCGGGCATCATAAAAATCTTGAATAGATTCATGACGCGCAGCGACGGCCTCAACTGCTTGATAATCAAATGTGAGAACCGAGTCTGGAAGATAATCAAAGATGGTTTCCAGCCCATCATTTAACAGCGGAAGCCAATGTTCTATACCGGCGGTAATCCGGCCTTCAGTAACGGCGTCATAGAGTGGATCATCAACGATACTGCCAAATCTTTGACGATACCCTTCCCGGAAACGCGAGATTGATGCCTCATCAAGCATGAATTCGCGCACGGGTTCCAATGAGATTTGGTCGATGGCATCGAGACTTCTTTGATCGACTGGATCAAAACGGCGTATTTCTTCAACCTCATCGCCAAACAGATCAAGGCGGACTGGCATCGGCATGCCGGGTGGAAAAATATCGACGATCCCTCCCCGAAACGCAACTTCTCCGGCCTCTCTGACGGTGCCGGTCCGATTATAGCCGTTATTAGTCAGGAACTTAGACAGCTCATCGACATTAACCCGGCTACCAGTGGTGGCTTGAAACACTGCGTTCTCAAACAGATTTTGCTCCGGAACCCGTTGTAAGACGGCGTTTACCGTCGTTAGAACGATAAGGGGCGTAGAAATGTCCTTACTGTTCCGGTTGGTGAGTCGGATTAGGGTATGAAGCCGTCGCCCTGTGACATCAGAGTTTGGCGAGACGCGGTTATAGGGCAAACAGTCCCATGCCGGAAATTCCAACACCGTTAGAGTTGGGGAAAATGCCGTGAGGGCTTCGGAAACTGCTGATAGTCTTTTGTCATCCCGCGCAATATGGATTACGGCGCGTCCCGGTATGGCAGATGCGATATCGCTGATGGTTAGGGCATCGACACCCTCAGGGATGCCACCAAAATGTATTTGGCGCGGGGTGGTAAAATCGTTCTTATCTAATTTCAATGGTTTAAAAGGATATTCTTAAAGTTACAGATACGCTGGAATATAGAATTTTGATGTTCGCTGGGTGGTGCCTCTAGCCCTGATACCCATGTCATCAAGTCCGGGTCGCTTTCCTGAAGCAAAGCTTCGAACTGGTCAAGCTCCAGTGACGTCATATCGTCAAGAAATTCAATAGCGAACTGCCCGATAACCATATCTGCCTCTTTACTCCCGCGTCGTTTACTTTGATAAAGCAGCCGTCGGCGTCGGGTTTCGTACTGATCGGTCATTGCAACTCCTTCACGGGCGCATAGGATATAGAACTTAGAGACGGTCTTGTCAGTAGCGCTCAGAAAATAGCTGGCTTTACGATGCGCCCAGAAATTTTGTTTCCTCTTTATGCCCCGGTTAGGACCCTTTCCGGTGTCGGTCCACGTCTCTCGACTGTGATCGAAAAACTCGCGGGTCCCAACATCGTGGATCTATGCTGGCATTTACCGAACGGGCTTGTGGATAGACGTTATTCTCCGAAAGTTCATGACGCAGTCCCAAGCACGATTGCCACCGTTACGGTTCAGGTGATGGAACATCACCCACCGCGCATTCGACGTCTCCCCTACAAGGTCACCTGCAGCGACGATAGCGGTGTTCTCGAATTGGTTTTCTTTCATGCCCGAAATGATTATCTGCTGAAAGTCCTGCCAGTAGGAGAAACCAGGGTTATAAGTGGCAAAATAGAGCATTTTCAGGGAAATGTTCAGATGACCCATCCGGACCATATTGTGAAGCCCTCAGAGGCAAAGGATCTCCTTACTGTGGAGCCGGTTTATCCTTTAACAGCAGGGCTGACATCCAAACCACTGAACAAAGTAATTAAAGAATCTCTTAGGCTGGCTGCACCGCTTCCTGAATGGCAGGACCCTGCCTGGCTGAAAAAGAATAGAGGACCATCTTGGTTGGAGGCATTACAGGTGGTTCATGCGCCTGAGGAAGACGATGATCTTTCTCCACAGGCACCGGCAAGGATAAGACTCGCCTATGACGAGTTGCTGGCTGATCAGCTAGCCCTCTCAATCGTTCGCGCAACACAGCGAAAAAAGTCGGGCCGCGTTATCAACCAGGATACGGGCCTACTTCAGAAAGCGACCGCCTCCTTGCCTTTCGAACTGACTAACTCACAAAAGGTCTCGCTTGATGAAATTCTATCCGACATGGCCGAGCCCTTCAGGATGCTGCGTCTGCTGCAAGGCGATGTCGGGAGCGGCAAAACCGTGGTGGCTTTTCTTGCGATGTTGCGGGCGGTTGAGGCTGGAGCCCAAGGGGCTGTAATGGCGCCAACTGAGGTTCTTGCCAAACAACATTTTAAAACCATTTCTGAGCTTGCCGACAAAATTGGTGTGACGGTCGGGATTTTGACTGGGCGTGATAAGGGCAAAGCGAGACAAGCGCTCCTAAATCAGCTGGCCGAGGGTGAGATATCAATCATTGTTGGCACCCACGCTCTATTTCAGGCCGATGTCCAGTTTAACGATCTGGCTCTAGCGGTCATTGATGAACAACATCGTTTCGGTGTCCATCAACGCCTTATGCTTGCCGACAAAGGAGCTGCAGCAGACATGCTGGTGATGACGGCGACGCCTATCCCTCGAACATTAATGTTGTGTGCATACAGCGACCTCGATTCATCGCGGCTTACAGACAAACCGGTGGGACGGAAACCTATTGAGACCCGTGCGTTACCAGTTGAAAGACTGGAAGACGTTGTCGGACGGTTGGCAACGGCTATCGACACCGGTGCGAGAGCTTTCTGGGTGTGTCCATTAGTCGATGAATCAGAGCTGGTTGATTTGGAGGCGGCAACAGACAGGCATGCCTTTCTAAACCGACGGTTTCCAGGTCGTGTAGGCCTCATTCATGGCCAGATGAAAGGACCCGAAAAAGATCGTGTTATGGCTGCTTTTGCAGCGGGTGAGATTGATATCCTCGTCGCGACGACCGTGATTGAAGTTGGTGTCGATATTCCAGAAGCAAGCATCATGGTAATTGAGCATGCTGAACGATTTGGCCTTTCACAGTTGCATCAGCTCCGAGGTCGTGTTGGCCGTGGGGAACGGAATTCATCTTGTTTACTGCTCTATGCGCCGCCATTGGGTGAAACAGCGCGGGCTCGCCTCAATATTTTGCGAGAAACCGATGATGGTTTTCTAATCGCTGAAGAGGATTTACGGCTGAGGGGGGCTGGCGAAATGCTCGGCACCCGGCAGAGTGGTTTACCAGTCTTTAGATTAGCTGATATCGCGAAACATCAGGATTTGATGTTGGCAGCCCGCGATGATGCTCGCCTGATCCTTGAACGCGATCCGGGGTTATCTAGTGAGCGTGGTAAAGCCTTACGCGTCTTGCTTTATTTGTTTGAGAAAGACTCGGTCGTTCAGACTCTGCGATCCGGCTGATACTCAGTCGTCTGCCTGGATAATGGTTTTTTCGTTGCCATCAGCTGCGGCTACTTTGACTGTTCGCTCTGCTGGTGCCCGGCGATCGGGTGGCGTGACAATCCCACCCGAAATGACCATCTTTATACCCTCTTCCACAGACATCGACAGGATAACGAGTTCTCGGCGCGGCAAGAACAAGAGATAGCCAGATGTAGGGTTAGGCGTCGTCGGCAGGAAGACATTGACGACCTCGTCTTCAGTTGAACTCTGGATTTCGCCTTCTGTTTTACCGGTGATAAAGCCAAGGGCCCAGGAGCCCCGTCGTGGATATTCAAACAAAACAACTTCTCGGAATGCATCCGACTGTCTGGAGAGCACCGTTTCAAAAATCTGTTTGAGCGCGCTGTAAACGCTCCGGATGACGGGCATCCGCGAGAGAATGTGCTCACTCGTCCGTACCCAGAACCGTCCCAGCATACCTGCGGTTAAGGCCCCAATCAGAGTCATGACGACGCAGACAATAAGGAGCCCCAGCCCCGGTACGCCAAAGGGAAGGTATGTTTCTGGGTTGTATGCCGGCGGCAATAGCGGGGTGATTGTGTCGTCAACCCAATTGATAAACAGCCAGGAGAGATAAAACGTAATACCTAAGGGCGCTGTGATGAGAACGCCGGCAAAGAAATAGCCCCGTAAATGCCGCAGCAATCCAATCTTGGGTGGTTTGATCTGAAGGGGTTCTTCAGCATTAGGTTTGTTTTCTTGGGTGCTCATGGATTCTCTTTGATTTCTCGCCTTGAAATTGCGTTCCCAAATCTGCTGTGCAAGAACGGGCGGCAAGGTTTACCTTTAATTTTGCATGCAAGCTATCCATATATTTATTTGGGGAGATGATTGACCGGGCATATCCGGGTGATCGGAACAAAATGCGCAATCAAAAAGAAACGGCACCAGCACTTTTAAGTATTGCGACCGCAGTGCCAAAGTATGAATTGACCCAGCATGACGTAATGGCACGCGCGGCTAATTTTCTTCCTCACGTTGATGAAGCCGCTCTCGAACGTTTGATGCCGATCTACGGCAATGCCGGCATTGAAACCCGTTATTCCTGTGTTCCCGCCGACTGGTTTGGTGAAACGCATGGCTGGGAAGAGAAAAACCAACTTTATCTTGAGAATGCCGTCAACTTAATTGAAGAGGCGTCGGTAAAGGCAATCGATCAAGCCGACATCGACATTCAAGATATTGATATGATCGTTTCGGTTTCGACAACTGGGATAGCGACGCCCAGTCTCGATGCCCATTTGTTGTAAAGACTGGATTTTCGTCCCGATTGTGAACGGTTGCCTATTTTTGGGCTTGGATGTGCTGGCGGTGTCCTTGGGTTGGGGCGGGCTTTTCAACTCGCGGAGGCTCACGCCGATAAGACAATTCTATTTGTCGCCGTTGAGCTATGCGGGCTTACCTTTCGGCGGTTGGATGCCAGCAAGGCAAACGTCGTGGCGACCGCTCTGTTCGGTGATGGTGCCGCTGCGGCCGTAATTCGGTCACGGGGGGATGGTCATCGATTTGAGACTTGCGGTGAGCATTCATGGCCGGATTCTCTTGATGTTATGGGTTGGCGCGTGGAGGAAGACGGGCTGGGCGTTGTGTTTTCGCGAGATATTCCGACTCTTACCCGCACCGAATTTCGCGATGTTATGATGGTATTTTTAAAGAAGCACGACATGTCACTCGATGACATTGATGAATTCATTTGCCATCCGGGAGGTGCAAAAGTGCTGGACGCATTGGAAGACGCCTTCAATCTTCCGTCAGGTGGTCTCGACACTTCGCGCGAGATTTTGAAAAACTACGGTAATATGTCTGCCGTGACCGTTCTTTTTGTTTTGGAAAAAGTTCTACAAGAACGAAAACAAGGACGACTTCTATTAACGTCTCTGGGTCCTGGGTTCACGGCAGCCTTCATGACGATGACCGCATGAGCATTCTCTATGCCGTTTTGCTATTTGTTGTTGCTCAACGCCTGGTGGAGCTCGTTATCGCGAAACGGAATACCGCGGCGTTGATCGCTGATGGTGGCATCGAACATGGCGCCGCTCATTACCCTCTCATTGTGTTGTTACATTTATGCTGGATTGCGTCGCTCGCCTATTTTATTCCGGCGGACCAGCCCGCGGTTTGGTCCCTACTCGGTGTTTTCGCGGTTTTACAAGGACTTAGGGTCTGGGTGCTTGTGACGTTGGGGCGGCGTTGGACCACGCGTGTTATCGAGATTCCCGGAGAACCGCCTGTTGCCACGGGTCTCTATCGCTGGGTTCGTCACCCTAACTATCTGATTGTCGCGGGCGAAATCCTCATGCTGCCATTGGCATTCGGCGCCTGGGAAATCGCGGTGATATTCTCTGTGCTCAATGGCATGGTTCTTTGGCATAGAATTCGTGTTGAGAATGTTGCCCTCGATAATATGGCCGGGACGATAAATGAATAAACAGCGATGCCGCGTGTTGTTATGATATGCGGGCCTATAATTACCGCTAGAATGCGTGAACTAAAAAACTTGGGGGAAACTGGATGATCCGGCGCGTCAGGCTTGCAACAGGCCTCGTCCTGTTTTTCTACGTAACAACGCATTTGTTAAACCACGCACTGGGGTTGATCTCTTACGCCGCGATGGAGGATGGCCGCTTCTGGTTTTTGGGCCTTTGGCGCAATCCGGTCGGAACTATAGCGCTCTATGGATCAATGATGATCCATTTCATGCTGGCGCTCTGGGCTCTCTATGACCGACGGCGGCTCAAATTCTCTATCGGAGAAGCGCTTCAGTTAAGTCTTGGTATTGCTATACCTTTGCTTCTCGCGTTGCATATCGTTGGAACGCGGGGCGCGCATGAAATCGCCGGGACGAATGATAATTACGCATTTGTTCTCCTCATTCATTTCAAATTTGCGCCCGAGGTTGTCTTTACACAGACTGCAGCTGTTATCGCCGCCTGGGTGCATGGCTGTATCGGGCTTTTTTACTGGCTTCGCCTCAAACCCTGGTTTTCGAAATGGTCGCAAGTTCTCTTCAGCTTTGCGTTGTTGATCCCGGTTTTGTCGATCCTTGGTTATATCGAGGGCGGTCGTGAAGTTCTGGCGCTGTTTGAGAATAAGGAATGGCGAGATGCGGCACGGGCGGCAATCAATTTCCCATCGAACGAGGCCCGCGCACAAATAGAGTTTATTGCGCAAATGGATCGATCGATTGTTGTTGGGTCCTTTATATTGGTCCTTCTTGCGCGAGGCGTTCGTGCGTTGCTAGCCCGACGGCGAGGTATCGTTCATGTTACCTATCCTGACGGCAAGGCGGTAAGCGTTGCACCAGGGACAACAATTCTCGAAGCCAGCAAATCAAATGATATCCCGCACGCATCGGTCTGTGGTGGTCGTGGCCGATGTTCAACTTGTCGGGTACGCATTGTTGACGGTGAAGAAGCGTTGCCCGCGATATCGGATGATGAACAAAAAGTTCTGGACCGGATAAGTGCCCCACCTCATGTTCGGTTGGCCTGTCAAACACGTCCCATTAAAGACGTAACCGTGATGCCTTTGTTGCCGCCCACAGCGACACCAAAGGACGGTCATCAGCGCGCGGCCCATCATATGGGGCAGGAAAAGGAGATCGTGATCCTGTTCGCTGATTTACGTGATTTCACGAAATTCTCCGAGCAAAAACTGCCGTATGACTTGGTTTTTGTCCTGAACCGGTATTTTGCCAATATGGGCGGTGCGGTTGGCGAGGCAGGTGGTCATCTCGATAAATTCATTGGAGATGGTGTCATGGCTCTGTTTGGCGTTGATGTACCAATTGCGGAAGGTGCCAAGCAAGCAATGAAGGCGGCGAAGCTCATGACTGAGCGTCTGGAAGAGCTTAATCAAACGTTGGCTGGTGAACTCGCTGAACCCTTGAGGATCGGTATTGGACTCCATGCTGGGCCGGCCATCATTGGCGAAATGGGGTATGGCGAGACCACGAGTCTCACGGCAGTTGGCGATGCGGTGAATACCGCTAGCCGTATTGAATCGATGACTAAGGAATACAAGGCTCAACTCATGTTGTCGCAAGGCGTTGCTGACCATGCAGGAATTGATTTATCGAGTTTTCCAAGCCATCAGCTTGACGTTCGCGGCCGTTCGGAGGATATCACTGCCCGAGTTATCGTGAACGCTAAAGATTTGCCAATTTAAATGGCAGCCGGGAATAGGAATGAAATACAGCAATATCTATTTTGAAGACTTTGAAATGGGTCGTGTGTTCGAAACGGATACTCGTGAAATATCGGCGGAAGACATCATGGACTTCGGAAACGACTTCGCGCCACTGCCCTATCACACTGATCCTGAAGCAGCGAAAGATTACATGTTTGGCGAGCTTGTTGCGGCTGGCTTTCATACCTGTTCGATAAGCTTTGGGCTGTTTATTCGCGCCGGCATCTTTGATGATTGTGCCATGGGGTCTCCGGGGTTCAACAAACTCCGCTGGAAGAAGCCGGTAAAGCCGGGGGATGTGTTAAAGGTTGCTGCAACGGTAACTGAGGCCTCGCCTGCCCGCGACGAGAATGGCCGAAATCTAATTTCATTGATGTTTGTTACGACAAATCAGAATGATGAACCTGTTTTGGAGATGGAAACCCGGCATTTCGTTCGCTCTCGTCCGCAAACCTAATTCTTTCTCTCCTTACCTTTCTGCGACACGGGTTTCATGTGCATAATCGGTTTATGAAAATCGACTATGGAGCTGGCTGATGCCGCAAAAGACAATTACAGACGGTACCGTTTCTGACGCCTATTTGGCGCTCTTGGCGGATAGAGGCATCGACTATTTTTTTGGTAATGCGGGAACAGATTTCGCTCCGATTATTGAGTCCTTTGCCAAGGCGCAGGCACTGGGTACACCGGCACCAAAAGCTATGCTCGTGCCGCACGAAAATCTCGCGATCCATATGGCGCTTGGTTATTACGCGGTAACGGGGAAGCCGCAAGTGGTTATGGTGCATGTCAATGTCGGTACGGCAAATGCGCTCAACGGCATTATCAACGCTAGCCGTGGCAATATTCCGGTCCTCTTTAGTTCCGGTCGTACGCCCTATTCAGAAACCGGTGACCGGGAAGGAAAACGTACCCGTGAAGTGCATTGGCCGCAGGAAATGTTTGATCAAGGTGCACTGGCTCGTGAGATGGTCAAATGGGATTACGAGCTAAAGGACAAGGCGGTTCTAGAGACCGTTGTCGACCGGGCTATCAATGTCGCCATGACGGAACCCAGAGGCCCAATCTATCTCACTCTCCCCCGTGAACCTCTGGCTGAGAAGTTCGATAGCTTTGATTTCACGTCTCCATCCCGTCATGCGACCCCGACGGTTGCGTGGCCTGATCCTAATGCGATTGACCAGTTGGCATCGCGTATTGCGAATGCTGAAAATCCTCTGATAATTACTCAGGACTCAGGCGCGGATGTGAATGCTGTGGCGCCGCTTGCGGCTCTGTCGGATCGTTTTGCCATTCCGGTCATCCAACGAAAGCCACGCTATCTCTGTCTGCCAACAGATCATCCGATGCATCTTGGATATGACTCTGACCCCTATCTCGACTTCGCAGATTTAATCATTGTCGCGCAATGTGATGTCCCGTGGATACCAAGTGTGAAATCACCAGGTCCAGGCTGTACCGTGGTTCATATGGGACCGGACCCCATCTATAGCGATTACCCCATCCGGGGGTATGAGGCGGACATGGCGATTACGGGCTCCATGGCACCGTCGTTCCGAATGTTGGATGATGCTCTTGCCGGACTCGAAACGAGCGCCAAACCGTCAATTGATACGCGGCGTAAACGGGTCGCTGGTTTGCGCGACATGATGCATGAGAATTGGGCGGCTGGACTAGAGAAATCAAAAAGCGCTTCGCCGATGAGCCAGGCTTGGATCAGCCATTGCATTAGCGAAGTCAAAGATGATGACACCATCCTGATTACGGAATCTGCATTTGCTATGGCTCAGATGGAACTGACAAGGCCTGGCAGCTTTATCTCCGGCGGGGCCGGTGGTGGAATCGGCTATGGATTGGGCATGTCCCTTGGTGCCAAATTGGCCGCGAAGGATCGTATGGTGATCTGCACACAGGGTGATGGCGCCTACATGTACGGCAATCCGGTCCCCGCTCACTATGTTGGTCAGGCCGAAGGTTTACCGACCCTCACCGTCATCATGAATAACGAGCAGTGGGGTGCAGTGAAACGCAACACCCGCGCGATGTATCCTGATGGCTACGCTGTCAAAAGCAATCGCGAAGACCTGACCTTTTTCGAAGGCGGCATGGCGTTTGAAAAAACGATGGATATTGCTGGTGGTTATGGCGAACGTGTCGAAGATCCTGCTGAGCTTCCGAAAGCCCTTGAACGGGGAGCAAAAGCCGTTAGTGACGGGCAACCGGCAGTGTTGAATTTACAGACGGTGTGATCACGCGTCGATCAGCGCGCGACGGAGAACTTTGCCGACCGGGCTCTTGGGTAGTTCGTCGATAAACTCAACCAATTGCGGAACCTTGTAGGGGGCTATTCGTTCTTTTAAAGCTGCTCGGATTTGCTCCGGCTGTTCTACCGTCCCGTCTTTCAAAACAACCACCGCCCGAATTTTGTTGCCAATTTCTTTGTCGGGTGACGGTACGACACATGCTTCCGCGATTCCCTCTATCTGCCTGAGAGCATTTTCAATCTCGATCGGTGAGATAAAGATGCCGCGGCTTTTGAAACAATCGTCATTGCGCCCTGCGATCCACAAAAATCCATCTTCATCGGCATAGGCTAGGTCGCCGGTGTGATACCAGCCATCATGGGTGACCTCATCGGTTTTGGCTTGATCCTTGTGGTAGCCAAGAAAGAACCCCGGATTGTTTGAGTCGATCAACATATGCCCGACTTCACCTATCGGCACCGGCTGATAATCATCATCGAGGACCTCAACACGGGTGCCGGGCAATGGCTTACCCACCGAACCCGGCTTGATCGGCCAATGCGGGCATTGACCAAAGACTAGCTGCATTTCTGAAATACCGTAATGTTCCCAGATCGGGCAGCCGATACGGTTAAACCATTCGGTATAGGTCGCCGCCTCCAGTGCTTCGCCGGTAGCGTTGCAGCCGCGCAATGACGTTAGGTCGAATTGGTTTTCAACCCCGTCGATGGCGAGAATTCTTCGGTAAACTGTGGCCACGGAATACATGACGGTGACGCCAAGTGTCTCCACCGTTTTCAAAACGCGTTCCGGATGCATGCGCCCTTCCAGGATGGCTCCTGTGACGCCATTCCGCAGCGGATAGAGGACATTGTGGCCGAGGGCACTGATAAAGCTCCACTCGCCGGTTGCCATGGCGACGTCGTTTTCTTTGGGCTGGATACGAAGCTTGTTGGTATCGCCCTGTGCGACAATCCAACGATGTGCATGGACAATACCTTTAGGATTTCCTGTCGTCCCTGACGTATAGACCATGAAGGCAGGATCATTGGCACCAGTATCAGCGGTTTGGATATCCAGCTTGTCATTACTTGCGATCAACTCTTCGAAGACTTGATCACCGGCCTCTGATCCACGCGCGACGATAATGCCGCGTGGGAGTTCTGCAGACAGCGTTCGGACAGGTTCCGCTATGTCGTCGAGTGTAATTGCTGCGACAGCGTCGCTATGCTCCCGAACGTATGCGACTTCCGACGCCCCCAGCAGCGAATTTTGCAGAACCGGCACGGCGCCCAGTTTTACCAGCGCAAGAAAGCTAACGATAAACTCAATGCAGTTCGGCAAACGGATCAGGACGTGATCTGTTTTGGATATGCCTAAATCACGCAAGCCAGTAGCCAGGCTACAGACGCGTTGATTTAGCTCGGCATAAGAGATACTGCCCTGAGCGTCTTTAAAGGCGATACTTGCGCCATTGCCTGATGCAATTTGCTTGTCGAGAGTCTCAGCGGTGATATTCAGCCGTTCCGGGATTTCGCGGTAACCCGGCCAAGTTTCTATCTCGTCGGTCGTCATCCCTTTTTTGAACCGTCCGGGAAAGGCCAGTTGTCATAGTAAGGCCCGCGGAATTCAGGGTCGCGTTTCTCTAGGAATGCCCTTATGCCTTCGTGACAGTCTTTGGTGCGGGTAATTTCTTTGATCGCGTTCAACTCCCGTTGCCAACCTTCATCAGTGCGGTTTTGGTTCCAGTAATGTTTGACCAAATCCTTGGCTTTGCGAACGGAATGATACGGATTGTTGGCAATCTTTGTCGCGAGCTTGAAAGCGCCATCCATTAATTCGTCATGCGGAAACACACGATCGACAAGACCTATCCGTTCGGCCTCGTCAGCCAAGATGATGTCGCCGGTCATGATCATTTCCATTGCTCGACCAATGCCGACGAGTTTGGGAAGATTTCGTGCACCCCCGGACTCAGGCAGGAAACCAGCGGGCACTGCGACTTCACCGAGCTTTGCCTTATCAGAGGCGTAGCGAATGTCACACAATGTACAAATTTCGAGGCCAATCCCAACGGCTGGGCCGTTGATCGCAGCAATCACGACTGGTGGCAAATCTTCAAATTTCCGAAAAGCCCGTTGGAGAACTTCGTGTCGGAGATCGTTGAAGAAATAGCCAGCGAGCTCCTTGTAAGCGCCGAAGTTACCGAAATCGAAATCTTCTTCACCAGCCCCAAGGGGATCAGCTTCGGTTTTGAGGTCACCGCCGGCAGAGAAGCCCCTACCCTCGCCGGTTATAACGACCGCTCTGATGTGGCTGCTGGCAGCTATTTCATCACAAAGAATATCGAGCTCGACACGCATACGGACGTCGACCGCATTGAGAGCTTCAGGACGGTTGAGCGTGATGACACCGATGCATTTCTCCCCTGGCCGATCAGGGTTTTCATGCACCTCCCATTTGAGGGCTTCGTATTTCATTGCGTCTCTCCTAGGTTCAGGTGCCGACTTTTAACGGGGAAACTAATCCCCTCAAACAGGCGATAACACTCAAAGCTGTAATTTTCCCGGTGCCCGGTTTTTCTTCCGATTGGACATTCTCGATACTCATCTCGAAGGTCGCGCTGTCGGAAACGACCCGGATTGCATGTGTATTACGGCTTAGCTCTGGATCGGCCCATATCTCTAGCTTGGTTCTGTCAGGGCCAATCCCGGCTAGTCCGAGTGCCGCTGCGACATTGACGTTTGCTGGAAAACCGGCAGCGCCATCGCGCGCGGACCCATCAAAGACCTTTTTGGGTTCGTTAAGTCCTTCAACCGAAATATCGTTGTCCACGAGATGCGGCGCCCCGATCAACGCGTTTGGTGGCTTGCGGGTGATCATGATAACTTCTTCGATCGTGCCTTCTGCGGCAGCGCGAACGGCATCAAGGCCCAGGAGAGCACCAGTCGCGAGGATAATTCGTCCTTGTCCAGAATTCGCCAGTTCCACTGTGTCAGGGTTCGCTAGTATGCCAGCTGCGCTGACAGTTACGAACAAACGGCCCGCATTAAGAGCTGGAATGGCGAATGTATTGAAAGCTTCTTTTGGCACACACTCGACTACGATATCGCAAGTCTCGGCCAACTCTTCCGGGCTCATCACTGGTACCGGATTGGATAAACCCTCCATCCGAGCTTCGCCGCGCGCAACATCGCGGACGCAGATCGCTGCCAGTTCCAATCCTTCAATACCGCTATCCAACGCCTCGCCGACGACTTTGCCAATTGCGCCGTATCCGGCGATCCCTACTTTCACGTCTTCATTCCCCTAAATATCCCTGCCGAAATCTGCTGATTGACGGCCCGCCAGACTTGCCGCACCCTTTTGGACAAGTCAACTGTCTAACAAACCAGAGCGCTTCCGTGTCGTTGATCTTCGCCTGCGTCGATATTCCACCCGAGCCATGGGTTAAAGCAATCAAGGCAGAAATTCCCGATTTAACTATTCATCTTTGGCCCGACGTTGATAACCCTGAAAAGGTGGAGTTTGCATTGCTATGGGGTAAGTGGGACGCCAACTTAAACCGGTTTCCGGAACTCAGTGCCTTGTTGTCTCTTGGGGCTGGCGTTGATCATATTCTTACGCTGGAAAACCGTCCGCCAAATATTCCTATCATTCGGTTAGGCGATCCAGCTTTGCGCACTGGCATGGTTGAATATGTTCTCTACAACGTTTTAAAATTTCACCGACGTTTTCCTGAATACGAAGAACAACAAGAGAAGTCTCTATGGATCGAGAGAAGCCAAACGATGCCCTACAAACGAACCGTGGGCATTATGGGGTTAGGGTCTCTCGGGTCGGCCTGCGCCAAAACATTAGTTGGTCTTGGCTTTGATGTGATTGGCTGGAGCCGTCGTAAAAAGACAATCAACAAAGTTGGTTGTTTCTATGGCGAACAGGGGCTTGGGCTTTTCTTGGCCCGATCTGAAATTGTGGTTTGTTTGCTGCCATTGACGAATGAAACACGCGGTATTTTGAATACAACCAATATGCAGAAACTGCCGGCAGGCGCGTTTATTATCAATGCTGCGCGTGGCGGTCATCTTATCGAAGGCGATTTACTGGCATTGCTGGAGAGCGAACATATTGCAGGCGCTGCGCTCGATGTTTTTGAGACGGAACCTTTGCCCGCAAACAACCCGCTTTGGTCTCATTCGAAAGTGACTGTTACACCCCACGTTGCGGCCCTGGTGGATTTTGATAGTGCGGCAACAGTTATCGCCGAAACTATTCGTCGAAGCCGCGAAGGCAGGCCACTTCTAAATGTGGTTGATCCGGTGCGAGGGTACTGAAAATTTACCGATGTTTAGGTGGTGATCACGACTCTGTTGCCATGTTAGTTTGTCTGCAATCCGCCCTCACCCTCAATTCAATATCGAGTTCATAATGGCGACAGCGACTACTGCTCCTGCGAGTGATCTAAAGGTCATCAGCCTGATTTCGACTGGCCATTGTTTGAGCCATATTTATCAGCTCGCGCTGCCAAACCTGTTCTTTTTGATCACTGTCAAAGAAGGTTTTAGCATCGCTGAGCTCGCAATCCTGACATCGGTATTCTTTGCAGTGTCGGCAGTTGGCCAGGTGATTGCTGGGTTTATGGTAGACAAGTATGGCGCCCGCCCGATGTTGTTTGCGGGTTTTTTCCTGATGGCGGTAGCGATTGCCGCCTTTGCCTTTGTGCATTCTTACGCTGCGATGATGGTGCTGTCGTTCCTGGCTGGATTGGGGAACAGCGTTTTTCATCCGGCAGATTACAGTATTTTGAACGGTAGTATTACTGAGAAGAATGTTGGCAAAGCCTATGGTGTTCATGGGTTTGGCGGTCTAATCGGATATGCCCTGGCGCCCTTTTCTATGTATTTGATGGGAACGACGTTTGGCTGGCGGGAGACCATGTTGATCCTCGGTGTTATCGGTTTGGTTGTTGCGGGGTTAATGTGGACGCAACGATCTGACCTCCGAGACAGTGGGCTGGATAAGGGTGTCAGTGCAGGGTCTGTTCGGGACGGTATCGGGACATTGTTCCAGCCTGCGACGATCTTTTCTTTTCTGTTCTTCTGTTTTATGGCGATGGGATCTGTCGGTCTGATGACCCTTGGTCCAGATGCCCTTACGGCCTTTCTCGACCTTTCTCGTGATAAAGCCAGCTTTACAATTTCGCTTCAGCTAACGGGTTCTCTCTGCGGAATTCTCATCGGCGGTATCGTTGCGGATCGGATCGTCCGTCACGATATGGCGACCGCTGCGATCGTAACGATTGGTGTCCTGTTGCTGTGGACTGTCCCGGCGTTTCAACCGGATAATCTTGCACTTTTGATTACAATCTTTGTTGTCTATGGCTTTGCTTATGGCATGGCGCAACCTTCACGCGACATGGTTGTTCGCTCAGTGGCTCCGTCTGGCGCAGCCGGCAAGGTTTTTGGCTTTACCTATTCTGGTATGGATGTGGGGTCAGCAGTTGCTGTCGGTGTCTTTGGGTTTTTACTCGGGGGTGGTCAAGCGAAACTTGTCTTTATCCTGGTCGGTGTCTTCATGATGATTGGTGTGGCAAGCGTGTTATTGGCAAAAGTCACTGCTAAGAGGAAGCAGATTGCCGCATGACCAGCGTTGTTAGCGGAACTCGTAAAGATGTTAAGCTGATCAGTGTCATCAGCGTCGTCCACCTGTTCAGCCATTTCTACCAACTCACGCTCGCGCCTGTTTTCCCACTCATAAAACTCGAGATGGGATTGAGTAACGTCGAGCTGGGGTTCCTCGTGACGGTGTTTTTTATTGCGTCGGCCCTATGCCAGACGCCAGCAGGGTTTTTAGTCGATCGATTTGGCGCCAGACCCATATTACTGGGTGGACTGGGTATGCTATCCCTGTCGGTTACCGGATATTCTATTGCCCCGAACTATGAAATGTTTCTCGTCTTGACCTTTTTGGCTGGGATCGGAAACAGCGTCTTTCATCCTGCTGATTATAGTCTAATGAATAATCTGGTAAGCCCGCATTTAATGGGTCGAGCCTTTAGTTTTCATACCAATGGAGGTCATTTTGGATTCGCGCTAGGACCGGCTGTGATGGCTTTGTTGGCAGCCTCTATTGGTTGGCGAGATGCCGCAATGGCTGTTGGTTTGGTTGGGGTGGTCCTTACACTTGTGCTCATTATCTGTGGGGCAAGACTGTTTGAAGGAAGCCAATCCGCTAAAGCGCCCGACGTGGAATCCAAAGATCACGCTGAGGCCGAGACGAGTGCAACCTCAATATCGGTGTTGTTCCGTCCATCAATTATTGCCTTTTTTCTGTTTTTTACGATCCTCGCCATGGGGTTGATCGGCATGCAGAACTTTACCCCGACGGCTCTTGTTGCCGGCCGTGGCTTTGATTTGGTGAGTGCGAGTGGCGCGTTAACCGGCTTTTTGTTTGGCGCGCCGTTGGGAATATTTTTTGGCGGTTACGCCGCGGACAAAATTCGTCATCAGGACCTGGTAGCGCTTTTCTGCATCATCATAGCTGGTGTTTTGATATTTCTCGTGCCGGTACTGGAGCTCTCCGGTTTAATATTGACGGTCCAGTTCTTTCTTGCCGGCATCTTCTTTGGCCTCGCCCTCCCTAATCGCGACATGGTTGTTCGGGCATCTACACCCAAAGGCGCTAGTGGTCGGGTGTTTGGTTTTGTTTATGGCGGATTGGATGCAGGAGCTGCGATTACGCCAGCTATCTATGGCTGGTTCGTTGATCTTGGCAGGCCTGATTGGGTGTTTTTCAGTTCCGGCGTTTTGCTGTCGATCGCAGCGCTCATAATTTTTACAACCGCGCGGGCAGTCAGAGCGCGCGGCTAGACGAGGTCAGGCTATGAACATCGTCTTTTTTGGACTTGTCGCAGTTGCCTTCAGTGTGACCGCCTGGCGGCAAATATTCTGGCTCCCTACAGTCGATAAAGCGGTATCACCGATGCAACAGCTCGGCGTTGGCATGATCGACTCTGCTGGCAGCTCAGTTACCCTGGCGTTAGGGCTTGTTGGTGTGATGGCGTTATTCTTGGGTTTGATGAAAGTCGCGGAAGCTGGTGGTTTGTTGACCATCATTGCCAAGCTTGTGCGCCCATTAATGGTACGTGCCTTCCCTGATGTCCCAGCTCATCACCCGGCAATGGGTGCCATGATCATGAATATCTCTGCGAATGCCCTGGGGCTGGGAAATGCTGCAACACCGTTTGGCATCCGGGCGATGCAGGAGCTTGATAAGCTCAACCCCCATAAAGGAACCGCAACAGACGCCATGGTGTTATTCCTTGCGATCAACACATCGAGTGTGACGCTCTTGCCGACGGGCGTAATTGCTTTGCGGGCGGCAACAGGATCAACCGACCCAGCGGGAATCCTTCCGACGACATTGTTCGCGACTATACTGTCTACGACAGTCGCTTTTATAGCCGTGAAGTTCTATCGCCGATTTTCAGAACCACCACCTGCAACCGAGGACGTTTCTGATCAAGAAAATGATGGACTTGAAGACGATATTAGCGCTAGCGGCTATCCCTGGTGGGTTTCGGCTTTAGCTCTTCTGTCGATCGCAGCCTTTGTACCAATCACCGTTATTTACGGTAAGACGATTGCGCCATGGATCATTCCCGGCCTGATGATTGGGTTGCTGACCTTTGGTCTGGTCCGCGGCGTACCGGTATATGAGTCTTTCGTGGAGGGCGCGCGTGACGGGTTTCAAGTCGCAATTCGGATAATTCCTTATCTCGTCGCGATCCTGGTTGCTGTTGGGATGTTACGTGCCAGCGGTGCGCTTGATCTTTTTGTCAGTTGGGTCGGCCCGGTAACGAGTGCTTTTGGTCTTCCCGGTGAGGCACTACCGATGGCATTGCTGCGTCCTCTATCCGGGTCAGGGGCTTATGGAATACTCGCATCGATCATTCAGGACCCTTCGGTTGGCCCTGATAGCTACATTGGCTATTTGGTGAGCACCTTGCAGGGTTCAACAGAGACAACTTTCTATGTGCTTGCTGTCTATTTTGGTGCTGTTCAGATCAAGCGAGCCAGACATGCGCTTGCGGCAGCATTGACGGCCGACTTCGCTGGTATTATCGGCGCGATCCTTGCCTGTTCTCTGCTTTACAGTGCTCTTTAACAATCTGTTATCGTTTATAAATTCTAAAGACTTACGGCGCATTCTAGGTCGTTCTATCAACTGAGATAACGACAGAAGCGCGACTATGGCGTCTGATATTAAATACGACGATGTGCAGGTGATGCTCGCGGATCCGCGGACCCATATCCGCAGTACGCTTAAAGTCGCCCTATCCCACGCCGGTTTAGAGAATATTGAACATACCGGCAATCTCGACGGCGTAACTGACTCTATCGAGCACTCTATTGGCCCAGATATACTTATTTGCGACATGGGGCTCGGTGACGGCGAGATTATCGATGTCGTTTCAAGCGTTCGTCACAACGACCGTGGAAAAAATCCGTTTCTTTGCGTTATCGGAATTTCGTGGGAAGCCGAGGCGCAGGATGTAATTCGCATGATTAACTGCGGTATCGATCACCTGGTGACTGCCCCGCTGTCTCCACAACAAATTTTAAGTCGTGTCTCTTCAATGGTAAATCATCGGCTGCCCTTTGTTGTCACCGCTGATTATGTAGGGCCCGACCGGCGGAAACTGACGCGACCCGGAAAAGACTATCCGATTGTTGATGTGCCAAATTCACTGAAAGACAAAGCGCTTGGAATTTGGGATTTACGCCGCTTTGAACAGAATTTGGCCACTGCTGTTGGTTCAATAAATACCAGAAAGATTGATCGGCAGGCTGAGATCATTGCCGCTCTAGCAGATTCAATTACTGAATTAGCGAACGAGCCCGACGGGTTGGCCCGTATCCACCCCCAAGTAGAGAGATTAACCCTCCTTGTTGGTGAAATGGATCGGCGGGCTGGCGAGAATGGGATACATCATGTTGCAGAATTATGCCGGGCCTGTGTTGGCGTTGTCACCGAAATGCGAATTGGTAATGCAACACCCAGTGAACAAGATCTTGAAGTTCTTAAACATCTTGGGATGGCGATTAGAGCATCCCTATATCCGACCGAACTGAACAAAGATTTGGCGGGCGATATCATTAAGACGGTTGCTCGCCGCTAAACAAATTTTTCTACAATGTCATCTTCCTCTTGCGTCGTGTCGATTGGCTTGAAAACATAGGGCCATCGCATTTTTTGCTTTGGGAGGGATTTCAGATGGATGTTCGTGCAGCCGTTGCGCACGCAGCGGGTAAACCGCTAACGATTGAGACTGTTCAACTTGATGGACCAAAAGAAGGCGAGATCCTGGTCGAGATTAAATCGACTGGTATCTGTCATACTGACGCCTTTACGCTTTCAGGCGATGATCCAGAGGGATTATTTCCGGCTATATTAGGCCACGAAGGCGCCGGAGTCGTCGTCGATGTTGGCAAGAACGTCACATCGCTTAAAAAGGGCGATCATGTTATTCCGCTCTATATTCCTGAATGCCGTCAATGCAAATCATGCCTATCCGGAAAAACTAACCTCTGCACTGCCATCCGTGACACACAAGGCCAGGGAATTATGCCGGATGGTTCCAGCCGGTTTTCTCTGAACGGAAAACCCCTGTTCCACTATATGGGGACCTCGACATTCTCGAATTTCACCGTCATGCCAGAAATTGCGGCCGCTAAAATTCGCGAAGATGCCCCGTTTGAAAAAGTTTGCTACATCGGCTGCGGTGTGACAACGGGAATTGGCGCAGTTATAAACACCGCTAAAGTCGAACCCGGTGCGAACGTCGTCGTATTTGGTCTCGGCGGTATTGGTCTCAATGTTATCCAGGGCGCAAGGCTGGCTGGCGCAAATAAAATTATTGGCGTCGATCTCAATGATACAAAGAAACCGCTGGCCGAGAATTTTGGGATGACGCATTTCGTTAACCCAAAAGAGGCTGGCGATGATCTGATTGCGCATCTGGTTGATTTAACCGATGGCGGTGCAGATTACAGCTTTGAGTGTATTGGTAATGTCAACACGATGCGCCAGGCCTTAGAATGCTGTCATCGGGGTTGGGGTGTCAGTGTCATCATCGGTGTTGCCGGTGCAGGACAAGAAATTTCTACACGACCGTTTCAATTGGTAACGGGACGGGTTTGGAAAGGAACTGCATTTGGCGGCGCTAAAAGCCGTACACAGGTGCCGAAAATCGTTGACTGGTATATGGATGGCAAGATCAATATTGACGATTTGATCACCCATACCATGCCGCTCGAAGACATCAACGATGCTTTCCATCTTATGCATGAAGGGGAGTCGATCAGAAGTGTCGTGAATTTCTGATCAGAGAATGGGATTAATCTGGGTTAGGTCAATCCTAACCCAGAGCAAATCGAAATAACGAAGTCTTGCATTAACTGCACATCCCGAAATGCGGGGAAGGCCATCAATGCCGCAAAAAATAGCACCGCCAGGACGATATATTCTGTCTTGCGTTCCTTACTCGTGCTGAGGTCAGTATCTGGTTCGGTTGGTTTTTCGACCATAGCCAACTTTATCTGTTTCCTGGAAAAACGCCAATCTTTCTCGTCTGCGACAAGAGAGATATCACAGCTAAATGATAGACAACTTGTATCGGAAAGTAGATCATTACATTTCTGTATAAATCTTGTAATAAGCGGATGACATGGTGATCGGCAAAACTCTACGCAAATACGTTGCTCTGATAGGTGCGTTGACACTTTCGGGATTAGTTTCTGCGCATGCCGGAACACGAACTTATGACATCAACATGTTGCTTGATCAGCCGCATCCCTTTGCTAGCCAACCCAGCGACCCCTATTTTTCGTCGACATCATCCGTTGCGGTTCCAGTAAGAAATATTAGGGCCCCTGCCCGCATCCCCGGTTTTACCACGCCGTCCCGGGCGATACCTCGGTCGGCCGTCCAAAAAACTGCATCTGACAGAATGCGCGGTGCGGCTGTACCCAATAGGGCAATTGCAGCGCTTCCCCAAAAAAACAAAGGCCTCATTTCTGAAATCAGGGTGGGTTTCCTCGTTCACGATCAAGGTCCCTTTTCTCGTAACGAAGAGGATGGCTTCGATGGAAATTTCGAGATTCTTTTTAGGTCACCGTCCTGGTTGCAGAAAATTTGGTCGCCGCGTCCTCATATCGGTCTTTCTGTAAACTCTTCGGGCGACACCAGTCAGGCATATGCGGGTTTGACTTGGGAATGGCGATTTTGGAAAAATTGGTTCATAGACTTTAGTCTCGGGGGATCGGTTCATGACGGTAAAAAAACGACGACACGCATAGACCGCAAAGAACTTGGTTGCCGACTTCTCTTTAGAGAATCCTTTGAATTAGGATACATATTCAAGGAACGGCACAGCATAACCGGGTTCTTGGACCACATTTCAAATGCGAATATTTGTGATGCGAATGAAGGTCTGGAAAACTTTGGGATTCGCTACGGCTATCGTTTTTGATCCCTGAAAATGGCTTAAAATAAACCCTCCGTTAACCAGCACCTAATAACCTCAAACGGACGAAATTTGATGGTTATGCGCAATGCTCACATTTCTTTCGAAAGTAATTTATTCCGGCGTTTTTGCGTGCGTTTTGGGTTTGGCCGTTTCCCTTTCCTCGTCCGTACAGGCTCAAGCAGAGAAAAAACGGAACATGACCGTCCTTGGTTGCTGGGGAGATGCAGATAAAGGCGACAGTGTTGACCTTAAAGTTCACTTTGTCGGAAGTGGATCCATGATTCAGTACGACGAGAATAAAGTGGAGAAACAAAAACGCACATTTGGCGCTTGGGAGATGCGTAAAGGAAGCCGTTATCTAAAGATCTTTTGGCCAACCGGTGGAACTTCCCAATATTACGTCAAACATATCGGTCCGATTCTGCATTTCAACGGGATGCGCGGTGCCAAGAACTTCACTTTACGTGCTATCGCCCCGGACAACTGCTGGGAACCGCGGACCTAATCTGGTCTTAGCCTGCTTGCACGAGCCGTGCGCCCGATGCATTCTGCGCGCCATTGAATTTTGATGGTGATGGATAATCGTATGGATCCCCAAACATTAATGATCGCTTTCGGCTTTGCCTGGGGAGCGTGGGTTCTTTATCGAATTCATCAACGACGCTCTAGCAAATCAGACCCTGGGGCGGCGTTAGTTCGGAAGCCTGCGGCAGAGCAAGCGGCGATGCCGCGTGTTGGTAAGCCTGCTACGCTAACCTTCAATCAGATCAAGGCCCTGCAAGACAATAGCTTTACGCCTGATAAGAATTGGAGCAAGGAAGAGGCAGCGCTGATCCTGGACGCTGTGAAGTACTTACGGGCCGTTTGCCAGGACATTTCAGATGATGACGACGGTGACCCACCACTGGAAATTCAAAACGCTTTACTCCGCTATATCCTGACCGAACAGGATATCCGTGATTTTATCCGAAAATGGGGCGAAGATCGTCGCGAACAAGGGTTGGAAGATTATGCAGATGATGATCCTGAACTTGCCCGAAACGGTCAATATGACAGAGTCAAAACTGAAGCTCAGAAATTTCTGACGAATTCTACCATTGAACGGTAACTTATTGCTTTGTCTATAAAAAACATAAGTTTGAAAAGCTGGTCTCGGAAATTATCGATAAAATTTTGAAATAACCCCAAAAAAATAGTTGTCTGTTTCCGCGAATTTTATTGCATTCAATATCGGAATGCTGAGAAACTAGCGGCAGGTAACACATGATTCTGGTGTAATCTTTGGATTGCCTGAAGGCCCGCTAGTTGAGCTATACAGAGAAATTGTGGAACCAAGACACCATGTGGTGGCAAATTGCTCCCGCATATGAAAGATGTTTGAAAGGACTATTGAGATGCCGAGTGGAAAAGTTAAATGGTTTAATCCAACCAAAGGTTACGGTTTCATTGAGCCCAGCGATGGTAGCCGGGATGCTTTTGTGCACATTTCAGCGGTAGAACGCGCAGGTTTGTCGACTTTAAACGAAGGTCAGGATATTGAGTTTGAGCTGGTCCCTGGCCAAAACGGAAAATCTTCGGCCGAAAATCTAGTCGTTAAATAATTTGGTTGTTGTGGGGCTGGTCATTGCCGGCCCCCTCACCTTTTCATCCAACAAAAGTTACGGTGGCTGAATCAATCCGGTTAGGCCAGCCGTATCAAGAACTGGCAAAATTAAACCGCAATAGAATTTATAAAGCCCATTAGTCTCGCATTAAATGCTTGCGGTTGCTCGCGAAAGCAAAAATGGCCTGCATGATTAAGCACAGCCATCTCGGTCCTTGGTTGATGTGCGGCGATCAGATCATAAATGATTTCGCCCTGGGCTAAGACGGCTGTTGGGTCGTCTTTCCCCCACATTACAAGCGTTGGGCACTTAATTCCTTTATCTCGCAAGTCACTAAAGATACGTGAGCGGTCCTCTGCGAGCCTTGGCATGAATTGCTTCTTGCTAAGCCCTCCAATGGTCATTTTTTGATGTGCTTCGATACTTTTGGAAAGCGCAGCGACTTCAGAAACCGCATCGAGCCAACTCTTTGTAATATGCGTTGGATTGTGGGAATAGTGCTCAATAATCCAGCGCTGACTTTCACGACTTAATCTCGGCTCTGGAGGATGGGCGAGAACTTGTGCGCTTCGAGGGGTGCCGGGAGCGAGTGTATTGGTATCGACAATTGTGCAGGAGGCAATGAGATCGGCATGATCGAGCGCTAAACGACAGACCAAATATCCGCCCCGAGAATGTCCAGCTACATGGATAGATCGCAAACCAAGTGCCGTTAGAAAATCAAAAGCGTGAGACACAGTAGCATTCATCGTAAATTCATTATTTTTCAATGGGTTGTCTGTGTAACCTTGACCTAGTTTGTCGACCGCAATGACATGGCAATGACGGGAGAGTTCCATAAAATTTAACTCCCAGTCTTCGGCACATTCGCAAAGATTACCTGACCCCATATTGCCGCCGTGGAATAGAACTAGAGATGGCCCCTGACCTGCCTCGAAATAACGAGTTTTTATACCGTCAACATTGATATATTGCGGATTTGTCATTGCCATGGATTTTGCCTATCATTAACCATCAAAATCACAGAATTCAGGGAAACAAGACGATCTAATGAAGTTACGCGTTATACCCATTGTAGCCGTTTTACTAGTCTTGTTGAGTGCTGGAACGCATGATGCGCGCGCAGTTACTGTCAATTTCCAGGGTCTAACGGGCGATGGGCAGGGATTGTTAGGGCATTCATTTGTCTCTGCGGGTTCTATTGCTCATATGTCTGCTTTCTATAGCGGCGTCGGTGTTGCGGGGCCTTACACGGCAGTTGTTAGCCCCGACGCTTTTGATACCACAACCGGGAACGAGCTACCCCTTGGCACGAATGCGCCCGGGACACCCTTCGCCGCAACAACCTTACCAGGCCCCCATGGGTTGGAGGGGCTCGGACTTTCTGGGCCCCTGCATATTAGTGTCAGCGGATTTACCCTTAATGTGGGCTCCGTCGTGGATTTGTCCTTCTCCGGATTGATCGAAAACCGTATCTATCGAAACGGAATCGCTGCGATCTTTGAAGAAACTGCACCGGGAGTGTTCAATCAGGTTGCAAGTTGGTCGAATGCAACTTTTGACATTGATATCGATTATAATACCGGCAACATTACCAATACGTTCAATGGAACTTTGGATCCTGGCTCTCTTTCTTTTTTCCCTACCGTGTGGACCGGGACGTCATTTGATCCGGTTGATGTTGCAGGAACGTCCTCACAAGGACCATTTGGGGCATTTAGTGTGACGACATCATTTGACGTCGATACTGCAATCCCTGAACCTGGAAGCCTGTTGGTGTTCGCGATAGGTCTCGTTGGCATGAGTTCACTTCGTCGGAGGCGCCAAAGCTAATTCAAACCTGCCATAAGCGGAATAATGAGCGGCAGTTAGCCGCTTTTTTTATGCATTAGGGCTCTGGACCTGACCAGTATTGAAGGACTATTTTCAGCAACAGAAATCATTCCCGATGCCATTCGAGCTCAGGGCAATAAATACAAGGATATCGCTAGATGGCTAACAGGAACCAACCGATCCAGGATCTCCGCGAGTGGATAGATGACGTTGATGAACTTGGTGAACTGGTACGAGTGACAAAACCGGTGGATCGCGATGAAGAGATGGGCGCGATTGCTTATCTGCTTGGTAAACAAAACCCTTCGCCCACGGTTTTGTTCGAAAGCCCAAACGGGTTTGACGACAATAACCCGATTGGCGCCCGGCTGCTGTGGAACCTGGTTGGCCCGAGCATCAAGCGTATTGCGATAACGCTCGAAGAACCTGCTGATACACCCACTATTGAATTGATTACGCGCGTCAAAGGCAAAATGGCCAATAAAATTCCGCCGGTGGAAGTGCCTGCGGATGAGGCGCCGATCTTTACCAATACCTTAACCGGGGACGATGTTGATCTCGATCTGTTGCCGATCCCAACCCATTGGCCGCTAGATGGTGGACGCTACGGCGGTACCGGCGATTGTGTCATTACGCGAGACCCTGACAACGGGTACCTCAATGTTGGTACCTACCGGATGATGCAACATAGTAAGAACGAAGTTGGATTGCATCTTTCTCCCGGTAAGGACGCGCGACTACATATCGAACGCGCGTGGGAGCGAGGCGAATCTGTTCCGGTTGCAGCTTGTTGGGGTGTTGACCCTTTGTTTATGCTGGTTGGTTCTCAGGGCTTCCCAAAGAATATTTCGGAATATGAGTATATCGGTGGGCTTAAAGGCCAGGCTGTCCCGGTGCTGAAGGCCAAGAACAGTGATTTGTTGATCCCGGCCAATGCTGATTTGATGATTGAAGGGGTAATCGAACCGCAGGCTGTTCGCGCGGAAGGCCCGTTCGGTGAATTTACTGGCTATTATGGTTCACCTGTCGGACAAGCGCCGCTGGTTAAGGTTACGGCCATTCATTATCGGGATAACCCGATCTTGACCAATGCTTTGATGGCAGATTACCCGTCCTGCGAACAAAGTGGGTTCTTCGCGATTATTCGGTCTGCGAAGATTTGGGATGACTTGGATAAGCTCGGCGTGCCTGGGATTGCGGGAGTTTATGCCCATCCCGCCTCTGCCGGTGGTTATGGGCTGACCGTGGTTAGTCTTGAGCAACGATATGCTGGTCATGCAGCGCAGGCGCTTTCGTTAGCGGCTCAGGTTCCCGGCGGTGCATTCTTTACCAAGTGGATTGTCGCTGTGGACGAAGACGTCGATCCCTCCAATATGGATGAAGTCCTCTGGGCTTTGGGCAGTCGCAGCAATCCAATCGATGATATCGATATCCTGCGCAATACCTGGAGTACACCTCTTGATCCTAGCCAGGGCGACCCTGCGTTACGGCCATACGGATCAAAGGCGCTCATCAATGCCTGTAAGAACCACAAACATCGCGACAAATTCCCCAAGCGCACGGTGTTGCGAAAATCTGTTTATGACAAGGTTACAGCGAACTGGAAGGAGCTAGACCTTCCAGGCGAGGCACCTGGGGTCATTGTCTTTGAAAAAGAAGACAAAGCTGAATAGCTCAATCGATGAAAATAACCCGGATTGAAGCGGTTCCCCTCAAAATTCCTGTAAATTGTGGGGATCTGGGGGTCGATCATCCGGGTTTTAACAGCATTACCCATGTCGAGGTTGAAACCGACACTGGTCTCATTGGGTATGGTATGACATCGATAACCCAGGCTAGGCCTGTTGCAGAGGTTGTGAATTCTGTTCTCGGTCCGGAAATTGTTGGTTTGAATGCCCTCTTCCATGAAGAGGTGTGGAATCGAATGTACTGGAAGGCCACGCCATGGGGCCAAACCGGCTATGCATCGCATGCCATTAGCGCAATAGACCTCGCTTTGTGGGACATCAAAGGCAAAGCCAGTAATCAACCGGTTTGGCAGTTACTTGGCGGTGCTCGGTCCAGCCTGCCAATCTATGCCACGTGTGGCTTTTCGTTTCTCGATGATAAAGAACTTGTCGATGTTGTGAAACGAGTAGTCAGCCAAGGGTTTAAGGGTGTCAAACTACAGGTTGGTCGTCCTGGTCTTGGCGGTGAGAACATTCTTGCCCTGAATGAATTGATTAAAAGCGACATCAAACGCGTCAGAGACATTCGCAATGCTGTAGGTCCCGAAATAGAAATTGCCGTCGATGCGGCGTGTCGGCTTGATCTGCCGAGCGCCCGCAAACTTTGCCAAGCACTAGAAGAATTGGATATCGCGTTTTTTGAAGAGCCGATTGTTCAGAATGATGTACGCCTTATGGCAGAACTTCGTCGCGAAACCACAATCCCTATTACGGCCGGACAAAATGAAGGATTGGCTTATCGATTTCGGGACATGCTTCTGGCTGATGCCGTCGATGTCATTCAACCAAATGCGATCATTACCGGCGGCATGACGCAATGTGTTCGGATTGCCGGCTTGGCATCTGCCTTTAATGTTCCGATTTCAAATGGCGGTGGTGCTCCACTTCATAATGCGCATTTGCAGGCAGGGTTAACCGTCGGGACAGCCGTTGAATATCAGTTCAATACCGTTGCGGCGGGTGACGCACTTTATGATCAAAAACCGATCCAGACGAATGGCATGATGGAAATGTCTAACGAGCCTGGCTTTGGTCTAGCACCCAATTCTGATGTTCTGAAATCCACGATAGATAGCGCCTAAGCGTTACTCCGAGACCCCGATCAAGACGCTGTCGTGATCTGCAAGATGATGCTGTGTATAGGGCGCAATCCTTCTCAGGAATTTGAGGCGGGCCTTTCCTTCGGGGCCCATACCAACAGGTGGCGGGATGAGCGTTAAATTACGTTCGATCATCGCCTGATAACTTTCTTTAAAAGCATCAAGGCTTTTGACCTTAAAGGCAAAATGGTCAGGCCCTGCACGGGAAATACCGGTGTTGGCGTAGTTGGTAATATCCCATGGCGCGAGGACGATCGTTATCCGACCATCGGTTACATAGTAATTCTCGTCACCCTCTTCACGATTTGCGAGACTAAGCTGTAGGACATCGCAATAGAACTCGGCGCATTTCTCGGGGTTCAATGTCCGTAGTGCAAAATGAGAGATAGCGCGTTCCTGCTCCCATTCACCGGCGGTATATATGCCTCTTCGATTTTTCATTTTGGCTTGGGATAGATCGAACAAATTGCCGTCCGGATCATGGGTCGTGATGCCCGCGTAAGGCCGGCTACTTGGTCGCTTGAGCCATTTAATTTTTGGATAGTTCTTTTCCATCCGCTCGAAAACGCTTTCAACGTCTTTAACCTGAACACCGAAATGATCTAGTCCGCCGGGACGTCCCGGTTTACGTGGGTTAATGTTCAATCCGACATACCCATCACCTACTGTAATGGCGCCCTGTGAAGGACCTTCGGCGCGCTTCATGTCAAAAAGAATTTCGTAGAATTGGGCTTGGAGCGAGAAGTTGCTCGACATGATGGCGATATGATTGATCTTAGCGAACATGTGGATGCCTTCGATTGCGATTTCGTTGGGTTACGAACTATCCCAATATCAACACTCTAACGGCAAAAACGATACCCGCACAAATTTCATGTGGAGATTGATTTTTTAGATAGGAATTGTCTTGAAAAGATGGTGCGCCCGGCAGGATTTGAACCTGCGACCAATTGATTAAAAGTCAACTGCTCTACCGGGCTGAGCTACGGGCGCCCGATGCTTAACCGTCGAAAATATCGACGGCGGCGCACAATATGTGGGCCACCGCCTACGGTCAATAGAAAGCTGGGAAAATCCCTATCTGTTCTTCACTTTTTCCTCGAGTAACTCACGGACCCGCGGAGATACAAACTGCGCGACGTCACCATTGAGGATTGCAATCTCTTTAACCAATCGTGAGGCGATAAATTGATGACGATCTGAAGCCATAAGGCAAACAGTTTCAACATCAGGCGCCAATTTGGCATTCATACTTGCCATCTGGAATTCATAATCAAAATCTGTCACGGCGCGGAGTCCCCGAATGATCACGGTAGCGCCATTGTCTTTCGCAAAATCAACCAACAGGTTGTCAAACCCTTGGACTTCAATGCGATTGCCAACCTCACCCATGGCAGCCGCTTCGACGCGGACCATCTCGAGACGTTCTTCGAGAGAAAAAAGCGGACCCTTGCCGGCATTAATCGCAACCCCAACGACAAGCTTATCCAACATTCTTGCCGCACGCTGGATGACATCGGTATGGCCATTGGTAATCGGGTCGAACGTACCGGGATAAATGCCAACCAAAGGCTCAGACATCATCCTCTCCATCCTCAGGAGGAGAGTCCTCTGGAACGTTTTCCTCAGTCACTTCTTCAGCTGCCGCCGTTGTCTCATTTACAGAAACTGCTTCGCCTTCGATCTCAACGACTTCGGCGCCTTGGCCCTCTTCACCATCACCATTTTCTTCGTCTTCTTCGACATCAGACAAGCGGCTGACAGAAACGACGTGTTCCTTGTCGGCAACCCGGAAGACGATAACGCCTCGGGTCGAGCGTCCGGCGATCCGAATCTCGTTGATGCCTGTGCGGATCATTTGTCCGTTATCAGTCACCAGAACGAGTTGGTCGTCATCAACGACCGGGAAGGACGCCACAACAGAGTTATCTTTACCCGTTTCGAGGTTAATATTGGCAATACCCTGCCCGCCGCGTTTGCGGACCGTGTACTCGTAAGAAGATGTTCGTTTGCCGTAACCATTAGCAGCAAGCGTCAGAATGAATTGATCCATCTCGACCATTTCGGCATAGCGCTCATCGGAAAGGCTAATCGCTTCGCTATTTTCGTTGTTTTCAGCGCCGTTGCCATTGGTTTCGGCGCCATCGTCGTTCTCGATGCGTTCGGCCCGACGGCGGCGAAGATAGGCGTCACGTTCTTCAATCGAGAAGGCTGCGTGGTTTAAGGTCGACATCGACATGACATTGTCGCCCGGTGCGAGACGGATGCCGCGAACGCCGCTTGAAGCTCGGCCGGCAAACAGCCGTACATCAGTTGACGGGAAACGGATGCACTTTCCTTTTGCGGTCGATAGGAGAATATCTTGAACCGCCTCACAGACTGAGACACCAACTAAGCGGTCGCCATCGTTCAGCTTCATGGCGATCTTGCCATTGGCCATGACGTTAACGAAGTCGCTGAGCTTATTCCGTCTTACACCGCCGCTCGCTGTCGCGAACATGACATCGAGCTCTTCACAGGCGGACTCATCCTCCGGTAAGGGCATCAATGTTGTGATCGTTTCGCCGTCATCAAGAGGCAGTAGATTGATCAAGGCCTTGCCTCGGGCCTGCGGTGTTCCAAGTGGCACCTTATAGACCTTCAGCTTGTAAACCATGCCACGGGAGGAAAAGAACAGAACTGGCGTATGGGTGTTCACGACATAAACGCTTGAGACGAAGTCCTCGTCCCGGGTGGACATGCCGGAGCGGCCTTTGCCGCCACGGCGTTGAGCGCGATAGGTCGAAACGGGAACGCGCTTGATATAGCCGCCATGGGTAACCGTGACGACCATATCCTCGCGTTGAATCAGGTCTTCGATATCGGCTTCAAATTCTGAATCATCTATTGTCGTCCGGCGCGGGTCTGCAAATTTCTCTTTAACCTCTAGAACTTCTTCTTTGAGGATTGCTCTGACTTTCTCACGAGAGGCCAGAATGCCAAGATATTCGGTGATCTCGGCAGCGAGACCTTCAAGTTCTTCCGCAATCTTGCCGCGTTCAAGACCTGTAAGGCGTTGTAGGCGTAAATCAAGGATGGCGCGCGCTTGAACCTCGGACAGCTGATATTTGCCATCAACGACCATGCGGCCGGGTTCATCGATTAATTCGATTAGTGGTGCGACATCACCAGCCGGCCAAGGGCTTTTCATGAGCCCTTCACGAGCTGTTACCGGATCCGGCGCAGCCCGGATAAGTTCAATCACCTTATCGATATTGGCGACGGCAATTACCAGCCCGACCAAGACGTGCGCCCGGTCCCTCGCCTTACCCAGTTCAAATATCGTCCGGCGAGTAATGACTTCTTCGCGGAACGCAATAAAGGCTGCCAGAACATCGCGAACAGTCATCTGTTCTGGACGTCCGCCATTCAACGCCAGCATGTTAATGCCAAAGCTGGATTGCAGCGGTGTATAACGGAACAGTTGGTTGAGAACCACTTCCGCCATGGAATCTCGTTTGATTTCGACGACAACCCGCACACCATCGCGATCAGACTCGTCACGGATATCGGAGATGCCTTCAATCCGCTCGTCGCGCACCATTTCGGCGATACGCTCAATCATCCGGGCTTTATTTACTTGGTACGGAATCTCGGTGACGACAATCGCTTCGCGATCCTTGCGGATTTCTTCAACGTGGGTACGCCCACGGATAACCACGGAGCCACGCCCGGTATGATAGGCCTGATTGATCCCGCTGCGGCCCATGATCAAGCCGCCGGTTGGGAAATCCGGTCCTGGAATGATTTCAGTCAGTTCGTTGATCGTTAGGTCTGGATTGTCCAAAAGCGCGCATGTGCCGTCGATTACCTCGCCCAAATTATGGGGTGGGATATTTGTCGCCATGCCAACGGCGATACCACCGGCGCCATTGACCAACAGGTTCGGAAAACGTGCAGGAAGAACTTTGGGTTCGTGGATGGTCTCGTCGTAGTTTGCCTGAAAATCAACGGTTTCACGGTCGATGTCCTGCAGTAGCTCTTCTGCTGATCGGTCCAGCCGCACTTCGGTGTAGCGCATCGCCGCAGCGCGGTCGCCGTCCATTGAGCCGAAATTACCCTGACCATCGACCAGCATAAGCCGCATCGAGAAATCCTGGGCCATGCGTACCATAGCGTCGTAAATAGCGGTATCGCCATGGGGATGGTATTTACCCATGACATCACCGACGATGCGGGCAGATTTACGATAGGCCTTGTTCCAGTCGTACCCTTCCTCCTTCATCGCGTAGAGAATACGACGATGAACCGGTTTCAAACCGTCGCGAACATCCGGCAGGGCTCGGCTGACAATGACGCTCATCGCATAATCGAGATACGAGGATTTCATCTCGTCTTCGATTGAAATCGGCGTAATGTCGAATTCAGGTGGCTCTGGAGGTAGGGTTTCGGAGGTCAAATTATTATTCGCCGAGCGATTGTTTCTACAAAACAATCGGCTCAAAAAAGACGACTGTTTAACTAAGGGAGATTACCAGAAACAAGAGAATCGGACAACCAAACGCCCGCTCAACGACGACAGTTATTTCTTTTATAAAACAAATACTTATGAGTTATTTTTAGAGGTGAACTAAATCGCGGGAAAGCCCAGTTGATTTTGGTTCAATGTAAGCTCTAAAAGGGGATTTCGTCGTCGAGATCACCACCACCACCGCCGCTGATTGCATCGGGTGCTGCCGTCGGCGCCGCCATTTCACTCGACCCACCATAGTCGCCGCCACCGGCAGAGTCGCCTCGGCCACCGAGCATCGTCAGTTCACCGCGGAAGCGTTGCAGAACAACTTCGGTGGAGTATTTTTCTTGACCAGACTGATCGGTCCATTTCCGAGTTTGGAGTTGTCCTTCGATATAGACTGTGGAGCCCTTACGTAAATATTTTTGGGCAATTTCAGCGAGTTTCTCATTGAAGATGACAACGCGGTGCCACTCGGTCCGTTCGCGTCGTTCACCTGAGTTGCGGTCTCGCCAGCTTTCGGACGTCGCGATTGACATATTCACCACAGGATTTCCATCCTGCATGTTCCGGGTTTCTGGGTCGCGCCCAAGATTGCCGATCAAGATTACCTTATTGACACTTCCAGCCATGACGTCCTCTTTTCCATCCCGAGATATGAGCAATCATCATAGCGGAATCACTCTGCATACACACCCATCCCGTTCAGGAATCGGTGGATATCTTGCATGAGAGAAAGACTTGGGAGACAGTGCCCTAAGCTGATGAAAAAAGGACGTTCGTTATGAGTAAAGTCGGTGTCATCGGGGGTGTTTGCACGACGCATGCTCCCCAACTTTGGACTCTCCCCGAATCGGAAGACCCCAATGTGGTCAACCGGGTGAAAGATCTCCTTACCGGCGTTGGTGACAAACTCAAGGCTATGAAGCCCGATATTTGCATTGTCATCGCCAATGATCATGCGCATCAGTTTCTACTGCACTGCACAGCCAGCTTCACGATGCATATTGGCGGTGTAGCGGAAGGGAGTTTTGCCGGCCGTGATTATGAATATCCAGTCGCCAGTCAGGCATCCCTGGACCTCCTCCGCTATGCCCAACGTAATAACGTTGATCCCGCGTTCACCAGTAACGCCAAGATCGATTATGCCTTTGGCATTCCGCTGGATTTCACCGGCATAGATAACATCCCGATCCTACCAATTTTCGTGAATGCCTACGTCCCACCACAGCCTTCTATAGAAAGATGTTTTGCTTTTGGTCGTATCCTTGGAGACGGGATTAAGGCCTTGGGCCTACGCGCCGTCGTCGTCTGTAGTGGTGGTCTTTCACATTACCCTGGCACCGAACGCTATATGGACCCGGGCCCTGACGAAGAATTTGATCGTCATTTCATGGGCATGATGGAACGAGGTGAGCTCCGCTACTTACTGGCCCTCGATGAAAAGAAACTCGATGAAACAGGTAATATTGAGCTGCGCTGCTGGGGTGTTGCGGCGGGTATGATTGGAGAACGCCCGCCTGACGTCACTAATTTTGAACCAACCTGGCATCATAATTACGGAACCGTGGCCTGGACAAACGAGCCTGAAGAAGAAACTTTCGAGCCGCATTACCCCCACATTCATCCGGAGCGAGTGGTATTGTCGGAGACGCTGCATAATCTTGCCGGAGATCGAAATGAACGGGAAAGATACTTGGCCGACCCAACAGCCTACGCAGCAGCAATTGAAGGCCTCAGCGAAGAAGAACGCAAAGCGCTCGTTGCGTTGGATCAGTCTGAAATGATTGCGATGGGCATGCACCCGTTCGTACCACACAGCTTTAGACGGGTTCTGGAGCGCGCGGGTATCCTCGAGGCTGCAGCACCACCCAAGAAATAAACGCTAGCTACGCCCTTCCGCCTTATCGAGCTTACGGTTGTGATAGCGCCACAGGTTCGTGACGATACGCGTATAGAGGATAGCTTCATCCTTCATGCCGGTGTTGACCTTCCATTGCCAGTCGGCCCCGGTTGCCATCATCGCAAGCTGCTCTTTACAGGCCTGTTCAATCGCAATGCCCATGATGACGCAATGCTCGATTGAGGTACCACAGAACGTCACGCCATGATTGCGCAAAAGAACCGCCCAGGCGTCGCCAAGCGCTTCTGCCATACCATTGGCGTCCTCCATATTACGGACTAAGGCTAGGGTTTTCTCAAAGACCTGAACCTTACCACCAAAGTAAGACCCATTATGGCCAATACCGACGAGCTTTTCATTCGTCGCGGAAAGCAGAATACAATTCATTGGATGGGTATGACCCACGCAATCGACATCAGGGCGTGCCAGGAGGACGGCTGCGTGGATCGGCCATTCGGAGTGGCGATGCCCTTCGCTGCCTTCCAGGACTTTGCCTTCCCAGTCAATGAGATGCAGATCAGATGCCTCTATTTCATCGAGGCCGATTTCCTGACATTTCATCCAGAGGCCGCGCCCTTCGGGGTCGCGCCAGGACAAATGGCCAAGCGTCGCATCGAGATGGCCGTTGGCAGCGATAATGCGATAGCCGCGCGCGAGATTTTCTAAATTGGTCGCGATATCGATCGTTTCATTATTTGTCATGGTGAGCCCCTGTTGCGAGTTTTGTGGAGGCAAGGTATCGCAAAGCGGACGACGCAACAATGAAACGCCGTTCATAACCAATCATGAAGTAAGAGTGGTCGACGGCACCTGGCCATCAAGGGGGGGAAGCGGAACAGCCTAAAAACTAAAGACACCACCGACCACAAGGTGATGATGGCAAAAACGTTTTAAGGCAGCGTTGCCAAAGACGGTTAACATTCGTTAGCTATAATCGTTCTGCTCAAACCCTAGTAACCACCCAGAAAATTCTTCGGCTCGCCCTTAAGAAAAGCGTCGATGGCCTCAATGTAACCGTTGAAGTAGCTACCGTAATTGTCTTGTTCAACATAGCCGAGATGCGGCGTAATCACGGTATTGTCGAGACCGCGGAACGGATGGTCTGCCGGGAGGGGCTCAACACTGAAGACGTCAATTCCGGCGCCCCCGATTGCTTTTCGTTTTAGACAGTCTACCAAAGCATCCTCGTCAATAATTGGGCCTCGCGCTGTGTTGACGATATAGGCGGTTGATTTCATGCGGGCGAGATCATCTGCGCCAATGAGTCCCCTTGTTCGATCACTCAGGATCAGGTGGATAGTCAGATAATCAGACTGGACCATCAGATCGTCTTTGCTGACCAGCTGCACGCCGAATTCATCGCAGCGTTCCTGTGTCAGGTTTTGACTCCAGGCGATGACGTTCATGTCAAACGCCTTGGCAATAACAGCCATCCTGCTGCCAAGATTACCTAACCCGGCAATCCCGAGTGTTTTTCCGATAAGCCCTTCGCCGACAGTTTGCTGCCAGCCCCCTGCTCGAATATTACTATCCTCAGCTGGAATTTTCCGTGCGAGGCCGAGGATAAGTCCCCAGGCAAGCTCGGCGGTTGGTTTGCCGACGCTCTTGCTACCACAGACGATGACGTCATTATCTTTGGCCGCATCCGTGTCGATGCCGCGATTACGCATGCCGCTTGAAATAATGAGTTTCAGGTTAGGGAGTTTCTCGATCAATGAGCGTGGGAATGGTGTCCGTTCGCGCATTGCGCAGATGATTTCATAATCTTGTAAACGGGCTGCCACCGCATCCTCGTCATGGATATGATCTGAATACACATCGACCGCAGCTTGGCTGGTAACCGATGACCAGTCAGCACTCTCCAAGGCAGTGTTTTGATAATCATCTAAAATCGCTACGCGCATCACTCGTCTCTTGTTGAAATTTGCGTCATGATGGTTGTCAAAGGGCATGCTGACAATGCTGATTTGCAGATTGGGAGAACGAAATGTCATCAATGGTAGGAAAAGTTGTTTTGATAACGGGTGCTGGTTCTGGGTTGGGACAAAGTCATGCTGCCCTGCTCTCCGAATATGGGGCCGATATCATCGTTCAGGACATCAATCCAGATGGTGCAGCCAAAACCGCTGAGATGGTTTCGGGAAATGGCACGAGAGTTCATGTGATGATCGGCGATGTTCGAGATTCAGATGGCTTCGCTAATCTCGCAAAAGCAGCACAATCTGACCTCGGCCCGGTTGATGTGTTGGTCAATAACGCAGGGATCAGTAGCCGCGGTCGTATGTTTGAAGAAATTGACGATGAGATTATGGCAGAGATGTTTGATATCAACGTCAAAGGCGCCTACGTCGCAACGCGGGCGGTTTTAGCAGGTATGAAAGAACGCCAGGCCGGTCGGATCATTAACACGTCTTCAGTCTTCGGAATGGCGGGCACAACACAGGGGTCGCATTACTGTGGTGCCAAAGCGGCTCTTATTGGTTTGACCAAAGCCTGGGCAAAGGAATTTGCCCCCTGGCACATCCTGGTGAATGCCGTAGCCCCGGGCTTTATCCCGACGCCTATGACCAATCGACCGGGGAAAGACGAGCTTCGTGAGGCGCGGATTGCCAGTGTGCCGTTGGGACATGAAGGCTTACCAGACAATATTTCACACGCCGTCGCCTATTTCGCCTCGGAAGGCAGCAAATATGTCACCGGACAGGTTCTTAGCCCGAATGGTGGCGTTGTTATTTAACAGAGGAGCAAGACATGATTATCGATACGCATATTCACGTTTGGAGCTACCCTGCCCTCGCTGATGCACGAGACCATATAAAATCAACCAAAGATCTGGTGAGTTTTCGTAGCCGCTGCCCGGACCTTTATGATCGGACGTTAACGGAAGATCCGATTGATAATTCGGATCAGTTGATCGCCGACATGGATGAGTTTGGGATTGACCGGGCTTTCGTACAGGCACGCCCCGGATCGGTCACCAACGATCAGGTCGCATTGTCTGTTGAACGACACCCTGACCGCCTCTATGGCCTGATGCGAATTGGTCACGATCAGGAAGCCGCGTATGAATATTTGGAAGACCCGGCTCCCGTCCGTGACGGCGCGGCGGATGAGGTCGCCCATTGTATCGAAGATTTGGGTATGATCGGTCTTGGTGAAATTTTTATCCGTGCGATGACGGCGGAGGTCGATCCCGAAAAAATCGCCAAAGACCTCGTCCCAATGATGGATGCCGTCAATCACTATAAGGTACCGGTGCAGTTTCCAACGGCATGGTCACAGTTTCCCGGCGGATTGTTTTATGGTCATCCGGTATGGGCTGATGAGGTCGCCGCTCGTTATCCGGATGTTCCGATCATCCTTACCAAGATGGGACGAAGCCTGATTACTTATTTTGAGCCCTGTATGGCCGTGGGAATGCGCAACGAGAATGTTTATTTCGATGTGGTTGGAACGAATGCTGATCATTTAAGACAAGCACTCGATCTATTGGGGTCTGAGCGGATTATGTTTGGCTCGGATTGGTCTGCGACCTGGAGCTGTGTTCGCGAACCCGCCCCGCTCTACACCATGCGGCTTAAAGTCCTGGAAGATGCAGGGTGTACGGAGGAAGAACGCGAGAACATTCTGTGGCGTAACGCGGCGCGGTTGTTCAAGCTAAACGATATTGCGAATTAGGTTTATTGCTTGCCTAAGGTAGCGAGGACGCGCTCAACATCGGGACGTTGCCGGTAATTCTCTGTCGAAAAACGATGGCTGATTTTGCCATCAGCATTAACGACAAAGATTGCCGGTAAGGCGATGCCATACCAGGCACTGGATTTAGACACGCCCGGTTTGATTAAACCAAAAGCACCAATGATATCGGCCTTGGGATCCGCCAGCAGCGTATAGGAAATACCTTCATCGGCGGAGAATTGCTTGTGGACGTCGACGCCGTCTTTCGTAACAAGTACGATGTCATAACCGAGCTTGGTGAATTCCTGATGTTTTGCATTCCAGGCGACCGCCTGGCGTTTGCAGTGAGGTCACCAATCCAATGACCGTGAAAACATCACGATCAAGCCCCGCTTTCTGGCGAGTGATTTGAAATCCCGATACTGACTGTTCTGATCCTGTGCTTTGAGGGAATGCGGTAAAGCGGTCCCGACTTTAGGACCGACCTTAATCTCATCAACGGCAAAACTTGGTGTCACTTGACCCAATGAAAAGGTCAGAGCCAAGGCCGCCAGCAGAATTTTAAAGGTTCGGTTCATTGTGGTCTCAGTCCAGTATCTAATGGCTGATATAGTCGCGGTTGTTACAGCCGAAAGTCAATTCTTAATACGGATTTGCGCTTCAGATGAGCGTTCACATTTTCGTATGGTTGGATATTTCGGTTGCTGCTACTAGTTCGTTTGAAGACACCTACCCGGTACCCTATAACTAAAGCGATATGAAATATCCTCTCCGCAAGATCGATTGAGCATGGCTGGCAAAATTGTTGTTCGTGGTGCCCGCGAACATAATCTGAATAATGTTGATATTGCGCTGCCGCGTGATTCACTGGTCGTGATGACTGGTGTGTCGGGTTCCGGCAAGTCGTCACTGGCCTTCGATACAATTTATGCCGAGGGGCAACGTCGGTATGTCGAAAGCCTCTCAGCCTATGCACGGCAGTTTCTGGAAATGATGCAGAAGCCCGATGTCGATTCCATCGAAGGCCTCTCACCGGCAATTTCCATCGAACAAAAGACCACGTCGCGAAATCCCCGTTCGACAGTCGGCACGGTAACTGAGATTTACGATTATCTCCGACTGTTGTTCGCGCGGGCGGGTATCCCCTACTCACCAGCTACTGGCTTGCCGATTGAAAGCCAGACTGTTTCCCAGATGGTCGATCGTGTCCTGGAGATGGAAGAAGGCACCCGGCTCTATTTGTTGGCGCCAATTGTGCGAGGTCGAAAGGGAGAGTACCGGAAGGAGCTGGCAGAACTTCAAAAGAAAGGCTTCCAACGCGTTAAAATCGATGGCGAGCATTATCAGATCGAGGAAGCGCCGGCGCTAAAAAAGACCTACAAGCACGATATTGATGTGGTCGTTGATCGGCTGGTCGTCCGACCTGACTTGGGTAATCGTCTAGCGGATTCCCTGGAGACCGCTCTTGAGCTGGCTGACGGGCTTGCGATAACCGAAAATGCGAAGGACGGTGATCGGGTAATCTTCTCTGCCAAGTTCGCTTGTCCGGTATCGGGCTTTACGATTGATGAGATCGAACCGCGATTGTTTTCGTTCAACGCTCCGGCTGGCGCGTGCCCAGCCTGTGATGGTCTGGGCACATCGTTGTATTTCGATCCAGAACTGATCGTTCCTGATACCAGTAAGAGCCTGAAAGATGACGCGATTGCCCCCTGGGCCAATTCTAAGTCACCCTATTACGCGCAGACGCTCGATTCTCTCGCCCGGCACTACAAGGTTTCGGTCAACACCCCGTTCAAGGAGTTGAAAAAGGCCGCCCAGGAAGGGATCCTCTGGGGATCTGGCGATAAATCCGTAAAGATGACTTACGCCGACGATGGTCGGGAATATTCAATTGATCGTCCCTTTGAAGGTGTTATCCCGAATATGCAGCGCCGGTTTCGAGAAACCGATAGCTCTTGGGTGCGGGATGATCTCGGGCGTTTTCAGAGTAATACTGCCTGTGAGACTTGTGGCGGCATGCGACTACGGCCAGAGGCGCTCGCGGTTAAACTAGATGGCCTGCATATCAGCGAGATCACAGAGTTTTCAATTTTGGCTGCGCGCGATTGGTTTGCGGCCCTACCGAAATCGCTCACCGATAAACAGGCTGAGATCGCCAGCCGTATTCTCAAGGAAATTAATGAACGGCTGAGCTTTCTGGTCGATGTTGGACTGGAATATCTCACCCTTTCACGGTCTTCCGGAACATTGTCGGGTGGTGAAAGCCAGCGCATTCGCCTCGCTTCTCAGATCGGTTCGGGGCTGACGGGTGTTCTGTACGTCCTGGATGAGCCGTCGATTGGCCTGCATCAACGCGACAATGCGCGGCTTTTGGAAACACTGCGGCGTTTGCGGGACCTCGGAAACACCGTTCTCGTCGTTGAACATGATGAAGATGCTATCCGGTCAGCTGACTATCTCGTTGATCTCGGTCCCGGTGCCGGTATTCATGGTGGTAAAATCGTCGCGCATGGCCCTCCAGCCAAGGTGATGAAGGCCAAGAACAGCATCACGGCACAATATTTGACGGGTGTTCGTTGCGTTGAAATTCCTGCGGAACGACGATCAGGCAAAAAGGGACAATCTCTGACTATCGAGGGGGCTGCCGCTAATAATCTACAAGGCGTCAATGCTGCGATACCGCTCGGGACAATGACGGCGATTACCGGTGTTTCGGGCAGTGGCAAGTCGACGTTGATCATCGACACGCTCTATAAGGCAATTTCACGCCGTTTGCATGGGGCCCGCGCGGTCCCAGGTGCTCATGATGATATCAAAGGTCTCGAATTTATCGATAAAGTTGTTGAGATCGATCAATCGCCGATCGGTAGAACGCCGCGCTCTAATCCCGCGACCTACACTGGAACCTTCACGCCAATCCGTGAATGGTTCGCAGGGTTACCCGAAGCCAAAGCGCGTGGCTACAAACCGGGACGGTTCTCATTTAACGTCAAAGGCGGTCGTTGCGAAGCCTGTCAGGGTGACGGCGTCATCAAAATTGAGATGCATTTCCTGCCCGACGTCTATGTCGAATGTGATGTTTGCAAAGGCAGCAGATACAACCGAGAAACACTTGAAATAGAGTTTAGAAACAAATCCATAGCAGATGTTCTTAACCTGACAGTTGATGAAGGGTGTGAGTTCTTTAAAGCTGTTCCGTCGATCCGAGAGAAACTGGAAATGTTGCAACGGGTAGGGCTTGGTTATATCCATATAGGCCAGCAAGCCACGACCCTTTCAGGCGGCGAAGCCCAGCGCGTCAAACTCTCCAAAGAATTGGCGCGACGCTCGACCGGCAAAACCATCTATATTCTGGATGAACCGACCACCGGTCTGCATTTCGAGGATGTCCGTAAGCTTCTGGAAGTCCTGCATGCCCTTGTCGAACAGGGAAACACCGTCGTTGTCATTGAACATAACCTCGAGGTTATCAAAACCGCAGATTGGATCATTGATTTGGGCCCCGACGGCGGTAATAAGGGCGGTCGTCTCATTGCCAGCGGGACACCTGAAGACGTCGCGCAGACCAAGGGTAGCTATACAGGTGAGTATCTCGCCCCCTACCTCGGCAAACGAAAGCTTAAGAAAAGCGCCTAAACTGTGGTTTCAAAGACCCGAGCGACGAACTCTGGATAGGTTTTGGCAATCTCGGGGCTTATTTGGGTTCGCAGAAGTCTAAGCCGTTGATCTGTTGGGCCTAGAGTTTCTGGAACAGTCTCAGGAATATCAAAATCAAATCCCGTATTGTCCTGAATTTCCTCAACAGTATGTCCCGGATGCACAGAAGTTAGCTGAAATCGCTTCCGTTCCCGGTTAAACATCATCAGGCATAGCTCTGTGACTAAGGCATGCGGCCCGCCAGGACGATAGACGCCGTCTTCGCTCGTGCCCGGTGCGCTGATGAAGTCAACTTCAGGAACAAATACCCGCCTGGTATGTTCTGGTCGGAACAAGATCACCTTTGGTACGACGAAATACATGTAGGCTGAGCCAAAAGACCCTGGAAACCGACGGTCTGTCTTGGGATAGTCCCCAGTCCCGACGAGATTTATGTTGGCCTGTCCGTCAATCTGGACACCCCCAAGGAAGAACGTATCGATCCGTCCCTGCCCTGAACAATCAAACAATTCCCGTCCACCATCGGTGAACGGGTTATTAGCATCACCGCCAATCATCGACAGTCGGAGGCCATCAATCTGATTTTTGGTCTCCTCCCGCACGAGTAAAGCAGCGGACCCCGGAAATGGCGAAGCCATACCAACCGCTACGTGACGCGATGTTTCGAGCAAAGACGCGATGGTACAGATCAGAAACTCGTCCTGATTATAGTTCATCGCGGCGCTCCGTAGATTTTCAGCCATTCCTCAAAGCCAACCTGAGAGCTAGCTTGCTCGACATAATCCATGATTGCGGCAGTATCGGCTGGGTACCGCCCGGCTAGACCTAGAGGCCAACAGCCTTTCTCTGCTTCGGCGATAGCGCCAACATACATATCGGGCAGCGTTCCCGCCGCTGTTAGGTCGTTTTCAAGCAGATTGTCATCCTGAATCTCTTCGACCGTGACGAATGTCGTTTTAGCGGCGTGCGCCATGGTCATCAGTTCACGCCGTTTCCCGATCCAGACATTCCCGTCACGATCCGCGAGAGGCGCGTGGATCAATGCAATGTCGGGCTGAATGGCTGGCAGGAGAACGATTGGGCCGTCGTTTTTATCAAAAGGATCGACGATAACCTGCCAGTCAGCTCTGTTTTTAAGGACATCGCTGCCAATCAGTCCCCGGAGAGGCATAAAAGGGACACCCTTTTCCGAGGCCTGTAGAGCGGTGTGGATGGCAGGACAAGTGGAGTCCAACATGGCGATTGTGTTGGTCTGGACCGCCTCTGAGAATCTCGGCGCAAGTCCTGCTTCGCCCATAGTGATGGCCGCGGCTTCAAGGGTTTTGACGCATCCCGCTCCGATGAGCAGATCACCAGCAATTCCACCAATCGGCGCGAATAACAGATGGAGGTCCTTTACGCCACGCCGAATTAGCGCCATGACGGCGGCGACCGGGACATTGCTATAATCCGGAGGCAGAACGATAAGAGCTTCGTCTGCAACCTGCTGCGCCAGATCATCGAGAGTTGTGAACAGTGCCATGACTACTTTCAATTACGTTTTGCATATCCTCATAGGACGCACTCTGCTAATCAACTGACAAATTGAATTGCCCGAAAGATTCAGCGTTCGTGATGACCGATATAGCCATTAAACCAGTTCATATTGTGGGAGGCGGCTTGGCAGGCACCGAAGCCGCCTGGCAGCTCATTAGCGCCGACATTCCGGTTATTTTACATGAAATGCGCCCGGTTCAGAAAACCAACGCGCATCACACGGATAAGCTGGCCGAGCTGGTTTGTTCCAATTCGTTTCGATCCGATGACGCGGAACGGAGTGCGATTGGTGTGCTCCATGAAGAAATGCGCCGCGCCGGTTCTCTTATTCTCAGTGCTGCAGATGAGCACAGGGTGCCGGCCGGCGGTGCGTTGGCTGTTGATCGTGATGGCTTTTCGCAACATGTCCAGGACACGCTCGAACAGCACCCCCTGGTGACGATTAGTCGTGAAGAGGTTACCGGATTACCACCGGAAGACTGGGGCCAAACCATTATCGCAACCGGCCCCCTGACCTCTTCCGCTCTCGCGGAGTCCATTCAAACGGTAACCGGCGAGGAGTCGCTCGCTTTTTTTGATGCCATTGCGCCGATTGTGAATAAAGATTCCATCGATATGGACAAGGCGTGGTTTCAGTCACGCTATGACAAGGGTGATGGCTCGGATTACATCAACTGCCCGCTTACGGGTCGGCAATATGATGCGTTTCTGGATGCTTTGATTGAAGGTGAGAAAACTGAATTCAAAGAATGGGAAGAAAACACGCCCTACTTCGAGGGATGTTTGCCAATTGAAGTGATGGCCTCGCGGGGTCGTCGAACGCTGTGTTATGGCCCAATGAAGCCGGTTGGGTTGACCAATCCTCATAACCCGACTGAAAAGCCGTTTGCGGTTGTGCAGCTCAGGCAGGACAACAAACTGGGAACCTTGTTCAACATTGTTGGGTTTCAAACCAAGCTTAAACATGGCGAGCAAACGCGCATCTTTAAGATGATTCCGGGATTGGAGGACGCTACCTTTGCTAGGCTTGGTGGACTGCATCGCAATACATTTTTGAATTCACCACGGGTTTTGGATCAATTTCTAAGACTCAAGGCGGCGCCGCATATTCGGTTTGCCGGTCAGATCACTGGATGCGAAGGCTATGTTGAAAGTGCTGCAATCGGATTGATGGCTGGTCGGGTTGCTGCTGCAGACACCGCAGGAGCCATCCCTTCTATCCCAGGCATAACGACAGCCATCGGGTCCCTCATCAGCCACATAACTGACGGAGCTGATGAACAAACATTCCAACCGATGAATGTTAACTTTGGACTATTCCCACCCTTTGAAGAACGTATCCACAAAAAAGCTCGCAAAGCGGCTTATGCGAAACGGGCCCTGGATGATTTTCAGTCTTGGCTGGATTCTGCAGCCTAATCAGGATTTGAGCAAACTCGCTATTATGATCCGGCAACGACGCCAGGCGGCATTTGTCGGGTGCCCAGTAAATGGCGATGCTTTGATTCTGGTGAGACGTTTCAAATCGTACCGGGCGATCCACTGATAAAGTGCTAGATCGTTACTTGAAGTCTGCAAGTTTGGATCTAAATGCTCTGATGCGAGGTTAAGGACTTCACCGAATGCCCGAAGAGCCCTGTCAGTCCCTATTTGTGTCACCGCTATACCCGGTAAATAACAGCGCTGTTGTGCTCGATAAAACTCAATTGACTTCAATAACCCGATGAGGGCCCATGCCGTCCCTATTCTGTTCGCAGTCTCTTCATCCGATCCTGTTATTTCGGTCACAAGCTGAAGCAGGCTTCCCGATGTCGATTGGGCATAAGATAACAATTCAGCGATGTCTTTAGGTTCGCGGTCTTCGAGATCAAATTCCCGTCCGTTGATCATGTCGTCGAAATGCGGACGGCTTAATGAATATTCTTTGACGATAAAGGACAGAGCCAAAACTACTTCATGATTTCTGGGCGTTCCCTGATAAATGCCGTCAAGCGCTTCACGCCACCACTGAAGCCTTATACGGCCCAACATTGGCTCTGAAACGGTTTCCCGTGTTTTGGAAATTTCGAGATTAAAGGCATACAGAACCAGGAGCGGCGCCCGAAACTTCTTTGGCGCGGCAATCGCTGTAAGGTAGCGATCAGGATCGAAGGTTCTTACCTGTAAAGCACAATACTCCATCGTGCCATCTAGGGAGGATCTATCTTGAGGGGCTGCGAACGACTCGTCCAAGGGGCTACTGTCTCGTTTTTGACGCTATAATAGACATGTTCTTTTAACCCAATTTCGGAATGTCCCGAACGGAAGTTTTTCTTTGACCGCGAATACATCATTGGAAACGCCTACCAAGACCAGCAATGACGAGAACTTTCCCGTTGCTAGTTGGCTAATTCCTGCCGAGTTGCGGGAGCATGTGCATATTTTTTATCTTTGCGTTCGTGCCGGAGATGATGTGGCTGATTCCCCTGATCTAGAGCCAGAAGAGAAATCAGCTCTCCTAAAACGGATGGATGATGCCCTTCAAGGCAATGGCACAGTCGACGAGGTTACCCAAAATGCCTCCAATCACGCACTTAGCGCGGCTGAAACCGACGTAACAACTCAACATGCCCGTCATTTGCTGCAGGCCTTTACCATGGATGTGACCAAGAAGCGTTATCGCAACTGGTCCGAGCTGGTAAATTATTGCCTGTATTCTGCAGCCCCTGTCGGACGATACCTGGTTGATCTACATGGCTGTGATGACCGCCCCAAGAAGGCAACGGATGCCCTTTGTATCGCCTTACAAATTCTCAATCATTTACAGGATTGTAAGGATGATTATTTAGAAATTGATCGTGTTTATATCCCGGAGGATATGCTGAGAGCTCAAAAGATTGATGTGACGGCCTTAAAGGCGGATTGTGCGAGTGCCGAGCTTCGCGCTGTGCTAGATGCTGTTCTCGACCGGACAGATGAACTTTTGCAACACGCCCGCACCGGACCAAAGCAGATATCACACCGTGGGCTACGACTGGAGACAGCGGTTATCGTCGCAATTGCCGAGAAGTTATCAAAGAAACTAAGACGGAATGATCCCATCGCTGGTCGTGTCGAACTGACGAAAATACAAAAGGCGTCGTGTGCCTTAAAAGGACTTTGGCGAGGAATGGTGACAGCGTAATGGGAACAGTACATGTCATTGGGGCTGGCATGGCTGGCCTATCCTGCGCTGTGCAGTGCGCTAAAGCTGGGCATTCTGTTGCAATCTATGAAGCCTCGCCACAAGCAGGCGGTAGATGCCGGTCATTTCAAGATGAAGGGTTAGGTTGTCTCATAGATAATGGCAGCCATATGCTGATTGGCGCCAATGAAGCCACCAAAAACTATTTGGATGATATTGGATCTCGGGATTTGGTCTCCGAGATTGTGCCGGCAACATTCCCGTTCTTTCAGCCGGACACCGGTCAGCAATGGCAAATTAAACCGGGTTCACCCTATTTTCCCATGTGGCTCTTAGCACCTGGGCGTCGAGTCCCGGGAACTAATCCGATCGATTATGCGAAAGCGCTCAGACTCTCGCGGGCAAAAAAAGAGGACACGGTTCGTCAGATTATCGGCGGCGATGATCCACTTTACGATAGACTTTGGCAGCCAATCTGCCGGGCAGTTTTAAATACAGATGCTGATGACGCTTCTGCCCAACTGCTCTGGAAAGTTCTCAAGCTGAGTTTTCTTAAAGGAGAGTCCGCTTGCCGACCGATGATCTTTGAAAAAGGTCTTTCGGCGGCTCTCGTCAATCCTGCACTCGCGTTTTTGGAAAACAGCGAAGCCAATATCAGATATCAAGCAAGGTTGCGGGGAATTCGTTGGGAAAACGACGTTGTTCTCGCGATGCGCTTTCCAGAAGGGCTCTTACGGGTAGAGAACGAAGATACAGTTGTCTTAGCCGTACCACCTGATATTTCTGCTGAACTATGGCCCGATACTAACCCTCCGCAGGAAACACTCCCTATCGTCAATGTGCATTTTCGCGTTCGGGAACCTGTTGAGCTTCCCGGTGGACTCCCGTTCCTGGGGCTTATCGGAACTGATTCACAGTGGATTTTTTCAAGAGATAACGTGCTATCGATCACGATTAGCGCCGCTTCTGCCCATGTCGATATGCCTAATTGGGAAATCGCCAATCAATTATGGTCAGAAGTTACCGCAATTCTTGGACGAAATATGGGACGCCTTCCACCATGGCGCGTTATCAAAGAACGTCGTGCAACGATTGCTCAAACACCAACGGTTTTGGCAAGTCGTCCTGGCGCAAAGACCGCTCTCAATAATTTATTCATTGCTGGTGATTGGACCAATACTGGCCTCCCCGCAACGATCGAAGGCGCAATTCAGTCAGGGCGCCGTGCTGCCAGGCTGGCGATCAGACGAATGACAAAAGTTCCTGAAGATAATTAAGTATATCTGAAAGACCCTTATGTTTTCTGCCTTTAGAGGCGAGTCGTTTCTCAGGGTTTCGACGATTCCTGTAAAATGCTATAAAAACAAGCGGTTCCACAAAGTTCTGTGGCTGTAGTATTCGAATTCTCTACGCAAAGGGGGTGTAGGAAATGGCAAAAATTCTTTCAAGTCTCAATAATACAATTATCGCTGGTTTCGTACTGGCCGTTGTCTTCGTACTGATCATGATGCAATGGCATGATGGTGGATTTAGCAATGACACTGGGTGGTGGGCATTCTTTTTCCGCTGGTTGCATGTTCTTTCTGGCGTGATGTGGATTGGTATTTTGTACTATTTCAACTTTGTACAAATTCCGAATATGCCAAATATTCCGGATGACCAAAAACCGGCAATCACGAAGGTAATTGCCCCAGAAGCACTGTTCTGGTTCCGCTGGGCGGCAATGTCGACCATCGTAACGGGTCTTATCCTGGCATGGCTCAACGGTTATCTAGTTGATGCGCTTACCATAGGTCTTATGGCTGGTGGTACGGCAAAAGCCTCAGCCATCGGTATTGGCATGTGGCTAGGCGCCATTATGTGGTTCAACGTGTGGTTCATCATTTGGCCAGCTCAGCAGATCGCGCTGGGCATGGTTGAAGCGGATGATGCTGCGAAACCCGCAGCTGGACGCAAAGCCATGTTGTTCTCACGAACCAACACAATGCTGTCGATCCCCATGCTCTATTGCATGATATCGGCGCAGAATATCTTCTAAACAAGGTATTCGTCTGAGAATTAAACGGGGGGCTTCGGCTCCCCGTTTTTTTATGTCGCGATTAAAGCTGCCGCTGCTGACCGTTCTTCCGCCAGCAGCACATTGAATGTCCGACAGGCGGCACCTGTGTCCATAAACTCAAGGCCAATGCCTGTCGCGCGGAGCTTTGTGCGTAGTTCTGGAGCAGGTGGCGTCATTGATGACCCAGTTCCCAGCTGGAGGACTGTTAGATCGGGGACACGTTTCAATGTTGTCAGGAGGCTATCGATGTCGATGCGATCAACCGTTGTTATGTCCCAGCTACTTGTTTCCAACGCTGTAACGATTACCGAGCCAACATAATCCTGTCCGGCTATACGAAAACCACCATCTCCATAGCCCTGGATGATTTGGCTGTCGGCAGAAACTGGTGGCGTAATATCAGCCATTGGAATGCTTGAGTTTACGGTTGGGCAGTTGCATCGTCCTCATCGGGCAATGCCACTGCAGACGCCCGTAGGTTCATATGGACCAGAAGTGGTGTCGCGACATAGATCGATGAATAGGTTCCGACCAGGACACCCCAAATCATCGCAAAGCTAAAGCCTTTAATGACCTCACCGCCGTAGAAATACAGGATCAACAGCGCGATCAAGGTCGTAATACTGGTCAACAATGTTCGAGACAACGTATCGTTAAGGCTCATATTGAGGACTTCTTCGAGCGGCCGCACTTTGTACTTCCGTAAATTCTCTCGGACGCGATCATAGACCACAACGGTATCGTTGATTGAATAGCCCGCAATTGTCAGGATGGCCGCAATCGTAGAGAGGTTGAACTCGAGTCCGAGGAGAGAGAAGACCCCTATTGTCAGGACGACGTCATGCCCCAATGCGGCGACAGCGCCAACGCCAAACTGCCACTCAAACCGAAACCAGATATACATCAGCATCGCGATAAGCGCTAAGACGACGGCTGTGACCCCGGCTTCAATCAGTTCACCTGAGACCTTTGGCCCGACAAATTCAGTCCGCCGATAATCAACTGCAGCGCCTAACGAGTTTTTGACCTTATCGACGGCAATTTTTTGTCCCTTGGCACCGCCAGGTTGGCTTTCGATCCGGATTAAGACATCGGTGTCGTTACCAAAACGCTGAAGTTCGACCTCTCCAAGCCCTAAGGAACCAAGGTTAGATCGAATTCCTGCGAGATCGGCTTTTTGAGCCGTTCGAATTTCAAGCAGGATGCCGCCACGGAAATCAATTCCGAAGTTCAGACCTTTGGTCATTAACAAACCAAATGATCCGACACAGAGCGCCAGAGACAAGAGGATGGCAATTTTACGGAGTGCCAAAAAGTTTATTTTTGTGCCAACGGGAATGAGGTTGATGAGTTTCATGTTCTTTTCCTTGCCCCGATCACAATGGCAGTCTTTGTGGGCGTCTTTGTCGAAGCCAGGTTACAACCATCAACCGCGTGACCATCAGAGCCGAGAACATTGATGTGCAAAGCCCTATCGCCAAGGTCACCGCAAACCCCTTCACCGGACCAGAACCAAACATGTAGAGAAGCAAGGCGGCAATAAAGGTCGTTAGGTTCGCGTCGATAATTGTTGTCAGTGCACGCGAATACCCGGCGTCGACGGCTGATATCGGAGTCCGCCCCGCCCGCTGTTCTTCTCGTATTCGTTCAAACACAAGAACGTTGGCGTCGACCGCCATACCAATGGTCAAAACGATCCCCGCGATCCCTGGTAATGTCAGCGTTGCCTGCAATAAAGATAATGCGGCTGCGATCAAGATAAGATTTATCGCGAGGGCGACGATTGCCATGGCACCAAACCGGCCATAAGCCATGAGCATAAATACCGCCACGGCAATGAGACCGAATATACTCGCTGTCTTACCGGCTGCGATCGAGTCTGCACCAAGGCTTGGACCGACCGAGCGTTCTTCTATGATTGTCAAAGGGACAGGGAGTGCGCCACTTCGCAACAACAACGCCAACTCACCGGCCGATTCCGTTGTGAAGTTACCGCTGATGATACCGTTGCCTCCAAGAATAGGCTCGCGGATAACCGGCGCGCTAATCACCTCTTTATCCAGAACAATGGCGAAAGGCTTATCGACATTGCGTCTGGTCGTATTGCCAAAACGCCGCGCACCAACCGGATCAAACCGGAAACTGACAACCGGTCTCCCTTGTTCCACGGTGGCTTGGGAATCAACCAGATTTTCGCCGCTAACCTCTACCCGTTTTTTGACGAGGTAATAGACAGGCTGTCCGGCCGCATCGGCTTCATCGCGGCTTTTGAGAACCATCGTCCCGGGACGAACACGGCGCCGCGGATCGAGCGTAGAAACTTCCGGATCGACCAGATGAAAACTCATCTTCGCAGTTTGGCCAATAAGGCGTTTTAAGGCTTCCGGATCAGCGCCGGGCACCTGTAAAAGTATTCGGTCAGCACCTTGGCGCTGCAGACTCAGGTCTTTGACACCCTCTGGGTCAATCCGAAGACCCAAAATTGTCATCGCCTGTTCGAGGATATTGGCCCGTCGATCTCGTAATTGTTCTTCGGTGAATCTCAGCGTGAAGACGTTTTCATCACGTTCCAACAGCATTTCGTTGCCGATTTCACGAAGCCGTTGACGGGTTTCATCTCTGTCTTTTTCATTACGCACCGTAACTGTAACGCCATTCCGAATTAGACCTAAGCCACGATACCCAATGGTCGGAGATCGCCGCAGGGCACTTCGTACACCTTGCTGTAAGCTCTGAAGCCCTTCTTTTAGGGCTTCATCTACTTTGGCTTCTATTAGAAGATGCGCACCACCGCGAAGGTCGAGCCCCAAATTCATTTGCTTTTTCGGGAGCCACGCCGGGATAGAATCTACCTTTTCTGGTGCTACCACATTTGGTGACGCCAAAAGAATTCCGAGCGCACAAATTGCGAGCACCAGAATGATTTTCCATTTACCGATTTGGACCATGAGGCCGACCTATTGAAGCAATAATGTGTCTATATGGGACTACGAGAACTTATTTCTCGTCTTTTTTGTCGTCATCTTCATCGTCGTCGTCGTCATTGGCGGCATCGCGCGCTTCAGTCTTAGCCAAAACATCACTTATCATACCGCGCATAACCTTGACTTTGACGTCATCTGATATTTCGACGGTAAGTTCGGTCTCAGAAGCTTTTGTTATCGTTCCTACGATACCGCCCGCTGTGACTACCCGATCACCGCGCCGCAAGGCTTCCAACATCTCGCGATGCTGCTTTTGCTTCTTCTGCTGCGGGCGAATGAGCAGAAAGTAGAACACAACAAAAATCAATACGAGTGGCAATAGTGATTCCATACCACCTAAACCGCCCCCTGCTCCCTGCGCATAGGCTGGTGAAATAAACATCCGGGTCTCCTTTTTTCTCGGCTCTAAAGTTGCCGGACTATACAGCCCTCGCTACACGTTGCAAATGCGTTGAATGCAGTGCAGAAATAATTGAAATATAACAGGATTGACGCGTTCCCCGCTTATGATAGGGTCCCGCGCGTTTTTGTACACCATAGAAGATTGGCGGCATGTCTGATTCAGAGCTAACACCCCTTCTCCGCCGCATTGCTGATGTTCTGGAAAAAATACATCCGGCAGCCGCAAAAGCCTCGGATTTCGGCCAGTCAGATGCTTTTGTCTGGAATGCAGACCAGCAAACCCTGAACCCAGTTAAGAGAGTAAATAGGGTTCCGATCAAACTTCTGAAAGGAATTGATCTTTCACGAGACACTTTGGTCGATAACACCAAGCGGTTTGCAAAAGGATTTCCAGCAAATAACGCGCTTCTTTGGGGCGCCCGAGGCACCGGAAAAAGTTCTCTAATCAAGGCAGCTCATTGCGCGGTAAATGATGAAATTAAAGAGCTGATTCTGATCGAGATTCACCGCGAAGATATTTCATCCCTATCGCAGCTGCTGCCGATTTTGCGGGCTTCATCGGAGTATCGTTTCATTCTGTTTTGCGACGATCTGTCTTTTGATGGCGAAGACGATACCTACAAGTCTTTGAAGGCTCTGCTTGAAGGCGGCCTTGAGGGTCGGCCGAATAATGTCCTGTTTTACGCGACCTCCAACCGCCGTCACCTCATGCCACGCGACATGATTGAGAATGAACGCTCAACGGCTATTAATCCGGCGGAAGCCGTTGAAGAGAAAGTGTCCCTATCGGATCGGTTTGGATTGTGGCTTGGATTTCATAATTGTGATCAAAAGACGTTCTTTGAAATCATCGATGGCTATGCCGACGAATTTGGACTCGATATCAGCAAAGAGCAGCTCCACGCAGAAGCCATCGAATGGTCGGTCACGCGCGGCGCACGGTCAGGCCGTGTTGCATGGCAATTCATTCAGGATTTGGCCGGGCGTCTTGAAAAGCATATTCCCTAAGATTTCGTAGCGACGCAAAACGCACAAGATATCGTCTGGGGTCAACAGCCCGATCACCCCGCCTGAGCTCGAAATGAAGCTGGGGTTTGTTTACGTTCCCGGTTCTGCCCACGCGAGCGATGGTTTCACCACGTTTTACCACACTGCCTCGCCGCACATGAACACGTGATCCATGGGCATAGGCAGACATCCAGCCCCCAGAATGCTTGATCAGAACAAGGTTACCAAATCCCTGAAGCTGATTGCCAACATAAGCGACCACGCCGTTCTCAGCGGCCTTTATGGGTGTTCCGGCACGAGCGGCGATATTGATCCCATCATTATGAAAACCGCCCTTTCGTGGCCCAAAGGCGACGATAATTCTGCCTTTTACCGGCCATAGGAATTTACGACCGCTACGACGCGGTGGAGCTTTGAGAGGTTTTGGAGCTGACTTATCCCAGGATGGTTTCGGTGTCGCCTGTCTTGATGTTGTTGACTGCCGGGGAAATCTGGCCGGTCCGCGGACTGGCCTAACAGTGGATTTAGGTCGGTTCGTTCCTACCCGGTCAGAACTCGTAGTTCGGGCAACATTAGAGGACTGGGGATCGGGCAGTCTCAATCTTTGCCCTGAACGCAGCCGATAGGGAGGACGGATTTTATTGATCCTTACCAGGGACCCCATATCGACACCATAACGACGAGCCACGCCATAAGCGGTTTCACCTGAGCGCGCGACATGAATACGCGCACCCGGCGTTTTAAGGGTCTTGCCTGGATAAATTACATAAGGCGGCCGCAAGCCATTTGCCTCGATCAACTTTCTGATGGGAATCCCATGGCGTCGGGCAATGCCGTACAACGTATCGCCGCGCCTAATCAGAATGTGACCGGCTGGCACCACTTTGCGAGTTTGTGATTGATCATTTCGGTCGATTGTCTTTTTAGTATCGTCGAGAATCGTTGGATTATAGTCATTCCGGGCGCATGCCGAGAGCATCACCGCCAACAGAAACGGCAGATATTTTTGGATAAAGGTGGGGCCAAAGATCAAATTCATGGCGTCACGTTAAGAACGAGGTGAGTCGCGGTCAATAAAATGCTGCATCACTGGTTCGATGTATCGCCTATGGTTCCATCGAGCATCGGTACAAATCGAACCGGCCATAACTCTTCGGAATCCCATTCTCCGCTCGGAAGATGACGAAACTTAACAAGGCTCTGGTCGTGGGTCGTTGTACCTATTGGAGCAATGATGATGCCGTCGTCAGTCATTTGATCGAGGAGAACCTTCGGCACTTCCTTCGCCGCAGCCGTTAAAATCATACGATCAAACGGGGCTTGCTCTGGCCATCCTGCACCACCGTCTCCCCATTTAGTGGTAACATTATTAATCCGAAGGTCCCGAAGCCGCGCGTCAGAAGAGCGTAGCAACTCGCGAAATCTTTCAACGGAATAAACACGCCGACACAGCCCGGCCAGCACTGCAGCTTGATAGCCACAGCCCGTACCAACCTCCAGAATCTTCATACGAGAGCCTATTTCAAGCGCTTGGGTCATAAACCCAACAACGGAGGGTTGGCTAATTGTTTGGCCATGACCGATTGGCAAAGCAGTATTTTCATAAGCCTGGTCATGGAAGGATTCTGGAATAAAGGCCTCGCGAGGAACTCGTTCAATCGCGGACAGCACAGCCTGATCGGTAATCCCCTGCTGGCGAAGCTCCATCACCAACCGGATTTTGCGTGCTTCTAGCATTTAGACGCTATCCAGCGGAAATGAGTTCGAGCCCGTTCATGTAAGGCCGGAGGACTTCAGGAATCGTAATAGAACCATCTTTGTTTTGATAATTTTCCATCACGGCGATAAGGCACCGTCCCACCGCAAGACTGGAACCGTTGAGCGTATGAACAAACTCTGTGCCCTTCCCAGCTTCGGGACGGAATCGAGCTTTCATCCGACGTGCCTGAAAATCACCGCAATTGGAACAGGAGGATATCTCTCGATATGTGTCCTGTCCTGGCAACCAGACCTCCAGGTCATAAGTCTTGCGGGCAGAAAAACCGATATCGCCCGTGCACAGCACCATTACGCGGTAAGCCAAATCAAGCCGTTTAAGGATTTCCTCCGCGGCACCCGTCATTCTTTCATGTTCTTCGAGCGAGTTATCCGGATGACAGATGCTGACCAGTTCGACCTTGTTGAACTGATGTTGGCGCAACATGCCGCGGGTATCCTTGCCCGCGGCACCGGCTTCTGACCTAAAGCAGGGCGTCAATGCGGTTACTCTGATCGGAAGGTCGTCTTCAGCCAGTATTTCGTTGGCGACTAAATTGGTAAGTGATACTTCGGCAGTCGGAATTAGCCAGAGATCGTCCGTGGTCTTAAATAGGTCGTCAGCGAATTTCGGCAACTGACCTGTGCCATAAAGGGCTTCATCTTTGACCAGCACCGGCGGCGCGATCTCCGTATAGCCAAATTCTTCGGTCTGCACGTCGAGCATGAAGGATGCTAATGCGCGTTCCAGCCTTGCCACTTGCCCCTGTAATACGACGAAACGTGATCCAGACAGTTTGCCCGCCCGTTCGAAACTAATGCCAGAAAGATTTTCGCCAAGGTCAACATGATCCTTCGCCTCGAAATCAAACTCAGGCGGCACACCTTCCAAGCGGATCTCGACATTCTCTTCTTCGCCGGCACCCACTGGCGTATCTTCCGATGGTAGGTTTGGAATGCCCGACAAGAGATCGGTGAGATTTGAGGAAAGATTCTTCTCGTTCTCCTCAAGGGCTTGCATACGGTCTTTTAAATCACTGACCTCTTTGATTAACGTATCAGCGTCTTCACCCTTGCTCTTTGCAATGCCTATTTGTTTTGAAGCATCGTTACGTCGCGTCTGCAATTCTTGTAACTCTGTCTGGACGGCGCGCCGATCAGCATCGCGTTGAATTAGATCGGCAGACATCGCCTCATCACCACGCTTTGCTAAGGCAGCGTCGAACTCTGCGGGGTTTTCCCGAATCCAGCGGATATCATGCATAGTAAACTCCAGACGCGATCTATCGCTGGCGGTTATAGGGGCAGAAGATTAACACGTCTAGAATCGTGCGATCTTTGTCACTCATCGTCATCGTCTATAGCGGCGTCCCGTTCTTCTTCCGCTGCCGCCCGTTCATCGCGCTTTCTTTCCATCATCCGGGCTCCAACAATCGAGACTTCGTACAATAGTATGATTGGAACCGCTAACCCGATCTGGCTTATCACATCAGGAGGCGTCAGAACTGCGGCGAAGACAAATACACCAACAATGGCATAGCGTCGTTTTTCAGCCAGCCCATCAGCCGTAACGATGCCAGCCTTTGCTAGCAACATCAGGAATACGGGAAGCTCGAAGCCAAGACCAAAGGCAAAGATGAGCTGCATAACCAATGACAAATACTGATCGACTTTTGGTTCGACTTGAATTGGTAGAAGCCCCTCTCCTCCTGGCGTTTGGAAATTGAGGAAGAACTCCCATGCGAGAGGAAAAATGAAATAATAAACCAATGCCCCACCCATAAAAAACAACACCGGTGTGGCAATTAAAAATGGTGCAAACGCGTGTTTTTCATTCCGATAGAGACCAGGAGCAACAAACAACCATATCTGTGACGCGATCAATGGGAAGGCCACAAATGCCGCTGCGAAGAAAGCTACTTTCACATAGGTAAAAAATGCTTCGTGGAGGGCGGTGAAGATCATTCGCGCGCCTTCTCGCGTCTCCATCTGTTCCGCTAAGGGACGAACCAAAAAGGCGAAGATGTGTTCGGCAAAATAGAAGGCGACGAAGAAGCAGACGATAAAGCCGGCGAAAGCCCAGATCAAACGGCTGCGCAGCTCAACCAAATGGTCAAGCAGCGGCATTTTTGAATCTTCTTCAGTGTCCTCAGCCATCGTCAAGACTTAGCCCGGTCTTTTTCGTCTAATGTTTCATCATCGGACGCTTCATCTTCCTCAGGCTTTTCGGCATTTTTTGTCGGCGCTAATTCGACGACGTCGTTAGCGCTATCGCTTAACTCATCCTGTTCGTCGAGATCTTCCTGAATTTTTGCCATATCATCTTCAAGAATATCTTTAGCACCGTCGAGGGCATCGGCCATCTCACCACTTGGGTCTATTGCGTTGGTAACCTCCTGATGAATGGTATTACCAATATCACCGTGCTCGCCTAAGCCAACGCCATCGCGGAACTCGTCACCGATCTTTTCAAGCTCAACCTCCTGCGCGAGGTCATCTATGCCACTTTGAAATTCGCGTGCCAGTTCTCGTGCTTTGCGCACCCAGCCCGTGACTGACCGTATCATTCCAGGCAAGTCTTTGGGCCCGATGATGACAATCGCCACAACAACTATAATCAGGAATTCCCAGCCACCGATATCAAACATGGTGCATCCGCACCCTTCAAATGCTGGAACAAATCAGGTTGTTAGCTCTTAGCGGTTTCATCTTTACTTGAGGTATTCGCTGACGGCTCGGCCGCCTCGGCATCAATCGTCTTCTTTTCATCGTCACCATCAGGGCTATTTTCTTTCAGCCCCTTCTTGAAGGCCGTAATACCCCGCGCTGCATCACCCATCAGGCGTGAAAGCTTACCGCCACCGCCAAACAATACGAGCACGACAACCAGAACAATGACCCAGTGCCAAATGCTGAACGTTCCCATACCGATATCCTCGCCAAATAAGCCCGGAGGCCATGTTTAAGTTGATCCAAGGTTTATCACACTTGGAAAGCGCGTAAATAGCCAATCATAAAAAGTGGCAACGCCCCGGTTACCCGAGACCTTGCCGCTACTTGTAGCTATTTCAATCGGTTGATCAAGCGTCTTGTTGCTCAGCCGGGGCAGCGTCGTCGTCTGTATTCAAGGGCTCGGGAACCGCTCCTTCTTCCTCATCAACAGCACTCGACGCGTTTGGCTCGTCAATTTTGGCCGCAACTTCGCCAAAGATAGTCCGAGCTGGACGTGGATCAAGCAACCCAGCGGCTTTCAATTCGCCAACCCCTGGCAAATCGCTCAGCTTGTTTAAATTGAAATGATCAAGGAACTCTTGAGAGGTTCCCCAAGTTACCGGGCGTCCGGGTGTTTTGCGCTTCCCAACAGGTCGAATCCAGCCAATTTCAAGCAACAAATCAAGGGTTCCTCGACTCAGAGCTACACCGCGAATTTCTTCAATTTCTCCACGGGTGACCGGTTGATGGTAGCCAATGATAGATAGGGTTTCGACCGCAGCCCGGGACAGCTTACGTGAAACCTTAACCTCAATCTCAAGTGACCCCGCAAGATCAGGGGCTGTTCGGAACGCCCAGCGCCCTGCAACAGGCTGTAAAACAACCCCCCGGCCTTCATATTGCTGCGCCAGTTCGGCAAGTAATGCGGGAACATCAACGCCTTCTGGGAACCGCTGTGCCAAGGCACTTTCCGTGACCGGCTCGGAAACCGCAAACAAAACCGCCTCTAGAATTCTGAGTTCCTGCGTGTTGTCGGTCATACTGCCTTCCTGGCGCTCCACGGTATCCTCGGTTTGGATAGAACCATCCATAGTATTCACCCTGTTTCTGCGCGGGAACGAACAAAAATAGGAGCAAATGTCCCACTTTGACGAAGCTCAAGTTGTCCCGACTTTGCTAATTCCAGGCTCGCTGCAAAAGTTGAGGCCACAGCAGATCTAAAGACTACCGTGTCCTTTATCGACTCGGGCAAAAATCCTTGCAGCGTTGTCCAGTCGGGGATTTTACCTAATACCCTGCCCAATCGTTCCAGCGCATCATCGACCGAATAAATTTCGGTTGCGGCAATTTCCAATGGTCCCGATGGACCAATACTGTGTTGATCGCCATAAGCCCGTAACAGCTCATAAAGCGAGAGGTCATAAACCGGGGTCCGGGTAACCTTGACGCCTTCCGGTGCACCACGCGGAAAAACATCACGCCCAAGCCTTGGCAATTCCATGACCTTAGAACCGGCCTCTTGCATCGCCTCGAGACGACGTAGCTGGAACGCAAGGGCCTCAGCCATTTCAGGGCCACTGGGTTCATCATCCTCATCATCAGCTGGTAGCAGAAGACGTGATTTGAGATAGGCAAGCCACGCTGCCATCACCAGATAATCCGCAGCAATTTCAAGCCGTAGCCGTCGCGCTTCTTCAATAAATCTTAGATACTGCTCAGCGAGTTGGAGAATAGAGATATTGAGTAAATCGACCTTCTGCTGCCGTGCCAGGACGAGCAACATGTCGATTGGTCCTTCATACCCCTCCAAATCGACGACAAGAGCACCATCCGATCCAACGGGTCGTTCTTCCATTTCAAAATCATCAGGCGCTTCTGTCATAAACTCTCAGCTCAAAAATGACCGGCAGCTGTCATTACAAATCTATACAAGGCATCAACCGGACCTCCGAGTAACCAACTCAGGGGATTCCAATTGTAGCCAAACTCGCGTCCAACTATCGGAACGACGAATAACGCTAAGATTACTATTAAAAAGCCCGACTCGCTCCAGTCGCGCTAGTTGAATCGCTAATGGTGCCGGCAGCAGCCCTACAGCGACCCGGCCACCATCCAATGGCGGTAGTGGCAACATGTTAAAGACCGCTAAAACCAGATTGATCAGGATCGAGTTAGCCAAATTATCGGCAAACCATTTTCCGGTGTCCGGTGAAAACATTGGGGTGACGTGCAGGAGTACTGCTGAAGCCAGGGCCAGGAGGAGATTGATGGCAGGTCCTGCAGCGGCAACCCAGACCATATCTCGGCGTGGATTGCGCAAATTATTAAAATTAACGGGAACCGGTTTTGCCCATCCAAACAGAAATTGCGCCGAGGACAAAAGCAAAATACCCGGAATAATAACTGTACCGATCGGGTCTATATGACGAATTGGTGAAAAGGTTACCCGTCCGAGATCCTTGGCCGTATTATCCCCTAACCGCCAAGCGACAAAGCCATGCGCAGCTTCGTGAAGCGTAATGGCGATTAGAACTGGGAGTATCCAGACCGAAGCCTGATAAATTGCTGGGCTCATGCCCATTCAATTTGGTGTGCGTCGAGTATGTCCTCAAGCTCTTTTAGAGCGTCTTCGGTATTTAATCCGTCAGTGGCTTGTTGATGCCGCCGCATCTTTTCAGCGGCGGCCGCCCGACTTAAGGCGTGTTGCGACATTCTGGGAATGATTGAGGCGACCTCGGTCATGTCCTCGATTTTGCCTGAACATTCCAAGGCTAGGTCACAACCGGCTTCCAAAATTGTTTTCGCTCGCTCGCCTTTGGTACCAGCGAGCGCTTCCATTCCGATATCGTCAGACAGTAACAATCCTTCAAAGCCGATTTTATCCCGAATTATCTGTTCAATTATAACCGGTGAAATCGTCGCGGCGTGTTCCGCGTCAATTGCCGTATAGACAACATGCGCTGTCATCGCCCACGGCATCCCAGCCATGAGTTCAAAGGGCACAAAGTCAGTCGCTTCCAGCTCATCACGTGGCGTATCAACAATCGGCAGCTCTTTGTGGCTATCTGATTTTGCCCGTCCATGGCCCGGAATGTGTTTGATTATCGGTAAAACACCTTCCGCCATGATTCCGTCAGACAGGGCCCGCCCTAGTTCCGCAATCATCTCAGCATCACGGCCAAGGGCTCGGTCACCGATAATCTCGTGCGCGCCAACGACCGGAATGTCGAGAACCGGCAAGCAATCAACGTTGATGCCCATTGCAGCAAGTTCCCGGCCTATGAGGCGAGCATTCAGATATGCCGCCCGAACGCCTGCGGTACGGTCTTTTGCGGCAATTTCTGGAAAGACCCTGGCGGGTGGCGGATGACGCCAATGTGGCGGCTTCATTCTGGTAACCCGCCCGCCTTCCTGATCAATCAGGATGGGGGCATCTGGACGACCCACTGTTTCTTTGAACTGGGCGACAAGGTCCTTTAATTGAGCCGGCTCGACACAATTATGTTCAAAAAGGATAAGCCCAAACGGATTGCAGTCAGCAAAGAGGTCAATTTCAGCCGTCGTTAACGCAGTGTCGATACAGCCAAATATGACCGCAGATGGAATACCATTAGCGGGGTTTGACAATGAGGCATCCAATTTTTCTTTTCTTCGCTTGAGAGCACAGGGTTCGTGCTGCCGTTTGACCTTTTAAGGTACCTGCTTGCAGGCGGTAATACGTCCCTTTTCCGGCAATTACGGCCCGAACAACGTTGGGTTTTAATTGCCCAAACAAAGATGGGTTACTTTTTTTGAGTTTGCGCCACATGGCATTTGCGGCCTTTTCAGAACGCAATGATGCAATCTGTATCCGATAGACATTTCCAAGCGCAGTACTCTTTTTAACCGGAGCGACAACCTTTTTAACAGGTTGGGCTACAGATTTTACGGGCTTGGAAAGCGCGGCCATTTTCTTTTCGGTTTTTGGTTTAACCGCGGCCGCTTTAACAATCGACGATTTAACTACAGGTCTCCGCGGCGCGGCGATAATCGGCGGCGGCGGTGGAGGCGCTACAAAACTGGAGCCGGCAGCCGGTTCGGTTTTTACCGCCTGGGCAACTTCTGTTTTGGTAATTTCTTTCACTTTCATGGGTGCCGGCTTGGGCATCGCTGGTTCCGGTTCGGGAAGCAGGCTTTCGACCTTTTCCTTCTTAGCGTTTGGATCAAGCCGGTTATAGACATCCTTCTCCTGATCATGGATCGGCATGCCAGCAGGTTTCTCGGGCTTTACCTTAGTAGGTCCGTGCTGAGCTTGGATAACAGGTGTCCCGGCGATTGCGCCTTTCTCCTTACCTTTGTCATAACTAAAAACAAGGATCATGGCGAAACCGCCCATAGCGGCCATAGCCACCATTCCGGTTAAAATTCGGCGTCCCCAACGCGGGTTTTTGCCCGATTCAGACGTTGGTGCTCTTTGTTCACCTAATAAATCATTCATCAGCGCATCTCCTCGACCGGTTCGACTCCCATAACGGCGAGACCGGAGGCTATTACAACGGCTACAGCACGGGCCAAAGCCACGCGGGCTACGGTTGTTGTGCTGTCGCCAGGCACAATGAACCGCAATGACTCGTCCGCATTACCCCGGTTCCAAAAGGCATGAAACGATGCCGCAAGATCCGACAGATAAAACGCAACCCGGTGTGGCTCATGAGCGAGTGCCGCGCTTTCAACAATCTGGGGCCAACTGGCCAATTCTTTGATCATCGCAAGCTCACCAGGGTCCTGCAGTTGCGCGACATCAGCACTTGAGAGGCTCGAATCGTCAAGCAGGAGGTCGGGAAAGGCATCAGCTGTATTTCGGATCACCGAGCATATCCTGGCATGGGCATATTGTACGTAGAATACGGGATTATCTTTGCTCTGCTCTGTAACTTTTTTGAGATCGAAATCCAGCGAGGCGTCGCTACTTCGCGTTAACATCATGAACCGAACAGCCGCTTTTCCGACTTCGTCGACAACGTCCCGCAATGTCACGAAGGACCCCGCCCGTTTGGACATCTTCGCGGGTTTACCGTCTTCCAGCAGATTCACGAGATTACACAGCCTGACATCCAAAGAGCCTTTATCTTCAGTAATGGCGTTAACCGCGGATTGCATACGTTTGACATAGCCTTTGTGATCCGCTCCCCAGACATCAATCATGGAGGCAAAGCCGCGTCTATACTTGTCACGGTGATAGCCAATGTCTGACGCAAAGTAGGTCCAGTCACCTTCGGCCTTTTTGAGCGGCCGATCGACATCATCGCCAAAATTCGCGGATCGGAACAATAATTGTGGTCGCTCTTCCCAGTCTTCAGGCAATTTACCCTTGGGCGGATCAAGGACTCCCATATAGACGAGATCTCGGGATTGTAGCTCCTCGACGACCTCATCATTGGCACCGGTCCCGACAAGGGTGCGCTCCGAGGTAAACACATCATGCTTCACGCCGAGGGCGGCTAGATCATCGCGAATGAGTGCCATCATAGCGTCTATTGCGAAGACCCGGAGTGCTGCGAGCCATTCCTCTTCGGCCGCATCCCGCCATTTATCGCCGTCCCGCTGGGCCAGCTCCTGGCCTGCCTGTTTTAGATAATCGCCGGGATATAGGCCGTCCGGGATAGCCCCAATATCTTCGCCCAACGCTTCCCGGTAGCGAAGATGTGTCGACCTCGCGAGCACGTCGACCTGCGCACCGGCATCATTGATGTAATATTCCCGGGTAACGTTATATCCGGCCTTGTTGAGCAAGGATGCCAGCGCATCGCCGATAACAGCGCCTCGCGCATGCCCAATATGCATAGGCCCTGTGGGGTTTGCGGAAACATACTCGACATTTACGGCTTCATTGCTGCCGAGGTCACAATCGCCGTATGCCGTTCCAGCTTTGAGTACAGCTGGAATTTGGTTCGTCCAGAACTCTGGTACTAACCGTAAATTGATAAATCCCGGTCCAGCAACGTCGGCACCAGCGATATCAACACATTGCGTCAATCGATCAGCCAGCAATTGCCCTAATTCTCTAGGGTTTGTCTTGGCTGGCTTGGCCAGCACCATCGCGGCATTGGATGCAAGATCACCATGCGCCGGGTCCTTAGTTGGCTCCACGCCTATTCGACTAAGATCCAGTCCAACTGGAAACTTGCCATCAACGATTAATGCTTCTACCTCTACAAGAAGTATATCTTTTATATATTTGAAATAATTCATCTTATTCGTACAAATCAAACTGTCGACGGTGTTCTTCTAAAGCAAATCTGTCTGTCATCCCGGCAATGTAATCCGCTACCATTTTCGCCCGTCCTGTATCGTCGACATTTTCGAGTTTACGTTGCCAGTCGACAGGCATTAGCCCGGTTTCTGAGACAAACAGCTGAAAAAGGTCCTGAATAACCCGACCAGCTTTGTTGGTCATCCGGTTAACCCGCGGATGGCGATACATCCGTTCAAACAGAAAAGTCTTTAATCCACGGTTCATTTCCAACATGTCGCGCGATAAAGCAACCACTGGTTCATCAAGACCTCTGACAGCCTCCGCAGATTCTGGCTGAAACTTATCCAGTCGACTTCGGGTTTCGGTTAGCAAGTCATCAACCATCCGATCAATCATACGCCGCGTCGACTCGTGAATGACGCGGCCTTTCTCCAAGTTCGGATACTTTTTTGTAACTTCTTCAATAACGGGTCCGACAAGGGGTTGTTCCTGCAAATCCTCAACACTGAATAATCCCGCCCGCAGACCGTCATCCACGTCATGCGTGTTATAAGCAATATCATCCGCGAGGGCTGCGATTTGGGCCTCAATACCGGGCTGCGTATGCCATTCGAGGTCCTGACGGGAGGCATACTCGGCCAACGCCCAAGGTAATTTGGCGATATCGTGCGGTTGAGAAATTAAAGGCCCGTTATGTTTTGCCAGACCTTCAAGTGTTTCCCAGGTGAGGTTAAGTCCGTCGAAGTCTGCATATCGAGCTTCGAGCTGCGTGACGATGCGAATGGCCTGGCCGTTATGATCAAAGCCGCCATAGGGCGCCATGACAGCCTGCAGAGCGTCTTCCCCCGCATGGCCAAAGGGGGGATGTCCAAGATCGTGCGCTAGAGCCAATGCCTCAGCCATATCCTCATTGGTTCCCAAGACCCGGGCCAGGGATCGTGCGATCTGTGCAACCTCAAGGCTATGGGTTAGGCGCGTTCGGTAATGATCACCCTCGTGATAGACAAAGACTTGGGTTTTATATTTCAAACGGCGAAAAGCACTTGAATGAACAATCCGATCACGATCACGTTGAAAAACCGATCGTGTGAGACTTTCAGTTTCCTCAAACAGCCTGCCCCGACTGGTATTCGTGTCGCTGGCATAAACTGCCGGCGCTGTTCGCGTCTGGGGTTTTGCGTCCGCATTCATAGTTGGAACCTAGGTGTCTCTCGCGTTAACCGGCAATTCAGCGTCAAATATGCCCTAAAACTTTGAAACAAGCTGTTGACCACTGCCCATCTCGTCCTTAATTACCGTTTCATAATGATTCTATGCTAAAGTCAGCTGGCAATTGGATAATATCGCTAAAATGACAGACTCACCCGAACAAACCGTCCAAATCAGTGATAGCGCTGTAAATCGAATCCGCAATCTCACGACAGATGGCGAATTCAAGGATATGCAGTTTCGTGTCGCCGTCTCAGGTGGTGGGTGTTCAGGGTTTCAATACGCCTTCTCCTTTGACGACGAACAATGCGGCGATGATCGTGTAATTGAACGCGATGGCGTCGCCGTCCTTATCGATGAAACGTCCTGGGAATATGTTGTTGGCAGTGAATTACATTATGCCGAAGAGCTTGTTGGCTCCTTCTTCACCATGCGGAATCCAAATGCCGCATCGACCTGTGGCTGCGGCGTTTCGTTCTCGATTGGCTGAATCCCGGTTTTTGCGTTAGAACAACAACGCGACAACAACACTTCTTATTCATTGCCAAACCGCCGGGATGAAGAATGGCTAAAATAGCGACCTGGAATGTCAACTCGATCCGAGCACGCCTACCCCGTGTCTTGGAATGGTTGGCTGAATTTTCTCCTGATGTGGCCCTGTTACAGGAAATTAAAGTTGTCGATGAGGCCTTTCCAGCGTTGGAGATCGAAGAGCTCGGCTATAATCTCGCGATCCATGGACAGAAAACCTATAATGGTGTCGCTATCCTGTCCAAAAGCCCGATAGAAGATATCCGGTGTGGCCTGCCGGGCGACGACTCGGACGAACAGGCCCGTTACATTGAAGCCTTCACGGGCGGTCTTCGTGTTGCATCAATCTACCTCCCGAATGGGAACCCCGTCCCCGGCGAGAAATTCGACTACAAAATTGCCTGGATGGACCGCTTGATAACCCATGCAGAAAGCCTTCTCGTCAACGAAGAAGCCTTCGTTTTGGGCGGTGATTACAATGTTATTCCGGCTGACGGTGATTGCTATGACCCTGCGCGTTGGGTGGGTGACGCTTTGTGCCAGCCGGAATCGCGTAATCGTTTTCGATCTCTGCTGAACCTCGGACTTACCGAAGCTTTCCGTTCGCTTCATCCTGAACCCGGTCGTTATAGCTATTGGGACTATACGGGTGGCTCCTGGCAGAAAGACTTTGGTGTCCGGATTGATCACCTTCTGCTGTCGCCGCAAGCGTCCGATCGTTTGATCGAGTGCGATATCGACAAGACGCCGCGCGGCAAAGAAAAACCTTCCGATCATACCCCTGTTTGGTGTGAGATCGGAGATGAAGGGGCTGTTTTCTGATGCAACGTTATCTATTAGGGGCGACCTTGTTTGGCTTAATCTGGGCGTCTATCGCCTATACGCAACAAGGTGTAAGCGATCCGGTTAAATTGATTGCCGGTGTTCTGGTCTTTGTCGTGCTTGGAACAACAATCTGTACCCTGCTCTCCTATGTCGTTCAGTGGTTTAAAAATCAAAAATGAATAATGCCGAACTGATCGTCGCAACGCTCAAGAAAGCGGGTGTAAATCACGGCTTTGGAATCCCCAGTGGCAATGTCTTGCCGGTGATGGAAGCCATGCGAACTGGCGGCATTGAGTTTGTGCTGACCGCGCATGAAGGTTCAGCTGGATTCGCAGCCGATGTTACGGGGCGGCTCACGGGTATTCCTGGTTTTTGTATCGCAACGCTCGGCCCAGGCGCTACTAACCTTGCGACTGGGGTTGGCAATGCGTGGCTTGATCGTTCGCCGATGATCGCTATGACCTGCAATTTGAATACAGATCAGCTCGGCCGTCGTATCCAGATGTATATTGATCATCATGCGCTGTTTGCGCCAATCACCAAAGCGACCCTGCCCCTACGCGAGGGCAATGTCGCAGAGACCTTGGCAGAAGCAATCAAGATTGCAACGACGGAACCTTATGGTCCAGTACACCTCGATCTCCCTGAAGATGTTGCCTTGGCAGCAGCCCAGGAAGAGATCCCGGAGTTCAGTTTGCCGCAAGCGCCGAAAGCGGCGCCACAAGCTGATCTTGATGAGGCGGTTGCTGCCCTCTCAGAGTCCAAAAGGCCCGTCGCTATCCTGGGGTCAACGGCGATGCGGATCGAAGACCATGGGCAAATTCTGGCCTTTATTGAAAAACACCAGATACCTTTCGCGACCACCACAATGGCCAAAGGTCTCATTGATGATGACCATCCCTTGGCCATAGGTTGTATCGAACGAGCCTGTCGACAACATCAGAGAACGTTTCTGCGCTCTGCAGATTTAATAGTTGGCGTTGGTTATGACACTATTGAGGTCGAGTTTGAGGCGTGGATTGGTGACACGCCACTGCTGCAAATTGATATCGACAAAGCAGACCTGGCAGACAGCGTGACCCTAAGATATGAAGTAACGGGTGATCTGAGCCAGTCGTTGGAGGTCCTCGCAGACACAGCTTCGATCTCAAATGATTGGGCAGCCTCGGAGCTAATTGGTCACCGCAAGACCTTCAATGAACTATTGCGGCCCATAGGCAGTGGATTTACGGCCTATCAAGCGATCGATGCCGTACGTGCGGCCCTGCCGTCAGATGGAATTCTTAGTTTCGACGTCGGCGCCCATACGCATCAGATCGCCAGCCAATGGAATTCACCTGCTGCAAAGCGCTTTTTAATCACGAATGGCTGGTCTTCCATGGGATTTGGCCTTCCCTCAGCGATTGCGGCTAAACTAGCCTGCCCCGATCAGCCGGTAGTATGCCTCATTGGCGACGGTTGTTTTCAAATGACCTGTGGCGAGTTAGCGACCGCGAAGAGGCAAGGAATTACCCTTCCTGTGGTCGTTCTAGATGATCGTTGGCTTGGATTGATCCGGGTGAAACAGATGCGCCGCCAGTACGGCATATACGGAACAGAGCTTCAGCCAGAAGAATATCGTGATCCGCCGGAGCATTATTTCGGGGTTCCCGCTATGGGTGTTCGTAATCCTGAAGAGTTAAGAGCCGCAGTCGAGAACGCCTTAAACGCGGACGGCCCAATTGTAATCGAAGCGGTTGTCGACTCTGAGCACTATATCGAGACGGTTTTCGATTAAGAGCGGCTTTGGTTACCAGAAGTCCTTGTGGCCTTCAGCAACTTCCTCTTCAAGCTCTGAAAAAGGCCCACGCGTACTCACCTTACGCTGGCCCGCTGCGAAGACGTCCTCACAGGATAGATTCAAAGTGAGGTTTTCCGGGTTTTCGCCTGTAAGAACTGCCAGTCGCTTTTCGGTCATGCCGTAGACCACTGTTCCAATGCCGGCCCAATAACAAGCACCGGCACACATGCAGCAAGGCTCAACAGACGTGTAAAGCGTGCATTGCTCCAGAAATTCGGCCCCATATTGTTGGCTGGCTGCTCTCGCGACATTGGCCTCGGCATGCCCGACACCGCGGTCATCCTTAAAAGAATTACCGCTCCGCAAGAGTACTTCGTTTTCCGGACTAACCAAAATAGCCCCAAACGGATGGTTTCCGCCGTCGCGGCTTTCCTTCGCTATGCGAATGGTTTCACGGATATGTTTGAGATCGTCTTTCATGAGCAATCGACGACAAATTGGGCCTAATTCAGCCCTTAATCTGATCTAAAATCGCGATGACATCATTCATGTCCTCTGCGAGAAATGTATTGGAATCTCGCAAAACAACTTTCAGATCTTCGCGTTCTTGCTCACTAAGACCGTCGATAAACTGCGAGAATCCAGGCGAAACACCATCCGTCATTGTCCTCATCCCATTTATTTCGTGCTGGCCCAATTTTTAATAAATGGTTCCAGCAACGCCTGTTTATTAAGACTTTGTCGATCCTGGCACTGTGGCTCTTTCTCAGATCGAAACAAATCTCTTCAACTATAACAATACGTTACGATGAGACTGTCTAATAAACAACAAGTTTTTTATTAATATCAATAGTTTATTGGTTAACATTAATGGTTAACTTAAAAACCTTTTAGGCTAAATATCGGCGTAACAATGGCTCTCAGCTTTGCCGCCAGGATGAACAACCGCGCCTGCCGATGCTGGCCCAACCGTTTGCGCATAACGCCAAAGCGCACCAGATTGGAAGTCATGTTTCCGCGGTTTCCAAGCTTTCTTGCGTTTCGCCAATTCGGCTTTGGTGAGAGCAACATTCATTTTGCCCTTATTGGCATCGATTGAGATGATGTCACCATTCTTTAAGAGACCAATTGGTCCCCCAACAGCGGCTTCAGGACCAACATGGCCAATGCAAAACCCACGGGTCCCCCCGGAGAAACGTCCATCTGTGATCAAAGCGACCTTTTCGCCCATCCCTTGGCCATACAAAGCAGCAGTTGTTGACAGCATCTCACGCATGCCGGGGCCCCCTTTGGGGCCTTCATAGCGAATAACGATGACATCACCTTCATTGATTTTCCCGCCAACAACGGCTTCAAAAGCGTCTTCTTCACATTCGAATACTCTGGCAGGGCCTTTGAATGTTAGGGTTTCCATACCGGCAACCTTCACAATGGCACCATCTGGCGCGAGGTTGCCCTTGAGACCAACAACCCCACCCGTCGGGGTAATGGCATCCTTAACCCGATAGATTACATCCTGATTTTTCGGAAATTTTATGCTCCGATGGTTCTGGCCAAGGGTCTTGCCCGTCACGGTCATGCAGTCAGGATTCAAAAGACCTGCATTCAGCAGTTCCTTGATAACAACCGGCGCGCCGCCCACGCGATACATATCGGTCGCGGTGTATTTCCCACCTGGCATCAAATCGGCAATGTAGGGCGTATTCTTGAATATCTTTGCAACGTCATCGAGGGTGTATTTGATCCCTGCTTCGTGTGCGATAGCCGGAAGATGCAATGCTGCATTAGTCGAGCCCCCCGTGGCCGCGACGATTTTAGCGGCATTATCCAGGGATTCCCGGGTAACTACATCACGTGGACGTATATTCTTAGCCAGACAATGCATAACACCGGCGCCTGCCTCCCGAACAACCTTGTCGCGGGACTTAAACGATGCCGGAGCCCCTGCTGATCCCGGTAGCGCCAAGCCAATGGCTTCAGAAACGCAGGCCATTGTGTTCGCCGTAAACTGCCCACCGCATGATCCAGCACACGGGCAAGCGACGCTCTCAAGTTTTTCAAGGTCTGCATCACTCATATTGCCTGCTGCGTGCATGCCAACGCCTTCAAAGACATCAACAACAGTGACGTCGCGGCCTTGAAAACGACCCGGCAGGATCGTGCCGCCATAGATAAACACGCTGGGGACGTTGAGACGGACCATCGACATCATCATGCCCGGTAGTGATTTATCGCAACCTGCGAGTCCAACCAGAGCGTCATAACAATGGCCGCGCATGGTTAGCTCAACGGAATCGGCAATGATCTCCCGTGAAACGAGAGAAGATTTCATTCCGGCATGCCCCATGGCAATGCCATCGGAAACCGTGATCGTTGTAAACTCACGCGGTGTTCCGCCATTCTCGGCGACCCCCCGCTTCGCGGCTTGGGCCTGCCGTGACAACGAAATATTGCACGGAGCGGCCTCATTCCAGCACGTTGCCACGCCTACGAGCGGCTGATGAACCTGTTCATCCGTTAATCCCATGGCATAGAGAAAGCTGCGATGTGGCGCGCGTTCTGGACCTTCCGTTACATGGCGGCTTGGCAATTTGGCCTTATTAAACTTCTTCTTCGCCGCACGTTTTTTGGTCGGTTTACGTTTGCTGGCTACGCGTGATCCGTCAGGCATCAGAGTCCTCTTCTCTTACGTGAAATCAATTGAGGCGCAACATAGTCCGCAGGCCATGCTCTGCCTAGTCACTAAAATGGCTAGCTCAAAAGACCAGCATCGCGATAAGCCTGCACCGCACCGGGATGTAATGAAACTCCACCGGGCTCAAACACAGATTGGCCTTTGGTTTTAAGCTCAGCAAACAGATCAGCAAGACCCCGGTAGAGCTCCTGTGTTTCACCGAGGGCTTTTGCATTATTGACCATCGTGGATACAAACTCATGAACCATCGCGTCGTCTACCCGCTCATGCGTTGCGATGACATTTAAAACAGCCACCTGTGCAGTTTCCTGCTCGATGCCTCGAAAGGCACCGACCGGCATGACCGCACGGCGATAAAATGTTGCCTCTGCGATGACCTTTTCGAGTTGCCCCGGGCCATACTCCAACACTCTAACATCGGTGCTGTCGGCCAGTTCTGTCATCACCGGGTTGGGAATGGGACATTGCCATTGCGCATCGATCTTACCGGCTTTGAGCGCTGCGGCGCCTTCTTCAAAGGTCAAATGCACGGGTTCGAATTCATCGAAAGAAATACCTAGAATGCCAAATATCGTCCTTGTGTGTTGGTACATGCCGCTATTGGCGACATTCACCGAAACCTTGCGGCCCTTCATGTCATCAATTGTGTGAAGATCAGAATCGGCGCGAACGACGAAGAACATCGGCCCAACATTTGCCGGAGCCGCCATTCTGATGTCAATTGGCTCTTTAAATGGCTCTTCCCCCCGTAGCGCCCGACCGACCCAGTTGGACGCGGAGAACCCAAATTGGAGATCGCCGGAATGAAGCCCGAGAGCACTGCCGACGCTTGACCCAGACATCGGTTCGGTTTCGACGGTATGGGTCGCACGCAATATGGTAGCGACCGCCTCTCCTTGACGATGGAAGGTTCCATCGATTTCGCTGGTGCCGATGCGAATATGCATTGCCTGGTTCCCTTTGATTTTGAAGCGGTTTGTTGTGCAAAATAGCGGTTCACTACGCGGCTGCAAAGCATCGCAATGATATAGGACCTCCGGATGGCACAAACACGAGAAAGCTGGCGATCACGTAGCGGGTTTGTTATCGCCGCCGCAGGGTCCGCCGTTGGTCTGGGAAATATTTGGCGATTTCCCTATGTCGCGGGTGAAAATGGTGGCGGCGCCTTTATCGTTCTCTATCTCGCAATTGTTTTTACCGTTGGGTTTAGCATCTTCCTCGCAGAGCAGACGATAGGCCGTGCCGCACAACGTAGTCCTGCCGCAGCCTTTCGACGTTTAAAAGGCGGCGCTTGGCCAATCGTGGGCTATGTTGGTGTCCTCTGCGCCGTCGTGATCCTGCCATTCTACAGCGTAGTTGGTGGTTGGACTCTAGGCTTTATCTGGAAATCCGCTATGGGGTCTGCCAGTGATGCAGGCAGCTTCGGTGCTTTTATATCCCATGGCTGGTTGCCGATCCTGTTTCACGCACTATTCATGGCCGCGACTGTTGCAGTAGTTGTGGCCGGCGTAAGAAATGGAATCGAACGGTGGTCTCGGATTTTATTGCCGGGGTTGGTTCTCCTCATGATCGTTCTCATATTTCGGTCGATCAGCCTCTCCGGCGCGGAAAAGGGGGTCTCCTTCTTTCTATCACCTGATTTTTCAAAAGTGACAATGGCGACAATTCAAGCGGCCCTGTCACAAGCGTTCTTCTCAATCAGTGTCGGGATGGGTGTGATGATCACCTACGGCTCATATATTTCCCGCGACAGGTCATTGCCTGGCGATGCCGTTTGGGTCGTGGGTCTTGATAGCATCTTTGCAATCATGGCCGGATTAATCGTTTTGCCTGCAGTTTTCGCATTTGGTGAGAATCCTTCGGCCGGCCCAGCATTAACTTTTGTTATGCTACCGCAAATTTTTTCACAGATCCCGGGCGGTAGTATTTTCGGACTTTTGTTCTTTTTGATGTTGTCGGTTGCTGCTCTTACATCGGCAATTTCTATTCTCGAAGTTGCTGTGGCGCATCTCAATGACGAACACAATATCGCCCGCCGAAGAGGCACAATTGGGGCTGGTCTGATTCTTTTTCTGGTCGGTATCCCCGCATCGTTATCCTTTGGACCATGGGCTGATCTGACCATCTTTGGAATGACGATATTCGATCTGATGGATTTCTTTGCGACCAAGCTGCTCCTGCCCACAGGGGCTATTGGAATGGCATTGTTTGTCGGCTGGGTGTTTTGGCCGGATGCCGCCAAATCGCTTAACGGGAACGACGAGCCCCCGCCACGTTGGTCACCTATCTGGCGCTGGATGTGCGCCCTCGTTGCGCCAATCCTGATCCTTTGGGTGATGGTTGGTGGGTTTTAAAGCGCCTTCAGGCGGTCCAATGCCTCGGTGAGTTTATCTCGGGTACGCTCATATTCCGCCAGACGTTCACGGTTTTCCTCGACGACTTCTGCCGGCGCCCTTGATGTAAATTTTTCATTGGAGAGCTTTTTAGTGACCTGAGTGATTTCTTTTTCGGCTTTCTCAATGTCTTTTGTCAAACGCTCTGTCTCAAGTACGACATCAATGACATCGCCAACCGGCAAGAAGTAAGTTGCCTCATCCACGATTGCCTGTACGGCGCCTTTGGGGGTTTCGCCGGAAACTGTATCGATGGTTTCGACCCGCGCCATTCGTTTTATCAGATCGCTATGCCGCGACAGCCGACCAGAGGTGATGTCGTTGCCATCCTGGACCAGCAAATCGGTTTTCGCCCCGGCGGGAACGTTCATTTCAGATCGTACTGTTCGAATTTCGGAAATGAGACGAACAACCCAATCCAGTTCAGCCCCTGCAGCAGCAGAACCTGTCGGCGCGGTA
>WLWZ01000015.1 GCA_012103315.1 Alphaproteobacteria bacterium
CTGACATCCGTATGGCAGAAAAGGATGGCTTAGAACTGATGGCGGGTGCACTTGAGATTGATCCTGACTTACCGATTATCCTGATTACCGGTCATGGCGATGTTCCCATGGCAGTCAATGCGATGCGTGATGGCGCCTATGACTTTATTGAAAAGCCGTTTGCCTCTGAAGTGCTTGTGGATGCTGTCCGTCGAGGGCTTGATAAGAGAAAATTAGTACTCGAAAACCGGCATCTGCGAGAAGCGCTGACGAAGGGGACACGACTTGAGAACAGGCTCGTTGGTCAGTCTTTAGGCGCCATAAAACTGCGTGAAAAGATTACACAGTTTGCGGCCGTCGACGCCGATGTATTGGTGACCGGTGAAACCGGCACTGGCAAAGAGCAAGTTGCCCAGGCGCTGCATGAGTTAAGTCCACGCGCTGAACAACGTTTTGTACCAGTCAATTGTGGAGCGCTGCCGGAAACCATAATCGAAAGTGAGTTGTTTGGGCACGAGAAGGGTGCGTTTACGGGCGCGGATCGAACACGGATAGGTAAGTTTGAATATGCGGACGGTGGCACAATTTTTCTCGATGAAATTGAAAGCATGCCGTTGGATTTGCAGGTGCGCTTGCTTCGGGTTTTAGAGGAACGCAAGATCGTGCACCTCGGGTCGAATATAGAAATCCCTTTTAACGTTCGGGTTATCGCATCAAGCAAGGGAGACCTTCGGGATGCGGTGAGTGCCGGTGATTTTCGCGACGACCTGTATTACCGCCTTAATGTTTTGACAGTGTCTATACCGCCTCTTCGGAACCACCTTGATGATATTCCTTTGTTGGTTACGCATTTTATAAATCAGGAAGGCGTCCAGTTTGACCGGGCTATCGCCGATATCCCTTTGCCAGAAATGAAGCCTCTTATGTCTCATGATTGGCCGGGAAATGTAAGAGAACTCCGCAATTGCGTCCGACGTTATGTTCTTGGCCAAGCGATTGAACTTGGCGGCGCCGAGAGTGGCGAAGAAACAGCGGAGATGAGTGGTCAGCCGCTTACTACCCAACTGGCAGCGTTTGAGAAAAAGATTTTGCAGGAAACCTTGCAAAAACACGGTGGTCGATTGAAATCGACTTATGAGGAACTCGGCGTGTCACGAAAAACTCTTTACGACAAGCTCAAGAAATACCGGCTTGGAAATCCCGACGACGAAAATGAAGGGGATTAACGTCCTTTTCCGTTAGCGTAGCTCATGGGGGATCAATGTAGGCCCGTCATTGAGCTTCACCTCGCCTGTCTCCTGGTTGTAGGTTCTTTGCTTGAACGTTCCAGCTTTCTGCGCCCGGACGATAAATGCCATACTGTTTTCGGGACCACCATGTTCCTGATGAATGTTTCCCGGTGGCACTGAATCGACATCGCCAGGTCCGATATTGTGACGGCCCACCTGTTTGAGCTTTGCTGGTCCGATATCTCTGGGCGCGTCATCTGATCGTTCATATCTGTACATGGTTTCGTGACCTTCGATGAGTCCATAGAGAGTCCATACATCGCCATGGTCATGAACGCTGGTGACGGAATTCGCTTTGCGCACTGTGGCGTTAAAAACAAAGCCATAATCCGGGTCTTCATAAAACAGCAGATTCTTTACCTTTGGAGCGCCCTCAACCGTCAGCGGCCAGGTTTTGGAGCTTTCTTTTAAATCAGGGTCTGTCAGCAATGGCCCCATGGCGTCCTTGATCTTTGACCAGAGAATGTCTGGATCGAGGTCCTGTGCGTATAACGCCCGAATTTCATCGACGAAACGACGTGCGGCTGGGAGTTGTGGCTTTTCCATAGCGAGACCTCCTTATGGCCGGAAGTATTGTGTCATTTCTCTTGATCTCTCGCCAACTGCCAATTGACTGGCATTGGGTCGATTGCCTTACATGAGCCGCAATCGATGAGTGGGACTCTACACATTCAGTGTAGCCTTTTACAAATTTGAACCGATATGGACATTTAACTCATTGAAAACACGCCAAATTATATTTGTGACCTTGGAGCTATGTTTGGCACGATTGTTGCATTGCGAGAGCGCCACCACACAATAGGCCGGATAGCGGCTGACATCGGACAATTCAACAATAGGAAGGTTGATCAATGAAAAAGATTATTTTGGGAGCAGCGGCATTAGCAGTCGCAACGAGTTTTTCGACAATCGCGATGGCAAAATGTGATCCAGGCGAAATCGTCATCAAGTTCAGTCATGTGACCAACACGGATAAGCATCCAAAAGGGATCGCTGCCACGTTGCTCGAGAAACGTATCAATAGTGAGATGCAGGGTAAGGCCTGTATGAAGGTTTATCCAAACTCAAGCCTATATAATGACAATAAGGTCCTTGAGGCCCTGTTGCAGGGTGATGTTCAACTAGCGGCACCGTCATTGTCCAAGTTTGAAAAATTTACCAAGAAATTCCGGATTTTTGATCTGCCCTTCATGTTCCAGGACATTAATGCAGTTGATCGTTTCCAGAACTCCAAGGCTGGTCAAACCCTCAAGAATTCTATGACACGCCGTGGTCTTAAAGGGTTGGAGTTTTGGCACAATGGTATGAAGCAGCTGTCGGCCAGCAAACCACTTATCAAACCATCTGATGCCTCGGGCCTTAAATTCCGCGTTCAGCCTTCTGATGTTTTGGTCGCTCAGTTTAAAGCACTTGGCTCAAACCCACAGAAGATGGCGTTTAAGGAAGTTTATGGTGCTTTGCAGACCAAGGTCGTTGATGGTCAGGAAAACACCTGGTCGAACATTTACGGCAAGAAGTTCTTTGAAGTTCAGGACGGTGTGACCGAAACAAATCACGGCATCATTGATTATCTGGTCGTGACGTCTACGGATTGGCTTAAGGGTTTGCCAAAAGGTGTTCGTAATCAATTCACAACGATCCTTAAAGAAGTCACCGAGCTTCGGAACAAGGAAGCTTACAGCGTAAACCAGGCGAACAAGAAAAAGATCCTCGCTGCTGGTGGTAAGGTCCGGACTTTGTCCGCGGCACAACGTGCTGCTTGGGTAAAAGCTCTTCGCCCCGTTTGGAGTAAGTTTGAGGGCGACGTTGGCGCAGATATGATTAATGCTGCTCAAAAATCGAATGCAGGAAGTTAAGCCGACTCTGTAGTTATAAGTCGTTTACGGGAATGCGGTCGGCCTTGGTCGGCCGCATTTTCCTAATAATAAGGCCGCAAAAGCGGCTAATATGGGGCAGGAAGGTTTCGAATGACGGAAAAGACGTCGACTAATTCTGGGTGCGGTGATCAACTCGAAGAAACCCTGATCGCCGTATTTCTAGGGTTGATGACCCTTATTACCTTTGCCAATGTCATTGCCCGATACGTCTTTAATGACAATATTCTTTGGGCCCTTGAGGCGACAGTATTTCTATTCGCCTGGATGGTGTTGATCGGGGCGAGTTATGGCGTCAAGAAATCTCTGCATCTTGGTGTTGATATTGTTATCGCGAAGATGTCACCGGCTGGCAGACGAATTATGGGGTTGTGTGCAGCTGCCGCTTGCCTTGTCTTTGCGCTGCTCCTGCTAAAAGGAGGCTGGGATTACTGGTATCCGTTTGCAACCAAACGAGCATTCCTCGAAACCAACGACATTCCGATGCCCGAATTTTTGCAGTTCATCGCAACCTGGATGAATGAGGGCGAAAAATACGAGAAAATTCCACGATTTATTCCATACGCAGTCTTACCGATAGCGATGTCTCTATTTACCTGGCGCATTTGTCAGGCGACCTGCCGCATTTGGCACGGGAAGCAAGAGATGCTTATCGCGTCGCATGAGGCAGAAGAACTTCTGCAGGAAGTGGAAGCAAGTCACGCCGACAATTCGAAGCAGGGAGGCTGACAAATGGAAGTCGCCATTCTGTTTGGATTAGTGATCGGCTTGATGGCGATCGGTGTACCGGTCGCGGTCTCACTAGGTCTGTCGAGCGTTCTGTTCTTGATGATGTTCTCAGACGGATCCTTGGCCTCTATCGCGCAGACGCTGTTTTCCGCGTTTGATGGACACTACACGTTACTGGCCATTCCATTCTTCATCTTGGCCGCGACCTTTATGTCTACCGGCGGAGTCGCCCGACGGATTATCAGATTTGCCATAGCCCTTGTCGGTCATATGCCGGGCGGGTTGGCCATTGCTTCGGTTGTCGCCTGTATGATGTTTGCTGCGTTGTCGGGCTCTTCACCGGCAACTGTCGTAGCAATCGGTTCTATCGTCATCGCCGGTATGCGTGAGGTTGGATACTCGAGAGAGTTTGCCGCGGGGGTCATCTGCAATGCCGGAACATTGGGCATTCTCATTCCTCCATCGATTGTCATGGTCGTCTATGCTGCGGCGACCGATGTCTCCGTAGGTCGTATGTTCCTGGCCGGTATTATCCCAGGGATGATCGCAGGCTTGATGTTAATTATGGGCATCTACGTAACAGCCCGTGTCCGTGGTCTTCCCTCGCAACCCTGGGCGGGTTGGGGAGAATTATGGACATCGTCGCGGGATGCTCTGTGGGGTTTATTGCTGATCTTTATTATTTTAGGGGGCATATATGGCGGTGTCTTTACACCGACGGAAGCCGCTGCGGTTGCTGCGATTTATGCTTTCTTGATTGCTAACTTTGTCTATTGCGATATGGGTCCTTTTGTTACCGCCGGCAAAGGCGGGCTGGCAATTGTGACCCGTTCCCTGTCTGCGCTATGGCACCCTGATACAAAGAAAACGCTGTTTGAGGCCGGTAAGTTGACCATCATGCTGATGTTCATCATTGCGAACGCCTTGATCCTTAAACATGTGTTGACCGAAGAACGTATCCCTCAGGCTATCGCTGAGACCATGCTCGCTGCCGGGTTTGGGCCAATTATGTTCTTGATCGTCGTTAACGTGATGCTGCTGGTCGGCGGACAGTTTATGGAGCCGTCGGGATTATTGATTATCGTAGCCCCGCTGGTTTTTCCGATAGCGATAAAGCTTGGAATCGATCCCATCCATCTCGGTATTATCATGGTGGTGAATATGGAGATCGGTATGATCACGCCGCCTGTTGGATTAAACCTCTTCGTTACCGCAGGTGTTGCGCAGATGTCGGTGCTCGGCGTGGTTAAAGCTGCGCTCCCATGGGTTGGCATAATGTTTGTCTTCTTGATTTTGGTAACTTACGTTCCTTGGATATCGACGGTGTTACCGACCGCCCTCATGGGGCCTGAAATTATTACAAAATAATTTGTTGGCGGCGCCTGTCTGCCACCACTATGTTTACTGTCGAGCGTGTTTTGCGCGTTAAGACAGTAAACTGATAACGGGGTTAATATGCGGTTCATTCAGTTTCGGGCGATAGCCGCCCTGATAGCGATTTCTTTTACCTTGCCGTTCTTGCTGCCAGAAGCTTTGGCGCAACGCGTTCCTGCCAAGCCTGCAGCAGAAACAGCTGACAAGCAGTCACCTAGGGTTGGGCAACGTATCGGGGATTGGACGTTTCAGTGTCAGGCGTTGACCGCGAGTGATACGCGCTGCGTGATTTTTCAACAGCTCATTAATCAGAAAACGCGTCGTCCGGTATTAAGAGCAACGTTGGCGGCTCTGGGTGAGAAAAAGAATCTTGGACTGGTTGTCCTTGCTCCTCTCGGGATTTTCTTGGCTTCAGGTATCGCCGGCAAGGTGGATGACGGCAAGCAATTCAAATTTATTATGCAGCGGTGCACTCAGCAAGGGTGCCAGGGTGCACTTCAGGTCTCCGACAGTCTGAAAGCGAATCTTAAGAAGGGCAAACGCCTGATTGTGGCTTTCAAGCCAACAGCCACAGGCAAGCCTGTCCAGCTCGCTGTGTCCCTAAAAGGCGTCGCCGCAGGCCTCAAGGCTCTGAAAATAAAGTAGACATTATGCAACACCGGTTGCTGTGGATAACCCCACTCGATCAATAATTTCTTTACGATAAAATTTCACCAGAAATTTAGAGCTCCGAGGCACCATATCCCACAACACAATCGCTGGAGTGGGTCATGAAATTGCTAACGGCATCGGTAGCGCTATTTAGCTTTATAGCATTTACACCGGTCGGTGCTATTGCCGCCGAAGAAACAGAAGAACAGATCAAGGCAAGAAAGAAGGCGGAAGAACAAGCCAATCGAGTGCATCAGCTCTCGGTTTTTAGTTACGTAAATCCGGTGCGGGGGCGCGTACATGGCCGTCGCTATCCGGTGCTCATCACTCTAAATGTAAAGGGCACTGAGGCATTAAGCCGGTTTTGTCTGCAAAAACCAGTGATCGGTGAAGCAGTCTTAAAAGTTTTTGGTTGGGGGCCATCTCCCGATTTGAGGGATAAAAAGGTTTTGGCACGCCAAAAGAAATCCCTCCACGATGCCTTTGACGATGTTTTTCCGACAAAGACTCTTAAGACAGTATCTTTAAAAATGGGCCGGTCGGCATCCGAATTTGGCAAACAACTTCAGAGTACTAAGGAAGCCTGTAGCATCGGCAATTAGGGTCGTCTAAAGCCTAATCACAGCCATCTTGTCCTGAGTCATGTCGTGCATCGTATGTCCGATCCCGCCAGTGCCATAACCTGATTGGCGGCGGCCTGCGAACGGCATCCAATCGACCCTAAAGGCAGTGTGATCATTGATCATGACGGCGGTAGCATCTAAAGATCGTATGAGTTTTGTCGCGATATCCAGCCGTTGGGTGAAGCCAGCGGCTTGGAAAGCAAACGGCAGTGAATTTGCACGGTTGATAGCCTCATCCAATGAATCGTATCCATAGACAGCGACAACGGGGCCAAAAATCTCGGCTGTGGAAAGTCGAGCGTTTTTATCTGGATTTAGGACGACTGTGGGTGCATAGGCCGTTTCGCCAATTGTTTTGCCACCGCACAGAATTTTGCCACCACCGTCTTTTGTCTCATCAACCCATCCTGCGACACGTTTAACTTCGCCAGGACGGATCAGCGGCCCCACATCTGTTTGCTCTTCAATGGCATTTCCGACTGTTAGGGCGCCAGCTTGCTCGGACAATAGGGTCGCGATCTTCTCTGCCATTGCTGTTGGTGCGAATATTCTTTGCACGGAAACACAGACCTGTCCGGCATGATAGAATCCACCTTTAGCCAGAAGCGGGATCATGGAATCTAGGTCAGCGGTTTCGTCAATAATAACCGGTGCAGCGCCACCGTGTTCGAGGGCCGCTCTGGTCCCTGGGGCAAGTTTGGAGCGGAGCATCCAACCAACTCGGGCAGACCCGATAAAGCTAAAGAATGCAACGCGGGGATCTGTAACCAACTTTTCTGCTGTCGGAATGTCGCAGGGAAAATATTGGCACCATTCAGTCGGCAGTCCTGCTTCATACAGAATGTTAACGAAACTTTGTGCGGATAAAGGTGTGTCGTCCGCTGGCTTAATGATCACGGGACATCCAACGGCGACCGCTGGTGCAACCTGATGAACAATCAGATTAAGGGGATGATTGAAGGCGGAGACAGCAACGACAGGCCCGATGGGTTCTTTGCTTGTGAAGGCCATCCGACCCGCACCAGCTGCCGTTAAGTCCATAGGTATTTCGCTACCGGTGAGATGGCTCAGCTCTTTGCCAGCGAGCTCAACACCGTCAATGGCGCGATCAACTTCGATCCGTGCATCAATGAGCGGTTTGCCACCCTCATTGGCTATCTGGAAGGAGAGCTCTTCAAAGCGGTCGCGCATGATTGTGGCGGCTTTGTGGAGCACATCAATACGTTGATGGGCGGGAAGCCAGCTATTCCGGTCGCGATGGAGTCTGTCGGCCGTATCAAGCCACTTGTCGGCATCATTCCATGTGCCTAGCGACACTTCACCGATGGCCTCAAGGGAAAACGGATTGCAAACGGTCAGCATGGTATATTCCTTGGCTTTCGCACGCTATTGCGCGCTCGTTGCCTCAGAATATGGGGTCGAAATCTGAATTAAAGATAACTTTTCCGCGAGATCGCGAAAAAACTTTAATCCTCGAAACCGTATTCTTTCCAACGCGCATTGACCTTATCCATGTCTTCCTTATGCGGAATGACCATGGCGGGATAGCGCTCACCGTTATATTGCTCTTCAGGTTCGAAATCGAGATTGACCGTCGCATCGATCAACACGCGGCACCACTTACCAGTGCCATACAGCATTGGATCACGATCTTTCAGGCGCGTAGAGGGATCGAGTAAGGAACCCCAGGAGCCTGGGAAGAAGACAATGTCATCTTCGGCGGCATTGACGCGATAGGCAAAGGCCCAGTCAACGGCCGCGTAATCATGGATGTCGATATCCTGATCAACTACCCAGATATGCTTGTAGCGCAGATGCGATGCATTTGAGCCCCAGATGGCGGCAGCGGCCTGTTTCGCCTGACCGCGATAGGTCTGGTTGAGCTGAATAAACAGTGTTGTACCGTTATTGGCAGGTGCACAATGGACGTCGGTAACACCAGGAACACCAGCACGTTCCAAAACATTCCACGCTACGCCAGCACGCTGAACTGAACTCATGATGCTGTTCTCATTCAGCATCGACGGTAATGTCCCTTCGAGCGTACCGCGGAAAATTGGCTGATCGCGATGGGTAATCGCAGTTACCTTGGTAACATGCTTCGGTCCCTGATCACCGCCAAAATAACCGGTATATTCGCCAAATGGGCCTTCCATTTCAAAAGTTGCGGGGTCGGGATCGATAAACCCTTCAACCACCAGCTCGGCACTTGCTGGGACCATGATATCACTGGTCTCGCATTTAACGAGTTCGACAGGTTTGCCCCGGATGGCGCCCATCACGTCATATTCCGAAACACCGGTCGGCACAGGAGCAGATGCGCAATAGGGCATACAGGGTTCCCAGCCATAAACATGGGCGACTGGCATCTTCATGCCGCGATCAGCCCATTTCTGGAAATGAACACCCCAGTTCTGGGCACGCCACAACAAGACCGGCAGAGTATCTTTCTGGCCGAGCATACCGCGATAGATACCGAGGTTATGAACGCCGGTATCCGGGTCCATGGTGATCGTGGCCTGGAACGTATTGATATAGCGGCCACCATCTTCGCGGTGCCATTTAGGAATTGGAAAATCGTAGAGATTGATGTCGTCACCAGTGACGATGTTCTCTTTGACAGGTCCCCCCTCCACTTCGACAGGGGCTACCCGTTGGCCGAGATAATACCGCGTCGCCTGTACCATGTCGGTGACCGACGCATCCTTGGGCAAGCCCAACGTCATTGCGATCCGCGAGAAGTTGGACATCCCGCCAGTAAAGAGCTGGCTGCAGCGCGCATCATCGTCGTTATAGCCGCCGATGTTCTTGAATAGTAGGGCAGGGCCCTCGCCGGTGCCAAAAGCCTTGCGGGCGACGGTGCCGAGTTCGCAATCCCAGTCGACTTCAGCTTCAATTTCCTGCAACTCGCCTTCAGCGCGTAATGCGGCGATCCATTCGCGAAGGTCGCCATAGGCATTAGGTTGGAGTCTGTTTGAAACACCACCAAAGGCATCAATGTCGTTATCTGATCCGGCCATAATCCTGTTCTTTCACTTTCCATACGCTACCGTATGGTTTCGTCATAATTGGCGCTCTGGTCGTCGTCAAGAGTATCTCTAACTCAGATCGGCTTTAGAGGTTCGCCCCATTTGTCCATGCCAAGTTGGGCCCAGCGATCACGGATAGGACCGGCATCGGCTTCGTCGGGGTGAATCGTTGGCGGATATCGTCGGCCATCCTCACCGGGTTCGTAATCCAGATTGATCGTGCAATCGAACAAGACCCGATGCCATTTGCCAGTACCAAATAGATGGACGTTTGAATCTCTTGCTCTAACGCTCGGGTCAAGACCGGCGCCCCAGTTCTCCGGGTAAACAACAAGATCGCCTTCTCCGGCGTTAAACCGCCAGGCCAGCGCCCAGTCGATGGCGTCGTAATCATGGACATCAATATCAGCATCGACCACCGTTACATGTTTGTAGCGCACATGCGATGCCGAGTTGCCCCACAGAGCGGCAGCGACCTGCTTGGCTTGGCCACGATAGGTCTGGTTGATCGATACCACGGTATTCACGCAAGCCTGAATAGGCATGCCGAAGACATCTTGGACGCCCGGGACACCTGCCGATTCCAGAGCGTTCCAGGCGGTTGCTGAACGCTGGATTGAACTCATGATTGGGTTCTCGCCATAGCTGCCCGGAACCGCGCCTTCGACACAGCCACGGAAAATAGGCTTATCGCGATGTGTAATGCAGGTGACTTGCGCGACATGTTTCGGTGAACGATCTGGCGCGTAATAGCCAGTGAACTCTGCGTACGGGCCTTCAGGCTCGAAAGTCGATGGGTCTGTCGAGATCCACCCTTCGATGACCATTTCGGCGTCGGCTGGAACCTGTAGCGGGACAGTTTCGCAATCGACCAGATCGACGGGTTTACCGCGAATTGATCCCATAATGTCATATTCGGAGATTGAACGTGGAATGGGCGCACCACCGGTGAAACCCATTGAGGGTTCCCAGCCGATGACAAAAGCAACCGGCATCTTGTCGCCGCGTTCCATATGCTTGGCGTAATGCGTTCCCCAACCCTGGGCCCGCCACAGCAGAACACCAAGACGGTCTTTATCGAGGACCATGCCGCGATAGATGCCAATATTATGGACATCTGTGTCTGGGTCTTTGGTGACACAGCCTGCATAAGTCAGCGCATAGCGTCCGCCATCGCCGCGATTCCATTTCGGTACCGGAAATTTCAGCAGGTCGATATCGTCGCCTTTAAGGATGTTCTCTTTTACAGCACCCGTTTTGACGGTGTTGGGGGCAACTTGATTGTTAAAGATCGTCCGACAAACCTGAACCAGCTCTCTCACAGGCGTGTCACGCGGCATGCCAAACATCATGGCGAGACGCGAATAGCTGCCTTGGCCACCCGTAAAGACTTGCGAGGAGACGGCATCGGGACCGTTATAATCTTTGATGTTGTTAAACAGGAAGGCTGGGCCGTGACCGGTTCCCTGTCCCATGCGGATAATGTTGCCAAGCTCAACATCCCAGTCTACTTCAGCATCGATTTCGGCGAGTTCACCTTCCTTACGCAGGGCATCTATCCATCCGCGGAGATCGCCAAAGGCGACAGGATTGCGTTCTACGCTGGGTTCCGCTTGCTCAGTCATTATCCGTTCTCTCGTTCGTTGCTTGATTGTCAGTAAATTAGAGGGGCGGATACTGATAGAACATCGGCTGCGTAACGTCCAGCCGAGCATTCTTGAAGAATCTTTGTCGACCGGTTAGCGTATGGATATTAAATTTAAAATATTTTTCGGAGCTTATAAGGATGCCTAAACACCTCACGCAGGATCAGGTCGACAGCTACAACAATGATGGCTTTGTCGGACCGGTTGATCTGCTCTCGACCGAAGAGGCAGCTCAGCTGCGCGCCAAGGTCGAAGAAGTTGAAGCAGAAATGGGGACGCAGATTCAGCAGCGCTGCAAGATCAAGGCTCACCTGCCTTTTACATTTTTGTGCGACGTGATTTCTCATCCGAAACTATTGGATGCGGTCGAAGATATTATTGGACCGGACATTTTATGTTGGGGCTCAAGCTTTTTTCAGAAAGAAGCGCATGACCCCGGTTTTGTGTCGTGGCATCAGGACTCAACCTATTACGGGCTGGAGCCACCGGATACTCTGACGGCCTGGCTAGCAATTTCCGACAGTAATTTGGAAAGTGGCTGTATGGATTTCATACCCGGCACGCATAATCAGGGTATTTACAATCACGAAGAATTTAAAGCGGACGACAATTTGTTGTCGCGTGGTCAGACTATTGTTGGTGTCGATGAGTCCAAATCGCAATCGATGATATTGAAGGCCGGACAGTTTTCTTTCCATAAAGAGGATTGTGTTCACGGGTCGGCCCCCAACAAATCTGATGACCGCCGTATTGGATTGTCTATCCATTATGTGCCGCCTTCAATTAAGGAGACTGGGTTTCCCGGCGCCTCAGCAATGGTGTTGCGCGGCAAGGACACGGAAGGCCATTGGGCAACCGATATGACCCCTAAGAAAGATTGGGATCCGGAATGTCTGGCTGAACTTGATCGGGTGGCGACGATGTATAATTCACAGGCCCCAGGAGAACGCGAGCCCGTGGCCTAATCGTCGTGCCATTTCTGGCACTTCAAACGACGCAGATCGATGGTCAAACCCTTGCTTGGCGTGAAGCTGGCGAGGGCGATGTCCTCGTTTTGCTGCATGGTATTGGCGGCAGCTCTGAGAGTTGGGAAGATCAACTTAACCAATTGAGTAAGCGTTACAGGGTCATTGCCTGGGATATGCCGGGCTATGGTGGATCGGATGGTTTCGATATTGCGGCGCCGACTGTTGATGACTATGTCGATAAGTTGACCGCTCTACTCGATCGCCTCGAGATCAACAATATCCACATTCTAGGGCAATCAATTGCAGCACTCGTTGCGGCGCGTTTTTGCACACGGAATCCCGAAAGGGTCATCAGTTATATTTTTGCCCATGGTTTAACCGGACTCGGCGGCCTCGATGAAGACGCCAGAGAGACAGCTAAACGCGGCCGACTAGAAGTTTTTGAGGCCTTGGGCCCCCAGATATTTGCCCGAGAAAAAGGGCCGGCGATCATGAGTCCTAGCGTATCTGATGAGGCTCGGGAAAAGGCTGTTGGCATTATGGCGAAGATCAACCCAGCCGGGTTTCGTCAAGCAGTAGAGATGCTTAGCACAGCGGATTTGTTTGAAGATACCGGTTCAATACAGGCTCCAGCCCTTGTGCTATGCGGTGCAGATGACCCGATCGCGCCCGAAACTGTATGCCGGTCTGTAGAAGCCGCTATGCCAAACGCACAATTTCGCCTTATTTCTGCGGTAGGTCATTATTCGGCATCAGAAAACCCGCACTTGTTTAATGAGACAATTTCGGGTTTTCTGAGCGGTATTGCCTGATATCGTTTGTGTCATGTTTTGTTTGACGCAGTGCCACAGGCGTGTAGATTCCGCCTCATTGCGGATGAGGACAATTAATTTAATAGGGAGAGAGTTATGAAGTTTGTATCTTTAACACTCGCAACTGCTGCCGCGGTCGGAATGGCCGCTTCGGCATCTGCGCAGACCTTCGGTATCGGTTCGACGAAAGCCGGTGCCGTGTCGCAAATTACGGCGACGATTTCAAAAGCTGTTTCTGAGCACGCCAAGGGCGTTCAGATGCGGAAACAGACCATGGGCGGTACGCAGCAATACATCCCGGTTGTAAATGCTGGTGAGCTTGGCTTCGGCATTTCAAACATTTCACAGTATCACATGGCCAAACAGGGCATCATGCTGTCGAAAGGCAAGAAGCATAAGAACCTGCGTCTTGTAACAACAATGATGAAATTCACCGTGAGCCCGGTTGTGCCGTTGAGTTCTGGCATTTCCAAAACGTCGCAGCTGAAAGGCTTGCGGACACCGACAGGTTTCAAAGGCGCGCCTTTGTTCGTCAATATTTTTGGCGGTTCCTTGGCAACAGCTAACCTGACTTACAAAGACATCAAATCGGTTCCGATGGTTGGTCTCGTCCAGCATTGGCGCGCTTTCATGGCTGGCAAGATTGATTGGGCCATTGCAGCGGCCGGTTCAAGTTTCGTGAAACAGATGAATGCTAAAATTAAAGGTGGCATTCGTCATATTTCATTCCCGAAGGGCGAAGCAACTCTGAAGCGTATGCAGAAATGGTTCCCGCGGTCTGAATGGGGTGTTGTACAGCCTGGTAAAGGTTTGACTGGCGTTATCGAGCCGACCAACTTTGTCAGCTACGACTTCCTGCTCTGGACCCATAAGGGCCTGTCTAACGACGTCGCTTATAAGGTTGCCAAGGTCATGCATAAGCAGGCCAAGCAGCTTAAAGAAGGTGGCCCGTTGTGGCGCTCTTACCGTGATAACAAGCGTATGGCCAAGGATCAGGGCTATGCTTACCATCCCGGTGCTGTGAAGTATTACAAGGAAGCTGGTCTTTGGTCTCGCTAAGAGATTAGGAACATTTCCTAAATATTTAAAAATTCGCCCGCGTCCAAGATTTGGATGCGGGCGTTTTTTTTGCTAAAACGTCTCGATATAATTTTAAAATAACCATAAGTCCTTCAGCGGAGGTTTCGCCGTGGCCGATACGCCAACGACAGCAAATGCACCAGAGAATGAAAAGGGTGCAGCCCTTCTAACCCAATGGAACGAAAGTGTCGGGGTCAATAAACTTTGCCTTGGACTCGGTGCCCTTATTACGCTCATCGCGCTAAGCTGGGCAATTGAGTTGCCTCTCAAGATGGGGATCGAATGGCTTGACGAACAGGCGATGGTCGCTTGTTTTGGTTTGATGCTGGCGATCGTCTTTATCCGTTTTCCAGCGAGTGGCGGCAAAGAACGGCTCTCAATACCCTGGTATGACGTCCTTTTAGCGGCGCTGGGATTAGGCGCGTGTTCCTATCTGCTGTGGGTGTTTGGCGAAATCGAATTAAATCCGTTTGCCATGCGGCCAACGATGTTTTGGATCAGTCTCATAATTTTGCCGATGACGGTCGAGGCATTGCGCCGCACCGCCGGTATGAGCCTGACAATCGTTTTCTCGGTCTTCCTGGTTTATGCCTATCTGGGTCATGTTCTGCCGGAGCACGGTTTTCTGTTCCAGGCACCACACAGGCTGACCGCGGAACTGGGTACAAACAATGCATCTCTACTCGGTCTACCTCTGAAAATTATCGTGCTGACTGTTGTTCTGTTTATCTGGATGGGTCAGCTATTACTCCATACTGGGGCCTCTGAATGGTTCACAGATCTGGCTGCAGCCATGATGGGCCGGTCCCGTGGTGGTTCTGCAAAGATTGCAGTTGTTGCTTCTGGTTTCTTTGGCTCCATTTCGGGTTCCGCCGTTGCTAACGTGGCCTCCACCGGGGTGATTACCATCCCGTTGATGCAACAGGCTGGGTATGATCGAAAGACATCTGGTGCCATTGAGGCTGTTGCCTCAACCGGTGGCCAGATTATGCCACCGATCATGGGGGCAGCTGCCTTCTTGATGGCTGAGATTCTCGAGCTGGAATATACCGAAATTATTCTGGCCGCCTTGATTCCGGCTGCATTGTATTATCTGGCCGTCTTCGTCCAGGTGGATCTGGAAGCCGCGAAGAACAAGATTGCACCGCTTCCAAAAGATCGCATACCGTTGATTGGTAGGGTTATGAAGGAGGGTTGGTTCTTCTTACTGCCTTACGTCATCCTTGTTTACACGCTGTTTTCTCTAAACTTGCCACCACAAGAATCTGCCTTCTGGGCTGCGATTTCGGTTGCCGTGGTCAGTATTGTCTTCGGCTATAAAGGCAAACGGATTAGCCCGACGCAATTGTGGGATTCTGTGGCAGCGAGTGGTCGGTCCTCAGCTGATATTATTGCCATTGGCGCCATGGCCGGTATCATTATTTCTATTCTGGACCGGACAGGTCTTGGTCAGTCTTTGACATTGCTGCTCGCTGCCGTCGGTGAAGACAGCTTGTTCCTGTTGCTGATCCTGACAGCGATTGTTTCCATCCTGCTCGGGATGGGGATGCCAACGTCGGCAATCTATTTACTGCTGGCGACGATGATCGCACCCTCACTGATTAAGCTCGGTATTCATCCGATTTCCGCCCACATGTTTGTGCTGTATTTCGGCTTGATGTCGATGATTACCCCGCCCGTGGCGATAGCCGCCTTTGCGGCGGCGAACTTGTCGGGGGCAAAACCGATGGAGACGGGGGCGACAGCGGTACGACTTGGTTGGATTGCCTATGTTGTACCGTTTATTTTCGTTCTATCGCCTTCCTTACTTTGGCAAGGGGCGCCGATAGATATATTCACCGGCGCCGTCACGGCCTTTATAGGGGTGTGGTTTGGTTCCTGCGGCCTGATTGGCTATATGTTTGGACCGCAGAGCACCTTGGGCAGAGTGTTACTGTTCGTAGCGGGTATCTTGCTCCTGCTGCCAGCAGATGCGATTGCAAATGGTCTGCTGATTAACGGTGTCGGTTTAGCGATTGGTGTCATCTGGTCTACGAAAGATTATCTCGCTAACCCCAAGGATAAGTCTGCAGCTGAATCTGGCGCAGCCGAGTAAAAGTTCAGGTAGGGAGCGGCTAAATAACGGGTCGCTCCTTTACCAGGCTTTTGCCCTTGTCGAAGATGGCGTCCGGCCACGGCGTAGACTTCCGCGCAACGGTGTCTAGTGAAACACAAACCTGATCGTTGATCGCGCAAATCTCGTCAGTGCTGGAATCGATCATTACGCCCCAGACATGCAGGCTCTTGGGGGTGAAATTTATAAAGCATGTCCGGATCTGAATAAGGTCACCCGGCATGATCTCGCGTTTATATTCAAAATTTTCCGTCACTGCCGCCATGCCGCGATCATTCTCTCGCATATAGCCTGGCGTTATATCTGCCGTCGTGAAGGTGAAATAGGCCGCTTCGTTAAAAGCGCGGCTGTAATAACGCACATTGGCGTGGCCCATATGATCAGTTTCCATCGGGTAAAACATACCCTGATAGGCGATGTTAAAATCTTTAAAGCGTTCTAGCGGTGACATCGTTTGCGGCACTTAGGTTGTGTTGAAATCGCCGCGACTATAGCCGGGGTAAGGAGCCTGTCAATTGTGGTGCCGTTGAAGACTGTCGTGAGACGGCCTAATCTGCGGGATAGACTATAGTTTGTGCATTTGGAGAGGTTTGTACAGTGATCAAGCAACTCGGCGTATCAGCCGCGACACCATGCTCTCATCCAGTGATGCGGAAGATTATTTCTGATGCTTATCCCGATGCCCGTCTGGTAGATGACGAACGCATTACCGATGAAGACCGATTGATTGAGTATTTGAGCGGTTGCGATGCGGCCATCGTCGGATTCGAGCCGTTGACGGATCGCGTTCTGAACGCTTTGCCGGAGCTTAAAATTGTCGCCAAGTTCGGCGCTGGCTGCGAAACCATCGATTTTGATGCGCTGAAAGCCCACGGTATTCGCTTTGGGTATACTTTCGGTGTAAACAAATTGTCGGTCGCGGAGCTGACGTTGAGCTTCATGATCAACGCTTTGCGCTGGATTACACCGCTGAACCAGTCGATGCGTAGCGGAGAACGTCCGCGTTATCGCAATGGTGAGCTCTTAACCGGGCGCACAGTGGGTATCCACGGCTGCGGCAATATCGGCAAGGAGGTTGTGCGCCTGCTAAAGCCGTTTAACTGTGAAGTTCTCTCCTGCGATCTAAAAGATTGGCCTGAATTCTATGCCGAACATGGCGTAACGGCGGTATCGTTTGATGAATTGCTGGAAAGATCACAAGTTCTCACCTTGCATTTGCCGAAGACTCAATCGACCCGCGGACTGTATAGCCGGGAGGTTTTGGAACGGATGCGTCCCGAAGCTGTTCTCATCAATACCTGCCGTGGTGAGATCGTCGACGAAGACGCCTTGGCGGATCGTCTTGAGGGCGAGTCCTTACGCGCCGCGTGTTTCGATGTGTTTGCTGTCGAGCCTGCCGAAAATGATCGGCTACTCAACCTGCCAAACTTCCTCGCCACGCCGCATATCGGTGCCAGCACGGAAGAAACCCGTGTCGCGATGGCAGAAGCGGCGCTTCGCGGTCTCGTTGAAAACGAGTTGGTGGAGCCAGAGAAGTATTACGACAACTAAACGACAGGAGAGCGCCCACCGTCGACATTAATCGCGGTGCCCGTGATATAGCCGCCAGCCTCAGATGCTAGGAACAGGGCAGTGCTTGCAAACTCGTCCGTTTCTCCAATACGGCCCAACGGGATTTGTCGTGCGTCGACCATATCCTGCAGAAAGTCGTCATTTCCTGATTAGGCTGTTTTTCAGCATAGAGCCGTTCCCACTGGCCGGATTTGATAAATCCAACCAGCAGGGCGTTGACGAGGACATTATCCGGTGCTCCGGTATTGGCGAGCACCTTGGTGAGCGACAGCCCTGCCGCCCGGGCGACCGCTGTAGGGGCGCCGTTCGCACCCGGTGCCTTCGAGCCAATATTCAATACGTTGATGATACGCCCCCATTTACGGGATTGCATGGCAGGGAGGGCGAGACGACACAAACGAACAGCGGCAAACAGCTTGAGTTCAAAATCGTCGTGCCATTCTTGATCGGTGATTTTTAGAAACGGCCCAGCTTTGGACGTTCCGGCGTTGTTCACCAGTACATCTATCTTTCCCAAGGCGTCCTCTGCCGCTGCAAATGCTTCATTAGTAGCATCCGCATTAAGTAGGTCGCAGGATATTGCTTCGACTTTGCCAGACCCGATAGACTCAATTTCGGCTGCCGCTGCATCTAGCGCCTCCTGCCGCCGGGCGAGAATCGCAACATCGGCGCCAGCCTCGGCGAACTTAAGGGCCATGCCCTTACCGAGCCCTTCGCTGCCGCCAGTGATTAGAGCAGACCGTCCGTCCAATCGAATTTCCATTAATTTTCTTCCCGAAACGATTTTGCTTCCCGTTCTACCGCGCGCCAGCCAATATCACGGCGGCAGAAACCACCTGGCCAGTCGATAGTATCAACCGCTTTATAAGCGCTGGCCTGTGCTTCGGCGACGGTGTCGCCGAGCGCCGTAACTGCGATGACCCTGCCACCCGTCGCACAGACCTCGTTGTTTTCGTTAAACGCCGTACCGGCATGGAAAATCGTGATGTCACGGTCTTCGCTGGCCTTGTCGAGCCCTTTGATAACGCTGCCTTTGTCATAGGCCCCGGGGTAGCCATTGGCCGCCATTACGACGGTGAGCGCTGTCTCGTCGTACCAGCGCAAATCGAAATCCTTGAGTACACCATCGGCTGAGGCGATAAGCGCCGGGAGTAAATCTGACATCAGGCGCATCATCAGAACCTGGCATTCCGGGTCACCAAACCGGACATTATATTCGAGCAATTTGGGTTGTCTGTCTTCGATCATCAGTCCGGCATAGAGTACACCTTTATAGGGTTTGCCCTCAGCCTTCATCCCCGCCATCGTTGGCTCGATGATGGTTTCCATAATGGTCTCGACCATGGCTTCGGTGACGATTGGGGCGGGGGAATACGCTCCCATGCCGCCCGTGTTGGGACCAGTATCACCATCGCCGACGCGTTTGTGGTCTTGTGCAGAGGCAAGCGGCAGGGCCGTCTCGCCATCACACAGCACAAAGAAGCTGGCTTCCTCTCCACCTAGAAACTCTTCGATGACGACTTCAGCGCCCGCATCGCCAAACGCGCCGCCCTCGAGCATATCGTTGACCGCGGCATTTGCCTGTTCGATGGTCTCGGCAATGATCACGCCCTTGCCCGCGGCGAGACCGTCGGCTTTCACGACGATTGGTGCGCCTTGTTCGGCAATAAAAGCTTTGGCCGCCGCAATGTCGCTAAACCGACCGTAGGCTGCGGTTGGGATGTCGTGCCGGGCGCAGAAATCCTTCATGAAACCTTTAGAGCCTTCCATCACTGCCGCAGCAGCGCTCGGCCCAAAGGATTTAATGCCGATATCCAGTAGCTTATCGGCAAGACCGGCGACAAGCGGGGCTTCGGGACCAATCACCACAAACTCAATTCCGTTGTCCTGAACGAATCGGATAATCCCATCGATGTTGTCAGCGGCAATATCAATGCATTCGGCATCTTGCGCGATTCCGGCATTACCCGGGGCGCAGCACAGTCTGGTAACCAGCGGAGAGCCTGCTATCGCCCAGCACAACGCATGTTCGCGGCCACCACCGCCTACCACCAAGACCTTCACTGCCTATCTCCCTTTGTACATTTCATTGAGCGCTTCACGCCGCTGGTATGGCCCTTCTCGTTTAGCATAGAATGTGAGTCGCCATGACTGACAACAACTCACTTTTTGATTCTGATGCTCCCTCGGCTACAGGGCTGGAGCACAATATCAATGAATTCTCGGTCGGTGAGATATCTGGTGCCGTTAAACGGACGTTGGAAGGCGCATTTGGCCGCGTTCGGGTGCGGGGCGAGATCTCGCGTCCCAACTATCATGGATCGGGCCATCTTTACTTCACGCTAAAAGACGAAGATGCCGCGATGGATGGTGTCTGCTGGCGCGGGGCTGTGGGCAAGCTGGGTATCACCCTTGAAGAAGGGATGGAGGTCATCTGCACCGGACGGATTTCGTCATATCCCCGCAGCTCCAAATACCAAATTGTTGTCGAAGCTGTTGAGCTTGCGGGTGAAGGCGCGCTTTTGAAGTTGCTGGAAGACCGTCGCAAGAAACTAACGGCTGAAGGCCTGTTTGATCCTGACCGAAAACAAGACCTTCCATTTTTACCGGAAATTATTGGTGTTATCACTTCACCGACAGGTGCGGTAATTCGCGATATCCTACATCGCCTGTCAGACCGGTTTCCCCGCCATGTTCTGCTATGGCCAGTGATTGTTCAGGGTGATGGTGCGGCAGAGCAGGTCGCTGACGCTATAACTGGTTTTAATGGTTGTGAGCCGGAGGGCGTCGTGCCCCGGCCAGATTTGCTAATCGTGGCGCGAGGTGGCGGGAGTCTTGAAGACCTGTGGGCTTTTAACGAAGTAGTTGTCGTCCGGGCGGCGGCAGAAAGTGACATACCGCTTATCTCCGCAGTTGGTCATGAAACCGATACGACGCTAATCGATTTTGCATCTGATGTCCGAGCACCGACACCGACGGCAGCAGCAGAAATGGCGGTTCCGGTACGCGCAGATTTGGAAGCCCAACTACTCGACAGCCAGCGGCGGTTAGTCGCTGGGCTCGAACGTTGCTGGGAAGATCAAAGGTTGCAGCTAGAGGGGTTGGCAAGGGGCTTGCCCCAACCTGATCATTTGCTTGAAGAGGCGGCTCAACGCCTCGATAGCGAAACAGACAGACTTAAATTGTCGATTGCCAATCGGTTGGAACAGCACCAGGAACGTGTTGCAGGGGTTGGTGCACGGTTGCGACATCCGCGGGAGGTTATGACGGCAGCGGGCGAAAGACTGTCGCAAACAACCGAACGATTTGATTTGGCTATAATGTCGAATTTGCAAAACAGCGAAACGAGATTTGCAGGGCTGGAAGCATCAGATCGATTACCCAATGCAATGACACGAATATTTAAATCGGGCCAGGACAGACTGGCAGGACAGGGTCAGCTGTTGGAGAGTCTTTCCTATAAAGGCGTTCTCGAGCGTGGTTTCGCCTTGGTGAGGGATGATGACGGCAGGCCCGTGATGCAAGCGGCTGATGGTGTTCCAGGTGGTGCGATAGAAATTGAGTTCGCTGATGGGTCGCGTGGTGCGATTTTTGATGACGGTGACCCTAGTAAGCAGAAGTCCGCGAAAGCGCCTGTCAAAGCTAAGAAGACCCCTGCTAAGAAAGCGGCCCAAAGGAAATCTAGCTCACCGGATGATAGTCAGGGATCGCTCCTGTGATTCGGGTGGTTTTTCTTGCATTAGCCTTGCTTGTTGGCGGACAGACGGCGGCGCTGGAGTTAAAAGGACCCTTTACCCAAGGCGCGTTGATTACGGGAACAACAGTACCTGGTAGTTCGGTAACCCTAGACGGCGTTCCAATTCTGGCACTGCCAAATGGCAGTTTTGTTTTCGGATTGTCGCGTAACGCCGACTCGAAAGCGCTGGTTACGGTGCGGCACAAGGATGGACGAATTGAACAAAAAAGGCTGAAAGTTCGGAAAAGGAATTACCGAATTCAGCGCATAGATGGTTTGCCCAAGCGCAAGGTCACGCCAAAAACGCGAGATTACAAACGCATTGCGCGGGAGCGAAAGCTGCTCAATGACGCGCGACAGCGGATGACGAAGATTGCGGATTTTCAGAAGGGCTTCATGTGGCCTGCACATGGCCGTATTTCCGGGGTTTATGGTAGCCAGCGCATTCTTAACGGCAAGCCGCGTGCCCCACACCTCGGTGTTGATGTTGCAGCGCCGACCGGGAGCCCGGTTGTTGCCGCCTCTGATGGGGTTGTTTCACTGACTCACGAAGCCATGTTCTTTACCGGCAAGACGATCCAGATCGATCATGGCATTGGTGTTGGCACGATCTATATCCATCTTAGCGAGGTGCTTGTGAAGAAGGGTCAGCGCGTGCGCAAAGGTCAGCTCATCGGACGTATAGGTAAAACAGGACGTGCAACGGGACCGCATCTGCATTGGGGATTAACCTGGAAGAATATGCGTCTAGATCCGGCTCTGCTGGTTGGGCCTATGCCTGATGCCTTAAAGAAGCAGCGCTAGACTAGTCTTCTGGCCACCGCCGGTGCAGCCAGCAAAGCCACTGGCCGGGCCTGTCAGTGATCCATTCTTCATAACGTTTGTTCACTGAGCGCATCATGGTCGGCACATCGTTCTCCGCTGGTCGCTCTAGGTGGGGGTAGATGTTCAGCTGGAAATTGCAACCATCAAGCCGTTCCATACAGACCGGGATGACGGGGCAGTCATAGCGCAATGCGAGTTCGGCGATCGCCGGAGCTGTCATGGCATCGCGACCGAACAGTTCTACCGGAATCCCGTCGTTCATTTTCTGATCGACCAGAAATCCGAGTTTGCGTTTCTTCCTGATCGCCATGACGGCGCTACGGGCGCCTTTGGGGCCTTTCGGAATAAGATCCTCATCTTCGAGTTTTCGGATATTCCGCAGCATCGCGTCAACAAAGTGATTGTTGGCTGCCCGGTATACCTGAACGAGGGGAAACCCAACCTGTCGCGCTGTGAGACCAAAAAGCTCCCAATTGGCAAAATGACCAGAGAAAAAAATACAGGGGATCCCGTCTTCGCGAATGTCAGAAATATATTCTTCGCCAACAATTGTTACCCGGTGGTCAACAATCTTTCCCATATGCGGCAGCTCAGCGAGGACCCGTCCGAGATTATCCCACATATCGCGGGTTATGGTCCGTATCTTGCCATCGCTGTAATCGGGGAACGCCCGTTTTAAACTGGCGGTCGCCCGTTTCTGATATCCCAGTCGAGGTCCAAGCGTGCGCCCAATCCAAGCACCAACCGCTGATGCGGTATCCATTGGCAGGAGCGAGAAAAAACCGTAAACCACCGCCACTCCCAGAGCCTCCAGAGGATAGCCTACGGCCCGATAAAACCGCCTCTGAGCAGGACTTCGCTTAGCCATTGACGAGTACCTTTTCGAGAAGACGCTCGTGGGCATTCGCTTCTTCCCATTCCAAGGAAATGTGGACTGATTTAATCAGAGCGTGGGCTTCTTCTGGTAGACGCACGTAGTCTTTCTCCGTTGTAACCGGGATCGCGCCAAGCTGTGAGGCATGGTCACATATCTTGATAACCTCCTCGGCGTCAAATTTGTGGTGATCGGGAAAGTTTCGCGATCCGACAATATCGCAATTCATTTCTTGGAGAGTCGCGTAGAATTTTGATGGCCGCGCAATGCCTGCAAAAGCAAAAACCTTTTTATCGGTAAGGTCTGGGTCGGGGATAGCGACGATCCGCGCTCGAAAAACTGGGCAGGCATCACCAATCGTTTTCGCAATGTCGTAGATGTCTTCTCCGATGATGACTGCCGCGTCGCTTCGAGCAAGACCAGAGGTAACTGTTTCGCGTAACGGGCCAGCGGGAATGACACGACCATTGCCAAATCCGTACCCGCCATCGATTGCTAAGATTGAAAAGGATTTTGCCAAGGTGGGGTTCTGGAACCCATCATCCATTATGATGAGGTTGGCACCGTTTTCTATGGCTTGCTTTGCTCCGGCGACGCGATCACGCGAGATCCATGTTGGTGCCGCTTCCGCCAGCAATAGCGGCTCGTCACCAACGTCGCTCGCATCGTGAATTTTAGGGTCGACGAGAATCGGTCCTGATAGGGAACTGCCGTATCCGCGACTGAGAAGATGCGGATTTTGTCTATTTGCAAGTAGTGCGCGGGCGAGGTCGATGGCCAACGGTGTTTTTCCTGCACCACCCGCAGTGAGGTTGCCAATGCAGACTATGGGAATAGAAGCCGCCCAGGGTTTTCCCGTTGTCAGGTCTCGTAAGGCGGTCCCCGAACGCCATAGCAGTGATAGCGGAGATAAAATTCTGCCCGTTTTGCTGGGCACATGCCAAAATTCAGGCGCCCGCATTTTGCTTTGCCTTGGGCCGCGAGGACGCCGGTGTCGCAAGCGCTATTAAGTAAGGCCCTAACTGCGCCAACACGGCGTCGAGAATTCCAGTTTTGGCCTCTGCAATATTGTGAGCTGCAGCGATTTGATCTGTTCTGCTGGTATCATCCGAAAGCAAACTCAACACAGCATCTGCGAGTTCCGTTTCGCTTTGGATAACAGTCGATCCCCCTGCAGCTGAAAATTCAGACGTAATTGCTGCAAAATTAGTCATAGAGGGACCGTGAATAATGGCGCATTCCAACTTGGCGGCTTCCAGCATGTTCTGCCCGCCATGTGGAACCAATGTGCCACCGATAAAGGCGATAGGAGCCAGCCGATAAAACAAACCAAGCTCGCCCACCGTGTCTGCGATGTAAATTTCTGTTTCGGGCAGTAGCGAAGCACTTTCAGACCTTCTCGCGACAGTAAGCCCTTGGTTTGCAAGGCTCCCTGCTATTTCCGGACCTCGTGCTGGGTGTCTTGGAATAATGATCGTTAGCAGGTCAGGATGATTGTCAGCCACGATGCGGTGGGCAGCGGCGACCGCTTCTTCTTCTCCTTCATGGGTGCTGGCCGCGATCCAGACTGGCCGCGTGCTGATTTCATTCCAAAGCGCCGAAAGGGCCTTGTCATCGACTGGTAGCGGGTCGGCCGCAAACTTTAGATTTCCTGGCGTGTGGACGTTCTTGGCACCGAGTGCCGCAAGCTTCTCCGCATCCTGCGTGCTCTGCGCGAGACACAGGGAAAAACAGCTCAACAAGTGCGCGATGGTTCGCGGTACACGTTGCCAGCCGCGAAACGAGTCCGGAGATACACGAGCATTAATCAGTATCAGTGGAATCTGACGCGCCTTTATGGCGGTTAATAGATTTGGCCAAAATTCGGACTCAACCCAAAGAGCGATATCGGGTTTCCAGTGGTCAAGAAATTGTTGAATCCAAACCGGCTGATCAACGGGGATGAATTGATGAATGACTTGCGTAGGCAGTCTTTCTGCCATAATCGCCGCCGATGTTACCGTTCCGGTGGTAACCAAAACCGCGTGGCTTGGGTAGTCGCGATCAAGTCGATTGATCAGCGATAGAATTGAGATTGCTTCGCCAACGCTCGCTGCATGAAGCCATATGACAGCACCCGCCGGCCGTTTTTTGCTGGGACGGCCAAACCGTTCGCCAAAGCGGTTGGGGTCTTCTTTGCCTCGCTGTATTCGCCGTTCGAGAAAACGCCGGAGGATAGGGGCTGCCGCATATGAAAGGCCACGATAAACAGACAAAATCATGATGGCGACTCTGCTGCTTTTGGAGCGGGCTCAATAACGATCAGTCCTAACTCGGTGTCCAGGTCGCGCGTGATTTGGTTTAGTTCATCTTCCAGCGCTACGGTGACACGAGCGACTTCCTGGTCATCAGCGTCAGTGGCAATTTCGATGGGATTGCCCCATTTCATGATTCCCCGGCAAAAAGGCAAGGGAATTAGAAATCGGTCCCAGCTCGAGAGTATTTTGCTGCCCTTCGCCGCGTAGGTCAGCGGCAATATCGGGACGCCGGCATGGCGCGCCGCAAATACCACGCCTTCGGCTGCGTGCATCCTGGGTCCGCGTGGGCCATCAGGTGTGACGCCGACATGTTCGCCCGATCGGAGGGATCTCAACATTGAACGCACGGCACTAACGCCGCCACGAGAGGATGAGCCGCCGATGGAGTCAAATCCAAGAACTTTGATCGTCCGCGCGATTAATTCCCCATCCGGGTGGTGCGAAATAACCATCTTGAATGGTGGGGCGTAGGGCCAAGCTAACGACATCATCAAAAGTCGTCCGTGCCAAAACGCTACGAGAAATGGTTTGTTCTCGTCGATCAGCTTCTGCGGAATTTCAGTTCCTTCAAAACGCCACCGTCCAGTAACTTTGATCAAACGAATGTAATTGGCGGCTAACCAGCACGCCGCAGCGCGTGGGCCGGGTCGCCGCATCATATTTTTGAATGCCGCCATTGCTTAGGCAGTGACCTCTGCCGGTTTGACCCCTTCGGCCTGTTCGGCAAACTGGACAGCATAGAGGCGGGCATAGGCGCCGTCTTTCGCGAGAAGCTCGGCGTGGGTTCCTTGTTCTACGATCTGCCCGTTATCCATCACATAAATATTGTCGGCTGCCATAACTGTTGAAAGCCGGTGTGCGATCACAATCGTGGTACGTCCCTCTGTTAGGGTCTCCAATGCAGATTGGACCTGGCGTTCGGTTTCGGTGTCTAGGGCAGATGTCGCTTCATCGAGAAGCAGAATAGGGGCGTTCTTCAGCATCGCACGTGCGATGGCGATACGCTGGCGCTGTCCACCGGACAGTTTTAACCCGCGCCCACCGACATGGGTTTCATAGCCAGATGTAAGGCCGCTGATAAATTCATGAGCTTCTGCTGCGGTCGCGGCAGCGATGATCTCGTCATCCGAGGCGTCCAGCTTGCCGTAGGCGATATTGCTGCGGACCGTGTCGTCAAACAGGGTGATGTCTTGTGACACCAAAGCAATATTGGCGCGGAGCGAAGCAACGGTGACGTCGCGTAAATTTTTGCCATCGATTAGGACCTGACCGTCGTCGCTGTCATAGAAGCGCGGGATAAGGTTTAAGACGGTTGATTTGCCAGCTCCAGAGGGTCCGACCAGCGCGACGGTGCTACCGGCAGGAATATCCAGATTGATACCTGAGAGCGCTGCGCGATTTTTCTCATAGCCGAACCGCACATTTTCAAACTTAACGTCTCCTCTTGCAGCTTCGAGCTGTTTAGCGTCCGGCTTGTCCTGGATCGTTGGGGCGGCATCAATCAAGGTGAAGATACGCTGCGCAGCTGCGAGCCCTTCTTGAAGATTTGCATTGAGGTTGGCGAGATTCTTCATTGCTGGGTAGGCCATTAACAGAGCGGAGATAAAGGAAGCAAAGGTGCCTGGCGTAGTGGCGCCGGCAACGACCTGGCTGCCGCCATAGAAAATGATAACCGCGATCGCTACGCCCCCGAGCGACTCCATGATTGGGTGAGTTGCAGAGCGGACGCGAGCTGCTTTCTGAACCAGTTGGAAAATTGTTTCAATGATGCGCCCCGCCCGGTCAATTTCATATTTTTCCATGCCATAGGCACGCACATGGCGGGCACCGCGGAAGGTTTCATCCAGGATCGTGGTCAGTTCGCCCATCTGGACCTGGGTGTTGTCTGACACCTTACGCATTCGCTGGCCGATCCTGACGATGGGATAGACAGCGGTTGGAAAAACCACGAAGGCAATGAGGGCCAGCGCCCAGTCATGATAGAACAGCAATGCCACCAAAAAGATCAGGGTTAGGGTATCTTTCGCGATCCCCACGAGGACATTTGAAACCGCTGCGCGCAGCATATTGGCGTCATTGTTAAACCGCGAGATCAGCTTGCCGGTGGCGGTTTTTTGGAAGTAGGCGATGTCTGCCCACATAAGGTGTGAAAACATCCCGTTCTGAATGGTCGCGACGATCTTTTGGCCGATATAGCTCATCAGCACAGCCTGCCCGTAAGTCGCGGCGCCCTTGATGACGGCGATAAATAATATCGCTATCGGGATGATCAGCAGCATCTTCTCATCTTTGAGGATAAACACGTCATCGAAGACGGGTTTCATCAGATACGCGTTCGCTGCCGTCGTCCCCGCGACAACAGCCATACACAAGACAGCAAGACTCAATCGGCCGCGGTGGGGGCGCACATATTCTCGCACGAGCCGAGAGACGAGTGATTGTGTGGTGGCTGGATTATGTTGTGTTGCCACGATCTGGGTGTCTGGACTGTTCATGCGCTCGCAATTTAGGCGCGGAATCATAGCATGTGCCCTGAATCCCGCCAATTAAATGCGTGCAAAGCCTATTGAGCTATGCCCGCCATCAATAATTAGAGACCGGCAACCGTCATCCCGTCGATCCTGACAGTTGGTGCGTCGGTACCATATCGGAACTCGAGATCATTTGCCGGGGTTAATCCGGCGAACATCTCCTTGAGGTTGCCGGCTATCGTCATCTCACTGACTGGATAAGTAATTTCGCCGTTTTCGATCCAAAACCCGCTGGCGCCTCGGCTGTAATCACCCGTTACACCGTTGACGCCCATGCCAATCAGTTCGTTGACCAGAAAGCCTTCCTTGATGTCTGAGATGAGGTCTGCAACTGACAGTTCACCGGCTTCCAAATACACATTGGTTGAGGATGGGCTCGGCGGGCCGCCAGTGCCGCGGGCGGCGTTGCCGGTCGTCGGTAGGCCAAGCTGTCTTGAGGAGGCTAGGTCGAGAAGCCAGGTTGTCAGCTTGCCATTCTCAATGATTTTCTTGCGCAATGTCGCAATTCCTTCACCGTCGAAGGGTTTGGAGCTCAGACCACGCCGACGATGCGGGTCGTCATGTATGGTGATGTTATCGCTGAAGATCTGTTCACCCATCATTTCCTTTAGGAAAGAGGTGCCGCGTGCGATCCCGGCTCCATTGATGGCGCCTGTTAGATGACGCAGGAGGCTCGATGATGCGCGCCAGTCATAAACAACAGGCACTTGCGACGTCTTTTTCTTCTGGGGATTGATGCGGGCGACCGCACGTTCGCCAGCGCTCCTTCCGACTTCAGTGGGGGATTTCAGATCTTCGGCATAGACAGCCGTTGTAAAATCGTAATCACGCTCCATCGTGGTGCCTTCACCGGCGATGACGGATGCTGAAAAGCTGTGGCTGGTGACAGCGTAGTCTTGTGCGAAACCATTTGTCGCTGCGAGCGCGATGCGCGCTCTGCTATATCCCGCTTCTGCGCCTTCGGAGTTGGTGACGCCTTTGACGGCACGGGCAGCATCTTCTGCCTCAGTCGCCATATCAATGAGGCTCTGGGTCTCTGGTTCGACGGGGTCATAGCTATCCATCTCGGCAATGGTTGTCGCGATCTGGTCTGGATCGGCGATGCCACACCAGGGATCTTCGGGGGCGACCTTGGCCATGGCAACCGCACGTTCAGCCATTTCCCGCAACGCGCCGTCCGAATGGTCGGTCGAGGAAACAATGGCCTGTTGTTTGCCAATAAATACCCGCAGGCCCATATCAGCAGATTCTGCGCGTTCCAGTTTTTCAGGCGCCCCAAGCCGTTGAGCCACTTCAATCGAGGTGGCATCAAACACGACGGCATCGGCGCTCTCAGCACCCTCTTTTTGGGCCATTTCCAGCAATCTCGACAGGAGGTCGAGCTGGTTTACCTGTTCAGTCATCAGAATTCCTTTTCCAGGTCGGGTCACCGGAACCAGGCAGGCCATAGTCCTGCCAGTCGCGGGTTACTTTGTTGATTATATCTTCGCTCATGCGAATCTTGCGGGCCCAGGGGCGCTTTGTTTCAGGCGGCAGCTTTGCTGTGGCATCAATTCCAACTTTTGAGCCCAGCCCTGACTCGGGTGATGCAAAGTCGAGATAATCAATTGGCGTATTTTCCACGAAGGTGCAGTCGCGCGCAGGGTCAACATTGGTTGATATCGCCCAGATTACATCTTTCCAGTTCCGTGCATCTATATCGTCATCCACGACGATTACGAACTTTGTATACATAAATTGGCGAAGATATGACCAGACGCCCATCATGACGCGCTTGGCATGGCCAGGATAACCCTTGCGAATTGAGAAGACGGCGACCCTGTAGGAGCACGCTTCCGGTGGCAACCAGAAGTCGCTGACCTCGGGAAATTGCTGGGTTAGTAAGGGAACAAAAACGTCATTGAGCGCCTCGCCGAGAACGGATGGCTCGTCTGGAGGACGACCGGTAAAGGTCGATAGATAGATTGGATCACGCCGCATGGTAATGGCAGTGACGGTGAAAACTGGAAAGTCCTCAACAGCGTTATAATAACCGGTGTGATCGCCGTAAGGGCCCTCGCCTTCATAGAGGGTTCGCGACACATGTCCTTCGAGCACGATCTCCGCATTGGCAGGAACTTTCAGCGGCACCGTTTTGCAGTCGACAAGCTCAACTTTTTTGTCCCGTAAAAGACCAGCGAATTGATATTCCGAGACGGACTCTGGCACTGGCGCGACGGCGGCGATTACCGTTGCCGGATCAGCGCCTATCACCACGGCTGCAGGAATAGAATCGCCGTTCGCCGTGGCATGCGCTTGCGCGCCGCCACGATGTTTTAGCCAGCGCATCAGCGTCGTATTGCGCCCGGTGACCTGCATCCGATAGATGCCGAGATTGGTGCCGGCAGGACCATCAGTAACGACCAGGGGCCAGGTAATCAGAGGGGCCGGTTCATCCGGCCAGCAGCTTTGGATCGGCAGCTGAGAGAGGTCAATGTCGTCGCCGGTTAGGACAACTTCCTGACAAGGTGCATTAGATACCGTCTTGGGTTTCATCGCGAAAACGGATTTCACCATCGGCAGCATTTGCAATGCTTCACGCCAGCCTCCCGGTGGTTCCGGCTGGCGAAGGAAAGCGAGTTGTTCGCCAAATTTGCGAAGCTCTTCAGGTTTACGGGCCATGCCCGCGGCAACACGGTCCACGGTGCCAAACAAATTGACCAGCACCGGTATATCGCTGGGTGTGCCATCGGCACGCAGCGGATTTTCAAATAGCACGGCGGGGCCACCCTCAGCGAGAAGGCGGGTTTGGATTTCCGTCATTTCGAGCGCCGTCGAGACCGGCTTGGTGACACGGCTTAACTGTCCGTCTCGTTCGAGCTGTTCGATAAAATCGCGCAGGCTAGCAAATGCCATCGTTTTTCCACTCTCGTAACCCGAAAAACATACGGGCGCGCAACTGTTTAGCACGTTGTTGGGGGGATTTGGCAAACCCATTGCTGTTATACGCCAGAGAATTGCCAACGGATCAAACCTGTCGTAGAGGATGTACAACAAATTGGAGGTTGGTTTTGACCGATCCGGTAGTGCATGCCAAGGCATACCCCTTTCCAGCGCCTGACCATTCTTATGTGTTTGAGGCCGGTCAATGGTCAGCGTTGGACAGTGACGATTTTGACGTTGGAGGGCGGACGCCGGTCTTGGCGGCAGGCTCCAATCAGTCTCCGGAGCAGCTCGCTCGGAAATACGCAGACCTACCAGAGATCGGCCCGATTCCCGTAATACGAGGGCGTCTGAATGATTTTGATGTGGTCTATGCGGCGCATCTGGCAGGGTATGGCTCGATGCCGGCCACTTTCCAGAATTCACCCGGGACAACGGTTTCAGTATTTGTCGCCTGGTTTACGGCGACGCAGCTTGACCGCATGCATGCGACAGAAGGCAATTACAGCTATGATCGTTTGACGGATGTTTGGTTAGAGACTGATCATGGACAAGCCCCGCAAGAGGTCTTTGCCTATACCGCAAAAGTCGGTTGCTACAATCACAACGGTAGCTGTTTAAGCTTGGCCGAAATTTCGGCGACAAACCGAAAGTTTGCGTCTGCAACCCAAAGTGAGGCACAGGAATTTTTACGGGATCGACTGGCGGTAGGAACTGACCTGGATCAATTTGTCTCTGACCACATCGCCGATAATGTCGTACGGGTGGGACGGGTTGCCGCTATGCGCGCCGACGCGATTGAGATCGGATATCCGCGCGAATCTTTGCTGTCGCTTTAAATTTTCACGAGTGCTTTTAACGCATCGCCACAGGATTCTGGTGCGGCGTAGGTAGGGACACCGGCGCTGTTGAGGCGGTGCAGGATCGCGGGTGCATCTGGGCTGCAATAAACGATCAATGGCTTTGATGTGTTTTTTACGGCTTTGATAACCGGGTCAGCAACAAGCTCCGGTCGTCCGACGCCAGATGACCCAACGATGGGAATGACGACGTCATATTCTTTCGCGTCGAGTAGGGCGGAGATCGATCCACCAACAATCTCTGGGGTTAATCCGGCGAGTGTTAGATCGATGGGATTGCGGTCGGCGGTAAATCCGACATGGCTAAATAATGACGCTAGCTGGGCGGCGGTTTTTCGGCTTGGCGCTGGTGTGGTGAAACCCACCAACCCACATTGATCGGCAACGAGCCCGCCTGCGCCGCCGGTCGAGGTAAGAATTCCGACCCGTCGCCCTCTGGGCTTCTTGCCCATGCTGAGCGCCATAGCGATATCAAGTAGATCATCGAAGCGATCCGCCCGAATGACCCCGGATTTTGCAAACAACCCATCATAGAGCCGATCATCCCCGGCCATGGCCCCGGTATGGGACGCAGAGGCTAGGGCTCCAGCTTCAGATCGTCCGACCTTGTATACGACCAGTTGTTTCCCCGTGCGTTTTGCTATTGTGGCCAGTTTGCTGAAGCGTTTTGTGTCTCGAAGCCCTTCGAGATAGAGGGTGATGACAGAGGTATTTTTTTCCCCAATCATCCATTCCAGGATGTCGCAAACCTCAAGATCACCTTCGTTACCGGTTGCGGCGAGGTGGGAAAGGCCGATGCCTTTGGCGGCGGCACGCGATAGGAGCGAACCAAGAATGCCACCAGATTGTGAGATGACGCCAATCTTGCCGGCGGTGAGGTGTTCTGTGTCGAGGGCACCGGATGCTGACAAGGTGGTCCGATCCTGTAAATTTAAAAGCCCAATCGTGTTGGGGCCGAGGATGCGCATTGAACCCGCTGCTTCAGAAAGAGCAGCCTGACGTTGGATTCCCGCGGGCCCGGTCTCGCCATAGCCGCCCGCCAGTACTATCGCTGCCTTGGTGCCGAGGGCTGATAATTTTCTGGTGGCGTCTTCGGTATGCGTTGGTCCCAATAAAATCATCGCGACATCGGGGACGCCGGGAAGGTCGTCGATGCTCGCGAAACACGGCACACCATCAATGTCCGCTGCTCGCGGATTGACCGGCCAGATATCGCCTGAAAAACCGTGCTTGCGCAGAAATTGTAGCGGCCGCCCAGCCGTCTTTGCCGGATCGGCGGACGCGCCAATGATGGCAATCGATTTAGGTCTGAACAGATTTTCGATAGGGGAAGTCGCCACGATTATTTTTTTGATTTATCGAGGAAGGCGGTTACGGCGTTGCGATGCTCATCAGTCGTGTAGCAAATTGCCTGCGCCTGACAGCCCAGCGCAAACACCTCTTCGATCGATAATTCCAAACTTTGATCCATAATCGATTTGGCGAGAGCCAGTGAATTTGGCGAGCCGGCTGTCATCCGCTCGGCGGTTGCGATAGCTTCATCGAGAAGCGACTCCGCGCTAGTGACACCCTCGATCATCCCGAGGCTCAATGCTTCTTCGGCGGGGACTCTGCGGCCCGAAAATATAAGTTCTTTGGCGCGTGCCAGGCCGACGCGTCGCGGCAGAAAATACATGCCACCGCCGTCGGGAATCAAACCGCGCAAGAGATAGCTCATGGTGAACATTGCTTTGTCGGAGGCAATAACAAAATCGCAACATAAAGCGAGATCGGCGCCGAGCCCTGCGGCGGCCCCATTGACGGCAGCGATGGTTGGCTTAGCCAAACCGTGCAGCATGGTCACGGCATGATGGGTACGGCGTTGTCGTTTCCAGCCATTCATCGCGACGGTACCGATCGGCGCTTCGAGCCGTTCACGCATGGCAGCAATATCGCCGCCGGCACAAAATGCTTTGCCGTTGCCGGTGAGAACAATGGCGCGCACAGTTTCTTCCTGACTCGCCCAATCAACCGCGGCCATCAGGTCTATTCGCATAGCATCATCGATAGCGTTGAGTTTGTCAGGGCGGTTCAGGGTGATGATCGCGACGGCGTCTTTCTCGGTAATCGCGATGCGCTCGGAAGTTGGCTTGTCCATTCTCTTGTCCAATCAGTGGCGTGTTGCAGACTGTTTAGCACGAAATACCGACATTGCTATTCCGAGATGATCTGAACGCGTTGATTGACATAAGGCTTAGGGTTGTTTGTCATTCACCTACACGAGAATGGAGGAATGGAGGAATGGATGACGATTGTTTCTTATGAAGATGCGCCCGTGCCAATCCGTTTGGATTTGCTTGAGGCGCATCAGCGCGCCTGGCAACGCCTCGCCTCGCCAGGCACTTGGCTAACCGGTGCAACACGGGTCGCGATAGCCCAGGAAGTGCGGAACGCAAAACAATGTAGTTTGTGCGTTGAGCGTAAAGCCGCGCTTATGCCTTACAACGTAACAGGGACCCATGACACGGTTTCAGATTTGCCAGAAGCACAAGTCGAATTGATCCATCGGTTGGCAACGGACTCGGCACGGCTAAGACGGAATTGGGCCCGCGAACTAATTGAGAGTGGGTTGAGTGAAGAGGAGTACGTCGAAACCGTTGGTGTCGCCTGCACGACCATTTCCCTGGATACGTTCGCCTATGCAGTAGGAATGCCGTCCCGCGAAATTCCGATGCCGGTCGATGGTGATCCCAAGAAAGTACGTCCCACCGAAGCGAAACAGGGAGATGCCTGGGTGCCGTGGATTGCGCCGGACGACGCCAGCGACGGGGATCGCGAGACCTTTGGGCCGGGTGTATCGAATATTCGCAGGGCCTTAAGTCTCGTCCCTGCTGAAGCCCATGGATTTTTTGATCTGGTTTCGAACCAATATCTGTCCGCGGAACAGATGAAAGATTTTGCGACAAAGTTCCGAGCGATTACCCGGGCGCAAATCGAACTGATCGCGGGTCGAATATCGGCCATCAATCAGTGCGCCTATTGAACCACCAGCCATACGGCACTGCTCCGTGCGAGCAGCGAACAGACTGGTGACGAGATCGATTTAAGCAGCGTAATGGGTGAAGCAGAGGGCGATGGCGGCGTGCCAAACGGTGCTATGTTGGTCAATTTTGCTGAAGCAATTGCTGGTGATGATGCCCAACGTTTACAAGACGCTCGCAATGAGGTGACGGCGACGCTGGGTGCTGACGGATTGGTCGACGCTTGTGGTATCGCGGCAACGTTCAATGCGATTGACCGAATTGCGGATTCAATTGGTATTCCGATTGACGACGTTCGGCTTGAGCCGACGGCCGAATTCCGGCGTGAGCTCGGTATTGATGCGTTTCCGTCGCGGCTTGAAAGCTAGCTCAGAGTTGTGATCTGGGCGGCGAGAATACCGCCGAGAAACAGCCAGGAGAACAGCCGGTTCGATCTGAACTTGGCGAGGCAGTCTTTTGGATCGTTGATATCCACATCCCAGACTTGCCAGATCAGTTGCGTGCTGCCGAGCCCAAGTCCTACGAAATATGGCCAGGTGAAGTTGCCCTTGAGACCTGCATAGGCGAACAGGGCAGTGGCGATGATATAGAACGCATAAAGCCAGGGTTTGCTACCCAGACCCAATCGTCGTGCCGTTGATTTGACCCCCGCTTGAGGGTCGTCCTGGCGGTCCTGATGCGCGTAGATCGTGTCGTAACCGAGTGTCCAAAAGATGCCGCCGGTATAGAGAATAATCGCTGGCGCCGCGAGGTCGCCCCGAACCGCCGCCCAGCCAAGCAATGCTCCCCAGTTGAATGTTAGTCCGAGAAAGAACTGTGGCCAGAAAGTCACGCGTTTCATCAAAGGGTAGGTGAACACCAGAACCAAGGAAGCGACACCGACCGCAATAGCATAGGCCTTAAGCGTGATCAGAATGCAGAACCCGATTGCCAGTAATTTGACGAGAAAACCGATAGCCTGTTTGACGGTTACCTGACCGCTGGGCAAAGGGCGGTTTTTTGTCCGGGCAACCTGGGCATCGAAGTCATGATCAACAATGTCGTTATAGGTACAGCCCGCACCGCGCATGACTAAGGCGCCAATTCCAAAGGCGGCAAAAAGATAAAATACGTCTAGTGTGGTTTGCCAATTAGGCCACGCCATGGCGATTGACCACCAACATGGAAACAGTAAGAGCCATGTGCCAATGGGTCGGTCGAAGCGGGCGAGTCGTATGTAGGGGTGCGACGCGCGTGGCATCAATCGGTCAACCCAGCTATTAACGGGAATGTCGCTCGCTGTGGTGTCAATTTCATTTCGGGCTTGCTCTGCCATACCGTAAGCTCTAACGCTGTTATGAAATTGTCTCAAGCATTTGGGCGATTTCTATAGATTCCGTCATTATAGATTTTCTGATTGATATGCGTGTAACCCGGCTTTTTGTCGATCATTCGTTCTCTTCCGAACAATCGGTCCCTTTATCGGAGGCTCAGGCCCATTATTTGATGAACGTCCTGAGAATGGGTCTGGGTGATCCCGTTCAATTGTTCAACGGACGGGATGGTGAATGGCGTGGGTTAATTGATAAGATCACCCGTCGCCGTTGCTCGATTACCCTCGAGAAACAAGTTTCTGATCAAAGGACTGAGCCTGATCTGTGGTTGATCTTTGCGCCGATCAAACGCGCCCGGATAGATTTTGTCGCGACCAAAGCAACAGAACTTGGCGTGTCTGCGCTTATCCCAGTTTTTACAGAGTTTACGGATGTCTCCCGGGTGAATACACAACGCCTTCAGTCCAATGCAATGGAAGCTGCGGAACAGTGTGGCCGCCTGTCGGTACCGGAAGTCGATGAGCCGGTAAATCTCTCGGAAGTTATGAAAGATTGGCCTGAAGATCGGCTGCTACTCTATTGTGATGAAACTGGTGGTGGAATATCCATCAATGAATATTTAGCTGGTCAAAAGGCTACGGGCCGAACTGAGCCAATGGCAATTCTGATAGGACCTGAAGGTGGTTTTTCACGATCTGAGCTTGACCTCCTGAAAGAAAAAACCAACTTTACGGCAATTGACTTGGGACCGCGTATATTGCGGGCCGATACGGCGGCAGTTGCGGCACTTTCATGCTGGCAATCAGTGTTGGGCGATTGGGCCAGTGAGTGAGCGTAGAGCGGTTGAGTAGGAATTAGCATGGCAGCACCACCCGCATCTCCGGGGACCCCGATCTCCAGTAAGAGTGAACTCATCGAGTATCTTGAGGCAGGGAACAAACCGGCTTCGGAATGGCGTATCGGCACTGAACATGAAAAGTTTGTGTTTCAGAACAATACGTTTCTCCCCGCGCCATATGAAGGCGATTGGGGCATCCGTGCCTTACTTGAAGGGCTACAGCGCTTTGGCTGGGAGCCAGTGATGGAGAACGGAAATCCTATTGCGCTTACGCACGCAAATGGTTGTTCGATAACGCTTGAACCTGGCGGGCAGGTCGAACTGGCAGGGGCGCCGCTCGAGAGTATTCACCAAACTTGTAATGAAGTTCATTCACATCTCAATCATGTAAAAGAGGTTGCGGAGGAACTTAATATTGGCCTGATCGGCGTTGGCTTTAATCCGAAGTGGAAACGCGACGATATCCCGTGGATGCCGAAGGGCCGCTACCAAATTATGCGTGACTATATGCCAAAGGTCGGCTCTCTCGGCCTCGACATGATGGTTCGGACGTCGACTGTGCAGGTTAATTTGGATTTCCAATCCGAAGCCGACATGGTCAAGAAGTTCCGGGTGTCTTTGGCACTCCAACCAATCGCAACGGCGTTGTTTGCAGACTCTCCGTTTTTGGAAGGCAAGCCAAGCGGCTATCTGTCGTATCGTAGTCATATCTGGGAAGACACTGACCCGGACCGTTGTGGAATTTTGCCGTTCGTTTTCGAAGACGGTATGGGTTTCGAACGCTATGTGGACTATATGCTCGATGTCCCGATGTATTTCGTCTATCGCGATGGCACGTATCTTGATGCGTCAGGTCAATCGTTCAGGGACTTCCTGAAGGGAGATTTGCCAGCATTGCCCGGAGAAAAGCCAACGTCGGGAGATTGGGGAGACCATCTGACGACGGTATTCCCAGAAGTGCGGCTTAAAAAGTTTATTGAAATGCGCGGCGCGGATGGTGGCCCATGGCGTCGGTTATGTGCATTGCCGGCGCTTTGGACTGGGCTTCTTTATGATCAAACCTCGCTCGATGCGGCCTGGGACCTCGTCAAAGACTGGACCCCAGAGGAGCATCAATATCTGCGGATTGAAGTCCCTAAACAGGCTTTGAAAACGCCGTTTCGAAATAAAGCTATTCAGGATGTTGCTCGCGAAACACTCGAGATTGCCAGTGCAGGCTTACGGCGCCGGAATCGCCTCGATGCGGTTGGGACAGATGAGACTGGTTTCCTTGGGACACTCTATGAAATCGTCGATAGTGGGCGAACGGCTGCCGAGGAAAAGCTTGAGAAATTCCACGGGGTCTGGGATGGTAATGTTGACCCCATTTTTGATGAGTACGCCTACTAGGGTAAGCGGTATGAACAAACTTAGGACATCAATATTAAGTCTGTTGATTGCTGCCGGGCTAGTTGGTTCCGGTGGGATTACACAGGTGTATGGCCAACAGTTAGTACGGCCTTGGGAACGTGATCTCCAAAGACTTTACAATCAGGATAGAAAAGTCCTTCAGCCGAGACTTCCCAATCCAGCGCAAGATGCATTGCGAAAATTGCGCCGGGACCCATTAGCTAAACTTGGTCTGCCAGCAAATCAGGCACCTCTTCCACAAAATTCGCCAGAGACAATTGAGCCAACTTTTTCGCCTAACACCGCTGGGTATGACCGTGATGGGGATGGCGGGGTGACCCGGGAAGAGTATTTCTCAAGTCAAAGGCGGAGTTACGGAGCTGGAGTGGGTTCGTCGAGTCGACGGCAACGTGCTTTAAGCCGGTTGGATTCGCAATTCCGAGCGGCAGATATTGATCGTGATGGCAAAGTCACCGCGCAGGAGCTGAATTCTCTCCCGGGCGCAAGGTTTTAATTCTTCCAGCGTTGAGCGAGCGCTACATCTCTGGCGGCAAATCCTCTTCGAGGATCGACATCATCAAGGAATAGGATACTTCGCCTTCATCCTCGTCACGATGCAGGACGCCAATAAATTCTGGCCCCACGCGGACTTCTACGGGTTGGCCGGGCTTCTCCGGCATATCAATTTCAATCCCGTTATTTCCGAATGTTTTGCGGAGATAGGATTGAACTCGGGCAACCTCACTTCGGGTCATCTGTCGTCTCCCCGGACTTTAAATTCTAAATTAAAATAAATTCACAATCGTCATAATGGGCAATCATGGCGCAAAGCGACCTTATGATCTAGGGCGACTTACGCCTGGGCTAATCTTCATCACGCAATATTGCATGGATGAGCCAGTGAGCGATTGCGACGAGGTCGTAATCGCGGCGATAAAAACCGATAAGCTGAATACCGAGAGGCATTCCCTCTTGAACCAGGAGAGGCGCGTTGAGTGCTGGGACCCCGAGCTGTGACGAATGTTCACCGTACACGGCGTTCCCAACAGGCATGCCTTCCGGGGCAGGACCGGTAGCGTTCAACGTGATTAACGCATCATATTTTCTTGATAACGCTTCGTGCCGAACCTTGGCTTCCGCGCTCCAGATCAAGGTTTCCTCATATTGTTCTGGCGTAATATCAGCGGAGGAAAGAGCTCGATTGAGAACCCGTTCACCAAGCTTTTCTGGGTTGCGATCAGCATACATCATCAGTGGCCAGCGTCCTTCATAGGCCAGCGTGACCTCCATGATCTCACGCAGTTTGATTAAATCCTGCTCATAGGCTTCAAGCTCAGGATCATCCTGACGTCCGACGACTTCGACGCCGCGGCCGTCAAGCTTGCGGGTCATGTTGTCGAAAATTGCACGAGTTTCTTCCGGTGTTTCCAGCCAGCCCGCACTTTCGGTTCGGGCCACACGAGCCGGTTTTCTGGCTTTTGGCAAAATCGCTTCGCCTTTAAGGCTGGGGTGACCGGCATCGCCGCCAGCATTTCTGGAGAGCCAATAGCCGCTTATCCAGGCATCGGCTAAGGAGCCTGCGAGAATGCCGAGATGTCCAACGCTGGGGGGTGAGGGGAAGCCGCCCCGAGTATTGATGGCACCATGTGATGGTTTTAACGCCCAAGCACCACAATAGCAGGCAGGCCGTAGCACCGAACCCCGGACTTGCGTTCCGGTTGCAGCGGGAACCATGGCGGCACCGACCGCGGCGCCCGAGCCGCTCGATGAGCCACCCGGTGTTCGATTGGTGTCCCAAGGGTTGCGAGTAGGGCCGGGATCTCCAAAAGCAAATTCGGTCGTGACGGTCTTGCCGACGACAACTGCACCACCATGGCGCAAAAAATATACCGATGCAGCGTCCCAGCCTGTTTCATATCCCTCGAAGAGCGGACTGCCGAGTTGCATCGGCATATCTTCGGTTTCGAATACGTCTTTAATCGCAATTGGCATGCCATCGAGCGGTGACAAGGGGTTGCCGTGGCGATAACGCTCTGTTGCTTCGTCCGCGGCTTGGCGCGCACGGTCGATTGTCATCGTGACGAAGGCTTTGACGTCGGGCTCACGAGCGTTAATGGTTTCCAGGCAACGCTCAAGATACGCCCGCGGCGTATCAGTACCATCCAGGAAAGCAGGTAGTTTGTCGTGAAAGGTCAGTAATTGTGTTGTGGACGGGTCATAGATCATAAATTTTGCCCCCATTCGTATTTAACGGCTCAACCATCAGTTGACTTCATTTTTGTGAGTTGCAATTTATCATTTTGATCAATGAAATCATAATTTTATCACGTCGTCTAAAATTTATCATAACTCGCAATTAACTATACTTCACAAATGTAATAGATACGTGATAAGGCATAAAAACGTGGGGAATTCTCACATTGGGTTGGCGTCGGTAATTTTATAAAATGGGTTTAGTTCATTCGCGTACCTTTCTTCGGGAGCGCCAGGAAATTGTTGACCGGCTAGCTAAATGGCAGGAGCTGGTCAATCTCGTTGCTAAGATATTTGGCGGCTCTGCCTCGTTGGTATGTCAAATAACGGAAACGGGTATTCGACCCGTTGTCTCCAGTGATCAAGAAAGCAATCCGTTTCCAATTGGGGCGACCTTTCCGATTGAGGCGCACACTTTTTGCAAAGAAGTGATCACCAAACAGGAACCGCTTTACGTACCAAACGCGGCCGAAGATCCCTATTGGAAAGCAAGCCCGGTATGGACCGAGCACGGTTTCCGTTCTTATTACGGTGTTCCCCTTTATTGGCCTGATGGCCAGGCTTTTGGCACCATCTGTATCATGGACCAGGTGTCGACAGAGTATGAGGAACCATTCATCCATTGGCTCACCTGTTTTCGTGATTTGGTTGAAGCAGATCTCATTTCTGCGGCGCAATATTTGAATAAGTCAGAATTTCTCGCTGGTGTTAGTCATGAGTTGAGAACACCCATGAACGGCATTATTGGGATGGCTGATTCATTACTGGGTTCTACATTATCTACTGATCAGAAACTTGAAGTCGAAACCATCCGGGATTGTGCGGAAACCCTTGTGTCATTGCTCAATGATATTCTCGATATTTCCAAAATTGAGGCCGGTCACCTGGAGATCGATATTCAAAATTTTAATCTTCGAGAAATGATGGCGCATGCCGAGCGCCTTTGGCGCACGAGATCTGATGCAAAAGGTTTGGCGCTTACGGTCGACGTAGCGCGTGATGTATCGGAAATCTTTGATGGTGACGAAAATCGGATTAAACAGGTTTTGTTCAACCTGTTGTCCAACGCCATAAAATATACGGACGCCGGCACTGTGGCGGTCACTGTCAGGTCAAAAGGGCAAAAAAAGGGATCTGAAAGAATTCGGTTTGAGGTCCAAGACACCGGTGACGGAATCGATTTCGAAACGCAGCAGCATTTGTTCCAACGCTTTATACAGCCGAGCCCGTCGATTGGTCAGGCCGACGGTGGGGCCGGACTGGGCATCGCCATTAGCCGAAACCTGGTTGAAATGATGGGTGGCAAGATGGGCGTCGACAGCGAACCCGGAATTGGCTCGACCTTCTATTTCGAATTGCCGTTGGGGATGCCTCAATCGACCGCGGAAATTTCAAAGGGGTCTGATAATATTGAAACGTTTGCGGCGACCTCTAACGTTTCGGTGCTGGTTGTTGAGGACAACCGCGTTAACCAGCGAGTGCTGGAGGCTTATCTAGCGCCGTTTGAATTCGCGATTTGTGTCGCTGAAAATGGTGCTGAGGCTGTTGAGGCTGCGCGTGAAGGACCGTTCGACGCGATTTTTATGGACATCCAGATGCCGGTCATGGATGGCATTGAAGCAACGCGCAAAATTCGGGAGCTAGGCGGCTGGCGGACAACAGTGCCAATCATCGCCGTTACGGCGAATGCGATGGCAGGTGATCGCGAACGTTACTGGAGGCTGGCATGGATGATTACGTCCCCAAGCCTGTAGATAAACAAACACTCTTTCAGCTTCTCAAAAAATATAATCTATCTGTTGGAAAAGCGGATTAAGGCTCCTGTTGCCAAGATTATGCTGCTGTTCCGCCCACAGTAAGGTTGTCTAATAACATAGTTGGTTGGCCAACGCCGACGGGAACGCCCTGGCCATCCTTGCCACAGGTGCCGACCCCTGGATCGAGCTTCATGTCGTTGCCAATCATTTTAACATGCGTCAGAGCGTCCGGTCCGTTGCCAATCAGCGTAGCCCCTTTGACAGGCGCACCTATTTTACCGTTTTCGATAAGATAAGCTTCTGAGGCAGTAAAGACGAACTTGCCGGAGGTGATGTCTACCTGGCCGCCACCGAAGTTAACGGCATAGAGACCGTTTTGTACGGAACTCAGGATTTCCTCCGGCGAATGGTTGCCTTCCGTCATGTAAGTATTGGTCATGCGGGGCATCGGCGCGTGAGCAAAACTCTCGCGGCGACCATTCCCTGTCGGCGTCATACCCATAAGACGTGCATTTTGTCGATCCTGCATATAGCCCACCAGAATGCCGTCTTCGATAAGGACCGTTCTTGATGTCGGTGTCCCTTCATCGTCAATTGAAAGTGAGCCGCGTCGGTCAGCTATCGTGCCATCATCGACGACAGTGACACCTTCAGAGGCAACGCGTTCACCCATCAAGCCAGAAAATGCCGATGTTTTCTTGCGGTTGAAATCGCCTTCAAGCCCATGTCCGATGGCTTCGTGCAGCAGAATACCTGGCCACCCGGGGCCCAGGACAACTTGCATTTCACCAGCCGGAGTGTCGACGGAGTCGAGATTGATCAACGCCTGACGTAAGGCCTCATCGACCTGAGCTCGCCATTGATCTGGTTCGATATAGGCGGCGTAGCCAGTCCGACCACCAGTTCCGTGACTGCCGGTCTCCATGCGATCACCATCAGCGGCGACGACAGATACGTTTACCCGAACGAGGGGCCGAATATCGGCGACCCGCTCGCCACCTGCTCGGAGGATTTGAACCGCCTGCCATTCCCCTGAAATAGAAGCCGATACCTGGGCAACTCGTGGATCTTTAGCCCTGGCATAGGCGTCGATTTCAGCCAACAGTGATACTTTGTCTTCAAAACTGACTTCGCCGAGAGGGTTGGTGTCTGTATACAGAGAAAGGTTTGTTCCCTGGGGGGGCTCCGCAGCCGAGCCATTATGCCCGGCATGAACAGCAGTAACAGTTTCGGCGGCCCTCTTAATGGCGGCTTCGGATAGTTCAGACGCGTGGGAATACCCGACCGCCTCGTCAGCGATCGCTCTTAAGCCAAACCCTTGCGCGGTGTCGAAGGAGGCGCTGCGCAAGCGGCCATCATCAAAGGACAGGCTTTCGGATTGCCGATATTCAAGAAACAGCTCGCCATCGTCGGCTCTTTCTAGGGCGCCGTCGACGATGCCATTGATTCGATCACGATCCATTCCGGCTTTCTCGAAGAAGAGTTGGTCGGTCTTCGCTAAATCAGTCACTCCAAGGTCCTTTCGAGAGAAAAATTGGTCAAAAAAACAGCGTTTTATGGCGAAAACCCCAATCTGGGGTCAATTAGCCGAATTTGCCATCAAATTGTTAACGGCCTGTTTACCATATCGTCCACACTCTGTCTGGACGCAGTTGCGACATAGGGTCGCGTCGGCGGCTTACGCTATCAGCGGCCCCGATGCTTGGGGTAATATAGTTAAAGATTCTACCGGCGTTAATCCCGGTAAATCGTAGTTGCCATTGTGGCAGCAGAGTTCTCCAGGCGGGTTCGTCCGGTGGATTGTTGTTGTTCAGGCCAAAGAACGGAAGAGAGCGATGCGGTTTTACAAAATTCTTTCGGCGATTTCATCGATAGGGGCGGGTCTGTTTTGCGGACTTTTTGCGACAAACGCATTTGCGTCATTCGCAGAGCCTTGGCAAACAGGCTTTCAGACAGCCGTTACGACCGTGATGGAAGACATAACCGAGTTTCATAATCTGCTATTAGTGATCATCACGATCATCACGATATTTGTGCTGGTTTTGTTGCTCTATACGATGTGGAAATTTAGCGCCAAGCGAAATCCGGTGCCTTCGAAGACAACCCATCACGCGATGCTGGAAATGGTCTGGACGATTGTGCCGGTTATCATTTTAGTTGTGATCGCAGTACCGTCTTTCAAGCTGCTTTATAAAGCGGATGTTGTGCCTAAGGCAGACCTGACTGTCAAAGCGATAGGTAATCAGTGGTATTGGCAGTACGAATATCCCGATCATGGTAATTTCGGATTTGCTTCCAACATGATTCCGGATAACGAACTCGCGAAATTTGGCAAAGACAATAATATCAAGAACCCAAAGCGCCTTCTTGAAACCGATACTGAAGTCGTTGTTCCCGTAAACACGACGGTACGAGTACAAGTGACGGCAAATGACGTGCTCCATGCATGGGCGATACCGGCGTTTGGTGTCAAAATTGATGCTGTTCCGGGACGATTGAACCAGACCTGGTTTAACGCAACGAAGGAGGGCACGTATTACGGACAGTGTTCCGAACTTTGCGGTGTGAATCACGGCTTTATGCCCATCAAGGTCAAGGTTGTTTCGAAAGCAGCCTTTGACGCTTGGGTAACGAAGCAGCGTAAAGAAGCTGGTCTTGCCCCATTGAAATCAGAGCGACGCGATGTCGCTAAACTTAATAACTCGGCTCGTTGAGCAAGAAGGCAGGTAGGATATGAGTGACGCAGCAACCTCCCACGGCCACGACGATCACACGCCCACAGGCTGGCGCCGGTTCGTCTACTCCACCAACCATAAGGACATCGGCACGATGTACCTTATCTTCGCGATTATCGCGGGGATCATTGGCGGGGCCATGTCCGTCCTGTTCCGGATGGAATTGCAGGAGCCCGGCAACCAAATACTTGGTGGCGATCACCATATGTTCAATGTGCTGATCACGGCGCATGGTCTGATCATGATCTTCTTCATGGTCATGCCCGCGATGATCGGTGGCTTTGGGAATTGGATAGTACCTTTGATGATCGGCGCGCCGGATATGGCGTTTCCGCGGATGAACAATATCAGTTTCTGGCTGCTCATTCCCTCATTTGCCTTGCTTCTGGCGTCGCCCTTTGTGGCGGGTGTCTCGGAAACTCAAACCGGGGTCGGAGGCGGCTGGACCATTTATCCACCGTTAAGTGCGAATGTGGCCCAACCCGGGCCGGCGGTCGATCTGGCAATTTTTGCCCTGCATTTGGCAGGTGCTAGTTCAATTCTTGGTGCCGCGAACTTTATCACGACTATTTTGAATATGCGGACACCGGGCATGACGCTTCACAAAATGCCGCTGTTCGTATGGTCCATCCTGGTTACGGCATTCCTGCTTCTGCTGTCGCTGCCTGTTTTGGCCGGCGCCATCACGATGCTGCTGACAGATCGAAACTTCGGAACGACGTTCTTTAATGCGGCTGGTGGCGGTGATCCGATCCTGTTCCAGCATTTGTTCTGGTTCTTCGGGCATCCCGAAGTGTACATCCTGATCCTGCCGGGCTTTGGTATCGTCAGTCAGGTGGTCTCAACCTTCTCCCGGAAACCGGTCTTTGGTTATCTCGGAATGGCTTATGCCATGGTCTCGATTGGCGTGGTTGGCTTCATCGTGTGGGCGCATCACATGTATACAGTGGGGTTGGATGTGGACACCAAAGCCTACTTTACGGCGGCCACGATGGTTATCGCGGTGCCAACGGGTATTAAGATATTTAGTTGGATTGCGACGATGTGGGGGGGCTCGATAGAGTTCAAAACCCCGATGTTGTGGGCAATCGGCTTTATCTTCCTGTTCACCGTCGGTGGTGTGACGGGTGTGGTTCTTGCTAATGCTGGTGTCGATGCCGCAATGCACGATACCTATTATGTGGTGGCCCATTTCCATTACGTGCTGTCGCTGGGTGCAGTGTTTGCGATCTTCTCCGGTTTTTATTATTGGCTACCAAAAATGTGTGGGCGACAATATTCGGAGTTTCTCGGCAAGCTGCATTTCTGGGTAACGTTTATCGGCGTGAATATCGTGTTCTTCCCGCAGCATTTCCTCGGTCTAGCTGGAATGCCGCGACGGATACCCGATTATCCTGATGCCTATGCCGGATGGAACGCGGTCTCGTCCTACGGCTCTTATATCTCGGCCTTTGGTGTGTTGATCTTCCTCTACATGCTCTGGAAGACATTTTCTTCCGGCGAGAAGGTTGCCGAGAATCCGTGGGGCGAAGGCGCTAATACACTGGAATGGACATTGTCTTCACCTCCACCGTTCCATTCCTATGACGAACTGCCGAAGATCAAATAGTCGGTATTCGATAAGGGTAAGGGGAAAGATATTTCGGTGACGGAAAAGTCAGGCAACATGACAATGACGGCAGCGGTGCCGGCGGGCGGAGACGTCGCCGATTACATCGCGCTGCTTAAACCACGTGTCATGTCGTTAGTTGTCTTTACCGCTTTTGCCGGCCTCTATCTGGCCCCTGGCTCGATCCATCCGGTGATTGCCGCGGTGGCGGTCCTTTGTATCGCAGTGGGTGCGGGCGCCTCGGGCGCCATTAACATGTGGTACGACCGAGACATCGACGCGATCATGGAAAGAACTGCAGAGCGACCCGTCCCCACCGGCCGGATTGAACCCGGGGCGGCGCTTGCTTTTGGTGTGGCGCTGTCTGTCTGGTCGGTCATGGTGATGGGTATTGCGGTCAATTGGGCAGCGGCGGCCATTTTAGCCTTTACCATCGCCTTTTATGTCTTCATCTACACGATGTGGCTAAAACGCCGGACGCCTCAAAACATTGTTATTGGCGGTGCAGCTGGCGCCTTCCCGCCGATGGTCGGTTGGGCGGCAGTGACTGGCGATATTTCGTTAAACTCTATTGTCTTGTTTGCGATCATCTTTATGTGGACGCCGCCGCATTTTTGGGCCCTCGCACTATATCGCCGGGGCGACTACGAAAAAGCTGGTGTGCCGATGCTGCCAGTTGTCGCCGGTGAACGCGAAACCAAGCGGCAAATTGTTTTATATTCGGTGCTACTGGCGCCGCTCGGAATGGCACCGACATTTATTGGTATGTCGAGTTGGTTCTATGGCGGTTTTGCCGGTGCACTTGGTCTGATCTTTGTCGGGCTTTCAGTTGCAATTTACCGTGAATCAGGTGATCGCTATGCGCGCCGTACCTTTGCCTATTCAATCCTGTATCTGTTTTTGCTATTCGCCGTACTCATAGCTGACAAGGCCTTGGGGTTGGCTGGCTGACCGATGGATATGACCATGGATAACTCTGAAGAACAGCGCGCCAAGCAAAAACGCCGTAACCGGGCTTTGCTCATCGTTTTGATTGGGATGTTCGGGTTGTTTTATTTGATCACACTTGCTCGTATGGGATTCTTTGAATGACCCGTCATGGCAAAACAGTCACAGTCTTTGGCGTGCTGTGTATCCTGGCAGGTATGACAACACTGACGGCCTATGCGGTGCCGCTCTATGAGTTGTTCTGCAAAGTAACGGGCTATGGCGGTACAACACAGATCGCAGCAGGCCCTGCGAAATCTGTTCTTGATCGTAAGATTACTGTTCGGTTTAACGCTGATACAAATTCTGAACTTCCCTGGAAGTTTGAGGCAGTTCAGAACGCAGTCTCGGTAAAGGTCGGGGAACCTGTCCTGGCGTTTTATGAAGCTAAGTCGCTGGCGAGTTACGACGTTACGGGCACAGCGACCTTTAATGTCGTTCCCAATAAGGCGGGAAAATATTTTAATAAAGTTGATTGCTTCTGCTTTACGGAACAAACGCTAAAAGCAGGCGCACGCGTTGATTTGCCGGTTCAATTTCATATCGATCCAGCAATTGCGGAAGACCGGGGGCTTGATGATGTTGAAACCATCACCCTGTCATACACGTTTTTTAAATCGGTAGAGAGTAAGGATAAGACATCTAAACGATCTGCCTGGACCACGAAGACATCGCAGTCCGGTTCGCCGGGAAAAGCGGTGAATTAATTGAGCTCTAACTAACCACGGGAAGTACGAAAATGGTTGCACCCGCTGACAGCACTGCCGACGCACACGGCGCAGAACATAAACATCCTTGGCACTTGGTAGATCCGAGTCCGTGGCCAGTCGTAGGCGCCCTCAGTGCCGGCATATTAGCGGTAGGAACCGTTATGTATATGCACGGTGGTGGATCATGGATGCTTGCGCTTGGTTTCCTGGGCGTCGCTGTGACCATGTTCTTCTGGTTCCGGGATGTTGCCATGGAAGCGACCTTTCAGGGCCATCACTCAATACCGGTTCAGATCGGCATGCGGTATGGCATGGCGCTGTTCATCGCTTCCGAGGTCATGTTCTTTGTCGCCTGGTTTTGGGCCTTCTTTAACGCGAGCCTATTTCCTCCAGAATCAATCAAGGGCATGTGGCCGCCGCCGGGAATCATTCCATTTGATCCCTGGAGCCTCCCATTCCTCAATACGCTTATCCTGTTGACCTCAGGTGTGACGTTAACCTGGGCCCATCATGCGTTGCTCGAAGGCAACAAAGACCATGTTTTACAGGGTCTTGGGTTGACCATTTTCCTTGGCCTCGTCTTCTCGGGTGTGCAGGGATACGAATATGCCCATGCTGCCTTTGCCTTTGCTTTTGAAGAAGGCGCTGCTGGCAAGGGCGGGATTTATCCGACCGTGTTTTATATGGCGACCGGATTCCATGGTTTCCATGTGATCGTCGGAACGACGTTCCTGATTGTCTGTTTCTATCGAGCCTATAAGGATCATTTTAAAACGGATCATCATTTCGGGTTTGAAGCGGCAGCCTGGTATTGGCATTTTGTTGATGTCGTTTGGCTATTTCTGTTCATCTGCATCTATTGGTGGGGAGCAGGCAACGCCGTCACGCACTAATAGGCTAGGCAATAGCCGTCCTAACAATACACACGCCGCGGCATCCCACCGCGGCGTGATTTTTTTCGGGAAAGGATTGTTTGATGCCGGACCCTGTATCTTATCCGAGAGTGCCGCCGGGTCAGGCGGGAAGACGCTGCAGGTGCCCTCGCTGTGGCAAAGGGAGCTTGTATGATGGTCTTCTAACTGTCGCCAAGAAATGCACGGTCTGTGATCTTGATCTTTCTCCACATGATACTGGCGATGGAGCCTCGGTTTTTGTGATTTTCCTGCTCGGCGGCCTCGTGGTCCCGATGGCCTTAAAATTTGAAGCGGTTTTTGAACCGCCAATATGGGCGCATCTTGTTTTGTGGCCGCCAGTGATTATCGCTCTGGCTATTGCGTTTTTACGTCCAGTAAAGGCAACATTGATTGCCTATCATTTTAAAAACTTGCGCCATAAATATGATGAATGACGCTGAAACTCAGCCAGCCAGCAAACGAACCGGTAAGGGTCTAGCGGTAATTGCAGTTGGCACTTTTTGCATTCTCGTTGGGTTGGGAACCTGGCAGCTCCAACGTTTGACCTGGAAAGAAGGAATTATCGCCGAGCGGCAGGCGAAATTGGCACTGGCGCCCTTGCAGATATCCAAACTGCTCAGCGCCAAGCCAGAGGCATTCCGGCGTGTTGTTGTGTCGGGTCGCTTTCTCCACGACAAAGAAATCTTTGTTGGCCCGCGTTCCTTTCGGGGGCGTCCTGGTTGGCAGGTCGTGACGCCCTTGGAGCATGCCTCGGGCGAAATTGTTTTGATCGACCGCGGTTGGATTCCGGAGGCCCGGAAGATTGCGACCAAAAGAAATGCAGCGCAGAAACGAGAGGTTGTATCGATTGTCGGAACGGCGGGTTGGCCGCGCAAACTTAATTATTTCGAACACGCAAATGATCCGCAAAAGAACCAGTGGTTTCGGGTATCCCCGACAGCAATGGCAGAGAAGTTGAACCTGAAGCATGTTTCCAGCTATTGGGTGGTTGCTGATGCATCCTCTAATCCGGGTGGATTTCCAATTGGCGGTGGTGGGATCAGAATGCCGACCAATAATCATATGCAATATGTTGTGACTTGGTATGGCATGGCGCTTGGCCTGCTGGTTTTGTCGTTAGTCTATTGGCGGCAGGGACGCCGCTAGTGCTGGGCGCTGCCTTCTGGACGCAGTCGGCTGTTCGAGGGGCACTATGGATGTGCGCGGCTTCCGTAATGATTGGTCTATCCGCCGTTTGCATCCGGGAGCTATCCGGCACCTATAACACGTTCCAACTAGTGTTCTTTCGCAGTGCTGTAGGCTTGCTGCTGTTAGTCCCGTGGATGTTTCGCACGGCAAGGCAGGGCGTTCTCTCGACACAACGCCTGCCGCTATATCTGGTGAGAACATCGCTGAGCTATACTGGTATGGTGTGCGTGTTCTATGGGTTGGCGAAGATGCCGATCGGTGAGGTTTACGCACTTTTATTTTTAGTGCCGATCATCACCATCGTAATGGCGGTACTTCTGCTAAAGGAGAAGGCCGGCACCGAGGCGTGGATTGCCTGTGGCGTCGCTTTCATCGGTGCGCTGGTTATTCTCCGGCCTGGCATCATCGCGCTAACTTTGGCAGCGGCCGCAGTGCTCGTGACTGCCGTGGCCTATTCTGCCGTCAATATTTGTATCAAGTCCCTGTCAAAGACTGATACGCCAGCCCAAATAACATTCTATGGCCAGCTGCTGGCCTTACCGCTGGCGCTAGGCCCAGCAGTTTATGTCTGGGTAACGCCTGCTTGGAGTGATCTTCCGTTGATCTTTGCTCTCGGGACACTGCAGCTGGTGGCGGGGCTATGTCACGCTTATTCGGTCCGCGCTGCCGATGCACGTGTGGTTCAGCCGTTTAACTTTGTACGGCTTCCCGCGAGTGTGCTCTTCGCTTTCATTCTGTTTGCCGAATTGCCGTCACCCTGGACATGGCTCGGCGCCGCGATGATTTTTGCCAGCTCGTATTACGTACTCTACCGCGAGGCTGCGAATAAAGAGGCGTCTAACGACGCAAAAGGAACTCCCGGCCAAGCTTAACCCGTGAGGTTCCGTCATACTCGATAATGTCGGCGGTGGCGTAGGTCTCACTCCAGGTAGTTGGCAGGTAGCTACCCGTACCGATGACATCGACGGGCGCTTGCGCTTCCGCAAACAAATGACATTTGGCAGGACCAAACCCGCTGGAGGCAACAATCTTTGCCTTCTCAAAACCTTCGCTATCAAGGATTTCACGCATTCGCCATATCGCTGCGGCTGATACACCAGCGCCGACGAGATAGGCGAGCTGAGCTTCCGAGCGATATCCGCGAACGACTTCTGGCACATGGCGTTCGAGCACCGCATAGGAGGCAGCGGGATCGAGCCCCTCGATATAGCGGCTTCCTGGGGTGTCGAGCCGGAAGGACATTTGTCCTTGCTCGACGAGCTCGGGAAATTTCTGACAAACGGCGAGGGTGTCAGTGACTTCCTGGCCAAAATAATCGACTAGCACTGTCATTGGCATATCAGGGAAGGCTTCGCGGAACATTTCTGCTGCCCGCAAGGTACTGCCGGCATACCCGATAAAGGCATGCGGCATCGTGCCTTTACCGACTTCCTCGTCAAAATAATGCGCCGTTGCGTCAGTTGCATTGCCAATGAAGCCAGTCGCGCCAACTTTTTTGCGGGCTTTGGCGGAGCCGACTGAGGCAGCATAGGCCATCATTTCTGCCATACTGGTGCCAGCGCAATGGCGGGCGTCCATCGCCATGAAGGCGACCTTCGGTAGGTCTGAACACATCGAATAGGCGTTATAAGCTGCGACGCAGGCGGGGCCGAGCTTCTGCAATAGTAAGGTTTCGAGATCGACGAGCTGTGAGAAGGATCCTGTGACATAAGCAATTGGTTCGCCGGCGCCGACCCATTTACCCTCTTTATATTTCAGATCAATCTCAAATGTGGTGCCGCGCTCGGTGGCAACAGCCTGAAGCCAGTCGAGGGCCAGTCGCGGGGCCGAAACAACAGGACGACGCATGAACAAGGCATAAGTAACCTGGGCATCACCGAACTTGGCGACGGCTTGTTTGGTTCTGGAAAAGTACTTATCGGTCCAGCCATCAATTTCCGACTGTCCAGTCGGCCAGCTGGCCTCGCCAATTTCTTTTGGCGTGGTCGGTTTTCCCTTTGGGCTTACAGTGGCGGCCATGATAATGCTCGTGCGCGCTTGGCAAGTAATCTAGTGTATTCAAACACATAATACCCCCGATGCGGTAGTGTCATTGTGCAGGGGGCTGTGCAATGACATGTTTACCGAACAGCCATGAAGAAGGTCGAATGAACCCCTATACAGAGCTTGAAACCCAGTTTCGGCGTATTGGTGCGCTGGAAGAAGCTGAAGGCATCCTTCATTGGGATATGTCTGTGATCATGCCGAAAGGCGGTGCTGAATCGCGCGCTGAACAATTGGCTGCGATGAAACTCACAATTCACGGATTGCTGACCGATTCTGAGCTTGCGACGCTGCTGGATGCTGCCGAAGAAACGCCACCGATTGGCTCCTGGCAAGCAGCAAATTTGCGGGAAATGCGGCGTCGTTGGCGTCATGCCAATGCCGTTGATGGGAACTTGGTAGAGGCGCTCAGCAAAGCATCGAGCCGATGCGAAATGATCTGGCGGGAGGCTCGACCGAAAAATGACTTTCCGGCGGTTTCGGAGTCGCTCTCCGAAGTGCTGGGTCTTGTGCGACAGAAAGCGCAAACCAAGGCATCTGTTCTTGGTGTGACGCCCTATGAGGCTTTGCTCGATCAGTTTGAACCTGAAACCCGGATCGCTGACATAGATCATCTATTTGATGATCTCGCGACTTTTTTGCCTGACTTTCTGGATAATGCGCTCGCACGTCAGACGGCGGCTGGAGAGCCAGTCATCCCGGAAGGGCCATTTGATCTTGAGGCCCAGCGGACGCTTGCCGGAAAGCTGATGGAACATGTTGGCTTCGATTTCGATCACGGCCGACTCGATATTAGCCTTCACCCTTTTTGTGGTGGTGTCCCTGATGACGTCCGAATTACCACACGCTATGAGGAAGACGATTTTGCTCAGAGCCTGATGGGTGTTTTGCACGAAACCGGGCATGCAATGTACGAACGCGGTTTGCCAACTGATTGGCGGTTGCAACCCGTTGGGCAAGCGCGGGGCATGGCGCTGCATGAAAGTCAGTCGCTGCTCGTCGAGATGCAGGTATGTCGGGGGATTGAGTTTCTAACGTTTGCAGCACCGGTCATGCAGGCGGCGTTCGATGGCGAAGGCACTGCATGGGACCCTGCGAACATGCAGAGATTGCAGGCGCGGGTTGAACGTGGCTTTATTCGGGTCGATGCCGATGAGGTTACTTACCCAGCGCACGTGATTTTGCGCTATCGGCTTGAGCGGGCTTTGATAGCCGGCGATATGGAAATTGCTGATCTTCCTACCGCCTGGAATGACGGCATGGAGGAACTGCTTGGCATTGTGCCAGAGAGTGATCGGGTGGGGTGTTTACAGGATATCCATTGGTTCGATGGCGCGTTTGGCTATTTCCCGACCTATACGATGGGGGCGCTTGCCGCCGCGCAAATATTTCAGGCAGCCTGTGTGGCCGATAGCGCGATTAAGCCGGGCATAGCAAAAGGCGATTTTGTGCCGCTTATGACTTGGTTACGGGCCAATATTCATGGGAAAGGCTCATCTGGCACGACTGATGAAATCCTAACGGAGGCTACTGGGGCGCCACTTGGGACTGAAGCGTTTAAAAGCCACCTCAATGCCCGATATCTCGATTAATCTCGATGGTAAAATGCACACTCACGATGTATTGCCCCGTTGGGGCTTCGCCGATAGTCTGTGCCGCCCTCAAAACCCAGAACAGGCAGGGATAGGGTTAAGGAGAATAGATTGCGTTACGTGAGCACAAGGGGCACCGCACCGGTCCTCGAATTTGAAGATGCTGTCCTTGCGGGGCTCGCTCGCGACGGTGGTCTTTATGTGCCTGAGGAATGGCCACAATTTTCGGCTGATCAGCTGCGCGCTCTGAGCGGCCTGAGTTATGCCGATATCGCTTTCCAAATCATGCAGCCCTTTGTCGATAGTGCTATCGATGACGCGGCTCTGAAATCTATCTGTGACGATTCCTATGGCAGCTTTAGCCATGAGGCGGTCGCCCCGTTGCAGCAGCTCGACGATAATCTGTTTTTGCTTGAGCTGTTTCATGGCCCGACGTTGGCGTTTAAGGATTTTGCGCTACAGGTCTTAGGCCGTTTGTTCGACCATATTCTAGCCAAACGTGATGAGCGTATAACGATTGTTGGGGCGACGTCGGGTGATACCGGCTCGGCGGCGATCGAAGCCTGTCGCGGTCGGGACGCTATCGAAATTTTTATTCTGCACCCTAAAGGGCGCGTCTCAGATATTCAGCGTTGTCAGATGACGACGGTGACAGAAGCGAATGTTCACAACATCGCCATCGACGGCACGTTCGATGATTGCCAGGACCTCGTCAAAGCAATGTTCAATGATGAGGACTTTCGGTCGCAACAAAACCTCTCGGCAGTGAACTCCATCAACTGGGCCCGGATTATGGCGCAGGTGGTTTATTACGTGTCATCCGCCTTGAGCCTTGGCGCGCCAGACCGGTCTGTCGCCTATGCTGTTCCAACCGGAAACTTCGGCGATATTTTTGCGGGTTATGTAGCGTTAAAAATTGGTTTGCCTATTGAGCGTTTGATCATCGGGACAAACACCAACGATATTCTGGCGCGCTTTATGGAAACCGGGGAAATGGATGCTCGGGATGTCGTACCGACCTTGAGCCCGGCAATGGATATCCAGGTATCGAGCAATTTTGAACGGCTGCTGTTTGATCTTTATGGTCGGGACGGTCGGGTGATTAGTCAGGCGATGACGGCGTTCCGCGAAAGCGGCACCATGACAGCGCCGACCGAGGTTCTGGATCAAGCGCGCGCTTTATTTGCGGCAGCGAGGCTGAATGATGACGGCATTAAGCGACAGATTGCTGCCACGTATGAAGAAAGCGGTGTCATTGTTGATCCTCATACCGCGACTGGTTTACACGCGGCAACTGCCTGTGCACCCGATCTCTCTGTCCCGGTAGTAGCGCTATCGACCGCACATCCGGCCAAATTCCCGGATGCCGTTGAAGCGGCTATTGGTGTACGACCTTCCTTACCTCCGAGCTTGGCCGATCTCCTCGGGCGCCCTGAAAGGTTGGATACGTTGCCCAATGACCTTGCAGCAGTGCAGAATTTTGTTCGCGAGCGAGCGACTAATTAATGACCGTTGAAATAACCAAGCTAGCCAATGGTTTGACGGTCGTCACTGATCGGTTGGATACAGTAGAAACAGTTTCGTTGGGTGTCTGGGTTCAGGCCGGGGCACGCTTTGAGACCGCTGCCAATAATGGCGTCTCGCATTTGCTTGAACATATGGCCTTTAAAGGGACAGCACGTCGTTCGGCGCGTGATATCGCGGAAGAAATTGAAGCGGTTGGGGGACATCTCAACGCCTTTACATCCCGCGAAATTACAGCGTTTCATGCGACGACCCTGAAAGACAATGTCGATGTCGCCATCGATATTATTGGTGATATTTTACAGAACTCAGTCTTTGATCAGCAAGAGCTCGAGCGTGAGCGTGCCGTTGTGTTACAGGAAATCGGTCAGGCTTTTGATACGCCCGATGATGTAGTGTTTGATCATTTCCAAAGCACCGCCTTTCCGGATCAGCCGCTTGGGCGCCCGGTCCTCGGCCCGCCAGAGATTGTCTCAAGCATGACCCGCGATACGTTGATGGGATATATGGGCACGCATTATACGCCGCCACGCATGATTTTCGCGGCCGCCGGTAAGCTTGATCATGATGCGATTGTTGCGATGGTCGAGGGCCAATTCGCTGGAATTGATGCAGGGGATGTCGAGCAACCCGCTGCGGCGCTGTATCAAGGTGGTGATCGACGCGAGACAAGAGATCTGGAACAGGTGCATTTCGTACTTGGCTTTGAATCCGCTGGATTTCACGATCCCGACTACTATGCCATTGCGGTTGCTGCCTCGACCCTCGGTGGTGGTATGTCATCGCGGCTATTTCAGGAAATTCGTGAGAAGCGCGGCCTGGTTTATTCGATCTATGGGTTTAATTCGGCCTATTCCGATGGTGGCCTGTTTGGCATTTATGCTGGGACCGGCGAGGACGGGCTGGCGGAACTGGTTCCGGTTCTCTGCAATGAGTTGATCAAATCAACTTCTTCTATTGAAGAAAAAGAGTTGGGCCGCGCCCGCGCGCAAATGCGGACGGGTATCGTAATGTCCCTAGAAAGCACCGCGGCCCGCGCAGAACAGATAGCGCGTCAGATCGCTGTCTTTGGTCGCGTTATGCCAATTGAAGAGTTGATCGAGAAGGTCGAGGCGCTCAGCTGTGCAGACATCGAGCGGGCTATCAGCCGCTTGCTTTCGAGTAAACCCACGGTGGCGGCTATTGGTCCGGTCAGTCAGTTGCCGAGCTACGATGATATAGCAGGCCAGCTCAAAGCAGCCTGAGGCAGATAACTATGCGTGGCCGGCATCGCCTGACAGCATATTGAAATCAATGCCGATTTTGCCCATCGCCTTTTCCCACTTCGTATCGGGGTCGATACCGAACACCAGATCATTATCGGCAGGGACGCTGAGCCAACCATTGGCCTGAATTTCCTGATCCAATTGTCCGGGAGCCCATCCGGCATAACCCAAAGCGAGAATGCTCTTATTTGGTCCGTCGCCATCAGCGATGGATTTTAGAATATCGACGGTAGCCGTCAGAGCGACGCTGTCGTCTATTACCAGTGTCGCATCTTGCTGGTAATCGGCTGAGTGCAGAACGAAGCCACGGCCGGTTTCAACGGGACCACCAAAATGAACGCGTATTTCTGTATTCTCTGCACCGGAATCGATATTCAATTGATCTAGCAATTCCGGGAAGCTGACGCTTTCAACGATCTTGTTGATGACCAAACCCATAGCGCCATCAGATGTATGGGCGCAAACATAGACGACAGAGCGCGTAAACCGGTCATCTCGCATCCGCGGCATTGCGATAAGCAGGTTGCCGGTCAAGTAGGATGCATTGTCTTCGTCTTCTGGTGTGTCAGTCATGTCAATTCCAAATAGGTACTGCAGTCTAACGAGAATCGTCAGAACACGCACTTTTTACCGATAAGTTACGCGCTCATGCCTATATAATACCCTAACAGTCGATTACTAACGAAAAAGCTTTGGCAATTTTAAGGCAGATATCTGTGTTGCGCGGTTTAATCGGTATTATTTCTGTTGTTTGGGGCGTTTTAGCCGCATCGGGCGCGGTTTTTGCGGCAACGGGGCCCTGGTGGTCTACCGATCATGGCGCTGTCCGACTGATCGCGGAAAGCAATGCCGTGGGGTCGGCCGCAAAGATACGTCTCGGTCTTCATTTTAAGATGAAGCCTGGTTGGAAAATTTACTGGCGATCACCCGGTGACGCTGGCTTTCCGCCACGGCCTAACTGGAATGGCTCGAAAAATCTCGCGGACATAAAAATTGATTGGCCGACACCGATACGCTTTAGCGTGACGGGGTTGGAAACCATTGGCTACAAAAAGGAAGTGGTTCTGCCGCTGACCGTGCAGCCTGTTGAGGCTGGTAAGCCGCTGACCGTTAAAGCAACGGTTCCGTACCTCACCTGTGAAGAAATCTGTGTGCCTTATGAAGCCAAGCTATCCTTGGCTTTGCCTGCTGGACCGGCAAGTTCCTCATCGGAAGGTTATCTGATTAACAAGTTCGTTGCATTGGTACCCAAGAAGGTCACTGGCGCTAATGATAGAATCAGCTCGGTGTCGGTCATCGGACCATCGGGCACCCAAACGTTGCAGGTTGCTGCCGCTATTTCGGGAACGCCTGATCTCCTTATTGAAGGTCCACGGGGCTTTCGATTTAGTAAGGCAAAAATCATAACGCAGGATGAAACAGGCAAAACCGTATTTGCATCCCTTGTTTCGTCCCCCATTAAATCGGTTAAGGCGGGAAAGCCGCTAGACCTTGCCGGAAAAGATATTGTTTTAACACTTCTCGGAGATGCCAAGGGCGCCATTGAGCTCAAGACAAAACCGTTGGCACGTGTTGTTGTTCAGACGCCTCCACCGGTATCCTTTAGCACGTTCTTGAGCATTCTCGCCTTGGCGGTGATTGGCGGGCTGATCCTCAATTTGATGCCCTGTGTGTTGCCGGTCTTGTCCTTGAAAATGCTGTCGGTGATTGGTCATGGTGGCGAAGAGCCCCGCGTCGTCCGTAAAGGCTTTCTAGCGTCTGCAGCAGGTATCCTTGTTTCGTTCCTGGTTTTGGGGTCAACGGCAGTCATTCTTAAAGCTGCCGGGCAGGCGACAGGCTGGGGCATTCAATTTCAACAACCGGTCTTTCTCACCGCGATGGCAGTGGTCGTAGCGCTGTTTGCCGCCAATCTCTGGGGCATGTTTGAAATACGTCTACCGTCTTTTCTGTCGGACCGCGCAGCGACCGTCGGTCAGGGGCAAACAGGGCAGGGACAAGGGATGGCCGGGCATTTTGCGACCGGTGCGTTTGCGGCCCTACTGGCGACACCATGCTCCGCACCTTTTCTGGGGACAGCCGTTGGGTTTGCCTTGGCGCGGGGTGCATTTGAAATCTACGCGATCTTTACCGCACTCGGGCTTGGTCTGGCGTTGCCCTACCTCCTTGTTGCGGCCTTTCCCGCACTCGCTAACAGGTTTCCCAAGCCGGGAAACTGGATGATTACCCTGCGCAAAATCTTAGCCTTTGCTTTGGCAGCGACGGCGGTCTGGTTGCTCACTGTTCTTGATACGCAGATCGGACGACCAGCGGCCTTTGCGACCGCCGGATTGCTTATCGTCATGGTCGCCGTGATTGCCCTTCATCACCGCTCTTCGGAACAGCGCCGCAAACTCGTTATGTCAGGCGCGGTCATTGTCGGGCTGTTGGCCATATTGGTACCGCCACAGCTCGGGCAGGTAAGCGCGAAGTCTGGTGCTGTATCGGCGACCCATTGGCAAAAGTTCGACCCCAGTGCAATTTCCCGGCATATCGCTGCCGGTAAGACGGTCTTTGTCGATGTCACAGCTGATTGGTGTGTGACCTGCAAGGTCAATAAGGCTTTGGTCCTTGATACAAAGGCCATCAGCGAACGCCTTAAGGACAAGAATATCGTCGCAATGCGAGCGGATTGGACGCGCCCGGACCCCGTCATTACAGCCTTCCTGCAAAGATTTATGCGTTACGGTATTCCGTTCAACGTGGTCTTTGGCCCACAGGCACCGCAAGGAATAGTGCTTCCCGAGTTACTTCGCAGAGAGACTGTAATTTCTGCACTTGTTGCTGCCCAGACCAAGCGTGCCCTGGCGGTAAAATAGGCCACGCTTTTCGATCTCCCGACGGGGTGACATTCGTTCCGTCATACCCTATCTATCAGTCACGAAACTAAAGCATTGGTCCGAATATTGGACCTACTAACCAACACATCTTTCAAAGGAGATCTGCAATGGCAGTGCAAGAAGGCGACAAGGTTCCGGCAGCAACATTTAAAGTAATGGGTGCCGATGGCCCCGCCGATATGACGAGCGAAGAGCTTTTTGCTGGTAAGACGGTAGCACTGTTTTCTGTCCCCGGCGCTTTTACGCCAACCTGTTCCGCTAAACATCTTCCTGGCTTCGTTGAAAAAGCCGGTGATCTAAAAGCCAAGGGCGTTGACGCCATCGCCTGTACGGCAGCCAATGACGTCTTTGTCATGGATGCCTGGGGCAAGGATCAGCACGTGGGCGATATTGCCATGTTGGCTGATGGCAGTGCAGATTTTGCCAAAGCACTTGGCCTTGAGCTCGATCTCATGGGTCGTGGCATGGGCATGCGGGGCCAACGCTATTCGATGATCGTCAAAGATGGCGTGATCGAAAAGCTCAACGTTGAAGAAGGCGGTGCCTTTGAGGTTTCCAGCGCTGAACATATGCTTGGACAGCTCTAGGGCTTTTCGACATATTTATGTGTCTGCGGCGGCATCCATTGAGGGTGCCGCCGTTTTTCTTTCAAGGGGAGAAGGCAACATGCGTGCAATCGGAATAATGGAATTTGGTGGGCCTGAAGCACTCGAGCAGGTCGAGGTGCCTGAAGTGCATGCCGGGCCGGGTGAAGTACGTATTAGCATTCAGGCTGCAACGGTTAATCCAACTGATGTTATGACCAGGAATGGGTCGCGCGCTGAACAGTTGAAAGTTGATCCGGCGCCGTATGTCCCCGGCATGGATATCGCTGGGGTTGTCGATGAGGTGGGAGACGGTGTGGATAGTCGTGTGAAGGTTGGTGATGCGGTTATGGCGATGGTCGTAACCAAGGCCAGCCATTGCGGATACCGCGAACAAATCGTACTCAACGCGCAATCCGTCGTTTCTGCACCAGCAGGTGCAAGCCATGTCGAAGCCGCAACCTTGCCGATGAACGGTCTGACAGCGAGGCGTTCACTGGATCTCCTTGCTTTGTCACCCGGTCAGACACTTGCCGTTACGGGGGCTGCCGGTGCGTATGGTGGCTATGTCATCCAACAAGCCAAAGTAGATGGCTTAACCGTTATTGCCGATGCCTCGGAGGCTGATGGAGCGCTTATCAAATCATTTGGCGCCGACATTGTGGTGCGTCGCGGTGATGATGTAGCTGCCCGTATTCGTGAGCATTTTCCGGATGGCGTCGATGGTCTGGCAGATGGTGCTGTCATGAAAGAGCTTGCCATACCAGCGGTTCGTGACGGTGGGTCTTTTACGTCGGTCCGTGGATATGAAGGCGATGGGCAACGAGGAATTAACTTCACCAAGACGTTCGTCCGCGAGTATGACGGAAAAACCGAAAAATTGGACATGTTGCGGCAGTTGGTGGAGGACGGTGCGATAACCCTGCGGGTTGCCGATACCTTTACGCCCGAACAAGCACCAGACGCTCACCGGCGCCTGGAGGCAGGCGGCACACGTGGTCGTTTGGTGATCGAATTCTGATAGAGTTTAGATCCAGCGACGGACTTTTGCGCAGTAATCCCGATAGCTGTCGCTAAATTTTCCTTCGAGATAGCGTTCTTCCCGGGCGATAACGCCGTAATGCATGACAATCAGGCAGGGGATGAGACAACCCAGCGTCGCCATCTTGCCATAGGCAATTACAATGCCCGCATAGAGTAAGGTTGCAGCGAGATACATAGGGTTTCGCGAGAATCTGTACGGGCCGTCTGTGACGATCGTTGTTGCGGGTTTTCGAACATCGACATGGGTCTTTTGCCTGATAAACCGTGTAACCGCCCAGCAAACGATTAGAAAGCCGGTTGCGGCGAGTACCCAGCCCGCCGGGTGCGAAAATCCTTGAAATCCAATTGAGTGGCTGAGGGCGCGATCAGTGATTATGCCGATGACAAAGAAAGTCAGATAGATCACTGGCGGGAATGTCAGGACATCGGGCGAGTCGAACGCATCGGTTGGGTCGGTTGGTTTATCGCTCATGCGCTGTTCTGCACTTCGCTGACGCCGCGCCGAGCTAATTCATCGGCGCGTTCGTTTTCCGGGTGACCAGCATGACCCTTCACCCAGCGCCAGTCGACATCGTGTTTCGCGACGGCTTCATCAAGCTCTTGCCATAAATCAACATTCTTAACCGGCTTCTTGGCTGCTGTTTTCCAGTTGCGGGCTTTCCAATTAGTAATCCAGCTTGTAATGCCGTCTTTTACATAGGTGCTATCGGTATAAAGGACCGCACTGACCGGACGCTTTAGGCTTTCAAGTGCTTTGATTGCTGCGGTGAGTTCCATGCGGTTGTTGGTTGTGTCGGGTTCACCGCCCCAAATTTCCCGTTCTTCTCCGCGCCATCGCAGGATAGCACCCCAGCCACCCGGGCCCGGATTTCCACTGCAGGCACCATCGGTAAAGATTTCGACTGACCCGGGTTGCTGATCGTCTGTTGCGGTGTCATCTGCCATCGTCTACCCGGTCCCCAGCCCATAGGCACCTGGACTGCCTGCCTTTTGATGAAACTCAAGCTTCTTGAGGTATTCCAGCGGGTCCTTGGGCTGCACAAAGGCACCTTCGGGATGATTGAGTAAATCATAGAGACGGGTGAGCAAGAACCGTAAGGCGCCGCCCCGAGCTAATAGCGGCAGAGCGTTTATTTCTGCCGGTTCGAGGGGCCGAACAGCTGTATATCCCTCAATGAGATTCCGCGCTTTAGTAACATTAAAGCTGCCATCATCTTCGAAACACCAAGCATTGAGACAAATCGCAATTTCATAGGCAAACGAGCCGTTACAGGCGAAGTAGAAATCGATAACGCCGCTCAAATCGTTATGGTGAAAAAACACGTTATCTGGAAACAGGTCAGCGTGAATAATCCCAGAAGGGAGGTTATTCGGCCAATTGGCTTCCAAATATGTCAGCTCGGATTCAATTTTAGAGGAAAGCCCTATCTGAATTTCGTCGGCGCGCACTTTTGTTTGGGAAAACAGCTCTTGCCAAGCAATTCGGTCCATTCCGTTTTTACGTGTGAGATTAAACCCATCAGCTGCCAAATGCATTTTGGCGGCAGCACCACCAACGCCTCGGCAATGTTCAGGCTCTACCCGTTTTGGCCAAAGGCCTGATAGAAAGCTGATGAGCGCTGCGGGTTTGCCACACAAATCTCGTAATGCCTCACCATCGTGACCATGGATCGGTGTTGGACAGGGGAAATTTTGGGCGGCGAGGTGGTCCATCAGACCGAGAAAGAACGGCAAATCTTCTGGCTGCACACGTTTTTCGTAAAGCGTCAGAATGAAATTACCACGGTCCGTTTGAAGCAAGTAGTTGGAGTTCTCCACACCCTCTGCAATCCCTTTGCAGGATTGAACCTCACCAATGTCATACTCCGCAACGAAGACTTCTAGTTCATCGTCAGACACTTCGGTATAGACGGCCATAGGTTTGCGACCGTCTTATTGCAAGAATAGTGGGGCGGGAAACGCGATCATTTTACTAAGCTGACAATGCGCGCGGCAGACTAAAATGGACATCTTCGGTGGTAACGTTGATTTCCTTTAGCTCTACGTCGAAGTTATCTTTCAGTGTCGAGATCAGCTCTTGTACTAAAAGCTCCGGCGCTGAAGCTCCTGCCGTAACGCCGACGGTATCAACACCGTCGAGCCATGCAATGTCGAGCTCGCTGGCGCGTTCAATCAGGATCGATTTTGGACACCCTGCAGCCCTCGCTACTTCCGCCAGGCGGTTGGAATTCGATGAGTTGGGCGCACCCAAAACAACGAATGCATCACAATTGGGGGTTAGAGCTTTAACCGCCGCCTGCCGATTTGTGGTCGCGTAACAAATGTCTTCCTTACGAGGGGATTCGATATCAGGGAAACGTTTTTCCAGAGCAGCAATGATATCGGCTGTATCGTCCACGGAGAGTGTTGTCTGAGTGACGAATGACAGATTGTTTGGATTCGGGACCTCTACCGTTTCAGCCTGTTCAACATTTTCGACCAAAAGAATTTGGCCTTCTGGCAACTGGCCGAGTGTGCCGATGACTTCTGGATGGCCAGCATGTCCGATTAGAATAACGGTCCGACCTTCCCCGCGATGGCGTTTGGCATCGACATGGACTTTCGTAACGAGCGGACAGGTGGCATCAATATGCACCATGTTTCGGCGTTGCGCGGCTTCTGGCACGGATTTGGGAACCCCATGCGCCGAAAAGATCACCGGCGCGTCTTCTGGTACTTCATCGAGCTCTTCAACAAAAATCGCCCCTTTTTCCCGCAATTCGTCGACGACAAATTTGTTGTGGACGATCTCATGTCGGACATAAACGGGGGCACCGAACTTTTCCAATGACCTCTCTACGATTTCAATTGCCCGGTCGACGCCAGCGCAGAAACCACGAGGTCCGGCGAGCTGGATGGTGAGTTTTCGTTTCGACATATTGCGGTTTCGATCCTTCGCTTGAAGATATGCGTAATATGTTGCTTTGCTTGAGAAAACTCAACACCTCCTCTAGAGTTTGCCGTATAAAACAATGGTGCTTTAGCGGGTATGAAAATACCTCGGCTATTGTCTCCAAATGAAAGGATAACGAATGACTGACCCTGTAATCGCGCAAAAAGAACCTTGCGGTGTCGATGTAGAGGAAGGCAATGAATATTGGTGGTGCGCTTGCGGCAAAAGCGCTTCCCAGCCTTTTTGTGATGGTTCACACAAGGGTACAGGGCTTTCTCCGATGCAGTATGTCGCAAAACGAAATCAGACGGTTTGGTTCTGCGGCTGTAAAAAGACAACGAGTGCGCCGACTTGTGATGGCACTCATAACGACCTCTAATTACGGTTATACCACGTGAGAGAACTTTCCTTCAGGTGGCAAAGCCATCAGTGGCGACGACGTGTTTTTAGCGGATGTGTTGTTGCCGCAATCATACCTTTTCTATCCGCCTGTGGAGCCTTCGGGCCCAAAAAGCCTGCGCCGCGCTGTCCAGATGTTTTGCTTTTGAAGCACGCTAATAGTGTCACCTATTTCAAACCGGGCCCCGGACGCGATATCACTGACGTTTTAGGGACGATAGCGATCGTCGATTTCAAAGGTGAGTGCGACTACAACAAAAAACGCACTAAGGTGAGGATAACCCTGAACGTTGCATTTGATGTCCGGCGTGGTCCTGCTGATCGTACCAAAGCGATGAATTTTCGTTATTTCGTTGCGATCCCTAAATTTCATCCTGCACCGCAGGGGAAAAGCGTCTTTCCATTACAGGCGAAGTTTCGAGGCAACCAAACCCGCTTGAATTTGATCGATGAAATTCGGTTGGAGATTCCGATGCCACCTTACCCGAAGGTTGATGAATATACTGTCTATATGGGGATTCAGCTGACGCCCCAGCAGCTTAAATATAACCAGTCGCAGGCGAACCGGCAGCGGCGGCGTTAAAGAGTGACCACCCGTTTTACGGCTTGTTCTTCATCCGGCGGAAGGTTCCAAATTCATTAATAAACATGATCTGATCTTGTGCCGCCATTGAGCATCCGACACCTACTTTCTCGGAGCTTAGGAAAATTTGCATATTGGTAATGGATTTGCCGCTCGGTGCGGTCCAAGCGACCGGCTTGCCACCTTTATAGGCGCAGACTCCGTCGCAATTTAGAATGCCACTTTCAAGAAACTCCCAAACCATGCCATGTTCAGTATGCTGCCAGAAACCTGGAATTTTATCCCGGACGCAGCCCGATCCACTGGTATCAATACCAACAAAAGCGGCGGCACTGCCGGGCAAAAGACAGGTGAGTAATAGGGCGGTGATGCTAGATTTTAAGAATTGAAAATTCATATCTCTCAACCTTTTGAGATTGGGCGCTGCCACAATCGGTAACACAAATATAAACACCGGTTTACATGGCGTGTAAATAGATTGAACAGCAGCGTTGGCGATAGCCGGGTATCAGCTGGTTGGTTGCTTTTTCGCAAAGCCTAACCAAATTATTACGCCTAAATTGATGAAAGGGACGAAGTACCAAAGACCATGCCAGTGTGACCGTCCCGTATCGACAAAGCGGCGTGCCATCGTATTGAGAAACAGATAAAAATTTGTAGAAACGATCAAAAAGCCAACGGACAGGCCAGCCATTTCTTCAACAATCGGCGGCATGAAAATCGTCACGATCACATAGACAGCAACATAAATATAAATTCGCTTTCGGTAATCCGCAGCGTCTAACGCAGTCCCCTTTGCGACAAACAGGGCGTATATCGAAATCACAGCCAGTATTGCGATGAGAAATTTTGCCGTTAAGCCGGTCCAGGCGACACTTATGGCGGTCGTTGCCATGAGGCGTGGTTTTAGTGAAGCTTGTTGGGAAGTTCGGCGATTGCGCTGTCGACCAGCTGAGCGGCTGCGGCGTCATCAAGCTGTTCAGTCAGGATACGTTGAGTCGCAGTTACAGCGACGTCTATCGCGGTGTTGCGGACCGCTTGCATTGCGTCAGCTTCCGCTTGGGCGATCTTATCGATTGCCAGTTGTTCGCGACGCTTAAGGGAATCCGCTAAAGTCTCGGCAGCTTCGGTTGCGGTGCGCTCTGCCTCCGCTTGCGCGTTAGCAAGCATCTCATCGACTTCGCGGGTCGCGTCGCGTTGTCTACGTTGATAATCGGCCAGCAGGCTTTGAACTTCTTCGCGAAGGCTTGCGGCGTCATCAAGGCTGGTTTTGATCTTATCAGCACGGCTGTCCAAGCTAGCCGTGATTGCTTTCCACGCGGGTTTGGCAATCAGTGCCATCAACAGTAAAAAGCCAACGGCGACCCAAAACTCTGGTGTCTGTAAGGCAGCCATTAGTGACGTTCCTCATCGAGAACAGAAGCCACCGCTTTTTCGGCATCGGCTTCTGAGATTTCTCGCCCGATCAATTTACCCGCAGCCGCTTGCGTGACGTCTGTTGCAACCGTTCGGATATTTGCCAGGGCTTGCTCTTTCGCAGCATCAATCCGCGCTTCAGCTTCAGCGGTCTGAGCGTTGAGCTTTTCGGTCAGCGCCGCATGCTGTGAGGCGGCCTCGGCAGCCATCTTTTCGCTTGCCGCTCGTATTGTGTCCTGAGCCTTGTTCCGGCCTTCAGCGACGGTTTTCTCATATGCCTCGCGCACGGCCTCGGCGTCCTGTTTTAGCTTTTCAGCCTTTTCCAGGTCGTCGTCGATGCGTTCCTGGCGATCTTGCAGAATGCTACCGATTTTGGGCAGGGCAATTTTCCACATGGCCAGATAGAGCAGGACAAACGTCACCACCAGCCAAAATAGCTGTGGGGCGAATGTCGATGGATCTAGTTGGGGCATAGCTCAGATTTCTCCGTACAAGGTGCCGGAGAATCCGGCACCATTGATCGAAACGTGATCAGAATACGAAGAGCAAAAGCAGGGCCACAACCAGCGCGTAAAGTGCGATGGCTTCAACCAAGGCAAATCCGATCCAGGTCATGGCCGTCACGTTCTCGGCAGCAGCCGGGTTACGTGCAACCGATGAGATGAAGGCGGCAAAAATATTGCCGATACCGATACCGGCTCCGATAACGCCGATTGCGGCAAGGCCCGCACCGATTAGTTTAGCTGCAGCAGCTTCCATTGTTTTGTTCCTTTCTTCTTTCGTCCGTATCCCGCACTGCGCTTAATGCAGATGCAGGGCATCATTAATGTAAAAGCAGGTCAAAATTGTGAATACATAGGCCTGCAGGAAAGCGATCAGCAGCTCTAGCCCGGTCAAGGCAACGACAAAGGCGAACGGTAAAACACCGCCGACGACGCCCAAGCTGATGATGAAGCCGGCAAACACTTTAAGCATCGTGTGGCCAGCAGTCAGATTCGCAAACAATCGAACCGAGAGGCTGATTGGTCGCGACAAATAGGAAATAATTTCAATTGGGATCATCAATGGCCACAGAACCACCGAAACACCGGGTGGCACAAAGAAGCTGAAGAAATGAAGCCCGTGCTTTACAAAGCCGAGAATTGTGACGCCAACAAAGACGGTTAGAGCCATTGCGAAGGTCACGATGACATGGCTGGTAAAGGTAAAACTGTAAGGGATCATGCCCAGCATATTGCCGAACAGGATGAACATGAAGAGCGTAAAGACAAACGGGAAGTATTTACGACCTTCATTGCCAACCGTATCGCGCAATAAATTGGCGACAAATTCGTAGGACATCTCGGCCATCGATTGCCAACGACCCGGAATGAGCGCGCGTTGTCGCATGCCTAAAACCAGGAACAGAGTCACCAGCACGAGAGTGAGGGACATAAAGAGCGCAGAATTTGTGAAAGACACATCGATCTCGCCCATCTTAAGGGGGATCAGTGTCTTGATCTCAAACTGTGCGAGCGGGCCGTGGCCTTCCGCTGCCAATTTAACCTCTCTGCCGACTATTTTGCCGGACCGTCAAAATTATCACTTCCGTTTTCTCGCCTGTAACCAACACCTTGTCCAATGCCGGTCGCAACGCGATAAACATTCATAAACCCAGCCGCTACGCCCAATAAGAAGAACAGCAGCATAAACCAGGGTTTTGTGCCGAGCCAGTAATCGAGCAGCAACCCAATGCCGACGCCGATAACCAATGCCGAAACAATCTCAACACCAAGTCGCATGGCCAACGCTAGGCCCTGACGGCTTGACCCTTTAGAGCCGGTTTTGGCTGCCGATTGCTCGGCTGCCTGGCGTGCCTGCTTTAACCGGGCATCAAGATCCTGCTCAGTCGCGGATTTCTCTTGCTCGGTCATGGCTGGATACGCCTTTCCCACCCCTTAAGGCGGGGGCACCATAGGGTGAGGTCCTAAACCTGTCAAGGCTCAAAACTTAAAACATAAGATACTGATATATATAAGAAAAATACCCCAATCGGCGGAATCGATTAGGCGCTTTCGCGAAGCTCTTCCGCGGCCTGTAAATCGACTGAAACGAGTTGCGAAACACCTCGTTCGCTCATCGTCACACCGAATAACCGGTCCATTCTCGACATTGTTAAGCGATGATGCGTTACGATCAGGAAGCGGGTACCTGTTTGGCCGGCGATTTCGTTGATTAACAAACAGAAACGCTCGACATTGGCGTCATCCAACGGGGCGTCGACCTCATCGAGGACGCAGATCGGCGCTGGGTTGGTCAAAAAGACGGCAAACAGCAACGCAATGGCGGTTAAAGCCTGCTCTCCACCGGATAGGAGTGACAGAACCTGCATTTTCTTACCCGGAGGGCTGGCCATAATCTCAAGGCCAGCTTCCAGTGGATCGTCGGCCTCGGTCAATGCCAGATGCGCCTTGCCGCCTCCAAACAGCCGTGTGAAGAGTTCCGTGAAATGGCCGTTTACCTCTTCAAAGGCTGCTAGCAAGCGGGTCCGGCCTTCGCGGTTAAGGCTGGCAATACCCTGACGCAGCCGGGCAATTGCAGAAATCAGATCTTCACGTTCGGCCAGCATGACCTGGATACGTTCGTCGAGCTCTTCGGCTTCCGCCTCCGCTCGCAAATTGACGGCACCCATATTCTCGCGTTCGCGTTTGAGCCGCTCGACGCGGACTTCAATGGCGTCGCGGGTCGGTAGCTTATCGTCATCAGCGACACCGACTTCTTCAAGGGCATTTTCGGGTGCACAGTTGATACGCTCTTCCGCACGCTCGACGATGACCGTCATGGCTTGATCGATTTGTTCTTGTATTGCCTCACAGCGGACCCGTTCTTCGCGGGTTTCACCGAGTTTTGCTTCGACTTCCCGAAGCGCCTTGCCTGCCGCCGCTAATCTGGTTTCGCCCTCTGCCAGGGCATCAGCGGCTGTCCCCCGTGATTTCTCTGCAACGGAAATTTGCTCGAACAGTTCTGTCCGTTGTTCGGTGATTTGTTCGGGACGGGCCGTCACCTTTGCGAGGGCCGCTTCCGCTGTTTCGAGACGTTGTAGGAGGGCGTCGATTTGCGCTGATGCGTTATCGGCACGTCGTTTCCAAGAGTCTTTGGCTTCTCCCATATCGGCAAGGCGTTGTCGCCGTGATCCTGCCTCACCAATAAGGCGGTCATATGCGCTCTGCCGTTCGGTCGCGGCGGTACGGGATTCGCTTAATTCTGCTCGTAATTGCGTCGCTGATTCGCGGCGTTCTGGGATATTGGTGAGCGCAGATAGTTCCTGTTTAGCCTGATCTATCGCGGATTGCATTTCGGCATCGTCAGCGCGGAGTGCTTCAGCGTTCTCGTCGGCAGAAACAATCTTTGAACGGGCTTCAGAAAGGGTCCGGTTCTGTGCGGCTTCGCGGTCACGAATTTCCTGGAACGCCCGGTCAGCAACACGGACGGCCTCACGCGCATCCTGTTCGGCTGCCGTCGCTAGCTGAGCAGCGTCATGGCAGGCATCGAATTTTGCTTGAACTTCTTCGACGGTACGGGTTGCACGGTCCACTTCGGCGTGAAGGTCCTTGAGCCGATTGCGCTGTGTTAAACGTGCTGCTGATCCTGCGCTGGCGTCACCGAGCACCGTAAATCCATCCCAGCGCCAAAGCCCGCCATCGCGGCTTACGAGGCGCTGGCCTTGCGTAAGCTCACTGGCAAGCCGGTTCCCGGCTGCTTCATCGTCAACGAGCCCGATTTGTGACAGCCGCCGCGTGAGTTCGCGGGGCGCACTCACGACAGAGGAGAGCGGTGCGGCTCCTGCCGGCAATGTTGGTGTTGTTGAAAACGGTGACAAAGCGCGCCAGTGGATCGGGGCGGCTTCATCGTTTGGTGCATTTAGATCGTCGCCGAGGGCCGTGGCGAGCGCTAACTCAAATCCTGGCTCGACACTCAGGGCGTCAATCATTGGTGGCCACAAATCTGGGTCGCCAACTGTGAGTAGGGCCTCGAGGGCTTCTTCCTCCGCCCTTAACCGGGTGCAGCGGGTCTCGACATCTTGTAAGGCACTGCGCGCTTCATTTTCAGTCGCCATCGCTTTGGCGCGGTTTACTTCGCCTTCATCTGCTGTTTTGCGGGCAGCATCCAATGTCGCACGCACTTTTTCCATTTCGGTGGTGAATTCTGCCCCGGCGCCTTGTTCTTCAATGGTGGCCTGTGCGGCATTGCGCTCAATTTTCAATTCTTCAAGACGCTGCGCGATTCGGGCGCGGCGTGTTTCGGATTCGCTCACTCGTCGGTTGAGAGATTCATGACGGGTTTCATCAGCCGCAATGCCTTGGGAAATTTCGGTCAGGTTCTGTTCAAGCCTACTCACCTCTGCGCTCGCCGTACTCAGAACTTCCTTAGCTGTCGCGATGTCTTGCTCTTGATTCTCCTCAGCTTGTTCTAGTGCTGCGATCTCACCGGTGAGACGGGTAAGGGCGGCGTCCGCATCCTCTTTAAGGCTGACCTCGCGATCACGGTCACCTTTGATTTGAGCGATCCGCGCGACGATCTCCTGATGTTCCGCCTCAATGCGTTTTTCTTCCTGTTCGAGCTCATTGCGCGCAATGATCAGTCTCTGTAACGCAGCGGCCTCCCGCGCCTCTGCCTCACGTAAAGACGGGACAGTGTTCGCTGCCTCGGTTTCTACCGTGGTTGCGCTGGCAACTTCCTGGGTAAGTGTTGCAACCGCTTCTTCCGCGATGGACATCCGTTGTATAGCGGCGTCGCGTTCCGCATTGGCCTCCGTCCACTGATGATGAATGGCAATCGCTTCTGCGCGGCGGATATGATCACTTAAATTGCGATAGCGGTTGGCCTGACGGGCCTGTTTTTTTAGGCCTTTGAGTTGCTCTTCAAGGGCGCCCAGAACATCGTCAAGTCGTTCAAGATTGGTTTCTGCGGCGCGGAGCCGCAACTCAGCCTCATGCCGTCGTGAATGCAGCCCGGTGATGCCGGCTGCTTCTTCTAACAGATGGCGGCGGTCAGTCGGTTTGGCGGCAATGAGGGCACCAATGCGTCCCTGGCTGACGAGCGCGGTTGAACGGGCTCCAGATGCCGCATCAGCAAACAAAGTTTGAACGTCTCGCGCTCGAACATCGTTGCCATTTACCCGGTAGTTTGATCCATCGCCACGTTCGATCCGCCGGATAACGTCAATTTCATCACCGGTATTATATTGTGGTGGAGCGTCACGCTCAGCGTTGTCGATGGAAAGCATCACTTCGGCGATGTTGCGGGGTGGACGGCGGTCGGTGCCGCCAAAAATTACGTCTTCCATCCCGCCGCCACGCATTTGCTTGGCAGAGGTTTCGCCCATGACCCAGCGCAAAGCCTCGACAAGATTTGATTTACCACAGCCGTTGGGCCCGACCACGCCGGTAAGGCCTGGCTCGATCCACAACTCAGTGGGGTCAACAAACGATTTGAACCCGGTGAGTTTCAGCTTGGTAAATTGCACCTGTTACTGGCTCCTAAACTACGCGTCTTCTATTTTAACAACGGGGCCACAACGGCCCGAAACTGTTCGGTGGTTAACCCGCCGCTATATCTCTTGCCATTGATGATGACCGTGGGTGTGGCATTGATGCCAAACTTCTTGTCTCCATCGAGGCGTTGTTGGACAACCGCATCGGCAATTTTTTTGTCTTTAATGCACTCATCGAACTTAGCTTGTGACATGCCACCAAGCCGAGCGATTCGAGACAAGGCCGCAAGTGGGTTTGTGTCGCGGGCCCAGGTGGCCTGTTGAGCGAACATTACGTCGATAAAAGCGAAATACCTGTCACGTCCGGCGCACCGGGCGATCATGGAACCGGACAATGCCAACTGATCGAGTGGAAAATCACGGTAGACCAGTTTGACTTTGCCGGTCTCGATATATTCCTTTTTGATCGCGGGCAGTGTGTTCTGGTGAAACTGCGCGCAATGCGGACAGGTCAGTGAGGCATATTCAAGCAACGTCACCGGTGCCGATGCCTTGCCGAGGACATAGTCGTCCTTGGTGATTTCGACCTTGTCGAATGAGGCATCGGGTTTTGGCGCCTCAATCTTTGCCGTAGCGGCGTTGGCAGCAGCCGTCGCAGCAGCTGATTTGCGCGCTGCGCTTTGCGAGCTCTCGTTATTGCCAATGACGCCACTTATTGAAACGAACGCACCAATGGCAACCATGCCACCGACGACATACACCCATATATTCCGCATTTCTTCCTCCTAACCACAAGATATAGCGTAAATTACGGTCTCTGGTCCAGCCCTGGTTGCAGCTGAGGAGACCTATTGAGAATTCTTTGAGTTCCTTGATTTCGGCGCCGCACGGTCGCGTTCGACTGCTTCGCCCAGATTATGGAGTGCTTGTCGCAAATCTGGTTCGGAAATGACACTGGTTTCCGATTCGATTCTCGCGATTTGATCGGGCGTTACCTCAGCGGATACGGACTTGTCAGTTTCTACCTGGGTTGGCTTAAAAGATGTCTGTGAGATAGAAAGTCGGGCAATCGCGGGATAACCAAAATAGGTATTGATCCGTTGTAGAATCGAAGGTTCTTGGTGTTGGATTTGCAGTGCCACCGATCCTGACGCGGCGATATAAAGAGTACCTCCCTGGCGGGCCCCTTTCGGGAAGCTGAGATGATCAGGTGCGCTACCTGCAGCCATTTCATCACCGGCGATCTCCGCCCACCGTGTGACAATTTCTGCAGCCGCAAACCCTCGTTTCCGTAGAGCGGGTTCCGCGACTTTCGGCAGCACTGTAGCAAGCGCTCTGGGCCCGCTGAATTTTCGCCGTTGGTCCTTTTCGGCACCAACCGTTTTCGCGCCACCTTTTGAAGATTTTTTAGCCGCCATGGCAATCCTATATGCGATTCTGCGAAACCGCAGCCATTCCCGAGTCATGTCCTAGCCCTTAAGGTAAGGTGCGACCCTGTGGGGAACAAGCAACGATGACGTGATATGGCGTATAAAATTGTCACATCTCCAGCCGCGATGCGCCGCGAGATGCTGGCCTGGTACGATCGCCATCGCAGGGTTTTGCCGTGGCGCGTCACGGCTGGTGAAACGGCTGATCCCTATCATGTTTGGCTTAGTGAAATAATGTTGCAGCAGACGACTGTTGCGACGGTGGGCCCCTATTTTCTGAGGTTTCTAGAACGTTGGCCGACAATATCTGACCTAGCGGCATCTGATCTCGATGAAGTTCTGCATGGCTGGCAGGGGCTCGGTTATTATGCCCGGGCTCGTAATATGCACAAATGTGCCAAGGTCGTTGCTGACGAACTTGAAGGTGAGTTCCCCGATACGGAGGATGGTTTACGCGCGTTGCCGGGGATCGGTGCCTATACCGCAGCGGCGATCTCAGCGATTGCCTATGGCCGACCCGCCAACGTTGTCGATGGTAACATTGAGCGGGTAATGGCTCGTTTTTTTGCGGTCGAGCAACCTCTACCGGACTGCAAAGAAGCATTACGCGATTTGGCAGCGGGCGTTGCGCCAAAAACCGTGCGTGGACGACCTGGCGATTTCGCTCAGGCGGTGATGGACCTTGGCGCCACGGTTTGTACACCGCGGAAACCGAAATGTTTGATTTGCCCCTGGCAACGCGGCTGCGCCGCCAAAGAAGCAGGCATTCAGGAAGAATTGCCACGCAAGCTTCCCAAGAAGGCAAAGCCCGTGCGGCACGGCGTTGTTTTCTGGGTGATGCGAAATGATGGCGCTGTTCTCTTGCGACGGCGTCCCGAGAAAGGGTTGCTTGGTGGGATGATTGAAGTGCCATCAACTGATTGGCTGGAAGAGCAATGGAGCGAAGCCAAAGCCCGCGAGTCCGCACCGGTCAAATCAGACTGGACACCATTGATCGGGATGGTTCGCCATACTTTTACGCATTTTCATTTGGAATTGTCGGTGTTGGCAACGCGGGTTGGAATGACGGTAAAACCTGCGGACGCGATATGGTCGACACCAGATCGGTTGGGTGAACAGGCATTGCCAACCGTTATGAAAAAAGTCGTGTCTCTTGCGCTAAGGGCAGGGTGACGGTCGCGGTTATTCCGCCGCGCCGTGAAACGGTACAACATCCGCTTTTTCTTTGCGGATCGCCATATCGGCACGAATCCGTTCGCGCAGCTTGTCGATGGGAACGACTTTGCCGCGTCGTTCAATGTGCCAGAAGGTCCAGCCGTTGCAAGATGGCGCGTTTTGAACACTGGCACCGACTTGATGTATTGAACCGCGCACGTCTTTTACGGCAATGCTGCCATCGGCATTGACCTTGGCAGTTACCCGTTTGCGGATATCGAAGAGTTTGTCGCCGGCATTGAGCAACCCTTGCTCGATAACCGTCCCGAACGGCACACGCGGTTCGGTCCGTTTGTCAGGTGTTGTTAAAACTGTCACATCAGCAGGCGCGCATTCCACGGCATCAATACGATCCTGAGCGATGCCGACATAATCGGTTTCGCGGTCAATGCCGATCCAGTCTCGACCAAGCTTTTTCGCCACAGCGCCTGTCGTACCAGTCCCAAAAAAAGGATCAAGGACGACGTCGCCGGGATTGCTGGCTGCTAAAATAACGCGATGCAAGAGACCTTCAGGTTTCTGTGTCGGGTGGGCTTTGCGGCCGTCGAGCTTTAGTCGTTCATTGCCACCGCAGATTGGAAACAACCAGTCGCTGCGCATCTGGACATCATCATTGAGTGCTTTCAAAGCGCGGTAGTTGAAAGTTGGTTTGGCGTCTTGAGATTTTGAACACCAGATCAATGTCTCGTGAGCATTGGTGAAACGCTTGCCGCGAAAATTGGGCATCGGGTTTGATTTGCGCCAGACAATGTCATTCAGAACCCAGAAGCCGAGATCCTGTAGTGCCGTGCCGACGCGGAAAATATTATGATAGCTACCGATGACCCAGATCGAACCGGTCGGTTTTAGAATACGTTGTGCCGCCGCCAACCAGCGTCGTGTGAAATCATCATAATGGGCGAAGTCTGAAAATTTATCCCAGTCTTCCTCGACGCCGGCAACGCGTGTGTTGTTTGGCCGATGCAGATCGCCGGCCAGCTGCAAATTATACGGTGGATCGGCAAAGATCATGTCGATCGATTCTGCCGGTAGGGAGTCCATCTGCTCAATGCAGTCGCCAACGAGGATCTCGTTGCGCGGGATATCGCTGATTTCAGTCATGACGCGAAACATGATTCATCAGGGAGTCGCCGTCAACAAGTTTATTGGATTCAAGGGGTTAGGGAGATTTTCTCATCCAATATTGTCAAGATGTATGAATCAGATTCGGTCGAGACTCAATATCTTGATGATGGGGGCAAAACTTTTTCGGTGATGCGGCGTAACGCCAATCTCTTTAAGAGCCTTGCTGTGCTGGGCAGTACCGTAGCCAGAATTTGTCTCCCAGCCATAGCCCGGATAGCGCAAAGACAGTTTTGTCATGATACGGTCACGGGTCACCTTAGCGATAATCGAGGCGGCGGCAATCGACAGAGAGACAGAGTCACCTTTGACGATTGTGCGGGCGGGGCAGGGCAGTTTGGGCAGCCGGTTGCCGTCAACCAGGGCGAATTGCGGCACAGTTGGTAAAGCGTTTACCGCCCGTTCCATTGCCTGAAACGTCGCGCCAAGAATATTGAGCTCACCAATTTCGGCAGGAGTGGCGGCCCCTATACCGATTTGTGAACAAGACGGTAATTGCGCGGCCACGACCTCGCGTTTCTTGGTGCTGAGCTTTTTGGAATCATCGATTACATTAGCCAGTTCATCTGGTAATTTATCGGGATTGATGATGACGGCAGCGGCGACAACCGGCCCGGCCCATGGTCCACGTCCAACCTCGTCTATACCGGCCACAATGCCGCCAGCCTGTTTCTCAAATTGTAGATCAGCCATTATCTTTGACCTCTGGGCCTTGGACTTCTGCCTTCTTGCTTTGGTCGGTAAGTTTTGGCTGTGGTGGTAAAGCCAATGCTTTCTTTTCAGCCCGTTTTTCTGCGGCCTTTTCTTTAATTGTATGGGCCTGCGTCCAAAGACTTTCAGCGACCCGGCGGGTCCAACGGGAACTGCGCCGTGCCAACAAACGTTCGCCAACAAATGTAGCTTCGAAGACCAGCTTGAGCGTTGAAAGGCGGCGTTCCGCAATACGCTGCAATCGGCGAGCGGTTGACAGCCAGAACGGGCTTAGCGCTAGGCTCAGAACCGTTACAGAAATTATGAGTTTTGATTCTTCCGGTGATATCGCTGCAACGGCAGTGGCGGAAGCGGCAAGCAGGAACGAAAACTCTCCGAGTTGCGAGATCAGGACTCCCGACATAAAGGAGCGTTGCCAGGATTCCCGCAGGAGCCGAAAGATCGCGATATTGAGGGCGCTCTTGAACAGCGTCACGATCAGGAACAGGAACAGCACTGTTCCGAGATTGTCCTAGACAAATCCGAGATCGAGGAGCAGGCCGATGGATAAAAAGAACACCATCAACATAACGCTCTGGATCGGCCGTACGACAGCAAGCATCGGTTCCCGTTCAGCGCTATTGCCGATAGCAAGGCCGGCGAGAAATGCGCCATAAGCTGGCGATAGTCCGATGGCGCCCATCAACGCGCCCGCCCCAAAGCAATAGACCAGCCCGGCCAGCGGTGACAGATCCACATGACCGACGATGATTTTGTAAAATGGCAAATGCTGACGGCCTTGCTTGAGCAACAGCCGGACTAGCCCGAAGAGCAACAATGCTGAAATACCGATCTGGGTCGCTGCTGCCATATCGAAACCGTCGGCGCCCAAATTTTCGACGATGAGCAACATCGGCAGAAAGGCGAGATCCTGCGCAATAAGGACGGCAACGGTAATACGTCCGACACGGGCGCGGAGAGCCCCGATTTCCTCCAGCAGTTTTACGGCAACAGCAGTTGAAGAAAGTGCCACGACAAACCCCAGCAGAATTGCAGCTGAATTTGAAATGCCAAGAAGGGATGAGGCGGCGAACATGACGAGCAGGCTGGCCCCTGTCTGCATGGCAACGGCAGGCAAAGCGAGGCGCCATGTATATTTTAGGGTCCGGACACTGAGCTCCATGCCGACAATGAACAGCAACATCAGGACACCGATCTCGGCAAAGCCCTTGATCATGCCTTCGCTTTGCACGACTTCGAATCCGGTTGGCCCCAGGAGGACACCAGCCAGCAGATAACCAACCAAAGGCGGTTGACGGAAATGGGCGAACAGCATGCCGCAGGCAAGTGCCGTTAAGACAACATAGGCGAGTCCAGTGAGGTCGGTTGCATGTTCCATCGAAGGGTCGAGTTTAACACGTCAGGCTGAGTCGTCTTCAATCCCGGTGCCATGGTCCGCCCTTAAAACAAAGCGAGTTGTCCATCTTGCTGCAAGGGCGGGCAAAATTGGCTGGTGTCGAGTTCAAACCGTCGATCCAAATACCCAAGGCGCTTGATCATGAGGTCGAACCGCTTTTTGAGCAGGGCGGCATATTCGCCTGTTCCTTTCATGCGGGTACCAAATTCTGATTGATAGACTTTGCCACCGCGGGTGCTGGCGAGCAGGCTCATTACGTGTTTGGCTTTATTGGGTTCGTGGGTTTCCAGCCATTCTTTGAAGAGATCGGCAATTTCAAGCGGTAAGCGCAGCAATATATAGGACGCGAGCGTGGCCCCGGCATCGCGCCCGGCGCTAAGAATGCTTTCCAGCTCGTGATCGTTAAGCGCCGGAATGATTGGCGCGGCCATGACTCCGCACGGAATTCCCGCATCAGCCAGGGTCCGGATCGTGGCCAGCCGTTTCATCGGTGTTGAAGCGCGGGGTTCAAGCGTATTGGCGAGCCGGTGGTCCAAGGTCGTGACAGATAGACAGACCTGCGCCAGACCCTTTTCCGCCATTGGGCCCAGAATATCGAGATCACGTAGGACTAATGCTGATTTGGTGACAATGCCAACCGGATGATTGAACGCTGACAGCACTTCAAGAATGCCTCTGGTCAGGCGCAGTGTTTTTTCGACCGGTTGATAGGGGTCGGTATTGGTGCCCATCGCCATAATACGACATTCATAACTGGATTTCCGCAGTTCCCGCTCGAGCAACCGGGCAGCGTCGGGCTTGTAAAATAGCTTGGTTTCAAAATCGAGCCCGGGGGACATGCCGAGATAGGCATGGGTCGGGCGTGCAAAACAATAGACACAGCCATGCTCACAACCGCGATAGGGATTGATTGAGCGGTCGAACGGCACATCCGGGGAGGTGTTGCGGGCAATGATGGTCTTGGTCGTGTCCTTGATCAATGTGGTCTGCAGCTTGGGTGGGGAGAGCAGATCCTCATCGCGGACCCAGCCGTCATGTACGGCTTCGCCGGTATGTTTTTCAAAACGGCTGGTGCGATTGGTGACAGCACCACGGCCTTTTGTCGGGGTCGACGCTATCGGGTCAATGGCGCTGCTATTTACACCGGTTTCGGTGATTTCTGGGTCGATTTGCGGGTTATTCATCATGGCTTATCATTGACTCATAAAAAGAACAAATCAAGAACATTTTTCTAATCTCGGGAAGTTTGAGAATCCGTGCTATGAAAGCTTCAACTCACGGGGGAAGGCTTGTCTTCAAAGGGTACGATCAGCGTTGTGATTCCGGCATTGGAGGTCGGTGAGGCCCTCCGGCCGACACTGGATTCTATAAAAGGCTGTGTCGATGACATTGTGGTCAGTGATGGGAGGTCTTCCGATCACACGGCGGCGTTTGCGGAGAACGCCGGGGCAACGGTGGTCGTTGGAGACCGAGGCAGGGGACAACAATTACGCCGTGGCGCTGAGATCGCGACCAGCGAATGGCTGTTATTCCTCCACGCCGATACAGTACTTGAAGATGGCTGGATCGATGAGGTCCGACAGTTCTTAGATGAAGATGCCGGCAAGGCAGCCGTGTTCTGTTTCGCGTTGGACGATTTGAGTCCGTGGGCGCGGGTGGTCGAGAAGGGGGTCGCAATACGCTCCAGGTGGTTTGCTCTGCCCTATGGTGATCAGGGGTTGTTGATCAGCCGGGCGCTTTACGATTCGATTTGCGGCTATAAACCGATCCCGCTTTTTGAAGATGTCGATATTATAAGACGTCTTGGCCGACGCCGATTGACGATTTTGAACAGCAAAGCGACGACCTCCGCGGTGCGTTATCAAAGGGGTGGTTTTTTGCGCCGACCCTTAAAAAACCTGATGCTGCTGCTATTTTATTATCTGGGTGTTTCACCCCAAAAATTGGCGCGACTGTATAAATGATCGAGCTATGAAAAATTCTCCGGTTCTCATTATGTTTGCCCGGGCACCTTATCTCGGGACGGTGAAGAAACGTCTCGCAGCCGGCATTGGTCCGGTGGCAGCACGGGCGTTCTATATAAAGACCACGACGAATGTACTCGACACGGTGTCGGCGAATGCCCCGTGGCAGACTGTCATGTCAGTGACACCCGATGCCTCGGCGGCCCAGGGTCGGTTTTGGCCGCCAGGAGTGACGCAGTTGCCACAGGGCTTTGGCGACCTCGGCGAGCGGATGGAACGGGCCCTGCTGCAATTCGCGGATCGACCGGTGGCGATCATCGGCAGTGATATTCCGGCCGTTACACACGCTCATATCAAAACTGCGTTTGTGGCGCTGGGCCATTCCGATCTGGTTTTAGGCCCTTCGCCGGATGGCGGCTATTGGCTGGTCGGTGCGCGGGTCGGGAGTTTGGCGCGTGGGCTTTTCAAAAATGTGCGCTGGTCATCGGAACATACGCTGGACGACACGCTGGCAAATGTCGGAAACAAACGGGTCGCGTTGATCGATGAACTTGATGATATTGATAACGCGGTTGATCTCGCGCGCTGGCGGGGTCACGTCTCCTGAAGCCGGGGGAGCAGTTCTGCGAAGTTGCAGGGTCGGTGCCGGATATCAAGCTGCGAGAGCAAAATCCCGTCCCAGGCATCGCGACAAGCACCGGTCGAGCCGGGCAGGGCGAACAGATAGGTGCCACCGGCGACCCCTGCCGTCGCTCGCGATTGAATGGTCGAAGTGCTGATCAGGTCATAACTCAACATACGGAATAGCTCGCCAAAGCCCGGGATCTCTTTTTCATAGACTTCAAAGAAGGCTTCTGGCGTGACATCGCGACCGGTGACCCCAGTGCCACCTGTCGCCAAAACGACTTCGACGGCAGGATCGGCGACCCATTGGCGAAGCTTGGCAACAATCGCAGCTTGCTCATCGCGAATAATGGATTTTTCGGCGAGTGTGTGACCGGCTTCAATAAGTTTTTCGACGAGCAATGCGCCCGACTTGTCGGTTTCTTCTGTACGCGTGTCGGAAACCGTCAAGACCGCAATATTTACCGGGGCGAACAGGATCGATTCATCAAGACCAGCCATGTCACTTCTCTGTAATTAGGGTGTGTCGACCGATTTGTAGACCGGTGGTTCGCCCGCTGCAATGGCATCGAGGGTGGGCGCCTTCTGGCCGAACCGGTCGCGATAAATCCAGAAGTTCGCCAAGACGCGCTCGACATAGTCTCGGGTTTCGCGTGCCGGCATGCTTTCGATAAACATCAGCGTGTCGCTGGTTCGTTTCAGGACCCGGCGCTGCCATTTTGACAGGTTGCCCGGCCCGCCATTATAGGCTGCTGCCATCATCAGGATGTTGCCGTTGACGGTTTCGTGCTTGAGCAAATAGCTGAGATATTTCTGCCCAAGTCTCAAATTCAATCCCGGCTCATAGAGTTTGTTGCGGGCCCGACCACGGTATCGCTTGCGGGCCATATAGCCCGCTGTGCCTGGCATGAGCTGCATCAGCCCGCGTGCCCCCGCATAGCTTTTGGCGCGGAGGTTAAAGGCTGATTCCTGGCGCATGACGGCATAGACCAACGCGCGATCGATTTTAAATCCGTCGCTTGGTGCCCAGCGCGGCACGGGATAGAGCCCGCGATCAATCCGGGTCTGGTTGTTCCGCATCAAGGCGATGGCGGTTTTGAGCGCCAGCGATGGCAGCCCGAGCTGATCAGCGATATTCAGCAGCGCGATGCGGGTATCGGCACTCCCGCTCAAACTCAAATAGCGTAGCTCGCGTTCGGCACGCGGATGATTTCCAGCTTGCAGAAGGGCGAGAGCGCGTTGCGCGCGTTTGCTTTGGAGCGCGTTGGTGACGGTCTGTTGTTGTGCTTTCGGTGCTGTCCATTCGAGCGGTGAGGCGATGCCGAGCATGCGTCGTGCCAGCACGCCGTAAAACGTTCGCGGATGACTGGCGGCCAGTCGCAACCACCGACTAACGCGGTCGGGGCGACGGGCCACGAGATTGGCGCGAGCGGCCCAGAAAGCGGCGGCGGATTGTGACCAGCGCGACATCCCGCCGGTGGCGGCCATTGCCTGAAAATGATCGGCGGCATTGACGTAACGGCCTGACCGGTAGGACGCGAGCCCGGCATACCAATGGCCGAGCGGGTAATATTTGCCTGATCTATGCGCCGCCTTGCTCGCGGTATTAAACGCCTTGCGATCTTCGCCGAGATAAAACCAGCCACTGCCGATCCGCATCTTGGCGATATCAACATGCGCCTGACCGAGCCGTCGAAAGCGTCTTTGCTTGATGAGGTTCTCAGCCGAGGTTAGCCGCTTCCGCCGCACCAACCGCCTGACCTGTGAATGGAGTCGTCGCGCGGATCGGCTATGGCGCAGCCCGCGACGACCGCTCCGGACGATACCGCCACTGCCACTTTCGGAATAGATTGCCCGCCGCGGCAGGACCGGACGACGCGGCGCGCGATAGCGCCGCGGCTTGCGGCGCAGAGCGAGCTTATAAATCCGCCGCGCATCGGGGTGGTCGGCGTAGTCTTTGAGCCAGGCGGCAAGCTCCGTATAGCGCGAGCGATACCGCGTCGGATGCAGGTAACGCTGCGCTTGAACATGACCGAGCAACAAATTGTTCGACAGCTTCTTGATCAAACGGTTGGCGCGCCGCCAGTCGCCCTTTCTTTGGACAGCAAATATCTGGCGATAGAGTTTCGCATCGGATTTTGAGAGCGGTGTAGGAATAGAGGCGATGATCGCATTGGGGAAGGGTGGGGTCTTTTCTGCCGCTAAAGCCACTGCGCCAGACAGAGCGAAGATCGCCACTGCAAGCGGCACACTTTTCGTTAGATCGGCAATCACGTTACGCAAACCCAGGATGCTCCCACAAAATAGGGTCAAGCTTCTTTCTGAAGAACAAAACTCTTCCTGAAATGGTTAACGGCTCGATTGCGCGATGGCAAGCAAGCCTCACGGTCTTGGCATTTAACCTGCCAAAAATTCGTTATCCAGCCAAGTTATCCACAGGCTATGGCAACAATTTGACCACGCCATGTCACAAATTTGGCCCTCGACCTGCATTGCCGTTTGCGTCCAGGCTGGTTGTCGCTATGATCGCTGGATCAACAGGGATGATGATATGTTTTCGAGGAATAAAGACGGCAAGGCTGGTCGTAAAGACAAGCCCTGCGCACCGACGATGATCAGTGAAGATATGACGATCATCGGTGCCATCGATAGCGAAGGCGAAGTGATGCTCGATGGTCGTGTCGAGGGCGAAATTGCCAGTGGTCGCATAAGCGTGGGCCAGACCGGTAAGATCACGGGTTCATTGAGCGGTGAACAAGTCGTGGTGCATGGCGTTGTCGACGGACAAATTCGCGGCGGTGAAGTGACCCTCTCGAATACTGCAACAGTAACCGGCGACATTTTTCATGAAACGCTGATCGTCGAACCTGGCGCGCAAGTTGATGGCCAATGTCGTCCGCTGAGCGTGCTCGACGAAGAAGATGTGCCGAAGCTCAACCTTGTTGCTTCCGACGGCGTTGCTGCTAAGTCTTAAACAACGCTCACCTCACTACTTCAGTCTAATTCACGCACTGCTGTCACCCCGGACCTGATCCGGGGTCCATGTCGATTTCGCGTCGGTGGATTCCGCATCAAGTGCGGCATGACAGATAGAGACTGCTTCTAAAAATCCTGCTTACGCGGCAATCGCCGTATCTTGCCGACGGCGGCGTCTCACGCGGCCGATCCCGGCGAGTCCAAGTACACCGGCACCAAACAGAATAAGCGTGCCTGGTTCTGGAACCTGATCCGACATCGCGATGAGCTGCCCACCATTCTGTAAATTATAGGTCTGCCCCCCAAGGAAGGCGTTTCCGATGGCAAAGGCGTTGTAATAGATGTTGAAGCCATTGCCGATGATTGAATCAAGGATACCGTCGCCAATATCACTCGCAAAATCGGCTATTACGAAGTTGTCGAGATATAGCGCGCCATCCTGTCCATCGGCCTTGATGTCTTCGAGAGAGATCGTCTGACCGCTGGCAATATCGAGCGTTCCCCAGGCAAAGTTATCGAGTAGCCCCGCTGTGCCGACGCCGAGATCAACGCCATAAAGCTGCATGGTATGGTCGTTATCGGTGCCCGCGACAAAGCGCAGGATCGCCTCATCAGTATCCCAGACCATGTTGTTCGCGGTGTCACCCAGCACATCATTGGAGATTACAAACTCATCATCGGTGAAGGCGATGGTCGCCGCCGGGTCGTTGTTGGTCCAGTCAGTGAAATTGAGCACGTTGGGGTCGGTGATCAGTGTGCCGTTATTAACAAACCCGCCGAGGAAACTGACGTTCGAACGATTGGATTCGAAGGTGCCGTTATTGGTCACCGCGTCAAAGAAATTCACTGTCGCGTCGTTGATATCGATCCGTGCTGCGACGCTGTTTTGCACTGAGCCAAACAGATCAGACGTGCCAGTGGTAAAGCTGACCTGACCATCATTGGTCAGTCCGCCGGTGCGTACCGTGCCGCGTCCTTCAATCCGGCCGGCCGCGCTATTGGTCATCGCGTTGCCGTTATTGTCGAACGCGCCACCGGTCAGGGCAATCAGCCCGCCATTATTGGCCAGACCCTGGGTGAATTGCACCGTGTTGCCGGTGCTCGCCTCGATCACGCCGTTGGCGGTATTGGTGTTGCCGCTGCTGATCATGCGCAGCGTGCCGCCCTCGGCCCGGATCGTCGCATCATTTTGCACTGCGCCGATTACATTGCCCGTGCCGACGAGCAGGCTGGCATTGCTCATCGCGCCGATGTTGAGGCTGGAGCCGGTCTGCACCCGCATCTCGCCGGTATTGGTGCCGCTGGCGAGGTTGGTGATGGACAGTACCCCGCCGCCATTGGCGAAGACCTGCCCGGAATTTGAGAGCTGTGCGGTCACCGCACCGTTGCCCTGAATGGTGCCAAAGTTATTTACCGTGCCGCTGCCGGTGACGGAACCACCGGTTAGATTAACACTGCCAAAATTATCGAGGTTGCCGTTGGGTGAAAGTGCCTTGCCAACCGCTACATTGACGTCACCAATATTTGTCGTCTGGCCGGTAACGACAGCGATCCCGTCGGTGGTGAATGTGCCGTTATTGTTCAATGTGCCGGTCACTGTACCATTGTGAGAAAGCTGTGCACCAAAATCGACCGCCATATTGGCATCCACCGTACCGCTCATGGCAATATTTGCGGCAGTACCAGCGACGACATTTTCCATATTGGCGATTTTTGTCGTGTCTACCGTGCCGGTGAAGTTGCGGAACGTCAGGCTGTCACTATTACCGGCGCCGCCATCGAACACTGTGACGCCCGAGAAATCACCACCATCAAAGGTCAGACTATCGACGCCATCGCCGAGATTAATCGCGCCGGTGACACTGGCGCCAGCATTGACGATAGTCGTTGAATTTCCGGCATCATTGGTAATCGCTGTCCCCGACGTTGCGCTAACCGCCGCGCCATTATTGAGGGTGATATTGGTTTGTTTACCGGCACCGGTGCCGGTCTGAATTCCTTGCCCTGACGCTCCGCCAGTTACGATGGCGTTGGTCGTCACCGATAATGTGCCAGTCCCTGCATTATAGGCATTAATCCCGTCAATGCCCCCGGTGACCGCTGTGCTTCCGCCAGTGGCACCAACCGCTGAAATTGTCAGGTCCGTGCCCAAGCCAGTGGCGACAATTCCGAAACCGGTTGCACCCCCCGTAACTGTGCCACTAGCGGTGACACTTGTTGCACCGGTGCCTTGATTATCGGCGTTTATCCCGTCTATTACCCCTGTAACCTCTGTCGCCGATATTGTCAGATCAGTGCTGTTCATCGCCCCGTTACGGGCCAAAATTCCTCGACCGGTAGTACTGGTAGTACCGGTAGTAGCGGTTACGGTTCCGCTTGCCATGATGGATAAAGCACCGCCGCCATCGTTATTGGCGAATATCCCGAATATTGTCCCTGTAACCTCTGCCGCCGATATTGTCAGATCAGTGCCGGAGGCGCTGTTATCGGCAGAAATTCCTGAACTGCCAGAACCGGTTACGGTTCCGCTCGCCGTGATAGATAAATCACCGCTGCCGTAGTTCTTGGCGCGAACACCGAATATTGCCCCCGTAACCTCTGCCGCCGAAATTGTCAGGTCGGTCCCTGCGGCTGTGTTGTAGGCATTAATCCCATTAGAATTAGTTGCTGTGACTGCGCCGCTGGCGGAAACACTGGTAACGCCAGTACCTTCGTTCTGGGCACGAATCCCGGAGTTACCCGTAGCGGATGCAGCCGAAATTGTCAGGTCCGTTCCAGAAGAATAGCCATGGGCAAAAATCGCATCTGCATTCGTTGACGTTACCGCGCCGCTGGCGGTTACATTGGTAACCCCGGAGCCCTTATTGAGGGCAACAATCCCGAACTGACTACTCGTAACGGAAGCCGCCGAAATTGTCAGATCCGTGCCTGCGGCGGTGTTCGCGGCATAAATCCCGATAGTGATGCCCCCCGTTCCTGTGACCGTTCCACTGGCGACGACATTGGTAGCACCGGTACCACTGTTCCGGGCACTTATCCCGTTGTTGCCCGTAACGGATGCGGCCGAAATTGTCAGGTCCGTGCCTGCGGTGGTGTTGGCGGCCGTTATCCCATTGCCCGAGGTGCCGATTACCGCCCCCGTCGCCGTGATACTGGTTAATCCTGTCCCCGAATTCAGTACGTCAATGCCATCCGTAGCACCGCTAACACCAGCAGCGTTGATCGTTAGGTTTGTGCCCGCTGCGGTGTTGCGGGCATTGATGCCATCGCCAGTCGTGCCGGTTACCGTTCCGCTGGCGGAAACATTGGTCACGCCCGTGCCCAGGTTGGACGCACGTATCCCGTTGTTGCCCCCCGTAACGGAAGCGGCCGAAATCGTCAGGTCCGTGCCTGCGGCGGTGTTGGCGGCCGTGATCCCATAGCCCGAGGTGCCGATTACCGCCCCCGTCGCCGTGATACTGGTTAATCCTGTCCCCGAATTCAGAACGTCAATGCCATCCGTAGCACCGCTAACACCGGCAGCGTTGATCGTCAGGTTTGTGCCCGCTGCGGAGTTGCTGGCGTCAATTCCGGGGCCAGTGGTGCCGGTTACCGCTCCACTGGCGGTTATACTGGTAGCGCCAGTGCCAAAATTGTGGGCCACAATCCCTTTTTGGCTTCCCATCGCGGAAGCGGCCGAAATAGTCAGATCTGTACCCGTGGCGTTGTTATTGGCTAAAATCCCATAGCCGAGATTTCCTGTGACCATTCCGCTGGCGGTAACGCTGGTAGCGCCGGTACCATTATTGATGGCAGCAATTCCGTTGGCGCTACCTGTAACGGAAGCCACCGAAATTGTTAGATTCGTTCCAGTGGCGTTATTTAAACCAACAATCCCATGACCTAAGCTGCTGGTGATAGACCCGGTGGAGGTGACCTTTAAGTCTCCGGCACTGTTATTGACGGCAGTAAATGAACTTGTGTTCAAGTCGCCGGTAAAGGTGATGTCGCTTCCCGTATCAACGACAACGCCTTCCATGCTGATGACATCTCCGCCAGCCACTGTACCGGTGACATTGCGGAAAGTTAGGCTGTCGCCGGTACCCGCGCCGCCATCGAAAGCAGTGACACCGGAGAAGTCGCCACCGTCGAAGGTCAGACTGTCGGTGCCATCGCCGAGATTGATGGCGCCGGTGACACTGGCACCCGCATTGACGATGGTCGTTGAATTACCCCCGTCGTTGCTAATGGCGTTGCCGGAGCCAGAACTCACCGCGGCGCCACTGTTCAGGGTGATATTTGTCTGTTTACCGGCACCGGTGGCAGTTGCAATGGCGACGACACTGCCGCCTGTAATAACGCCATCAGCTGTAACGGACAGCGTGCCGGTGCCATCGTTCGTGGCGTCTATCCCAGTCGATGTGCCAGAAACACTTGCGACATCGATGGTCAAATCCGTGCCGTTGGCGCTGTTCTCTGCAAAAAGTCCAGCGAAAACATTTCCTGTTACCGTCCCGGTCGCGGTAACGCTTAGCGCTCCCGTGCCATCATTGCGGGCATCGATTCCTGCTATGGCGCCGGTAACGCTAGTCGCCTCAATCGTCAAATCCGTTCCGGCGAAGTTGCGGGCGTCGATCCCGTAGCCATTGGTGCCCGTTACAGACCCCGTTGCCGCGATGCTGGTCGATCCTGTCCCGAAATTCCGGGCAAAAATGCCACCCTGAGCACCACTAACATCGGCACTATTGATCGTCAGGTCCGTGCCGTGGTTAGTGGCCCTGACGCCATCGCCAGTAGTGCCGGTGACCGTGCCGGTCGCCGTGATGCTGGTCGATCCTGTCCCGAAATTCCGGGCGTCTATCCCATTCGTGTCACCACCAACACTTGCAACATCGATGGTCAAATTGGTGCCGGTGGCGCTGTTATTGGCATCAAGTCCGGCGCCAGTAGTACCGGTTACCTGTTCAGTAGCGGTGACGTCTAGCGCTCCGATGCTGGTGTTGGATACATTAAAACCGTCGGTAGTGGTCACGCTATTGATGGTCAGTTGGTTCGTACTGAGTGTCCCGCTGAGTGTGACATTTGAGCCAGTATCGACCGTCACACTTTCCATACCGGTGACGGTGGTGCCGTTAACAGTACCGGTGACATTGCGGAAAGTCAGGCTGTCGCCCGCACCCGCTCCGCCATCAAATGCTGTGACGCCAGAAAAATCACCACCATCAAATGTCAAGCTGTCAGCGCCGTCACCGAGATTAATCGCGCCGGTGACGCTGGCGCCTGCATTGACGATGGTCGTTGAATTACCGGAATCATTGGTAATTGCCGTACCCGATGATGCACTTACGGCCGCGCCACTATTAAGCGTAATATTGCTCTGCTTGCCTGCGCCAGTGACGGTCCTAATGCCGTCACGGGTGCCGCCCGTAACAGTGCCATCGACGGTAACTGACAGCGTCCCTGTTCCATAGTTACGAACGAATATCCCGTCGACTCCGCCGGAAGCACTCGCCGCATCGATCGTCAGGTCCGTGCCATTGGCGCTATTGCCTGCAAAAATACCGAAATTGGCCGTCCCCGTCGCCGTGCCGGTGGCTGTGATACTCAACGCACCGCTGCCATTGTTTGTGCTGGCGATGCCGCTAAAGCCGCTGGCGTTCACCGCCTCAATCGTCAGGTCGGTGCCAGCAATGTTGTTGTAAGTGTTGATCCCGTGGACAGGGTTTCCGGTCACTGTTCCCGTGCTGGTGACCGTTAAAGCCCCGGTACCGTTATTGACGGCTAAAATACCTCTAGCGTCGCCGGTTACATCATTCGCATTGATGGTCAGGCTGGTGCCGGCAGCACTATTATGGGCATCAATTCCGTCGCTACTGGTTCCCGTTACAGTACCGGTGCTCGAGACACTTAAGGCGCCACTGCCAGAATTCGTCGCCGAAATTCCCTCGTTGCCGCCAGAAACATCGGCCGTATTAATCGTCAGGTCTGTGCCGGCTGCCTGGTTGATGGCCGTTATCCCCTCCGCGGTCGTGCCGGTTACTGCACCGCCGGTCGTAATGCTCATCGCTCCTGTGCCAGCGTTATTGGCAATTATCCCGAAATTATTACCAGTCGTCGTCCCTGCCGCATCGATGGTCAGGCTCGTGCCACCGGCGCCGTTAACGACCCTAAATCCATCCTGGTTTGTTCCCGTCACAGGCCCCGTCGTGGTTACGTTTAGGGCACCACTATTATGATTGCGGGCTTCTATGGCATGTCTGCCGCCGGTGATCGCAGAGCTATTGTTGTCTGTGAAGTCGATCCCGCCATCGCCGGTAATGGTAAGTGCGTTGTTGCCTGTACTGGTGGTAATGCCAAATCCGGGATCCGTCGTAACGGTCACCGCGTTGCCGGGATTAGAGCCGATCGTCTGCGTGGAATCCGCGCCAGCGGCACCGGAACAGTTGTAAACACCGGGTGTACCGGTGACGAGGCAGGTGCCGGCATAGGTGCCACGACCACTATACAGAAAAGCAACTGACGCCAACGCCGTGCTCAGCGCCAGTCTGCTGCGAAAGCTGGATTGTCGGGGCGCCTGATTGTGTGGCGCGTTTGGCCGTAAACTCATCCGCTAGCATCCCAAGTCAGGGAGGCCTTAGATAGCCCCCACACCGAAACGTGATGCGCGCCGACGCACCCTCCAATTACCCCCACAGGGAGTAGGTCATGGTAGGGTGGAGGAGTCAAACTATTGGTTGAATGAGATCGCCGGAAATTAGCGGTTTATGTGTTGTCCGGCACTGGTGCCTGGGTGACCAATGATGCCGCTTCATCCGACCAGGGCGGGACGGCCATCGGCCAGGAACGGCCGGGCATTACTTCGAGATCATAAAGCTCAGCCACCGCGCCATCGATGCGGAACCAGTCAACGCAGCTGTTGGATGACAGGTCGATGATCTGCACACCACACCACGCCTCTGAGTCGGCCTCCTGAAGACGTTGATCGAGGGCCAGCCCTTCAAACCTTTCATAGCGGGGTTTGGACAGACCGACATAGGCAAAATTGCCAAAGAATGACAGCCCGCGCAAAAAGCCAGGGCAGAATATGCGGGGCTCAAATGTACGCATGCCTTTGCCATCCTCGGGCAATTTCACCACGCCGAGATCGCCGGTACCGGCATTGAGGACCCATAGCTCACCACGATAAACCCGCGGTGAATGCGGCATCGACAGGCCTTCGCAGATGATTTCATTGCTCTCGACATCAATAACGATGCCGCCATCGGCGCGGCGGTCGCGCCAACCATCGATGGTGTCCGAGCGCGAGACGGCTGTGACATAGCTCGGCTTGCCATCTTCCATCGCCAGCCCGTTGAGATGACAGCGATCCTCATCGACCAGAGCCGATATAAAAGAGGGCTTCCACACCATTTCAAAACTGTGGCGCGGTGATGTCGTTGCCAGACAGTTGAAGCGTGTGTTGACGAAAATCACCCGCCCGTCGCTATCGAGCCCGACATCATGGGCATCAAGGCTGCCGGTGACATGCACCCGGCGCGGCACATAACAGGCATCAAACGTGTCATTGATCCGCTGATCGGGCTCCAGCACGTTTTCAAACTGCATGATCTGGTAGCCGGCGGTCATGGTCAGCCCGGTATCACCATCAAGACATAGCCCCATTGGCTTGGGCATCGCGGCTTGATGAACATTGATGCCGCCATCGGCATTGCGGCCAATGCAATAGAGCAGACCCGATTGATAAGAGGTGATAGCCAGTGAAATATTCTGGCGTGCGAGGCGGGCCGCGAGTCCCGGAGACACCGAGTATTTTACTTCCGCTGCGGCGGCCGCTGCAGCCTCAGCGGCGCTAGCTTCGTCCTGTGCGGGCTCTGTCTGTTCTGTGTCGCTCACGGCTCGTACTTTCAATTGCTGATCATCTTGTTACACGGATGCGTCATTAGAGAAAGCGAGCGCTTACAGCTCGGGTCACTGAAACCGCGTTGGGCTGCAATGAATGTCGCCGGTTTTCAGAATGTAAAAGGCCTTACTTTTACAGCCCTTCTTGGTGATCGTGCCCGTGCGGGTGAACACCATTGGCAAAGCGGTTGCTGTAAAATCCAGCGGTTCCTTGGTGGTCTGCATATGGACATGCACATGTGATGCGCTGGCCTGACCCGAGTTGCCGCACTCGGCTATCGGTTCACCAATCTCAACTTTCTGACCAACACTTACCTGGATCGTGTGCGGTGACAGATGGGCTAGGATGACAAACTCGTTGCCGCGTCGACGGATAACGATGTGGTTGCCGGCGGGGTGTCCGGTCGGGCGTTTGCCTTTTTTACGGTTGGGGTGGTGGTCGACGACAGTGACGACTGTCCCATTTGTTGGCGCATTTATTATTGTGCCAAGGCA
>WLWZ01000016.1 GCA_012103315.1 Alphaproteobacteria bacterium
GGTGACCCACCTGATACGCCGCCTACCCGCGCATAAAAGGCGTTACAAACTCTCCCAGTACTTCACCATCCGCTTTCGCATCGCAGCGTCTGGCAACGCGCCACGTCCTGCCCCCAAATTATCCAGCATATATTTGACTTTGTCGGTACCAGGAATGACACAGGTTACGGTTGGATGACCGAGAATGTATTTTAGGAAAAACTGTCCCCAGCTGTTGGCGCCGAATTCCTGAGCCCAATCAGGTAAAGCGCGGCCGCGTACATTGCGGAACATGCTGCCACGGCCATAGGGACGATTGACGATGACTGCTATGCCGAGGTCCTTCGCGATTGGAAGGAGTTCTGTTTCAGTACTAAGCTGGTTAAGCGAATATCCAAGCTGAACAAAGTCAGGCTTGTGCCTGTGGAGCGCAGCGGCCAGTTCCCTGTTATACCCGGCGCGGAAATGAGTAATCCCGACATAGCGGATGTGGCCCTCTTTTTTTAGGCCACGAAGGATGTCCATTTGGGTGTCGGTATCGCTGAGATTATGCACTTGAAAAAGGTCAATTTTGTTGGTGCGCAACCGTTTGAATGAGTTTTCAATCTGTTCGCGGCCTTCTTCTCTTCCGTCAGCCCAGACTTTGGTTGCGACAAACGCGCGATTGCGAGCGCCCATTTGGGTTAGGAGTTTTCCAATGACATTCTCTGCATCCTGGTAGCTTGGTGCCGTGTCGACAACGGTACCGCCGCCGTCGAATAGATTTTGGAGGACACCTCGGCGTTCCTGCCATTCTGGCGTGTTGTCTTCGACATCAAAGATACGCGAAGTCCCGATCCCAACAATCGGCAACATTTCACCTGTGTTTGGAATTGCACGTTTTAAAATAGTACTTGCACCAAATGCCGGGATAGAGGGCAAGGCTGACGCGACGGTGATACCGGCACCATATTTGAGGATAGTTCGTCTCGTTGTCACTTCAGGGTGTTTAGTCATTTCGTATTCTCCTCTCCCTCTATTTCTATCAGTTTGGCACGACGTTCATGCGCGCGGCCAAGACCTATTGATAAAATAAACCATAGTCCGACGACCGGAAGCGTCGCGAAAGCGATGCCAGATATTTCAAAGCCAAGCCCCTGCATGGCTTTGAACAGCCAGCCATTGGCAGCATCGCCGCCACGGAACACGACGGAATCGATAACGCTCTTGGCCTTGTATTTGGATTCTCTGTCGGCGACCGTGAAAAACATCTCGCGGGCCGGGTTTGAAATCGCGAAGTTGGCAGTTCGTTGGCAAGCCTGGAAAATAACGACGGTTAGCAGTACCGGCGCGACGGCCATAACGGCGAAGCCAAATATAGCAACGAGAGGCAAAATCGCTGCGCCGACACCAACGCCAAACCGGCTAATCAATCTGCCGGTTCCCGCGAGTTGAATGATGATTGTCAGCAAACCAACGGCGAGTTCTATCTTGGCAAATATCTCAACGCGGGTAGCCGAGTCCTGGGATGCGGCTGCTACGATATGCTGCTGCTGGAAGTATAGAAATGTTCCCGCGAGGGAGAGCAGAAACACCCAAAGCGCAATGCCGGCGAGATAGGGGGATTTAATGATTTCCAAAAATCCCGATAGACTTCCGCCGCCGAGCGGGTTGGTGGAGCCTTCGGCCGCGGTTTGGCGCGGTACGTTGTGATCCGCGGTTTCTCTTGCTGCGCGGCGCATACAGAACACGCCGAGTTCGAGAACGATAGCAGCGATAATCAGAAGATTGATGGGGCCAATCGGTTTAACCAGCCATAGGGTTATCGAAGGGCCAAGCAGAACACCGATGGAGCCACCTGCCGCAATAAAGGCAAAAAGCCGTTTTCCCTGATCTGCCCGGAAGAGGTCGGCCATGAGTTGCCAGAAGACCGACACAACGAAAATGACGAAGACGCTGATCCAGACAAAGAAAGCGCGCGCGACATAAACGGTCTCGACCTCAAAGGTCAGCAGCAGCCAGAAGATCAGAATATTGAGAATGAAGAATCGATAGACGATGGGAATAAATTTTTCCCGGGAAAGCCTCGTGACGACCCAACCATACAGGGGAATGGCGCAAAGAATGGCAATAAACGTCGCGGTAAATAGCCAGTGCAGCTGTCTGGTGCCGCCGATAATGCCCATTTCGTCGCGTAAGGGGCGCAGGATGTAATAGGCGCACAGCACTGAAAAGAAATAAGCGAACGACCAGAGGAGTGCCCGTACTTCGCGGGGGCGGACATCCACGAGTTTAAGAAGTGATCGTTCAAGCATCGCTATATTTCCCCCTCCTATTTATACCACGCTTTGTCTTTCCCTGATCCGTCGCGTTTTCGCTTTCACCCGAATGTGATAAAAAAGGTCTGGAGATTGGAGCAGCATCCTTCAAGAATATGACTATGAAAAATATATGGGATTGGATTGCGCCTCGGCGCGGCTTTTTAAGCTTTGCGATGGCCACTATTGTTGGTTTTGGAATATTTTATGTGGCATCGGCAAGCCCGCTGTTGTGGAAAATCCAGTGGCCAAAGACTGACTTTAATCAGACGTCTGTTGATCTCTCCGAGATAATCTCAGGCGGGCCCGGCAAAGATGGTATTCCAGCGATCAATACACCACGGTTTAAGTCCGTGGCTGAAGTTTCTAACGACAAGTTCTATTCACCTAAGGAACCCGTCATCGGGTTTGCGATAAATGGCGATGTTCGCGCCTATCCGCTGCAAATTCTGATGTGGCACGAGATCGTCAATGACACCGTCGGCGGTATTCCCGTTGCCGTTACATATTGCCCGCTTTGTAACTCGGCCATTGTTTTCGACCGACGCGTCGCTGGGCGTGTTCTCGACTTTGGCACGACGGGCAATCTGAGAAAATCTGACATGGTTATGTATGATCGGCAGACCGAGAGTTGGTGGCAGCAGTTTCTTGGCCAAGGCATCGTCGGTCAAATGAATGGCGTTAAACTCAAAGCACTGCCTGCACGCGTTGAATCGTTTGAGCGGTTTGCCAAACGGGCGCCCGAAGGCAAGGTACTTGTGCCAGCAGGAGATATTCAACGAGCCTACGGTATGAATCCTTATCTTGGCTATGACACCGCGCCGCGCCCGTTTTTATATAAAGGCGATATGCCAAAAGGCATTAAGCCGCTGGCGTATGTGCTGGTCGTTGGCAAAGAAGGTTGGGCGCTTGATCTTCTTAAAAAGCAGAAACGGGTCGAAAAAGGGGACCTGGTCATTACCTGGGAACCCGGACAAAATTCAGCGCTTGATACCAGTGATATAGCGGAAGGGCGTGATATCGGGAATATCATTGTTCAACGACGGGCTGACGGTAAATTGGTTGATGCCCCACATGATCTAACATTTGCCTTTGTTTTTCATGCCTTTATCAAAGGTGGTACTTTATACCAATAGGGCCCTACGCTGGGTGGAATCCTTTTCTGGAATGCTTTTCTCAGACACCCTATCTTATGGGTAGGGAAGGTGAATATGGCGAGTGGAAATAAAAAGGTTCCGACTCAGGTAGGCTCACAGGAAGTTTCTGACTTTTTGAGCAAACTCGCTCGGACGCCAGCGGTGAGATCATCCGATGGTGTTGGACGGCTGATGTTTGCAATGGATGCAACGGCGAGCCGTGAGCCGACATGGGATAGTGCCTGCCACATTCAGGGTGAAATGTTTAAGGCAACGGATGGGCTCGGCGGACTTGAGGTGCAACTCGTCTTCTTCAGGGGTTTCGGCGAGTGCAAGAATAGTTCCTGGCTATCTGCAAGTGATGATTTGGTTAGGCGTATGACGTCAGTGTATTGTCGTGGTGGCCGTACTCAAATTGGTAAGGTCCTCAATCATGCTGTTGGTGAAACCAAAAAGCGTAAAGTTAACGCCTTGGTTTACGTAGGCGACGCGATGGAAGAAGAAGTCGACGAGCTTTGTCATACTGCGGGCGAACTCGGCGTCCTTGGGGTACCGATATTCGTATTCCAGGAAGGAAATGACCCGGTGGCGACGCAAGCGTTTAAACAGTTTGCCAATCTTACGGGGGGAGCCCATTGCCGGTTCGATGCATCTTCGGCCGATCAATTGAAAGAATTGCTGGCTGCGGTCGCGGTATTTGCGGCAGGAGGGTTGCCAGCGCTGGAGGATTATGGAAAACGGGCGGGTGCCGCAGTGGCTCAAATAACCTCTCAGGTTAAATAGCGAATTCTGACGGCCGTACTGGAACACAGATGCCATATCTCGTCTTAGGAATTGCAGTCATTGTTGGAATAGTCCTCATAGTTCGGGGATTAATGGGGCTCAATCGCGCGCGCGCGATCAAAGTCCTGGTTGGCGTGTTTGTTTTGGCGGCAATCGCTGGATCCATATATCTGATCGCATCGCGCGGCTTGGGCATCGTTATGTTTGTCCTTGCCTTTTTGCTTCCAATGCTCCTTCGCTGGCGCGCGGCGAAACAGTTTTTTAGAAACTTAGGTGGTCCGAGCAAAGGACAGGCAACTGGCGTTAATACACGGTTCTTACGCATGACGCTGGATCATGATAGCGGAATTCTGGATGGTACCGTCCTAGACGGAAATTTTAAGGGAAGACGTCTCGGGGAATTAAGCCAGCCCGAACTCTTGGATTTGTTGCAAGAATGCCGCGTTGCAGACGAAGAATCCGCTCAAGTTCTCGAAGCTTATTTGGACCGTGTCCATGGTGCAGCTTGGCGTTCAGGCGAGGCTGGAAGTTCGGATTCTGCCGGAACAGGGAATCAGCGTGCTGGCACGCCTTGGGGAGGTGGAATGACGCGTGAAGAGGCCTGTGAAGTCCTTAACGTTTCCTTGAATGCCACGCCTGAAGAGATTAAAGCGGCGCATCATGCCTTGATGAAAAAGGCCCACCCTGACCAGGGTGGTTCAAACTATCTCGCCAGCAAAATTAACCAGGCGAAAGAGCTTCTGCTCGGAGAATGATGAAATTCCTCGAAAAGGGGAGTTTTCTTGCCATTAGGCGGGAAAATGTGGCACAAACACGCGCCTAGCGTAGTAATCATAGTAAATTAGTTCCAAGAGGTAGTTGAATGGCGCAACGTGTTCGCAAGGCGGTATTTCCAGTCGGTGGCATGGGGACCAGGTTTCTCCCTGCGACAAAAGCGATGCCAAAGGAAATGCTCCCCGTCGTTGATAAACCATTGATCCAATATGCGGTTGAAGAAGCACAGGCGGCAGGGATTGAAGAATTTATTTTTGTGACCGGTCGCGGTAAGGCTGCGATTGAGGATCATTTCGATCATAGCATCGAGTTAGAGAATATCCTCAATGAAAGAGGAAAGACCGCTGAAGTTAGATTAGTCAGTGGCCCAATGTTACAGCCTGGACAAGTCGCCTATACGCGCCAACAGGAACCACTGGGTCTCGGGCATGCGGTTTGGTGTGCGCGGGAATTGGTCGGCAACGAGCCTTTTGCCGTACTGTTGGCTGATGATCTTGTCATGGCGCAGACACCGTGCCTGAAACAGATGATCGACTCCTTTGAACAGACACGCGGCAATATTGTTGCGGTCGTCGATGTACCGAAGGAACACACCAATCGGTATGGAATTGTTGATACTGGTGCCGAAAATGGATCACTCGTTGAAGTGAACGGGCTGATTGAAAAACCTGACCCTAAGGATGCACCATCGACGCTATCGGTTATTGGTCGCTATGTCCTTCTTCCTGAAGTTTTTGAACATTTAGCGCGGAAAGAAACCGGGGCTGGTGGTGAAATTCAGCTAACGGACTCGATGGCTAAAATGATTGGAACATCGCCCTTTCATGGGTTGAGATTTGAAGGGCGTCGTTTTGATTGTGGTGACAAGGCCGGGTTTTTTGAAGCCAATTTGGCATTTGCCCTCGCGCGGGAAGATTTGCGTGATGAAGTATCGTCCCTTATCAAACAATATGTTTAGTAAATTGGCTGCGGTGGTTTGCGGCCCTTTCCAGGATAAAAGAGTATGAAAATAGCGATGATCGGCACTGGCTATGTCGGGCTTGTTTCGGGCGCGTGTTTCTCGGAATTTGGTGTTGAAGTTGTCTGTGTCGATAAGGACGAAGGCAAGATTGATCGGCTCAAGGCTGGTGAATGCCCGATTTATGAGCCTGGCCTTGAGAATCTCGTTGCAAACAATGTTGCGGCTAACAGGCTGTCATTCACGACAGATCTAACGAGTGGCGTCGCGGGCGCTGACGCGGTTTTCATTGCTGTGGGAACACCAAGTCGACGTGGGGAGGGGCACGCAGATCTTTCCTATGTTTATGGTGCGGCAAAAGAGGTCGCTGAAGCAATGGATGGCTATACCGTCATTGTAACGAAATCGACCGTTCCGGTTGGCACAGGGCGTGAGGTTAAACGTATTGTTTCTGAAGCGCGCCCTGATGCAGAATTCGATATTGCTTCCAATCCTGAGTTCTTACGGGAGGGTGCTGCAATCAGTGATTTCATGCGCCCGGACCGGGTTGTTATTGGTACCGAGACTAAACGGGCAGCGGATGTTTTGAGCGAGCTTTATCGACCTCTCTATCTCCTTGAAACACCAATTGTTCAAACCACACTGGAGACCGCTGAGCTCACTAAGTACGCCGCGAACACATTCTTGGCGACAAAGATCACCTTCATTAATGAATTCGCTGATCTTTGTGAAAAGGTCGGGGCAAATGTTCAGGACGTTGCACGGGGCATTGGTCTCGATGGACGGATCGGGAATAAGTTTTTGCATGCCGGGCCGGGTTATGGTGGGTCGTGTTTTCCAAAAGACACGCTGGCGCTGGTTCAGACCGCGAAAGATGCCGGCGCTCCCATCCGGATCGTTGAAACGGTTGTTGATATTAACGAAAAACGTAAAACGCAGATGGCGGAGAAAGTTGTCGCGGCTTGTGGCGGGTCTGTTGCCGATAAAACAATTGCTGTTCTCGGGCTTACTTTTAAACCAGATACCGATGATATGCGGGACAGTCCGAGCCTTGTCATCGTTCCTGAACTTCAAAAAGCAGGAGCAACTATTCGAGCCTATGACCCTCAGGGGATGAAGGAGGCTGCTCACCTATTTGAAGATGTTGTATTTTGCGAGGGACCCTATGAGACAATGCAGGGCGCAAATGTTTTGGTGATTGTTACCGAGTGGAATGCCTTTCGCGCGTTAGATTTTGTGCGGGTCAAGAGCCTTCTGAAGACGCCGACGCTGGTTGATCTCAGAAATATTTATAATCTCGATGAGATGAAGCGTGCTGGGTTCTCTTATTACAGCGTGGGGCGCGAAGCCCTTCCGACTGAGTGATAGACATGGGTGGGTATCAGCTCGATCCGACAATTATACGCGAATATGATATTCGCGGAATTATCGATGAAACTGTAACGACTGAGGGTGCCCTCGCTATTGGTCGAGCCTTTGGCACGATGGTTATCGAGCAGGGTGGGCGTTCCGTTTGTGTTGGCTATGACGGTCGCTTGAGTTCACCTGATTTAGAAAAGGCGGTTGTCGACGGTTTGATGGCGTGTGGCCTGTCTGTTATCCGCGTAGGGCTTGGCCCAACGCCCATGCTCTATTTCGCCGTGAATACGGTTCCGGCAGATGCCGGCATTATGATCTCTGGCTCACACAATCCACCTGAGTATAACGGTTTTAAGATGATGCTCGGCAAAGCACCGTTCTATGGCGAAGATATTCTCCGCCTGGGTGAGATTGCGGCGGCGGGTGACTACGCTGAAGGGATAGGCGAAAGTTCTGAGCATCCTGTCCATGACAAATATGTAGCGAGACTCGCTATCGATTACAGTGGTTCGCGTTCGCTCAAAGTTGCTTGGGATGCTGGCAATGGTTCCGCTGGTGATGCGATGCGCGATCTTTGCGCTGTTCTGCCGGGCGAGCATATTCTTCTCAATGAAAAAATCGATGGGACCTTTCCGGCACATCACCCAGATCCGACAGTCCCTGAGTGTCTCGAGCAACTTCAGGACGTTGTTCGGTCTGAAAACTGCGATTTTGGTATGGCGTTCGATGGTGATGGCGATCGCATTGGGGCAATTGATGGACAGGGTCGTATTCTTTGGGGCGACCAAATTATGATCTTGCTTGCTTCTGATGTTTTGAAAGAGATCCCCGGGGCAACGATTATCGCTGACGTTAAAGCCAGCCAAACGCTTTTTGATGAGGTTGGCCGGATGGGTGGTAATCCATTGATGTGGCGGACCGGACATTCACTCATTAAAGCGAAAATGGCAGAAACGAAGGCGCCCCTCGCTGGCGAGATGAGTGGGCATATCTTTTTTGCCGATAAATATTACGGCTATGATGATGGACTTTACGCTGCGGTGCGGTTGTTGAATCACGTGGCAAATCAGGGCCTGTCCCTTGCGGAAATTCGCGACGGCTTGCCTCAACCCGTGAACACGCCCGAGCTGAGGTTCCCGTGTGGTGAAACTCGTAAGTTCGAAGTGGTGGAAGAAGTTTTGGAACGGGTGCGTGCGAAAGGTGCAGATATCAGCGACGTCGATGGTCTTCGAGTGAAAACAGATGACGGATGGTGGCTGCTTCGAGCGTCGAATACTCAAGACGTCCTGGTTGCCCGATGCGAGGCCAATGATAATGACGGGCTTGCTCGGCTCCGTGATGCTCTTGTTGCTGAGTTGACGGAAAGTGGCGTTCAACCACCTGACTTTTAGCGCCTAACGGTCTCCCTGTGAGACCGCATTTTCTTCCTTGATAACGAGACAGGTTATATTTCGTCGCTTGAGGACTCTGCACGCCTCACGGGCCTTCGCTTCGACCAATCCAACAAGCCGAGCTCGATAAATTCTCTTGCCGCGCGCAGCGCTGGATTTAACCGATATACGACTTCGTCTTAGTCCGGGTGCAATGCGAGAAGCCCGGGAAGCCGCTAAATGCGCCGGGGTGAACCTGTCAAAGGCGCCAACTTGAACACTCCAATGACGCGGTATCTTCTTAGCTTTTTTACGTTTATTGGCCGCTTTACGTTTTGCAATCTGCGCCGGTGTTAAGCCTGCGAACGTAACCGGCAATCCACCATTTACTCCGGCAATATTACGCGTTCGGTCAGTCTTATCCATTTCATCAAGCATTTTGAATGCCCGCTTAAATAGGGTGATCATATGGGTGTCGCGCTTGTTGCCTGATTTGCCGCCAAACACTGCTCCGATAAGCCGCCGCCTCTTATATTTAAGGGATACGGCGATATTGAATCCAGAATCGCGAATGTAACCCGTTTTGATTCCGTCCGTGCCGGGTAGTCGTCGCAGTAGTTTATTGTGATTGCCGTGCGTACGACCGCGGTAGCGAAATTCCGTTGTCTTAAAATATTTGAATCGTTTGGGAAAATCCCGACGTAGGGCAATGGACAGCCTGGCCATGTCACGCGCTGTCGTTACTTGCCTTTTATTTGGTAACCCAGAAGCATTTTTAAAAGTCGTTCGGGTCATACCGAGTTGTCGGGCGCGGTGGGTCATCATACGGGCAAATTTTTCTTCTGTGCCGCCAAGCCCTTCAGCAATAACAGTTGCGACGTCGTTAGCGGATTTTGTGACGAGTGCCTTGATTCCTTGTTGCACCGTAATTGTAGTGCCGCGCTTAACATATATCTTGGATTTTGGGCGTCTCGCCGCCCGCCGGGAAACCTTTAGGCGGGTGCTTAATTTCAGTTTTCCTGACTTTAGCTTCTCAAAGACCATGTAGAGGGTCATCATTTTTGTAAGCGAAGCAGGATATACCCTCCAATCGGGATTGACGGCATGAAGCACGGAGCCGCTTTTTTCATCCACAATAATAGAGGCGTAGCGCGCTGCTGAGGCTGGTGTGAGCTGAGTGAGGGTGACGACGATCAGGCCGGCAATTAGATGGAGACGCACATCGGCCCCCATATTCGATGGTATGCTTGATGCGCCATATCGAAACTTGTTTGCCCGCCAATCCGGAAGCTATTGAATCTAAAGAGATTCTAATTCAAAGCCGTTCAAAAGTCTATTTTGGTCTTAATAATTTAAGGCTCGATTAACCCTAATTAAATCGACCGTAACCGATTGTAATCTAGTGGTCTTTAAAAACTCTGTCGGAATTGTGATGTTGGCGTGGCGAATCATAGGTTAAAGGCCGCCAGGAATTACATTGTTAGGGGTAGTTTGTTCTTTAAACATATGTACCCTATCTAATAACATATCCACTTACTTAGCATTGAAGTCTTAAGCCACAGATTAGAGAACTTTCGAAGAACGATGAGCGATAAAGAGACAGACCGGCCGCCTGGCGGAGACGACGACACCAATGTTGGTGTCGTTGTCAGAACTAAGCCAAAAACCCGGAAACCGTCGATGTACAAAGTCATTATGTTGAATGACGATTACACGCCGATGGAATTCGTCGTGTTGGTGCTAGAGCGTTTCTTTAGCAAAAACCACGAAGAAGCCATAAACATCATGCTTCATGTGCATCAGAAGGGTGTTGGTATTTGTGGTGTCTTTACCTATGAGGTCGCAGAGACCAAAGTAACCCAAGTGATGGATCTGGCGCAGGAGCACCAGCATCCTTTGCAATGTACCCTCGAGAAGGAGTAACGCATGTTGTCGCGGAATCTCGAACGTAGTCTTCATCAAGCGTTGTCATGTGCGCGTGAGCGCCACCATGAATACGCAACGCTTGAACACTTATTGTTTGCGTTGATCGAAGATCAGGATGCAATCGCGGTATTGCGCGCTTGCGGCGTTGATATTGATAAGCTCAAAGAAGATCTCGTTGATTATCTTGATAACGAATTAGGCAATCTTGTTGTTAATCGCGACGAGGACCCGAAACCCACCGCGAGTTTTCAACGTGTCGTTCAACGTGCTGCAATTCATGTTCAGACAGCGGGTCGTCAGGAAGTTACTGGCGCCAATGTTCTGGTTGCGATGTTTTCTGAGCGTGAATCTCATGCGGTTTACTATCTCCAAGAACAAGAGATGTCACGGTTCGATGCGGTCAATTATATCTCTCACGGTATCGCTAAAGTACCAGGTCGCTCAGAGCCGAAGCCGGTTGAAGGTGCGGAAGGTGATGAGGGAGATGAGACCGATATCAAGGAAGGGCATGAAGCGCTTGATGCGTACTGTGTTGATCTCAATCAAAAGGCCAGTGAGGGCAAGATTGATCCACTGATTGGCCGAGCAGCAGAGATCGAACGCACCATTCAGGTCTTATGCCGTCGTACAAAGAACAACCCACTTTATGTTGGCGATGCTGGCGTTGGTAAGACAGCATTGGCAGAAGGGTTGGCCAAGCGCATCGTCGATGGGGAAGTCCCTGAAGTGCTCGCCGATGCAACGATCTTTTCTTTAGATATGGGCGCGCTGCTCGCAGGAACCCGTTATCGCGGTGATTTCGAAGAGCGCCTTAAGGCCGTTGTCACAGAGCTGGATGCTTGTGAAGGCGCCATCCTGTTTATTGATGAAATCCATACGGTAATCGGTGCTGGGGCGACCAGTGGTGGCTCGATGGATGCCTCTAACTTGCTCAAGCCTGCACTGCAGAGTGGAACGTTACGATGCATGGGGTCGACGACCTATAAGGAATATCGGTCCTACTTTGAAAAAGACCGGGCATTGGTACGCCGCTTTCAGAAGATTGATGTCATCGAGCCATCAATTGAGGATGCGGTTAAAATTCTGCGAGGCTTGAAACCTTACTACGAAAAACATCACCGCGTCCGTTACACCGCGGAAGCGATCCGGACGGCGGTGGAGCTTGCAGCCCGCTATATCAATGATCGTAAACTTCCAGATAAGGCAATTGACGTCATTGATGAAGTGGGCGCTGCGCAGATGCTGCTGCCGGAAGGTAAACGCCGCAAGATGATCACGGTAAAAGACGTCGAGGATGTCGTTGCCAAAATCGCGAGAATACCGCCAAAAAGTGTTTCTCGGGATGATCAGGAAACGCTTAAGACGCTCGGCGACGATCTAAAGCGCGTCGTCTTTGGACAGGACGACGCTATTGCCGCCTTGTCGTCAGCGATCAAACTCTCACGGGCGGGTCTCCGCGAACCCGAAAAACCGATTGGGTCCTATTTGTTCTCAGGTCCAACTGGCGTGGGTAAGACAGAAGTGGCCCGTCAGCTCGCCAATACGATGGGTATCGAGCTGATCCGATTTGATATGTCGGAATATATGGAACGCCATACGGTTTCGCGTCTCATCGGTGCGCCACCTGGGTATGTCGGGTTTGATCAGGGCGGATTGCTGACCGATGCGATTGATCAGCACCCCCACGCGGTCCTGTTGCTCGATGAAATCGAGAAGGCGCATCCTGATCTGTTCAACATCCTGTTGCAGGTCATGGATCATGGCCGCCTGACGGATCATAACGGCAAGAACGTGGACTTCCGGAATGTCATCTTGATTATGACAACCAACGCCGGGGCTGCTGATATGGCCAAAGAAGCCATTGGTATTGGTCGTACGAAGCGTGAAGGCGATGACGAAGAGGCTATTAAGCGCATGTTTACGCCTGAATTCCGCAATCGTCTCGATGCCACGATTGGCTTTGCTGGTCTCTCGCCTGAAATCGTCTCACTGGTTGTCGATAAGTTTGTCATGCAGCTAGAAGTCCAGCTCGAGGATCGTAATGTGACGATCGAGTTGGATAAAGACTCCCGGAAATGGCTTGTTGAAAAAGGTTATGACGAACATTTCGGAGCGCGCCCGTTGGGTCGCCTCATTCAGGAGAGTATTAAGACGCCACTGGCTGATGAGTTGCTGTTCGGCAAGCTCGCAAAAGGCGGCGTGGTTAATGTCTCAGTGAAGGACAAGGAGCTGACCTTCGATATCCGACCCGAGGACCCGAAAAAGAAACCAACCAAGCTTAAAGCGAAAGCAAAAGGTAAAGGTAGGGGTAAAGACTCCGGGAAAGACAATGGTGACGGCAAGAAAACACCGGAACTTGTTAAATAGTTCGGTGATAGCTGCTTCGTGTTGAATTAAAGCTCGAAGTCTTTCCGATAGGGCGAACGTTCGTCTTCAAGGACGTCCATTTCCCATTCGGTTTCACGTTGTTCACTCTTCAGGAACTTAGCCACTGCGTCCCTGAATGCGGGGTCCCGTATCCAGTGCGCACTATAAGTTTCTGAGGGCAAATACCCTCGGCTGATCTTGTGTGGGCCCTGAGCGCCCGCTTCAACCCGTGCAAGGCCGTTATCAATGGCGTATTCAATCGCGCGGTAAAAGCATGCTTCAAAATATAACATGCGATAGCGAGGGGAGCCGCCCCAGTTGCGCCCATACAACGTATCTGAGCCGCGTAGGTTAAGCGCGGCGCCAACATACTCCCCGTCGTCGCTGGCCATGATCATGACGACTTTGTCGGCCAGTCTCTCCTGCATCAGCATAAAGAAGTCACGATTGAGATAGGCGTGCGCCCACTTCTTTTCGACCGTCGTGAGATAGAACTCGTAGAACGCCTCCATATGCTCCGGTTTCAGGTCGTCACCCGTGAGCACTTCAATATTGGCATCCTGATTTGCAAGCTTGCGTTCTCTACGGATGGCTTTTCGTTTGCGGGAATTTAGGGCCCCAAGAAAGTCTGCAAATGTTTCATATCCCCGATTGTGCCAATGGAACTGTTTGCCGAGCCGCTTGAGAAACTCCTGGCCTTCTAAAAGGTCTCGCTCTTCCTTTTCACAAAAGGTGATGTGGAGCGATGACACCTCATGTTGATTGGCGAGCTCCCTCAGTCCAGAAACAAGAATATGTCGGGTCTTGTCACCGTCAGGGCCAGGACGGACCAATAAGCGAGGTCCTGTAACGGGAGAGAAGGGAACTGATATCTGGAGTTTGGGATAGTATTTGCCACCGGCGCGTTCGAACGCATCGGCCCAGCCCCAATCGAAGACATATTCGCCGTAAGAGTGGTTCTTGAGATAGCAAGGTACCGCACCGACCAATTGCCCTGAAGCATCTTCCAACAATAGATGTTGTGGCAACCAGCCAGACTCAGCGCAGGCCGCCCCACTTTCCTCCAGTATGTCGAGAAACGCATGGCTGACGAAAGGATTGTCAGCCCCTGCGCAGGCATTCCATTCCGCCGCATCAATCTCGGCGATACGGTTAGTCACCTTTACGGCTATGGCGTCTCCATCAGGCATAAGTTGAGACTAGGGGAGGGGTTGGAAACGGACAAGACAACGTCACGGTCACCTTCGAAATGCAAATTTTTCTTGGGGTGTCTCTACTCAACCTCAAAGATACCGTCGACTTCTACAGCGGCGCCTTGTGGGAGCGACGCCGTTGCGACAGCAAAACGGGCATGACGTCCCGCATCACCGAATATTTCAACCATTAAGTCTGACGCGCCGTTCATGACGGTCGGTGGGCCGATAAAATCAGGCGTCGCATTGACGAAACCGCCGAGTTTAACGACCCGTTTGACGCGGTCCAGATCACCGCTACAGGCGACCTTGAGTTGGCCGAGTAGATTGAGGCCGCACGCCCGCGCTGCCTGTTGGCCGGTTTCCACGTTGACGTCTTCACCAAGCTTTCCAGCGATGAGTCCGTCTGCGGCCATGGATACCTGGCCGGACACAAATATCAAATTCCCGGTTTGGACGAACGGTATGTAGTTTGCGGAAGGGGTACGAGGTTCGGGGATGTTGATGCCCAGCTCGGCAACGCGTGCGTCGATCTTTCCAGCCATTTTCTTTCCTGTCGGTTTGAGAATTCAGTAATACCAGCCTAGCGATAGAGCCTAATCATCGCTAGGGGGAATTCTTAAATTTGAGCTGGATTATCCAAAAAATGCGGGGGGTGAATTTCACCCCCCGCAGTTCAGGGAGACGCAACGTCAAAGATGCCGTTGCTCGACAGCAGCGTCCGGTGAGGAAGAACCGGGCGCTGCACTCCGTGCCGTATCCGATGCAGAACGGCGCGAAGTTCCTGCATCACCTTTGGTTTTTTCTTCCAAGGTGATGGCTGTCTGGTTTTTACCGGGCGGTTCTTGAATAGGTGTCCGCTCAGTAGATAATCCGCGGGTGGCATGGGCGAGGGCCAATGCCTGTGACATCTCCGCAGGAGATGCATTGTTAGAAAATTTTGGGACGTGTGTCGTAGGTTTCATCTAGGCCATTACTCCCGTTTTTGCCGAGGATTGCCCACCCTCAATGACCGTGAGGGGCGGACTGGTGGGTCGTGCATTCTCAGTGCTGACGTCGTTTGCGTATGTAGCCGTTGGGTTGAATAAATCGGAATAGTCGAATTCGTCCCGGTACAGGCAAAGTGATTTAAGGCCGAGGCGCCAGCCAGTCAGCAAAAGGACATGGAAATCTGCAACGGAGGTACTTCGCGGTAGCGCAAGAGCATGGCCTATACCGCCGGAGATCATCGGTTGAGTCGCTGCCATCATTCGAATGATAGCATTGGTGTGATGTATTTTTTGGGTCGAGGTATCCCCGGTGACGAATACAACGGCATGGGCGAGATCGCGATACGGAAGTTCTGTCTCTGCCTGGTTTCCAAAGCAATAGCGGTTACATTCTTCGATGGCAGCATCGCTAAAGCCCATTGCTGCAAGTAGATCGAATTCAGGATTCTCTAGTTCCCCGCTATCTACGCCTAGAAGTTCGACACATTTCTCAACACCGAGTATCCATGGATTGAAGACTTGAGATAGATCAACAGCATTGGGCAGTGCGTCTTCAATTTTATCAATAAGGTCTCCGTTGAAGCCTCGTTTCCGAAGTGTTTCGTAGTTAATGGCTGGAGCCCCTTTGAGTGACCGCCTTCCTAGAAGGGATTCGATAAAGGTCTCGGCTTCCCTGTCGTTATAACCGAGGGCCGCTAAACCCAGGCGGACAGCCGCTGGAATAGTCGGCTGATATTCACCGTGATCGTCAACCTGTTGATGACAAAGGGTGGCCATGGGTTCTAGTCCAAACGAATGGCTATCAAGAATGGAGCTGGCATTGAGGTCAGGTGAAACAAGAGTGACTTGTGCATTGCGGAAACCGAATATTTCACCTTGGCGCTCCGCCTGCTTCCAGGCGTTAACTGTAGCGGCGTATAGGTCAGGAAGCGCTCGGCGCGGATTAATAGGGTGTGGCACCCATCCCAGTCCTTCATAGCCACCGATTTCACAGTCGGTCGCTCGTCGGTGATTGCGAATGACGCGCAACATGGAGTTCTTATTGATTTCAAAGCTCGGAAATGCGCCCATTTCTGAGGCTAAATCCGCAGACTTCTTATATGCTATTGCGGTTATCAAAGAACATATTATCGCGGCGATGGCACGGGCATCCTCGCTGTCGTAGGGCAAACCGTACGACATAATAAGTTCAGCGATGCCAGTAACAGAAAGGCCAAGCGGTCGATAGTTCCAAACTCGGTTGGCAGTTCGAGGGGTTATCTGCGCGCTATTGGTATGACCGATATCCAAAGCCAGGGTAATGAGCTCAACAGCGTAACGAAGATCGTCGACGGCCAATCCAAAATTGCCATCACGAAATGCTGTGCAGTTGATTGTCGCTCTGTTGCATCCTGTATCGTCTAGAAACAGAAAATCGCCATTGTCTGAGGCAGCATCAATTTCGCCGCCATCGGGACAGGTATTCCAGCCCCCAACGGTCGTTGCATAATGGATACCTGTTTTCCGACCCGTCCAAGCCCCATAAGCAATTGCATCGAAGAGTTGATAGGCCTGGGCATTACCATCTACCGCGAGATCGATTGGTCCATCATCAAGGCGAACCATGGTGACGTCATTGTCGCTATTCGCTGCGTCTAAATCGTCGCCCGGCGGTGGGCCCAAAATGTCTGATGCCCTGACCTCGCAATTTTGTTCAATGAGTTCTAGCGTTCGATCAATGATGTTCTCTGGAACCTGGGCGCCACGGGCGGACTGAATAGCCAACCGCAAGGCTGCGCTCATTGTACCGGTTGTTTTTCGGGATATTTGGCACTCCCTGTAGGCGTCGATCATCCCCTGGATATGTCGGGTTGCAATGGAATACCCCATTAAGTGCGTTGCACTTTGAGCGTCAGCGGTACTATCCGCCCAGAGATCATCAAGCGTTCCGGGATCTGACCCATCGAGGGTCGTGCGTTTCAACGAGGGGGGCATTGGACGTTTGGGCGGTGCGACGTCATGTGTTTTGCTGCGGCGTACTAAACCAGTTTGGAAATCAGTGACAAATGTTTCAGGCAGCACCGTCTCTAGGCCATATGCCCAGTACACGCCGGTCTGTTGCCACTGCATCAGTTCAGGCGTAAATCGTCGGTGACACAACATCCACCGCGCTTCGTCATAAAACGATTTTGCGTCCTCTTCCGAATCGAAATAGCCACCTTGCCAACCGAGATAGGTCCAGCCGCCGGCCAATCGATCAATGGCGGTCCGGATACTGTTTTCACCGTGAAAAGCATCTTCACTGTCAGGTCTAGACAAAGAGGATGGATTAACAGCTTTTCGCCACAGCCACGTTGGGACTTCAGCCTCTTCAACTGAAATCAGTTGGCACGATGGTAAATCTGTAACCAAACAATTTTGGACAAAAAATGAGCAAACTTCTATCGGCCAGCTCGAAGGGACTTCGACGGCAGAGGCGTGATCTGAGTTTGTTGCTGAGAAGCGTTGATTCGTTTGTGGATCAAAAAACGCAAATTCCACGCCTTCATAAGGCGTGCTATCGGGTCGCGTATTACGTCGGGCAATTCTCACAGGTGCCCCCCGACTTCTATGCTGGACCACATCTTTTGTCTGGTCCTGCTAAATCACCAACACCAGATCGTCCCAGTGTACCCAGACGATTTGGTCCCCCCAGATGGATTTGCCACCCCAACTAAACTTCATATACGTAACGCTACTATACGAACGGGGTTTTACAGCGTGCCCCAAATCTGGGGGGCGTATAATATTTAATCCCAATATATTGAAAAAGCAACAATATTCTGTGTATTGTCATATTATTGCCACAATATTCGGTGTGGTTTTCAATTCTTTGTTTGTTTATTGCTTTACAGGCTGGTGACAGAAAGGGCTGCGCCGCCTATATGATAAAGTGGTTTGCTCAGCGAACTGCACATGGTTAACAATGTGCTAAGGTAGTTGGCGGATAGTAGTGGTCAGGTTGAAACAGTCATGGCGGCAAGATAGATGACAATTGGAACGCGCCTTTATACGTTTTTAAAAGGACGGCAAGTCGGAAGCGACTCGATTGGTAACAGGTATTACGTCGAGCGCAGCCCGGCAGAAGACCACAAGCCTAAACGGTGGGTGCTGTATAGAGGGGCCGCTGAGGCCTCAGAGGTTCCCGCTGCGTGGCATGGCTGGCTGCATGGTCGAACCGACGAAATGCTGACAGCTGAAACTGAAAAGAAATATGACTGGCAGAAGGATCATTTGCCAAACCAAACTGGGTCGGCGAATGCTTATAGACCGCCCGGTCATGTGCTAAGTGGTGGACAGCGCGCAAAGGCAACTGGCGATTACGAACCTTGGCAGCCATCCTGAAAAGCCTGTGAAGTGGAGTAGTTTTTATGGGTAAAAATCTTGCGGAAACATTACTGGGTGCAGTCGTTTTAGCGGGTGCCGTGATTTTTTTAACCTTCGCATATTCTAAAGGTGGTCTCAAAACCGTCGACGGTTATCAGGTCTTAAGCAAATTTGATCGTGTTGACGGCCTGGCTGAAGGCAGCGATGTCCGAATGAGTGGGATCAAAATTGGTACAGTTATTTCCCAGAAACTTGATACCAGGACATACCTCGCTGTCTTGACGATGAATGTTCAAAACGATGTTAAGTTGCCGCGGGATAGTTCCATTAGGGTGGCATCCAACGGCCTGCTTGGTGACAAATATTTGTCTATTACGCCCGGTGCTGAAGATGAAATGCTCAAACCGGGTGGGGAAATCACCCATACCCAAGGATCGGTCGATCTATTGTCTCTCGTTGGACGCATGATATTTAGCCAGACCGGCGACAAGAAAAAGGCAGCAGACAAGAAAGATGGACCGAACTGACGAGTCGTCGACCCTGCAACAACGATGGTTTGCCGACCGTTATGCTGAAAATGCCCGGTTTGTCTCGGATCGGGCAGAACCTCTCATTGAACTTTTGGCACCTACGAATGACGAGATTATCCTCGATCTCGGTTGCGGAGATGGTGCGCTAACCAAACTGATTGCGGACGCTGGTGCTACTGCCATAGGGGTAGATGCCAGTGTTGACCAGATCATTGCTAGCAGAAATTTGGGAATCCCCTCTGCCGTCATGGATGGTCATAATTTGGCCTTTAACGAAGTGTTCGATGCAATTTTGACGAATGCGGCTCTGCATTGGATGACCTCACCGAACGAGGTCATTGATGGAATGTGGAATGCTTTGAAACCCGGCGGGAGAGTGGTTGGCGAAATGGGTGGTGCCGGAAATATTGCCAAGATTACCCGCGCCCTTACGAAGGCGCTGGAAAGGCGTAACCTTCACAAGAAGGTCGTATTTCCTTGGTTTTTTCCGAGCGAAGCAGATTATCGGCAACGACTAGAGGCCCGTGGTTTTATCGTCGACTACATGGCGTTAATTCCGAGGCCGACGGCGCTGCCGGGCGAGTTTACTGCTTGGCTTGATACGTTCGCCGAACAGTTTCTGTTTCTTGTTCCTAAGAAAGAGCGGGTAGCCTTTAAGGAAGAGATTTCAGATGCCGTGCGGCCAGATCTGTTTGATCCGCATGGTTGTTGGGTTGCCGATTATGTCCGGCTGCGGTTTTCTGCGACCCGTCCGGAAAAGGACTCCTAGTGTCACGAAATTCCCTTCGTCAGATTTTTCGCGCTATGGCGCTTTCAGTTGTTTGCCTTAGCGGTGGCAATGCCCAGGCTGCTTCTGATGGCGCAGTTTTGCAGGGTCTAGACAAGGTAACTGCGCGCATCCAGACCTTTGACGCGCCAATCGATAAGCCTGTCGCGTTTGGTAGCCTTCGGGTACGTGTGCGGACATGTGAGAAAAGACCACCGGAAGAGCCGCCTGAGAGCGCCGCCTTTTTGGAAATTACAGATGAGCGGCCTGGTGAAGCTGTGAAACGGGTTTATTCAGGCTGGATGTTTGCTTCGAGCCCGGGGCTCTCGGCGATGGAACATCCTGTTTACGATGTTTGGGTGGTCGATTGTATGAAAGACTCCAGCTCGGATCCTTCTATTTCCCGATGAAACTTGGCGGTTTTGTCCAAAGCAGATGACAGGAGCTGTCGATAGCCGCTGCGATGAATCTCGACGGCACCAAATTGATTGAGGTGATTGGTAACAAACTGGGTGTCTAACAGCGTGAAATCGCCTTTTTTAAGGCGGGCAACCAAATGAACTAAAGCGACTTTGCTTGCGTCAGTAACACGACTAAACATGCTTTCTCCAAAGAAAGCCCCCCCGAGCGCTACGCCGTATAAACCACCGACCAGTTGTTCATCGAGCCAGCATTCCACGCTATGCGCTCGTCCAATCTCAAATAAATCGACATAGAGTTTTATGAACTCCTCGTTGATCCACGTCTCTTTGCGGTCGTCTGCCGGTGTCGCGCAAAGGCGTATGACGTCCTCAAAAGCAGAGTCGCATTTAATTTCAAAGCATTGTCGACGAACGGTTTTTCTTAACCGACGCGGAATCCGGAAACGATCAAGTGGTAAGATTCCTCGTTTTTCAGGGTCAATCCAATAGAGCGTAGGGTCGTCGTGATGTTCGGCCATCGGAAACAGTCCGACGGCGTAGGCGCGGAGCAATATGTCAGGACTAAGTCCAACCATTAGCTAGCCGTTATTGCGGGCCTCAACAAATTTCTCAAGCCAGTGAATATTATAATCGCCATTTACGAAATCAGGATCCTTTATAATTTCCTGATGCAACGGGATCGTCGTTTCGATGCCGGTAATTACATATTCCTCGAGGGCCCGATGCAAACGCATCAGGCATTCATTTCTACTCGCGCCATAAACAACGAGCTTGGAAATTAGACTGTCGTAATGCGGGAGAACCGAATATCCGGCGTACAGTGCCGAGTCGACACGGACCCCCAACCCTCCTGGTGGATGATAGGTATGTACCTCACCGGGCGATGGTGTGAAGTCTTGCGATGATTCAGCGTTGATCCGGCATTCAATCGCATGGCCCGCAAACGTGACATCTTCCTGTGAAAACGACAAAGGCGCCCCACTTGCCAACCTGATTTGTTCCCTAACGACATCGATGCCCGTTATCGCTTCGGTAACAGGATGCTCGACTTGCAAGCGAGTATTCATCTCAATGAAATAAAATTCACCGTCCTCATATAAGAACTCGATCGTACCAGCGTTCCGGTATTTCAATGTCGAGAGCGCTTTGCAGGCGACGTCGCCGATCGCGTCACGTCCGTCTGCGTTAAGGGCAGGGGAACCTGCTTCTTCCAAGATCTTTTGATGTCGGCGTTGCAGTGAGCAGTCGCGCTCACCGAGATGAACAACCTGTCCATTGCCGTCACCCATAACTTGTATTTCGATATGACGCGGCTTTTGTAGAAATTTTTCCATATAGACAGCGTCGTCACCGAAAGCGGCCAGCGCTTCCGTGCCGGCCTTCCGAATGGCATTTTCAAGTTCTGACCGTTCTTGAACAATTTGCATGCCGCGACCGCCACCACCGGCAGAGGCCTTGATCAAAACTGGATAGCCTATTTCTTCTGCTACGTCCTTGGCGAGGTCTATATCCTTCACGGCACCGTCAGACCCAGGAACTACAGGAATTCCGAGTTCTTCGACTTTGGTCTTTGACGCAATCTTGTCGCCCATCAAGGCAATATGATCAGACGTTGGCCCAATAAAACAGATGCCGTGTTCCTCGACGATGGAAGCAAAGTTTGCATTCTCGGACAGGAATCCATAGCCGGGATGGATGGCATCGGCGTTGGTTACTGTGGCCGCTGTTATGATCGCCGGTATATTGAGATAGGACTCTGTTGCAGGAGCAGGTCCGATACAGACGCTTTCATCTGCCAGCCGGACATGCATAGCATTGGCATCGACTGTGGAATGGACAGCAACCGTTTTGATTCCCATTTCCTTGCAAGCTCGGTGCACCCGCAAGGCGATTTCACCACGGTTGGCGATGAGGATTTTGTCGAACATTAGTCAGTCCTTACTCGAGAATTACGAGTTCCTCACCAAACTCCACGGGGGATTTGTCTGGTACCGCAATTTCAACGACCTTTCCGGCCCGAGGTGCGCGTACCGGATTGAAAGTTTTCATCGCCTCAATCAACAACAAGGTTTGCCCTTCTGAAACTGTATCGCCTGGCTTTACGAATGGCGGCGCACCGGGCTCAGGCGAAAGATAGACGACCCCGACCATGGGGGCTGTCACGGCGCCTGCTCGCGGTCCGGCGTCCGCTGCCGGTGTATCAGCAGGGGGGGGTGGTGCGGAGCCAGGCATAGGTGCGGACGCTACCAGTTGACCGGATGATCCACGGGAGACCCGAACGGCATGTTCACCGACCTTGTATTCGATTTCGGTCAATCCAGTTTCATCAAGAAGCTCGGCAAGTTTGCGGACCATTGCTTCATTTACGTCGAACTCTGCCATCAACATTCCTCTTTCTCAGAAACCAGTCGTGAAATTGCATCTAGCGCTAACAAATACCCGTGTGCGCCGAATCCGCAAATCACACCGTTCGCAATCGACGAAACATAGGAGTGATGTCGAAACGGTTCCCGACTAAATATATTGGAAAGATGCAATTCAATAATTGGACATCCAACCTGCTTGAGGGCATCTAAAATTGCGATAGAGGTGTGGGTATATGCAGCAGGATTAATGATTATGCCGTCTGTCGTTCCGGCGGCATTCTGAATCCAGTCAACGATTTCTCCTTCGCTGTTACTTTGGCGGAAGTCGATACTCGTTCCAATTTCCTTTCCACGTTGGCCACATTTCTTTTCGATATCCGAAAGGGTTTCGTGACCATAGATTTTAGGCTCACGGGTTCCTAAGAGATTTAAGTTAGGGCCGTTCAGGATCAGTATTTTAGGCATTTCGTCTGACGGATTACTTATACGTCCAATATTCACGTTGACTAACGGTTATCGTACCAAAGCAACGTACGCAATGACCGTGTAGCTTGTAATAATAGTCTATACGCCAATGCAAACGAATCGATTTCAGCATTTATTAATCATTTCCCGGAAAAATATAGTCTACAAAATTTAACTAAACCCATTCTGGCAGTTGGACCTCGACCAAACAAAGGGTCGGAATATCTATGCGGTCATATGAGATACAGGTCTTTAAAGCGGGTAAATGGGAGTTCGACTCCTATTTTGAGGATCGCGAAAGTGCGATGTTTGATGCTGACCAACTGGTTGCCGATGTTCGCATCCAGGGAGTGCGGGTTTTAAAAGAGAATTACAATCAAGAGTCCAATATCGCGAAATGTGATGTCATCTTTACGCGTATGCGCAATAAGAATGGTCCGGGCGACTGGCGAAATAAAGCGCGGAAAAAGAGTGAAAATACTACGGCACCATCGGTAAGACATGAACGGGCACGACAGCCAGTACGCCGTAAAAAGCCCGTAAAAAAGCGTAATAGCCCAGTTTTAGCTCTCGTGACGTTTGCTCTAATTCTTCTCGTTGGCGGTATGGCGACTTTGTATGGACTAGGTGGATTCCCAGAATTTGCTGTCCCTTGGCTCTGAAAAAGGACTTGCCAGTCGACTTCTGTATTTACCGGTTATTAAGGTTAATCAGTAACCCTGTCCGCTTAATATTGATCTGTGGATAGTTATGACGGAAAGTATTCCAGGTAGCGTCAGCCGCGCGGAAATCAAAGAAGAACTGCCTCAAGGGATGGAGCGGCGACTTGTTTTGCGACTTCTCACCCACTGGCGAGCAATCTGTGGCGACCGAGATTTCCCCTCATTTTCTGAGGTGGAACCGAATGATATGCCGGATATGTGGCATAGCTGCTTTGTGTTGGAAGTCGTCGGGCACGAAGATGATCCAGTGTTCCGAACTGCTGGCGGTGAGATTTTCAGCTATGCGCCTGGTTCGCTCATTGGAACGCCTGTTTCAAATTGGACGCCGGATACGCTGATCGGCGTTGCTGTTCGTCATACGCATGGCGTTCTGCGCAAACGTGTGCCGATGTCTCATGGCGATGAGTTTGTAAAAATCGACGGTACCCGAGTTCTCTATCGAAGCATCCTGTTACCCATGAGTGATGACGGCGAAACTATAAGCGGTCTTCTTGGCGCGGCGAACTGCCGGGAAGTTCACGAGGAATAAACTGGAATCCTGAAATTCCAGTTTATGTAGCGATTTATGAGAGCATTCGAGATACACACATTCCGGGGCGGCAAGTGGAAGATCGACTCCGTCTTTGACGATAAAGACTTAGCTCTTTTTGAAGCGCGCCGGATGGATCAAAGCTCGCGTTACTCTGGCGTGCGGGTCATCGAAGAACACTATAACGAAACGAGCGATGAAACGGTTTCCCGAACAATTTTCAAGGGTGGCCGAGCCGAAAAACAGGCCTCGCCCAGACAACAAGATGCCAAGAAGGAAAGCAAGGCGCCGGTCCGGCGAAAGGGTGCCGAAGGCCGCAAAGGCAGACGCAAACGTCCCGTACGGAAGAAAAAGAAATCCGGCTTAATGGTACCACTTACCATTCTTTTTGTGATTGTGATCGTCGGTCTCGGTGCAATGTTTGGTTTGCAGCATCTATCCATTCTTCAATAGGTCGTATTTAAGCCTAACAGGCGAACGATTTGTCTTCCGCAACGTCATTTCTATGTGTAAAAGCGCGTCCCTATAGAGCGTTCGGCCGACCTGCTGACGATTTTTGGATTTGCGCCTATGACACCGAAGATTGAACGATTTCTTATCGAGCGGAAGCCAGACACTCCTTGTTTGGTTGTTGATCTCGATGTTGTCTCGGCGAATTTTCAGCATCTTGCTGATGAGTTGCCCGGTGTCGATATTTATTATGCCGTTAAGGCCAATCCGGCAGAGCCTATTTTGACGCGGTTGCGCGATCTAGGTAGTCATTTTGACACTGCGAGTATTTATGAGATCGATCAATGCCTGGCACTCGGTATCGCGCCGAACCGGCTTTCATTTGGTCATACGGTAAAAAAAAAGAGACATATCAACCGGGCGTTTGATGCGGGTATCCGTCAGTTCGCATTCGACAGCATAGATGAGTTGGAAAAGCTTTCGAGAGCGGCGCCTGGTGCTTTCGTGTTTTGCCGCTTCCTGACGTCGAACGATGGGGCTGATTGGCCGCTTTCCGACAAATTTGGCTGCGAGCCAAACTACGCTGCAGATTTATTGTGTCGTGCGGCTGATATGGGCCTTGTGCCGTCAGGCGTTTCTTTCCATATCGGGTCACAGCAACGTAACGCTGATTCCTGGGACTCTGCCATATTCATCGCCGCTAATATTTTCTCTAAAGTGGCTGATCGGGGCTTGGAGCTTTCGTTACTCAATATCGGCGGTGGGTTTCCGTCACGCTATCGGACGCCGATGAGCGAGTTGCCCATTCATACCGCTGCTATCAAACAAAGTTTGCAACACCGCTTTGGGGACAATCAACCACAGATCATTGTTGAGCCGGGGCGCTATATCCCCGGTGATGCCGGGATTATTCAAAGCGAGGTCGTTTTGGTTTCGCGTAAGTCACCTGATGCAGAAAAACGATGGGTCTATTTAGATATTGGAAAATTCGGCGGGTTACCTGAAGTTCTTGATGAGGCGATCCAATATCGCATACGGACGCCACATGATGGAGGCAAGACGGGCCCAGTTGTGCTCGCCGGTCCAACCTGCGATGAGGTTGACGTTATTTACGACGCAGCCGCCTACGAACTGCCCTTGGATTTAGGGAGCGGTGACCGCATTGAGATACTGAGCGCTGGCGCATATACCGCGAGTTATTCGTCGGTTGGGTTTAATGGCTTCCCACCCCTGAAAGAGTATTATATCTGAACGTGGGTCGGCTTATTTAGGGCCCTAGGGCTTTTTGAATTTTAACAGGAACCAGAACGGATGATGAAACTATACGGGTATTTTCGGTCTTCGGCGGCTTTTAGAGTACGTATCGCCCTCAATCTGAAAGGCCTTGAATATGATACGGAGCTTGTGAATCTGTCGACAGGTGACCATCTTTCTGACGATTTTAGACGCATCAATCCGCAGGGCCGAGTTCCTGCCTTGGTCGTTGATGGAAACGTTCTATTACAGTCGCCAGCAATTATGGAATATTTGGAGGAAACTAATCCAACCCCGGCTTTATTGCCAAAGGGTCCTGAGGCGCGGGTACGGGTCCGGGCGATTGCGAACATTGTGGCTTGCGATATTCATCCCCTCAATAATCTTGCTATTCTCAACTATTTATCTGGCCCGCTGGCCGCGAGCGACGACCAAAAAACAACTTGGTATCGACACTGGGTTGCCGAAGGTTTTAACGCCGTTGAGCCTTTGCTCGCCGGAAGTTCGGATACCGGTAAATTTTGCCATGGAGATATACCAGGAATAGCTGATATCTGTTTGGTGCCGCAGGTGTTCAATGCGCAGCGATTTGGTTGTGATTTGTCCGCCTATCCGACGATAGAACGAGTCTTCTCAGCCTGCATGGAGCATGAAGCATTTGACGCTGCCCAACCATCCAAGCAGCCGGAAGCAGCCAATATTGCTTAAGTGAAATTCTCGCGATGCTGATTTGACGTAATCAGAATAAAGCTATTTCTTGCGGTCGATCTCGTTCTTGATATCTTGCGCCCGTAACCAGCTTGGCGTACCAACTTTGAGGATTTTCAAGGCCCGTTCAACCTGAACCCGCGCCAACTGTTTTCGGCCAATTAAGACGTTATATTCTGCCAGAGACCAGGCCGAGAGACCGAACTGCTTTTTACGTCCATAAGCAGTTCCGGCCAGGCGCCAGGCGAGTGGCATGAAACGTTCGACCCGTAATGCCTCCTTGATGTTGGCCAATGCCAGGTCATTGAGCTCTGGCTGATTCATCTCGAGAATAACGTGAGCAAGACTGGTTCTGATGAGCGGTGCATCGGGTAAAAGACGAACCGCTTTCTGATAACTCTTCATCGCTTCTTTTAAGCGTCCGTTTTCGAAAAGCATTTGTGCTTTAAGCTCGACGAAATAGGGGTTTTTCGGAAAATCAGAGATCAGCGACTCTATAAGTGGCAAAGCTTTGCTAAGTTCAGCGAGCCGATAGGTTGCGATGGCGCGGGCATAACGGGCGGGGATTGACGTATCATTTGCTTTGTATTTTTCGAGTGTTCTTTCAGGCGCATCGAGAAAGCCATCCAGTTTGGCAACCAGCCGCAAATGTCTTTCAACAAATTGTGGTGGAAGCTTTTTGTTCGTCGCCGGCGATTTTGCGACATGATTCTCCATAAAACTGATCCGGGACCGGGTCAGCGGATGACTTCGTATATATGGATCCTGGTTAGAGGTTTGGAGAAATTCTTGCCCCGATAAAATATTCAGAAACTCAAGGAGCCCCTTTCCGGAAATTCCAACACGGTCCAAATATCGTGCCGCCGCCTGGTCGGCTGATTGTTCTTGGCCTCGGCTATAATTTAGAAATGATCGACCAGCGACATGCTGACCTCCTGAAATGATTGCAGCAGCACCCGCTGGGTTCTGAGCGAGCGCGCCAACGGCTAGTCCCAATATTTGTGTTATAAAGGCTGCTTTTCCGGCTCTTTCGATGGCGCTGTGGAGTCGCGCAAGGTGCCCCCCAGCAATATGCCCGATTTCATGAGCCATAACCCCGAGAACCTGACCGGCATTTTTGCTTCGCCTCAGCAGGCCGGTGGTTAGAAACAACCTTTGACCGCGCGCAACGAAGGCGTTTAACGCGGAGTCCCTGACTATGTGGATGCTAAAGGCCTCATCTTCGAGGCCTGCTGCGGTCAGGAGTGGCGCTGCATAGATGCGAATGGTAGTTTCAATTTCAGTATCGCGGATTAGGGGAACGGCTTCTGCTCTTGATAATCCCGGTCCTGTAAGGCACACAGTTGCTAGAAAGTGTATGCCTAAGATTGGAAGAATGGATTTGCGTATTTGCACAGTCAGTGTCCCCAGGATGAATGGGAAAAGTAGGTACGGTAGGGCGCTGCGTCAATGTATCAGCGCTGCTGCTATTATGTTTATCGCGGCTTGTTCGGGAAGCGACCCCGAACCCGTAGGGACAGTTGGTCATCTTAAATCTTATTTTGGGGGAGTAGCCGCTGACGAGGCGCGGGCGGCGCTTGTCGGTAGAGATGCTCTCTCCGCAGGTGGCTCTTCTGCTGATGCGGCCATTTCTATGGCCTTCGCCCTGATGGTCAGTCGACCTGATGCTGCGGGCCCAGGCGGAGGAGGCGTTTGCGTTCATTACGACAATACGACGAATAAAGCTGAGACTTTGGAATTTTTCCCTCAATTGCCAATTGCGGTCCCTCCAAAAGGACGTTGGCCAGCTGTTGTTCCTGGGAGCTTTCGTGGCTTGTTTGCCTTGCATGCTCGCTATGGAAAACTCAGATGGGAGCAGCTCGTGCAACCTGCAGAGCGAGCAGCTCGGTTTGGTTGGCCCGTTTCAAAAGGATTGTTGGCGGCCATCAGGGAACATGGTGGCAAGGCCATCAAAGACGTTCGTACCCAGAAGTTGTTTTCCGATTCCAAAGGAAAAATTTTGTCAGCAGGGCAGAACATCGAACAATTTGGGCTCGCAGGAACACTCGGTATAATTCGAGGCGTTGGGCCAGGAGATTTTTATTCGGGTCGTCTCGCGAAGGTTTATCTTGATGGTGTCAAAGAGGCCGGTGGTTGGCTGACCATTGATGATCTCCGTTCCTACCGGCCGGTCTGGAAAAAAACCGTACAAGCAGAAGCCGGAAACCATATTTTACATTTCCCATTTTCCAAGGCGTTAGGGACCGAACTCACTTTTGGTATCTGGGAACAGATCGGAAATAAAAGAGGGTTTTCGTCATCTTCTGCGGCCGGTAAGGCTGCGTTGTTGGCCGCGGCAACACGGAATGTCGGTGGTGCGGGGGGAGCTGAATGGGCTGGTAGCGGTGGATCGGCAGGCCTTTTCGCGATTGATAGCGCTGGCAACGCGACGTCTTGTGTTTTGACAATGAACCGTCCCTTCGGCAAGGGCGTTACGGCGGGTGAGACTGGCGTTATTCAGGCTGCACCGGTAGCTGCCGGGACAGGCTTGAATATTGCGCCGGTTATTATGGCTAATCACAACGTGTCACAGGCGTACCTTGCCGCGACAGCGGCGAGAGACCGATATGCTGGGGTAGCACTCGCATCAACACTTATGCACCTGCTTGATGGCAAAACGCTCCTGGAAGACGCGCTTGCCAAACCACGTTATGCACCCGGTGTCGGCGCCGCGGATATATTGATTGAGCAGTCTCTACCAAAGAACCTTCAAGACGGGTTAGTTCGCAAGGGGCTTCAGCTTTATACGCGAAAAAGCATCGGTCAAATTAACCTTATGTATTGCGACCGCGGAATCGTTATTCGCCCGGCAAACTGTGTCGTCCGAACGGACCCGCGAACCGCCGCCTATGGTGTTAATTCGGAGCTTTGATCCATGGCGTTAAAGGTTTCCAAGCGCGGAGAAATTCCGCCATTTATTGTCATGGACGTTTTACGGGCGGCCAATCAGCGCCAGGCGGAGGGGAAAGACGTCCTCCATCTTGAACTAGGGCAACCAGCAACCGGCGCTCCAGCCGCCGTTATATCTACTGCCCATCAGATGCTCGACAATGATTTGCTGGGCTACACCGAAGCATTTGGCATCCTGTCTGTCCGTCAACGGATATCGGAATATTATACGCAACTACATGGCGTCAGCGTGGACCCTGAACGCATTGTGATAACAACTGGGTCATCTGGCGGGTTTGTACTGGCATTTACGGCAGCCTTTGATATCGGTGACCGGGTCGCCATAGCAGACCCCGGCTATCCGGGGTCACGCAATATTTTACTTGGGCTTGGAATAGAGCCGGTACTCGTGCCGACGGGACCCGAAACACGGTTCCAGCCGACTCCTGAATTATTGGATAAGGTCGATGGCAATCTTGATGGGTTGATCATTGCCAGCCCATCGAATCCGACCGGAACGATGTTGGGTGCAGATGAATTGCAGGCACTCAGTGCATATTGTCGGGATCGTGGCATTCGGTTGATCTCTGACGAGATCTATCACGGGATAACCTATGAACAATCGGGTGTCTCTGCATTGCGGTTTGATGAGAACGCCGTCGCGATAAATAGTTTCTCAAAATATTTTTCAATGACTGGCTGGCGCGTTGGCTGGATGGTTGTGCCAACCGATCTTCTTCGAAGCATTGAATGCTTGGCGCAAAACCTCTTTATTTCAGCGCCGACACTTTCTCAATATGGCGCTGGCGCCGCGTTTGATTGTACTGACGAGCTTGACGCAAACGTGGCGCGGTACGCTGAAAACCGTCGAATCTTGCTTTCCGGTTTGCCTAAGGCGGGGTTTGACCGTTTAGCGCCGGTTGATGGCGCTTTTTATATTTATGCGGATATTTCTGGTTTGACGAATGACAGCGAAACGTTTTGTCGTCGCATGCTGGAAGATACAGGTGTGGCTGTGACACCGGGTACGGACTTTGATCAAGGACGCGGCAGTGCCTATATCCGCTTCTCATTCTCGGGCCCGACAGCCAGTGTTACTGAAGCCGCAGAGCGGTTACAGCACTGGATGACAAAGACTGGCTAGGGGCACCACAGATTATTGTGTGATGCGTTGCCACCAGCCGCGCTTCGGCGATGCCTCTGAATTCTCGGCCGGTTCTGCCGCACCGCCGGAGCTCTCTGATTTAGGTTCCGTTACGGCTTCGGGTTTACTCTCAGATGCTGCAACAACGGGTGCGTTCGCACTTGCCCCCGTGTCCGTGTCTGTCGACGGCGTAGAGGACGAGGAGTCTCCGGTATTCGCGGAATCATCGTTGTTGCTATCTGTGGATTGATCGCTGGCTTTGTTCTCATCTGAGGCATCTGTACGGGGTGTACGTTGATTGCGGCGGCGACCTCCCCGTCGCCCGCGTCTACGGCGACGCGGTGCGGCTTTTTCATCGCTCGCCTCGCTATTGGCCTCAGAGCTTTCTGCAGGTGAGGTGTCTGCGCTTTGTTCACTAGGAGTGCCTGCGGTGACGTTTTCGTCACTATTTTGTTTAGCATCATCGTTGTTCTTACGACGTCGTCTTGGACGTCGTTTGCGTGTGTTTTCCTTCGGTGCGCTGTCTGTGTCATCGGTTGAACTGTCGTTTGATGGTTCAATGACAACAGCATCACGAACAATCTCTTCGGTTTCCCCGGTAGCAGAACGACCCTGTAGTCGTTCGAGCCGCATGTCAGGTGGAACCAGACTGTTATCGCCGAGTACGTTGACGCGAAAATTGTACCGACCCTCAATTTGGGTCAATGAATCGCGTTTCTGATTGAGGATGTAGAGAGCGATGGCTGTTGGGACCGTCACTGCAATTTCGCTGCTGCGATTCCGAATACCTTCTTCTTCTACAGACCGAAGGACATGTACTGCGGTTGATTCGGTAGACCGCACGTAACCGGTCCCCTCACAATGTACACAGGTCTCCGTACTATTCTCGACAATACTTGGCCGCATACGTTGTCTAGACAACTCGAATAATCCGAAATTGCTTATCCGTCCGAGTTGAATACGGGCACGGTCGGTTTTAACAGCTTCCTTAAGGCGTCGTTCAACGCCACGCTGATTACGAGACACGTCCATATCGATAAAATCGATAACAATTAGACCCGCGAGATCGCGTAGACGGAGTTGGCGTCCCACTTCGCTGGCTGCTTCAAGGTTTGTTTTATAGGCAGTTTCCTCGATATTTCGTTCGCGAGTTGAACGCCCGGAATTGACGTCGATTGCGACCAACGCTTCGGTCGGGTTAATAACGATGTAGCCGCCAGACTTCAGCTGTACGATTGGGCTGTGCATCGACTCCAGCTGGGTTTCAACTTGATAGCGATGATAAAGAGGTATCGTTTCGTCGCGGTAAGGTTGAACGCGTTTTGCATGACTAGGCATCATCATCCGCATCAGCTTTTTAGCGGCGGTGTAGGCGTCATTGCCTTCAACAAGAATTTCTTCAATTTCTCGAGTATACAAATCGCGGATAGCGCGTTTGATCAGGTCACCTTCTTCGTAAACCAGAGCTGGGGCAGCTGATTGCAAAGTCAGTTCACGAACGTTTTCCCAGAGGCGAGTCAAGTAATCGAAGTCACGTTTGATCTCAGACTTATTTCGCTCCATTCCGGCGGTGCGCATAATGACGCCCATACCCTCTGATACGTTCAAATTCTTCAGCAAATCCCGTAGCCGCCGGCGGTCTGCCGAGCTTGTGATCTTGCGGGAAACACCACCGCCACTGCGGGAAGTATTAGGCATCAATACGCAGTAGCGCCCGGCGAGTGACATATAGGTCGTTAGGGCGGCGCCCTTGTTGCCGCGTTCTTCTTTGACGACCTGGACCAGTAATATCTGCCGCCGCTTGATAACTTCCTGAATTTTATAGCGGCGCATCGGATTTTCGCGGCGCTCGGATTTCTTAGCTTTGCTTTTACCCTCGGGGGCAGCGGCTTCCTCTGCGTCTGCCGTTTCTTTTGTATCAGCAGTATCTACCGTTTCGGCACCTTCAGAGCTGTCTTCGGAGGCTTCGTCCGAACCACTATCGTCATCTGCCGTAGGCTCTGCATCACTTTCAGCAGGAGTGTCCTCAGATGTTTCTTCTTCTTCTGCGGTAGAAACGTCTTCGTCAGTCGTGTCCTCTGCTGACTGTTCAGCATCGCTATCATCGTCTGACGTTACACTCTCTTCAGTAGCGATAGCATCGGTCTCTTCAGTAGCGATAGCATCGGTCGCTTCTTCGTTGTCGTCGATGTCTCCGTCAACGTCGACATCGCCATCGATTTCGTCGATGTGAGCCTGGGCTGCTGAGGCATTCGCTTCAAATTGGGCGACATCGCGTTTTAGCGCTTCACGGTCCTCCACAGGGATTTGATAGTAGTCGGGGTGAATTTCGCTGAAGGCCAGGAAACCATGGCGGTTTCCGCCGTAATCGACAAAGGCCGCCTGAAGCGACGGTTCAACGCGCGTTACTTTAGCGAGATAGATATTGCCTTTGAGTTGGGTTTTAGTCGACGTTTCGACATCGTATTCATCAAGTCGATTGCCGTTCGTGATCACCACCCGAAGTTCTTCTGGATGGGTACCATCAATTAACATTCGTTTCGTCATAGAAACTGTATCTCCACGGTCGATGCAAACAGCCCGTGCGAACATCGGGCGGCATCAGACCGCTGTTATTCGAAGCCGGCGGCGCCTGCGTCAACCCAACTTCTAATTAGAAAACCGGTTACGGCTTTTCCAAGGGGGACGCGCTTATGCGGCCGCTGCGAGCTTCAAGTTTCTCCAAAATAACCGTGAAATCAAAGCGCAAGCGCACGGGTCGTAACAGCATTTTGCCGTCTCGCCCGATTGTCGCGCTCCCAACCAAACAGTCTTTGTCGGTCAGATGCACACGGCCGTTCGCAACGTTGTAAGGATACGCCCCACGAACAAATACTACAATCAGTATCTTGACCGAGCGATCAGCGAAGATTGATCGGCGGATTTCTCAGGCTATGGTATCGTATATTGATTGATGTTTCGGTCGAATAACCCTATATCTGGCGGCGCCATGGCAATGAGCCACAATATGTTCGGTATTCGAAAAATCTATAGTCAACTTGGGTTAGTGGTGTTGTTGTTGGGCGCGCTTCTGGGAAACGCGTCGGCGATGCCGGTCGTCGACTCAGTGAGAATTGGTGATTATTCCGAAAAAACCCGATTTGTTATGGAGTTTGACAAACCCGTTAAATTCAACGTTTTTACGCTGGGTTCGCCTTATCGGGTTGTCATCGAGCTCCCGGAAGTAACCTGGAAGATAAAGCCAAACGCTGTTCCTAGGGGCAAACGCATCACCGGCTATCGATTCGGGCTCTTTAGGCCCGGTCAATCACGGGTCGTCATTGACCTTAAGTCGCCAATTAAGGTCTCCAGGTCTTTTGCGCTGCCACCGAATAGTAAAAGCGGACATCGATTGGTTTTCGACATTGCGGAGGTATCTCCAGCCGTTTTCTCCGCGTTGCAGAAACGGCGACCTGTAACTCGATCTCCCGTGCCCCCACCCACACCAAAAGTCGCCCCTGTGGTAAGAGCACCATTTCCGCCGGTTAAGAAACCTAAACAGCGTCGCAAAGCGCAACGCCGTATAATTGTTCTTGATCCAGGTCATGGTGGAATCGACCCCGGTGCCCGCGGGCGCAGGGGAACTCAGGAGAAAAAACTCGTCCTCAATCAGGCGAAAGAGTTACGGCGCCAATTGTTAGCCACTGGGCGTTATCGTGTTGTTATGACCCGGTCACGCGATATCTTTGTAAGATTGCGTGAGAGAATAGCGATTGCTCAGCGGGCTGGCGGGGATCTGTTTATTTCTCTCCATGCAGACTCAATCGGTAACCGGCATGTTCGCGGCGGGTCGGTTTATACTCTGTCGGAGCGGGCATCGGATAAAGAGGCGGAAGCCCTGGCGCGTCGCGAGAATAAATCCGACATTATTGCGGGCGTTGATTTAAACGACCAAAGCAAGACGGTTGCTAAGATCCTCATCGATTTGCGTCAACGGTTGACCAAGAATGATTCCGTCGCTTTTGCAAAAACACTGGTTAACCAACTTAGTAAAAAGACCCGCATGTTGCGACGTAAACACCGGTTTGCCGGATTCGCAGTTCTTAAAGGGCCCGAGATACCTTCTGTTTTGATCGAAATGGGGTATCTGTCCAACGTCCAGGATGAGCAGCTGCTGCGCCGATCCTCTCATAGGCGTAAGATTGCTAGCGCGATTGTCCGAGCAATTGATAGTTATTTTTCTCGCCAACAGGCTTTAAGACAGCCATAAAACGGCCAATATCTGATAGTGTACTGGATTTATCGAGAGCCGGCTGGGTCTGGCGATAGAGTTGGTTGATGAAGAAGCTATTTAAGTTTTTGGCGGCATTAAGCGCCTTAACACTCGTCATGGGCGTCATTGGCGTTGCGGTGATCGTTGGTGTGTTCTGGCATTTTGGCCAGGGCCTGCCTGACTATAAGCAACTTGCCAGCTATGAGCCGCCAACAGTGACCCGTATTCATGCCGGCGATGGAAGCCTGCTTGCGGAGTTTGCTAGGGAGAAACGTGCCTTTGTCCCGATCGGTTCAATTCCAAAGGCCGTGGTAAAAGCGTTCCTCTCGGCTGAAGACAAAAAGTTTTATGAGCATTCCGGTGTCGATTTCATTGGCATAGCCCGCGCCGTGATCACCAATGTGCGTCGGTTCGGAACCAACCAGCGGCTCGTTGGGGCGTCGACGATCACCCAACAGATTGCCAAGAATTTTCTTTTGACCAACGAGGTCTCAATCGACCGCAAAGTTAAGGAGGCGATTCTAGCTTTCAGGATTGAACGCGCGTTGTCGAAAGACAGAATTCTCGAACTTTATCTCAACGAAATCTATCTTGGCATTGGTTCTTATGGCGTTGCAGCAGCGGCACTGAACTATTTTGATCGCTCGCTGGACGAGCTGACCTTGCCGGAAATTGCGTATATCGCCGGGTTGCCAAAAGCTCCGAACAATTATCACCCGACACGGAAACCGGATGCGGCAAAAATCAGAAGGAATTATGTCGTCGGCCGCATGCTCTCAGACGGCTATATCACACCGGAATCGGCCGAAGCGGCAAAGAACGCGCCCCTTATTGTTCGCAAACGCAGTGGCGCTGCAGTCGCGCAGGCGGATTATTTTGTTGAAGAGGTGCGGCGCGAGCTTACAGATCGCTATGGCGACAAACGGCTATATGGCGGCGGTCTTTCGGTTCGCACGACGCTTGATCCTCGATTGCAGAGAATTGCCGAGAAATCGTTACGGGAAGGTTTAATTGCCTATGACCGGCGTCATGGTTGGCGCGGTCCTTTAGCACAGCTCGATACGGCGAATGACTGGCGGAGGCAACTGGAAAAGGTTGCTTTGCCAGAGGGGCTGGCCGACGCGCGCCCGAGTTGGCGAAAAGCTCTGGTTCTGGCTGTCGACGCCGACAAAGCAGATATAGGTTTTTCTGATGGAGGACGCGCTTATATTCCTCTTAAACAACTAAGGTGGGCCAGAGCGTGGCTCAAGGAACAAAAACGCGGCCCGCGAATTAGAGCTCCCGATGAAGTCCTGAATGTTCTGGACGTCGTTTTGGTCGAGAAGTTGCTGCCCGACGAAAAAGGCAAAGAGCCACCTGACGGGGCGTTTGGCCTGCGGCAAATTCCTGACATTGATGGTGCTGTCGTCGCGATGAATCCTCATACCGGTCGCGTGCTGGCGATGAGCGGTGGATTTTCCTACGGCAGAAGTGAATATAACCGTGCGACCCAGGCGAAACGTCAGTCCGGATCGGCTTTTAAGCCCTTTGTTTATCTGGCAGCGATGGATAACGGTTATACACCGTCAAGTATTGTCCTGGATGCGCCATTTGTTATTGATCAAGGGCCTGGGATAGGGCTTTGGAAACCAGCGAACTATACCAAGAAGTTTTATGGGCCGAGCCCTCTTCGTCTTGGTGTCGAGAAGTCCCGAAATTTGATGACTGTGCGATTGGCGCAGGTAATTGGAATGGACAAGATCTCGGGCTATGGCGAAAAGTTTGGCATCGTTCGTAATATGCCCGAGTTGTTGTCATCGTCGTTAGGCGCAGTGGAATCAACCTTGCTGAATTTGACGACAGCGTATGCGATGCTGGTTAATGGTGGAAATCGAATTACGCCAACACTGATCGACCGAATACAAGGTCGTCATGGACGAACTGTGTTCCGACATGAACGCCGATTGTGTTCCTTTTGCAGCAACATTGAGTGGGACGGTCAACCGGTTCCGGAAGTCCCTGACAACCGCGAGAAGATTGCTGACCCCGTCAGTGCGTATCAAATTGTCTCGATGCTTGAAGGGGTCGTGCAGCGAGGAACCGGGCGACGGATCAGGGCAGTGGGCAAACCTTTGGGCGGTAAAACTGGGACAACCAATAAGAGTTTCGATACCTGGTTTATTGGGTTTTCTCCTGATTTAGCAGTTGGTGTTTTTGCTGGCTTTGATAAGCCTCGCTCGTTGGGACGACGGGAAACAGGGTCTTCGGTTGCAGTCCCTATTTTTCGTGATTTTATGGCAGCGGCATTAAAGGATCAGCCCCCGATCCCATTCCGTATCCCCAAAGGGGTGCGTTTAGTACGGGTCAATGCGAGTACAGGGAAACTCGCGCGCGCCGGTGAAAGACACGTCATTTTTGAAGCTTTTAAGGCGGGAACCGAGCCCAAAGCCGAAACCATTGCCCCAATACTTCCTGTCATCGGAGCACCGACCTCAGATAGGTTGACCACACCAAAAATTTCGACACCACCGGTTGGCGACGTTCGAGGATTATATTAGCTTGCGGCGCGACCAGACTTTGAGCCGGTCATATCAATTCCATAGGATAAGAAGTTTATGCGTGCGGAGACCCAGACACTAATAGATGAAATCCAGCAGTCGATTATACTGCTAAGGAGGCATCTTTGACTGGGATAACGCCCTCAGACGTCTTGATGAGCTGAACGCGATCGCTGAAGATCCTGACTTGTGGTCCGATCAGGCGAAAGCGCAAGGTATCATGCGTGAGCGTACGCAACTTGAACAATCAATTGAAGAAGTGACAGCCATCGAGCAGGAGCTCGAGGACAGCAAGACCCTTATCGAGCTCGGCGATGCTGAGGGCGATGATAGCGCCCTCGACGAAGCCGACGCAATGTTAGAACCTTTACGCACCCGCGCAGCCAAACGTGAGCTTGAGACCCTCTTGTCAGGTGAGGCAGATAGCAATGATTGCTTCCTCGAAGTGCATGCTGGCGCCGGCGGCACAGAATCCCAGGACTGGGCGCAGATGCTTACGCGGATGTATGTGCGCTGGGCAGACGCTCACGGCTATAAGGTTGAATGGCTGGAGGAAAGCGCAGGCGAAGAGGCTGGTATCAAATCTGCGACGATTAAGATTTCCGGGCACAACGCTTATGGTTGGTTGAAAACCGAGTGCGGCGTACATCGGCTGGTTCGAATTTCACCGTATGATTCAGCCGCCCGACGGCATACCAGCTTTTCAAGTGCCTGGGTGTATCCGGTGATTGATGATTCAATTGAAGTGGATGTCGAAGATAAAGATCTGCGGGTTGATACTTATCGGGCATCAGGGGCCGGTGGGCAGCACGTTAACAAGACAGATAGTGCTATCCGGATAACGCATATTCCGACAGGGATCGTGGTTCAGTGCCAGAATGATCGTTCGCAACATCGCAATCGTGCAGCAGCAATGGATATGCTTCGCGCGCGGCTCTATGAGCGTGAGTTGCAAATCCGCGAGGAACAGGCGCAGGCCGAACATGATGCCAAGACGGAGATCGGTTGGGGGCATCAGATCCGGTCTTACGTTTTACAGCCCTATCAGATGGTAAAGGATTTACGGACCGAGATTGAAACCAGTAACACCCAGGGCGTACTGGATGGTGATCTTGATGAATTTATGGCGGCGTCCCTAGCGCAGCGGGTAGGGGCCAATGCCGAAGAGGAAGCAGAGGTAGTAGAATGATTGTACAGAAATCTATTGAAGACAAATTGCAGGGCGGTCTCGATCCATCTTACTGCGAGGTGCTCAATGAAAGTCATATGCACAGTGTGCCAGCAAATTCCGAGACCCATTTCAAAGTCATTGTCGTGTCTGAGAGTTTCGGCGGACAAAGCCGTGTAGCCCGTCATCAGCTGATTAATGGCATTCTGGCAGATGAGATCGCTGGGCCGGTTCACGCGTTGTCCATTCAGGCCCATACGATGGAAGAATGGCAAAAACGCGCTGGCGCAGTGTTAGAGTCCCCCGATTGTATGGGCGCAAACAAAACCCATTAGCCGCTATAACAAAGCTGTTAGAGTTTTCGCCCAGGGGAATGTGGCGCCAATACCACCATTATCTTCGATTTTGCGCTGAATTTGCGATATCCGACCCTGCGAAACGTCCGCCAGCTCAGCAACATCTCGTAAAGGCAAATTGCTCGCGCGGCGCAGCAGATAAACGGTCGCCTGAAAGGCATCGGGCGCCGCCTTCCGATTAAGTAAAAGATCCTTCGACGTTCCTGATGCGGTCGCAACAGTTTGCAGAACGTTCTCCGCAGTTGGTCTTGCCGGATTGATGACTTTCGCTGAGACTTGGTCCAATGGAAGCCTGCAAATTCGGTCAGCAATGGCTTCGAGAAAACTTTCATCCCCGAGATAGTGTCCGGCACGTAAGTTGTCCCAGGGCGACGGTGCGTCCAGTCCCTCACTAACATAATTCTGCCAGGCGTCTGCCTGATCGGCTCTTTCGGACGAGAGTTGATCTAACAGCCAATCGCGATGCAGCCATGATGGTTCAATTTCATCGAAGGCGAAGGGGCGATAGCTCGACCATTTCCAGTGATCGACGCGGTTGACCGCCTGTACTCGCACCGGGTTCAAGGCAACATGACGGCAAACCTCCAGCAAATGGCGTTCTTTTTGGAGGATGATCGATTTGTATCGACCGTGAAAAAGGTGCCCGGGCTGATCATACTGGCGTCCAAACCATTGGGAATAGGCCATGTTCAGACGTCCCATGCCACGACCAAGGTTGGCTTCTGGTGTTTCTATGACCAGATGGTAATGATCTTCTAATAGACAGTAGGCGTAGCAGATCCATCGATGTTGAGCGATCTCGCGCGCTAGTAAGTCAATGAAATAGCTGCCGTCTTTGATGCAGGTGAATAGCTGCTGTCGGCCATTGGCACGTGCCGTTACATGATAAACAGCACCGGGATATTCTATTCTGAGCGGGCGCGACATGCGTAAGCATACCCGAATCAGTATTAACAAGTAAAGTAATGACCCTATTCTGTTTTTGGGGCATAGAATGATCGAGGGATTCCTGCCAATTGCCGCGCTTCGTCATTAAAGGGTGGTTTTAACGCGCCTTTAAAGTGCTTTCTCACCAGCTTTCGCCATGTTTCTTCGGGGTCTTTGTCTTGTTCCTTGCAGATATATTGAAACCAACGCTGCCCAATTGCTACATGGCCAATTTCGTCGCTATAAATCCGCTCCAAAATTTCGGTACTAGGGATATCTCCTGCTTTGCGGAGGTTTTTTATCATTGTCGGCGTGACATCGAGACCCCGAGCTTCGAGCACGAGAGGAACAATCGCCAGTCTGGCCAATAAATCATGGGCAGTTCCTTGCGCCGCTTCCCACAGACCATCATGCCCAGGGAGGGCACCATAAAAACTGTCGAGGTCACGTAGGCGTTTCGCGAGTAGCGAAAAATGTAGCCCCTCTTCCGATGCAACTTTTACCCAGTCATCGAAGTAATATTGAGGCAAATCGTGCGTGGAAAACCGCGCAATAATATCGCAAGCAAGGTCGATGGCGTTGAGTTCGATATGAGCCAGAGCATGGAGGAGAGCGATACGGCCTGTCGGGCTCCCAGCCTTACCCCGTTTTGGCATATCGCGAGGTGCTAATAATTCGGGTTCGCGGGGCCGGGCCGGGCGGTCTGGCGGTGAGGCAATACCGATCTCTGAAATTTTACCGTCATGCCAAGACGGGGCCAGCTGCTGCACGAGGGTAGCTTTGTCATCGGCATCCGCACAGCTCAGCACCGACACCGCTGCGGCAGACAGCGACGCGCAGTTGAGGTCAATGGAATTCGTTGCCGTCAGAGCTTTTGTGCCTCTTCAAGCACTTTTTCGACATGCCCCTTGACCCGCAGGTTACGCCATACCGCTGCGACCTTGCCTTTCTCATCAATCAAGAAGGTCGAACGCACTATGCCCATATAGGTTTTGCCGTAGTTCTTTTTCTCCTGCCAAACGCCGTAGGCTTCGCACAATTTGCCATCTTCATCGGCAGCGAGAGCAAAGGGTAGTTCGTACTTTTCCTTGAACTTGTCGTGTCGTTTCACACTATCTTTGGACACGCCAATGATTTCAGCGTTGATCTTTGAGAAATCAGGATGCGCATCACGGAACCCACAGGCTTCGGTTGTGCAACCGGGTGTCATGTCTTTGGGATAGAAATACAGGACAAATTTTTTGCCCTTGAGGTCCTTGAGCGAAATCGTGCCATCGCCGTCCGTAGACGCCAAGAAACTCGGTGCCTTGTCTCCAACATCAATCGTCATTTTGGGTTCTACTCGAGTGTGTATGTTCCGGTAGAGAATTTAACATTGATGTTGAATCCTCCTTCATTGACTTCCCAAGCCTGGATACGAAATGTCCGGAACCCTTGTTTGTGGAAGGGGTCGGCTTCGGCGACGCGCTTGGCTTCGGCCATTGATTTGGCGCGGATAACGATCATGCCGGGGCCTTGTGGTTTTCCTTTGCCATCTACAAACGGTCCGGCGGCAAACAGGATATCCTTTTTCTCAATCTCGAGTTGATAGGCAATATGTTTCGGGAAAACCTTGCTGCGGTCCCCGGCCTTGTCTGTTGGTTCGGAGAAGATCACGTAAAGCCGCTTATGCAGCATTTTATCATGTAGATCATGAACCTGTTTCGCCGTTAATGCCATTTCTTCAAATCCTCTAGTGCTGAAAATACGATCTAAATTGGTTCGAGAATATGACGCCCGTGATCTAAGTCGACAAGATAAATAAGCCCGCGGTCATCCCGGTCACGTCACCGGAGTCCACGCTATTGAAATCAATGCGTCAAAAATTCGTTGGGTGAAACAGCGGCGCTGCCGCTTAACTGTCGGGAAGCTCTGCGGCAGGCAATTCAATGATGTCCTGGTAAAGGTGATAGATCGTTGCGGCGGTATCCGAGACTTGCTCCTTGAGCGCCGCAATATTGTCTGCCTTGCAGGCCGTGAGGAGCATTGCGCAGTTTCCGCTCGTGGCGGTTTGGTCATCGAAGTTATCGCCCGCTGTCAGCCTGACAATACCTTGGAGGTTTCGCCATAGCTGCAGGGCCGCAAAAAGCTGATCCGCTGATCGGTCATCAAGGGCACCTTGGCTCTTTAAATTTTGCAGGGCCGTAGCGGTGTCCTGGTTTAGAACATCTGCATTTCGGTACGCGTGAAGGAGTTGCAGATATTGCGCGATAAACTCGATGTCAATTATGCCGCCGCGGATATTCTTGATATCCCAGGGACCAGAAGGGGCTCGACCATTTGCCAGTCGAACCCGCATCGCGGCGACATCCTTGAGGAGGGAGTTCGGATCTTGCGGTGTGGTGAGGATTGATTGGATTGCGGTTTCTAATTTGGATCGCAGCTCGTCGCCAGCATTGATGACACGAGCGCGCGTGAGGGCCATTCGCTCCCATGTCCAGGCGTCATTCTCATAATATTGAACGAAGGATTGATAGGCGCTGGCAAGGGGTCCTGCATTGCCCGAGGGACGCAGCCTCATATCAACCTCGTAGAGCGGTCCTTCAGCCGTTGGGGCGGTCAACGCGCTCAAATAGCGCTGTCCTAATCGCGTGAAATAGGGAATTGATGTTAGTGGCTTCACGCCATCTGATTGGTCACCTTTGGAATCATAGATGAACAGCAAATCGAGATCCGATCCGATGGTCATATCCCGGCCGCCGAGTTTCCCCAGGGCGACAACTGCCATACCGCCGCCGGGGAATTTGCCATGCGCCGTCTTAAACTCGTTCTGGACCGCCGGACACAGTATGTTGACGGTTGCATCGGCGATATTTGCGATGGCGTTGCCGCTACCTTCCGGTGACAGATACTGCCGAATGATTTGAACGCCGACCTGGAACAATCGATCATTGACCTGACGCCGTACGACATCAAGAACGTCCTGGAAGTCCTCAGCTTTTTGCGCAATATCGGTCTCAATTTCTGCTGCAACCTGTTCGGCATCGGGCATTGCATCAAAGAAGTCTGCCGTAAGAACGGCATCAAACAGAATTGGGTGTCGTTTTAAGGTGTCGGCGATTTTGGGTGCACTTCCCATAATTTCCGCCAACAATTCTAGAAGTCCTGGGTTGCTGTTAAACAACGAGAAAAGCTGGACCCCAGCGGGCAGACCCTGCAAGAATTCGTCAAATCCCAAAAGCGCCGTATCCGGGTTCCCGGTTTTCGAAAATGCCGTTAGCAGTCCTGGCATCAATTCTGTGAGGAGTTCTTTGGAACGTGTGCTCCGCGTTGCACGGTAACGACCATGATGCCAGGTGCGTATTATCGACGAGACGGTTGAGGGGTCTTTGAAGCCAAGCGAGCTTAATGTTTCCAACGTATCCGGATGATCTTCTCCACCAGTAAAAACCAATGTTCCGGGACCCCCGAGATCGGACGATTCCTCAAATAAGGCGGCGTAATGACGTTCGACTATTTTCAATTGTTCAGAGAGTGCTTGAGCAAACTCTTCGGCGTTCTCGTGCCCCATAAAGTTTGAGAACGCTTCGAGTTTCTCTGCGTCCGAGGGCACTTCGTGTGTTTGTTGGTCATCGATCATTTGAAGTCGATGTTCAACGCGTCTTAAGAACACATAGGCTTGTTGAAGTTGTTCTGCGACCTCGCTTGTGAAGTGCTCCGCCTGCGCGAGCAGAGGGAGGGCCTCGCACGTCTTCTTTGTCCGTAATGTCGTGTCGCGGCCACCCCAGATCAGTTGTTGGGTTTGCGCATAAAATTCTATTTCCCGAATACCGCCGCGACCGAGCTTGACGTTATGTCCGGCCACGGCAATTTCACGACCACCCCGATGGACGTTGATTTGCCGTTTGATGGAGTGGATGTCTTCAATTGCAGCAAAGTCGAGGTTACGGCGCCAAATAAAAGGACGCAGATAGTTGAGAAAGTCATCTCCGGCTTTGATATCGCCAGCGATCGGTCGGGCCTTGATCATCGCCGCTCGTTCCCAATTTTGTCCTGCCGTTTCGTAATATGTTTCTGCGGCGAGGGTCGAGATTACGGCTGGTGTCGATCCAGGGTCTGGGCGGAGGCGTAAATCTGTACGGAAGACGTACCCGTCCGCGGTTCGTTCTTCCAGAATTTTAACCAGGTCGCGCGCGAGTCGGACAAAGAACTCCTGGGCTGTCCGTTTACCGGTATATTGGGTCTTTTCGCCGTCAAAGAGCAGGATGAGGTCGACGTCGCTGGAGTAGTTGAGTTCACCGGCACCGAGTTTGCCCATGCCTAGGACGATGAACCCGGACTCATTTGACGGTTGGTCGGAGTCTGGGAGCTCGATCTCTCCTGTTTTGTGACCTTGATGGAGAAGATTGGATACCGCAGCGCATATAGCTTTTTCCGCGAAGACGCTCAGGGCTTCAATGATTTCGTCTAATGACCATTGTCCTGTGATGTCAGCCATCGCAATTGCGAACGCACAGCGGCGTCGTGCGATTCGAAGTGTTGTCATCAACAGGGATTGGTCTTGTGTCGTGAGAGCAGGGTCACTGACGGTTTCTATGATGTTGCTATAGGCGGCGCGAGGACCCAAATGGAAGACTTCGCGGGCAAAATCCCAATCATTGACTAGAGAATGGGTGAGAAAAGGACTATTGCCGAAAATCCCGTCCAGCAATGGCTTTAACGCAGCGTCGCTGTCGCACGTGGTGATATATTTTCTTAAAATTTCATCGTCGTTATGGTCGGCAACATCACGCCAACGATCCCATCCGGCGGCAACAGCGTCCAAATTGCCTGGAAGTGGCAATGGATTGGTAAGTTCAATTCCTTTTTCTGCCATATCGACCAATTGTTGCGTTCCATCTGGCTCAATTTTGCCGCACACTGCGGCAAGCCGATGGACCGGTCAAGCGGTGCGGAAAACGAGACTGTCGAGTTAAATGCTAGGACGATGTACCCGGATTTTATGTGAGGTAGCAGCCCTTACGGCGCTTGCGCTTCTTCTGCTTACCGGTGTTGCAACCTGGCGGTTATCACAAGGGCCAGTGCCCCTTAACTTTCTGACAGGTCACATTGAAAATGCTCTCAATGATATGGTTCGTCCGGTCCGTATTTCCCTGCAGGGGACCAATCTTGCTTGGGCGGGGTGGGAACGGACGCTCGACATTCGGGTGGTGGGGACGAAAATTTCTGGCGCTGACGGTGTTACAATTGCCAAAGTGCCCGAGATGTCTGTTAGTTTTAGTCTACGGGCATTGCTACGTGGGGTTGTTGCGCCGACCAATCTTGATCTAATTGGACCACGCCTACAGGTGGTGAGGAACGAGAACGGAAAGTTCGCTTTTACACTTGAAGAAACCACGAACCTTCCAACCGATACTCTTGGCGGCGTGCTCGCTGCTCTTAGCGCGCCAAAGCAAGACAATGGCATCCTGCGATATCTCAAGCAGGTGAGTATTCTGGATGCCAATCTTGTTGTCGATGACCGCGTCACAGGTATCAATTGGGGCGCACCGCAAGCTGATCTTGTTGTCATTCGCGAGGATGATGAAATCCGCGCTTCGCTCTTCGCTGATATAGATGCTGCCGGTAAACCTGGACGCCTCATCGCAAAAGCCAGTCTACCCTCAGGCGCTCAGGATGTCGGCGTTGACCTGGCAATTGAGAAATTTCCAATAGATCGATTAGCAGCAACCATACCGGGCCTCGAAGTCTTAAAATCAGTCCGCGTTGCGGTAAGCGGCGATGTCGCAACCCGTGTGTCCTTTAATGGTGCTATTCAGAACATGAAATTCGCCTTTACCGGAACCTCAGGCCATATCGAAAAGGGTGACCTGTGGCCTAAGAATGTTCCGGTCAAACAAATGAACTTCAAAGCGAGCTATGAAAACAATCCTGCCTCACTCGACATAGAACGATTTGATCTCAATGTTGGTGGTCCGACAATTTCACTTTCCGGATCAGTAATAGGTGTTGGCGATCAGGTGACGATTGTCGGGCGTGCTGGTGTCGAAACTGTTCAGTTGTCGCGCCTGAAGGATTTTTGGCCAATAGGATTTGGCAAAGTCGCTCGCAAATGGGTTCTCGGGAACATGCAAAAAGGCCAAGTGGAAAACGCCCGCGCGTCATTTTCGCTGCGCATTCCGGACACCCAAAAATCGGACATTCTAGTTGACTCGTTTGGCGGAAAATTACGCCTGAGAAACACCACGGTTGGTTTTAACGAGAATTTCCCGAAGGTTGAAAAGGTTGAGGCGACGGCGGTATTTTCCAAGGACCGCTTTGTAGCCTCGGTTACATCGGGAGACTTGAAAGGTCTCACTGTTGTTTCAGGCCAGGTTCGCTTGCTGGATTTGGACACTGACAAAGAGAATGCAAATATTGATGTAACAGTCTCCGGTCCTTTGAAGACCGCTCTAACGATTGCGGACAACAAGCCACTGCTATTGGTGTCGAAGTTCGGTATCAATGCCAAGAACGTCAAAGGCTGGTCCGAAACGGATCTGAATTTTAAGTTTCTGTTATCGGGGGCCCTAGAGCTCTCTGATGTCTTGGTTGGCGCCCAGTCGCGGATCGCCAATGCACTTTTGCCACAATCTCCTCTTGGGAAGCCGATCAGCGCTGGGAGTTTTTCTCTGCAAATAGATGACAAAGGGCTTCTGTTGAGCGGCGATGCATCTGTGGCGGGGACACCCGTAAATCTAAAATGGATAGAACGGTTTGAAACGGAACGAAAATTTGTCCGGCGCTATGAGCTCAGTGGCAAGATGGATGCAACGGCGCGAAAACAGGTTTTGAATCTGCCCGAACTGGCTCCTTACGTTGAGGGCGCAATTGATCTGGATTTGTCCTTGGTTGAGAGGGATACCGGCGAAAAAGAGATCGCTGCGAAAGGATCCCTGACCGAGGCGACGTTAAACATTCCGCCTTTCGGATGGCATAAGACCCCTGGTGGTGCTGGAGTGGCCTGGGTTTCTCTCGTCGTCCACCCGGATGGCGCTACAGATATACGGAACCTGGATATTCAGGCGCCAGGGCTGCGGGGAACAACGAGCCTGCGTTTCGACCGGGGTGGCAAGTTTATTGAGGCGGAGCTTAAAAAGCTTCAGCTCGGGCGGTCCGATTTTAAAGGCAAAATCAAGGCCGGTGCGGACGGAGGCTATGAAGGCACCGTAAAGGGGGCAGCGCTCGATCTTGTTCCGTTATTGGCGCGAGCTGATGTCGATCAAGAAGCATCGTTTCCACGGATGACGCTGGCAACAGATGTTCAAACCGTCTGGTTTGACGCAGAAGTCCCGGTGAAAGCTTTGAAGGGGACCCTGTCCCATGATGGCGAAGATTGGGAGGCCGCCAATCTAACAGGTGTTGTCGGGAAGAATCGGCCTTTCACTTTCGAATTGAAGCCCATCGCAGATAAGCGCCGCTTTACGCTGCAGGCAGAAGACGCGGGTGGTGTCCTTGCCGGTTTGGATATTGCTGATACATTTCGAGGCGGAAAACTCATCCTCACTGGGGATAAGACACGGGGGAGCGGCAATCCCTGGCAAGGTAGTTTGTCGATCTCAGATTATACTATTGTTGGGGCACCGAACCTCGCCCGCATTTTGACCTTGGCGTCTTTGACGGGGATAGTGAATACCCTCAGCGGAAAAGGGATCAGCTTTGCCCAGCTGAATATTCCGTTTTCATATATCGATGGGAAAGCCAGTATCCGCAATGCACGGGCGGTCGGGTCACAACTTGGTCTGACCGCAGATGGTGTCTTGAACTTGGATAAGAAGATGGCGGATGTAAAAGGAACGATTGTTCCTGCATATTCCATAAACAGTGCGTTGGGTAATATTCCTATTATCGGAAAAATATTTACTGGCAAAAAGGGTAGTGGAATATTTGCCGCTACCTACGGTATCTCCGGGAAACTCGCAAAACCAAAAATCACGGTGAATCCGCTCGCCGCGTTGGCGCCGGGCTTTTTGCGCGATCTAATTGGTATTCTTGGGAGCAAGCCTAAAGGTAAGCCACCCTCTAGTGACGTTGTTGAACCCGGGACCCAATAGGGACTTAAACGGGGCGCGCGAGAACGTGCCGTTTCTTACCAGCGGAGAACTTGATGTCGCCGTCAGCATTTACATCGGCCATGTTGATGGTCTGGCTCTCGTCAGTGATGACCACATCGTTCACGCGACCACCGCCACCACGGATGAGGCGCCGGGCCTCACCGTTACTGTTGGCGAGGCCAGCCTTTGCCATCGCTACAAACGCCGGCATGCCCGCTATTAAATCGGCTTCTGCTATTTCTACAGTAGGTAGCGCCGCGCCCTGGCTGCCCTCTTCAAAGGTAGCTTTGGCTGTATCGCCTGCTTCTATAGCGGCGGCTTCACCGTGACAAAGCATCGTAGCTTCATGGGCGAGAATTTTTTTGGCTTCGTTGATCTCGGCATCTTGTAGCGCTTCGAGCTTAGAAATTTCGTCGAGCGGTAGTTCCGTAAATAAACGCAGGAAGCGACCAACGTCGGCATCGGCAGTGTTCCGCCAGAACTGATAATACTCATAAGGCGACAGTCGGTCGCTATTGAGCCAGACTGCGCCACCGGCGGTTTTGCCCATCTTCTCGCCTGCGGAGGTCATGATGAGTGGAGATGTTAGGCCGTAGAGCGCAGTGCCATCGACACGGCGACCGAGTTCGACACCATTGACGATATTGCCCCATTGATCCGATCCGCCGATCTGCAAAACACAGCTGTCGCGGCGGGACAGTTCGAGGAAATCATATGCCTGGAGGATCATGTAGTTGAATTCCAGGAAACTAAGAGGTTGTTCGCGTTCGAGTCGAAGTTTTACAGAATCGAATGACAGCATCCGATTGACTGAGAAATGCTTTCCGAATTCACGCAAAAACGGGATGTACTCCAACGCGTCCAGCCAATCGGCATTGTTGACCATCAGCGTATCGGTTGGGGCATCCCCGAAACTCAGGAATTTCTCAAATGTTCCTTTGATCCCTGCAATATTTGCCGCGATGGTTTCTTCGGTAAGGATTTGCCGCGACTCGTCCTTGCCGGATGGGTCACCGACCTTGGTCGTGCCGCCGCCCATCAAAGCAATCGGTTTGTGACCGCAACGTTGATACCAGCGCAGCGTCATGATCGGCATCAAGTGGCCGATATGGAGAGAGTCAGCCGTGCAATCAAAACCCGCATAGGCAACCGCGATCTCGTCGTTGCCTAATATTTCATCGAGCGCCGCGTCATCAGTGCATTGATGAATAAAACCGCGTTCCGAAATAGTTCGGAGGAATTCTGATTTATATGTCGTCATCGTGTTTCAGGCTATCAAAGCCGCCCCTGCCAGTCTTCGCGGCGGTGTTTAACACAGTGGCGTGGGCTCTGGCGAGAGAGGAAACGCTGTTAGCCGTTATCGACTGACAGGACGGTTTCGCGTGGCTCATCACCCCAGCGTCGGATAAAGGCATTTAACTTGGCGGTATTTTCCGGCACGTCGTCATAGGAAGGCGTAAAAAGCAGCATCCGAATGAGATGGCGGCGGCACTCGGCTTCCTCGTAATCCTCATAGTCGGTTCGGCTATGGATGGTGTAGTGATTGTTGAGGAACTGCATATCGCCGCGTTCGAATTCCATATCGAGCCGGATCTCGGCGCTTAAGGCCAACTCGCTGACCAAATTCATTGCCTCAGTTTGGGCCTCGGATAGACGGGGCACTTGTGGAAACCGTTGCGCGCTTTCGACATATTTCTGTCCGAAGCGTGAAAAGAACCGTCCTTTGTGAATTGTGAAAACCTGCGCAACGTAAAACGGGTCTTCACCGTCAAACTCTTCGCCTCGGTGATCAATGCAAAATGGTTTGTAGAGTTCCGGCAACAGATCGGGGCGTGTTCGGAGGATTTCGTTATGGATTGCAATGGTACTGGCGAACGAGCTGGTGCCGCCCGACTTGGCTGTTTGCATGCATAGCAATCCGACGACATCAGACTTGTCGCAATGAAAGGGCAGATGAACCGGAGTTTGATAACCCCTCAGATTGAAGTTCTGATCCCAGTTGGCTCCCACAGCTTTGACGTGGCCGAGAAGCTCACCCATCATATTTTGAGCAACGGCCGTGCCGAGGTATGTGCCGATCCCCCAATAAATTGCCGTCGCATCCTTTTCTCCGAGTCTTTCCACCGGAAGACCGCGGATTAATTTTGCTCCCCTTCCATGCTCCAATTCCTGCAGGATTTTAGCGAGGGTAATTGCCAAATTTGGCAGCGGAAAGTCGGCTTGTGAAATATTGGGAATCTTCAAACCCTGTGATTTAACGTGCGCCAGCGCGCTATCGAGTTCCGCGATATCGTCATCTGTCAGCACATATATCCAGTCGCTAGAGCTTGCGAGCTCGGGGCCTTTCCAGCCCGCCTCCGATTCATAGGGTCGATCCAAGACATTGCTCGTCATAGATTTCACCATTCCAATGTTTTCAGTTTGAACAATTACCAAGTATCGGTTCCAATGACCGGGAATGCAAACAACAGATAGCTTTTATGACTAAGCCTCTCCTGGCGCTCGGCCTTATGAGTGGGACATCGCTCGATGGTATCGATGCAGCTTTAGTTCGAACGGATGGTGGTTCCATTGTTGAACCCGGGGCGCATGTGAGCATTTCCTATAAAGACGATTTCCGCGAACTGTTGCGGTCAATGCTCGGCGGCCACGGGCCTGTCGAAGAGACAGAGCGAAAGCTTACAGAGCTTCATGCCGATGCAGTGCGGTCACTAATCGCTGAGGCGGGAATTCAGAGGTCCGATGTCGATCTGATCGGATTTCACGGTCACACGGTGTTGCATGATCCGGCACAATCACGAACCTGGCAAATCGGCGACGGGGCGTTGCTCGCTAAAGAGACTGGTATCGATGTTGTCTGCGACTTTCGCAGTAATGATGTCGAGCAGGGTGGCCAAGGAGCACCGCTGGTGCCGATATATCATCTTGCGCTTGCCGCCGGTTTGAAGACACCACTTGCTGTTTTGAATATTGGCGGTGTGGCGAATGTCACTTATCTGGATGATGAGGAGAAATCTCTTGTCGCCTTTGATACCGGACCGGGTGGGGCGTTGGTTGACGATTGGGTTAACCGAAAGCTGGGCAAACCTTATGACGACGGTGGGATTATTGCCGCAGCGGGCGCTATTTCTGAGACGGTGTTGATGCAGTTATTCGGTTCGGCCTATTTCGACAGATCACCGCCGAAATCCTTAGACCGGGATGAGTTTGATACTCGCGCAGTACAGCGTTTATCGTCGGAAGATGGTGCTGCGACGCTGACTGCCTTTACCTTAAAGTCCATTGTACGAGCGGTTGATCATTTGCCGATGCGACCAGAACGCTGGCTGGTTACCGGGGGCGGTAGAAACAATACGTTCTTGATGGCGCAGCTGAGGCGTGATCTGAGCGTCCCCGTAGACCCCGTCGAAAGCGTTGGCTGGCAAGGAGATGCACTAGAAGCACAAGCCTTTGCATACCTTGCCGTTCGTAGTCGACAAGGTTTACCACTGACGTTTCCAGGGACAACTGGTGTCAGTGAGCCTCTGTCAGGTGGCGTGTATTACTCTAAACCTTGAGCAAGCAGCGTCAGGTACTTGTCGACGCAGCCTCAATGGCAGGAATCTGAGTTTCCAGATAAGCATCAACATGGGTCGTTAATTCATCGACCCGGTCATGAAAAAAGTGGTTGGCGCCATCAATAATCTTGTAATCGATCGTAATCCGCTTTTGCGCCTGTAGCTTTTTCGCCAGCGTTTCAACCGAGTCTTCCGGCACCATCGTGTCATCAGCACCATGGACAAAGAGTCCGGAGGCTGGACATGGCGCGAGGAAGGTGAAGTCGTACTTGTTGGCGGGCGGCGCCAAGGCAATAAAACTATCAATTTCGGGCCGCCGCATCAGAAGTTGCATACAAATCCAGGCGCCAAAAGAAAATCCACCGACCCAGCATTGCTGGGCATCGGAATTCGCTGATTGCAGCCAATCGAGGGCGGCAGCGGCGTCGCTCAACTCACCCATGCCTTCATCATATTCGCCCTGCGAACGGCCAACACCGCGAAAATTGAATCGCAGAGTCGAAAATCCGCGTCTTGCGAAGGTTTGATAAACTTCAAAAACGACCCGATTATTCATCGTGCCGCCTTGTTGTGGATGCGGATGAAGGATTAGCGCAATCGGCGCATTTTCAACGCGCGAATGGTGGTAACGGCCTTCGAGCCGCCCGTCTGGACCGTTAAAAATGACCTCAGGCATGAGGAAGAAATCTCCTGATAAATTTATACTGGCTAGAGCCCAAACCGGTTATTGACGCACCCGGTTGCGCCACATACATTCCCGGCGCTGAATAACTCAGATAAGCCAATATGTATTAAGCGCGCGAATATAGTGAATTGCGCCATCAAATTACAAGCTTCTCGATAGCAGGGCACCAATATAATTGGACAATAATTTAAAATTTGAACTTTAGTGAGGATAATTAAGCGTTATGAGAGTCGGTAGTAAGGGAAGATACGCAGTCACGGCCGTCATATTTTTGGCGCAGCAGGACAAGAGAATGCCGATGCCCCTAGCGGATATTGCGAGCCTGCACGAAATTTCCTTGTCATATCTTGAGCAGTTATTTGCAAAATTAAGGCGCGCGGGGCTTGTAAAGAGCGTCCGCGGCCCCGGTGGTGGGTATATGCTGAGCAGAGCTTCGGATAAAATCCTCGTTTCAGATGTCATTGCTGCTGTCGAGGCTCCAACAGCCCGCGAGCGCAAATCAGCGACCAAAAGTGCGGTCGATGGGTCGGAGACGCAGGCTCTTTGGGAAGCATTGGGCAATCAGGTCTTCGGCTTTCTTAGCTCAATCTCGGTTGCCGATGTTTGCGAACGTCGTATCGAGCCGGCCGGACAGTCGAGTGGCCAGCCGGCACGGTCGCAAGCCGCCGCCAGCTAACATTATCGGACGCGCGTGACTTCCCGAAGCTATCTGGATTTCAACGCAACCGCGCCAACTAGGCCGGAGGTCATCGACGCGGTCGCTGAGGCCATGCGGGAAGGTGGCAACGCTTCCTCGGTGCATGCCGACGGCAGGGCAGCGCGTACGCGTGTGGAAAAAGCGCGGCAACATGTTGCGGCCTTAGTCGGAGCTGACCCAACTGGCGTTATTTTTACTGGCAGTGGCACGGAAGCCAATAATCAGGCACTCCGTAGTGACAATATCGAACGGCTCATCGTCTCGGCAATCGAACATGAATCAGTGTTACAGGCGCGTAGCGATGCGGTTATTTGCCCCGTTTCCCCCGAAGGTCTTGTTGATCTTGATGCGTTGATGCGCCTTTTGGCGGAAAGTGATGCACCGACGATGGTGTCCATCATGTTGGCCAATAACGAGACCGGCATTTTGCAGCCGATTCCCGAAGCGGTACGGTTGGCGCATGACGCAGGGGCGCTGTTTCATTGCGATGCGGTTCAGGCTGCCGGGAAAATTCCCGTTGATACGCGGGCGCTCGGCGTTGATAGCCTGGCCCTCTCGGCACACAAGATTGGCGGACCGCAGGGAGTAGGGGCGTTGATCTGCAAGACCCCGTCAACGATGCCGCGCTTTGTCCATGGTGGTGGGCAGGAGAGTGGGCTGCGGGCAGGGACCGAGAATGTTCCGGGCATTGTTGGCTATGGCGTCGCCGCAGAAAGTGCTCTGGCTGGATTGAACGAATTTGGTGCTCTGGCGGAATTGCGCGACGATCTTGAAAGCAAGGTTCTGGCGATTGAGCCGACCGCCCGTATTTTTGGCAAAGATCTCGACCGACTGCCCAATACCTCGAAATTCGCCACCAAAGGTCTCACCAGCGAAGTGCAAGTCATGGGGCTTGATCTAGATGGTGCCTCGATCAGTGCGGGATCAGCCTGTTCGGCGGGTCGGGTTGAAACACCCTATGTTTTGGCCGCGATGGGGGTGCCAGACGAGCTTGGCCTCTGTGCGGTTAGAGTTAGTCTTGGCTGGACGACGACGTCACAGGATGTCCATGGCTTCATTACGGCCTGGCAGAAGCTGCATGACCGTAAGCTCAGTCAGGGTTAAGGGCTGACATGCCTACTGTTGCTTTTATATTGGCAGATGGCTCCCGCCGCGAATTCGATGTCGAGGATGGCAAGTCGCTGCTCGACGTTGCCTGGGACAACAAGCTGGATGTCGAAGGTGCCTGCGGTGGTGTAATGGCCTGTTCGACCTGCCACGTGGTTGTGGACCCGGTCTGGATCGGCAAGTTGGCTGACCCCAGTGAAGAAGAGGAAGAGATGCTCGATCTTGCCTGGGGCCTCATCGAAACATCGCGTCTTGGCTGTCAGATAACCGTCTCCGAAGCGCTTGATGGGCTGGTTGTTAGCCTGCCGTCCGAAACCCGAAATCTGCTCGACGGTTAATCCAGACCGAAAAAATTCCTTTCCCTGCGCAGTTTGCGCTCTATATTCCGCCGCATGAACACATTGGTCACCCATAAAGCGCCCGAGGAGACGCGTATCGTCGTTGCCATGTCAGGCGGCGTGGATTCATCGGTGACGGCCGCTTTGCTGGCAGAGCAGGGCTATGACGTCGTCGGGGTGACGCTGCAACTTTATGACCACGGTGCGGCGGTTAGCAAAAAGGGCGCTTGCTGTGCCGGACAGGATATTGCCGATGCCGGGCGTGTCGCGGAGACCATCGGTATTCCGCATTATGTGCTCAACTATGAAAGCCGTTTTCGTGAAGACGTGATTGATGTGTTTGCCGATGCCTATGTACGCGGCGAAACACCGATCCCTTGCGTGCTATGCAATCAGACGGTTAAGTTCCGTGATCTCATGGGGGTTGCCCAAGATCTCGGTGCCGATGCGCTGGCTACAGGTCACTATATCCGGCGGGTTGAAACAGAAGATGGTGTTGAGCTGCACCGCGCCGCCGATGAAACTAAGGACCAGAGCTATTTCCTGTTTGCGACAACCGGAGAACAGCTCGATTATCTGCGCTTTCCGCTGGGCGAACTGACCAAAGACGAGACCCGCAAGCTGGCCTCGCGATTTGATTTGCCCGTAGCTGCCAAGCCCGATAGTCAGGATATTTGTTTTGTGCCGCAGGGCCGCTATGCCGATGTGGTATTGAAAATACGCCCCGATGCAGCGGAAGCCGGCGATATCGTTGATCTCGATGGCGCTGTGTTGGGCCAGCATGATGGCATTATTCATTACACAATTGGCCAACGTCGCGGCCTGCATCTCGATGCCGCCGAGGATGCGCTCTATGTCATCCGCATCGATCCCGAGGCTAAGCAGGTCATCGTTGGTCCGCGTGAGGCTTTGGCTACGACGACTGTGCGCCTTAATAATGTGAACTGGCTCGGGGGTGATGTCTCTGGCGGGGCTATCATTGACTGCGAAGTAAAGGTCCGTTCGATGCGCCCGCCGGTGGCAGCGTCGCTACGACTGCTTGAGGATGGTTCGGCGACGGTCGAGTTGGCGGCGGCAGAGCATGGCGTGGCACCCGGTCAGGCTTGCGTATTTTATGACGGCGAGCGGGTGCTCGGCGGTGGCTGGATACAGCGCGAAAAAACCTCGACTGAAGCGGCGTAATACGTCGCGTAATACTTGACGAGGTGGGGGCGGAAGTCCTATACGGCTCGTTCTCGCGGCCCGATATGCGGCCCGAAAATGTGGCGGGGTAGCTCAGCTGGTTAGAGCAGCGGAATCATAATCCGCGTGTCGGGGGTTCAAGTCCCTCTCCCGCTACCATTTTCCTTCTTAATATTCGAAGTCAATCCACGAACATCGGTCCGGGTTTCTCGTAGAGATCGTCGTAATCAACGAGCGCTGGTCGGCCAGAGAGCGGCTGGGAGACGCCGTTGCGGAATGCCCATTCACCGCGATCACTATTCTCGGCAATTACATAGTCATTGATATAAAAGCGCCGGTCCGTGTTGGAACGATTAGGGCCGGAGCCGTGCAATGTGTGGACCGACCAGATGGCGACATCGCCGGGTTCCATTTCAAGCGTCACGGCTTTGTCTGGATCGAGACCTAGATGCTCCAGGTCGTTTTCGTCCAGTCGTTGATCCATAGCAACTTCCTCGGAATTGAGGGGTAGTTCTCCCAGCGTTTGGCTGCCGGGATAAACCACCATGGCGCCATTGTTGGCATCTTGCGCATCGATTGCGATCCCGGTCGAGATGTTGGAGTTAGCGAGATCGCGAAAGGCATCACGGGGGATATGCGATCGAGAGTCCTGATGATAGCCAAATTCCATATGAGCAGTGCCGGGGTGCTTCCAATGCATCTGATTGGTGAATTGCTTGAGATTGATTCCTAGCATCGGCGCAAGAAGTTTGAGAATTCGTGGGCTGCGGCGATAGCGATCAAGGGTGCGGTTGAAGTAGCTTGGCCATTGCACATAGCGCACGACAGGGCGTAGGGCATCATCATTGGTGATCTTGAAGAATGCGTTCTGTAGACGGTAACTACGCCCCAGCATCATGGCTTCGTTGTGGACCCGTTCAAAGGCGTGAGTTAGCTCTGCGACTTCATAGGGATCAAAAACCCCACGCGCCACGGCGTACCCATTCTTACGATATTGATCTAGTAAGCCTTCTGAATCTTGGGCCATCTAATTGCAGTCGTACGGCTGTCCCAGGCCCGATGCCCAAAACCCAATAAAGTAACAAACGCGACAATTTAAATCAGCTTTGAGGCCGAGGGTGTGCGGCAGCGCACAACCACTTACTTTTTGTGACAATTAAATGATATGAATTGTGGATAGGTTTGGAACGCGACAGGTGAATGTCTATGGCGCTAATGGATCGTCGGAAAATTCTACGTCTCGGTGTCGCCGGTGTTTGTACCCTGGCAGGCGCTCCGGTGTTCGCCGCGACAACGCAGCGCCGTTTCCTATCGTTTGAACATCTCCATACCGGCGAGAAGGATACGATTACCTATTGGGAAGACGGGGCCTATGTCTCTGATGCTCTTAAATCGTTGGATCATTTGCTGCGCGATCATCGTACCGATGAGGTGTTGAGCATTGATCGCGACCTATTTGATCAACTACACCGTCTGCAGCGGCTGGTCGGCAGCAATCAAACATTTCAGGTTATATCCGGGTATCGATCTCCGCGGACCAACGCCATGCTGGCAAGGCGCAGCGGTGGTGTTTCAAAGCGCAGCTATCACCAGTTCGGAATGGCGATTGACGTGCGTCTACCTGGAACAGGTTTGCGAGACCTCAAATCAGCGGCTTTGTCGATGAAAGCTGGCGGTGTTGGTTATTATCCGCGTTCGAACTTTGTACATCTCGATACGGGACGTGTTCGTTTTTGGTAGCGGTGCCCGTCGCGCATCGTGAATTGGCCTGCTAGACTTCCTGAAACCTTGATGACAGGGAGCATAGAAAGTGGCGAATATTAAAGACCACAAATACTTCAAATCAAAATGCGTCTATCGCGATTACACTCAGGATGAACTGAACGTTCAGTATAGCGCGCGCGGCACCGCCCCCGATGGCGATGTGTACCGGGATTTTATTTCCGAAAATAGTGCCCGGGTGCGGGACGAGATGGAATGCCAAATCGATGTCCCCTATGGACCAACCGCTGCTGAGGTGGTCAATGTCTTTCCTGCCGAAAAACCGGGTTCACCCATCGTCTATTTCATTCATGGCGGCTACTGGCGGTCATCGAGCCAGAAGGATGTTGATCTCTATGCCGAGGCCTTGGTCCCAGCCGGCTGCGCTTATGTAACAGTGAATTATCTGCTGGCCCCGGAAGCCACGCTTGATGAGATCGTGCGTCAGTGCCGTGCTGGCCTCGCCTGGGCCTATAATAATGCCGAGAGCTTCAACGGCGATCCCAATAATGTTCATGTTGTCGGAAGATCAGCCGGAGGACATCTGACTGGTATGATGCTGGCCGATGGTTGGCGCGAGGAATTTGGCTTGCCAGATGATCTGATTAAGAGTGCCTGCGCTTTGTCAGGCCTATTTGATCTCGAGCCGGTTCGGCTGTCTAAAGTCAATGAATGGGCCAAGCTCGATAAGGAAGCCGCCAATCGCAACAGCCCGGTTCATCATATGCCCAAGGTTTCATGCCCCATCATCATCGCCTGGGGAGAAAACGAAACCGATGAGTTTAAACGTCAATCCGATCTGTACCGCATTGCTTGGCAGTCGCGGGGTTGGCCGTGCCAAGTCATGGAATTTGCAGGCAAGCATCATTTTGCCTCAATGCCGGACCTGATGTATCCCGACGAACCCTGTACCAAAGCGCTACTGGCGCAAATCGGGCTCTAAGCAATCATGACAGATATAAAAAACTGGACCCCGCCTGAGGAAATAGAACGCGCCCAATGCGTTGCGGAGTCAGATGACATCGCCGCCCGGCCCGATATTCCTTTCACCGAGCATGAAGATCTATTCCGCATCGAGGTGGTCGGGATGGAGTGGGATATCGGTGCACAGATCTATGAGCCATTCGATCCGTCGCAAATAGCGGTCGGCGCCGACGGCAAAAAAATTGGCGTCTATCTATTATCGGGCGGTGATGGTGATTTTAAAACCATGGCGCCGGTGGCAAAGCTGCTATGCAGTAAGTTCGGTTTCAAAGTCACCACCATGACGTATCCAGGGCGTCTCTACCTCGATGACCCGTCTCGGCACTGGCCAGGCGATACAATCAACGCAGATGGGACAATCCGTACTCCGCAATGGTTGACCGGAGAACACATTACCCCAGATCAGTATGAGGTGGTTACCGATACCTCGATCCGTGAACGCTACGGCACCCGGACTGTCTTGCACGCCAAGCCGGGAAGCACTTTTTGGTATCGTATGGCAGGCTGGCCAGCCGCATTTGAGCGTGGCGGGATCGAGGCAATGGCGCGCAATATGCCGGAAGACGAATACTCGATTTATGTCCACGGCCACTCAACCGGCGGTCCCTTCGTCTTCATGCTGTCGCAGCGCGTGCCGAATGTCGCGGGGGTCATGGCGATTGAGAACTCTGCTTTCGGTTATATCAATGAAGCCAAGCTGGCGAAGCAAGGCTCCCTTGGAGCAATTGGTGATTTCGACCAAGTTGTTACCGAAACACAACGCACCGATCCGTTCTATGAGCTCTATATCCGCACCTGGCGCGATAAGGCACGCTATCTTGGACCTGAAAAACTTGGGCAGGACGGGCCGGTCGCCCTCATGCGCCTACCGTCTCTGATTGAGGAGGTCATGGCGGCGTGGGATGCGGCGAAAAACGAGCCGCAGTTCAAATGCGAATACATCGTCAGCACAAATATCGAGGCATCTCTTGAAGAAGGCGCGCGCGTCACGGCTGAACGTATGGCGTTGGGAGGCAATGAAACTGAAGTTCTGATCCACCAATTCCTGGGCTATGGCCGCGAACTTAAGGGGTCAGATGTCAAGCCGGTTCCGCCGGTTCTTTTCTGTGTTTCGAAAGACAGCCGTGATCATAGTGCCGATAGCTACCGGACAATGGTCGTGCCGAAATATGCCGAGATGGACCCAGCCCCTAAAACAGCTTTGGTCCATTTTCAGGCGGGTGTGCATTCCTACTGGTGGGCGGAAGACGGCCTGCCAAACGGGATCGCGCCCTCGGTTGCCCAACTAATGCATGATGCCGTGATGGGCGGGTATTTCTTGGGGGACTAGTCTAGCCGTCTCTATCCCTCGACGGAGTCGTGGACGTTATTGCGCAGGATTTCGAGGAATGAATTCGTGGCGATAGATTGCGCAACGCGCGTATTCACCAAGGTCGCAACGATGCGGGTGATTGGCGGGTCGGTGGGGCGAAAGACGATATTGGCGTTGGGAAAGTCTGCAGCGGTTGTCCGGTCAACGAGGGTTATTCCCGCGCCGGCCTCGACCATCTTGCAAAGCGAAGTATGGGTGCGTGCTTCGCCGACCACGATGGGTTCGACTTTTTGTTTGCGTAGTGCCTTCCAGATGACGGAGCCGTATTCGCTATCTTCGGGAAGGACGACCATGCGACGGCCATTTAGTTCTCGTAAATTGACGACCTTTTGGCTCGCGAGTGGGTCACCGGCACCCATCGCCAGCAAGACGCTGGTCTCAAACAGCGGTTCAGCCTTGATAAGGGCGTCGCATACGGTCGCCGAGGCAATTCCGACATCGAAGGTTTGCGATGCGATGCCTTCGACGACACCGGCTGTGCCGGAGCTCTCAAGCTCGACCATGATCCCGGGGTTGTCTTTGAGAAATTGACCAATAATGCTGGCGACAAACCCGTCAGCATATTTGGATAATGCGATCACACGGACGGTGCCGGTGGCCTTTTCACGGATTCCTGTAGCGACCTGGCCAATTCTATCGAGCCCGACGAAGGAGCGTTTGACCTCATCGTAAAGCGCATGAGCATCCTGGGTTGGTACCAGGCCGCGCGCTCGACGCTCAAAAAGCTGAAACCCGACATTAGCCTCAAGATCGCTCAGCAACCGGCTGACGGCAGGCTGGGTGACATGCAGGACTTCGCTGGCTGCGGTAGCGGAACCAAACTCCATGGCAGCCCGAAATGCTTCTATTTGTCTGAGATTAATACGCATTATTCAACTATAACATTTAGGTATGGAAAGTGAAGATAATAGAATTCGCTATTATTTCTTGGAGTCGACAGAATAGCGTCATAGCACAACAGTTTGACTAAGATTTCTGCGCAATTCGATCTAATTTAGGGGATTTAAAATGATCACACTAAGACTCGAAAGTACTTCACCTTTTCAGGGACTAGCGGAGCTTGTCGCTGATAAAGAGGGCCTGTTTGAAAAAGAAGGCATCCACATCGAATGGATAGACCGTGATAAGGGCGTCAAGAAAGAGATTCGCACCGACATCACCAGTCCGGACGAGCTCGATCCACATGTAAGCCATGGCAAGGCGTTCGAGCAGGGCAAGGCTGATATGTATAACGCCTGTGAATGGGGCAATTACTGTCGTGTTCAGGATACCAGCGTCCAATCTGGCCGCCAGGTTGGCCGCCGTGCTATCGTGACCTTCGCAGGTTTGGTTGTTCGGCCAGAGTCGGACGTGTACACGCCGCAGCAACTTGCCGGTAAAACGGTTGGTGTGCCGTTCTACTTTGGAACGCATTATCTTGCATTGCATATGCTGGAAGGTTTCTTGCCACGCGACCAAATCAATGTCTGTAGTGCGCCAAATGGTTCTCGTATGCGCTATGATGCGATGATGTCAGGCGAGTTGGAAGCAACAACACTGACCGAGCCCTATCTGTCATTGGCTGAAAAGAATGGTTGTCGCGTTGTCGCGACCGCGTTCTACCACGGGACTGAAGTGGCTTCTGACAAGGTCGATACGGAAACCTATGCCAAGTTCAACCGTGCGGTTAAAGAAGCCGTTATCCGGATCAACGCCGACAAGACGAAATACCTTCAATACTTCATCGATTGTCACAAGGACAAAGACCCTGAAGTCGGTGAGCTGACCATTGCCGATTTGCAGGCCAGCCGTATCGTGGTCGTTGACCCTGCAGCAATTCCTGCTGAGGAATTGGCTCGCACAGCGGACTGGATCAAGAGCTGGGGCATGTTGACCGAGACAGACGATCATAACGATCTGGTCAATATGGAAGTTCAAGAAGGTGCTCACGCGGCGGCTGAATAACAGCTGACACTACTTCGAATTATGGGTGGGGATGTGTGTCTCCACCCATTCGCCTTTACAGGGAGGTCGTTATGAAGAAGTTGGTTTTAGAAACCACAGCACCGTTTCAGGGGCTGGCAGAGTTGGTGGCGGATCGCGAAGGACTTTTTGCCAAAGAGGGCATTGAAATCGAATGGGCAGATCGTGAAAAGGGTGTCGATAAAACAGTCCAGAAGGACGTAACGAGCCCGGAGGGTGTTAATCCATTCGCCAGTCACGGCAAGCTCTTCGAAGAGGGTAAGGCGGATATGTATAACGCCTGCGAATGGGGCAACTACTGCCGTGTTCAGGACACCAATCAGGGCGGTCGCCAGCTCGGTCGTCGTGCCATTGTTTGCTTTGCTGGGCTTTATGTCCGACCAGACTCTGAGGTCTATACCGCGCAACAACTGGTCGACAAGGATGTCGGAGCGCCGTTCTATTTTGGAACCCATTACCTCATCTTGCATATGCTGGAGGGCTTTATGAAGCGCGACCAGATTAAGCTTGTGCGGGCACCTAATGGGTCGCGTTATCGCTATGACGCGTTGATGGCTGGTGAATATGAAGCGACCTGTTTGACGGAGCCGTATGCGTCGCTGGCCGAAAAAGAGGGATGCCGGTTGGTAACTTCTTCGTTCCTGCATGGCACTGAAGTGGCTTCTGACAAGGTCGATACCGAGACCTACACCAAGTTCAATAGGGCTGTGAAAGAAGCGGTCAAACGGGTCAATGCTGACCGGTCCGCCTATATGCATTACTTCATCGATTATTACAAAGATAAGGATACTCGGATTGCTGACATGGATATCAGCGATCTCATGGAATCCCGTGTCGTGTTGGTTGATCCAGCACCAATTCCGCAGGAAGAAGCTGATCGTACAGCTGCCTGGATCAAGAGTTGGGGCATGCTGGCGGAAACAGGTGAAGCCTCTGAGCTTATCAATATGGAAGTTCAGGACGGCGCCCACGCTGCTGCTGAATGAAGAAGCTCACTCTTGAGACGACGGCTCCCTTTCAGGGGCTACCGGAACTCGTTGCTTATGACGAGGGCCTCTTCGAGGCTGAAGGCATTAAAGTGGCCTGGGCGGACCGTGATGCTGGTCCGAAGCCGGGAACCCAGAAAGACGTCAATACACCGGTTGGCGTTGACCCGTTTGCCAGCCACGGCAAGCTGTTCGAGCAGGGCAAAGCGGATATGTATAACGCCTGTGAGTGGGGGAATTACTGTCGCGTGCAGGATTCTGATTCAGGCGGAAAACAGGTTGGTAGACGGGCAATAGTCGCCTTTGGCGCGCTGGTTGTACCACCGGACTCGACCGCTTATACGCCCCAGCAGATGGCCGGCAAGGTTGTTGGGTTACCGTATTATTTTGGTACCCATTTTCTGGCCCTGTTGATGCTTGAAGGCTTTTTGCCGCGTGATCAGATCAAAACCTGCAAAACTCCCAACGGCTCACGGCGCCAATATGATGCGCTACTGCGCGGTGAATATGACGGCGCTTGTCTAACGGAGCCCTATATCTCGCTTGCGGAAAAGCAAGGCTGTCGGGTTTTGGCGGCGGCGTCTTTCCATGGCACCGAGGTCGTGTCTGACAAAGTCGATGTCGAGACCTATGCGGCATTCAATCGGGCTGTGACTGAAGCAGTGCGGCGGATCAACGCCGACAAGCAAAGCTATATGCATTACTTCATCGATTATTATAAGGATCGCGATCCCGAAGTTAGCGCGGTTCTGACAGTGGATGATTTGCGGCCAAGTCGGCTGATTGTTCAAAAGCCAGGGCCGATCCCAACCGAAGAACTGGACCGTTCCTATGAGTGGATCAGAAGCTGGGGGATGCTGGCTGAGACGACTGTTGCCGCCGATCTGGTCGATATGGAATCCCAGGACGAAGCGCACGCTGCGGCGGAGTGATTGCAGGTTAGCATTTTTTTATTTGATTCCCGGTATGGAGGGGATACAACCGTCGCCGTTGCGGTGATACGGTCTACCAATATTATTGAAGTGGGTTTTTGAGCAATGTCGAAAAGCGTAAACGGGATTCAGCGCCGCGAAAGCGTGCCGGTAAAAGTCGGTAACGTCACAATCGGTGGTGATGCTCCTGTTGTGGTGCAGTCGATGACCAACACCGATACGGCGGATATCGCGTCGACGACAGAACAAGTAGCCCAGCTTGCCGAGGCAGGATCAGAAATAGTTCGGATTACGGTTGATCGGGAAGAAGCCGCCGCAGCCGTACCTCATATTCGCGACGGGCTGGCCAAGCAGGGTGTTGATGTGCCGCTGGTCGGCGATTTCCACTATATTGGCCACCAGCTTTTAACCAAATACCCAGATTGCGCCGAGGCCCTGGCGAAGTATCGGATAAACCCTGGCAATGTTGGATTTCGCGAAAAGCGTGATCTGCAATTCTCCACCATGATCGAAGTTGCGCTTAAATATGATAAGCCGGTCCGCATCGGCGTGAACTGGGGAAGCCTTGATCAGGAATTACTTACCCATTTGATGGATGAGAATGCGAATTCTGATACGCCGAGAGAAGCAACGGATATTACCCGAGAGGCGATGATCCAGTCAGCATTGCTATCAGCGGAACGTGCCCATGATCTCGGTATGGGGCCCGAGAAGATCATCATCTCCTGTAAGGTCTCCGAAGTGCAGGATTTGATCGGTGTCTATGCTGATATTGCTCAGCGCTGTAACTATGCGCTGCATCTTGGCCTGACGGAGGCGGGGATGGGTTCGAAGGGCATCGTCGCATCGACCGCTGGCATGGCTGTGCTGCTGCAACAGGGTATCGGCGACACCATTCGTGTCTCGCTAACACCTGAACCCGGCGGGGATCGTTCACGTGAAGTGATTGTTGCCCAGGAAATGCTGCAAACCATGGGGTTACGCTCATTCCTGCCTCTCGTGACGTCTTGCCCGGGCTGCGGTCGAACCACCAGTACGGTGTTTCAGGAACTCGCTAGCAAGATCCAGACCTACATCCGTGAACAGATGCCGGAATGGCGTGAAAATTATGATGGTGTCGAGGACATGGCCGTCGCAGTTATGGGCTGCATCGTCAACGGGCCTGGCGAAAGCAAGCACGCGAATATTGGGATTAGCTTGCCTGGCACAGGTGAGGAACCCGCAGCACCAGTCTTTATTGATGGTGAAAAAGCAATGACCCTACGCGGGCCTGGAATTGCCGAAGAGTTCCAGCAGATTGTCGATAAATATATCGACAGTCACTATGAGAAGCGCGCCTGATTTTCATCAAGGGATAGCGTTAAGAGGGGGCCTCCGAGGATGCTTTGTTGACCTCTTTGTCTTCTGCCTCCTTCTTGGTTAGCAGGACCGATGAGGCGACAATAACGATACTGCCAATCCATACCCAAATTGCCGGCCACTCGTTAAACACCGCCAGCCCAATGAGGGCGGCTACTGGCAGCCGAATGAAGTCGAGCGTGATGACCACAGTTGCATCAGCGGCATGGAAAGAACGTGCTAGAGCGCGTTGGGTCAGCGCCCCAAAGGCACCGATGAGAAGCAGCCAAGCGAATTGCTCCATAGTCGGCGTTTTCCAGACGAAGACGGCGACTGCTAACGCATAAGGCGCGACAAACACCGCCTGGTATATGGCTATGCTATCTGGATGCTCTGTCCGAGACAGATACTTGATCATGATGGAATTGCAGACGCTGAGCAGAACGGCTGTCACGGCAAACAGGATGCCGGGATTCATTTCCTGAAAGCCGGGACGGACAACGATCAACGCGCCAACGACGCCAATGGCGATGGCAATCCAGCGCCGCGAGCGGGCCAGTTCACCGAGGATCAGGATCGCAGCGATACAAGCAAAGACGGGGCGGGTAAAGCCGATGGCGGCGATATCACCGAGCGGAATATAGGTCGCTGCGAGAAAGAAGAAAGTCACGCTGAGATAGGCTGAAACACCACGGATGGCGTACATCGGAATTTTGTTGGTTCGGAGCCGTGCGCCACCATTGGCAAAGGCGGTCGGCAGCAGGAACATCAACCCAAAAATTGCTCGGAAGAAGACGACGACAAGAATCGACAATTCTGGCGATAGCGTACGGGCGATGGTCATCATGCTGGTGAAACACGCACCGGCACAGGTGATCCAGAACCCCGCGCGGATCGCACCCGGCAAGGAATCGAACCACACGCCAAGGGGTTGGAAAATCTGCATGGTTCGTTATAGGTGGCGGTGAAGAACGGCGCTAGGGCGCAAGGTAGAATAAATGGCTGTTCAGGATATTCAGATCGGACAGGTTGTGATCCCGGCGGATACGCTGGTGTTCAACTATATCCGGGCGTCTGGCCCTGGCGGGCAGAACGTTAATAAGGTGTCGTCAGCCGCGCAGTTGCGTTTCGATGCAGCAAATTGCCCATCGATTCCAACGGATGTTTTTACGCGGCTGCGTGGGATAGCGGGACAACGCATGACCCAGGCAGGCGTAATTGTAATTACGGCCCAACGTTTCCGATCACAGGAGCGCAATCGCGAAGATGCTATCGCGCGTCTCTCTGAAATGCTCCGCGCTGCGATCCATCGCCAGAAATTCCGTCGACCGACGCGTATTGGCAAGGGTGTGAAGAAACGACGTCTTGATAGCAAACGTCGTCATAGCAATATCAAAAAGAACAGGGGCCGGGTGCGGGGCGATGATTGATCTGTTCAATTATTTCCGGCAGCATCTGTTTTGAAATTCTGGAGTAAGAGACATGACCGACAAAATCGAAAAAACTGACGACGAATGGCGCGCAGAGCTGACGCCGGAACAGTTTCACGTTTGCCGCGAAGCCGGAACAGAACGGCCCTTTAGCGGTAAATATAATGATTTCAAGGGCGTCGGAACTTTTAACTGCTCGTGTTGTGGCAATCCCTTGTTTGACTCCGAAACCAAGTTCAATTCCGGTACCGGGTGGCCGAGTTTTTTTGCGCCTTTATCAAAGGGTGCTGTTAAATTGAAGGATGACTGGGCAATGTTTATGAAGCGCACGGAAGTGATCTGTGCGAAGTGTGACGCTCATCTCGGGCATGTCTTTCCAGATGGACCGGCGCCGACTCATCAACGCTTTTGCATGAACTCAGTGGCTCTTGATTTTCAGGATAAAGAAGACGCTGACGGGTAACGGCGCTTAATACGCCTGATAGGATTTCTCTTCGGTAATAGCGGCACCAAGCAATTCGTTGATCTGGGATTTCAACTCAGCTCGCCGATCATTGGTTTTATAAACAGCGCGAGCGCAGGTGACGAACCGCTTATTAAAATCGAGGTCTCGCTCGCGATCTCGAATTTCGTCTTCAATATCCCATAGCTTGACGTTGATCGCCTTGAGGTCAGTCGCTAACCGACTGAGTTCTGGGCTCTCGCCGATTGCCGCATCGCGTACCGCACACAAGGCTTCAAGTTCACGGCGGACATTCGTAAGTTTCATTTTGTCTTCAATGCGCTTTTCCTTGATTTCCAGGATGGAGATCTTGTCGATCAGCTCTCCGAGAGATATCTCCACCTGAACTGATTCAACATTCCGGATGTGGGGTCTGGGTTGCGCACTCATGAGCGTCGCTCCTTTAGGTCGTATGCCATTTTGTTGAAAACACTGGCCCAGTCGCCGTGCTGGGGCTGGCGGTAAAGCGTCATCGAAGGATACCAAGGTGTCTCTGTGCCGCTGAGCCCCCAGCGCCAGTCGGGGACGAAGGCGAGGGCGAGCCAAGTTTCCACGCCCAAAGCGCCGCCGAGATGCGCCATTGCAGTATCAGAAGTGATCAATAAGTCGACGGATTTTAAAATTGCAGCGGAGTCGAGGAACGCGCCCTCTAGGTCGATATCATTGCCCAGGGAAACGACATCGAATCCCCAAGGCTGGTTGCCGAGCCCCTTCGTTGCGTCGCCCTGTTGCAAGCTGATCAATCGAACATAGGGTAGCTCAGCAATGGGCGCAAAGGCTTCTAGCGGGACCGAACGGCTGGTATCAGCCCGGTAATCGGGATTACCCTGCCAGCAGATCGCTACTCGTTGTTTTCCATCTGATGGAAGACGTTCCTGCCATTCAATGACACTGTATTCTTCCGCTGAGAGATATGCTCCAGTAGACGGAAAAAAGGGCTCTGCGGGTCCGATTAAATCAGGCAAAGACAGGAGCGGTGCTTGGAAATCGCAACGTGGTTTTTCCGCAACAGCAACGTGGTTTTCACTTGTCGGGAGACTGGAGAGCAGCGGTAGCAGTTTTTCCGGCACCTCAATGACGTAGTCAATGTCACTTTCGACGAACTGACTGAGATAACGACAAAACTGGATGGTATCGCCGAGCCCTTGTTCTGCATGAATCAAGAGTTTCCCGCCTTCGCGACTGGTCCCGTTCCAACTTGGCTTGTCTTGATGCCGAATGGCAAACCCCGGCAGGGAGCGTCGCGCCTCATAGGCTGCCCAACCACTTTGATAGTCACCTAGGCTTAGGAGCAGGAGCGCCTCATTCCACAATATTTCGGGGTTTGCTGGCGCTAGCATCGCGGCGGCTGCAAGGGTTTTCCCGGCATCGGATAGGCGACCTATTTCCTTTTGGGCCGACGCTAGATTGATTTGCGCCTTTAGGTGATTTGGCGAGAGCTCAATTGTATGTTCATAAGAGGTGATGGCCGTATTCAGCTCACCTTGAGCGAGATGAGCGTTGGCCTGATTGAAATGAAATTCTGGTTCCAAGGGATTGAGATCGATTGCCCGCGACAGAGCGCGGACCGCTTCTTCGTATTGCCTAGCCGCATTGAGTGCTGTCCCGAGGTTTGACCAAGCCGGCGCGGAGTCGGGCAACAGGCTGCAAACACGTCTTTGGCAAGCGATTGATTTGCCGTTATTGCCCTGATTTTTGTATAAAAGTCCCATATCGCAAAGAATAGGGGCCGAATGTGGCGACAGTTCGGCTGCCTTCTCTATAAGCTGTAACGCCCGTTTAATCCTTCCACGATCACGGGCGATGAGCGCTGCCTGATGATAGGTGTCGGGGTCGTCTGGGTAACGTTTTAAGGCGAGTTTGATTTGTTTTTCAGCTTTTTCGAGCTTGCCGTTCTGGCGTGCTTCTGCCGCTGCCAACAACGCCAGGTTCGAGGCAGGTGTTTGATTTACTTGAGTTTTACGTGTAGCTGTAGAAATTACGAACTCTCCAGTCAACCGTCCTAATTTAACGGAACCGACGCTATAGAATATTGGTTGAAAAAGGGTTGAGGTTTATTGGTTGAAAACTCCAAAACCTATAAAGTAAATTAATGACACCGTTTATTCGTTTGTCGGAAAAAACGCCCAAGTTAAGTGAATTAAGGGCGTGTTTGATCCTCGAAACACCGGTATTGTCCGTCCATATCTTAAAAAGGGGGTTGGGCAATGATTTTGGTTACTTGTGCAGGGGGTAAAACGGGCAAGGCGATTGTCAACGCGCTGGTCGCCAGCGGGCAGGCTGTACGAGCCATGGTCCGCAGCGAGACTTCAGCAAACAACATAAAGGCGATGGGCGTTGCAGAGACCGTAACGGGCGACCTTGCTAATGCCGAGGATGTTATTCGTGCGACAAACGGCGTAGCCGTCGTTTACTACATCGCCCCCAACATGGATCCGAATGAACGTCTAAACGGCGATAACGTAATTGCCGCCTGCCAATCGGCAAATGTCTCGCGTCTGGTGTTTCACTCAGTCCTTCATACCCAGCTTGAAGCCTTGCCGCATCACTGGGAGCGCCATTTTGTCGAGCAGTCGATCGTGAATTCAAAGCTGTCATTCACAATTCTTCAGGTCGGGTCTTATATGCAAAACATGTTGCCAGCCTGGGAAAAAATGGTTGAAACCGGTGTTCACCGGATGGCTTATGACATTGATGCACCGATGAGCCTTGTCGATTTAAGTGATGTTGCGGAGGCTGCCGTGAAAGTCATCGCCGATGATGGCTATGCGAACGGTATGTTTGAAGTTGCGGGACCGGTGATCTCGCTTAATCAAAAAGTTGCTATCTTATCAAAGGTACTTGGCAAGGAGATCGTCGCCGAGAAGGAGCCGCTGGATGACTTCCTGGATCATGGGAGAGCCATAGGCTTTAGCGACTTCACCTTGGCAACAATGGCAAAGATGTTCCCTTATTATGATGACCACGGGCTGGTCGGTAGCGACAAGGCCCTTGGCTGGATTCTGGGGCGGGCACCGACAGATTTTGAAACTTTCGCCCGCAGAACTGCTGCAGCCCTAAATCAAGGCTCGTAAATCATCGCTTGAATGGGCTGACCGAACTCCGGTGCTGCTAAGTCAGGGCAAGCGCTGGCTGCGACGGCTAGATCCATCTCCGCCCGAAAATCGACATAGATTGGGTCTTTTGGTCGGTTAGGGGTGTGTTTGATCTCGCCAGACGCGGTATCGATATCGACATGCTGAAAAATATTAAGCGGGCTCGGGATTAATTCCGGCGGGACGTTCCAGGCGCTAAACCCATCAATGAGGTTTTCCCAGCAGCCGCGATGAGGCACAGCAATATCGTCTCCGTGATGATACTGGTTTAAGCGGCCTTCCTCCTTGGCGCGGGCATAGCGGGGACCAGAGCAGGTGCCGTATTGCAAATCGTGATAGCCCATTCCTGCAAACTGATCTTCGGTAATGGTCATCATTGGATTGTTGAGCTTGCTGTAGAGCACGTCACCGGTGGAGATCCATAACTTCATGTTGTAGACCTTAGTCCGTGCCTGGTCGAAACGTTCATCAACATTGTGCAGATTGATGCAGGCAAAATCGATGATGGTCTTTGCCGTAAGCCTTAAGACCTGGCCTTTTTGCATCGGGGCGCCCCAACCACTATTTGCCGGTACAAATTCGTCACTGATAATTTTCATGTCTTTTCTCCTTGCCGACCGGTCAGGGCTGCAAAATGGTGATGGTGGCGTCAGCGCCAGACGCGGATGTTTCCGATGCCGGACAGTTCATAACTGCACAAATCAGATCGATCTCTGCTTCGAGGTCAATCGAGACTGGCTCCGGCGGGCCCTTTGGCTTGGGACGAATGCGGCCGTCCTGGCTAATATCGAGATTGCGAAACAGCCCCATTGGGTCGGGCAGGTCGAGGTAGGTCATATCGAGCGAACTCAAAACGGAGAGCATACCTTCTGCGCAGCCATGGCCTGATTGGAGGTCATGGAGTCCGATACCGGCAAAGCCATCTTCCAGTATCGTCATCATTGGATTGTTCTGTTTGCTGAACAGCCGATGGCCCTTGGTTGGGTACATGTTGAGATTATAGATGCGGGTGCGCGCCGTATCGAAATATTCGCGGATATCGTCGCGTTTGAAAGCGTTGAAATCGATGACACTACGGCCTGTGATCCGTACAATTTGGCCCTTATCGACATTCCCCATCCAACCCTTTTGGGGGGAGACGGTTTCTTCGTTAATGACATTCATGAGATTTGTTCCAATTCTCTGATTTCGATTAATCTTCAAATACCGTTGCGCCAACTTCAAGACCCCGGGTCTTCGACGCCATATCGGGGCAAGCGCTAAATCCGACAAGTAAATCGCGCTCGGCCCGCAATTCCAGGTTTACCGGCTTCTCGGGCCGGATTTGCGTGCGTTTCATGCCGCTGGTTTGCTGGTCTATCGCCATGTTCTGGAAAAAGTTTACCGGACTGGGGATGTTTTCGTAAGGGATGCCCCAAGGTTCCAACGCCCAGGTCAGGTTTTCGGAACAGCCATGATCCGGCAACTCCATATTGTCACCATGGAGATATTCCCCAAGGCGGCCTTCGGCGGCTGCGCGTTTGTGGCGCGAACGACCACACATGCCGAACTGCATATCGTGAGTGCCAATGCCATCGAACTCGTCGGTGATCATCGTCATCAAAGGAGCGCCACGGCGCGATAACATTTGGTGACCTTGTTTGAGATAGATGCAGCCACTGGCTTCCTTGGTGGGCGCCTGATCAAAAGCCTCACCATAGTTGTTCTGATCGAACGCCACGAAATCGATGATCGTCCGAGCGGTCAGACGTAGTACCTGTCCAGCCTTCATTTCTGTGGCCCAGCCAGTATTTTTTGGGGCGAGATATTCTTCGACGATACGCATTAGGCTCCATCCCTGTGCTGTGGTTAGTTTACGACGCAATTCCGGGCGCACAAGGCTAAGACCGATATTCCATATAGACATGATGAATGCCGGCTTCCTTGAATTCATCGCCGATTTGAACAAAGCCCAGCGCGACATAAAACGTCAAAGCATGGCACTGGGCATGAATGGCGATTGTTTTTGCTTTGTCTAATTGTGCGTCCTTGATTGTGCGCATCATAAGCTCTTGGCCTGCGCCAAACCCCCGTTCTTCTTTGAGGACGGCGACTCTTTCGATTTTGGTTTTTTCGGCGCTGTCCTGTCTCAGCCGTGCGGTTCCTATGACGTGACCATTTTTGCGGGCAAGATATTGACGGCATTCGTCATCAAGTCCGTCGAATTCTTCTTCGGGGTCGACCTTTTGTTCGTCACAGAACACGATGCGACGGATTTCGAAGGCCTTTTCCATATCCTCGTCTGAAGTTATCTCGATGATGTCGATATCGGTCATGATTGTTGTATTTTACCTGCCAATTCTGAGGACCTAAAGCGCAACCGACATCAAGCAAGATGGACCCTGACGGATCAGCGCATTATGGTGCGGCACCTTTATTATCTCGTTAGGGAGAAAGTCTGATGCGTATACTCGTTTTTGCTGGATCGCTCCGCAAAGCATCCGTGAACAAGAAGCTGGCGACAGTGATCGCTGGCAAGCTGGACGTGCTTGGTGCGGAAGTAGATTTTGCGGATTTCCGTGAATTTGATATGCCCTTGTTTGATGGCGATATTGAAGCCGCCGACGGTATTCCGGCGGGTACACAAGAATTAGCAAGCCGGATCACTGCCGCTGACGCCATTGTCATTGTCTGGCCTGAATATAATTACGGTGTACCGGGGCCATTGAAGAACGCGATTGATTGGCTGTCGCGCATCCGGCCCTATCCGACGATTGGTAAGATTTGTTTTCTCGCCTCAGCGGCGCCTAGCATGGTTGGTGGGGCACGAGGATTGATTGCAATCCGTCCTGCCTTGTCCTTCATGGGGTTGTGGCTATCGGGCGACAGTTTCTCGCTGGCCCAAGCTAATCAGGCTTTTAACGATGATGGCGGGATTGCCGATAGTGATCTGGATAAAATGCTCGATGGCATGCTCGACCGGTTTGTTAAAGTAACCGGCTCCGCGCAAACGACCTGATCCGGATAGACGGCACGACACCAATATGGACTTAGGCACCGCATTTGACGCAGCTGTTGCCCGCCAGCCACATGCTTTGGCGCTCGTGGATGGCGATATCCGCCGCGACTTCATTGCGTGGCAGGATGACATCCGACGTGCGGCGGGCGGCTTATCTGCACAGGGATTATCCCGCGGTGATCGCCTGGTTTGCGTCATGGCCAACCGATATGAGATGGCGACACTGTACTGGGCTTGTCAGATACTGGCAGCGGTCTTCACACCGTTTAACTGGCGGGCGACGTCAGACGATATCGCCTTTGTGCTCGACGATGCCGACCCTCGTCTGATTGCCTTTGATGACGCGGCTGACGAAGCGGTTGAGGCCGCCCTGGCAGGGAACGAAATTTCTGAAGATGTGTTGGTCAGTGTCGGTGACGACTTGCCCGGAACCAACTTTTCGGACCTTTTGAACGCCGCCCCCTTGGCAGGTCCTGTCGGCGCGACGGATGATGAAATCTGCTTGATGCTCTATACGTCAGGGACAACCGGTCAACCAAAGGGTGTGCCACGCTCCCATAGGGCGGAACGCACGGCAGCGGCGTCAGTTATTGCTCATCTGCGGTATCAGTTTGGCGATAGTGCGCTGGGCGTCATGCCACTGTTTCATACGATGGGTATTCGCATTCTGTTGTGTTCGACAATGATCAATGGCGCGCTGATCAATATGCGGGGGTTTAACGCCGTTGAGGCGTTGCGCCTCGTTGAAGCAGAAAAGGTGAATACGCTGTTTCTCGTGCCGACGATGTTTCACGACATGTTGGCGCAGGAGAGCTTTCCGGGAACGGATGTGTCGTCGGTGCGCAATGTTGCCTATGCTGGAATGTCGATGACCAGTGAGCTGGAACGGCGCTGCGTCGAACAACTACAGCCCGAAATTTTCGCGAACTATTATGGCTCCAGCGAAATTTTCACTTTCGCGGTTTGTGACCATTTGGACAAAAAGCCAGGAGCGGCGGGCTGGCCGGGTATTAATCAAATGATTCGCGTGGTGCGCGCTGATACCGATGGTAAGGCGACGCCAGATGAAGTCCTCGCGCCGAACGAAATAGGTGAAGTAATCTCGACAATGCAGGGCCCCGAGGCGTTCACTGGTTACTGGAACCGTCCGGATGCCGATGCGAAGGCGATCCGGGGTGGTTGGTACTTTACTGGCGACCTTGGATATCTCGATGACGATGGCGAGTTGTTTCTTGCGGGCCGGATAGACGACATGATCATCTCCGGTGGCGAAAATATTCATCCGGAAGAAGTTGAAGACACGCTATCAGATTGTGAGCTGGTGTCCGCAGCGGCGGTAATTGGGATGCCGGATGAGCGCTGGGGTCAAAAGGTGGTTGCGTTTATTGAAGCGGCTAGCGAAAAAACCACCGCTGAAGCGCTCGATGCGTTTTGTACAAATTCGACCCTGGCGCGGTTTAAGCGGCCACGGGCATATGTGTTCGTTGAGGCCTTGCCAAAATCGGCATCAGGCAAATTACTACGGCGACATCTCCGGGACGGAGATTATACAATTTCGCCGAATTTTGAGAGTACGTTGTGAAGGAATTGAAGAAATGACCAAAGATTATGCCGCCGAGCGGGGCGCTCTGTTAAAGGATTTGGACGGACTTCGGGTTGAAGTCGATGCCGAGAAAAAGATCGGCTATTTGATCCTCGACCGGCCGCCGTTGAATATCGTGTCCTATACCGGACGCTCGCAAATCCGGGCAATTATTGAAGCGATGGATGAAGACGATGATGTCGGCGTGATTGTCATCCGAGGCCAGGGTGGCACCTACACCTCCGGTGGGGACGTAAAGAGTTTCCCTGATATCCCGTTCGATGGCATGTCTGATCTGGCGTGGAACATCGGTGCCCCGGAACGCTGCACCAAGCCAGTCATTGTCGGCTTGGAAAAATATGCCTTTGGTGTGGGGTTTGAGCTGGCAATGGCCTGTGATTTCCGGCTCGCCACGAAAGACACGCTTGTTGCTTTGCCGGAGATTAATCTTGGTGAGATGCCAGGCTCTGGCGGTAGTGTCCGCGTCGTGAAGATTGCCGGGCTGACGCGCGCCAAGGACATGGTGATGCTGGGCAAGCGTATTCCGGCACCTCAAGCCAAGGAGTGGGGGTTGATCACGGAGGTTGCCGAAGATTCAGACGCGCTAACGGCGCTGATTGAGGAATACGCGGCCAACTTGAATGCTAAAGGCCCTCTGGCCTTACGCGCGCTAAAGCGGGTTCTGAACTCGGTATATGATACGAGCCTCAAGGTCGCCATGGATATCGAAGGCCACTCTTACGAGAAGCTGAGATCGACCGAGGATTATAAGGAAGGCATCGATGCCTTCGCCGAGAAACGCAAACCCAACTATACCGGGAAATAACTCTGCATTCTTAAGACGTTAAATGAGGGGGATTTCTGAATCCTCTTCAGTGTCTTCGTTTGTAGGCTCCGGTTGTGCTCCTGTATCTGCCAAGATGGCAGGCAGTTCACCGTTCAAGGTCAATGCTGCGACCTCGTTCTGTATCAGCGGTTCAAACTCGGGCAACGCCGGTTGGGTGATGATAACAGTGCTTGGTGGTGCAAATATCTGGGCACCCCCAACACCGCATAGGACACCAAACACTATTGCCGCTGCAGCAGCCCGGAGCCAGCTTCCGTTTGATTGCGGGTGCCACTGCGTAATAGCGGCGACCAGTCCAACGTTTTCGTTCGCGGCTATGGGATTGGCTGGCGTGAAGGCATCTAGAACCCTGCTTTTAATTCCTTGAGACATGTCCGGTTCTGGCAGCGCGTCGAGAGCTGTGTCCAAGACCTTGCTCTCCGCCAGAATATCCTGCGCTTCCTTTGATGTTTCGAGAAACAGGAGCGCTCGTTCACGTTCGGAACTTGGCCATCTATCTGGCTCGGCGCCATAGGCCTCAATCAGGTCTCGCATTCGATCCAGTGTCATTGGTTCGATTTTGTCTGACATCATTCTTCTCCTAGTAATTCTGTTGCCTCGGGCTGCAACGCCTGCCGCAGGCTGCGCCGGGCACGGGCCAGTAAAGACTCGACGGCTTCAACGGATATATCCAAAAGATCGGCGGTTTCCCTACCGGAGAAGCCTTGATAATGGACCAGCACAATGGCGGTCTGTTGGCGTTCTGGAAGTGCTGCAAGCGCCGTTCTAACCGAATTGGCGATGTCTATCCGACGATCTGTCGCATGGCCATCAACGGGGTCTGACAAATGCTCCGCATGCTCAATTGGCTCGGGTCGTTTTTTCCGTTTGTGATCGATGCACAAATTGCGCGCCACTCGGTACAACCAACTCTTTAGACTGGCGCCACCTGCTTCCCAGGTTTGGGCCTTTTTCATCAGCCGGATAAAGGTCTCTTGGGTAACGTCTTCGCCCTGTGCCGTGTCACCGAGCACATAGGCCGCGTAGCGGCCAACGGCGGGCAGATGCCGGTCGATAATTGCCTCCCACGCTGCCATATCTCCAACGCCAATTTGGGCGAGGAGCGCATCGTCTGATACACCAGCCTCGCCCGCAATGGGCCCGGGACGGGGAATGGGCCAATTCTTATGTGAACCGCCGTCCAACAATCAGTTATCCAATGTGATCAAGGACTTATCGACGACCATGTCCGCGGCGACCACCCCGGCGACGCCAATGATTGGTAGGTACTTCGCTGGCTTCCATGACGCCATCTTTGTTCTCATCATAGCGCTTGAACCAGCGTTTCATTGGGGCGGATAATTCTTCGGCAGAAACTTTTTGATCGCCATTGGTATCGAGCAAATCAAATAGCGTCACGGACTGCCAAATTTGCAGACTACGTCCACGGCGGCGCATTTCATCAACCGAAAGTCCTTTATTGTTGTCGATGTCCATGGCGCCAAGAATTCGAGATTGATCAATGGCGATCTCTTCCGGCGTAACTTTGCCGTCACCATTGAGATCATAGAGCCGCATAAAACGCTGGGTACGTCGCGAGATACGGGTCTTTTTGGCCTTTTTACCTTTGGTGGACTTCGTCGCTTTGTCGGCCTGGGCCAGTTGATCGCCACGGAATTGCCGCGCGTCATCCGCGGAGCTGGTGGCAGGGAGGGCGAGGAGCAGGGCTGCTGCCGAGAGTATCGGAATTACGAATAGGTGTTTAGACATTGTCTGTTTCTCCGGTTTAATCGCTACTTGTTTCATCATTTCACCAACGTCCACCTTTTGAATATGTGGCTTGCCAGCAACCCCGTCCACTCAAGACACGGACTCAATGCGCTAAACCAGTCGTCGTTTCTTTAAAAACAATATCCAACCTTGCGTGTTAGGCCCGCTTGTTTCACTCTGTGGGCTAGAGAAAAAGGGCCTTTCAGCAAACAATGTCTTCAGTTGTTTTGTCTTCAATCGAAACCTTCGACGGCGACCGATGTGTCGATATATTCCGGCGCGAAGATGGCACGTTTGGATTTGATGAGTTTCGACGGGATCCTGAAACCAAGACCGGCTGGTTTCGGACAGGGCATTTTGAAATGGATGTTTTCGCGGCCCGGGACGAGGCGCTTGAGGCTGCAAAACAACGAGTCATTTGGCTCGATGAAGCCCTAAAAATTTTGGCGGAGCATAACAAAAACTGATGGTAAGCAAAAAATCCAAAACCTGGCATTGGTCGCAGGATGTGCACCAGCTGTTCAAAAAAATCGGCATCAAACAGGTCGCTTATGTGCCCGACGGTGGGCTCGCGAAATTGCTTGAAAGATGTCAGGCCGACAAGTCGATGCGCTCGGTGGTTCTGACAACGGAGGAGGAAGGCGTCGCTCAGATGGCGGGAGCCTGGCTCGGTGGTCAGCGCGGCGTGTTGCTGACCCAGTCGGGTGGCGTCGGCAATTGCATCAATATGCTCTCGATGATGCAGGAATGTCGGATACCGCTTCTCTCTCTGGTGTCGATGCGCGGCGAATGGGGTGAGACCTTCCCCTGGCAGGTGCCGATGGGCCAAAGCACGATCCCGGCGCTCGAAGCCGCCAAGGTGATCGTCCATCACGTCGATCAAGCTGAGAAAGTGCCGGAGACGGTGCAGGCGGCGGCAAAACTGGCTTTTGATGCCAACCGCGCGGTCGCGGTGGTGATTTCCCAGCGGATTTCCGGCAGTGGGAGTAAGGGCTGATGGCTACAAAATCGAACACAAAATACACGCTGCAACGTCGCAAGGTCGTCCACCGCATTCTGGAAGGTCGCGGTGATGCCGCTGTGGTCACCGGGATCGGCAACGCAGTCCATGATGTCGCGTCGGCCAATGACGATCCGAAGAATATGTATCTCGCCGGTATCATGGGCGGGGCCGCGATGGTCGCGTTTGGCGTCGCCTTGGCGCAGCCGAAACGTCGCATTCTGGTGATCACCGGTGATGGCGAGCTTCTGGCCGGGATTGGTAGTTTGGCGACCATTGGTGTCGAGCAACCGAAGAACCTGTCGATCATTGTGATCGATAATCAGGCCTATGGCGCGACCGGCAATCAGCACACCCATACTGGGCGCGGCGTTGATCTGGTTGGGATTGCGGCGGCATCGGGTTTTAAAAAGACCGCGCTGATCACGACGAATGCCGAGCTACAGGCCGAATTGCCGCGTATCCACAACAAGCCGGGTCCTTACCTCGCGGTGGTCAAAGTGATGAGCAAGTCGTCCGCCAGGATTGATGCCCCGAAAGACGGAACCTACGTTTCCCGGCGGTTTAGGGCTGCCGTAACAGGAGAGAGTGCGTAAAGTATGGCGCGTAAAAAGAAGACCGATTGGTCCAAGGACGTTTTCAAGGTCCTGAAAAAAGCCGATGTCCAACAAATAGCCTATGTCCCTGACGCCGGACATACCTCGCTGATCAAGATGGCGATCGCCGATAACGTGATCAAACCGGTGTCACTGACCTCCGAGCAGGAAGGCGTGGCGGTTTTGTCGGGGGCGTGGCTCGGTGGTGAGGCAGGGGCCCTACTGATGCAGTCCTCCGGCGTTGGCAATGTCATTAATATGCTGGGCATGGCCAATGAGTGCCGGTTTCCGCTGTTGATGTTGGTGACGATGCGCGGTGAATGGGGCGAGTTTAATCCGTGGCAGGTGCCGATGGGGCAGGCGACGGAGGGTGTTCTCGAGGCCTCTGGCGTGATCGTGCACCGGGTCGATGAGCCGTCTGAAATTGCGGAGACCGTCGAGGCTGCTGCCAAGCTTGCCTTTGAAGGTGGGCGCATGGTGGCTGTGCTGATCGGGCAGCGGGTGGTTGGCTTTAAGGATTGGACAAAATAATGGCGGCGCGCAGAAAAATCACGTTGGACCGCCGTAAGGTGGTGGCGAATATCCTCAAGGATCGCGGCGATCTGCTGCTGGTAACCGGACTTGGCGCGCCAACCTGGGATGCAGCCTCGGTCGAGGATAATCCCAACAACTTCTATCTATGGGGCGGTATGGGCGGCGCCGTGCTGACTGGTTTGGGCCTCGCGCTCGCGCAACCGCAACGCCGCGTGCTGGTGCTTACCGGCGATGGCGAGATGCTAATGGGTGTCGGAGGGCTGGCGACCGTCGCCGTGCAGAAGCCGTCAAACCTGGCGATTGGCATTCTTGATAATCAGCGCTATGGCGAAACTGGTATGCAGGAAACCCATACGGAACACGGCGTTGATTTAGCCGCAATGGCGTCCGGCGCAGGGTTCCAAACGACGTCGACGGTTTACAACGCCGCCGAGCTAAAGACAGCGATCCCGATGCTGTACAACACACCGGGTCCGGTGTTTGTGGATGTTAAAGTCACCGCAGAAGATCAGCCGATGATTTTGCCGCCGCGCGATGGCCCGACATTAAAACATCGTTTCCGCGAGAATTTACTGGGCTCGATCTGAGCCCACAGGACAAAGATTGAATAAGCAGGAGAAATAAGATGGCCGACCTCGAAAAATTTCAAATGGTGATCAATGGCGAATGGGTTGATGCCGCCAGTGGGGAAACCTTCGAGAGTTCTAACCCTTATACTGCACAGCCCTGGGCGGAAGTGCCGAAAGCCGGTGCCGCCGATGTCGATGCCGCAGTTGAGGCTGCCTATCAGGCCGGTCGACCGGGTAGTGAATGGCGTTCAATGACCGCCTCAGCGCGCGGGGCGCTGTTGCGCAAGTTCGGTGATGCGCTGATGGAAGCCGCCGATCATCTGGGCGAGATGGAGACCAAAGATAACGGCAAGCTGATCGCCGAAATGGGCGTGCAGTGCAAGTATCTGACCCAGTGGTATCACTATTACGGTGGCCTCTGCGACAAGATCGAAGGCTCGGTCATTCCCATCGATAAGCCGGATACGTTGAACTACACAGTGTGGGAGCCTCTCGGTGTGGTCGCCTGTATCGTGCCGTGGAACTCACCATTGTTGCTGCTGACCTGGAAACTCGCGCCGTTATTGGCAGCGGGAAATACCACGGTCATTAAGCCGTCCGAGTACACGTCGGTCTCGACGCTGGAATTCATGAAGATCGTCGAGCAGGTCGGCTTCCCGCCGGGGGTCATCAATGTTGTCACCGGGTTTGGTGCCGATGTTGGCGGACCGCTGGTCGAACATCCGAAGGTCGCCAAGGTCGCCTTCACCGGCTCTGACGCGACGGGCTCGCACATCTATCAGGCGGCCGCGAAAAGCATGAAGCATGTGACGATGGAGCTCGGCGGCAAATCGCCAAACATCGTGTTTGATGATGCCGAGATGGATAACGCCGTAAAGGGTGCAATTTCCGGCATATTTGCGGCAACGGGACAGACCTGTATCGCGGGCTCACGCCTGCTGGTGCAGGAAAATATCCATGATGAGTTTGTCGATAAGCTGGTGGCGCTGGCGGCGACGGCCAAGATGGGCGATCCGATGAGTATGGATACCCAGGTCGGGCCGGTTACCAACATTCCGCAATATGAGAAAATTCTCGGCTATATGGATATCGCCAAGGGCGAGGGCGCGGAGGCAGCACTTGGCGGTGGAAAGGCAACCGCAGTGGAGTGCGGTGATGGCTGGTTTGTTGAGCCGACGATCTTTACCGGCGTGAAGAACTCCATGCGCATCGCGCAGGAAGAGGTGTTCGGGCCTGTGCTGTCGGTGATCCCGTTCAAGGATGAAGAGGAAGCCATTGAGATCGGCAACGATGTCGTCTACGGGCTGGCCGCCGGTGTGTGGACCCAGAATATCCGTCGCGCGATGATCATGGCGGATCGGCTCGAAGCGGGCACGGTATGGGTCAACACCTACCGCGCGGTGAGCTATATGTCGCCGTTTGGGGGCTACAAGCAATCCGGGCTGGGTCGTGAAAGTGGGCAGGAGATGATCAAGGAATATCTGCAGCAGAAATGCGTGTGGATTTCGACGGCCACGGAAGTGCCCAACCCGTTCGTGTTGAGGTAGGGAGAGGTCAAACTTCCCGATACGTTTGATGGCATCCGCTTTTAGTCTGCCGGTATGAGTGAGTTTGCCGTCTATTCCAGCCTCTTTCTGAGCGCCTTTTCGGCGGCAACCTTGTTGCCGGGGTCATCCGAGGCGTTGCTGACGGGGTATATTGCTACTGAACAAGGGTCGTTGGCTTTGCTCCTTGTGGTGGCAACAATTGGCAATGTCGCGGGGTCGGCGGTCAATTGGGGGTTGGGAAGATTTTTTATTCACTATCGCGACAGAAAATGGTTTCCCGTATCAGGGAAGGGTTTTGATCGGGCGGCTCGCTGGTATGAACAGTACGGTATTTGGACGCTGTTGTTTGCGTGGCTGCCCTTCATCGGTGATCCGCTAACCGTGATCGCGGGCGCGCTCCGAACGCGGTTCTGGATTTTCTTGTTGCTGGTCTCAATAGGAAAATTTGGTCGGTATATCTTTATCGTCGCTATTGCCGTTTCATGGTTTGGCTAGGCCAGCACCCGCACACGATGGAGCACCAGTACCTCGTGGCCCAGAAGGGTTGGCGCTTATTGATAGTCTGACAATGCTACGTGCCCGGCAGGTCCCCGATGTAACCCTCGATGCCGTCTATAAGATTTATTAACGGGCGCTCGAAGCAGCCCGCTTACGCCGCACGATTACGAGGCCGACCAGTCCCAAAGCCAATAGACTGATAGGCGGTGGTTCCGAAACGACAGCTTCCTGGACGGTGATCACGTCTGATATGCCATATAATCTGCGGCTGAAGAAATTGGATAACGTTGTATCTGTCGTCCAAATGTTTCCCGCGAAGCCTGAGTTGCCGATGGTGCCTGAAGAAGAGCCCAAAGGGTTCGCGGTCGCAGTCCCGGAAATATTGGTTCCGGTCCATACAACGTTCGACCCTGCGTGGGATGTTCCATCTCCGAAAACATTAGGAGCAGTGTCTAACGTTCCATCCCAAAGGTCGGCGTAATTATCCACCAGCTTCGTGTCATTCATTAGATAGATAGGGATTCCACCAATTCCGACGGGCGTTGAAGTGTTATCAATCGCGTTGACCGTGGCGGTGGACGCGACTGCGGTCCAGCTGGTGCCAAGCCCGGCTAACTCCGCCTGTGCATTCGCTTGTGAAGTGACGAAGGCGTTGTAGTCAGCAATGTTGCTGGACGTCGAATTTATCCCCCCGGTGGTTACGAAGAACAGCCGGTATTGGTCGCCGACGTTGAGGCCGGTCGGCAGCGTGATGGGTGCTGAAAAGACCGAAGGCGCTGTCATGCTCAGAACGCCGATGGCCAGCAAAACGCAGGCCGAAATTCGTTTGACTAAAAACATAGAATGTCCCCCCCCCCCTGTATAGAATGTACTCTTTGTTTACGCGTTCGTATGTCTTTGACACTTGGGGGCTGTCGGATTTGGCCGTGTGGTAAATCAAGGCCCGTACGCCGCCGCAGTAATTTTCTGCTCCCCCCGGCTCATTAACATGAGCCCACTCCGAAGCACTACGTTTCAAGCAACTTGGAGAATTAGGCTAAACGACTATCCCTTCTCTGAATAGGGTTATTTCACGTAACATAAAATTACATTTCATTCTAACGCTGTATCGGTAGAGTTAGATTCCGTCATAAGGATCGCCCTGGGATATGTGCCGTCGATTAGATGGTGGAAATTGGGCGCTATTTCTGCAAATACTCTATCGCCGGATCAATGGACCCGGTATCAGGTGCAGAAAGACAAAAAAGGCGTTTGGACTCACGACTTTGTTGACTGCATCCCCTAATTGATACGGTCTTCTTCCGTCAGGTCGAGCTTGAAGAGGTCCATGGCGTTGTCCCACGTGTAGCGTCGGTGCTGGTCTTCTGAAAGCCCGTCCAGGTGATGTTCCACAACCTGGCGCGAGTGCGGAAAGGTCATGTTGAAGTGCGGATAGTCATTCGACCACATGCAATTCTTTTCGCCCCACCAGGAGAGGAAACGCGTTCCGACATAATCTTCGAGGAAGGTCCCGTAGACATGCTCAGCAAAGATTTCGCTTGGCTTGCGGTCGATCGGAATGTGGTAGGAATTACGATGCCGTTCGAAATAATAGTCCCACTGTTGGAGTAGGAACGGGATCCAGCCAATTTCGCTTTCCGCCAGTAAAAATTTAAGCTTCGGGTGGCGCTCGAAATAGCCATAAAAGATGAAGTCAAACAGCGTGTTGGCGGAATCGTTGGTCTTGGTATTTGTTGAGTCCTTGATCCCTTCGACATTCCGCTTATGCCCGGTCTTCATATAGCCATGCCCGGTCAGGATATGGCAGATCACCGGCTCATCAGCTTCCGCACAGGCGGCGATAATCGGGTCGTAATGTTCTGTATTGCTGAAGGGCAGTTTCGGGTCGGGAACCTGCCAGATCAAAGCACCCCGCATGCCTTTGTCAAAGCAACGGTGCATTTCCTTGACGGCGCCTTGCGGATCATAAACCGAGATCAGCGGCACACCGATAAGACGTTTGTGATCTGCGCCGCTCCAGTCATACAGCCAGTCATTATAGAGCTTGAACGATTCCTGCTGGGTCTCAATGTCGTCGATCCCATAAAGCGCCATGCCGTAATTGGGGAAAAGAACTTCTGCGGCAATGCCATCATGCTGCTGATCATTCAACCGGTGTTCCGCCTTTAGGGCACCCGGCGGCGAGTTGCGGAAGGGCACGTTGGGTAGATGATCCTGCAACCGCTGTGGTAGTTCTTGCCAAAGTTCATCGGGCTCCATGACGTGGGAGTCGGTTGATATCATTCTTGGCTTCGCTGCCAGCTGATCTTCCGTGAGATGAATGCCGACGACAGAGCGTCGCGGAAACGTCGCGGCCTGTTCTTCTGTCATGCCAGAGAACTTGGAGGCATCTACGGATAATTCTGACATTTTTAACTCCCTGTAGTGATCTTAATTTTCGTTGGCCGCGAAGAATTTGCCTTCGGCATAAACGCGTTTTTTGGCGGTTTCGCCGTTCTTCTTGGCGTCACCGACTTTGACTTGGCCATCGGCAAAAGAGGTCTTGGCGGTCACGTCTTTCGGTGTTCCGAATGCCGTCAAATCATCGAGGCCGGTCTCGGTCCGGACGCCGCCGCCGACGCGGACCATCACGAGATTTTCTTCCTCGTCGGCTTCGAATTTATATTTGGCATTCTTGGGTAACATCACGCCCTCAAATTTGCCGACAACCTGTGTCCGGCCCTCGTCAAACGTGAAGGTTGCTTTGCCCTGTAAAATAATAAAAGCATGATCCTCTCCGGCATGAGAATGCAATGCGTTCTCGCCACCGCTGGCATAGACCTTGAGGTTCACCCAGAGATTTTCCGCCGTCGCCAGTGGATCATAAATGGTTCCCTGTTCGAGGAGCGGGGTGTCGCGCAGCGAAAACAACACTTCCTTGTCGGTTGCGACATTGGGAAGTCTTTCGTGAATTATCGAGCCATCCATTAGAGTCACCTCGTGGTAAATTCGATCATAAATTAATAGCCTTCTCTATGGGCCTGCGCAACTCGGCCTGCGGTGGCGCGGCATAAGCTCCACCGGACGTAAAACGCGTCCGGCCAATAGTTCGAAGCTCTCAGATCAATCGGTAACTTTTATGATCATTTCCGGACGGAGGAATTCACCGTTCGGTAATATCCAGGCCGGTTCAGAAAAAAAGGCTGATGGTAACGGCGCCGGTGGGTGTTGCGAATTCCAGATCGCGTCCACAACTCATCGCGACGCGTCTGTCGGATTGAGACCCGGGGCCAGATTGTCTACGCCCCACTTGAGGTGATGGGCGAGGTCCCAGAACGAAATCTCTCCGCCAATTTCAAATACCAGCCAGCAATGCATGTGCGTGGCTTATACGGTGGCTTGATACAACATTCCGGCCATCAATGAGCCGACGAAGGCGAAACCAAGATACAGGAAGAACACCTGTTTCTTTGCCAATGCCCAGACGGCAATGGCTGCCGGAATAGATGACACGCCGCCCGCGACCATAAAGGCGAGACCGGCACCAGGTGCCATACCCTGCTGAATGAGACCGGCGACTAAGGGCACGGCCGCGTAGCCATTTAAATAGGCGGGAACACCAACCAGTGTCGCCAACATGATCGATTGCACATCGCCGCCACCGACGGTCTCTGCGACGAGGTCGGCAGGAATATAGGCAACCATAAGGCTTTCCAGCACAAAGGCCAGGGTGAGCCATTTACCGAGAAACAGCCCGCTGTTCTTGGCGCCGATCATGAATTTTTGCCGTCTTTCGGCCTCAATCCAAAATTTCCAGACCGGCGACTTGGTGGTCCGAACTTTTGCACCGCCACAGCCTCCATCTCCGACACCTTCGCGCAACGGGGAGCTCAGCCAGCCTGCCTGGGACATGAAGAAAATGGCGAAACCGCCCATAAGGCCGAGCCCAACCGCTGCCAGTGTTTTTGCCACTGCAAAGTCGAAACCGAGAGCGCCGGTCGTAATGGCAAACATCGCCGGGTCCATGACGGGGGACGCCAGCCAAAAAGCCATGACGGGGGCCAGTGGGACGCCCATTGCAAGAAGCGCTGCAATCAGAGGAATCACACCGCAGGAGCAGAACGGGGACAATCCGCCGAATATTGCGGCGGTTAAGATCATCATCGCCTGATTTCCCTGAAAGGCACGGGCGATGAGGTTGTCGGCATCTGTCGCAGAGGCATAGGCCGCGATACAGATTGAGAGAACTAGCCAAGGACCAACCTCCAAAATAGCATCGAATGTGAAATGCACACTGGCGAAAGCCTGGTTTGGTGTCATCAGCGCGAGAATCGCAAAGATTGCGGTGACAGCCAACCACACGCGATCAATATTACCGCCCCAGCTGCGGCCCCATTCAAGTACACGTTCCGTCATTTCGATATCCCTGAGGTCGTAGTTATATTAGCTCAAAAAACCGTATTATTTACGCGACGTCCGCGGCAGTGCTGGCAACACCGGCGCAACATTCTTCGTCGACATAAGTCAATACACTTTCCATCGCGTCAAAATCAGCTCTGTTAATGACTTCCCGGCCACGCCGCTCCTGTGTCAAAAGCCCACTCTGAACCAGAGTGGTGATGTGATGCGCAAGCGTTGAGGGAGGCATGCCGAGTAACCGGCCAATATCGCCAATATTTAGCCCGTCTTTCCCGGCCCTCACCAACAGGCGAAAAACCTTGAGCCGAGCTTCATGGCCGAGGGCAGCGAGGGCAGTTGCAGCGATAGTGTCATTCATAGGCAAACGATATAACTAGTTATATCGTTATGTCAAGCGAAGCGCTTACAGATATTACTATATCCTGCGAAAGCTCATGGATTTGTCAGGCTTTTGGATTAGCGTTATTCAGCAGCGCTGGCCTTTGCTTTGGCGTACTGGCTTTCCGGCACGGGCAGCTCCAGTCGATCACGCAGCGTGGTGCCTTCGTATTCCGTACGATACAGGCCACGCGCCTGCAATTCCGGTACGACCAGGTCAACGAATGACTCGAATTCATCCGGGAACATTGACGGGATAATGTTGAAGCCGTCGCAGGCACCGTTTTCGAACCATTCTTGCATGGTGTCGACAACCATTTCGGGCGTGCCGATCAGCAGCATATGGCCACGGGCTGCAGCGAAATGTTGGTAAAGCTGACGGAGCGTCCATTTCTCGCGCTTGGCAAGATCGAGCATCTGGCCGGAGCGCGTACCGACATCATCGACCGCCTCGAGATCGGGCATCGGGACATCAGGGTCCATGCCGGTCACATCATGGCCAAGGCGGCGCGACAAAAAAGCCAACCCATGGTCCGGGTGGATCAGTTCTTGCAGTTCATCGAACTTGGCCTGGGCTTCTTCCATGGTTGGCGCAACAGTTACCGAAAGTCCGGGCAGGACTTTTAAGTCGCCGGGCTGACGACCGAACCGCGCCAGTCGCTTTTTAATATCGGCATAAAACTCCTGGGCAATCTCAATGCTCTGGCTGGCGCCAAAGATAACGTCGGCAGACTTTGCAGCAAGTTCACGGCCTTGTTCGGAGGCACCCGCCTGGACGATTACCGGTCGACCTTGTGGTGAGCGCGCGACGTTGAGCGGTCCTTCCACCTGGAAGTGTTTTCCCTTGTGGTTGAGCGTGTGCATCTTGTCCCACTCAAAGAACGTGCTGGTCTCGCGGTCTTGTACGAAGGCATCCGCGTCCCAGCTGTCCCATAGCCCGATCAGAACATCGACGAATTCATCGGCAATTTCATAACGGTCGGGTTTTGCGAGATGTGCATCCTGACTGTAATTCAACGCTGATCGCCCATTGCCTGTTGTCACGATATTCACGCCGGATCGGCCACCACTGACAATGTCGAGCGAGGCAAACATGCGGGCAATCGAATAGGGCTGATCGAAGCTTGTGCTGCGGGTGCAGACCAACCCGATATGTTTGGTGTGCGGGGTGAGGGCGCACATCAAGGTATAGGGCTCAATCCAGGCGGTATAATGTTGGCGGTTGAGCGCTGAATCGACAGTTGTCCAGGCGGTGTTGGTGTCAGCAGAAAACATCATATCGAATAGGCCGCGCTCTGCCGTCTTGGCCATATCGATGTAGCGATCGAAATTCACGTTGGCGTCGATGTGCGCGTTGGGATGTCGCCATGACGCAATATGATGACCGGTGGGACGGACAAACAGACCGAGTTTCATTTCGGGCATTGGGTGGTCTCCTGAATATCCACACGACTTCGCATTGTATAGCGGAGGGACGTCATCAGCAACGGACCGAGCAGAGACCTAAAGCGCGACGTTGAAACCGCGTGAAGTCAGCTTTGCTTCCTCGAGGATACGCTGAACGAGGCCTGAGGCCTTGGCTTCTTTAACAAATTCATTGATGAAGGCAAGGCGCTGCGATTGTCCTTTGGCGACTGCCAGCCCGACATCGTTGACGCCAAATCCTTCGGTCAGGATACGCGATCCCGGCAGCTCGGCGGCATAGTCGATGAGTTGCTCACGCGGCAAGGCGAACACGTCGGTTTTGCCATCGCAAAGTAAGGCGAAGGATTCATCGGGTATGTCGGTCTCGACGATCTCGGCATGGATGATCTTACGCTTAAGCGCCATCCAGGAAGCGTGGCCGCCAGGTACGGAGATGCGGTGTCCCGGGCGATCAACCTCAGCGGTTTCGTTGATAGGCGAGCCGGTGGGCACGAGATAGGCGTAATCGAACTGAATGACGGGTGGGGTGAAGTCGACAATTTCTGTGCGTGAGGCCTCAATGCCCATAATCAAGATATCGCAGCCGCCGGCGTTGAGGGTTTCGACCGCCTTGGGTGGTGAGGGTTGCTGAACGATTTGCATCTCAATGCCGAGATGTTCGGCAAGCGTGCCAATCAATCCATGCGCGACGACACCAGCACCTACTGGATTAAGATCTCCGGCTTTCGTCAATGCGTACTGTGGCAGGAACAGGCCGGGTCGGATGCAGCCAGCCTTTACGATGTTGGCAATGCGAGGATCGGGTGCTGTATCGGTCATAGAAAAATTCTAACTGGTTCCTAAATCGATGTCACTTTGGTACACGGGTAGCCGTTGTTTGGTGTCTGCGCTGCTGGTTTTGTCTGCCACATTCTCTTTCGCACGGGAATGTCTGCTAATGCGTCCAAAGCAGACGCTGGTTTCAGAGCCCGCCACTTCCGCTATTAGCCAGAGGCGGACATCGAGCAATCTAGTAATCGAGCTTTCTCGGAGGGAAGATTGAGACTGTCGCCGAGGGCCGTTTCCCTCACGAAAGCTTCCTTTGGAACGGACCTTTGGCGCTTCAGGAACG
>WLWZ01000017.1 GCA_012103315.1 Alphaproteobacteria bacterium
TGTTGTTAATTTTATTCACCGGGCCCGGAAAACCGGTGCGCGGCTAGCCCAAGAAGTACATACACCTCATTCCCAGCGAGGTCTAGTTTCGCCTCGATGAATCGGATGTCACGATCTTATGGCCGCTTTGGGTCACTAGAAGACACTCTGAACTAGCTCGTTCATGTCTGTTATCGGTGATACAGCGGAAATGTTATCGTGCACCTGGACCGTCCAACCCAATACCCTCTAGGTGACCAAACAAATCCGTAAGCTTTGCCCGGGTAGGTTCCGGCAAAGGCGGCTTGAGAATCGATTGGATATTGGCGTCGAGGTGGGCAGTGTCGCCAGTGCCAAACAGCACGACATCTGCACCCGGTTCATGGCGGGCAAAGCGATAGGCCGCTTCAATGACGCTGTCGGCACCGCCGTCCCCGAGAAGAAAGTCGAGCGGCGTTTCCCGCTCGCCTAGCCAGGCTGGCACGCGGCCTTCCTCGGCCAACTTGCCCATCGTTTTCTCCAGCCGACCTGGAACACTGAACAGGCTACGGACCGCGAACATAATCAACGTGCCGATCTTTTGCTTGCTTGTCTGGGGAAAGAGGCGAGTACGCGCGACCTGATGCATCATATTAAAACCCAACATCATGACGTCCCAGCAATCATCGGTCACGGCGCGCTGCAACATCTTTTGACCATGATCGTTGGGCGAGGTCTCCGTAATGCCGAGGAACCGAATCTTGCCGCGCTCTTGTTCCCTCAACATTGCCGGGGCAAGCTCGTTAATAGCGTGATCGTAAACCTCCGGCCCCACGCCATGCAGGTGAAAGACGTCTATGAAATCGGTTTGCAGTTCCTTAAGAGAGACATCGATCGCGCTCACCAGCTGTTCTGCCGATACGCCAGATTCATGGTTCTTTGTCGAGATAATAACCGCGTCGCGAGGTCTGCCTTTTATCGCCGCACCGAGAATACTCTCCGTGCCGTATGACCGCGCGGTATCAAAGAAATTGACCCCTTGGTCCATAGCACGATGGATCAAGGCCACTGAGTCAGCGGTCGACTTACCGCTGCCCTGACCCGCTCGGCTTTTGCCACCGCAACCAAACCCAGCAACGCTTACCTTTAGCCCCGTTCGTCCAAGCGTTGTGTATTCCATTATCCGCTATCTTCCTTGCATCAAGAGCGATCACCGACAGCGATGACCAGATTGCCGAAACAATCGACCTCTAGCGGATCACCCGGCAGGATGACGGTTAATGATCTCGGTTCCGAGGTGCGTAAGAATTTGAAAACGCTTGCGTCAAATTTGTGTAGGGATGATAGGCTAACGCATTGTTGTTCACCATAGGCGACCCGAAGATGGCCGATAAAGATGATACCCCAGAGCCTGAAACCGACCCAATAAACAGTGACCCTACGGCGGGCGGGCGGATTCAATATGGAGATCAGTCGGCGCATCTTGCGTTCCAGCAACAGCTGACAGAGCTACTCGGCCAGGCCGACATCACGGAAGAACAGCGACAACAAATTCTGATCGCTGCGACATGCCCATGCTGTGGCGCTGGTGGGCTGTCGCTCAGCATCAACCTCGGCGCGGCAAAGAATTCACAGTTTTAAGAAGAAGCGATCGGCAACCTAGCCGGATATATGCTATGCAGTCAGGAACGTGCCTGCCCCTAGGTCCGAATGGTCATACCGTCGGCAATGGAATTCCGGTAGGCAAACCACGCCGGAACGGCGCCCGTAACTGTTCCGGCACCCATTATGGCGCTGATGATAATCCATTGCCGTATTGTGAGAACATCCAGCGGTACATAGAGTCCGAACCGCGTCTCAATCAAAGGTTGGGCGACTGCCAGCCCGAAATAGAGAAGCGCGATGCCCAGTACACAGGCCAGCAGGGTCAGCAGCCAGCCTTCCAACACAAACATCGCAAACACGTGGGCTGGTCGTGCGCCCACCGCTCGCAGGATGGCCATTTCCCGGCGTCTTTCGTTTAGGCTCGCGAGGAGCATGGTTGCCATACCGATGAGGCCAGCGGCGACAACAAACAGCACGACAATTCCGAGCGCTGCTTCGGCTGTTCCCATTAGAGACCAAAGCTCCTGGAGCGCGACGCCAGGCAAAATGGCGAGTAGCGGTTCACGGCGTGATTCATTGATCTCACGCAGGGCCCGAAATGCGCCAAGGCGCGATTTGAGACCAAGCAGAACTGCGGTGACAGACCGGGGGGTTAGTGTCAGCTCGCGGGCCTGATCGGCGGTGATCGTTCGTCCTGGAATCCGGCTGCCGCCACGCCAATCCAAATGAATGGCCTCTATGCCGTTCAGGCTAACGTGGACCGTGCGATCCAACGGCGTGCCGGTGCGTTTCAAAATACCGGTTACGGTGAATGGTTTATCCACATGTTTGGTAAATCCGGCCCGGCCCAAACCGTGCGCAATAACGATTTTATCGCCCACAGCGTAATCCAGCGCCTCTGCCACTTCCGCGCCCAGGACGGTGTCAAAGATATCGTCAAACGGTATACCATCGTCAAACTGCAGCACGCGCCTGGCGCCATAACGATAATGTTTAAAATAGTCATCTGTCGTGCCCATGACCCGATAGCCGCGGTGAGAATCACCGAGCGACAGGGGAACCGACCATTTCAAATCATTTCGGTTGGCGATTTCCTGGTAGCTACGCCACGAAATATTATTGGTGGCGTTACCAATGCGAAATACGGAATATAGCAGAAGCTGAACCGCTCCACTGCGGGCACCAACAACAAGATCCGTCCCTGATATCGTGTTGGCGAAGCTTAACTTGGCGTCGGTACGAATTTTCTCCACACTTAGCACCATCATCACGCTGACGGCGATAGCAAAGACCGTTAGCCCCGCAGTAAGCCAGCGATTGAGCAGGCTTTTTGCGGCCAGGAAGAGAATTATCCTGGCAGTCATTGTTGCGTTCCCGCGTTATTGATGTCGGACATGGTGGTCTGGCGGTCGAATTTAGACGCAAGCGTTACATCATGGCTTACAAACAAAAGTGTGGCACCAGCGTCAGTAATCTCGCTGAACAACAGCGACATAAACGCATCACGGACATTTTGGTCGAGCGCAGACGTCGGTTCATCGGCGATGACCAAGCTCGGGGCGCCGATCAGTGAACGCGCTGCCGCTACCCGTTGCTGTTGGCCAGTGCTCAATGCCGTTACCGCACGGTTCTCCAGAGCCTCCAAATCGATTTCCATATGGTCCAGCAGGCGGCGCGCATCGGCTTCGACGCTCCCCGATTTCTTGCAGGCGGCCTCGGCGCGACAGGTGGAGAAGCGGCAGGGTAACATGACAATATCGATGAGTGACAGATACGGGATCAGGTTGAACATCTGGAATATGAATCCGACGCGGTTTGCCCGGAAACTATCCCGTGCAGCCTGTTTAAGGCCCACCAAATCGATCCCGTCAACGACGATACTTCCCTGTTCCGGCACGGTCATACCGCCAAGCAGATTCAGCATTGTCGTCTTTCCGCTGCCGCTGGGTCCCTCAAGGAACACACGTTCACCTTCTTTGACCGAGAACCGAGGAATGTCGATGACCGGCGCGTGGGTGGCAGACCACCGGAATCGAAGGTTGGAAAGCTCGATCATCAAACGGGCAGCATTCTAATGCGAAGGAAGAATGGAAATCTCATTCATCCCTAGAAGGTCAGGCGAGTTTTTGCCGGTGTTAGAGTAGCTGCTCCTTGCCCGCGCGCGGTGACCCAACGTGTCACGAGTTTCTGTGCGGACGGGAAGGATTTGAAAAATCTCGCGTCGATATATGTCAGTTTTCCTGGGTTGGCGCATTCAATATGGTAATGAACGTGGAATTCGGCGTGGGGTTCCTTTGACGCTTTTTTGTCCTGGCGACTGCTGTGCTTCGCATGATCGTGTTTTTTATGCGCGTGGTGCTTATGGCCACTGTGCTTATCCAGCAACGAGGATTGCAGCTTCGTATGTTCGAAACGACAGTTGGCGGCAGCGGAAAATACAAATAGCTGCATGCCGTCTTTGAAATTTTTGGCCGCGGCTTGAACGGCTTTTCGATCCTCGGTTGTCGATGGGGAATGTTCAAAGCCGACCGCATCACTGCCCGGCACGATGAGCTCCATCTCTAAATGATTACCCTCGATAGCAATATTCAGATGGCTTACCCCGTGCTGATGGGCCCCTTCCTCCGCTACCGCTGTCGTCAATGAATTGAATGACCAGACGAGTGTGGACCCAAACAGGATGGCCACAATTCTAAGTCGGCCGTACTTCATAATTTATTCCTCCAGATGTGCGGCCCTTATTTTCGGTAGGGGGCAATGCTAACGACCTCAACCATATATGCAGTGTCGATTCCGGCGGTGCCGTCAATTAATTTTAGCGCCTTTTGGGTTGCTTTGACTTTCATACGACCGGTAATCCACACCGGTTCATAGAGATTTCCCGCCACATAGGTTTGGTTAAGTTTCGCATAGACAGTTTGGTTGGCTGGCGGCGCTGGCACATGAATACAAGCGCCAATATAAGGCACCAGCAACATTTCCGTTACGCCCATACCGGCGTGCTCCAATGGCAGAGCATAGCCGGGGATGCGAACCATCTTTCCGTCAAGCGTGGCGACGGTCATTTTGTTTCGTCGTTCGATTTCGCTTTGCAGGCGGTCAAAAGCCTGCATTAGCGCGCTTGGATTCAAACCCTGTTTTCGAAGTTTGTGACGAATTTCCATGGCTTCTTCGGCATCTTCGCTAACATCGGACATGCCGCCGCGTTTCTTCAAATTGCGGATAGAAACCAGAACTTCCACATCCTGTTGCTGAGGGACAGAGAGCCTGGTGATGGGGTTGTCGATGACCCCTCCCTTTGGAACCAAATCATTCCAACTCAACGTGCGGTAATTCTCTTCGGCTGCCAGGGAAGCGGTCGACACTAATATAGCGGCAAGCATTGTTATCCAACGTATCACGAACATCCTCCTTACCCACCCGAGCTCAATAGATATTGGCGATCAACCATATTGCAAGCTTCTACCATAATTCCAGCAGGACGGATGATCATTTAATCGTGGGGACAGTACATCTGGATAGGCACAACACTATTATCGACTGCATGCCTTCGGTGAATGCTTCATGCCCAATCTATTCCAGTTGCGACAAATCCTTCTCCACATTAGTATGTTATAACATAATATTTCAGTAGCCTTGCGCAACCAATCGCCATGACAAAAACGAGACTAAAATAGTGAACCGTCACGGTAAGGACATTCAGTCGTACAGCTTGGTTCTCGAAAAACCGATCAGCACGCTTACTTTCACGACCGCACTCGAATTACTCATTGCAACAAAGGGCGAAGATTTGCTTCGGGTGAAAGGTGTTGTCCATTTGGAGGAGATGCCCGGGCGTCCCGCTGTCATTCACGGTGTTCAACATGTATTTCACGACCCCGTGTGGCTCGAGGATTGGCCCGATGAAGATCGTCGAAGCAAGCTGGTATTCATCACTCGAAATATTCCCAAGAATACAATCGACGCGTTTTTCAAGTCGTGGCAATCAGTAGACAATGAAATGGTAGGTGCAGCATGAACGGTATCTCTCGATATATTCCGTTATTGGACAAATTTGCGATAACGACATCGGCATTCTGTGCAATCCATTGCCTTTGCCTGCCAATTCTCTTAGTCGTCTTCCCTGCATTAAGCGCGACTCTTTTTGGAGAAGAGTCGTTTCACGTTTTGCTACTTTGGTTAGTCATTCCTCTCAGCTTAGTCGCTCTTTCGATGGGGTGCGGAAAGCACAAGAACTGGTTTGTAGCCTTGTTGGGATTGACCGGTTTGGGAGTACTCGTCCTGGCGGCGACCCTCGGTCACGCGATGCTCGGCGAAACTGGTGAACGCATTTTACTCTCGTCGGGGCGATTGCGATTGCCGTTGGCCACCTGCAAAATTATTCCCTTTGTCGCCGTGCCGAGTGCGACCTTTGAACAGATAACCGCAGCGCGGTGTAGAGCTTGTTTGAAGCTAACTAGCGCAAACATCCTCACGTGGTTACATCCGCCGTTTCGCTCGTCCCCTCTGGATCAGTAGCAGGCTTTCGATCATCAGGCATCTTTCATTATATGGCGTGACATCACCAATACCCGTTGACAACGTCCACTTATCCGCCGACCCTTTTTTTCTTCCTGGGCGTTGAGTAGTGGGGCTCAGGCAATTATTATCTGAATAAGAATCGACCAACAATTAGCGATTAACAGGGGAACAAACGATGACGAATGAGACACCCGTCAAACTGGCAGTAATGAATGCTGTGCATGACCTGCCAGTCTTGGTAGCCCGCGATGAAGGCTTTTTCAAAGACGAAGGGCTCAATATTGAATATGTGACCACGCCCGGCATGGCGCAGGTCTCGACGTCGCACTCGGTGCAATTTGACTCTGTGTTCGATCGCCCGCTGGACTCCGTTTATAACGATGGCGGCATCGATCAGTTTCGCATGTGCGAATGGGGCATTGTTAAACGGGCGGTCGAGGCGGAAGCCGGTGGATTGCGCTCGCGCAAAATCGTTTCCCTCGGCGCCTCCATGTCAAAATTTGCCATCGTCGTTCGCGGTGACTCAGACATCTATGAACCCGAAATGCTCAAGGGCAAACAAATCGCGGTAACCCCGAATAACGGGTCACATTTTGTCACCTTGAAAATGATCGAAGGCTTCTTGGCGAAAGAACATGTTGAGGTCACGAACGCTGGGTCAATGCCGCAACGGATTGAAGCGCTCAAAATGGGCACCGTCGCTGCGGTCAGCCTGATGGAGCCATGGATCAGCGTTGCCGAAAAAGAAGGGCTGCGTATCCTGATGGAATCGCATTCCACCCGCGCTGAAGCAGCAGGTGATGATCTCGACGGGCCGACACTTGCAGCAATGTTCCGTGCCCAGGCACGTGCCTGCGAAGTGCTGGCCAAGGATCCAACGCCTTATATCCACTACTTCGTCAACGAAACCGGCGGACGGTTGGATGCGGAAGATTTCCGTCATCAACGCCTGTTGCATGCCCCTCCGCAGCCTTATACCCGCGAACGCTGGGACGACACCTATAACTGGACTGTTGGCTGGGACATGACGATGGCCAATGCCAATTTCGAAGACATCGTCGATAACCGCGCCTTCGAATAGGGCGATCTGTTAACAAGCCCCTGTTGGGCGGCTACGCGGTAGCCGTCCGATAGGCGCGCTTCCCTACTCTCCGGCAAAACGAAGACACAGGGTGGCCCATGACGCAAACAACATCATTCCTGCTAAATCGGTGGTATGTCGCAGCACTCTCGTCAGAGGTCAGCGACACGCCGCTAGCGCGAACCATTGCTGGCCAGAAAGTCGTGCTCTATCGCGACAGTAAAGGTGATATCATCGCGTTGGAGGATCGCTGTGCACATCGTCAGGCGCCTTTGTCTCTCGGCGAGGTTGTGGGCGACAATATCCAGTGTGGGTATCACGGGCTAACCTTTGATCGTGAAGGCACCTGCGTACGCGTACCGAGCCAGAAATTGATACCGCCCGACGCCTGTGTGCGTCCCTATCCAGCAGCCGAGAAACAAGGCTTTGTCCATCTGTGGACCGGCCATCGCACGCCGACGTCGGAAGAGACTCCATTCGACTTCCCGTTCGCGGCGATGGATGGTCTCAATGCCCGCTATGCCGCGCTGAGTGGAAAATTCGATTACCGATTGCTGATCGATAATCTGATGGACCTCACCCATCTCGGCTTTACCCATAAGAACACTATCGGCACCGGCGGGGTGGCGGAATCCGGCACGGCCAAAACCGAGCGTCAGGGTGACCGTGTGATTGTTACCAGAGAGATGGAAAACATTGCGCCCGCCCCCACCCATGTTGAGGTCACAGGCTATAGCGGCAATGTTGATCGTTGGCAGATTATTGAATTTATCCCGCCTTGTTTTATTTCGCTACAGGTCGGCAATGCCAAGCACGGCACGGGTGGGTTCAACGCCGACGACAAAGACAAGCTGATCAACCGACGCACGTTGCATATCGCAACGCCCGAAGCTGAAAACACGACGCATTACTTCTGGGTCAGCACTTACCCGTCAGATTCGATGACGCCGGATCAGGAACAAACGATCTACGACCGAACGTTAGAAGTGCTGGATGAAGATGTCCGCATGATCGAGGGCCAGCAGACACGCTACGATCCTGACTTCTCAATGATCGATATTAATGAAGATGCCGGTCAGCTCAGCATGCGGGCAACCCTTGAAAGGCTGATCGCCGAGGAGCGCGCGAGCGCGTCCTAAAACAACATAAAATCCACTGATTACGGATTTTTCTCACTCATCCCCAAAACGTCCCTTGCACTACCGCGCCGAGTCGGGGAAAACACCGTAGAATAAGCTCCCTGACATGATAAACTGCCAGAGCGTGGCGGCCATAAAGTTTGAGACATGCCTAAACGTACAGACATCGACAGCATCCTGATTATCGGCGCAGGACCTATTGTTATCGGCCAGGCCTGTGAGTTTGATTATTCGGGCACGCAGGCCTGTGAAGCGCTGAAGGCTGAGGGATACCGGATCATTCTGGTGAATTCCAACCCGGCGACGATCATGACCGATCCGGATCTGGCACATGCCACCTATATCGAACCGATCACCCCGGAATTTGTCGCGCGCGTCATTGAAGCGGAAAAACCCGATGCATTGCTTCCAACGATGGGCGGTCAAACTGGTCTGAACACGGCGCTGGCTTTGGCGCAAGATGGCACGCTCGCCAAACATGGTGTCGAACTGATTGGTGCCAGCATGGACGCCATCGATAAGGCGGAAGACCGCGAACGCTTTAAAGATGCGATGGAGAAAATCGGCCTGGAATGCGCCAAGGGGATGGTCGCCACCACCATGGAACAGGCCTGGGAAGCCTTCGAGATGACCGGGCTCCCCGCCATCATTCGGCCCTCCTTTACGCTCGGCGGCACGGGCGGCGGTATCGCTTATAATAGGGAACAGTTTCGCGACATCGTGCGCGGTGGGTTTGATGCATCGCCGTCGCATTCGGTGCTGATTGAAGAATCTGTGCTGGGATGGAAAGAGTTTGAGATGGAGGTCGTGCGCGACCGCGCCGACAACTGCATCATCATCTGCTCCATCGAAAACATCGATCCGATGGGCATTCATACTGGCGACTCAATCACCGTCGCGCCAGCGCTGACGCTAACCGACAAAGAATATCAGATCATGCGCAACGCCTCGCTGGCGGTGCTACGCGAGATCGGCGTCGATACCGGCGGCTCAAACGTTCAGTTCGCGGTAAACCCCGAGAATGGCCGGATGGTCATTATCGAGATGAACCCGCGCGTCTCGCGGTCCTCAGCCCTGGCGTCCAAAGCCACTGGCTTCCCCATAGCCAAAGTCGCCGCCAAGTTGGCCGTCGGCTATACGCTGGACGAATTGGACAACGACATTACCGGTGTCACACCGGCTTCGTTCGAACCGACCATCGATTATGTGGTCACCAAGGTGCCGCGCTTCACGTTCGAAAAATTCCCCGACACCGAAGCCTTACTAACGACCTCAATGAAGTCGGTTGGCGAGGCCATGGCGGTTGGCCGGAACTTTGTCGAGTCGCTGCAAAAAGCCCTGCGGTCGATGGAGACCGGTTTGAATGGTCTCAACGACGTTGATATCCCGCGACCTGAGGAGTCCGAACCGCTGGATGACGATGCGGTCAGAGCGGCGCTCGCGGTGCCTTCCCCAGATCGGATCTTGGTCGTCGCGCAGGCATTCCGATATGGGCTGGAGCTCGAAGATATCGCACGCGCCTGCCATTTCGACCCGTGGTTTCTGGAGCAAATTCGCGACATCGTTTTCGCAGAACAAACGATCAAATCAAATGGTCTGCCAACGAATCCCGAAGAGATGATGCGGCTCAAATCTATGGGATTCTCTGACTCCCGGCTGGCCGAATTAACCGGGAGTGACGAGGCCGACGTTTCTGTTGCCCGTCGCGCGATGAACGTGACACCGGTCTTCAAGCGCATCGATACCTGTGCCGCCGAGATCCCCTCGACAACACCTTATATGTACTCAGCCTATGAAGGCGACGGGCTCAACCCACCAGAATGCGAAGCCGATCCAAGCGACCGGCAAAAGGTGATCATCCTCGGTGGTGGGCCAAACCGCATCGGTCAGGGTATTGAGTTTGATTATTGTTGTGTCCACGCCGTCTATGCGCTGCGAGAAGCCGGATTCGAAGCAATAATGATCAATTGCAATCCAGAGACAGTGTCGACAGATTATGACACCTCTGACCGGCTTTATTTTGAGCCTTTGACCGCGGAAGACGTCATCGAGATCGTCCGCCGTGAGCAATCCAATGGCACAGTCCTCGGCGTTATATTGCAGTTTGGTGGCCAAACACCGTTAAAACTTGCCTCTGCGCTCGAGGCGGCTGACATACCGGTGCTTGGCACCTCACCAGACGCCATCGATTTAGCGGAAGACCGCGAACGGTTCCAGAAACTGCTGCATGACCTAAAACTACGTCAGCCAGAGAACGGCATGGCCAGCAGCGAAGCTGAGGCGCTAAGAATTATCGAACGCATTGGATTTCCCATCGTTATGCGGCCGTCATACGTCCTTGGTGGCCGTGGCATGGAAATCGTATTTGGGGAAAGCGCGCTCCAACGCTATCTGAAGGCCGCAAGTTGGGTATCGAAAGATAATCCCGTACTCCTCGACTCTAATTTGCGCGATGCGATTGAAATTGACGTCGATGCGCTAGCAGACAAAGACGGCAACGTTCATGTCGCCGGCATCATGGAACATATCGAAGAAGCCGGTATTCATTCCGGCGACTCTGCCTGCTCCCTGCCGCCTTATTCGCTACCATCCCAAACCATCGCCGAAATTGAGCGTCAAACCGTTGCACTCGCCCGCGGGCTCGATGTCGTTGGGCTAATGAATGTGCAATATGCCGTGAAGGGCAGTGACATTTATATTCTTGAGGTCAATCCGCGCGCCAGCCGTACCGTTCCTTTCGTTGCAAAAGCAACCGGCGTTCCGATTGCCAAAGCCGCCGCCCGCATCATGGCTGGCGAGACGCTCGCCAACGTCCTTGACTCCTATCCCGTCCTCGGCGAGGGCAATCACGTCGCCGTCAAAGAAGCCGTCTTTCCTTTCGCCCGCTTTAGCGGCATCGACACACTCCTCGGCCCAGAGATGAAATCGACCGGCGAGGTCATGGGAATGGATGTCGATTTCGCACGCGCCTTTGCCAAATCACAACTCGGCGCCGGACAGACAATTCCTATCGAGGGGACGGCTTTCTTGTCGGTTAAAGATGCCGACAAGAAAGCGATGGTTACACTGGCTAAAGAGCTATCCAACATGGGATTTGATTTGTTAGCTACCGAAGGGACCGCGCAGTCTTTGCAAGACGCGGGACTGAAAGCTGAACCAATAAACAAGGTCATGCACGGCCAACCTCATATTGTCGACGCCATGAAGGACGGTAGGGTTGATATCGTCTTTAACACCGCCGCTGGCGCCGCTGAGATTTCAGATAGCCGTAGCCTGCGGGAAACCGCCGTTATGAACAGGATACCTTACTACACGACGGTTGCTGGTGCGCGCGCCACGGTTGCGGCCATCGCTGCTTTACGTACAGGAACGCTTGAAGTCACGCCATTACAGTCTTATCTTGGTAGCTCGTTCTGAAAAGAACAGAGGTGACACCGCCTACAGCACTGATTGTAGGTTCGGTGTTTTTGTGCGCTTTTTTGTAAATAGAAGGGTTGAACCATGGCAAAGGTTCCCATGACATTAGACGGATTTGATCGGCTCGAAGAGGAGCTAAAACGCCTCAAGACAGTCGAGCGGCCCGAAATTATCAAAGCGATCGCGACAGCCCGCGAACACGGTGATCTTTCGGAAAACGCTGAGTATCATGCCGCTAAAGAGCGCCAATCGTTTAACGAAGGCCGCGTCAGCGAAATTGAAGATAAAATCGCCAATGCGGAAATTATCGACGTCTCAAAACTCTCTGGCAAAATTGTCAAGTTCGGTGCCAAGGTGAAACTGGCCGACGAAGATACTGATGAGGAATCCACCTATCAGATTGTTGGTGAACACGAAGCCGATATCAAAGAGGGACGGCTCTCTGTCACCTCGCCGCTCGCGCGGGCACTGATCAGTAAAACGGTTGGGGATTCGGTGGAGGTTGTTACACCGGGCGGCAGTAAAGGCTACGAAATCATCGGTGTCAGGTTTAAATAATCAGTGCAGATTACGCAGCAGAACTACCTTCAACATCAATCGGCACGCCGGGCCGGTGCGTTCCTGTTCTGATGGCCAGGGCTGACTTTACAACACTAACATTCGGCGCCGGGGTCAAACGGGTTGTCAAAAATTTCTGGTAGCTATCCCAATCGGTCGCAACAATCTTAATCAAAAAGTCCGTCTCACCGGCCAGCATGTGGCATTCGCGGACCTCGGGCCAGCTCTCGACCAATTCTTCAAAAGCAACCAAGTCGGTTTCCGCCTGGCTGTGCAACCCGACATGGGCAAAGACGGTAACACCAAAGCCCAAGGCGGCAGGGTTAACATCAGCGTGGTATCCGCGAATACAATCAGTTTGCTCAAGAGTACGGACGCGTCTGAGGCAAGGTGGTGGAGAAATGCCGACCCGCTTGGCGAGTTCAACATTTGTCATTCTGCCATTATCCTGCAAATCCCGCAGGATTTTAAGATCGATCCGATCAAGCTTAACCTGCACCATTGTTTGCCCCTCGTTCCTGTAATTTTTTGTGTAATTATATTATAAGTATGAGAAATTATATTTCAACGGGACGCAATAAGCGATCCCCGTCTAGAATCCGGAAATTCTATTGCTGAGTGAAAATTTTCAATGTTGGGTCCTGACGGACGGTAAAGCTGGAATGGAAAGCCAATGTGTCGGGCTTGCAGAAAAACTCGGCTTAAAACCAGATATAAAACGAATTTCACTACGCTTCCCGTGGTCAATCTTACCACCACAGCTTTGGGCCGCCCCTTTCTCCGCCCTGAGCTCGACAGGCGACCAGCTGGCCGCACCCTGGCCCGATATCCTCATCGCTACAGGTCGCCAAACGGTTGCGCTCGCGCTCGCGATAAAGCAGGCGAGTCCATCGACAATGACGGTTCAGATTCAGAACCCGACTGTCGACCTCAAGCGCTTCGATGTAGTGATCGCCCCGGCTCACGATCGTTTGGCTGGAAACAACGTGGTTTCAACCTCTGGGGCGTTACATGGTGTAACCACAGAAAAACTGGAGAAGGCCCGTATCGAGTTTGCAGCGCGCTATGCAAATCTCAGGAAACCCCTCATCGGTGTCCTTATTGGCGGCACTAATAAGAAATTCCGTTTAACGTCGGCCAACGCCACGCATTTTGCTTCGCTTCTCCAACAGGCGGTTAAAGACAGCGGCGGCGGCCTCGCAATAACCCCGTCGCGGCGCACTGGCGAAGAAAATTTACAGATTATTTCAAACACCCTGTCCGAGCAGTCTGCGGATATTTGGGACGGGTCAGGCGACAATCCTTATTTTGGAATCCTTGCCCTCGCCGACGCTTTTGTCGTCACCGGAGACTCCGTCAATATGGTTTCGGAAGCCGTCGCAACCGGCAAACCTGTTCATGTCTTTCAGCTATCCGGCGGGTCCGCCAAATTCAGCCGGTTCCATCAGGGGCTCGAACAGCAGGACAAAACCCGTCCCTTCACAGGTCACATTGAAAATTGGGAATATCCGGGAACTGATGATATGACGCTGGCGGCCGAGGCTGTCGAAAATGCCTGGAACGCCCATAAGAATTGAATTTTTGCAGCAGCCCCATTAAGACAGTCCTAATCTAACTGTCTGTTTTCTGGGAACCACTGATGTCGATGATCGATCTCGACAGCTTTAATGCCACGCCGCTCGAAAAAGACCCTTATGAGTTTTTAATCGTTCCGGCGTTTATTAAGCCAGATGCGATTTCTGAGATCGACGAGGCCTACCCGCGAATCGCGAAAGCGGGCAGTTTTCCTCTGGAGGAGCTAGAGTTCGGAACGGTATTTGGATCCTTTATTGCCGAGCTCGAAGGGCCAGGAATGCGGCAGGCCTTTGAAGATAAATTCGATATGAATCTAGAGGGACGGCCAACCATGATCACAGCGCGCGGTCATTGTCAGGCAAAAGACGGTAAAATTCATAATGATAGCGAGACCAAACTCATTACGGTCCTGATTTACATGAATACCGAATGGTCACAGGACGGCGGACGTCTCCGCGTCTTACGGTCCGACAAATCACTCGATGATTGTGCTGCAGAAGTTCCCCCGGAGGCAGGGACCCTTCTCGCCTTTAAACGGGATGACCGATCCTATCACGGCCATGAAACCTGCGTCGGTGAACGCCGGGTAATCCAGTTAAACTGGGTTAGAGATGAGGCCGTTGTCCGGCGTGAGAAACGCCGTCACCGGTTCTCAGCCTGGGTCAAATCCGTCTTTCCGGCTGCATAGGCGTTAGGGACCCATCGACATGCCTCTAACGATCGAAACCTTTAGCAACGTCAAAGGCGGCAACTCCTTTTATAAGGCGATCAGCCACCCGTTAGCAGCCCACAAGACCACGGTCCTCATCGAGACCTTGTCTCAAGGCGGGCCGGTAGCGGTTTATGATCCTCTTGGCTTTTATTCAGGTTTTACGGAGTTCTACGACGTCGCAGGCGTCACAATCGTTCAATCCTTCGTACAGGATACAGCCAGAATTGGTAGTGAGCTTGCTGGCCATACCGCACAGCCGGTCACAGACTTACCCGACACAACGGCGAAGATCCTGCTAATTGCGGCATTCGATGCCCAAAAACTGCGAGACCATATTGGCCATCTGATACCAGATAGCTGCTCAGTGTATAGCTTCGATGATTGTCGCCTCGACGACGCCCTCCTGACCGTTCAACGCGATTATCTGGATAGTCGGAACTTTGCGACAAATTTTGCGTTCTTCCGCGACGACGCGGGTGCCCGAACGCGTATATCGACGGCGAATTACTGGTCGGGCTACGGCGCAGATTCCGTAACATTGCATTTGATTTTGTTCGGCGAAGACGGAGAAATTCTTGCGGAATGGGACGAACAACTTGGCGCTGGAGTGGCTGCTGTAACGATTGATAGCCAAGAAATTCGTGAGCGCTTCGATCTCAGCGACTTTATCGGCCAGCTCTTTATCCATGCGATTGGGGTCGCCGGGCATGACATCGTCAAATACGCGCTCGATGTGTGGGATGATGCGGGAACAGAGCTTTCATGCACCCATGATGCCAATGCGTGGCCGTCGGAGTTATATGCCGGGCTACCAGCACCCCGCGACGGTGAGGAAGTCGCGCTGTGGGTCCAGAACTCACATCCTGCGCCGATCCCCGCCGGTGAAGTCGGGTTTAACTTAATGGGCAATGACGACATTGAATGGCTGGACGAACCCATTGCCGGATTTGCTACTCGCAAGTTGATTATCAATGACATGCTGCCCGACGCCCATTGGCCGCAACAGATTGAGGTCCAAGCCGGAAAGCATTTTGTTCGGCCTCGTTACGAAATTACCTCATCGCAAAACACGCGCCGTATGGCGCATGTCAATGTTGAACGCAGCGACCTCAAACCCGACCCCGGCATAGCCGATCTCGGCAATCTGATGGGCAAGGGATATATATTGCCAGCTCCAATCCTGCCGATGGAAAGCTGGCTTAGTACGGTCTTACCAACACCAATGGCGACCTGTCAGAACGATCTACCAATCGCGGCCCTTCTCATCGATGCATCTGGCCGTGAAGTTGCCCGTCATGATTTTGGCAAATTGCCTCGCGATCACGAAACGGCGCTCGATATTGGGAGCGTCCTAAATGGCGATCAATCATTGCCCAGCGGATCAGGTCATATGGAGCTGATCTATGATTTCGCAAATGGCGGCGACACGGATGGCTGGCTGCATAGCGTTTTCCGCTATGAAAACCGGGAAACCGGCCATGCCGCCGAAACCAGTTTTGGCGCTCATATTTTTAATACCGTCCTGACTTACCGCGACGAACCACAATCCTATAACGGCCCCCCTCCAGGCTTAAGCACAAGGTTGTTTTTGCGGCTGGGATTTGCCCCACTAGATACAATTTGTCACCTGATATACCCCGCTTCCACACCATGGCACCCAACGTCGGATACAAAACTGACGCTAATGGATAACGAAGGCGCCGAAATTGCGCAGCAAAAAGTCAATATCCCCTGCGGTGGCTCGATCCATCTGCGGTATATCGAATGTTTCGACGCCGCTGACCGTAGAAAAGCCAGCGACGGCGCCTATATTGTGGTCAGGGATACAACTTGCCGCCTTTTTGGCTATCACGGATTGCTCGCCGAAAGCGGGGCGTTTAGTTTGGATCATATGTTTGGTTTTTAGCGCTGGTAGGATTTATGGCACAAGAATTTCACGCTCCTGTTTTAATCATTGGTTCCGGCCCAGCTGGGTACACGGCAGCGGTCTATACGGCCCGAGCGAGCCTCAAGCCGCATTTGGTAACTGGTATGGAAACCGGTGGTCAGATGACCATCACAACCGATGTTGAGAACTATCCAGGCTTTGCCGAAGTGATTCAGGGCCCTTGGCTGATGGAACAAATGCAGGGACAGGCCCTGGCGGTGGGTACAGAGATGCACACCGATTTGATTACCGACGTCGATTTTACACAGAGGCCCTTCCGCTGTGTTGCTGATTCCGGCGATATTTACTTTTCCGACACAGTCATTGTTACCACCGGCGCGCAAGCGCGCTGGCTTGGCCTTCCGACCGAAGAGAAATTTATGGGCTTTGGCGTCTCGGCCTGTGCGACCTGTGATGGCTTCTTTTACCGGGGCAAGGAAGTTGCGGTTGTTGGCGGTGGCAACACCGCCGTTGAGGAAGCGCTATATCTCACTAATCACGCAACCAAGGTAACGCTTATCCATCGCCGCGATGAATTGCGGTCAGAGAAAATTTTACAAGAACGCCTGTTTGCCCATGAGAAGATCGAAATTATGTGGGATACCGCGGTCGAAGAAGTGATCGGCACTGAAGATCCGCTGGGCGTCACAGGACTGAAACTTAAGAACACCAAATCCGGCGACATTTCCGACCTTGCCGTCGACGGCTTGTTTATCGCCATTGGGCACGATCCCGCGACCAAGCTGTTTGTCGGCCACCTCGATATGGATGATGAAGGTTATATCGTTACAGCACCCGACAGCACAGCGACCAGTGTCCCTGGTGTGTTCGCGGCAGGCGATGTCCAGGACAAGAAATACCGCCAAGCCGTGACGGCTGCGGGTACCGGCTGCATGGCGGCCCTCGAAGCGGAACAGTTTGTTGCCGAGAATGGCGCCTCTGCGATGGCTGCTGAATAGAATATATTTCGCCGCGTCGTCGTTCACTGACGGTATAAGGATAAAGTGCGATGGATTGGGATAAGCTGCGCATTTTTCATACCGTATCCGAAGCAGGCAGTTTTACTCATGCCGGCGAACGGCTGAATCTCACCCAATCGTCTGTCAGTCGCCAAATCAGCGGCCTTGAAGAAGAGCTCGGTGTACCCCTCTTTCATCGCCACGCCCGCGGCTTAAAGCTAACCGAACAAGGCGAGACGCTATACAAAACCGCGCAAGAAATTGCGAGCAAACTAACGACCGCTGAGTCGCTCGTAACGGAATCTATGGAACGCCCGCGCGGGCCGCTCAGGGTAACGACCACAGTGGCGTTTGGCTCAATGTGGCTGACCGAGCGCCTCAAAGAATTTCTCGAAATGTATCCCGAGATCGAAGTTTCCCTGATCCTCCGAGAGGATGAGTTGAACCTCAGCATGCGCCAGGCCGATGTTGCGATCCGGTTAGCCATGCCGCAACAACCTGACTTAATCCAGCGACACCTGTTCGATCTGCATCACGGTGCCTACGCGGCGCCAGCCTATCTCGAACAGTATGGCATGCCACACTCCCTAAATGATCTCGAGGTTCACAGGCTCATTGCCTATGACGAAACCTATCATCCACCCTTCACCAGTATTAACTGGTTGCTCGATGCCGGGCTTGATAGCGGTTTTCAGCGCAAACCTGTTTTGCGGGTGAACAACTTGTACGCAATGTATCGAGCCGCTGCCGCGGGTATGGGGATTGCGTCCATGCCGGACTATATGATGGGTCTGACAAGTGGGCTTATTCCCGTACTGCCTAAACTTACGGGGCCGATCCACAAAGCGTACTTTGTCTATCCCGAAGAAATGCGGAATTCACGACGAATCGCCGTTTTACGTGACTTTTTGCTCCGTCGTATCGCCGAAGATTACAAGTAAACTACTGATACTATAAGTTAATTTCCTTAGCCATGCGTTATATGCATGGCTGGGTTGCTCAATTGGTTGTAGCATCCCATATCAAAGCACCCTATCTACACACTCATGGTTGTTACGGTTTCATTTGAAATCAAGCGACCAACCAGTTTATCAGCTATTTTAATGACTTGAAGTGCTGATTACGAGTTCCGGATGCAATATCCGGAAATGGGTCTTCGGATCCAACGTCTTCTAGACGTGAAGCCTCCCTGTTATCTTGCCGGGCCTTCGGGCCCGGCCTTTTTTTTGCGTATTTCCCAAAAGGCCTAATCCATTAACCGCGATATGGACGAAATCGCGAGAACATCGTAAATATCAGGTCCCTGTTCGAAGAAATGTCCAGGTTGGAGAACGACACCATGCAAGTCACACCGGTTTCAGAAATCGTTGGCGCAGAGGTCACAGGCATTAACTTGTCTGACCCTATCAGCGACGACGCCAAGCAGGCACTACGTCAGGCTTTGCTCGATCATCAGGTTTTGGTGATCAGAGACCAAACCCTGACACCGTTTGAGCAAGTTACATTTTCCGCTATTTGGGGTGATTTGGAGATCCCTTCCAACATCGAATACACCACCGAAGAAACACCCAAGGTGATGATTCTATCGAATGAGATCAGGCCGGATGGTACCGCTGTCGGTGTAGTCGATGGCGGCGATTTTTGGCACTCGGATTCATCACACATCGAGGTACCCTCAGCGATCACCATCCTGCAGGCAGTGAAGAATCCGGATCGCGGTGGCGACACTGAGTTTTGCAACATGTACGCAATCTATGAAGCGTTGCCCGATGACCTTAAACAAACGATCGACGGGCTTTATGGCATTCATCACGTCAGCAAGGTCAAAAACAAACGCGTAACCATCTCGCCAGACCGCCCCGGTGCCAAAGATTTTTATGAGAGTTCAGCCAAGGCGAAACCCGAAGTCATCCAGCCACTCGTCCTGACCCATCCGGAGACCGGACGGAAATCACTCTATTGTTCACCGCGCTTTACGATTGGCATTCAAGGAATGAGCGAAGAAGAGTCAGACCCAATTCTCGATGTGTTGTTCGCCCATGTTACAGACCGTAAACGGCCGTTCCATTACCGCCATAAGTATCAAGATAATGACCTGGTGATGTGGGATAACCGCTGCCTGTGTCACCGGGCCGTGGGTGGCTACGGTCTACCAGACATTCGACGAATGCATCGCACCGTTATCGGCGGCGACCAACCCTACGCAGACCAGCGAGCGGCTTAAAACCAGATATTCTGGTCTTTCAAACCTTTATAGAGCCCAGCGACCTGTTCGCCATAACCGTTATAGAGCAGCGTCTTCACCCGCTTATCACCACCCAGCACCCGTTCCGTTGCCTGGCTCCAGCGTGCATGATCCACTTCAGGATTAACATTGGCCCAGAAACCATATTCCTTGCCCTGAACTTTTTGCCAGAAACTCAACGGGCGTTTATCAGTAAAGCTGAAACGAACAATCGATTTGATTGATTTAAAGCCGTATTTCCATGGTACAACGAGACGCAGCGGTGCGCCCATCTGCTTGACCATGGGCTTGCCATAAGCGCCTGTTCCGATCAACGCCATCTCGTTAGTCGCCTCTTCAATTGTGAGCCCTTCGCGATAGGGCCACGGATACCAGTGCTGCTTCTGACCTTTGGCCATCTCTGCATCATGAAAGGTCTCCATCATGATATACTTGGCACCCTTTAGCGGCTTGGCGAACTTGACGAGATCCGCCATCGGAAACCCGGTCCAGGGCAGCGCCATTGACCACGCTTCAACACAGCGGAAGCGATAGAGCCGTTCTTCCAGCTGCATCTTCGAGATTAGCGTATCGACATCGACGGTCATCTTCTTCTCGACCATGCCATCAAAAGTCACCGTCCACGGACGAGTCTTTAGCGCCTGGGCATCCTTGGAGATTTGTTTATGAGAGCCAAATTCGTAAAAATTATTATAGGTCGTCGCCTGTTTTTCGGTATTCAGCGGACGATCCAGGCGGTAGCGGAGGTTGCGCGCCGCCGGATAAAACTTGGTCGTTGGGTCTGCAGTCGCCGCACTCGCCGGGCCACCTGCCAAAGTTGCGCCTGCCGCCAATATTGGCGAAAGCGCCATGGCTTTTACCAAACGACGCCGGTCCTGAAAATCAGACTCCGATGTCGCAGCAGATTCGGGAAGTTCCCAGTTCGGTTTAGATCTGGTCAGCATGGCAAAAATTCCTTCTCAGCAGTTGGGGGCGTCTCGAAAGACGCACCCCGTCATTACCGCTTAATATGAAGGATCGTACGAACCATGCAATAGGCCTCACCAATCCGTGATCAGACTAGGCTGCGAGCGTGCTCCTGAGCATCCAGGCTGCCTTGTCATGCACGGTGATACGCTGAACCATAATATCAACACTCACCTCGTCACCGGCTTTCTCAGCAGCCTCCAGCGCCGTCTTTGAAGAGGCGGCTACCGCTTCATGACCACTCAGCAAATCCGCGACCATATCGTTGGCAGATAGATCGGTTCCACTCTCGGGAATTTCCGTTAAGGCAGCAAAGGCCGCATAGCCCGCAGGCGCCTTCGCACCCAACGCCCGAATGCGTTCAGCAATCTGATCTACAGCATCCGCGAGCTCAGTATATTGATCCTCGAACATCGTATGGAGCGCCGGGAAGTTCGGCCCTTCGACATTCCAGTGATGACCATGTGTCTTGATATACAGCGTGTAACTATCCGCCAAAACGCGCGATAAACCGTCGATTACTGCTTTACTGCTGTTAGCACCCATTTCAACCTCCTATTTTCTAAATCACAGACCTCCTCTATATGGTTATCAATAATTTACTATCAAGTTTATAATTATTCTATATTATGATTTAGACAAAGAAAAAGCCCGAGCAAACCCATTTCAGCTCACAAATAATTCCTTGAATTTCCGATGCCCTTTGTAGCTCTAGCTCGCACCGCCCATTGTAAATGTGACGCTACGACCATCAGCATCATAACCTACACCAGAAGAACCTTTGCCTTTTCCATACCCCGTCATTGTTCCCGAGGCCGATAACCCATTGGTACAGGAAACCGACCAGTGTCCTTTTCGAGAGCTGTCGAATTTAAAGGCCCCTCGGCAAGATCCCGCATTTTCAGGTAACGTTATTCTTATTTTTCCGGCACCGGAGGTTTTAGAAAGCTCTACAGTACCAGCGATCAGCTTCTTCTCACCTTCCCAACGAATGGCAATTGGTCTTTTAAAAGGCAAGTGAGGGCGTGAGACTTGTGAATTCCCTGTCTCAGTATTATCCGTCGACCCAGGATAGGTTATCGTTACGGTTTCCTTTTCACCATCAAGCTTAAAACTATTTTCTGCGAAAGGTGTAGAGGTCCCACAATGGATGATTTCTGTCGAAAAAGGTGCTTCGCTTCTACCCGTCCATTCATCTGTGGTTCCCAAATCAGGGTTGTAATAGACATACTGACAGTTTTCACCATTCACCCTGAATCTTATATTTCTGAAGCCGCAGGAATGATCTTTATAACACGAAAATTTTTGTCCCTCTTCAAACACGGCTCCGTAAAACCGTTTAAAATAACCCTTGGACGAATTAAAAAACGAAAGCTTTCTGATATCCTTGGATCGACCCGAGTCCCAATAAAAATTGGGCATCAACTCCATCACAAAGATGAATGTCGAATTCTTTGTATTGCTTGCCGATTGCCGCGAATATGCTGCAGAGCGCTTAAATGCGTAATTCTCGTTAAAACCTCCGTCCACGTGACGCCACGTAATTTCGCCTGGCCAACTCAGGAGCTTAATTGGAGAATTATCTGGCGTAACCGATTTCCACTTTGCCGCCGCTGCATTTGAGCCGGACATCAATAACGCCAGAAAAACGCAAAGTAATCGAATACTTGTCATAAAACCTACCCACGAAGAGTTTTGGCCAGCAGCCAATTTCTCATCTCAAAGATTTATGGTCAAAATCCAGCAGACTAAACACTAAAACTCGTAGTTGTTTTAATCAACTACGGCACCCCTGCTTTAACCCTATGTTTCGCGAAGGGATACAGGGCTGAATTAGCCAATATTGCAGGGCGTTCAATGTAAAGACACGTCTCAGGAAAGAGAGGCACAGAACCTTTGAATTCTTTCGCAAGCATCTTTCAGCAATTCGTCCGAAGTCGCATAGGAAATCCGGAAATGTGGTTCAAGGCCAAACGCTGCCCCTTGCACCACCGCAACACCTTCTGCCTCCAGAAGCTCAGTCACAAAAACGGTATCGTTTCCAATCACCGTGCCACCCGGCGTGGTTTTGCCGATGGCGCCAGCACAGCTCGGATAGACGTAGAACGCGCCTTCCGGTGTCTGGCAGGTAACACCCGTTGCTTGGTTGAGCATGGAAACGACGAGATCACGTCGCCCTTTAAAGGCGTCAATCCAGGTCGGGAGAAAATCCATCGGTCCGTTGAGAGCCGCTGCGGCAGCAGCCTGACTGATCGAGCTGGTATGGGTAGTGCTCTGCGACTGAACATTATTCATCGCCTTGATCAGCTCAACAGGACCAGCGCCATAACCAACGCGCCAACCCGTCATCGAAAAGACCTTGGAATGGCCGTTCAGAATAAGCGTCCGATCATGCAGTCCCGACTCGACCTGAGATGGCGTGAAAAATTCGAATTCGTCATAGATAACATGCTCATAGATATCGTCGGTCAGTACCCAGACATGCGAGTGACGCATCAATACATCCGTCAGTGCCTTAAGCTCTTCGCGGCTATAGGCGGCGCCGGTCGGGTTGCTCGGTGAGTTGAGCATCACCCATTTGGTCTTGGGCGTGATCGCGGCTTCCAGCTGCTCACCAGTGATCTTGAAACCGTTATCTTCACGGCCTTCGATAAAGACTGGTGTGCCTTCGGCCAGGGCGACCATGTCGGGATAAGACACCCAGTAGGGTGCCGGAATAATGACCTCATCGCCTTCATCCAGCGATGCCATAAAGGCATTAAAAATAACTTGTTTACCGCCACAGCCGACGGTGATCTGGTCCGGCGTATAATCGAGGTCATTCTCGCGTTTAAACTTGTCACAGATCGCTTGGCGCAGTGCCATGCTACCCGGCACCGGCGTATATTTGGTATCGCCCGCACGCAATGCTTCGATGGCAGCGTCCTTAATATGATCCGGCGTGTCAAAATCAGGCTCTCCAGCACCGAGACCAATAATATCCCGGCCTGCGGCCTTGAGTTCACCGACCTTTCCGGTCAGCGCGTTTGTGGCAGACGGCTTAATACGGGATAAGCGCGAGGCGACGATCGACATCGATTTAATCCTGAATGGGTAGCGAAAAACGGCGGCACAGTACTGCCGTGCTGTAACCACTTCAACACAAACTATACGCCGATAGCCACTTTATTTGTGGACAGTTTTCGACGCTGCTTTTTCAAGCCCGAAAAGGCCCTGTAATTGCCCACCTTCGGCCATGTGAGCGCCCCAATTGCCGGTCAGCTTTTGACCATCACAACTTGGACTGGGCAGGCAATCATGAATTCCTCAATCAGGCTATCAACTTTTATCGCTATCGTCGGCATTCTGACCTTCATCTTCACAACGCATAGTGCCGACGCAGCGCCACAGCCGGTGCAGGTCTCTCCGACGGCCGGCACCATAACGCTGGATAACATCCATAGCGGGTCACTGGTCTATGCCACCAAATTCCCCGGCCAACACATCCCAGCGCCCCTTCTCGGTACCGAGGTCGACATTCGCATCAGCGGCCCAATGGCGCGCGTGGTTGTAAAACAGAATTTTATCAATCCAAGTGATGCCTGGCTCGAGGCGCGTTACGTCTTTCCACTGCCAGAGAATGCCGCGGTCAATCACATGGTCGTCACCACTGGCGATAAAAAGATCGTCTCGGAAATCAAGGAAAAGCAAAAGGCCCGCAAGATATACGAAAAGGCCAAACGCGCCGGGAGACGCGCCGCGCTGATTGAACAACTTCGTCCCAATGTCTTCAGCACCAAGGTTGCCAATATCGGCCCCAAGGCCACTGTCACAGTCGAGATCACCTATCTGCAGAACCTACGCTTTGATCAGGACAAGTTCCACTTGCGGTTCCCGATGGTTGTCGCGCCGCGCTACACGCCGCAAGGCAAGGCGCATATCGTCAAAGCGCAACTCGGAACAGAACCGCCCAAACGCAAAGACGGCTGGCTCGATACACCGGTGCGCGATCCCAAGCTCGGCAAAACCAATCCAGTAACACTCTCAGTGGCCCTGGATGCCGGTGTGCCGCTGACTGGGCTCAAGAGTCTTCATCACAAGATCAAGGTCGATGAATGGCAGGACGGCAAGGCAACACTCAAACTGGCCAACAAGGCTGTCCCCGCCGACCGCGATTTCGAACTCGTGTGGACACCAAAACAGGGACGCATCCCGTCGAGCGCCCTCTTCACCGAAACCATCGATGGCGAGCAATATTATCTCGCGATGACGCTACCGCCGCGTCCCGACATCAGAGCCGTACCGCCGCGTGATATTGTGTTTGTCCTCGACCGCTCCGGTTCGATGGGCGGCAAATCCATCAAGCAGGCCCGTAAAGCGCTGACCTTCGCCCTCGACCGATTGCGCCCCGCCGACCGCTTTAACATCATCCGGTTTTCCAACGTCACAGATCAGTTGTTTAAAGGTGTGAGACCCGCGAACCAGTTCTCGCTCACCCGCGCCAAACAGTATGTCGCCGACACCATCGCGGATGGTGGCACTGAGATGCGCCCCGCTTTGCTGCGCGCCCTGGCCACGACCGATACGCCAGACCGGCTGCGTCAGGTCGTCTTCCTGACCGATGGCGCGATCAGCAATGAAGACCAGCTGTTCAGGGACATCACGCGGAACATCAACGCCACACGGCTCTATACCGTCGGCATTGGCAGTGCGCCGAATAGTCACTTTATGCGCCGCGCTGCCGAGATCGGTCGCGGCAGCTTCACCTATATCGCCAATCTCAATAACGTTGCCGACAAGATACGCCGCCTGTTCCTCAAGATAGAACGTCCGGCGATGATCGATCTCGCCGCCGACTGGGCCGGGATGAGTGATGGGGTGCGGCTAACGCCCTACCCCAAACGCCTGCCCGATCTGCATGATGGCGAACCGATGATGCTCGCCATTCGCGCCATCGGCCCATTACCGAAGGATAAAGCCAAGCTCACCCTCTCCGGCCGCCGAGGGCGTTCACCGTGGTCGCAATCGATTGGGCTCGATCAGGCGCGTCCGGCGGTCGGAATCTCCACCATCTGGGCCCGCCAGCGCATTACCGCCCTCACCGCCTCGCTACGCCAAGGTGCGGACTTTGAGAGCGTCAAACAAGCGATCACCGCGACGGCTCTACGTCACAGACTGGTCAGCAAATACACCAGCCTGGTGGCCGTCGAGAAGACCATCGCACGGCCGACTGACGAGCCATTATTCAAACGCAAGGTGCCCTTGAACCTGCCGGATGGCTGGGTCGCCAAGAAGGTGTTTGGCGGGATGAGCCCAACAAACCACCGGGCCAATGCGAGGAGTGCAGACAAGGCCGTCAAACCTTTAATGCACAGCCAGTTCTCAGTCCTGTTGAAAAACCTGTCGAGGCAACCCGGGATACAACAGAATATGGCGTCTGCTAGCCAACCGGTGCCGCTGCCGACCGGCGCAACACCCGGCCCGCTGCAAATCCTGCTTGGGCTGTTGGCTCTGTTTGCGGCGACCATCCTGCTGTTGGTACGGAGGCGGATATGAGCAAGCGCCGTACTCTTACTGTGGTCGCCCTTGTCATTGGCGCACTTGGCGTCTGGCAGCTCGCGGGCGGTGGCTGGATATATGCCAAGGCCGCGCTCGCCAAAGGCATGATCGCCGACGCCTGGGATGAGACGCTCTCAACCGGCATCAAAATCAAGCCCTGGCCGTGGGCAGATACCTGGCCGGTCGCCAAGCTGAACTTCCCCACCCATCAGCGCGACATAACGGTATTAGCAGGCGCGCAAGGCGCAACATTGGCCTTTGGACCCGGGCATCTCAGCGGCACCGCCAAACCGGGTGCCGCTGGCAACAGCGTTATCGCCGGGCATCGCGATACCAGCTTTACCCTGTTGGGGGATCTCAAACCCGGTGATCCGGTCGAGCTGCAAAAGGACGACGGGTTCTGGTTCAGCTACCGCGTGACCGGCAGCACAATCGTGGACTCACGCGAAAAATGGTTCCCACCGGAACCGGATGAGTCGATGCTCACGCTGGTGACCTGCTGGCCGCTGGATGCCATCACCCCCGGCGGCCCGATGCGCTATCTGGTCTTTGCCGAGGAGGCTTCACCCCGGCTAACGAGTAAACGCTAACTCTCCGCGTCGATCAGCTTGTCGAGCAGGCGGCGGGCCTGGAGAACGCCGGCATCGGCATTGATATCGATGATCGCCTTTTGCGGGCCGGCGCGTTCCATACGGTCCTGTTGGGTCTCGATAATGATCACGTCTTCACCAAAGGCGGTGCTGGTGGCTTTGGCGAGCTTCTCGGTCAGCGCGTCCTCATCTAGCCGGAAGTCGCGCGCGTGATGCCAGAAATAATGGGTTGAGCTTTCGGTCTCCGGCGTCAGCGTGTGGTTGGAAAACATGGTGATGCCCTGTGACCGGTCGCCATCGGTCGCGCCGGTGTCGGCGATGGCGCAGCCGACATCGATCATGAAATGCGATGGCTCCTGATAATGGATGAGCTGCCAGCGATCGACATCCACCCCTTCCTCAAAGCCGCCCGCCATCTGGAACATGGGTGCCACCGGCTCGCCAAATATCCAGCGTTCGACATGCACCTTGTCCTCCTCATGCCGGACTTTCACGGGGAAGTTCGCGACACCGTCGGTGCCAAGCGTCGTGGCATGGACATAGGCGACATGCGACAGATCAAGCAGATTATCGATCAGCAACCGATAGCTGCCTTTGACATAGAAATAATCGCCGACCGCGACCCAGTCAGGATCATCATTCCAATGGAAATCGGGGATCAGTGCTTCATCAGCCAACGCCGGATCGCCCGGCCAGATCCAGATATAGCGATATTTCTCAGCAACCGGATAGGCTTTGACCGCCGCGCCCGGCGGGACTTTGGCTTGGCCCGGCACAGTGACGCAGACGCCTTTATTGTCATATTCCAGCCCGTGATAGGGGCACTGGATACAGCCATCGACTATTTTGCCTTCCGACAGCGCCATATAGCGATGGGCGCAGCTATCCTCCAGCGCCACCGGGTTGCCCTCGCCATCGCGAAAGAACACGATGGGCTCATCCATGATGGTGCGCGCGAGGGGCGCATCACCCAGCTCATGGTTCCAGGCGGCGACATACCAGCGATTGCGTAGATACATATCTTTATCTTTTTGCAGCGAAGCTCTGGATTGATCATACCCAAAAACTGCATATTTGCAGCATAGGAGTCGGCAATTTTCGGGTAGGCTGGAATTATTGCCAGAGAGAAGCATATAAAGAGCTATGAATACCGTTCTCGCCGACCGTCCTGCCACTGGTGCGCCAGCTGATTTTGAACTCGTTTCGGATTTCGAACCGGCGGGGGATCAACCACAAGCTATCACCGAGATTATTGGCGGCATCAATTCTGAGGAGCGCGATCAGGTACTGCTCGGTGTCACCGGCTCGGGCAAGACCTTCACCATGGCCAAGGCGATCCAATCGCTGGGCCGCCCTGCTTTGATCCTGGCGCCCAACAAAACCCTCGCGGCGCAGCTCTATGGCGAGATGAAAACGTTTTTTCCCAATAATGCGGTCGAGTATTTCGTCTCCTATTACGATTACTATCAGCCGGAAGCCTATGTGCCGCGCACCGACACCTATATCGAGAAAGACGCGTCGGTAAATGAACAGATCGACCGGATGCGGCATGCAGCAACGCGGTCGCTGCTCGAAAGACGCGATGTGATTATCGTCGCCTCGGTGTCCTGCATCTATGGTATCGGCTCGGTCGAGACCTATTCGGAAATGACGATACGTTTGAAGGTTGGTGATACGGCGGAGCGCGGTGCCATGCTGCGGCGCTTTGTCGAGCTGCAATATCGTCGCAATGATCAGAACTTTACCCGTGGCGCGTTTCGGGTGCGGGGCGATCTGGTTGAAATCTTCCCGGCACATTATGAGGATCGCGGCTGGCGGCTATCGCTGTTTGGCGATGAGATTGAATCGATCCATGAGTTTGATCCGCTGACCGGTGAGAAAACCGGCGAGCTGGAGCAGGTTACGATCTATCCGAACAGCCATTACGTGACCCCCAAACCAACGCTGCAGCAGGCCACCAAAGGCATCAAACAGGAACTCAAGACGCGGCTCGCCGAGCTGCAAAAGGAAAATAAGCTCCTCGAAGCGCAGCGGATCGAGCAGCGCACGGTGTTTGATCTAGAGATGATGGAGGCCACCGGTCATTGTGCCGGAATTGAGAACTATTCCCGCTATCTCACCGGACGCGCCCCCGGTGAACCGCCCCCGACATTGTTCGAGTATCTACCGGAAGACGCGATGCTGGTGGTCGATGAAAGCCATGTCACCGTGCCGCAGATCGGCGGCATGTTTAAAGGCGACTTTGCCCGCAAAACCACCTTGTCAGAGTTTGGCTTCCGCCTGCCCTCCTGTGTCGACAACCGACCGCTCAAATTCGAGGAATGGGAAGGGATGCGACCACAGACGGTCTTTGTCTCCGCCACCCCTGGGCCGTGGGAGTTGGAGCGCACCGGCGGCGTGTTTGTCGAACAGGTCATCCGCCCCACCGGGCTGATCGATCCGGTCTGCATCATCCGCCCGGTCGAAAACCAGGTCGATGACGTCATGGCGGAATGCCGCGAATGTGCCCTCAAAGGTCAGCGCGTGCTGGTTACGACGCTGACCAAGCGGATGTCAGAAGACCTCACCGAATATATGCAGGAAGCCGGTATCCGCGTGCGCTATCTGCATTCCGATATCGATACGCTGGAACGCATTGAGATCATCCGCGACCTGCGGCTCGGCGCGTTTGACGTTCTGATCGGTATCAACTTGCTGCGTGAGGGTCTCGATATCCCGGAATGCGCGTTGGTCGCGATCCTTGATGCCGACAAGGAAGGTTTTTTGCGATCCCGCACGTCGCTGGTGCAGACCATTGGCCGGGCCGCGCGAAACGTTGATGGCCGCGTGATCCTCTATGCCGACAATATGACCGGTTCGCTGACCTATGCGATTGATGAAACCAACAGGCGGCGCGAAAAGCAGCAGGCCTATAACGCCGCCAACGGCATCACCCCGGAAAGTGTCCGCAAGGAAATCGGTGATATTCTGGAATCGGTCTATGAAGGCGATCACTTCACGGTCGATACCGGCGATGAAGATACAACGCATCTCGTGGGCAATAATCTCGCCTCTCATGTTGCCCATCTAAAGGAGCGCATGCATACCGCGGCCGGTGATCTCGAATTTGAAGAAGCGGCCCGTCTCCGCGATGAAATCCATCGGTTGGAGACCGTTGAGCTTGGTCTTAGTGACCCCGAACCGGTTGGCCCCAAGCGGCTCGCCGCCAGAATTCGCGCCGCCGATGCAAATAGTCGTGGCAAATTCCGCAACAAGGCCCAACGTAAGCAAGATGCCAAGAAACGTTTGCGGAAATAGCATCTGTGCGAAGTGATGGGGGCGAATTGAGACAAGCTTGATGACGAACCTTTTGATGACCATTAGCGGGCTCGCTCTGCTGCTGTTTGGCGGTGAAGCCCTGATCCGCGGCGCGGTTGGGCTGGCACGGCGGGCCGGCATCTCGCCCTTTATCGTCGGGCTGACGATCATCGGGTTTGGCACGTCAGCACCAGAGGTCGTGGTCAGTGTCGATGCCGCGCTTTCTGGTTCACCCGGCATTGCCGTCGGCAATGTCATCGGCAGCAATATCGCCAATATGCTTCTGATTATCGGCGCTGCAGCGGTTTTTGTGCCACTAGCCGTCCATCCCGATGCGCTCAAGCGCGATGGCACCATGATGGCGTTCGCAACGATCCTGTTTATCGGTATTGCTTTGAGCGGCACCGCGACCTGGTATCACGGCGCCATCGCCATCGTCGTGCTCATCTCCTATCTGGCCTATTCGATTTGGTCCGACCGCCAGGGGAATGATGCCACAGCCCAACTACATAGTGACGAAGGTGACCAGTTACAGTCAGGTCTCCCAGACAAAATGTGGGCCATGCTCCTCGCCCTGGTCATCGGGCTTGGCGCGCTGGTGGCTGGATCGCGTATGGCTGTCATCGGGGCCTCCGCCATCGCCCGAGAGGCCGGGATCAGCGAAGAGGTTATTGGTATTACGCTCGTCGCCTTTGGGACATCGCTACCGGAGCTCGCAACGGCCATGGTTGCTGCCGCGCGCAAACAGGCTGACGTCTGTATCGGAAATGTCATCGGCAGCAATATCTTTAATCTGCTGGGCATTACCGGCGCTGCCGCCATCGCGGCGCCCCTGCCCTTTTCCACGGAAGTCATGACCTTCGACATCTGGGTTTTACTGGCCGTCACGGTGTTGTTTTTATGGTTTATGCTGACCGGTCGCCGTATTCAGCGTTGGGAGGGGGCTGTGCTCCTCGTGCTATATTTCTCCTATATTTCACTGCATTTCATACCCGACGGGATTCTCCCGACGGGGGCTTGAAGCCGCGTCCGCAATCTCGCATTGTCCCAATATGTCTGACAAACCACTCAAAAACGCCCTTGTCACTGGTGCGGCCCGACGAATTGGCAGCGCTATTGCACGCAGCCTCGCCGCGGACGGCTGGTCCGTAGCCGTACATTATCAGGACTCCGCTGAAGATGCCGCGAGCGTGGTAAACGATATTAAGGCGGCGGGGTGTAATGCGGTTGCCATTCAGGCCGAACTATCGGACGACCGTCAGGCGACGGCTCTGATAGAACAAGCCACCAAAGAAATCGGCCCGATTACCTGTCTGGTCAATAATGCATCTGTTTTCGAGCCAGACACAATTGAAACAGCAACGGCTGATAGCTGGAACCGCCATATCCAGGCCAATCTGCAGGCGCCGTTCTTTTTGACACAACGGTTCTCTGAGCTGTTGCCCGATGATCAAACCGGCAATGTCATTAATTTATTAGACCAACGTGTGTGGAATCTGACACCGCACTTTGTTTCCTATACGGTCAGCAAATCCGGCCTCTGGGCGCTAACCCAAAGTCTTGCACTGGCCCTCGCACCGCGTATCCGCGTCAATGGCATTGGCCCCGGCCCCGCTTTGCCCAGCCCAAGACAGTCGCAAGAACAGTTCGCTGAGCAATGCGCAGATACACCGCTTGGCCAAGGCACCTCTCCGGAAGAAATCAGTCAAGCAGTACAGTATATCCTTTCTGCACAATCGATGACCGGTCAGATGATCGCCCTGGATGGCGGACAGCATCTCGGCTGGGCACAGCCCAACGATGATGCCGCACCAGTTGAGTAATAGAAGAGTTCGTTAAAGATAGTTGAGTACAACAGGTCATAAGACCAAAGGATTAGATAGATGAGTTCTCAAGGCGCTGTTCGTCCACTGCACCAGCATGGTCACCCAGGGGTTCGTCATGTGTTTGTCCGCGATTTGGTCATCCCGGCTTTGATCGGTATCCATACGCATGAGAAGGATGGAACACAGAGAATTAGGGTAAATCTGGACATGGAGGTCCCCGAAGCAGACAACCCCGTCCAAGATCGGCTCTCAGACGTCGTGTGTTATGAAGAAATCGTCGATGGTATCAGAGCAATCGTCGATGCGGGCCATATCAACCTGGTCGAAACACTTGCTGAAAAGATCGCAACGCGAATACTTGCGGACCAAAGAATAGATCGCGTAAGAGTTCGAGTTGAAAAACTCGATATATTCGCCGATGCTGCTAGTGTTGGGGTAGAAATCGAACGTTCCCGTCATCAATGACTTAGTGTTTCAAAATAATCGAATTGTGAATTCACAGCAAATTTGTACACACTAAATTTTTTTGTCCTAACCTAATCGATGCTTTTATATTACGACGAAATCTTCATAAAATCTTTATTAAACTGTAAACATTTATTAACCGGATTAACAAAAAACAACGAAAAAACAATAACTTAGATAAATGCCTAATTAATAGGCAAATCGAGATAAACTCAATGATCGCAAGAGGGTGAGCAAAAGGTGATGAGCTTATCTACAGACTTATCCACAGCACTCGTGGACAACATTAAGCATCCGAATTCACCGACACCGACTTTGCCCTTATTCGGGTTCACGAAAAGCGGTAACACGCTTATTTGGAATACAAAACCAGCCCCATGACCGACGACACAGACAAATCAGTTATACTGGCACCATCGCTAAAACGCGGCGCCGATATCATTGCGGGCGTCGTCAAAACCCTTAGCGGTAGCCCCGGTGTTTATCGAATGATCGATGAAGACGGCAATCCGCTTTACGTTGGTAAAGCAAAGAACCTGAAACGTCGCGTCGTGACCTATTCTCGACCGGACAAACTGCCGGTACGACTGCAGCGTATGATTGCCGCCACCCGCACGATGGAGATCGTTCAAACTCATACCGAAGTTGAAGCGTTGCTGCTCGAAAGCAACCTCATCAAAAAGCTGAAGCCGCGCTACAATGTCATGCTGCGGGATGATAAATCCTTTCCCTATATCCTTTTGACAACCGGTACTGATTGGCCACAACTCATCAAACATCGCGGCAGTCGATCGCGTGACGGCGAGTATTTTGGGCCCTTTGCGTCAGCCGGTGCTGTCAATCGAACGCTCGCTGCGTTGCAGCGGGCATTCCCCTTACGCAACTGCTCAGACAATATCTTCGCTGGTCGCACCCGACCCTGTTTGCAATATCAGATTAAACGCTGCACCGCGCCCTGCGTCGACCGCATCAGCAGCGACGATTACGGCGCGATTGTCGATGAAGCACGTGACTTTCTCACCGGTGATAGTCGAAATCTACAGAAAGGCCTGCTGTCCCGGATGGAGAAAGCCGCCGAGGATATGGAATACGAAACAGCAGCAATTTATCGCGATCGAATTAAGGCGCTAACCCAAATTCAGGCAAAACAGGACATTAACGTCCAAAGTGTCGGGGATGCCGATATTGTTGCAGCCTATGCAGCAAGTGGCCTGGTCTGTATCCAGGTATTCTTCTTTCGCAACGGTCAGAATTTTGGCAACCGAACCTATTTTCCAACGCGGGCCACTGGCTTGCCTATTGCTGATGTACTTGCCGCTTTCCTCGGACAATTCTACTCGGACAAAACTCCACCGCCGACCATTCTAGTCAATGAAACGCCGCCAGAACGCGACCTAATCGCTAATGCTCTCTCAGTTCGAGCTGACCGCAAGGTAACACTCAGTAAGCCTTCTAGAGGCTCTAAACGGACATTAGTCGAACACGCTCAGGCCAATGCCCGGGAAGCACTGGCTCGGCGACTGGCGGAAAGCGGCACCCAACGGCGATTGCTCGAGGGACTTACTGACGCTCTATACCTTGACTCTCCGCCACAGCGCATCGAGGTATACGATAATAGCCATATATCCGGCACCAAAGCCGTCGGCGGCATGATTGTTGCGGGCCCAGACGGGTTAATGAAGCAGGCCTATCGCAAGTTCAACATCAAGGATCAAAGCCTGGAGCCCGGCGATGATTACGGCATGATGCAGGAAGTTCTAACCCGCCGGTTTCAACGAGCACAACGCGAAGATCCCGACCGGCAATCAGGGAATTGGCCTGACCTCGTTCTAATCGACGGTGGCCAAGGACATCTCAAGGCCGTCTGCGAGGTTATGGCCGAGTTGGCTATCGACGACATCCCAATCGTCGCCATCGCCAAGGGACCGGACCGTGATGCTGGGCGCGAACGGTTTTTTATGCAGGACAAGCCGTCCTTTATGCTGAAACCCAACGACCCTGTTCTATATTTCCTGCAGCGGCTACGCGATGAGGCGCATCGTTTTGCCATTGGAAGTCACCGGGCCCGCCGCAAGAAGGCCATCGGCGAGTCACCACTTGATGAAATCGCCGGCGTAGGTGCCAACCGCAAGCGCGCTCTGCTACATCACTTTGGGTCAGCCCGCAGCGTTGGGGGTGCGGGCGTCGCTGATCTCGAAGCTGTGAACGGAATTAGCGGTCCTATGGCAAAAAAGATTTATGACCATTTCCATCCTGACGGTTAAGATGGTATCCGCTATAGCCAGAGTGTTTACCGTGCCTGGGGGCGCGGGTTGAGATGATCAGGTCGGACATATGCTGACGAATATTCCAATGCTGTTGACGCTATTCCGGATCGCTGCCATTCCGGGCGTCGTCGCCTTACTGTACTTGGACACGAATCTCGGCCGCTACCTCGCCTGCACCTTGTTTGGCATCGCCGCGATTACCGATTTCTTCGACGGTTACCTCGCCCGCGCTTGGAGCCAACAATCCAAAATGGGGCAATTTCTTGATCCCGTTGCCGACAAACTACTTGTGGCCGCCGCCTTATTGATGATGACAGGGTTTGGACAGATAAGCGGACTCATCATCCTGCCTGCCATGGTGATTCTGTGCCGTGAGATCATGGTTTCGGGTTTACGAGAGTTTCTAGCCGAAATCCGCGTTGGCGTGCCGGTCAGCACACTGGCTAAATGGAAGACGACGCTGCAGATGTTCGCCATCGGATTCCTGATGGTTGGCGATGCGGGACCTGAATTGCTACCGACCCGCCTAATCGGTGAAACCGGCCTGTGGATCGCCGCTGTCTTGACCCTCATCACGGGTTATGACTATCTGCACGCTGGATTGCGGCACATGGAAACAACAGACGATCCGGGGGACGGCCTACACCATAAGGGGTAAGGCCGGGAATACCCCCGGAGACCAGAAACATGAAGACATTTGGGTTCGCAGGTTGGAGCGGCAGCGGAAAAACGCGCTTAATCGTACGGCTATTGCCGGAACTGATCAGCCGCGGCTTCAGTGTGTCGACCATTAAACACGCGCACCACAATTTCGACATCGACCAGCCCGGTAAAGACTCCCATGAACATCGTGAGGCCGGCGCCTCTGAGGTTATGATTGCCTCCGAAAAGCGCTGGGCCTTGATGCACGAACATCGCGGTGCAGCCGAACCCGATGCCAACGCGTTGATCGCAGAAATGACACCGGTTGATCTGGTTCTCATTGAAGGGTTTAAAACCCACGCCCACCCCAAATTGGAAATCCACCGAACGACCCTCGGCAAGCCCCTCCTCTATCCGCAGGATCCGCAAATTGTTGCTATTGCCAGCGATAAGGTTCTAACGGACCTGGTCTTGCCGAACTTCGAGGTGGAGGACATTCAATCGATTGCCGACTTTATCGAGCAACATTGCGACCTAACCCGCCCGGCAATCCCCGGAGTGGCTTGACCATGGCACAACTCAGCGATGATTGTTTTGCCTTTGGCGGCGAGTTAATGACGACCGAAGCTGCACTGGCTGAACTCAAAGGACGACTAAGCTGTGTATGCGAATCCGAAGAGGTCGCTCTGGCAAATGCTGCGGGGCGTATCCTCGCGGCCGATATAGTCTCGAATTATGCAGTTCCCGGACATGACAATGCAGCTGTCGACGGTTATGCGGTGTTCTTTGATGATCTACGACCAGGCGGAGAGACCACGCTCCCGGTAACCGGGCGTATCGCCGCTGGTCACCCTCTCGATGGCGATGCCGTGCGTGGCAATGCCTACCGAATATTTACGGGCGCCCCAATGCCCGAAGGCCCGGACACGATCCTGATGCAGGAAGACTGTAGCTTTGACGGCGACGAGGTCGTAACGATACCACCGGGTATCAAACGCGGGGCCAACCGGCGTTTTGCCGGCGAAGATATCGCTTCAGGAGATACCATCCTAACCAAAGGCCAGCGTCTGCGTCCCCAGGAAGTTGGATTAGCGGCCTCAGTTGGACAGCAATCACTTAGCGTTTTTCGTCCACTGCGTGCGGCCTTGTTCTCGACCGGCGACGAAGTGCGCGACGTTGGAGAAGCTCTTGCCCCTGGCTTCATCTATGATGCCAACCGTTATTCAGTCGCGGCACTGCTCAGCGACCTTGGCTGTGACATTGATGATCTCGGCATTTTGCCGGACGAGCACAACATTATCCGCGATGCGTTGCGCGCTGCTGCGAAAGAACATGATGTCATCATTACCTCCGCTGGCGTTTCCACCGGCGAAGAGGATCATATTCGCAATGCAATCAACGATTTAGGCGGCATCCATTTTTGGCGGCTCGCGATCCGACCCGGCAGACCGATTGCCCTCGGGCAGATTGGCACTGTACCTTTTATTGGCCTGCCAGGGAATCCAGTGGCGAGCATGGTAACCTTTATGCGTTTCGCGCGACCAGCGTTGCTCCAGATGAGTGGTGCTACGGATATCGAACCGAAATTCTTTCGAGTCCCTGCCGCCTTTACATACAAAAAAAAGCAAGGGCGCCGCGAATGGGTACGGGCGAGACTTTCGGTCGCGGACGACGGCCAACTACAGGCCGAGAAGTTTTCCCGCAGTGGCGCTGGTATACTTACGTCTATGGTGGCGTCCGACGGACTGGTGGAATTGGGCGAAGAGTTGACCGGCGTCGAAGCGGGTAACATGGTCGATTTCCTGCCCTTTAATGAGGTGCGTTAATGCAATTGCTCTATTTTGGCTGGGTCCGTACACGGATCGGCATCGGCCGCGAAACACTCGAACTGCCCCCCGATATTGCTGACGTGAAATCACTCGTTGAATGGCTGAAACAACGCGGCGATGGCTATCGCGAGGCACTGGAAGATCTGACAGTAATCCGCGTCGCGGTAAATCAAGAGATGGTTGATCTTGATGCGGAAATTGCGCCGGGCGATGAAGTTGCTCTATTTCCACCGATGACGGGGGGCTGAACCATATGATCAGGGTTCAGGAACAGGATTTTGATATCGGAACAGAGCTTGCCAGTCTGACCGACGGCAAAACGACGGTTGGCGGCCTCGGCTGTTTTGTCGGTCTGGTCCGCGATATGGCCAATGACGAGCAAATCAGTTCAATGACGCTCGAACATTATCCGGGCATGACGGAAAAACAACTCGAAGCAATCGAAGCAAAAGCTCGTGATCGGTGGCCTCTGCAGGATGTTCTCATCATTCATCGCTATGGACGACTTGAGCCCGGTGACAGGATCGTGCTCGTCGCTACGACATCGGCCCACCGGGAAGCTGCCCTCGAAAGCTGTCATTTCCTCATCGACTGGCTCAAGACAAAGGCGCCGTTCTGGAAGCTTGAAGCGTCGGAGACCGGCGAAAGCTGGGTCGCTGCACGTGATGCCGACAATGAGGCCGCCGACCGTTGGTCAGCAGACCGCCCCAAATAAATTAAAGAAACGTTGAGTGGTTAGGCTGCTGAACTCGCCGCATCGGTCGGTTCACGGACCAGGCGATCATAGTCTTCCAGCAACGTCTTGGTAATCGGACCAACGGTGAATTTCATATCGTCGATCTGGCCTACTGGCGTCACCTCCGCCGCTGTACCAGTGACGAATATCTCATCTGCGTTTGACAGTTCGTCCGGCATGATCGCACGTTCGATAATCTCGATACCGTGATTACGTGCCAAAGCCATCACCGAGCGTCGTGTAATACCGTCAAGAAAACAATCCGGTGTCGGCGTATGGATAACACCATCCATCACGAGGAATACATTTGCACCGGTTGTCTCAGCCAACTGACCACGCCAGTCGAGCATCAACGCATCGTCAAAGCCATCTGCTTCGGCGTCATGTTTTGATAGAGTGCAAATCATGTAAAGACCGGCCGCTTTCGAATGTACCGGAGCGCATTCCGGTGATGGACGTTTATAAGGTGCCCATTTTAGCTTGATGCCCTGCATCCGCGCTTCCGGCGAAAAGTAAGATGGCCATTCCCAAACGGCGATAGACAGGTGGATTTTTGAATCTTGAGCCGAAACACCCATCATCTCGCTACCACGCCACGCAACAGGGCGGACATACGCATCGGCATAGCCCTGCGCGTCGACCGTCTCCAGCGTTGCCTGCTCGATCTCTTCCAACGAATAAGGAATTTCAAACCCCAGCGTATCAGCTGATTTGATCAGCCGCTCGGTATGTTCGCGGAGTTTAAAGACACGACCATTATAGACTCTCTCGCCTTCAAAGACGCAGCTGCCATAATGCAAACCATGGCTTAAAACATGAAGTTTTACGTCGCGCCAATCATGCAGCGCGCCGTCATACCAAATTTGTCCGTCTTGATCGTCGAAGTTCAGCATCGCGAGATGACCTGTTTGTTTTGCTGATTAAAAGCGCCCTGTGCCCTAAATTCAGGTTGCTCTCCGTATCATTCGCGTTCATATATGTCAACATGACTGACATAAAATCAGGCGTTAATCCGCTATTCCTGCGAGACGAAGAGCTTCGGCAAGGCATGGAACTAGTATTCTATGCCTATCGAGATTTTACCGCTGAGCCTGACGCCATACTCGCGGAGTACGGATTTGGGCGGGCTCATCACCGAGTGATTTATTTTGTCGGCCGCAATCCGGGTATCACTGTTTCCGAATTGCTAGACATTCTTCAAATAACGAAACAGAGCCTATCGCGTGTTCTGAGTCAGCTGGTTCGCGAAGAGTTTATTACCCAAATGCCAGGGACGCGCGATAGACGCCAGCGGTTGCTGGAATTGACCGATAAAGGTGTTTCACTGGAGAAGCAGCTTTCGCAAAACCAACGCGACCGAATTGCGCGAGCCTATCGCGATGCCGGTGCTGAAGCTGTCGAGGGTTATCGCAAAGTCATTCTTGGAATGATCAACGACAAAGACCGCGAGAAATTCCGCAAACGAGGCAACCTTACGCCCCCCAAGAAAACCGGGCGATAAAGAAAGCCATTTTCAGATCAGGTTGATTGAACCGTGTGCAGATGATTAACGGGGCCGTGGCCACTCCCGAGTCCCGGGGCGGTTTTTATCGCCTTATGCAAAAATGCTTCAGCTTCGGCGACAGCATCTTCAATTGTTAACCCGTTCGCGATACCCGCCGCCGTCGAAGAGGCAAGCGTACAGCCCGTGCCATGCGTGTGTGGCGTGTCTATACGGGGGTTTTCGTAATAGCGTATACCGTTCTCCGTAATGAGCATATCGCGCACCACTGGTCCGTCCATATGACCGCCTTTTAAGAGAACCGCTGTCGATCCCAGATCATAAAGGACACGTCCCAGCGCCTCCATATCATCTTCACCTTTCAGCGTTCTACCAGCCAGCGCCTCGGCTTCTGGGACGTTCGGTGTCAGAAGAGTGGCACGGGGAACAAGCTGATCCCGGAGCGTGGTAACGGCCTCATCCTGCAACAAGGCCGCGCCTCCCTTCGCCACCATCACAGGATCAACAACCAAGGGCGTTTCAGGTGCATCACGGTCTAATGCCCTGACCACTGTCTCAATGACTGAAGTGTCATGGAGCATACCCGTCTTAATGCAATCCGCCCCAATATCAGTCAGGACCACATTCATCTGTTGATCGATGAATTCAACCGGCACCGGCATGACGCCGTGTACCCCTTGCGTGTTTTGCGCCGTCAAAGCCGTAATTGCCGTGCTGGCAAAGGCACCAAGCGCACTGACGGACTTGATGTCGGCTTGGATACCAGCGCCGCCGCCTGAGTCCGACCCCGCTACAATGAGAACTCGACCTACCATCTTTCTTTTCTATCCAGCCGCCTGTTCGACAGCGGCACAAATATCATCAACGATTTCAGCGATAAGCTTCTCGTCTTCGCCCTCCGCCATTACTCTTATCAGCGGTTCGGTACCAGATGGCCTAATTAACAATCGTCCAGTATCTCCGAGCCTCGCTTCACCGTCCTTAACCGCTTCTTTTACAGGCTTTGCGTTGAGTGGTGATGCGCCGCTAAACCCGACATTCCGTAGCAATTGTGGGTAAGGGTCGAAAAGCCGACAAACATCACTGGCTTTTTTGCCGGACTCCACAAGCACCCCCAGAACCTCCAGCGCCGCGATCAATCCGTCGCCGGTCGTATTGTAATCATTCAGGACAATATGACCGGATTGTTCGCCACCGATATTGTACCCATTCTGCAGCATATGCTCGACCACATAGCGATCCCCTACCTGGGTTCGCACGAGAGAAAGCCCTATAGTTTCGAGATATTTCTCCAACCCAAGATTAGACATTACAGTACTGACAATGCCGCCCCCGAGTAGCCTAGTACTACGGCGCCAGGATTCGGCAACCAGTGCCATGATCTGATCACCATCAACAATCTGGCCGTTCTCATCGGCAATCATCACCCGGTCGGCGTCACCATCAAGGGCAATACCGAGATCGGCACCCTGCATAACAACGGTTTCCCGCATCAATTCAGTATTCGTGCTTCCGCAATCCTTATTGATATTGAAACCATCTGGCGACACGCCAAGCCGGACAACATCGGCCCCGAGTTCCCACAACGCAGCGGGCGCCGCTTTATAAGCTGCCCCATTTGCGCAATCGATCACGATCTTCAGCCCGTCAAGCCGCAGCCCTTTCGGAAAAGTATTCTTGGCAAACTCAATGTAACGCCCTTCTGCATCCTCAAGCCGCTTTGCCCGACCGAGCGTCGCAGCCGGCGCCAACTCCGTCGCCGCCCCGTCGGCAACCAAAGCTTCAATCTGTGCTTCTGTCGCATCTGACAGTTTGTATCCATCCGGGCCAAAAAGCTTAAGCCCGTTATCCTCATATGCGTTATGCGAGGCTGAAATCATCACACCGAGGTCAGCGCGTAAACTCCGGGTCAACATAGCCACGGCGGGCGTCGGCATGGGTCCCACCATGATGACATCCATGCCCATCCCAATGAAACCAGCGGCGAGAGCCGGTTCCAGCATATAGCCAGACAAGCGCGTATCTTTACCGATGACGACCGTATGGCGATGGTCCCCACGCGTAAAAATTTGGCCGGCCGCCATACCAACTTTAAGCGCCACTTCCGCCGTCATCGGATAAATATTAGCGGTACCGCGAATGCCGTCGGTACCAAAGAGTTTGCGCGCCATAAACCTGTTTCCCATAACTTCAAGGGGTTAGAGGATTTTTACGCGCCGCATGGCGAGCTGTAAAGGTAACTGGAAGAACTCAGTGGAGCCTATGCATTCTCGTCTTTGCAAAGTTGCCAGAGACGCAACGCCTGTTTGATTTCGACAACATCATGAACACGATGAATTTGGACCCCTTGGCTTACCGCATGGAGAGTTGCTGCAATCGTGCCCGGCAATCGATCCTCTGTTCTCTCCATGCCAACCGTTCGGCCGATAAAGCTTTTTCGCGATGCCCCTAGAACCACAGGTGTCCCAATCCCATGCAACATGGCCAATGCCCCTAAAATCGAAAAGTTATGGGCATCTGACTTGCCGAACCCTATGCCCGGATCAACTGCCAACCTGTGACGCGCCAACCCTAATCGTTCGCATTGTTCAACCCGCTCCGCGAGGTAGGCAGCGACCTCATAGGGTGCGTGATCGTAATATGGTTCTAACTGCATGGTCTCAGGATGACCTTGCATGTGCATCAAGATAGCCGAAGCGCTTGCATCCCGGACCACTTCAATCGCACCAGGATCACTCAAGGCGGTCACGTCATTCACGATGGAAGCACCGGCATCAAGGGCGGCCCGCATGACCTCAACCCGCCTTGTATCGACTGAAATCACCGTTCCCTGCCCCACCAGTCGTTCGATGATAGGCAGAATTCGATCAATCTCTTCTTGTCGGGACACAGGATCTGCACCGGGCCGCGTAGATTCCCCGCCGATATCAAGAATTTGGGCACCCGCCTTGATCAACGCAATGCCATGCGAGATCGCGAGATCTGGGTCATCAAAACGCCCGCCATCATGAAAACTGTCGGGTGTAACATTCACAATCCCCATCACGACAGGCTGTGACAGAGACAATTCCGCAAAAGAACCACGTGGATGAGACGCACGTTGTATAAGGCTGACAATAGCCGACCTTAATTCCGGGCGACTCTCCATCGCCCAATTTTCTATCGCAGCGATCTCGGTCTCAACGATGGTTACACCATCATTGGTCGGTAAAAAAAGCTCGGCGCGAGAGCCGCGTGGCGAAAGAGCGCGCAGCTGTATATCAGCCTTCCGCTCAGCTGAATAAGCGAAGCCCCGGGGCAAGCCGGGGCTTCTGGTAATCTTCATGATGCTTGACGCCGTTTGGGCTTAGGAACCGGGTTGCGGCTCCGGCTCCAGATCGGGTTCACCGTCGTCTTTTTTTGTAGATGTCCCAGATGTCGGCACAGAGGACCGGCCTTTTCGGTCAGCGGGCGGCTCATCGGGATCCGGCCGAATAATCGTTTCACCGCGCAGCAGTGCCGCAATTTCATCACCCGACAATGTTTCATATTCCAGCAAAGCTAGAGCGAGCGTCTCCAGTTCATCTCCGAAATCTGTGAGAATCTTCTCTGCGTCTTTCATGCCGGTATCAACAATCCGACGCACTTCTTCATCGATCATTTTTGCTGTGGCGTCGGAAACATTCTTCTTCTGCGCCACAGAATGACCGAGGAAAACTTCTTCTTCATTGTCACTATAGCGTAAGGCACCAAGTTTCTCACTGAAGCCAAACTCGGTGACCATGGCACGGGCCATGCTCGTCGCCATCCGAATATCACTCGAAGCACCAGTGGTTACGTTGTCTTCGCCGAAAATCAGTTTTTCAGCGATACGACCACCAAACGCCATAGCAATCTTGGATTCGAGTTCAATCTTTGATTGCGACAACGCGTCACGCTCCGGCAGCGACATTGTCAGCCCCAACGCCCGCCCACGCGGGATAATCGTGACCTTGTGCAAGGGATCATGTTTTGGCACATGCAGCGCAACAATCGCATGACCAGCTTCGTGATACGCAGTGAGTTTCTTTTCGTCCTCGGTCATGACCATGGAGCGACGCTCCGCACCCATCATGACTTTGTCTTTGGCATCCTCAAACTCCGCCATCGTCACCAGACGCTTATTTCGACGCGCAGCCATCAAAGCGGCCTCATTGACGAGATTCGCGAGGTCTGCACCCGAGAATCCGGGCGTGCCACGCGCAATTACGCGAGCGTCAACATCTGGTGCCAACGGCACTTTCCGCATATGGACCTTGAGAATTTTCTCGCGCCCCAAGATATCGGGATTTGGCACGACAACTTGTCGATCAAAACGTCCTGGTCGCAGCAAAGCAGGGTCCAAAACATCCGGACGGTTGGTCGCCGCGATTAGGATCACACCTTCATTGGTCTCAAAACCATCCATCTCGACCAGCAGCTGGTTGAGGGTTTGTTCGCGTTCGTCATTCCCGCCGCCGAGACCGGCGCCGCGATGCCGCCCAACGGCGTCGATTTCATCGATGAAAATGATACAAGGAGCATTCTTCTTGCCCTGTTCAAACATATCGCGCACTCGCGACGCACCAACGCCGACAAACATTTCGACGAAGTCAGAGCCCGAAATCGTAAAGAACGGCACGTTCGCTTCACCGGCAATGGCACGAGCCAGCAGTGTTTTACCTGTTCCAGGAGGGCCAACCAGCAAAACGCCTTTCGGGATTTTACCGCCTAGGCGTTGAAATTTTTGCGGGTCACGCAGAAACTCGACGACCTCTTCAAGTTCAGTTTTGGATTCGTCGATGCCTGCAACGTCTTCAAAGGTCACTCTGCCGGATTGTTCGGTTAGCTGACGAGCTCGCGATTTACCAAAACCCATCGCCTTGCCGCCACCGCCCTGCATTTGCCGCATGAAAAATATCCAAACGCCAATCAAGAGCAGCATCGGGAACCAGGAAATCAATATCTGTACCAATGACGGTGAGCCATCATCAGTTGGCATGGCTTTAATGACGACACCGCGCTTGGTCAGACGTTCGACCAAATTAGGGTCGTTTGGTGCATAAGTCGCAAAACCGCGACCATCCGTGTAAAGACCGGAAATGTTATTGCCCTTGATCGTAACTTCACGGACCTGACCATTGCTAACCTCGGCGAGGAAATCCGAGAACGGGATACCGACCTGGCCATTACGGCCGTTTGGCTGCTGGAACAGGTTGAACAACGCCACAAGCAACAAGCCGACGATGACCCAAAGGGCTATGTTTTTACCAAAATTATTCACGTCAAGAATCCTCGATCCGCTTAGCCGCTATCTCGCGTTAGCGTCGTATGTTTAAACGATTACGCCTCTGTTGAATACATAGTGAATGCCAACAGTTAAACAACTGGAAAAAAGGCGTTCGTAACTGGTCGATTTGGTAAATATTCAACCTGCATTCGGGCTACGCTAGCAGGATTGCGCGGCGTCCGTCCATAGCCTAGGTGGGGTACACTCAGGAGACCATAGCGATCCCAAACAGAGGGTAAAGCACGACGAACCGCCACATTAAGGGCTTTAGGACCGGTTTTTGTTGTTTTTTTGGACAATTTCTGGGGAAAATCGTCACCCAGTGCCCGAATATATATGTCTGACCGTTTGGATTTTCCGATTGATGAAACTTTAAGACGAAAACGATTATCCCAGTCGATCCAAACGCCCGGTGTGACTTTTTCCACAGGGCATCGCGCCGCTTCACGAACAATCAAAATATTATTTTTTATACGCAAAATCCGGCATCCCGCGAGGGTCCGCGCCTTTAAAAGCCCAGATTGGCGAATATCATTGAGCAAATTGTCGAGCAATTGATGGCGTACAGGGTACAAATTACCGCCGACCGACCCCAGAAGCCTTTCAAGAATTCGACGCGCGATTTCCCTTTCGGCTTCGATAAATGACGTAAAATCAATCCGGGCGCAGCCCAAACTGTTAATCTCGGCAGAAGCTGCCAAAATTGAGGCGGTTTGATTTTCCATAGTCTGACGGACTTGGGCGAGACGACGCGCAGTTCCTCCTAAAGCAGTGGGAGAAATCTGCTCGACTTCTAGAGCTGGTAACAACTTTCGTAACCGGACTCGCGCGTAGGCTGGATCATGGTTTGAGGGGTCTTCTACCCACTTGAGACCTCGTTCCTCGACCACAGCCTGTAGCCGATTTCGTGCAACATGGAGACAGGGGCGCAACAAACGAATATCAGCAGTCTCGCGAATACGCGCCATCCCGGCAAGCCCGTCAGCGCCAGTCTGGCGTCCCAAACGATGAAGCATCGTTTCGGCCTGATCTTCCTGATGATGTGCCAGTAGTAGATGCAGGATACCCTTGCGGCGACACCAACCCGACATTAACCCGTAACGAGCATCGCGAGCCGCTTTCTGAATTCCTGACGTCGGTTTGTGACTTTTCCAGCACAGGACAACACCTCCCACACCTAGTTCTCTTATACGCGATTGCGCGAGCTGCGCTTCAGCTGCAGAATCCGGTCGCAGCCCATGATCAACCGTTACGGCCACGACATCACCACCGCGCCGTTTTGCCCAACGAGCCGCCATGAGCACCATTGCCGTGCTATCCGCACCACCAGAATAAGCAACCGCGAGCTGCGGCTTAGGCTCGAAGGGCCCAAGGGGTTCCATCAAGTCGGAAAACTCCCGTTCACTTATGGGGGCAGCAGTCTCGGGGGCCATTTGATTTTTAGAGAAAGTCCGCCGGCGCTAGCGCCGGCATTTAGAACGTTTGCGCTCCCGCACCAAACGCCGTTTCACCGATTGCTCTGCCTTACGAAAATTCCGTGCGAGCCTGGAATAGGTGGTACAAGCTTCTCGGTTTTTACCGAGCCTGGACAGAGACATACCGAGATTCAGGAGTGTCGCTGGCGCCTTCTTACTTTTTGGATAACGTTGGAAGCCTTCCGCAAATGCGATTGCCGCCTGTTCAAAATTGCTGCGAACATAGTATGTCCGGCCGAGCCAATAATGCGCGTTTGGTGCCAGACGATGCTTGCGGTTCACGCTTATAAAGTCCGTCAAGACACGCTCTGCAGCTGCGAAATCGCGCTTTTTGACAATCAAGCCATGCGCACGGTCATATTGCTGCTCTGGAGTTTCCGTTGCGGCTGGTGGAACCGCTGCTACTTGACCACCCGCTTTCGGCGGCAATGACGGCTTGCTGCCAAAAGGTCTGACACCACGATCTGCACCCGGCACCGTATTCTCCGTCGTTGATGATGGTGGTGCAACTGCTGTAGGCGGCGTGCCGTTTGAAGCAAGCGGTGGCTGACCAGTATTATTTGATGGAGGCCCACCGCCTTCCAATGTCTTCAATCGAAACTCGAGATCAGCGGACATCTTGTCCAATCTTGTTTGGAGCTGAGAAACTTTATGATTGAGTTCCTCATTTGCGCCGGTCAAGCGTCTGATTTCGGCCTCAAGCTGCGTAATGCGATTAGAAAGCCGGGCCATTGCTGCATTGGGCAACCCCGCCGGTGTCGCCGTGGCGCTGGCCGCAGCACCCGGCGCCTTTTTTCCCTGATATACATGCTGTTGTAGTGTCGTTAGCTCATTCTGCATCCGTTGCAGTCGGTTGATCAGGTCCTGTGAGTCCTGGGCCTCCGCAGGGTGTAGAACAACGATCATTGAAATGACCGCCGTTACCATTGCGACCCGTTTGATCCAAATCGCTTTACGCGATGACATCATCATTAGCCAATTCCGCCATTACAGTCAGCTGACCGCGTCCCTTGTGCAGCCAGCTGATTTGTATCCTAGTTTACCGTGGTCACGCTGCGCCGGTTTTTCGACCAGGCATCTTGGTTAGATCGCGCATCAACTGGGCGTTCCTTACCGAAACTAACCGTCTTCACTCGGTTCTGATCCAGTCCAAGGGCCACGAGATAATCGCGGACTGCTGTAGCACGGCGATCACCTAGCGCAAGATTGTATTCGCGCGTACCTCGTTCATCTGCATGACCAGAAACGGTAATTACTACACCCTGGTTGCGGCGCAACCATTGCGCTTGTTTTTCAAGGGTCGCCCTGGCTTCAGCAGATAAAGACACGCTATCCAGTCCAAAGAACACTCGGTCCCCTATATTGGTAACCAGATCTTCCTGGCTCCCAGCCGGAACGCCACCGGGGGCAAGACTGGAAACTTGCGGTGAACTACCGCCGCTACCGCCTGACGACGAGCCTGATCCAGCAGCACTACCGCTGCCTTGAGCCGACCCCGCATTATCTGAAGTAGTTTCGCACGCACCGAGCGCAAGCCCGGCAATAACCGTAACGAGGATTTTCCGGTGCATATCTGACGTCCCTCTCATGAACACATCTTTCCTAAAAAACATAAGCCTACTCTTCGATTCAATAAAGGCTTGTTCACCTTTCAAAGCAGACTTTCTTCTAAAATCTCAACCCGTTTTGAATCCACAAACCGGCTATCGTTTGGGCGGCGACCAAGCAGGATCGGATCCCGCTGTCGGCGTCCTGATTTCACGTTCGTTGAATCCCGTTAGATCCACCGAAAAAAGCTTTGGCTGTCCACCCCGCGGTTGACGGAAAAACATTAATACTCGGCCATTGGGTGACCATGTGGGTCCTTCAACAAGGAACCCTTTCGCCAAGAGGCGCTCTCCGCTGCCATTCGGTCTCATAACACCAATATAGAACTGGCCCTGTGTAATTTTTGTGAAGGCAATGAGATCACCTCGAGGGGACCACACCGGGGTCGCATAACGACCGTTCCCAAAGCTAATACGCTTGGGATTTCCGCCATCAGAATCCATTACATAAATTTGCTGTCGCCCACCGCGATCCGAATTAAAAACAACCCGCCGACCATCAGGCGAAAAGGACGGCGATGTATCGATAGAGGGGTGGCTGGTCAGACGGCTGACCCGGCGGGTCGGTAAGTCCATTACAAAAATATCAGAATTACCATCTTGCGCCATTGACATAATGACGCGTTTTCCACTGGGCGAAAAGCGAGGCGCGAATGTCATCCCGGGAAAATCACCCAAGGCTTCGCGTTGCCCGGTATCAATATTGAAGATGTATACACGGGGCCGCCCGCCCCGATATTCAAGATAAGTAATTTCTTGAGCTGTTGGCGAAAAGCGGGGCGTCAAGACAAGCTCGCTACCACTCGTTAGATAGCGATGGTTTGCGCCATCCTGATCCATAATCGCGAGTCTTTTTACGCGTTTCTCTGCTGGCCCCGATTCAGCAACATATACCACTCGGGTATCAAAATAGCCCTGCTCACCGGTGATCCGCTTATAAATAGCGTCGGCAATTATATGGGCAACCCGTCGCCAGTTCCGCGACTCGGTGTCTGTGCGCAATCCAACAAGCTGCTGGCCGGCGAACACATCCCAGAGCCGGAACTCGACGCGCAACTGCCCGTTCGACCTAATTTCAGTGCTGCCAACAACCAGCGCCTGCGCATTGATTTGCCGCCATGACGGAAATTTAGGACGTATCCGAAGAGAGCTTCGTGCCTGGATAAACGCCTTACGATCAATAAGTCGAAACAACCCAGATCGTTCGAGATCAGCCGCCACCACGGCCGCAATATCTCGTCCTAATGTTTGAGCTTGTGCGTCATTTCCAAAAAAGTCGGGAAGAGCAATTGGCAGAGGTTCAATTTTACCACTGGTAATATCGACTTTGAGCTCCGCGCGGGCTGGGTACGATCCCATCACCATGGCGAGTACAGGCACAGCGAAAAGCAGTGGTATAACCCAGAAGCGAACGTCTTGTTTGATATTCCTCATCGTCTCACATTAGCTCAAATTTGATGTTACGGACCCAACGCTTCGCTGGGGTCGAAATTGAACGTAATGTCCTTCCATATTTCGTATTGGCCATAAGGTAACCGCAAAGGGCTGCAACGTGGATTCAAAAGTGCGCGAACTGCACTTTCTGCGACCACCCGAAAAGATTGGTCGGTGCGAAACCGCCCTGTATCGATGACTCGCGGTGCGCCGATCAACGAGCCATCGCGATTGAGACGGATACGGACACCGATTTGCATCTTTTGCGCGTCCTTCGCGCCGCCTGGAATATTCCAGCACGGGACGACCTGTTGCCGAACTTTCTTGGACAGTTCGTTTTCGGTTTGACGGCGGGCATAGGCGGATCGAACGGGTGTCGGTTGCGGTTTGACAATCTTTGGCGTCTTTTTGGCGACCTTCGGAGTCGGTTTTTTGCGCTTGGTCAAATCTTTGAGCAGTTTCCGAAACTCGTCGGGCGGCGGCGGTTTGCGCCTGGGCTTGGGAGCGACACGGGCGACTTTGGCCGGTTTCTTGGGTTTGGCTTTTTTGACCACTTTGGGCTTGGGTTTTGGTTTGGGCTTTGGCTTCGCTTTTGGAGGTGGTGGCAACGGTTCTGGTGCTGGTTCGGGTATCGCCAAAGGAGGCGGTGGTGGAACAGCGGCCACGGGCGGCGGCGGTGGAACGATTGGCTTGGGCTGTGCAACAGGTTTGGGCGCCGGCTTTTCCGGCATCTGCTCCGGCAGGACAATCTCGACAGCCATCGGTGGGCTGCTTTCGATCTTTGGCGGATCGAATAAAATTGGGAGCCCGAAATAGGCTACGACAATCACGAGAACGTGCAATATACCCGAAATGATAACCGCACGTTTCATTCCTCACCGCGCGCCCCGACCGGCCTTTTTACTAGGCGCCTGAGTTATCAGCGCTACCCTGTTAAATCCTGCCTGATTCAGCGCCCCCATAACGGACATAACCCTGCCATAAGCAATAGCCTGATCACCGCGCAAAAATATCCGCGCATCCTTTTTATTCTCGGTAATGGCAGTAAGCCGTGGAATCAGCTGATCGAGCTTTATTTCCGTATCTTGCAGAAATACGCCGCCATCACTGTTAACGCTGACAACCAACGGCTCATCCTGCCCGACGACGCGGTTTGCTGCCGTTTCTGGTAAATCGACAGGGACCCCAACCGTCAATAATGGCGCCGTTACCATGAAGACGATCAATAGTACCAGCATAACGTCGACAAGCGGTGTGACGTTAATTTCACTTATTGGAGGGCGCCGACCAAGCTGTCCGGGCCTACCACCGCCTCGAGATCCAACATCCATTGCCATAATCAGTCAGACTCCTCGAACTGTCGCGACAAAATTGCACTGAATTCATTACCAAATGCCTCAAGTCGGGCAGCATAACGTCCAAGGTCGGTGGAAAGCTTATTATAAGCGACAACCGCCGGAATAGCGGCTACGAGACCCAATGCCGTCGCGAACAATGCTTCCGCAATACCTGGGGCCACAACAGCCAAAGAGGTATCCTTAGATTGGGCGATTGCCTGGAAACTATTCATGATTCCCCAAACAGTTCCGAACAAACCAATAAATGGAGCGGTCGAACCAACTGTCGCCAGAAAGGCCATATGGCGTTCCAGTCCTTCTATCTCACGCCCCATGGTAACATGCATAACGCGCTCGATCCGTTGCGCCAGACTTGCTTTCTGAGAGGTTTCTGAGAGTCCTTTCGACGCGGATCGTCGCCATTCCCGCATTGCTGCGGTAAACACTGACGACATGGGTTCCTGTGGACGATTATCTATACGGTCATAGAGATCTTCCAAAGATCCGCCAGACCAGAATGCTTCTTCAAACTCCTCTGCTTGCGTCGCCAGCCGGCGCATACGGAGGAGTTTGTCGAAAATTATTGCCCAGCACCAAAAAGAAGCGAGGACCAAAATGACCATCACGAGTTTAACAACGATATCAGCCTGGAGAAACAATCCCCAGACTGAAAGGTCATGAGCCACCGACCCAGCTATGGCGGCGGATGCTATCGCAGTTTGTTCCATATCTCGATTCCGTCCTTACTGTTTCGAGTTATTAACTGCCAAAAGTGGCAAAAGTACGTCACGCAATTCACTTGGCAAACGTTTGGGTTTTCCAGCATCTCCGACACAGGCCAGCCGAACCTGGAGTCGCGCGATCTCGTCACCCTCCCGCCTTATTGTTTGTTCAATCCACAGGCTCGCTGCTTCGATTTCGACACTACCGCTGTAAATTTCAAGAGCATCATCAAGATGAGCGGGTTTCATATAGTCAACTTCACACCGTCGAACTGCAAATACCAAACCATCTTCTGACATCATTTTTGCGTGCGGGTAGCCGATACAGCGCAACATTTCTGTTCGAGCGCGCTCGGCATATCTGAGATAGTTTGCGTAATAAACGATGCCCCCACTATCTGTGTCTTCGAAATAGACCCTAACCGGAAAGACATGGACGCTATTCTCGAGCATACCAGCATCAGGAACTGCCATCGTCGCCATCCGCTTCCAAATCACTGTTTTCGGTCGCTAGCAATTCGAGCTGAGAAATGACCTCTTTGTCAGCCTTAAGACCGATATGATCAAACCCCCGCGCCGTCACAACGCGACCGCGTGGCGTTCGCTGTACAAGCCCTTGTTGAATGAGAAACGGCTCGATCACCTCTTCAATAGCATCGCGCTGTTCGGACAAAGCCGCCGCAAGTGTCTCGACACCGACCGGCCCGCCACCATAATTTTCACAAATTGTTCGAAGATATCGACGATCCATCGCATCAAGACCGAGGGCATCAACTTCCAACCGATTGAGGGCAGCATCTGCGATTGCGGCATCCACCGGGCCATTCTCGCCAACAACAGCAAAGTCACGTACCCGACGTAATAATCTCCCTGCGACACGCGGTGTCCCCCGGGCGCGTCGAGCAATTTCGCCGGCCCCTTCATCAGTAAGCTCTAGATCTAAGAGATTTGCGGCGCGCCGAACAATGCTCTCAAGCTCCTCTGCGCTATAGAAGTTTAGCCGCAGCGGAATTCCGAACCGTTCACGTAATGGTGTCGTGATCAGTCCCGACCTTGTCGTCGCCCCGATAAGCGTAAAGGGTTGCAGATCAATCCGCACCGATCTCGCCGCCGGCCCCTCTCCGATTACGAGATCAAGCTTGTAATCCTCTATCGCAGGATACAGCACCTCTTCAACGACAGGTGAAAGTCGATGAATTTCATCAATAAACAAAACGTCGTTTGCTTCCAGGTTGGTGAGAATCGCCGCGAGATCACCTGCTTTGGCGATTACAGGACCTGACGTCATCCGGAAACCAACCCCAAGTTCTCTGGCGACAATCTGAGCAAGTGTCGTTTTGCCGAGCCCGGGCGGGCCATAAAAGAGAACGTGGTCCAGCGCCTCACCACGCGTTTTCGCGGCATTGATGAAGACACTCAAATTTTCGCGGAGCTGTGGCTGCCCCACAAAATCATTGAGAGTTTGCGGGCGCAGAGAAACTTCCGTCGAGTCATCCTGCCCGGATTCTGGCGCAACGATACGCTCCTCCGTCATGCGCTAAGCTCCTGCAATCCAGCCTTTACCAGGGTTTCAACGCTGGAATCCTCGCCCAATGTCTGAACGGCCTGAGACACCGCACCGAAGGCCGCACTGCGGCCATATCCAAGGTTGACCAACGCAGATACAGCATCGGAAATCGCACCGGTATCTTCACTCGCTTTGCCGCCAAAATCGACATGACGCACTACACTAAGTTCGGCAGCCTTTTCACGCAGCTCGGCCAATAACCGAACCGCCAAACGTGGACCAACACCCGGCGCCCGAGTCAGCGCCGCTTTATCTTCCGCCATCATCGCATTCGCCAATTCATCTGGTGCCAAAGTGCCAAGAATAGCCAGCGCAACTTTGGCGCCGACGCCCTGAACAGTCGTTAACAACTTGAACCAGTCCCGTTCTGATTGGTCGGCAAAACCATAAAGATGAATGTGATCTTCCCGAACATGGGTTTCGACCGATATCGAGACAGGATCTCCTGCCCGACCGAGTGCTCCGAGAGTGCGTGAGGAACAAAACACGAGATAGCCAACGCCACTGACGTCGATGACGGCACCATCATCACCAATCGAGTCTAATAAGCCGGTAAGCTTGGCAATCATTCCGAAAAACCCTATTCCGCAGGCGTGGACGCATGAACGACCTGCACACCAGAATCCCAGCGCGCACGACTACGGCGATGATGGGCATGACATACAGCGACACCAAGCGCGTCAGCAGCATCCGCGCTGTCGATCGACGCGCCAGGCAACAATGTACGAACCATCATTTCTACTTGATCCTTACCGGCATGCCCCGCGCCGACCAGTGATTTCTTGATGACATTTGCAGGATATTCACTAACCGGAATATCCGCCATTGCAGGTGTCAATAAGACGACCCCACGAGCTTGGCCAAGTTTTAGCGTTGATTTCGGGTTACGGTTCACAAAAGTTTCTTCGACGGCCGCTTCATCGGGCCGGTAGGTCTCTATGACCGAGTTTAAGACGCGATACAAAGTCGCCAGCCGTTCGGCTAGAGACATTTTCGTCGGCACCCGGACGGTACCGGCAGCAACATATGTCAGATTGTTGCCATCAACATTTATGATACCCCAGCCCGTTGCCCGTAAACCAGAATCCAGCCCAATAAGCTTCATCAAATCCCTTTCACCGCCCTTGCTAGTCAGCAAGCGTGGCCATTACCGCATCATCGATCTCGTAATTTGCGGAAACTGACCGCACATCATCATTGTCGTCCAGCGTCTCAAGCAGCTTGAACAATGTTTGCACATGATCTTCACCGACCGGCACTGATACTTGTGGTTTCCACTGAAGTTCGACCAATTGCGGTGTATCAAACTTTGCTTCCAAGGCTTCACGGACGGTATGTAAATCATCTGGTTCACAGACCACGTCATGGCTAGCATCCGACGATTCTACATCGGTGGCGCCGGCCTCTAACGCCGCCTCAAACATCTCGTCGGCACTTGTGACATCCGCCGCGTAGCCAACCGCGCCGATACGATCAAATTGAAAACTGACGCTGTTGGTTTCACCCAGTGACCCGCCATGCTTTGTGAAGGCGGCTCGCACTTCGCTCGCCGTGCGATTGCGATTATCGGTCAGCGTTTCGACAATGATGGCGACACCACCTGGCCCATAGCCCTCGTATCGAATTTCCTCAAAGGCTTCTCCGTCCGCCAAACCAGCACCGCGTTTAATTGCCCGATCAATATTATCCTTCGGCATATTGACGGCTTTAGCCGCCGCCACTGCCGTTTTCAGCGCAGGGTTCATTTCAACATCCGGCAAGCCGGTACGCGCCGCCACCTGAATTTCGCGAATATGTTTAGAAAATACCTTGGCGCGCTTTTTATCCTGCGCACCTTTCCGGTACATAATGTTTTTAAATTGGGAATGTCCGGCCATGACCGCCTTGATCCGATATTAAGGGAGAAAAATATACTATATATAGCGGTTTAAAGCACATAGACCCCATTTTCTAGTCACTAAATCGCGTTTGAGCCCGAAAAACGGGCATTTATGACGAAAAACCGACCAGAAATCCAAATCGGCTAGTTGTTCATGAATTTATGATCCCATTTCAGGTGTCGGCGCGAGACGCCCGCCGCGCCTAAATGGTGTGATATTCGTAGTGAGTCCGGTCTCATCATCGGTATCAATGACAACGCCACATAATGTAGCTTCACCTTGAGCCGCCTCTAGACGAGGGGCCGGTACTTTCTTGCGGAAGCGGGCAATTGACCCTTCCTTTTTCATGCCGATCACAGAGTCATAATCGCCGCACATTCCGAGATCAGTCATATAGCCAGTGCCACCGGGCAGCACTTGATGATCAGCGGTTGGTATATGCGAATGCGTTCCGACGAGCGCAGAGACCCGTCCATCCAACACATGACCCATCGCGACTTTTTCGCTTGTCGCTTCGCCATGAAAATCAACGATGATCGCCGCAATATCGCCGCCCAGTTTTTTGTTGAGGAGCGCCCGATCCATCCCCGAAAAGGGATCATCCAAAGTCGGCATAAACAAGAGCCCCATAAAATGCAGCACAAGAACTTTTCGACCGGCACCATCTTCATAAAGCCCCATGCCAGTTCCTGGTGTCCCCTCGGGATAGTTATGCGGCCGTAACAGGCGTTTTTCTTTATCAAAATGAGGGATGATGTCTTTTTGATCCCAGGCATGATTGCCCGTCGTCACAACATCCGCCCCAGCCTCCAGAAACTGACCACAAATTTTTGGCGTAATACCGAACCCACCAGCCGCGTTTTCTCCATTGACGATAGCAAAGTCCACGGCGAGCTCGCGCCGCAGATGGGGCAACGCCTCGCAAACCGCACGCCGTCCGCTACGACCAACAACATCGCCTAAAACAAGAATTCTCATCCGACTACTTTCTTACACACGATCTGTCAGGCCCGGCCGAATTGTTTAAAACCTTGCTCTGTAATCAACCAGTCCAGCCTAGCATCACCTTCGTCATGCGGCACGAACTGAACCCTTTGCACATCATACGCAACGCCAACCGCGACCACGGGACCTTCCCTGCCCTGGCGTCGTTGAAGAAGGGTTCGATCATAATAACCACCACCATAGCCAAGCCGATTACCATCACCATCAACCGCCAGCAACGGAACCAGCATAACTTCCGGTGTCAAAACAGGTTGATCAGATGACGGTTCGGCAACACCAAAGGAAGCTTCTTCGAGTGCATCTCCCGGTTGCCAGAGACGGAACGACAACGGCTTGTTTTTTTGCTGCATTACCGGCAACGCACATCGTACTCCTTCGTCATGAAGGCCGCGCAGTAGTTTTCGGGTATCAAGCTCATCGCGCATCGGCCAATAGGCAGAAACAATTGTGCCACGATCAATCACCAATCCTGCATCGCGGGCCAATCGGAGTTGGTCGCAAATTTCCGTTGCGGCAATGCGACCCCTGTCACGATGCGCCGCTGTTCTTACGGCGCGTACATTAAGGGCCAAGAGCCGCTTGGCCTCATCAATTCGGGAAAGCGCCAACGAGATCGTCTTCTTTCTAAATCTTGTATTTCTGAAATTCAGGTGATGCCGCGATAGCCGGTCAACGTGTCATCCTCTAAGGCCCGCGTTAGCAGGTGGGCGCCATATACCGAAACCAAGGCTCCGGCAGGGACAGCTCCCTAGAAGATATTATTGGCCAAAGGGATGTATATGTATCTCGTACCACGCAGCATCGAGATTAATTTAAGCTGGCTCAAGCTTCTCTGCAATCAGTTCTATACGTTGCGCCAAAGCTTCTGTCGTCTGAGCAAGTGCCTGTTCAGCTTCTGCAGCCTCGTCATTTGCGCTACCATCATCAGTAGAATTCAAATTGGAGTAGGTTTCAGAAAGCTCATCTGAAATCAACAAACTTGCCATTACGAGTAATCGCGCGTCACCAATTTGACCAACAGACGCCACAAGTTCCTGTATACGCTTATCAACAAAAGCAGCGAGCTGCAGCAGATGATCTTCCTGCCCATCATCACAGGCTATACGGTAGGATTTGCCGTTTATCGCGACGTCAACCTGCGCCATTACCCTCACCCAAAATTGTACGCAGCTGCTCGATCGCAGAATCGAGACGCATCGAAACTTCCTTTGTATTATCTTCAAGGCTCGTGCAGCGCTGCCTAAGAGTTGTCAGCTCGCCTTCAACCTGTCCCGCTGTGGAATTCCCGCCAACCCGTTGAGACGCTTCTTCCAGCCGTGCGAGGGCGCTTTCCAGCCGCTCTTGTGCTGCTTCAAGCTGTCCCATGTTTATGGCTCATCCGATCTTTTCGCAGAACTATGCGCATTTGAGAATAGGATGGCCGTCGCGCAAGCGTCAACCACGCTCGTCTTCGCCCGCCACACATGGCACACTGGTGTTATGTCGCAAAAGACCGCAGCAAAATTCTCGAAGACTATCGTTCGGCGTGTCGTCATTCACGGCATCGACCAGGCGCGAGCAGCGTGTCAGTCAGCTATGGCATCAAAAGCTACGTCGCGCTCTAGTTTGGAACTCTGGAGCGCGCGAAGTGCGGCTGGTTCACTGGGTCCGGCATGGTTCGGAAACATCATTGATATTGTCCGAAAAGAGTTTCCAGATATCACGATCATCGGGGTGTTGGATTGCGGAGATGCTCCGGGCAACGCATTAGCCGCTTTACGCCATGGAATAAGCTGTATCTATATTTCTGCGCCTTCGGCGGTGGCCGACAAAATCAGAGCGATCGCTCTTCACACGAAAGCCGATGTCAGAACCCGACGCCCGACAATGCCCGATCTCATGGATTATTCTGATCCGTCGGATTTCTTACAGGCACATTTTTCGTGAAATACGCTTGAGTCGTTCCCTCTCGCGGGAGATTCACGTATAAGCAATGTACAGATTTGCGAAGATAAAGAGGATGAAATGACCAAGGTTACGCAGCGCGTTAAAAAGATTCTGGCCGGATATGAATCAGACAATCCTGGGACCAAGGGAAACCTTGCCCGAATCCTGATGCACGGAAAGCTGGGCGGCACTGGCAAGATGGTAATTCTGCCGGTCGACCAGGGCTTCGAACATGGCCCAGCCCGTAGCTTTGCCCCGAACTCCGCTGGTTACGATCCACATTATCATTATCAACTGGCTGTCGATGCCGGGCTTTCTGCGTTCGCAGCCCCGCTCGGCATGCTTGAAGCAGGTGCCGATAGTTTTGCCGGCGCCGTTCCAACAATTTTGAAATGTAATAGCGCGAATTCGCTTTCCACCAATAAGGATCAAGCGGTCACCGCCTCGGTAGATGATGCGCTTCGCCTCGGCTGTGCCGCCATTGGCTTTACGATTTATCCCGGCTCAGAAGATCAATATGAGTTGATTGAGGAAATTCGCGAGCTTGCTGAAGAAGCCAAGTCTTGCGGCTTGGCGGTCGTCGTATGGTCCTATCCGCGGGGTGGCATGGTCACCCGCGAAGGCGAAACCGCGATGGATGTCTGCGCCTATGCAGCACACTTGGCCTGCCTGATCGGCGCTCATGTTATCAAAGTTAAACCGCCGACAGACACCATGTTCCTGGAAGCAGCAGAGAAGGTCTACACAGCTCAGAAGATCGATGTTGCGACCCTAACGGCGCGGATCAGCCATGTCGTCCAGAGCTGCTTTGCCGGTCGTCGTATCGTTGTGTTCTCCGGTGGTGAAGCCAAGGATCTTGACGGTATCTATAACGAAGCCCGCGCCATTCGTGATGGCGGTGGTAACGGATCGATCATTGGCCGGAATACATTCCAGCGGCCGCGTGAAGAAGCGCTGGCAATGCTCGACTCGATCGTCAAAATCTATCAGGGCAAGTTCTAAGCCGGATGGCAGATAAAGATGACCGGCTTCGCTGTCGGCTCTATTTGATTACACCGCCAGGCGTTTATGGTGAGACTTTATCGCCGTTTGCCGATGCGCTTGCGTCTGCTCTTGAGGGCGGCGATGTTGCTTGCGTACAGCTGCGTCTCAAAGATGTTGATGACGACGTCATTCTCGATGTTGCTGACCGGCTGCGACCTATCTGCCATAACCACGACGTCGCGTTGATTATGAATGATCGCGCAGACCTCGCTGCCAAAGCCGATTGCGATGGTGTGCATGTTGGTCAAACCGACACTCCTTACGATGAAGCCCGGGAGTTGCTGGGCGATGAGGCCATCATTGGTGTGACCTGTCACGTATCGACCCATCTCGCGATGGAGGCCGGTGAAGCCGGTGCTGACTATATTGCCTTCGGGGCTTTTTTCGACAGTACGACCAAGCAGAGAAAGCATGTCGCAGAGCCAGATTTACTGACGCAATGGCAGGAAACAATGCTCGTCCCTTGCGTTGCTATTGGCGGAATCACCGTTGAAAATTGCCGACCCATCATCGAAGCGGGCGCCGATTTTATCGCTGTTGCCGCCGGTGTATGGGCTCATCCCGATGGACCGCGCGCCGCAGTCAAAGCCTTCAATGATATTTTTGATGAGGCAGCAGCAACTCGAGAGAGCTAAACCGCGCGCGCTCTCATATAAGAGCTTCGCCTTCAATCGTCACCCGGCGCAATGTCCGGCGTTGTTCACGCGGCCAGTCAGTTCGAGCATGCAAGCAAGAGAGGTTGTCCCAGATGATGATGTCGCCGGGCTTCCAGACATGCTCGTAGATATTGTCCTCAGCCTCGACAATATCAGCAACCGCGTTAATCAAATCACGGCCTTCATCATCGCTATAGCCTTCGATCCGCATCGACATTAGTCGGCTGATATAAACCGCCTTACGACCCGTATTAGGGTTGGTCACAAAAACCGGCTGCCAATGATGCAGTAAATTTTCCAGCGGCTGGTCGAGACTACCCGGTTCGGTCTTTGTATAGTCATACATCTGCAGGACTTTACGACCTTCGAGTTTCTCGCGAAGCGCCTCCGGCAGCTGATCATAGCCGTTATACAAGCTGGCAAATTTTGTGTGGCCACCTTCAGATGGAATTTCCACGGCATAGAGAAACGATGCCCGATGCGGTTTCTCAACATAACATTTATCAGTGTGGAACCACATCTCACCATCGCCCAGCGAGCCCACGGGCTTGCCTTCATCGTCGAGCTCGTTGGTGACCATCTGCATCGGGTTATCGGGATCAGCGCGAAAGGCACGCTTCTCAACCGGCGGCTTTATACGGGCCGCGACATCGCCATAAATTCGGGCGTACGTGAATTGCTCCTCTTCAGTCAGGTCCTGATTTCGGACCAACAGAATACTGTTCTCGGCCCACGCCTGACGCAGCGCTGAACCAGTCGCGTCGTCAAGGGGCGCGGACAGGTTGATGCCCCGCGCCTCGACACCAATCGCCGATGACAAGGATACAAACTCCAGGTCGCTATCCTGTTGTAACTGCGTGGCCATTTCTCCCTCCCTCAAACCAGCGCGCTGCCCTGTACCGTGCAACGGCGCAATGTTCGGCGCTCCTCTTGTGGCCAGTCAGTTCGCGCATGAACTGACGAAAGATTATCCCAGACGATGATATCCCCAGGTAACCAGACATGTTCATACATATTATCAGGGGATTCAATGATGTCCCACAATGTCTCCAGCACCTCGCGATTTTCGGAATCGTCGAATCCTTCGATCCGTGATGTCATCAGCCGGTTTATATAAAGTGCCTTGCGACCGGTATCCGGATTAGTCACAAAAATCGGCTGCCAGAAATGCATAAGCTCATCGATATTCACATCCGTGCCGACCGGCACGGTGCCAAAATCATAGACCTGCAGAGCGCGCCGACCGTCGAGCTTGTTACGCAAATCATCAGAGAGCATTTCGTAAGCGCGATAAAGGCTGGCAAATTTTGTATGGCCGCCTTCTGAGGGAATTTCTATCGCATAGAGCGTGGACGCCCGGTGCGGCGCTTCTTCGTAACACTTGTCAGTATGGAAATACATTTCGCCATGACCGAGTGATCCCAAACGCCTGCCATTTTCATCAACCCTATCCGTGATCAAATGCATAGGGTTTTCGGGATCTGGGACGTAATCTCGTTTTTCGACCGGTGGCTTGGAGCGTGGCGCGATTTCGCCGAACACGCGCGCAAAAGCATATTGCGCTTCGTCATCCAACTCCTGCCCCCGGATCAACATTATAGAATTTTCCGCCCACGCAGCCTTCAGCGCGGCGGCCGTCTCGGCCGTTATCGGTTGGCTGAGATCAACACCGCGCACCTCAACGCCAATCGCGTCGGATAGCGGCACAAATTCCAGACCCAATTCATCATCTAGCATGGCGTTCTCCAGCTTCACGAATATTGCCGTGACTGCAAATCACCCTGAACGATTATGATATCATTCTGGGTTCAGCAGCAAGGTATCTGGCAAGACTCTAGGCCCGCTGACATTTCAAATCAGAGAGACACCCGACTTCCTAAAACATCTTCTATCTTTGAAAGTCTAATTTCGTACCCAATATTACTTTTTTTATCTGGCTTTCTGGATTTCTCGGATACCGCGCTGAATTTCTTTCTGCAATGCCGGCATGACCTGGCCCATATAAGCACCAAACTTGCCCATCGCACTTGATCCATGCTTCGAGCCATAGAAGTCAGCAAGTGCATTTAATTCATCCGTCGAAAAAGTCTTGACCATTGACTTCCTCGTCAAATCTTCGAGGACGCTCAAACGTATAACCTTCTTCATCTCTGCAGCGAACCGGGCTCTATTCTTAGCAGGGACTTGCCGACTTAACGCACGAATGGAGTCGCCGATCATTTTCGTCATGGGGACAGCTTTGAGATACCTGTCCGCCGCAGCAGCCCGGTTCGCAGGACTATCTTGTGCGACAGCGAGCGTACTCACAATTCCAATAGCAGTAGATAATATCACTATGCGGCAGGCCTTTACGAACGTCATTGGGGGGCTCCATATGTATTGCAACTTAAGGTATAGTATCCGCCTCCCCACGCATCTACGTCAATCTGGAAACAGCGAAGTGGGTCTGCGTGCTATAGAACTTCGTTACGGTCTTTGTGCGACACTGCTTTTTATGGATAAAATTTTGAAAATGTGTGAGTTAGGCTAGGTTTAGCTGAATTAGACCCCACATAAGACACAAGGTTGTGCCTCGACACTGCATATTGAGAAAATGAAGAAACTCCCCAAGGTTTTGCTCCCGATAATTGTTATCGCCGTTGCGATTTCTGGTTTCCTGTATTTGAAATCCACCCGCCCACAGGCGACCCCCAAGCCGGTGACGGAGAAAGTCTGGCCTGTTTCGGTTGTTGAGGCGCAGCTGACAGATGTCCAACCCCCTATCACTGAATTCGGCACTGTGGTCGCCGGCAGCGTCGTTGAGCTGAGACCGCTGGTAGACGGACGCATTGTCAAACTTGGCCAGAATTTCGTCGAAGGCGCGACGGTTAAACAAGGCGAAACATTGGTTGTTATCGACCCGTTCGATTATGAGGTCGAGGTTGTTGATAAGAAGGCTGCTATTGCAGAGGCCGAGGCGCGTCTTAAAGAAACGCGTTCTGATCTGCGCGCCCAACGCCAGATGCTTCGAATAGCGAGATCCCAGGTCAGGCTCCGGAAGACCGACCTTGACCGGAAGAAAAAGCTAAGCGCGCGCGGTTCGTTATCCCAAAAATCACGGGATGACGCTTCCATCGCTTACAACGATGCGCAGCAATCAGTCCAGAACCAGAGCCAGCTCAGTGAACGGCTGGATGCCAAATTGGATCAATTGACCGCAGCACTAGCGCGTAGCCGCGCGGCGTTAAGCCAGGCCGAACGCAATCTCAGCGAGACCATGCTAATCGCCCCTGAAGATGGCTACCTTGCAAGCGCGGTAGCTGCCGTCGGTCAACGCGTGGGCAGCAGCGACCGTCTCGCGCGTCTCATCGTTACTAAGCGTCTCGAGGTTTCTTTCCAGCTTAGTCGCCGTGATTTCGGCCGCCTCGCGGGGACGACGGGGCCCGAAGCGAGCCCTCTCCTCGTAGGCCGAAAAATCAAAGTAGATTGGCGTGTCGGCCGACAGAGTTTTCGCTTTGATGCCACGATCGCGCGGCTTGGGGCGGAAATCGATGCCGCCAGTGGCGGCATCGGCGTCTATGCCAGACTTGATGCGCCCAATCTTCAAACGCCTCTCCGGCCCGGCGCCTTCGTTGAGGTGAACGTACCGGGCAATTTATACCGCAAGGTTTACCAGCTGCCCGAAAGCGCTCTCGGCGCCGACGGCACTGTTTATATCATCCAAAAAGGACGGCTAACGCCACTGAAGGTGAACGTCTTGCGTCGGGTTGCAAAGGATGTGCTTGTTCGAGCAGATATTCCCACGGGCAGTAAAATTGTAACAACACATTTTCCTGAAATTGGACCGGGACTTCGGGTCGAGGTCCGCTAAATATGTCAGACGAGGATAAACCAGCTGAGAGAGATCCCGTCGAAGGTGGGAACAGCGACCCAATCCGGATGACGGGTATAATTGCCCGATTTGCCAGCCATAAAAACGCCGCAAATTTGCTATTGGCGCTGATGGTTATCGCCGGAATTTATGGGCTTATAAAACTCAACGCGCAGTTTCTGCCTGATTTCGGGATCGACGTCGTTTCCGTTCAGGTGGAATGGCCCGGCGCTACTGCCGACGATGTGGATAGTAACATCGTGCAGGCCATCGAACCGGAAGTACGATTCCTCGATAGCGTTAAACGGGTCAAATCATCGGCTTATGAAGGTTTGGCGAGCGTCAGTGTAGAGTTCGAGGCCGGTAGCGACATGCAGGCCGCCCTATCAGATGTAGAAGCCGCAATCTCGCGGGTCCGGACGTTCCCAGAAGAATCCAAGACACCCGACGTCAGCCGCATCGTCCGATACGAAACGCTCATGCGGGTCGTCCTATCCGGCCCGTTTCCGGAATCATCGCTTAAGGCCTATGCCAAGCGGCTGCGCGACGGGCTGCTCGAACGCGGCATCGACAAGGTCGATCTCATCGGGACACTTGACGAGGAAATCTTGGTCGACGTGCCGTCATCAGTCCTGCGCCGATTGGACCTGACGCTGTCCGGCATCGCCACGAAAATCGGCGAAACATCTCAAGACCTTCCGTCAGGGGATGTGGGGCGCGGTCAGCGGCAAATCCGAAGCCTGGGTCTGTTACGAACCGCACGGGGTCTGGAAGGCGTCGAGATCAAGGCGCTCGAAGACGGCAGAAAGATTTATTTACGGGATGTCGCCCAAGTCCGGGAAGCATTTGACGATGACGGTGTTACGGCCCGCCGACGTTCGCTTCCAGCGGTCGAATTACATGTACAACGAGCCGTTAGCGCCGATGCGTTGAAAAATGCAGCCATTGCGGAAACCTATCTCGACCAGATCGGCCCGACACTACCAGCAAACATGGTCGTCGAACGCTATGACATCGCAACCGATCTACTGCAGGACCGGATCGATCTGCTGATCAGAAATGGTGGCGGCGGATTGGTCATTGTCATTCTAGTACTCATGATCTTTCTTAAAGCGCGGGTTGCCTTCTGGGTGATGGTCGGCATTCCGGCGTCTTTGATGGCTACCTTCGGCGTAATGCTGGCGATGGGACAAACCATTAACATGGTCAGCCTCTTCGGGTTGATTATGACCATCGGTATCATCGTTGATGATGCCATCGTGGTGGGGGAACATGCCGACACCCGCAGTCAACTCGGGCTGACACCGCTTGCTGCATCGGTCAGCGGCGCCCAGCGCATGGCTATTCCGGTGTTATGCGCCGCTCTGACAACCATCAGCGCCTTTCTGCCGCTTTTTGTTATCTCCAATATCATTGGCCAGATCATTTCCGCTATTCCGCTCGTCGTGGTGGCGGTTCTGATCGCCAGCCTAATTGAATGTTTCTTTGTCCTCCCTGGCCACCTGCGTAGTGCGGTGGGCAAGACCAAAACAGACTCTAACAGCCTCGCATCACGATATCGTCGAGGGTTCGACAAAAGATTTGCATCTCTCCGCGACGGCCCGTTCCGCCGACTGGTTATGATCGCGGTCAATTGGCGTTACACAACATTGTCGGTAGCGCTCATGCTGTTTGTCCTTGCGATAGGTCTGGTTGCTGGCGGACGGGTAGGGTTCAGTTTCTTCCCCTCCCCAGAATCTGACAAAATTTTTGCCAATGTAGAGATGGTGCCAGGAACATCGCGAACAAAAACTCAAGCCATGCTCGATGAAATGGATCGGGCGCTATACGCCGTCGCCAAAAACTTCGAGGGCGAAAATAGCGATCTCGTCCGTATGTCGGTTGCAAAGATCGGGACCACCGTCGAACGCAATCAGGGATCATCCAGCGGCGCACCCACAGACAGTATCGGCGGACTCATTGTTGAACTTAGAACGGCAGACAAGCGCGATGTCCGTACACAAGCCTTCGTCGATGCGTGGCGCGCCGAAATTCGGCCAACCGCCGGAACAGATAATTTCACGATCCGCGAAGCGGTTGGTGGCCCACCGGGCCGTGATGTTGATATTAGGCTGGTCGGGACGGATATCGCAGCGCTCAAGAAAGCGGCAAGCGAGGTAAAATTGCTGCTCAAACGCTATCCTGGCACAAGCGCCATCGAAGATGATCTTCCTTATGGCAAGCTTGAGACCATCATAGAGGTATCACAAAGGGGACGAGCACTGAGTTTCGATACATCAAGCGTCGGGCGTCAGGTACGAAATGCGATTGAAGGCGCGATTGCAAAGCGGTTCCCTCGAGGAGACGAAGAAATTACTGTCCGGGTAAAATTGCCAGATAATGAACTCGATACAGATCTTCTGGATCGTCTTTACCTTCGCAGCGAAGCCGGTGCTGAGGTCTCCCTTGCAGAAGTCATTTCGCGGCGTCCCAATCAGAGCTTTGCCCGGATCAGCCGCGAGGATGGGAGCCGTCAAGTGGCGGTTACAGCCAAACTCGACACCGCCATCCTCAGCACGGCCAATGCCGAAGCTGCTGTTAAACGAGACGGGCTCGCGCAAATCGCCAGAAAATACGGTGTCACAGCCTCCTTTAAAGGGAAGTCGGAAGAAAGAGCGGAGACGTTTGGTGATATGCGCATTGGTGCCCTAATCGGGCTGGCCGGAATCTACATCATTCTGGCCTGGGTATTTGCCAGCTATACACGTCCCATCGTGGTCATGGCCATTATCCCCATGGGATTTGTAGGTGCTGTCGTCGGCCATTGGTTGCTCGATTACAATTTGACCATTCTTAGCCTGGTAGCCTTGATCGGTCTCGCCGGAATTGTCGTCAATAATGCCATTATCCTGGTGACGACCATGGAGTGGCGTGCCCGAACTGAGCCCCTTTACGCTGCGATCGTCGGAGGTGCCTGCGACCGCCTGAGGGCCATCATCCTGACCTCCGCCACCACCATCGGGGGTTTAACGCCTTTATTGTTTGAAACCAGCCTGCAGGCCCGGTTTTTAATCCCCATGGCCGTGACCATCGTCTTTGGTCTCGCCTGCGCTGCCGCGATTGTACTGTTTGTCGTCCCTGCCCTGATGGCGATGCAGGATGATGTAAGACGACTATTCCGTCGGTCATCACCTTATGCGGCGGCCGAAGTCTAACTAAACTTAGCTCAACCCTTGAACGCCGCCTTGGCTTTAGCGACAATACGCGGCGGCGCTTTATAAAGCTTAGTTACAAGTCTTTGAACATCGTCCCCCAAGGTCGGTGATACTGGGAGATTGGATTTTCGAACATCCGCACGAAAATCGATGTCTTTCATCGTCCGTTCAAACGCAATCCGCAGCGCAATCACCTGCTTTCTCGGAACGCGGGGCGGCGCGATATAAGGTCGTCCAAATTCCTGGGAAGCAACCAGCAGCTCCATAGCAGCCTTCTCATCAGGGGTTCGGACAAAATCCCACACCATCGGAACACCCATCTTGTTAAGAACTGGATCCCCAACCGGCGCGAACTGAACCAAAATATTGATTTTCTTTTGTTTGAGCAGATCAGCTCTTTCGGTTCGGAAAGTAGACCAGGATAGTCCGCATATACCGTGGACTTCACTATGCTCAAGCCCCTGCGCAGCCTGACCGACACTCTTATAATTCTGAACCAATTTAAATTTTGCGCCAGTCAATTGCATCAAAGCCAGTGCTGTATCGCGGGAGGCCCCACCAAATCGGCTTGCCCCCATCACCATTCGGCGGATAAGAGTTTCGGAAAATGACGTCGCCGGCGCATCCTTGCGCGCAATGCACACAAAGACTGAACTAGCGGCACTGCCCAAATATTTAAAGTTCTTTGGGTCGTAATCGAGGTCTTTAGCATTTCCAACCAGCGGTTCCATGATCACGCCAGGACGGATTGCCGCAATCGTCAAACCATCTTTCTTGGCGGAATTGTACATCCATTTCGCTGCCTTGCGACTGCTGGCACCCGGCATGCTTTTAAACGACATCGACGGATTGCCTGGAATGTACTTGACCATATGACGACCGATGAACCGGGCATATTTCATGTAAGAACTGTCCGCCGCGGCACCGACCACAAACTGGATGGTTTGCCCGGTATAATGTTTCTCGACATCTGGCACTTGTGCCAAGGCCAAATTCGACGATGCCCAGAGAGCACTCACCGCAACAATAGTAATCTGAACCGCGCGGCGGCCCGAAAGGACATTTTGGATCGTTGTTGTTCTTAGCATATTTCCAATCTCATTTGAGATTGGGATTCTGAAACAGAAATGGTTAACAGGCCGTGACCACAGGGGCCCAAAGCACATCTTCTATTTTATTCACCCCAGCACACAACATGACCAATCGGTCAAAGCCGAGTGCAATTCCCGAAGCTTCCGGCATGCCCATAGCCAACGCATCGAGGAAGTCCTCATCAATCGGGTAGCTGTACCCTACCACTTCCTGTTTGTGTGCAATTTCCGCTTCAAACCGGCGCCGTTGTTCGTCGACATCCGTTAATTCACCAAATCCGTTTGCCAACTCTACACCGCAGACGAAAATTTCAAATCGTTCAGCAACACGGTCATCGTCAGCACTCTGTCGGGCCAATGCCGCCATCGATAAAGGATAATTATACAATACAGTGGGTACGCCGACTCCGAGGTTAGGCTCAATTTTCTCCAGAAATAACCGAAAGAAAATCTCCTCCCACTGATCTTTTGAATCGATGCGCACACCGACCCGTTTCGCTTCGACCGCCAGCAACGCCGCATCCGGTTTCAGGGGATCGGGTGCCGTTGCCAATAAGTCAATTTCGCAATAATTCTCAAATGCCTCAGCAACACTCAAATATTGCCATGCCCCGAACGGATCACACTGCGCACCTTGCCAGCTAAACTGTTGAGACTCCGAAACAGAATGCGTCTGCGAAACAGCATTCTTGACCAACGCCTCACAATCTTCAGCAATTTCCTGCCACGTTGCCCCTGCGCGGTACCATTCCAGCATTGTAAATTCCGGGTGGTGCGTGCCAGACCGGTCACCATTACGCCACACCTTTGCCAACTGAAATATCTTGTCCATTCCGCCGGCCAGGAGCTTTTTCATCGCAAACTCCGGAGACGTGTGGAGATAAAGCGTACGAGTATTCGTCTCTTCAAACGGCTCAAAAAGTTGGGTTGAGAATGCCGTCAAGTGCGGTTCCATACCGGGAGAAATCTGTAGCGCTGGAGTTTCAACCTCAACAAACCCGTTCTCGGCAAAGAACTGTCGGGTTGCCACGGCGACATGACCTCTCACCGTTAAGGCCGGCAACCGCTTCCTTAGCTGATCTTTATGCCACCAACGATTTGAGGCAGGACTACCGGGGGATTGCTTACCGGATGGCGGGGTGTCATTCATGGCACAGGTCCAGACTTGTTGCTTCCGGACAGGTTCCCGGCAGCATAAAATTTGCGGAGCGCACACCATGAAGGCGGCCAGAAATCTTGTCCAGATGTTGCAACCTCAAGCCATAACATCACCCGACGATTTGTTACGCGCGGGTCTCATCCCACCAGATCATTTAGGCGCCGTCGTCGAAGCCAGCGCGACACTCCCGGTTAGTATTACCGCCCACATCGCAGGAATGATTGACCCCGCATCGTCCAACGATGCCATTGCAAAACAATTCGTCCCGTCAGCGCTTGAAAACAACAGACAGGCGGAAGAGCTCACTGATCCAATTGGCGATATCCCGCACAGCCCCGTTGCCGGTATTGTTCACCGCTATCCGGACCGGGTATTGCTAACGCCAGTACTCACCTGCCCTGTCTATTGCCGGTTTTGTTTTCGTCGCGAAGCTGTTGGCGACGGGTTACTTACTGCGTCGAAACTGAACACTGCCCTCGATTATATCCGAAATCATACCGAGATCTGGGAGGTCATCCTGTCCGGCGGCGATCCGCTTATCATGTCACCGCGACGACTGACGCAGATCATCGATGCGCTAGACGAAATCGATCATGTCGCGGTGATCCGAATTCACACACGAGTCCCGGTCGTCGATCCTGAACGCATTACTGAGACATTGATCACCGCGTTAAAACGCACAACACCTGTTTTTATTGTGTTGCATTGCAATCATGCCGATGAATTGGTCGCCGAGGCGGAGAAAGCGATTTCTCGATTGGTCGACAAAGGATTTCCCCTGCTCAGCCAATCGGTACTGCTCAAAGGGATTAATGATGATCCAGAGAGTTTAACCGCTCTGATGAAAAAGCTCGTGAGGAGCAGGGTTAAACCTTACTACTTACATCACGGTGACAAAGCACAGGGAACCAGCCATTTTCGAACGACACTCGCCGCCGGACGGGCAATTGTCAGCACCTTGCGAGGCCGTTTATCGGGCCTGTGCCAACCAACTTATATGCTCGATATTCCCGGAGGACACGGCAAAGTACCCGCTGCTGATGATTATCTGCGGGCCACTGACGATAGTAATTGGATCGTTACTGACTGGCAGGGGAATACCCACAAATATCACGATTAGGCGGATATAAGAGAGTGCGTTGAAACCCTGCGGGCAACCTGCTAATTTCCGCCGCCGAAACAACCCAGCATGAGACAAGGATAGGAATACCATGAAGGTTCTGGCCAACACGCTCAGACCGGGACATGCTATTGAGCATGACGGCAAAAAATATGTCGTGGTCAAATATGAGCTTATCCTGCCTGGTAAGGGCAATGCCTTTATTGCTGTCGATATGCGAGATGCAATATCTGGCGTCAAAACCAATGAGCGGTTTCGAACACAGGAAACCGTCGAAAAGCTCATGACGTCGGAAAAGACCTGTACCATGCTATTTGCCGATGGCGATCAGATCAATCTGATGGACTCAGAGACATATGATCAGTTTGCTGTCTCGATCGACATGGTCGGTGAGGCCGGTGTTTTCCTGACTGATGGTATGGAAGTCACCGTTGATACCGTGGACGACGTGCCTGTCGGTGTCCGGTTGCCACAACACGTTACCCTCGAAATCACCGAGGCAGATGCCGTTGTCAAAGGGCAGACAGCGTCGTCATCCTATAAACCTGCAGTGCTAGAAAACGGTGTCAAAACCTTGGTCCCGCCGCATATAGCAGCTGGCACCCGTGTCGTCATCAATACCGAAGATGCCACATACGTGGAACGGGCGAAGGACTAGGCTAAGAGCCTGTCGATCACGCCAATATAGATTTTATAAAAAAGGCGCCTGCCCAATGTGGCCAGCAATTATCAACGTCATGGACAGCGCCGCGCGCAAAGCGGCAAGAAGTTTGCTGCACGACTTCGGTGAAGTTGAGCATTTACAGGTCTCACGAAAGGGCCCAGCGGATTTCGTATCGGAAGCGGATCGCCGAGCCGAACAGATCATCAAGGACGAACTCAACAAGGCACGTCCGGGCTTCGCCATGCTGCTCGAAGAGGAAGGCGCTATAGGGTCAGACGATGCAGCTGACCGGTGGATTGTCGATCCGTTGGATGGCACGACAAATTTTCTCCATGGCATTCCACATTTTGCAATTTCGATTGCGCACGAACAAAACGGTGAACTGGTTGCCGGCATGGTTTACGACCCGACTCGAGACGAGACCTTTTGGGCTGTAAAGGGTGCTGGATGTTTCCTCGGAAATACGCGGCTGCGCGTATCGGCCCGAAGCAATCTCGATATTGCTATTCTCGCGACTGGAATTCCCTTCGGTGACCGCCCCGGCAAAGAAGAAATGTTGGCGGCTTTAACACCCATTATGGATCGTACTGCTGGCCTAAGACGGTTTGGCGCCGCTTCTCTGGACCTCGCCTATGTTGCTGCTGGCAGATTTGATGCCTTCTGGGAAATCGGGCTTTCCCCATGGGATGTGGCTGCCGGAATTGTATTGATTCGCGAAGCAGGCGGTCTGGTGAGTGAACTGGATGGCCGCGCCGACCCTCTAAATGGCGACACTATTCTGGCCGCAAACAGCGATTTGTATGACCCCGTAGCCAAAATGCTCAGGGACGCTATGCGCGGCAAACTTAAATAAAATCACGCGTTTCGAAATTAGGCTAAGTTGTTGTGGCAGGAACCGTGCTGCGCTAGATTAATAACGACATTAACCTTATTGGTTAAACAGGTTAACGGGGAATGATAGGCGGATCCGACACGTTAGGGCGCCGTTCATCATGGAGTTCTATGACAGCGTATAATCCAATCAAACTTTTCTTTTCCGTCACTTTACTGACCGCCGGACTCTTCGCCGGGGCCAACGCCCAACAATATATAGGCGGTACTGGCCAGTCGAGTGTTTTTGTCGATTACAGTGTTATCGACAATCTAGGGCGATCACCCAACATCCCACAGCTTTTGTTGGGTGCCCCAGGCACCGCAACGATCCCCGGTGGCGGCTATGTAGCGCCAGCGCCAAAGTTCCCCGTCATCTCAAGCGGTAGATCTTCGGCTAAAGTTGGTGGAATTGTGCTACGACCACCCAAGGCTGTCCGGAAGCGCGCCACGAAACGGAAAAAAAGCGCTCGGAAATCGTTGCGGAAATTCACCCAGACAACACGTAGGGTTCCTGCCGCAAAGCGAACGCAGCGACAAATTCGTCCATTGGCACCACCAAAAGACTTGACCCTACCTCGAGCAGTCGCCGCTCCGCCACCGCCCAAAATTTCAGCCCCGACCCGCACTCCCGTCCCAACTGCGTCGGTGGCTCCTGAACCGCCGAAACCAACACCAGTTGTAAGAAAACCACTCAAATCGGTGACGTTACCGGCGCCGACCCCTTTAAAGGTCGTGCCACAAAACGCTGTTCCCGCAGCCCCAAAAATTGCGAAACCAAAAATCAAACCCGCGGCTCAGGTCGCCTCATTGCCACCGATCGGGCAACCTCTTAAAGCGGGCGCGACCACACGCATTGGCTTTAGCGCTGGCTCGGCCAAACTCAATGGCGATGCTTCGGCACGTTTGCAAGATGTTTCCACATCACTGAAAAAAAATAGCGCGTTGCGTATCCAGCTTCTTGCCTATGCAAGTGCCAAGGATGGGTCAGCAAGCCAAGCCCGGCGGCTATCACTATCACGCGCTCTGGCGGCACGATCCTATTTGATCGAAAAAGGCGTTCGCAGCACGCGAATTGATGTCAGAGCCTTGGGTAATCGTTCGGGCAGCGGCCCCACGGATCGCATCGACATCATCGTAACAACACGCTAACCCACGACAATCATGATACCGTTATAATCGCCCCGGTATCTCAACCAGCTGCAGGAAAGGTCGGATGAACGGACCACGGCGTTATTTAATAAGAATGCTGCTGTTCATCGTCGCTGTTGGGGTGGCTGTGGCGGGGCTCTTTTTTCCGCTCGTCGACGCCTTCATGGCCAATCCTGCTTTGAATGGTTTGATTGTTGGCGTTCTGATTTTGGGCATGATTTATATTTTTCGTCAGGTAGCACTCCTGATTCAGGAAGTCGCTTGGATCGAGAGTTTCCGTAATGACCAAGAACAGGTCAACCAAACACCGCCAAAGCTATTGGCCCCTATGGCGGCAATGCTGGGTGAACGAAAGGGCCAATTTAGTCTATCGGCATTATCCCTGCGGTCCCTACTCGACGGCATTTCCTCACGACTGGAAGAATCACGCGATCTGTCGCGATATCTCATCGGCCTGTTAATATTTCTTGGGTTGCTAGGCACCTTTTGGGGGCTGCTGCAAACAATTGGCGCTGTCGGCGACGTCATTGGTAGCCTGTCGGTTGGCGGTGGTGATCTCGCCAAGGTGTTCACCAATCTAAAAGCGGGTTTGAAAGCACCTCTAGCAGGTATGGGAACCGCCTTTAGCTCTTCGCTGCTTGGTCTAGCGGGGTCTCTGATCCTCGGGTTTCTCGAACTGCAAGCAGGACAAGCCCAAAATAGATTTTATAACGATCTCGAAGACTGGCTTGCCGGCCAAACTCGACTGTCGTCGGGTAGTCTCGCTATAGGCGAAGGAGACCAGGGTGTCCCGGCCTACGTCCAAGCACTCTTGGAGCAAACAGCCGATAGCCTTGAAAGCTTGCAACGCACGCTGGAGCGCGGTGAAGAAAGTCGTATTTCGGCCAATAGCAGTGTTGTCTCGCTGACCGACAAACTCGACACCCTGACCGATCAAATGCGAACCGAACAATCGCTCATGATAAAACTGGCTGAAACTCAGCTCGAAATGAAACCGTTACTGGCCAGTATCGCGGATGCCTCCACTGCGTCGTCGCCCGACGAAACCATGAGCAAATCGATGCGCAGCATCGATACACAACTTGCTCGGCTTATTGAAGAATTGGGAACCGGTCGTAACGAGGTAGTGTCAGAGTTGCGAAGCGAAATTCGGGTGCTTTCGCGGACCATGGCTGCCATCGCTGAACGCGCTAACCAATGACACAACGACGCGGATAGCCAATGGCGACGCGATCTTACCGACGCAGTGACTCATCAAATATTTGGCCCGGCTTTGTCGATGCCATCTCTACCCTGCTTATCATCGTCATCTTTCTGCTGATGATCTTTACGATCGCACAGTTTTTCCTGTCGGAAATTCTCTCCGGCCGAGATAACGCCCTCGACCGTCTCAACCGACAAATCGCAGAACTCGGTGAAGTGCTGGCTCTGGAGAAGAAATCTAACGAAAATTTACGGCAGGAAGTTTCTCAACTCTCTACGGAATTACAGGGATCTATCGCTGCTAGAGATAAAATCCAACAAAGTCTGGCTGCGATGACCGGTGACCGGGATCGCCTTGCCGAGGCGCTGACCATCAAATCTCAGGAATTAGATGTAGATCGCGAAAAAATTCGCGTACAGCTCGCAACGCTGCAGAGCCTGAAGAACGACATCGACGCTCTCAAGAAGGTTCGCGCTGCATTGGAAACAAAAGTAAGCTCGCTGACTGCCGGTTTGAATAAAAGTAAAGTCGATCTTTCGGTTGCCCGAGATAGAAGCAAACAGCTCGAGGCCAAATTGGCGAGCGCCGAAGAACGGACCGTTCTGGCGCAGAAGGAAATCAAGGCAAAGGATATTCGTCTCAATGAGATGCAGGATTCAGCTGTATCATCGGCCAAGTCGCTAAAAGACGAGAAAGCACTATCTGAAAAGTCCAGAGCCCGGGTTGCTTTACTCAATCGACAAATAGCGGCTCTCCGCCAACAGCTGGCACGCATTTCGAGTGCGTTAGAAGCCTCGGAAGCCAAAGCACGCTCGCAAAATGTACAGATTATCAATCTCGGTTCACGACTGAACGAAGCCTTAGCCAGCAAGGTCCAGGAACTCGCCCGTTTTCGATCCGAATTTTTTGGCAAGTTACGCGATGCCCTGGGAAACACCAAAGGTGTTCGTGTCGAGGGCGATCGGTTTGTATTCCAGTCTGAAGTCCTGTTTCCATCGGGGTCATCCAGCATGTTTGGCGCTGGGAAAAATCAGATCAGCCAATTGGCGGGCACCCTGAAGGGTATCGCCGAACGAATCCCAAAAGATGTGGACTGGATCCTTCGAGTAGACGGCCATACAGACAACCGTCCCATCAAGACAGCACAATTCCCGTCCAACTGGGAGCTATCATCGGCCCGCGCAATTGCTGTGGTTAAACAACTCGTCGCCCAGGGAATTCCGCCTCACCGTCTCGCTGCAACGGGCTTCGGAGAATTCAGACCACTCGATACAAGTCCAAGCCCGGCAGGGTTGAGCCGCAATCGCCGGATCGAATTTAAACTAACCGGGCGATAAAGCGCGTACAAAAAAACGGCCCCGCCAAAGCGGGACCGTTCATTCATTAACGACCGTGCGTGTTAGCTCTTACAGTCGATTTTCTTAGCTTCCGATCCAGCAGACGGATAGATAAAGGTACAGGTCATGCCAACCTTGATAGCCTTGCGCTTCACCTTCTTGCCGTTCACGGTCACCTTGGTACGAGACCCGGATACCTTAGCCTTTACTTCCTTGCCTTTGTAGGAAATCCATACCCGCCGGTTCTTTCTCTTAGTCTTGGTCACCTTGCCAGTATGGCTGACCATCTTAAAGACGACCTTGCCCTTTTTGCCTTTATAGACCAGCGCCTCCTTCAGATTAGCGATGACCGTCTTATCGGATTTGGTTACCCGACCGATCAAAGCCTGTACATCTTCACCGGTAACCGGATTCAATTCGCGACCAAGCTTCAGGATGGCTTTAGAAAATGCGGGATCCGCCGCCATTGTGTTAAAGGCAACCCGTAGCGCCTTAACCCGTGCTTTTGGAACACCTGGTGGTGCAACAAACGGACGACCCATTTCAAGGCGGGCATCATTCAATTCCATGACAGCCTTGTCCTTGGCGTTCGCAGCCAAGTCTTTGGCCAATGGCACTTGCGGAATTTTCGCATGTTTTCGGGTCGAGGCCTGGACCAGAATATTAACGAATTCCTTCCCAGGCTGGAACCAACGTTTTTGCGCTGACGTCAGCGAGGAGTAGGAACCACACATTCCATCGAGCTCTTTGCGCTCAACGGCCAACGCGGTTTCCGTGGACCCCGGATAACCTGAAATAACCTTAAACTTGAACCCAAGCATGTTGTTCAGAAATGTCGGTACAGTCTCACTATCCGAAGCGATACCCGAACCACCCATATGGGTAACCGTGGTCTTCAAGTCTTCAAAGGTTTTTGCTTTCGCCCCTTTCCGAACAACACAAATCGTTACCTCATTGTTGAGGCTTCCGAGCCAATTGAACTTGTTAGGGTCAAACGCCGCACCCGGGCGACCCATGATTGCATGGAATGGCGCTGTCCGCTGTACATGACCAAATACCGTGCCGTCTTTCGGCGCGCGGACATATAGAAAATTCGCCGCCCGCAACCCACCAGCACCCGGCATGTTCTGTGCAACCGCGTTCGGCTTGCCCGGAAGGAACCGTACAATATGCTCAGCCAACACGCGACTATAAGCATCGTAACCACCGCCAGCGCTCGACGCGACGATTACTCGAAGTGTTTTCCCTTTATAAAAATCTGCTACAGCATCCGCCTGCACTGCAGAGGTGGTAACGCCAAGCCCTGCTCCCACAATGGCAGCCGCTGACAAAAATTGTTTAAACGAACTCATTAATAAGTCTCCCTGTTATCCCTGTCGGAAATTAGATGAAAAGACTAGCACGAGCTTGCTCGCTTTCAAGGCGAAAACGCGACACACTGCCAATAATGAATAGAAGGGACTTGAATTATGAAAGTAGACGGCGGTTGTCATTGTGGCGCCATTACATACGAAGCGATGGTTGACCCTGAGAGTTGTGGTGTTTGCCACTGCACCGATTGTCAGAAATTTTCCGGCGGCGCTTTTCGCATTGGCGTGGTTGCTCAGGAAGAAAACTTTGAGTTTCTGTCGGGTTCGCCAAAGACCTACGTTAAAACCGGAGACAGTGGTGCGCCACGAGCACAGGTTTTTTGTTCTGACTGCGGGACGCATATATTTTCTACTTCTGTCGGCGAAGGACCCAAAGAATTCCGCATCCGTACCCCAACGACCAATCAATGCAGTCAGTTGACCCCAAAATCACAGGGTTGGTTCCGATCTGCTCAAAGTTGGGTTACGGCGATCTCTGCCATACCAAGCCGCGAAAAGCAGTAGAGGTAGTAATATTACTCCGCCGCGTCGCGGGTTGGTTCTTCCCGGTCGAATTGAAGTGCTGCCAGACGCGCATAGAGCCCGCCTTCGGCGATCAGTTCGTCATGGGTACCAGTAGCAACGATTCGACCTTGGTCTAGCACGACAATTCGATCTGCTTTCAGCACGGTTGCCAACCGATGCGCGATCACAAGAGTCGTCCGATTTGACATCGCCTGATCGAGCGCCTGCTGCACACTGCGTTCGCTTTCCGCATCCAACGCGCTGGTCGCTTCATCTAGCAAAAGAAGAGGGGCATTGCGCAAAATGGCACGCGCTATTGCGATTCGTTGTCTTTGCCCACCCGAAAGCCGCACTCCTTTTTCTCCGAGAAAGGAGTCAAATCCATCTGGCAGAGGATCGAGAAACTCAGTCGCCATTGCCGCATCTGCCGCCGCACGAATTTCTTCAGATGACGCTTCCGGCCTTCCATAACCAATATTCTCCCAGCCATTAGCGGCAAAGATCACCGCATCTTGGGGAACGATCGCCATGCGAGCTCTTAACGCTTCAAGATCGATCTCCCGCAGATCGAGCCCTTCCAACGTCACAGCGCCTTCGCTGGGGTCGTAAAAGCGCAGTAGCAATTGAAAGACCGTAGACTTCCCCGCCCCGGATGGCCCAACCAATGCCACCGTTTCTCCGGCTTTAACGTCCAGCGAAAAATTTGATAGAGACGGCGTTTCAGGGCGCGATGGATAGTGAAAGGTCACATTGTCAAACTTAACAGCCCCGGTTGCGCTCCCCGGCAAGGGTTTCGGGTTATCGGGTGATCTTAGTACGGGTATCGTCCCGAGGAGTTCAACAAGCCGTTCGCTAGCGCCTGCAGCGCGCTGCAGATCACCAATAACTTCACTAATCGCGCCGACAGAACCAGCAACGACGATGGCGTAGAAAACAAAAGCGGATAGTTCACCGGCGGAAATACGGCCCGAGATAACATCATGACCACCCAACCAAAGAATGACCCCAATTGATCCAAAGACCAGCATCATCACGGTTGCGGTCAGAAAAGCCCGCGCCCGGTTGCGGTCAATCGCCGTGGTTAGTGCTTCGGTTACACGCCCCCCAAAGATGGCACGGTCAATTTTCTCATGACCGAAGGCTTGTACGATCCGCACTGCATTCAGCGTTTCCTCTATAAAAGCGCCGACATCTGCTACGCGATCCTGGCTGGCGCGTGACAGTTTCCGGACGCGTCGCCCGAAGACTATTATTGGCACAACGACTAACGGCACCACCAGGAAGACAAAGCCAGTTAGCCGTGGACTAGTGACCACCAACATCGTTGTTCCACCGACGAACAGGAGTAGGTTGCGCAACGCCACCGACACCTGAGAACCAACAACTGATTGCAACAATGTCGTGTCCGTTGTTAGCCGGGACAACACCTCACCGACTCGGGTCGTCTCAAAAAACTGTGAGTCGAGATCAAGGATATGGTTAAAGACATCGCGTCTCATATCCGCGACAACTTTTTCGCCGATCCATGAGACAAGAAAAAATCTGGCGTAGGTTGCAGCGGTCAAAGTTACAATAATAACCAGCAAGCCAATAAGCGCGTTATCGAGCAACTCTTCATTACCGGCGCTGAAACCGTGATCGACAAGCGCCCGCAACCCGACGCCCATTACCAGGACCGCAGACGCTGCAACAGTCAGAGCGACCAAAGCACCCGCTATGGCCGCCTTATAGGGCTTCAGGTAGGGAAGAATACCCCGCAAAGCTCCAACAGCTGCGCGCGGCCGATCTGCCGCTTCCGATGTATTTTCAGGCCGTCGTGCCATTCTGTAGTCGAGTCCCTGGGCTAGCAGCAATTCGATACCTAACAAGCATTCAATACGTCTTCCGTCAACGCACAAGCGACGTTCCACAAATACTGCATTACAAGGCTTGCTCTTGCCCGCAATTCTGATATATAACGCGCGCCCGTTGCGGAGGAAGAGATGAAAGCCGATATCCATCCAGAATACCACGAGATCACCGTCGTTATGACTGACGGCACCAGCTATAAGACACGTTCCACATGGGGTAGCCCCGGTGACACAATGAAGCTGGACATCGATCCTTTAAGCCACAACGCATGGACAGGTGGCGATCAACGGATAAATACCCAGGATGGTCAGGTCGCTAAGTTCAACAAGAAGTTTGAAAGTTTCGGTCTAAAATAATCCGCTCTTGCGGTTTAGTTCCCAGATTTGTTGCTATCAGCCGCCATTTGGCGAACCATCGCGCATATGCGGCGTGAACGGTCGACTAGACTGCGCACCGATAACGGCAAACGCGCCAGACCTTCTGCGTCTTCAGGCTCGTCGGCCTCATCCGAGTTTTCGCCGAGTTTTCCCGCCGGTTCTGCATCTGCATCTTCTTGACTGAGTTCCCCGGCATCAATCGCCTTTTGCATCATTAACCACGCCATCGCATCGGTTAGGTCTCGCGTCATACGAGACAGCTCTTGCGTTAACCTAAGTTGATCAGGGGCTTCCAGCACCTCGGCTTCTCCCTGCATAGGACCAGAAATATAGTCACGAATGGAGACGAGCAGCTCGTAGGTATCCTGATAAGTCTTTTCGACGAAAGGGTTTATCGATACAGCTTTAGACATTGTTCTATTTAAGACTGTGACGCCCTTTGATTAAAGCGAAACCGTCAATCTTGCACCTAAAAAGAAAAAAGAGCCGCCACGAGGGCGGCTCTAGTTCAACAGGGAGGCGTCAAAAGGATGGGATGAAGATCCATTGACGAGACGGAAGGGAAACCAACCGTCAAATACAAACATAGGTTGTTAACGTTAATAAAAGGTTAACAATAGTTACCAAAATAGAACTGGCCAGAACAGAGATAGACTCAATTATTAATACAACAGACAAAAAAAGAGCCGCCTCAAGGGCGGCTCTAGTTCAACAGGGAGGCGTCAAAAGGATGGGATGAGGATCCAATGACGTGATGCATAGGAGAACCTATTCATCACCATAAACTCTATAATCCATAGGTTAAAAAATGGTTAACGAGATAAATACTTTTAAAATTAGCACCAATATTTATTGAATATCGCTAAATATAGCTAATTCTTAAAAAAGGCCTCAGCGGCATTGGCGTGAGAGTTTTTAGCTGCAATATCCGCTTCAACCCGGGCGATCTCCGCCTTGAGCTCAGCAATGTAATCTTCTAGCTGTTCAATCGAAAGAGCCTCAATTTCTCGTTGAGACCAGTCTTTTGGCCGGACGATATCTTCTTCTTCATCCATAATTCTATATCCTCCTCTTGCTAGTTTTAATCGAGGAGACTAGACCTGCAACCGTTTTCGACATCCTATTGAATGGACACCCTCATGACCCAAGTTCTGCCTCAGGAAATGACGGCAATCGACATCACCGAGCCAGGTGGCCCCGAAGTTCTCAAACCCAACCAAATTCCACTTCCCGAACTGCGGGATGGCGAAGTTCTGATCAAAGTTACAGCGGCAGGTGTTAACCGGCCTGATGTTATGCAACGGCAGGGTAACTATCCGCCTCCCAAGGGGGCACCGGACACTCCAGGTTTGGAGGTCGCGGGTACGATCGTAGCCGTCGCCCATGATGTAACTAGCTTGGCAATCGGAGAGGACGTCTGCGCTCTCGTTGCTGGTGGCGGATATGCCGAATATTGCGCCGCACCGGCCTTGCAATGCCTACCCATACCTCAAGGCATTTCAGTGGGCGATGCCGCCGCCCTTCCGGAAACGATGTATACCGTTTGGGACAATGTCTTTACCCGTGGCGGATTGTCTGCGGGAGAAACCATCCTCGTTCATGGTGGCTCTAGCGGTATCGGAACGACAGCTATTCAACTCGCGGTGGCCATTGGTGCCACAGTGTTTACCACGGCTGGTTCAGATGAAAAATGTGAGGCTTGCGAAAATTTAGGCGCCACCAAGGCGATTAATTATCGCGATGCTGACTTTGTTGACGCCATTCAGGAAGCTACCGACAAAAGAGGTGTGGATGTCGTCTTAGACATTGTCGGCGGTGACTATGTCGCCCGTAACTTGCGGGTCCTCGCGAAGGGGGGACGGCTGGTTCAG
>WLWZ01000018.1 GCA_012103315.1 Alphaproteobacteria bacterium
AACGCGATGGACGTCGTAAGGCTATTGATGAAGCTCTTGCCGCTCAGCGAGTGTTGGAAGCCAAGCGGCGGCAGGCCCAAGGTATCCGCCATAAAGTCAATATTGGTAGTTCTGTTGTAGCGGCGATGTTTACCGGGCTTATCATCGTTTCGATGTTCTAAGCGTCACAAAATAGTCCCATAAAAAGCGCTCCATTCCAGAGCGCTTTTTGCTTCCGCGTATCTCTCTAGCGCTAGAGTACTTTTTGCGTCGGAATATTCTCAAGATGTTCGACGACCTCATCGACCTTCATAACGTCTGCATACTTATGATGCATATCGAACAAACTCACCTTGTGGATCATTTCCGCACGATCAAAAACACATTCTTCAACGACTGACACGTGCAACCCAAACATATGCGCCTCCAATACGTTGGCGCGGACGCAACCTGACGTACTTTCACCGCAGACAATCAAGCTATCGATGCGACGTTGATTGAGGTGCGCAATTAAGGGCGTTCCAAAGAATGCACTCGGGCGCTCCTTCCGAAAGACCACATCTTCAGGTTCCGGCGCGAAATCGTCACGAATTTCGCAATCCTCTGCTGTGGTTTTCAAATGAACCCGCTTGGTAGAATTAACTCTGTGCGGATTGAATTGGGCGGTAACATAGTAAACTGGGACTCCCGCTGCTCGCGTTGCAGCAAATAGTCGTTTGGTGGGCTCGATCGCATTATGCGCATAAACCCCGCAGCTATTCGGAAATTCATCGTCAAGTTCGTGCGGCAAGCCCGGACCGCCTTTGTACACAAGGTTGTAAAGGTCGATGCAAAGAAGCGCCGGGTTTTTGCCGATATAGGTTTCACGAGCGTAAGGAGAGTAAGTTTTGATATCGTCGGTCGGAATAACATCTTGCCAGCAATGATCTTCAAATGCGTCTGGTTTCGCCACAGCTCATCTCCTCCAAAAGAATGGACAATTAATTCCCTCAATTGAAGTCTCGGAGAAATTAACGTCCCATGCAAGGGTCGTTCAGGCGACCAGGCGCATCGGCGGAAACTCCAAAGTTACCTTCGTTCCCTCACCGAGCTTGCTTTTCAAATTCAAGCTTCCGCCATGATGTTCGACAAGAGATTTAGCGAGAGGTAACCCGAGGCCGGTTCCCGTTACATCCAATTCATTCGCGGTCATTACCTGACCAAAAGGCGTTAGGGCAGTTTCCAGATCTTCTTGCTTCATACCAATACCGGTATCGTTCACCCGAATACGGAGGCCAGTTTGTGCATTAACACTGGCGGAAATGCTGACTTTGCCGCCATCTGGGGTGAATTTCGAAGCATTGGAAACCAGATTGAACAAAACCTGCCGTATACGTCGTTCATCACCTCTTAGGGCCGGCAAATCCTTACCAATTCGAACTGCGAGCTTAATTTCTCCTGTTTCCGCTCGCCGTTTTAGCAATGCGAGACTAGCGTCCACAACACGAGCGACGTTGACTCTGCCCCGTTTAAATTTCATTTGCCCTGCTTCGATCTTCGAGAAATCCAAAATATCATTGATCAAGGACAGAAGGTGCTGACCACTTGCATGGATATCGGCGGCATATTCGCGGTAGCGAGGCGTGCCTACCGGACCAAATAGCTCTTTCTCCATAACTTCTGAAAAACCCATAATCGCATTTAGAGGGGTTCGAATTTCATGACTCATATTGGCCAAGAATTCACTTTTGGTTCGATTGGCAAACTCGGCGCTTTCCTTGGCTTCAACAAGCGCCTGGCGCCCCTCTACGCGGGACGAAATATCCCGAATAACATTCAATGCTGCGGGCTTACCGTGCCAAGTTATGCCGATGCCAAGAATTTCTACATCAACTATAGAACCGTCCAGTCGAAGCCGCTGCTGCTCCTCCATCGGCACGTTGCCATTCGCGACCAACATTCGTCGTCGCGCCGCCAAACGGTCGCGTTCATTTTCGGGAACAAAATCTTGCGAATGCCGCCCGATAATCTCTTCAGAATATTGTGCACCAAATAGCTTCACAGCTGCGTCGTTTACATAAACGATCACGCCGTCGCAGGAAATACGAACAGCATCAGGCATGCTCTGAACAAGTAACCTGAACCTGTTATCGCTTTCCGTGTAGTGACGGGCATTCTCAAGATCAGAGACACGCTGTCTTAATGTCTCTAATTCTGTCAGAAGTTCCGTCTTGGTCTTACGAACATCTTGCATAGGCATATTACCAACCGTTGGTAGAACTATGCCCCCCCCATTAAACTTCGTTAACCATGCCAAACATATGGTTAATAAGACGTTAAGGGTTTGCGTATTCGATTGGGCCCTTTGAAGGACTACAATATCCGGCTAAGAAACTGTTTTGTACGGTCAGATTTCGGAGAGTCGAAGAACTCCAACGGCGACGCCTCTTCTACGATCTGTCCTTCGTCAAGAAAAACGATGCGATCTGCCATCGCACGGGCAAGGCCCATCTCATGGGTAACACAAACCATCGTCATGCCATCCGCAGCTAATTCTGCAATGACATCCAACACCTCTTTAATCATTTCTGGATCAAGCGCCGATGTCGGCTCATCAAACAGCATGATCTTCGGTTCCATACACAGGGCACGAGCAATAGCCACACGCTGCTGCTGACCTCCTGAAAGCTGCAACGGGAATTTTGTTGCCTGCTCGGGGATGTGAACCCGTTTGAGATATTTCTCGGCCCGCTCTTTAGCCTCAATCTCTGAAAGACCGAGACCCCGTACAGGCGCAAGACAGAGGTTTTCTTCAACCGTCAAATGGGGAAACAGGTTGAATTGCTGGAACACCATGCCAACGGATTTTCGAACCTGCTCTACTGCGGTCGTGCCCCCTGCCAAATCGATCTGATTGACAGTTATTCGCCCAGACTCAACGGTTTCAAGCCCATTCATACATCGCACAAGGGTCGACTTCCCGGAACCAGAGGGGCCACAAACGACGATCCGTTCACCCGTATTTACCGACAGATCAACGCCATCCAACGCTTGGTGGGTGCCAAACCATTTATGAACCTGCTCGACCTTTATAACCGGATCGGACATCAAACTTTCCATTCACACATGGCGCGTACCACCACGTAGCTCGACCCTTATACTCAATCTCGACAGGCTGAAACAAATTACCCAATAGATTAAGGCCGCAAAGATATAGCCCTCAGCGGCAAGACCGAGCCATTCTTGATCATTCAAACTTGCCTGAATAATACCCAGAAAATCAAACATCCCGATGATCAAGACCAACGTCGTATCTTTAAACAAGGCGATGACTGTATTGATTAAGCCTGGAATAACATGCCGAACTGCCTGGGGCAGGATCACATAGAGCATCGTCTTCCAATAACCGAGCCCCAGCGCAGCAGCAGCTTCATATTGCCCACGAGGGATCGCTTGTAACCCACCGCGGATGACTTCCGCCAAATAGGCACCAGCGAATAACGAAACACCGATGAGCGCCCGCAACAACTTATCAACGCTTGCACCATCAGGAAGGAATAACGGCAACATCACGGATGCCATAAATAAAACAGTAATGAGCGGAACCCCACGCCAAATCTAAATAAAGGCAGTACAAAATATTCGGACAATCGGCAAAGACGAGCGCCGACCGAGCGCCATCAAGATGGCGACAGGAAATGCCATAGCAAGCCCGGCAATAGTCAACACAACGGTCAACATCATGCCGCCCCAAAGCCGTGTTTCGATAGCAGGCAGCGCAAGAGACCCTCCCACTAACAAGAAACCGCAAGCGAATAATGCCACCACGAAACCCACCAATGCCCGGAGGCCGGAAACCCGAGACCAAAAGAAAAGAACCATTGCAGCAACCAAAATCAATGCCGCAATATCAACACGCCAACGTTCCGCCTCTGGATAAAACCCATACATAAACTGGTCGAAGCGTTGTGTGATATAGACCCAACAGGCGCCGCCCTTGCTACAATCCGTACGTTCTGTCCCCATCCAATCAGCAGAAAGCACCGCCCAGTCAATCAACGGAACCAATGCCCATACTAAGCCGACAGCAATCACGACGGTGGTCAGAGCATTACCGCAACTCGAGAATAAATTTTGTCGCGCCCAAGTCATTACGGGGAAAGCCCCCGCATCGCGGTTGTCCGGTTAAAAGCGTTCATCGCCATAGCTATTGCCAGACTTATCGTGAGATACACCGCCATCGTAATACCGATAATCTCAATCGCCTGTCCGGTAATATTGAGAACAGTACCTGCAAAAACTGAGACCAAATCGGGAAAGGCTATTGCCGCCGCCAGTGAGGAATTCTTGGTCAAGTTTAGATACTGATTGGTCAACAAGGGAACGATGACGCGCAGCGCTTGCGGAATAACAACAAACCGCATTCGATCTTTGTTGGAGAGAGACAGAGCGTTAGCCGCTTCAATTTGGCCGCGCGGCACCGATTGAATTCCAGCGCGAACAATCTCAGCAATAAACGCGGCGGTATATGTCGACAACGCTATTACCAGAGCCACAAGTTCTGGCGACAAAACTGCTCCGCCAATAAAATTAAAGCTCCGCAATACAGGCACGCTGATACCGGCATTCGCAAACACTAACACCAAAAGCAGCACAGCCATCCCGGAGCAACTCCTTGATATTAATTTTTGCTGTCGTTGCCAAAATGCCGTGATTAACAAAGCGATAAGGACACTCAATAACCAACCGCCACCGTCGAATATTTCTAACGCTGGAACATAGAATCCGCGGTTATTTAGAAAGAACAATCCCATCAGATCAAAACTCTGGCGAGGACTGGGTAAGGATCGCAGAACAGCAAAATACCAAAAGAAAATTTGCAGCAGCAGAGGAATGTTACGAAGCGTTTCGACATAGACCGCAGCAAGGCGAGCCAGGAGCCAGTTGCCGGAAAATCTCGCGACCCCAAAGGCAAAGCCCAAGATTGTCGCGAGCGCCACACTGATTGCAGATACCAATAAGGTGTTCAGCAATCCGACCCAAAACGCCCTTCCGATAGAAGATGCTTCGCTGAATTCAATCAGACTCGTCGAGATACCAAATCCGGCCGTTGATTGAAGAAATGAAAATCCAGACGCAATCCCACGGGTAGAGAGATTGTCGAATGTATTTCCAATTACCCAACTGACAAGAACAACAACGATGACCACCGCAACGAATTGCCAAATGAATGCTGCGCGTCGTCCAGATTGCCAAAGGCTGTTGTTCAACGAATTACCTAATAGGCGGTGCGTAATGTAGCCCGCCTTTATTCCACAGCCGGTTTAGATCACGGGAAATCTTAAGGCGACTCTTGTTTCCAAGATGTCTTTCGAAGAGTTCACCGTAATTTCCAACGGCAGTGATCGCGCGAACCGCCCATTTGGGATCAAGGCCGAGATTGGCACCCGCCTTTCCTTCTGTGCCAACAAATCTTCGGACAGCGGGATTTCGGGTCTTTTTCTCAAGCACCGTAACATTGGATTTCGTAACACCTAACTCTTCTGCCCCAATAAGAGCAAACAACGTCCAACGAACAATATTGAACCATTGATCATCACCTTGCCGCACCGCGGGCCCAAGAGGTTCCTTCGAAATGACCTCGGGCAAAATCATATGAACATTCCCTTTCGGGAGTTTCAGGCGTTGGGCGTAAAGACCTGACTGGTCAGTAGAAAAGACGTCACAGCGGCCAGCCCGGTACGCGGCAAGGACTTCATCAGATTTCTCAAACACCACCGGGGTATATTTCATTCCATGTGATCGAAAATAATCCGACAGATTAAGTTCCGTCGTCGAGCCTGAGTTCACACAGACGGCGGCGCCATCAAGCTCTCTTGCGGACCTGACGCCAAGATCTCGACGCACCATAAACCCCTGCCCGTCATAATAAAGAATACCGGCAAAGTTCACGCCGAGCGCGCTATCCCTCGTTTGCGTCCAGGTGACATTCCGGGAGAGAATATGAATTTCACCAAACTGTAACGCGGTGAATGCCTCTTTGGTCGACAGCGGTCTGAATTTGACCTTGTCTGGAGAACCCAATGCGACCGCCGCAACGGCACGACAGAAATCCACGTCAATGCCCGTCCAATTCCCCTTTGCGTCAGGGACAGAGAATCCTGGAAGCCCTTGGCTCACGCCACAAGTTAGCCAGCCTTTTTTCTTGATCGTATCAAGAGTCCCAGCACTCGTTGCCGCACCGAACAGCACAACGGAAAGAAAAGGTACCAAATATCTTAAAATTCGCATCACGCCCCCTACCCTGAGAACTAATTTCTATTACACTAAAATAACAGAGTCACTTCACCTTGGAGAAATACCAAATGGGCGAGTACGCGCTTGGACAACCAATACCCCGTTCAGAAGACCCTCGGCTATTGAGTGGCGGTGGCCGCTACGTAGACGATGTGCAGTTACCCAATACAGCACATGCCTGGATTTTGCGCTCACCTTTCGCCCATGCAAATATCAAATCCCTCGATACGTCCGCGGCAGAATCCGCGCCTGGCGTGGAGTTGGTCCTAACCGGTAAAGACTGGGAAGAATGCGGTTGGGGTGATCTCCCCGTCGGTACAGGCCGTAAGCGACCGGATGGATCGCCAATGTTCGTTCCACCGATGAAACCAATCGTCACGGACGGACGAGTTAGACGCGTAGGTGATTATGTCGCAATGGTCATCGCCGAGACGGAGAACCAAGCTAAAGACGCCTGTGAACTCATCAAAGTCGACTATGAAATGCTACCATCGGTCACCTCGGGCAAAGCAGCGCTCGCTGAAGGTTCAGCTGCTGTCTACGATGAATGTCCCGACAATATCTGTTTTCTGCACGAGGTTGGCGACAAGGAAGCCGTTGACGCAGCGTTCGCAACCGCAGACCACGTAACGACGCATAAACTCGACATCACTCGTGTGATGGCCGCGACAATGGAACCCCGTGGCTGCACCGGTCATTACAGTTCTTTCGACGACACCTACACGCTCTACACAACACTGCAGGGGGTGCACCCCTATCGCGCTACCTTGGCGCAGCGAATTTTGAAAGTGTCAGAGAGCAAAGTCCGGGTCGTTGCCCAGGATGTTGGCGGCAGTTTCGGCATGAAATCCCCCATCTATGCCGAAAACCCTCTTTGCCTATTAGCGTCTCGTAAACTCAATCGACCAGTCAAATGGCTTGCTGATCGCAGTGAAGCTTTTCTGTCAGATTACGGTGGACGCGACAACTTTTGGAAAGCAGAGCTAGCGCTCGATAAGAACGGAAAGTTCCTTGCAATGCGCGCAACGAGCATCGCCAATCTCGGTGCTTATATTGGCGGCGCGACGCCGAATCCGGCAATTAATAACCTTGGTACTATCGCAGGCGTCTATACAACGCCCTGCATCCACCTCAAAGTAACAGGTGTTCTGTCCAACACTAATACGATGACGCCCTATCGAGGTGCAGGACGCCCGGAAGCAGCCTACGTGATCGAACGAATGATCGATCTGGCAGCGCAGGAAATGGAGATGGATCCAACCGAGCTACGTCGGATCAATACGATCCCACCAGATGCCATGCCCTTCAAAACTGGTCTTACCTTCACCTACGATTCAGGTGAGTTTGAAAAGAACATGGATATGGCGCTTGAGATGTCTGACTACGGCGGTTTCGAGGCGCGCCGTGAACAGGCTAAAACTAAAGGCAAGCTAAGGGGTATTGGTGTTTCCAATACGATCGAGCGTGCCGCTGCCGCCGGTATTGAAGCCGCAGAAATCCGTGTCGACCGTTCGGGAACAGTCACAATTCTCTCCGGCTCTTGTACCCAAGGGCAAGGTCACGAAACTGTCTATAAACAAATTGTCTGCGACAAGCTCGGCCTAAAACCCGAAGACGTCAGCTATATCTGGGGAGACACCGACAAGGTGGCTTTCGGGCATGGCGCCGGCGGGTCACGTTCGGCGACACTTGGCGGATCTGCGGTGTTGATGGCTACCGACAAAATCATCGAGAAAGCAACAAAGGTCGCTGCCCATCAGTTAGAAGCCGCAGTAGAGGATATTGAGTTCAACGAAGGTACCTTTGCTGTAGCCGGCACGGACAAGACTGTGAACTTTGCCGCTATCGCCAAAGCCGCAGTAGCACCTGCCACGGTTCCCGACGGAATGGAGCCAGGCCTCAATGAACAGGCGACTTATACTGCAGAAATTATGAACTATCCTAATGGATGCCACGTCTGTGAGGTCGAAATTGACCCCGACACCGGCGTCGTTAATATACTCGAATATAATGTCATTGATGATGTCGGCACTGTTATGAACCCTATGCTCTTAAAGGGACAGATCCAGGGCGGAATTGCGCAAGGTGTCGGCCAGGCATTGCTAGAAGAGATCAAATACGACTCAGATGGCCAGCTCATCACCGGGTCATTCATGGATTATGCCATGCCGCGCGCTGAGCATATGAGCTATATGGAGGTCAAAGCCAATCCAGTGCCGACCAAGACCAACCCACTCGGAGTCAAAGGCGCCGGCGAAGCTGGTAATGTCGGGGGGCTCGCTGCTGTTATGAACGCCGTCGTTAACGCCCTCCAACCTATTGGCGTAACCCATGTCGATATGCCGCTAACGCCTGAGCGTCTTTGGAAGACAATTCAAGACGCTAACGGATAACAAATATCTGATCAGGAAACCTGCTATGCCGACTATCAAATGTTATATCGGAGTTCTCCTGATTTCTGCTCTGACGGCTGGAACGTTGCATGCGCAACGGCTTACACCCGTCGACCTTGAATTAGCATTCGTTGTCGATGCTTCTGGTAGTATCGATGAGGAAGAGATGGCGTTACAGCGACAAGGGTATGCAACTGCCCTCGCCCACCCACGGGTCCTCAAGGCAATTAAGAGCGGATTCCTACAATCAATCTTCGTTGCCTATATCGAGTTCGCCGGCTTCGAATGTACACGGCTTACCGTCGGTTGGGGACGTGTTGCGGACAAAAAGACCGCAGAGGAATATGGCGCCCGAATTTTAGCAGCCGAACGGAACCTTTGTTTCGGCGGCAATGCCGTCAGTGAAGCCCTTGCCTTCGCAGCCGCCACTATCGATGCCAATAGCTTTGAAGGAACGCGCCGCGTCATTGATATTTCCGGCGATGGCCCAAATACCATGGGCGAACAAGTGGAGGTCGTCCGCGATGCCATCGTCAAGAAGCGGATCGTCATCAACGCGCTCGCGATTAAGCGCGAGAGCATGCCTGACCTGCCGGAATATTTTCGGGATTCAGTAACAGGTGGCCCCGGCTCCTTTGTTTTAAAGGCCAAAGACCGTAAAAGCTTCGCAGAAGCTATTCAAAGAAAACTTATTCGGGAAATCGCTGACCGGACACCCTGGCCGACAAAGCAACGCGCTTCATTACGCTAGATGAGTTCTACGGTCAGTGGATTGTACGAATAAAGCCACTCATTCCGATCATCGCCTTCATTGCGATTAGCAAAGGCATCTCTAATCTCCTGGACACTGTTGAGATGGAAGAGCTTTTTGTTGGCGTCTGAGGTTTCTACAACCCGCGCCGTACGATCTATCCGGTTATTTTCGTAGAGTTTGAGTGCTTCGGCCAGATTATCGCGCTGTTGCAATGCCCGCATCAGTACAGCGCCGTCCTCAATCGCCATCGCTGCCCCCTGCGCCAGATACGGGATTGTCGCGTGTGCCGCATCGCCTAAAATAGTTGCGCGGGAAGTACTCCAAAAATCGAGCTTGGGCCTTTTAAACATCGACCAACGGTAACAGGCGTCGTGATCAACCATATCGATAATGGTCTGTACCTTTTCGTTCCAACCTTCGAAGTCTGATTTAAATTTTTCCCATGGGAACTTAGCCGTCCAGCTCTCATCAGGTTCATCGTCAGCTTCAACCGCGCCGACAAAATTCAGGATTTCACCGCCTCGAATATAATAACAAACCGCGTGACGACCCGGCCCCATCCAGACCGACATAACCTCTTCAATAAAGTTTGGCGGCAAATCACTGGTTGGGACGGTCACCCGCCAGGCAGCATCGCCCGTATAGACCGCTTGCACCGGTCCACAAATCTGATCCCGAATGGCAGATTTCACACCGTCGGCACCGATCAACAGATCACCGCTCGCCGAAGATTCATCATCAAATTTCAGGGTTACACCGTCTTCTGTCTCGACAAAACCCGTGGCTCTCTTATTCAAATGAATGCAGCCGGGGCTGAGATCGAGAACGCGCTCAACAAGCAGGTCGTGGAAATCGGCCCGATGAGCCTGATTATAGGGTGCTTTGTGGAGAGCCAAATGATCATCCGCCAAAGAAAACGTCTGAATTATCTCTGCTGTATCGAAAAGTCTGAAAACATAGGCCCCTGGTCGCACAGAAATTGCGGATACGGCTTCGCCAACGCCGATGTGATTAAGTACATGCATCGCATTCGCGCTGAGTTGGATACCTGCTCCAATTTCTCCAAGCTGCGGCGCCTGTTCGTATATCTGGACGTCGTGTCCGTCTTGCAAAAGGCATTCGGCAGCAGAAAGTCCACCGAGGCCGGCACCCGCAACAATGACTTTTTGCTTAGATAACACTGACACTTAACTTCCGTTTCCTACGAACATAACGTGTTCATTGACCAGATAGCCCTCTCTGCACACGATTGCACTCCAAAATAATATCATACGATAGCAGGTCTATTCCGGCTATGTCATCGATCACATCGAAATAAAAAATACCTAAGCAAACGTACTAAATTAGAGGATCATGAGACCACTGGAGTAGCGCTTGACGCTGTCGTGGACGGCAAAATATGTCTCCAGGGTCGCAATTAGCTCGGATCTGCCCGGCATGACGAGCAAATGCCTTCCAGCGTTTAATTTGAATTGCATCGACGTCCGGCAACCTTCGTCCGAGGTAATACCTGCAATACCACTGAAACCAACCCCTTGGATCTGGCCCATAAATCCAACCTTTTTGTCGCCAAACAGAGAGCGGCTGTCGGCTCTTAATACCAAAGTAATTCAGCGCAATATCCGGTGTGTTAGATATTTTTGCCTTAGCGAACCAGAATGCAGGAAACTCGTTTCTACAATCGTTGCAATATTTGCCTTCAAATACGCCCATTTCCAGCATTTTACTGGGCGTAAAATGAGGTTTGAAGTCGTTAGCAAAATCTTCGCCAAGCGGCGCAATAAGCTCATAGCTGTAGCCGAACTGCATTCTATCGTTAACGGGGATGATATCGCCAATCGTCATAAGCCATCTATCAATGGCAATAAACGCCGAACTAGACAACTCCGGCGGTCAAATTTCTCAAGTATTATAAAAGGAAAATGGGGCGAGTGATGGGAATTGAACCCACGACCTCTAGATCCACAATCTAGCGCTCTAACCAACTGAGCTACACCCGCCATCGTCGAGGCCGTTTTCTTTAGACGTGCCACGGGAGGCCGTCAACCACCGAAATGGTTTCTCAGCCTGTCCAATGCTTCAACCAACGTATCTTCTTCTATACAGAAGCAAAATCGGGCGAAATGTTCGACCCCACCGCCCTGGTAAAATGCCCCAACCGGTACCGCCGCGACCCGCGCTTCTGTCGTGATATGTCGGCAAAAATCTTCGTCATTTCCATTAAAACCAAGCGGTCGAAAATCAGTGGTAATAAAGTAGCTGCCTTGGCAGTGCATCACCTCAAACCCGATCTCCTTCAGACCATTGGCCAGAAGATCACGACACTTCTGAAGGTTATCAGATAACGAATTGAAATAACTATCTTCTTTAGAAAGACCGTACGCCACTGCGGCCTGTAAATTAGGCGGTGTCGTGAAAGTCAGAAACTGATGCGCTTTGGCAATCGGTCCTAACAATTCCGGGCAGGCGGTGACATAGCCGACCTTCCAGCCCGTCAGCGAAAAAGTCTTGCCCGCCGACCCTATACGGATACAGCGCTTGCGCATTCCCGGGAGCGTCATCAAGGGCACATGCTGCAATCCATCAAACAATAGATGCTCATAGACCTCATCACACACGGCATGGGCGTCGTGCTTTTCCATCAGCCCGGCGATGACCGCCAACTCATCTCTGGAAAACACCTTGGAACAGGGGTTCATTGGCGTGTTCAACAGGATCAACTTGGTTTTGTCGCTGAAAGCAGCCGCCAGAGCCTCTTCCGGCAATTCCCAAGCCGGTGGCTTTAACCGAACCAGCTTCGCAACCCCACCTGCACGTTGAACAATGGGTAGATATGAATCGTATAACGGCTCAATGAGAACTACTTCATCGCCTGGTTCGATCAACGCAAACAGGCTGGACGCAAGAGCTTCAGTGCCACCGGACGTAACCATAACTTCGGACGCCCAATCGACATCAAGGCCATAAAAACGCTTATTGATGTTTGCTACGGCCTCACGCAACGTCGGAATTCCCATCATCGAAGGGTACTGATTGAGCCCATTTTCGAGGTAATCCGTCGCGGCAGCCACGACGTCTGATGGTCCGTTCCCATCTGGGAACCCCTGTCCCAGATTAATCGCATCATGTTCCTGCGCAAGGCGCGACATAACTTCAAAAATTGTTGTGCCATAAGATGACAGGACAGAATTGACTGATTTCACACGTATTGCTCCGCTTTAAAGTCGTTACCGGAAGTTAGCACGTCCTCATTGCAAGACGAAAGACGGACAAAGACTAGGGCCGATTGGGCAGTAATTAAGCAATATGCCTAATTATTAGGCATATGCAATCCCTCCGCGAACGGCCTCTTCCTATATTTTCATTTAAAAACAATAGGTTAGAACAGACCTCTATCTGGCATGAAATGTGCAATGTCATAACCGTCGCCATGTTTGATCATCGCGGCAATTGGAACTATGCGCATAGGATTCCTGTATGAAGAAAATCGAGGCAATCATCAAACCTTTCAAGCTCGACGAGGTGAAGGAAGCCCTTCATGAAGTCGGTGTCAAAGGATTAACGGTCATCGAAGCCAAAGGGTTTGGCCGTCAGAAAGGGCATACCGAGCTCTATAGAGGTGCCGAATATGTGGTGGACTTCCTCCCGAAGGTAAAAGTCGAAGTCGTTGTCGATGACAATTTGCTCGAGCGCTCAGTTGAAGCAATTCAACAGGCTGCATACACCGGACGCATTGGCGATGGCAAAATTTTCGTCTCAACCATCGACGAAGCAATCCGCATTCGGACAAACGAAAAAGGCAATGAGGCGATCTAAGCGTTCGGTTCCATAAATCAACAAAACAGAAGACAAAAGGAAGAGGACAGGTCAGATGAGTGACAGCAAAACTGTATTGGAGATGATCGACGAACATGACGTTCAATATGTCGACCTCCGTTTTACCGACCCACGCGGCAAGTGGCAGCACACAGCCCAGCATGTATCGACAATTAACGACGATTTCTTTGAGAACGGCATCATGTTCGACGGATCGTCGATTGCCGGTTGGAAAGCAATTAATGAATCAGACATGACGCTGATGCCAGATTGCTCCACCGCTGTTATGGACCCCTTTACGGCTCAGCCACAGCTTATCATTTTCTGTGACGTCCACGAGCCTTCAACTGGCCAGGCCTATGGCCGCTGCCCTCGCTCCGTTGCTAAAAAAGCTTTGGCCTATATGGGCGCCGCCGGCATCGGTGACACCGCATTTTTCGGTCCTGAAGCCGAATTCTTCGTCTTTGACGACGTTCGCTACGAATGCAGCATGGACCGCTCGTTTTATGAAGTAGACAGCGACGAAGGCCCCTATAACTCAGGCGAACCCATGGAAGGCGGCAATACCGGCCACCGTCCGATCGTTAAAGGCGGCTATTTCCCGGTTCCACCCGTAGATTCCGGAACAGATCTTCGCGCTGAAATGGTCACAACCATGGTTCAGATGGGTCTCGATATGGAGAAGCATCATCACGAGGTTGCTCCTAGCCAGCACGAACTTGGCATTAAATTCGATACGCTAATTGGCTCCGCTGACAGCATGCAGATTTATAAATACTGCGTGCACATGGTTGCGCATCAATATGGCAAGACTGCCACCTTCATGCCCAAACCAATTGCCGGCGACAACGGATCCGGCATGCACACGCATCAGTCCATCTGGAAAGACGGCAAACCGCTATTCGCGGGTTCCGGCTATGCAGACCTGTCAGAGACTGCCCTGCATTATATCGGCGGTATCATTAAGCACGCCCGGGCGATCAATTGCTTCTCTAACGCCTCAACCAATAGCTACAAGCGTTTGGTCCCCGGCTTTGAAGCACCGGTGCTGCTGGCCTATTCGGCTCGTAACCGATCTGCTTCCTGCCGTATCCCGTACGCGACCAGCCCGAATGGCAAACGTGTCGAAGTTCGTTTCCCAGATGCAACGGCCAACCCCTATCTCGCATTCACCGCGATGCTCATGGCTGGTCTCGATGGTATTGAGAATAAGATCCATCCTGGCGACCCGATGGACAAGGATCTTTATGACCTTCCCGCAGAAGAACTCGAAGGCGTTCCAACTGTCGCCGGTTCTTTGCGTCAGGCCATGGAAAGCCTAGATGCCGATCGTGATTTCCTGAAGAAGGGTGACGTTATGTCCGACGACATGATCGATGGCTACCTTGCTTTGAAAGAGGAAGAAGTCCTCACATTCGAGCAGGCACCACATCCTGTCGAGTATTCGATGTATTACAGCGTCTAATCAATTAATGATGCAGTTCTCCCGGGCCAGTACTGGTTCGGGAGACATCATCAATCGACCTTCTAGATATTAGGAAGCGGTCGCGAAGTCCCATCGTTGTTAATGGCGACAAAGGTGAACTCTCCTTCCGTTACCTTAAACTGATCTGTTTCTATCCTCCGTCTGACCCAAACCTCTACTTTTGTGCCAAGCGACGACGTCCCCGTCCGGATAATCTCGGCATAACAACTTACGACGTCGCCAATCGCCACGGGGCGATGAAATTCAATCTTATCCACTGCGACAGTGGCCACCCGCCCAGCCGCCCTCTGGTATGCGACGTTCGCACCCGCCATATCCATCATAGACATCAACCAGCCACCAAATATGTCCCCACTGGGGTTAGTATCAGCCGGCATGGCAATAATTCGGATTGATGGCTCGGTATCAGGCGGTGAATTCGGGTCTAACATAGAATATTCCTGTGATTTACAACATGTTGTTGTTGAATATAGGTCATATACTGCATACTGTCCCTCTCGTTCGTAAACAGTAGTTGGTGAGTACAAAAAGATGGCGGCGTCACGCAAACGAGCATCAGATAAAGCGGACAACTATTCAGCACAAGATATTGAGGTGTTGGAAGGATTGGAGCCGGTTAGACGGCGTCCCGCGATGTATATCGGCGGTAGCGATGAACGCGCGATGCATCATCTTGCGGCGGAGTTGCTTGATAATTCGATGGATGAAGCCGTTGCTGGCCATGCCAACTGGATTGAATTTGTGCTCGCATCAGACAGCACGGTAACCATTCGAGATAACGGACGCGGCATTCCTATCGACCCGCACCCCAAATTCAAAGATAAGTCGGCTCTTGAAGTTGTCATGACCACCCTGCATTCAGGCGGAAAATTCAGCAACAAAGTCTATGACACGTCAGGCGGGCTGCACGGAGTGGGCCTTTCGGTAGTGAATGCCCTCTCCGACCAAATGACCGTTGAAGTTGCCCGCGACAAGACCCTTTACGTCCAAGAATACTCAAAAGGCACGCCGCAGGGGAAGCTCCAGAACAAAGGCCCGGTCAGACGCCGTGGGACAACGGTTATGTTCCACCCTGACCCGGAAATATTCGGTACGAAGCCTCGTTTTCGGCCTAATACGCTGTTCAAAATGGCCCGGTCCAAAGCCTATCTTTATAAAGGAGTTGAGATCAGGTGGTCCTGCGCTCCCGATTTGATTGGCGAAAAAGACGACACGCCAGAAAAAACCGTTTTGCATTTTCCAGGAGGCCTGAGTGATTATCTCGCTACGCGTCTGGATGGTCGCGATACAATCATTGCCAATTCGTTTTCTGGGGAAGCCAAGCTCAACGGCAAGGGTGGTCGTGTAGAATGGGCCCTCGCCTGGCCAGAAGATGGCGAAGGGTCTCTGGTTTCCTATTGTAATACGGTGCCTACACCTGACGGCGGCACGCATGAAGCAGGGCTCCGAGCCGCCCTAACTAAGGGCCTTAAATCCTATGCTGAACTCGCGGGCAATAAGCGCGGCGGCATTATAACCGGCGATGATGTCATTGGTGGTGCTTGGGGTGTGCTCTCAGTATTTGTCCCTGACCCCGAGTTTCAGGGCCAAACCAAAGACAGGTTGACGACGACCAACGTTGCCCGAAACGTCGAGAATTCGCTCAAAGATCACTTTGATCATTTTTTGTCCGGTGATCCGGCTGCAGCGAACATATTGCTCGAACGGGTCATTGAGCGCGCCGATGACCGGCTGAAACGACGGCAAGCTAAAGAAACGGCTCGCAAGTCAGCCACAAGGCGTCTCAGATTACCGGGTAAACTTGCGGATTGCGCTAAGGGGTCCTCCGAAGGTACTGAGATATTTCTAGTGGAAGGTGACTCTGCGGGGGGCTCGGCGAAATCAGCCCGAAACCGTAACACCCAGGCGATTTTGCCTCTTCGTGGCAAAATTTTAAACGTTGCCAGCGCAACTGCAGATAAACTCCGCGCTAATCAAGAGCTTAGCGATATGATTTTAGCTTTGGGCTGCAGCACCGGTGCTTCCTACGATGAAGAAAAGCTCCGTTATGAACGCGTTGTTATTATGACAGATGCCGATGTAGATGGTGCCCATATCGCGGCCCTTCTAATGACGTTCTTTTTCCGTGAAATGCCAAAACTCATTGAAAACGGTCATCTATATCTCGCCTTACCGCCGTTATTTCGCATCAGCCAAGGCGCTCTGACGATGTATGCAAAAGACGATGCGCATCGTGAGGAACTTGTTAAAGAACATTTCACGGGCCGTGGAAAAATAGAAGTCAGCCGCTTCAAAGGTTTAGGAGAGATGCCGGCTCAGCAGCTCAAAGAAACGACTATGGATCCCGCCAAACGAAACCTCGTTCGGGTAACCATCCCAAATATCGATACTGGAGCAGAAGCAAAAGACGTCAAGCAAACGGAGACATTGGTTGAAGATTTGATGGGACGAAAACCCGAGCGTCGTCTTGCCTTTATCCAAAAAAATGCTCAAACCGTTCAGGAACTGGACGTTTAGACCGTTTACCAGCACTGATCACGATTTCTCGAACCTCGTTGAGACAGCTTGCGATCAACGTCGACAATACCAATTTGTAATTTAGTGGTTCATAAAATTGAACTAAAATTCTGACTCAGAAGTGTGAATAATTTCTCCGGTCAGGTGTTTACAGTTTGAGTAGGGAAGCTTGGGTATCGGAGGAATTAACGATTATGGAGGGTTCCATGAAAACCACCTTGATAAGCTCAATAGCAGTTTTTTCCGTTCTCGGACTAGCGGGGTGCCAGATTGTTATGGTCGAAGATTCCCCTGGACCAAGGTCATCATACTTTGACGGGGATTTCGAATATGCCGGACACAAAGGCGCTGTATACACGATTGTACGCGGTAACCCCTTTGGCGGTTCGCAAGAAAGATTCGCGAAAATCGTTCGATCAAAGATGAAGAATCAAGCTCGTGCTGGGCGGCCGATCAGCTTTGTTGGCAAGCAGAATAAGACGACATACAAACCATACAAAATCGTCGTTGGGTTTAATCCTGGCAACCGAGATGGTGACGATCTCTGTAAAAGTTCCGATTATCCGCAATCTCGTGGTTCCACAACAAAAGTTGTCATGGCATTTTGCTTTGGTGACACGCTGAAATCATCCTCAACCGGTTGGGTAGATGGGCTTAAGAGTATCAATGACGCTAACTTTACGAAGCTCGTAAAAGAAACCACTAATGCGATGATTCCATCTTATGATGGACATGATATCGGCGAAGGTGGAAACATTACAAATTAACCAAGAATTTTAACTGATCTCGCGTTTTGTTGAAGCTCGTTCCTAAAGACATCTATGGACCCGGGTTTCCTCAACTTATAGGCTGAATTGATCGAACCGTTTTTCGATCCAGTATACTTCGTTGTGAGGTTGGCAAAATGAAAACAGTCTTAGTCATCGCAGCTTTTTGTCTTATGGCGCTGCCCGTCCAGTTGCGCGCCGACAATGCTATGCCTTCTGGCCTTATACATATCAAAACGGAACTGACTTACGCGGCGCTTGTCAAAAAGCTAGATGCATCTGTAAAAAAGAATAAAATGGGATTGGTAACTCGAGCTAGCGCAACCGTTGGTGCAAAACGAGTTTTAAAAAAGACAATTCTGGGCAACATGGTAGTCGGCGTCTATCACCCCCGCTTTGCAGTACGCATGCTAAAAGCCAGTATTCCGGCGGGCATTGAAGCCCCACTCCGCTTCTATATAACGGAAAACTCTAACAACACGGCAAACCTCTCTTACAAAACGCCAACATCGGTTTTCGCGCCCTACAAAATCGGCGCTTTAACCAAAATGGCGGTAGAACTCGATAAGATATTTGCAAATATTGCCCGAGATGCGACTAGCTAGGCGATACAAATACAATTAGTCCAAGCGCCTCGCATTTTCATTACCGCATTCGACAACTTTCAGTCGGTACAACTCGACCGCCTTCGCATGGGCGGCAATCGTTGCGGAGTCGTCTGACGAAATCGGCGGTTTCTCATCAAATTCATAATGCCCAAACTGGTCTTCTCCTCTTAACAACATTGCCGACGTCTTGACTTCTGTTGTCTGACGGACACTCGGGGGGCAACAAGCAATACTAAAACCGACTCGACGTTCCGCACCATTATTGGGCCTCGAGCAGTGCAAAAGATTGACATGATGCAAAGACATCTCGCCAGGACGTAGCGGCATAGCAACGGCTTTAGACTCATCAACGTTGTAGATTGCTTGCTGTCCACTGGCCAACATGTTGGCCTTATCCATGGCGCTATAGTCGAAGGGCAGCATCCCAAGCTCTTGTGTCCCTGGCAGAACTTCCATGCACCCTTCCCGGATACCGGCTGGCGACAGGGCGACCCATGCACTAACCAGATCCCACGGATCCATCCCAAAATAAGTACTGTCCTGATGCCAGCTTACAAACCCTTTGCCATCGGCCTCCTTTAACCATGCCGCGTTTTGATAAACCAGGATGTCTGGACCGATTAAGTCTTCTATGGCGTCCAAAATGGTTTTGCGGGTGACCATCTCGTATATGAACGGAAACAGAAGACAGGCTTTGGTCCGCTGAATGCCAAAAATTGATTTGCCCTGTTTTTGTTCAAACGCTTTGATTTCTTTGAGTATCTCCGCCGCATCGCTCTCCGACATAACGCGAAGGGGCGATACATACCCGTCCCGTTTATACTGCTGGACCTGCTCTTCGCTTAACATCTTGGGCATTACGTGACCATTCAACCAAGACGCCACGCTGTCTGGTTACCGCATTCAATAGATTTCGCCCGATAGAGTTCAACAGATTCTTCTTGCCGTTCAATCGTCGCCGGATCGTCATGCGAAACTGGCGGTAATTCGTTCGGTAAATAAAATCCGTGCTCGTCTTTTCCTCTGACGAGCATCGCTGTTGCCTTCAGCTCTGTCGTCTGCTTCACATCCGGTGGCACATAACCTGCGGAGAGTCCCATGCGGCGGTCAGACCCATGATTGGGTTTAGAGCTATGTACCAAACACACATGATGAAGCGACATTTCTCCAGGCCGCAAATGCAACGAAATCGCATCCGCTTCATCGAATTCATAAAGCGTATTCTGGCCGCTCGCTAAAAGGTTCGCATCGCTGCGTTCAGTATACTCAACAGGATAAGAACCACCTTTATGCGACCCCGGGATAACCGGAATACAGTCGGAAATGTCATCAACTACTGTCAATGCCACCCAGGCACTCAGAAGTTCCCACGGATCCATACCGTAATAGGTGGCGTCCTGGTGCCAGCTAACGTAAGAGCCAGATTCCGGTTCTTTGAACCAGATGCCATGCTGGTAGCAAAGTATGTCAGGACCAAGCACATCCTCTACCGCATCAAGAATTTCTGATCGTACGACCAAATCATACGCCCACTGAAACCTCAGAAAGGCTTTGGTCTTCTGAGTTCCATGAATAGGCTTTCCCTGTAATGCTTCAAACGCCTCAATTTCAGACCTAAGCGCGATAGCTTCTTCCTCGGACATAACCCGTATCGGAGAGACAAATCCGTCACGATGATATTGTACAACTTGTTGGTCGGTTAGAAATTTAGGCATGAGAGAAACGTTCTGTAAGTAAATAAGGGAAAAGTAGATTCTACTATTTTACGGATTAGCCGTCACGACGTTTGACTTCTGTTGATTTTACCCGCACATAAGGGCCGGGTATAACCCTATATGTAAGTATTTACGCACACCGTATGACTTTTGATGAACTCGGGCTTAGCCCGGAAGTACTGCGCGCCATTGACGACGCAGGTTATGAGACTCCCACACCGATCCAGGAACAGGCGATCCCCTTTGTCTTGATGGGCCGAGATGTGCTGGGCTGCGCGCAAACGGGCACCGGTAAAACTGCATCATTCACACTACCGATGATCGAGATTCTGGCCAGCGGTAGAAGCCGTGCCCGAATGGCTCGGAGCTTAATCATTACACCAACGCGCGAACTGGCCACCCAGATCGCCGAGAATTTCGAAACCTACGGAAAGTACCATAAGCTTTCGATGGCATTGCTCATCGGCGGCGTGTCATTTGACGAACAGAATGCAAAACTTGATCGCGGTGTCGACGTCCTTATCGCAACACCAGGTCGCCTGCTCGATCATTTCGAACGGGGCCGGATATTGCTGACGGATATCAAGATCCTGGTGATCGACGAAGCGGATCGAATGATGGATATGGGCTTTATGCCTGACGTCGAAAAAATTGTTTCACTGCTGCCCCCGATCCGGCAAACGCTTTTCTTTTCAGCCACCATGCCGCCAGAGATACGTCGTATAGCCGACAAGTTTCTGATGAATCCCAAAGAAATCACGATTACGCCAAAAACTGCAACCGCGGAAACGGTCGAGCAATTTTTAACAATTGTCGATAATAAGGATTTTGTTAAACGCGACACGTTGCGGAGAATGATCCGCTCCGAAGCGGTCGATAATGCCATCGTCTTCTGCAATCGCAAACGCGATGTCGATACTCTAAATCGGTCACTGATAAAGCATGGCTTTAAAGCTGCCGCTCTACATGGCGATATGTCTCAACCCGCACGGCTTGAAACTCTCGACGCCTTCAAAAACGGCGCCACTGAAATTCTCGTTGCTAGCGATGTCGCCGCACGCGGTCTTGATCTCCCCAAAGTCTCGCACGTCTTCAACTATGACGTCCCGATGCACGCAGAGGATTATGTCCATCGCATTGGACGAACAGGTCGCGCCGGTCGTGAAGGCCGAGCGCTAACAATTGCAACATCGGCCGACGGAAAATTTTTGGATGCCGTTCAAAAGTTTATCGGCAAGAAATTCGACCCCATCGTTGTTGAGGGCGTCGAAGAAACAGAAATTAGCGCGGATGAACCGCGACGCGTTGGACGACGCCGCTCTGGTGAAGGAGCGAAGAAATCGCCTCGACGTCGAGGGCGCAAAGCACCGGCAAGAAAAAAATCGGACACTGAAGCTGAAAAATCAGTCGCTGACGAGGCAGCGCCTACGGAACCAACTCCCCAGGGGGCCGCCCCGGCAGAAACATCACCTACCCCGCCTGCAGCAGAAAAACCACGCGCGCCCCGGAATCGTAAGCCAGCACCAAAGCGCCAACGCAGTGATCAACCGGCAGAAGAAGCTGTCGTTGGAATGGGCGCACATGTGCCCGCCTTTATGCTACGCTCTCCTGCAAGCGAAGATGAATAGAGTAGTCCAATGCAAACGATTTTCGTATTTTCCAAGTGCGAGCTCGGCCAGGCCTACAAGGTCGCTGACGAAGCAGTCCTAAACGTCGAACAGGTTTCTGAAGTCAATTCGATATCAGGCGAGTACGATTTACTAATGAAGTGCTACCTGGATGACGGTGTCGATATCGGACATTTTGTGACCGAGAAACTTCAAACGCTCCCCGGTATTAAAGACACATTTACACTTATCGGCTTTAAGGCGTTTTCCTAAAACCTACTTATTTTGTTCGCGATATTGATAGAGCGGCGGGATACCTTCCATGCGCACGCGTGGCTTCGCTGCATCTTCTATTGATGTCAACGGTTGAACCTTCTTTAGCGAAGCATGACTTCGACGAATGATATCCTGATAATCCTCGTCACCCAGCTGCTTCCAGCGCAACTCTTCATCGCTAACTTCAGAAACAATCTTCGCTGGTATACCAGCAACGATGCTCCGAGATGGCACTGAGAAATTAGCCTTCACGAAGGCTAAGGCCGCTACGAATGCATGATCGCCAATATGGGCGCCATCCATGATGACAGCGTTCATCCCTATCAGAACGCCTTTGCCAAGGTGGCAACCATGCAGAACTGCTCCGTGACCGACATTGGCTGCTTCTTCCAAGAGCGTTTCACCGCCCGCGAAAGTATGCGCAATACAGCCATCCTGCATATTGCTACGGGGTTCCATAACAATGCGCCCCATGTCACCTCGTAGCGCGGCACCTGGGCCGACATAACAGTTCTTCCCAACAATAACGTCACCGATGATTGTCGCTGATGGATGGACGAACGCACTCGGATCGACAACAGGAACGATGCCGTCGATTGAATAAATATTTTCCATAAAAGCTTTGCCGTTAGACGTTAAAAGACTCACCGCAGCCGCAGCGACCGGTTTCATTCGGGTTGCGAAAGACGAAATTAGACCCGAGCTTTTCCTCGACGAAATCCATTTCGGTCCCGACGAGATACATAACTGCCATAGGGTCAATCAACAGCTTCACGCCATTGAGCTCCATAACCTCATCGGCGGCGCCCTTTTCTTCCGCAAAGTCCATCGCGTAAGTCAGGCCGTTGCAGCCACCTTCATTGACGGCCAATCTTATGCCTGCAGCATCTGGACTATGAGTGGATATTAGCTTTTTTAATTGAGCCGATGCCGCCTCAGTTACTTTGAGCACCGCCGGACGGTCACGCACTTTATCAGTTGTCGTCATCTCAGGCGCCCTCACATAAATCCAAGTTCTAATTTCGCTGCTTCGCTCATCCGGTCCGGGGTCCAGGCAGGCTCCCAAACGAGTTCAACAGCAACACCACCTATACCGTCCACGGTTTGTACAACTCGCTCAACATCACCAGGCAATGTCCCTGCAACTGGGCACGCCGGTGATGTCAGAGTCATATCGATCCGGACATCCTTCATGCCATTAATATCTATATTATAGATAAGACCTAATTCATAAATGTTAACCGGTATCTCCGGATCAAAGACCGTTGAGATCGCCTCAATCACTTTCCCTTCGAACTGAGCTTCAGCTACATCGATGTCAGTGCCCACTGCGGTTTCGACCGGAGCATCAACCTTTGGCTCTGCCGCTAGCTCGATATCAGGCTTAGATTCGATTTCAGACACCGGCGTCATAGAATCAGGTCCGGGTGCGATAGGTCGTTCAACTGGTACCTGTTCTTGCGGGGCTTCCACTGCCGTTTCCGTTTCCGTCACAGACATAGGCGTTTCCAAGTTGGTTTCCGAAACGCTTTCTGATTCTGGTGGTGTTGATTTCTTCCAAAACATCATCTTTTGATACTCATTCCGTCTTTACGTCTTCATCAGTCCCATCGAGGGCCGCGACCATGGCATGCCAAGCCAATGTCGCGCACTTAATGCGAGTCGGGAAATCTTTTACGCCAGAAAGTGTCGCGAGATCAGCAAGATCAGGGCCCGCCCCAAATCCGTTTTCTCCGGTCACCAAGGCATGAAATTTTTCGAACAAGGCCTTAGCCTCTTCGACAGATTTCCCCTTAATCATCTCGGTCATCATCGACGCAGACGCTAGTGATATCGCGCAGCCGCGCGCATCGAACTGTGCATCTGAAATCTCATCACCATCAAGATTGAGAAACACCGTTACGCGATCGCCACATAATGGATTGTTACCCCGTGCTGTTCGGTCAGCTTCATCCGCCGGCCCAAAATTCCGCGGGTTACGGCTGTGATCGAGGATGACCTCTTGGTAAAGATCTGTAAGACCATCACTCATTGGCCAAATATCTCCTGCACACGGCCCAACCCAGCGACAAGCGTATCGATTTCCTCACGTGTATTGTACATGCCAATTGAGGCACGAATCGTTGCCGCGATGTCAAAACGATCCATAACAGGCTGCGCACAATGATGTCCGGTCCGAACAGCAATACCTTCACGATCAAGGATCGTTCCCACGTCATGCGGATGTACTGTTTCCAACACAAAAGACAGGATTGCGGCTTTCTCCGGCGCTGTTCCGATCATGCGCAAACTATTGATCTCACTGAGCTTTACGGCGCCATACTCTAGCAAATCATGCTCATGGGCCGCGATGTTCTCAAGGCCTAGCCCGTTGATATATTCAATAGCAGCCCCCATCCCGATGATGCCCGAAATATGCGGTGTTCCCGCTTCAAACTTAAACGGCAGATCGGCATAGGTTGTTTTTTCAAAGGTGACGACATCAATCATCTCACCACCACCATGGTAAGGGGGCATCGCCTCCAGTAACTCAGCTTTTCCATAGAGGACGCCTATACCACTCGGGCCATAGATCTTGTGGCCTGAGAACACATAGAAATCGACATCCAGGGCTTGCATATCCAGCACCATATGCGGCGCTGCTTGGCAGCCATCGAGAAGGACCGGTACATCGCGCTCGTGAGCAATACGGATAATTTCTTCAACCGGTACAATCGTTCCCAATGCATTAGAGACATGCGTAATCGCAACGATCTTGGTTCTGTCCGACATTAGATCGGCATAGGCATCCATATCGAGAGCGCCATCATCACTGATCGGCACAACTTTAATCTCAGCCCCGGTTTGTTCGGCAATTAATTGCCACGGCACAATATTGGAATGATGCTCCATGACGGAAAGGATAATCTCATCACCCTCTGACAGGTTCTGCCGCCCCCAGCTTGAAGCCACCAAGTTGATGCCTTCAGTTGCGCCGCGAACGAAGATGACCTCGCGAATATCCCGCGCATTTATAAAAGCACGAACCGTTTCACGGGCGGCCTCCATCCTATCTGTCGCCTTCTGGCTCATATAATGAACGCCACGGTGAACGTTCGCGTATTCGGATTCATAGACAGACGAGATCGCGTCGATTACAGCGCGTGGTTTTTGGGCACTCGCCCCGCTATCTAAATAGACCAGCGGCTTACCGTAAACTTCTTCAGAAAGGATCGGGAAATCTTGACGTACGCTTTCGATATCGAAAGCTGGGGTGGGCATGGCGTTTTCTGGATTTGTCGCCATCTTTATGCAGCCTCCTCAACAGAGTTGAGGGTTTCAAGCCACGACGACATCGCCGTCTCAAGATAGGATCGAATACTATCATTCGGCATGGCTTCGACCAGTTCAGCAGCAAAAGCCTGCACCATCATGTTCCGTGCTGTAACCGCATCTATTCCACGGCTTTGCAAATAGAACAACGCTTCTTGATCAAGGTCGCCAACGGTTGCGCCGTGGCTGCATTTAACATCGTCGGCGTGGATGATCAGCTCAGGCTTGCTGTCCGCTTGAGCATTTCGAGATAGCAAAAGATTTCGATTCATTTGATGCGCATCAGTTTTCTGCGCATCGGGGGCAACGTGAACGCGCCCCTGGAACACCGTATGAGACCGGTCATCGAGAACGTTCTTATAGACCTGACTGCTATGACAATGCGATTTTGCATGATCAACATCAGTGGTGTTATCGCAATGCTGACGATCTCGCACCAAAGCAATGCCATTCAGCGTGCAATCCGCACCCTCGCCACCCAACCGAACCCGAATTTCATTTCTGCTCAGTCGGCCGCCGGACGATAAAACAAAGCTTTCAAAGTGAGCGTCGCGTTTAATCTGGGCCGATGTAAGACCGATATGCCAAGCAGTACCACTTTGAACCTGATGCGTAACATTTCGAAGATTCGCCCCCTGCTCCAATACCGCCTCAGTAACTACATTGCAGAAACCTGTTGAAGCGCCAAGCGAGACATAAGACTGCATCACAGTGGCATTGCTGTTTGCACCAGCACCAATCAAATTGCGAAGGTGTATCTCTGCAGACGAATTTTCCGTTGATACAAAAATAAGCTGGATAGGCTTTTCGACCGAAACATTATCCGCAATCCGGCAAACACCGCCATCCTGCATCAACGCTGTATTGAGTGCCCCTAAGCCCGGCAGTTCGACATCCACTGCCTCGCCAAGATCAGCGAGCAATTCTTCATTGCCCAACGCAAGAGCATCGGCCATGGACGAAAATGACAGCCCTTCTGGCAGATCACCCAAATCAGAAAATGCTGGTGCATATTGGCCATCAACGAAGACGGCAACATAGGCGTCTTCGAGTTTATAGGGCGTTAGATCTGCAGCAGTAACTTCCGCGCCTGCCGCCGCCGCGAACTCAGCTCGATGCAAATTGCGCAGATCGGTATATTTCCAACTTTCAACACGACGGGTCGGCAAACCATTCCGCGAGAGTGCCGACAGCGCCTGATTCCGTAGCGAATTTACCCAATCGCGCGCAGAACCTGGTAGTTCAGAACCCTTCGCAGCATATTGCGCACGATATTTCTCTACGACTGGATCGGTCAGAGGCTGAACTGAGGATGTCACGATATGCTCTCCGCCTCAGGCCGCTTCGGTGTCTTCAAGGCCAAGCATCGCGTAACCATTCTTTTCAAGTTCAAGTGCCAGCTCCTTATCGCCAGATGCAGCGATCTTGCCGTCCGCGAGAACATGCACGAAATCTGGCACGATATAGCTAAGTAGACGCTGGTAATGCGTAATAACGAGCGAGGACCTATCCGGCGCACGCAGGGCGTTTACACCATCCGCAACCGCTTTAAGCGCATCGATATCGAGGCCGGAGTCGGTTTCGTCGAGAACCGCAAGGCTCGGTTCCAGCAATGACATTTGCAGCACTTCATTGCGCTTCTTCTCGCCACCGGAGAACCCAACATTAACCGGTCGCTGCAACAGCTTGTCATCCATCTCCAATGACTTTGCCGTCGCGCGAACCAGTTTCAGAAAATCAACGGCCGAGATTTCTTCCTCACCACGATAACGTCGTATTGAATTAAGGGATGTCCGCAGAAAGTTCATGCTGGAGACCCCCGGAATTTCAACGGGATACTGGAACGCCAGAAAAATGCCTTCAGCAGCACGTTCATGAACTTCGAGCTCAAGCAGGTTTTTACCGTTATAAACGACCTCACCCTCAGTGACCTCGTAGCCCTCGCGACCAGACAGCACATAAGACAACGTGCTCTTTCCCGAGCCGTTAGGCCCCATGATGGCATGGACCTCGCCCGCACCGATCTCAAGATCAACGCCTTGCAGGATTTCCTTGCCGTGGACCGTGGCGTGGAGGTTCTTTATTGAAAGCATCTCTACTCTATTCCTTTAAACGCGCGCCTAACCGACGCTGCCTTCGAGGCTAACCTCTAAAAGTTTCTGTGCCTCGACCGCAAATTCCATCGGCAGCTCTTTCAAGACTTCCTTGCAGTACCCATTGACGATCAACGAAACCGCATCCTCCGCCGACAGCCCGCGCTGCATGACATAAAACATTTGATCTTCGCTGATCTTCGAGGTTGTCGCCTCGTGTTCTACCTGTGCTGAGGGATTACCGGTTTCAATATAGGGCACCGTATGAGCGCCACATTTATCACCGATCAGCAGCGAGTCACATTGGGTAAAGTTCCGCGCACCATCAGCGCTCCCTAACACTTTCACTAGTCCGCGATAGGTGTTCTGCCCCTTACCCGCTGAAATTCCCTTCGAGATAATTGTGCTCGACGTATTGCGACCGACATGGATCATTTTGGTTCCAGTATCGGCTTGCTGGCAGTTATTGGTCAGCGCAACCGAATAGAACTCACCCACCGAGTTATCACCTTCGAGAATGCAACTCGGGTATTTCCAAGTCACCGCAGAACCGGTTTCAACCTGAGTCCACGAGATCTTCGAATTGCGACCACGACAGGCGCCGCGCTTGGTTACGAAGTTGTAGATTCCGCCTTTGCCGTTCTCATCGCCGGGATACCAGTTCTGAACGGTTGAGTATTTAATTTCGGCGTCGTCATGGGCGATTAACTCAACAACCGCAGCATGCAGCTGGTTTTCATCCCGCATCGGCGCTGTACAGCCCTCGAGATAGCTAACATAGGAACCCTCATCAGCAATAATCAGAGTTCGCTCGAATTGGCCGGTTTTTGCCGCATTGATCCTGAAATAAGTCGATAGTTCCATCGGACAGCGCACACCCTTCGGCACATACACGAATGTGCCATCGCTATAGACCGCGGAATTAAGCGTTGCGAAGAAATTATCCGACTGCGGAACAACAGTACCGAGATATTTGCGGACCAGCTCAGGATGATCTCTTACCGCTTCGCTGATTGGGCAAAAGATGACGCCTACTTCTTCAAGCTTGTCTTTGAAGGTTGTTGCAACAGACACGCTGTCAAATACAGCATCAACCGCAACACCAGCGAGAGCTGCCCGTTCATGCAGTGGAATACCCAGCTTCTCATAGGTCTCCAGCAATGCGGGATCGACTTCATCGAGGCTCTTCGGCGCATCTTCATCGGATTTGGGCGCCGCAAAGTAGTAAGCATCCTGATAATCAATTTCGGGATAATCAACCAACGCCCACTTCGGCTCATCCATGTCCAGCCACTGGCGATAGGCATCAAGCCGCCATTCAAGCAACCAATCAGGTTCTTCTTTCTTGGCCGAAATAAACCGAACGATATCTTCGTTTAGTCCCTTAGGTGCGAACTCTGACTCAATCTCGGTTACGAAACCGTATTTGTATTCGCTATCTTCGGCGAGCTGTTCAGCTGTCTGGGGAGCTACTTCTGCCATTTTCACTCTCCCGCCGCTGCTGCGTTAGCCGCAGGCTCATAAGGCCGGTGCGGTACAAACGGCGCCATCTGAGGCGTCATATCTGCCAAAGTGACATCACGAAGAGCGCCAATTACCGCATCATTGATTTTGCGCCAGTTGGTTCGTGTTGGGCATAGCGCCTCGATATCGCAAACGCCGTCCTCTTCATCGACCGTACAATCGGTCAGCGCGATTGGCCCGTCGACCGCCGCAATAATTTCCGTCACCGGAATATCGGTGGCTGAACGGACCAAGGCATAACCACCCTTGGCACCACGTTGCGACTCAACCAGGCCAGCCTGAACCAATTGTTTCATGGTTTTGGCCACGGTCGGCACCGGAAGCCCTGTGACCAACGCCAAATCAGGTGCCTGCATCAAAGAAGACGGGCGACCGGCAAGTTGGGTCATGAGCACGATTGAATAATCAGCAAGACGGCTAAGCTTTATCAAAGGGTTATCCCTCTTTTCCTGTAATCAGGACCAAATTGGTACTGGTATATAGGACTGTTTTAGTCTGAAAGGGAAAATAAGGATTATGGCTACGAAGTCAACAGGCGGTAACCCATTGAAATAACCGAGTTACTCAATGAAAGTCGCGTTGACGCCGCAGAATTTGACCAGCCAAAGCACCAGTATGGTCACCTCCCTGCAATGTTGCCACACCATTGACCAAAACCGTGTCGATACCAGCGGCAAATTGGTGCGGATCATCATAAGTCGCGCGCTCTGCAATCGTCTCGGGATCAAAGATCGTAATATCAGCGCGAAATCCTTCTTTAATAACACCGCGGTCCTTGAGCCCTAACGCCTTAGCCGACGCACCTGTCATCTTGTGAACAGCATCCTGTAACGGCAACAGTCCTAAATCGCGGCTGTAATGGCCCAAAACCTTGGCAAAGGTGCCGTAAAAGCGCGGATGAGGCCGCCCCTGCCCCGTGGTTCCTTCTGGTGCGACTGAATTTCCATCAGAGCCAATCATGACCTCGGGATCTCGAACAAAATCCTGAACATCCTCTTCAGAAATGGAATCCACCAAAACGCGGGTCTGACCATGATCTTCAACAATATAATCCATTGCCATATCGAATTGATCGATCCCACGCTCTTCTGCAAGGTTTGCAATCGTCCGCCCGGCAAATTGCGGCAAGTCGGGTGAGATTGAAATCCGCACAGCATCCCAAGACGGGATGCGACCGAAGTTATTCAGCCCTTCAGCGTCAACTTCCTTGCGTAGCCTGGCACGCGACTCTGGATCAGCAAGCCGCGCCAAGGTTCCGTCGATGCCACCTTCCTGCAGCCACGCCGGCATCAGATTACGCAGTGGATTACTAGCGGCAGTATAGGGATAGATATCGCAATCAATATTGACGCCACGTCCGCGCGCTTCGGCGAACAAATCCATTGCCTTGCGGGCACCGCCCCAATTATCGAGACCCGACAACTTCATATGCACGATCTGCACGTGAACCCCCACCTGCTCGGCAAATTCCATGGTTTCTTCGACAGCATCGAAGACCGTATTACCCTCATTACGTAGATGTGTGAAATAACGCGCGCCTTGTGATTCCAGTAGTCTGCCCAGCGCTACCAGTTCTTCCGTTTCCGAGAATGACCCCGGCGCGGTGAAGAGCCCCGACGACATGCCGAGAGCACCCGCCGCCAACGCTTCAGTCAGCAGTCGTTTCATATGATCCAACTCGTTTGGTGTCGGCGGACGGTCCTCCATCCCCATCGCCATCAAACGCAACGTGTTGTGCCCCACCAGATGAACGGCATTCACAGACAATGACGGATAGCTGTCGAGGTAATCTCTAAAGTTGGTTTCGCGAAAGCTAAGCCACGGGGCGCTCGGGCTTAGATATTCGGCAAGCGCATCGACCTTATCCGGCAGCGCTGGCGCACAGGAATAGCCGCAATGACCGATAACTTCGGTCGTGACGCCCTGACGAATTTTACTCTCGGCCTGCGGCATCAATGGCAACGTCCAGTCGGAATGGGTTTTAATGTCAATGAATCCCGGCGCGACGACTTTACCTGCAGCATCGACCGTTTCAGCCATGCCAGTCGCGATATCGGTTCCGATTTCGACGATACGACCATCTTCAATGGCAACATCCGCCCGGATCGGTTCTGCCCGCGTGCCATCAATGACAGTACCGTTTCTTATGACGATGGGGTTGGACATTGTTTTTCCTAACTCGGTAAGAACTTCTCAGCATGGACCAGCTTGTCGTCTATGCCTTTATCAGCGAGCCAGCTTTCAGCAGCCTCGATCATCGGCGGTGGACCGCAAAGATAAATATCAACGCCATCTGCAATAAGTTCATCACGCAACAAAGCGGTCACGTGGCCAGTTTCACCCTGCCAACCATCATTGCCTTCGACAACGGCAATCTCGGTGGTCAGCGATACTCCCTTTGTTTTGTAGGCTTCGATAACATCAAGGTGGAACAACTCTTCCGGGTCATTGGCTCCTACTAACAAATGTACAGGCCGTGATGTCGCGCCGCTTTCAACCATATGATCGAGCATCGACAACATCGGTGCTAATCCCGTGCCGCCAGCCACCATCAAGATAGGCCGCTCCGGATTCCGGAGATAGAAATGACCAAACGGACCGGTCATGGTTATCTGATCTCCAGTCTGAGCGCGATCGCGCACATAATCGCTCATCGCGCCTTGTTCGAGCACCTTGATAAAGAAGCTATATATATCGGTTTCATGGGGCGGATTGGCGAAGGAGTACGAACGTTTCTCATCTGTCTCCGGCACCGACAGATGAACATATTGCCCGGGCATAAAACCCGGGGCTTCACCTTCTAGGTCCACGATCTCAACATCCAACCGTTGCACCGTTGAAGAAACGCTCTCAACGGCAACTACCTTGCAAGCCCAGCTTTGCGGTTCTGACTTCATCGCCAATCGGGATTCATACGGTAGTTCTATGACGCAGTCAGATCGCACATGCATCTGACAGGTCAGGACCTCCCGCTGCGCCGCCTCTTCCTCGGAAAGCGCCTCTTCGGAAACGTCGTCGAGATCGTACTCTCCTTCAACGCACAACCCTTTACAGGTCGCGCAGGCACCTTCGAGACAATCCGTCAGAATGCGGATCTTGTTCCGAAGGCAGGCCATATAGAGGGTGTCATTTTCGTCGGCGAGGATGTTTTCGCTTCGACCATCCTCAAACACCAGGGTGACGTTGTATTTACTCATGCTTTTTGGGTACTACGGATTGTATCAGGGCACAATAAGCGGCTTGAGCGCTTTTCCTTCGCGGATCAATTCAAAGCCGGACGGACCCTCTTTTATCGACAGTGAGTGACTATGGATCGGACCGAGATCGACCGCACCGGTGGATACGAGTTCTGACGCCACATGCCAGCTATCCCATATCCGGCGACCATGAATGTTCTGCATTTCGGGGCATTTCAAAAGCCACTGGGTAAAATCGACCGGAATAGCTGTCGGCGGCGCGCCAACCAGTCGGAAATCACCGCCTTTGGACAGTGCTTGGAAACAAGCGTTAAAACCGGGCTCGGAACCTGAATATTCAATCGCGACATCAACACCTGCACCGCCGGTCATATCAGACACGATAGCCTGCAGATCTTCTTCAGCAGCATTTACGGCACGATCTGCCCCCATCTGTTCCGCCATTGCGAGACGAAGAGGATTGATATCACAGGCAACGATGCGCGTGGCACCCAATGCCCGCGCCGTTGCGACATTCATCATGCCGATAGGACCACAGCCGTTAATCAATACGGTCTTGCCAGCAACCCCGGACCCAGCAAGCGTAGCGTGGACGGATATACCAAACGGTTCCATCATCGCCGCGACTTCTTTCGGGAGGTCAGCAGGGTTTTTCCAGGCAATCTGCGACGGCACGGTGACATATTCTGCAAATCCACCGTCGAAGTTAATGCCAGGGTAAGTGGTATTTACGCAGAGATGCGCATTCCCCAAACGACATTGTCGGCAAATCCCGCAATAGACGTGACTTTCGAGGCTGACATAGTCGCCAACCTCCACATTCATCACGCCGTCTCCAATCTTTTCAACATAACCACAGGCTTCATGGCCGAGCACGCGAGGTAGTTCCAGCCGGCGCGCCATGCGCGGTGCCCAGTAGTAAATCTGCATGTCGGTGCCGCAGATACCGGCGGCGGCAACCTTTATCAGTATCTCGCCGGCGTCAGGGTCTCGCGGATCGCGCTCTTCGACTGCGATGCCGCCTTCGCCTTCCTGAACTTTACAGACTGCTAACATCAACTATCGCCCTACAGATGATAAATATCGACGGGGCCTTCGAGCTTGTCGTCAATCAAAGTGATCTTCTTCAGAACGATTTTGAGGCCGGCTTCAGTTTTGCGGAACTTAAAGTCATAAAGACTCGCGCGAGTTTGGCCGCCATGTTTTCCAAAGGAATGGACTAGACAATTCGCTGTCGCAGAAATTTCATCGTCCGCAACACCCGCAACCAAAATATTGCTGACGATGTGGACCGTCCGATCCAGCGGCAAGGAAGCGTAAGAATCGCGGGATTCAATCCGAAATACCCGATCTTCAATGCCGCCACGATTACGGAAATACATCAAATTAAGCTGGGTCTCCGGATCGCTAACAGTGCGTTCTTCGTCTGCCCAGCTTGGCACCCAATAAACAGCATCTTCAGCAAATAGATCGATCCAGTCGTCCCACTCGCGGCGATCCAGCAGCGTCGTTTCCCAATTAATAAGTTCAGCGACGTCGCGCTTTAAGTCTGTATCGATATCCATTAATCGCTGTTCTTTTTATTTATTTTTTCCGTTACTTAATCTTGGTCGAGCATCATGTCGCGCCAGCGACGATAGAAACCAAAAAACAAAGTCTCGTTTTCCCAACTCTCGCTACTCGACACCGGGTCAAACCCAACGGCCTTGGCACCTTCATCAGCGCCATGGGTCATCGTCTGAATACCCCGATTGAAGTCGCTCCATTGCGCCTGACTGGCGAAGCTACCCGCCATGGTATCTTCAAGCGCGGCCATATCGTCGGACGTCGCCATCCCCGCGGTGAGATAAAAATCTTCAAACTTTCGCAACCGTGCTGCGCGTGCTTCCGCATCCTCACCCACCGGCGCAATGCAATAGACGGTTACCTCCGCACGATCCGCAGAAATCGGTTTCACGTAGCGGATTTGTGTCGAAGGGTTGTCCATCAGCATGACGTTTGGAAAGAGCGCGAGGTTTCGGCCCTTTTCCAAAATCCATTCGACATGTGCTTCAGGGAGATTGGCTTCAAGCCATTCCTTCTTTTTGAAAATCGGTCGGCGTTCAGGCGTCGTATGCTGTGCCCAGATCGACATATGCCCATTTCCCAAATCATAAGCCCCTGAGGGCACGATCCCAACGAGTCGTCCTCCTTCGGTTTGCTTCAATCCTTTGAGGCTCTCTCGCTCTTCACGATTGCGAACCGTAGAGGCAAACACCCGATGAACTGTCGAGACGTGATAGCCATCGACACTGTTCTCAAGCTGCATCTTCCAATTACCGCGAATTACATAGGTCGAGCTGCCGGGAACAATCTCCAGACCTTCCGGAGATTGTTCAACCATCAGATCTATCCAGGTCGCCGCAGCACCCAAATATTCTTCAATCGGCTCCACATCATCAACCAAACAACCAAAAACAAATCCACGATAGTTTGCAAGTTTGGCAATCGGATTTAGGTCATATTGCGAGCGGTCGAAACCGTCTTCGCCGAAACCTTCTTTTTCGTTTTTGATCCGAACACAACGGCCGTCACAACTATAGGACCAGCCGTGGAAACGACATGTCAGCGTTGCTGCTTTACCCTGTTTCTTGGGCGTCAGCAGGGCTCCACGATGGGAACAAACATTGATAAAGCCGGATAGGCTGTCGTCTTTCTGGCGTACGACGACAACAGGATGACGTCCGATATCTGTCGCAAAATAACAGTTGGCCTCAGGCACCTGGCTTTCATGGCACAGATAGACCCAACCTTTTTCAAAAATGCGTTCGATTTCCGCTTCGAAAATCTCCTGGTCGGTATAGACTGAACGGTCTACCCGAAAGACACCTTCATCAACACGGTCATCAACCAGCGCCTCTAACCCGTTCTTCTGAAACGATCCATCCATCCCGGCTTAACCCTGACCTAAGAAATCAACAATCTGCTATCCAATATACATCGAACAAACGTATAGCGCGGCCCGCCATGTAGGGAAACATCATTCAGCGCGAGTTGCCGCCGACCAACACAAATTTAATGTGCCCTTTGCAGAATTCGAAACATGGTGCAATATTACCGGGTAAAGATCATGATAGACATCCAAACCATTGATAATAAAGGAGACAGGCGTTGAAGGGCGCCACGATTTTATTTACCGAAATGTCCCCCGACGAAGATTGGGAAGACGATTTTAATCACTGGTATGATACGCATCACATCCCTGCCCGCACTCAGGTTGAAGGATTTATCAGTGCCCAGAGATACCGGGACCCTGACAGGCCAACCTATCTCGCTGTTTATGAAATAGCATCGGAAGAGGTTTTGGAGAGCGTTCCCTACCAGAAAGTTCGGGCACAACCGAACGCGCAAACAGCGTGGATGCTGTCCAATGTCCAGAATTACAGCCGTTATATTGGCAATGAGATAAGTGACACGCGACAGGATGGCGTTACGGACGATGTTCTCGACGAAGCGTTTGTCTATGCCGTTTTCTTTAGTGTCCCTGATGAACGCGCCGAAGAATTCAACAAATGGTACGAAGAAGAGCATAGTCAAATGCTTCTGAAATGCCCCGAATGGAAAGCGGTACGGCGATTTGAAATCACCGACGGAGACCCGCAGCCATGGACCCATCTAGCGCTTCACTACCTTTCAGATGCCGATGCAGCTCTTTCCTCAGCTGAACGTAAAGCCGCACGTGACACAGATTGGCGGAAGAAACTGGCAGAAGAAGCATGGTTTCAGGGCAGCAATCATGTTTACGAAGCAGTCGGCTATCGGTTTATGAGTGAGGACGACGACTCCTAGGCTTTTGAGCTGTAGCTCTACACATTCGGGTTACTGCTAATGGGAAACTATTGGCAGCTTCATTCGCTTCTGCGACACTAAGAGAAATCAATTGTCCTCAACTAGCTGGAGTGTGCGCTATGAACCGCGCAGTTATCGCGGGCGTGTGTTGCGCCCTCACTATCGCCGCAACGTCTCAATCATTCGCTCAGGTAAATCCTGTCGAAACCGCTAAAGATTTCGTCGTCGCGACTGTAAATGGCGTCTCAATAATGGAATCGGATATAAGCGGTTTCTACAACACCTTGCCGCCGCAATATAAACAGGTTCCCTACGCCCAAATACGGAATCAGCTCGTTGAAAGAATGGTCGAGCAAACCCTTGTTGCAGATGCCGCCCGCAAGGCAGGTCTTCATGAGGACCCGGACGTCAAACAGCGTATTTTGGCCATTGAACGAAGCTTGCTCAACGAGGCCTATCTCTCACGGATCATGAAAGCGGAACTAACGGAAGCAAAAGTTCGAGACGCTTATCAGAAATCAATTGCGCTCCAGCCCAAACGCGAAGAAGTGCATGCCCGCCATATTCTGGTCAAAACCAAAGCTGAAGCCGATGCCATCGTCACGCAGCTTAAAAAGGGCGCCGATTTCATTAAGCTTGCCAAAGAAAAATCAACTGGGCCTTCGGGTAAAAACGGTGGTGATCTTGGTTTTTTTGGTGCCGGCCAAATGGTGCCGCCGTTTTCCAAGGCTGCTTTCGCCCTGGAGAAAGGACAAATTACTGACACACCGGTTAAAACCCAGTTCGGTTATCACGTGATTAAGGTTGTCGATCGCCGTGTCGCAGGGCAAGCGAATTACGAGCAAGCCTCCGCCAAAATTCGCGCTGGTCTCCAGGATAAAATCTTCGAAAGAATCATGACCGGGCTTCGTGCTAAAGCGAAGATTGAAATAAAAGGCGGCGGCAGTACGATTCAGCCCATCCGCTAAACTCACAAAAGACAGTATGACAATGGAAGAACGCCCCGCCAGCTGGCGCGCACGAATTGGTACCATCATTCCGGTCAGCAACACGACCAATGAAACCGAATTCAATCGGATGAAGCCGGATGGCGTGACCGTCCACTTCACACGCGTACCGCTTCACGGCAACCCGGCAGAAGACGATTTTCAGGATATGTTATCCCATGCCGGGGAGGCATCTGAAGGCCTTGCCGCTGCTGGCGCCGACGTCATCGCCTATGGTTGCACATCCGGTTCTATGATTTGTCCTTCCGACCGGCTCATCGGCACGATGGAGGACGCCTCTGGTAAGCCGGCCATATCAACCGCGGGTGCCATCCTCGAAGCCCTAAAAGCGCTTGGCATAAAACGGCTGTCGATGGCGACGCCCTATTCTGATGCGACCAACGAAAAAGAACGCGCCTATATTGAACGCAACGGGTTCGAGGTATCGGCGATGAAAGGTCTTGGTCTTGGCGGTACGCTTGAAAAAATTCAAAAAATGTCGCGTGTGCCACCGTCTGAGATTTTCGACCACGCCAAATCTGTGGACCGTGATGACGCCGAAGCCATCTTGATCTGTTGCACTGATTTTGGCTCAGCCGGAATTGTAGAGGATATAGAAAACGATCTCGGAAAGCCGGTTATCACAAGTAACACTGCATCCTTTTGGCACGCCTTGCGTCGCGCTGGCGTTAACGATGCGATTGAGGGTTACGGCCAACTACTGCGCCAGTAACCCTCGCTATACACCAAATTACTTTTGGTCTGCTTCCCAGGCGTCGATGGCTTCCTTCGCATTTCTGAAGGCATCAACACCAGCAGGAATGCCGCAATAAACCGTTGCATGCATCAAGAGTTCACGGATTTCCTCAACCGTGCAGCCATTGCGCAAAGCGCCCCTCGTATGCGCTTTTAACTCAGCCGGTTTACCAAGTGCTGTCAGCATCGCTAAGACCAACATGGAACGGGTTTTACGATCAAGTACGCCTTCCCGGCCCCAGCCCATGCCCCAACAATATTCCGTGACAACGTCCTGAATGGCGCCGTGAAAATCGTCCTGTGACGCTTTTTCAATATTAGGGTCGACATATTCCGCGCCCAATACCTCGCGGCGGATATTTAATCCCTTTTCATAGGTATCCTTATTGGAAATCGCCAATGTAACTCTCCCTTTTAAAGTGTCGGCAATCAGCCGGATTTAAGAAAACGTTTGTTCCGCCGCAGATAAGTCACAACTGTCGGACTAAACCAAGGTTGCTCTGCTAATCTATGGCGCCATTCGGTATCAGATGCTGCCGCGCGTTCGGGTGCCTCCAATGCCTCTGGTCCATCGAGATAATGGATTATCAGATGGGTGTGTGGCTCTGGATCTTGATCAATAATGTCGAAGCGCCGAGAAAACAGCCAACCTGCATTCTGTTGCAACATGGGAGCGTGTTCGGTGTCGAACCATTCTTCAAACTCACCACGTGCTTCCATCGGCACCGTAAACAAGGCGCAGAAGATCACCGCTGCATCGAGCGGCGCCTCAGCGCCACCATTGGGCCCCAGCGTAAACTGTTCCGTCGCGATATAGCGTGTGAAGCCAGAAACAGATTTAAGCATCTCGTAGGTCGGGTTATCAGGCGTCAGCTTGCGCTTTTTATATTCTTCATGTTCCAGAGTCTCGGGACCCTCCAGCTCGTAGACCGCCAAAAAATGGGGTCCCTCAGGAGATTGATAGCGCATTGCGCTTCGAAAACCTGGCACGCCTTGCACATGGCTCGGCGAATGATGCCCGTCATACCAGTCGTTGAACTCGTCCTCACGGCCCGTAGGCGGTGTCATCTCGGAGAACAGAACTGCATTCCCTTTCGTATCATCCATCTTAGCTGCCCTTAATAATCGTTTACTTCATCGCACTACAGGCAGCATCGAGCGCCTTCACGGTATCTTCGAAATCCTGATCGGAATGAACCGATGACACAAAGCGCCTTACCGACGGCAACACATAGAGACCATTACGCATCTGATGAAGGTCTAGCTCTCGTGTCGATGCCATATCCGCTTGAATAAAATCTCCAAAGTCTTCAGGCTCTTTATCCATAAAGACGATCTGCCATAGCGAACCACGCCCAATCGCCAGCGCTGGCAATTTATGCGCATCAAGCACTTCCTGACACCGACTTTGGATATCTGCCGCGCGGCTATGCAAGCGGTCATAGAAGCCTGGTGTTCTTAACTCTTCGAGCGTCGCCAAGCCCGCCGCGCAGCCAATCGGATTGCCGTGCAGCGTGCCATTGATATAGGCGTAGTCTGACTTGCCGCGATTTACTGGATTGCACTGCTCCATAATCTCAGCCGGACCACCAACACAGCCAACGGGACCACCACCACCAACAATCTTGCCGTAACTCGCAAGATCAGGGGTAACACCGAAATAAGCTTGTGCGCCGCCGTAGCCTAGGCGGAAACCAGTTACTACCTCATCAAATATAAGCAGGACACCGTTCTCATTACAGATATCGCGCAGACCTTCGAGATAGCCGTCTTTAGGAAATATGATTCGCTGAGCGGGCTCGATGATCACTGCGGCTAAATCGTCCTTATTGGCCATAACAATCTGCCGAACCGCATCTAGATCATTGTATGGACTGATCAAAACATTCTCGGACATGTTAGCCGGCATCCCCGCCGTATCGGGTTGCCCAACCGGGAAGTTCGATGCCGCGCGCGGCGACACCGAGAAATTTGAGTAGTCGTGATTACCGTGATAGCCGCCTTCACATTTGAGGATCTTGCTGCGACCGGTATAGGCCCGCGCAATCCGCATCGCGTAAAGCGTCGCTTCAGAGCCTGTCGTCGTATAAGCAATCTTGTCGGCACAAGGGATAGCCTCAACCAGTTGTTCCGCCAGCTGAACCGCCCGTTCGTTCAATGTCCCAAAGAAATGCAAGCCATCTGGTGCCGCTTTCCTAACCGCCTCGACAACTGAAGGGAACGCATGACCGAGAATGAGCGCTCCGGCACCACCGACATAATCGATAAGCCATTTGCCACGCACATCCTGAAGACGTCCGGCGGCACCCTTATGGATGACAAAGCGCACATCTTCCGGCAGCGAATATCCACCGAGCCCACCACCCGGCAAAACGGCTTCCGCTATTTCGTAATATTCTTCATGGCTCATCGCGCCTGGCGCGCTCTGATCTATTACCGCTTCGGCAGGTGTCATCTCTCAGTCCTTTTCCATTCACCCGATTTAGGCTTACTGAAAACCTAAAGGGCTGTTTCCCGGAGTACAAGCTGTTGCATAGGATTTCGAAGCAATTACCGGGTTTTACCCAACCAGCTTTTATCGGCTACACTCGTAAACAACACAAAATCAGCTTCAGGGAGCTAAATTGCATGAGCGGTCACGCTATTGGCACAACGGGTGCCGACATTCGCGCCAAGTTAAATCATCCGGTTGTTGATTCTGATGGCCACATTATCGAGTGCACCTTCGCTATTCTTGATTTCGTCAAACAGGTCGGCGGTTCTGACATTGCCAATCGCTATGAGGAATATCTGAAGGGCAGCTCTAGTGCCCCTGGTCGACGCGCCGTTTGGATCGGCAACTCGGGACCCGCTAGCATTGATCGTGCTACAGCCATGCTGCCAAAGCTTTACATGGAACGGCTGGACGAAGCCGGCATCGATTTTGGTATCTGTTACGGCACACAGGCTTTAGGCGTTCTGCGCATCGGCGACGACGAACTGCGCCCCGTCGTCTATCGCGCTATGAACACCATGTACGCGGATATGTTCAAGGGATTGGACTACCGACTGACGCCTACAGCGCTAATCCCAATGCACAAACCTGAAGAAGCTATTGCCGAAATGGAGTTCATCAAGAATGAGCTTGGTCTAAAGGCAATCGTCATGAACACGCAAATCCAGCGACCTCACCCAGAAGTCGTGAAACACGCCCCGGAACTTGCTCAATATTCCATGGCGCCAACTTCTCCTGCTATCGACCAAGGCGACACGTACGACCCGGTCTGGGCGAAATGTGTCGAGCTTGGTCTCGCACCAAACTGCCACAACTCGTCACGTGGGCGCGGTACGCTCAACGGATCAACGTCGAACTACGTCTATAATTCACTGGGAAGTTTCGCCAAGGGCAGTGAATATTTCTGCCGCTCGATCCTGTTGGGCGGCGTTGCCACCCGTTTTCCAACCCTAAAGTTTGCCTTCCTCGAAGGCGGCGCTGCCTGGGCTGCTGCGCTCTATAATACGGTGTTTGAGTATTGGGAAAAGCGGAACGTTAGGGCACTGGCCGAGAATCTCGACCCAGCGAAACTTGATGTCGACCTTCTTGCTGAAAAATTCGAAGAATACGGAAACGAATATCTAACCCCAGAGCGTATTCGCGCAGATCCGGATCACCCGGCCTCAAGTCGGCTTCCTGTCCCTCCTGAAGACGTTGATGATTTTACGCCAGCGGGGATCACCAAACCCGGTCAGATCCGCGATATATTTGCCAATAATTTCTATTTTGGCTGCGAAGCAGATGACAGCATGAACGGCCTCGCCTTCGACACCAAATACAATCATTACGGCATCAAGCTCAAAGCCATCCTCGGTTCAGATATTGGCCACTGGGATGTACCGGACCTGACACAGGTTATGGTCGAAGCTTATGAGATGGTCGACGAAGGGTTTATGACCGACGATGATTTCCGCGATTTCTCATTCGGTAATATCGTCGACATGCATTGCAGTATGAATCCCGACTTCTTCAGGGGCACAGCGGTCGAAGATACCGCAGCGGCCTATATGAAAGAAAAGGCGAAGGCCTAAGACCACCGCCCATTTCTACAATCAGGGTTATTGATTAGAAATTAATGACCGGCTTCACGACCTCGAAGTTGGCCATGGCGCTCATCGCTTCATTGACCTCTTCGAGTTTGTAGCTGCGGCTGATCATATCATCAAACGGGAACCGGTCGCGGCGTGATGCCAGGAACTCAACGGCCTGCAACCAATGACGTGGTTCACCAGAACGGACCGTTAGATAGGTCATTTCCTGCGGCATGGCTTCAACTGCAATCGTACCTTTGCCGCCTGCCCCGATATCAAGATACCGCCCGCCGTCGCGGAGCATCGTCAGGCCTTCGGGCACAGCAGCGTTAGTCGCCACCTGAATGACGATATCAGCGCCCCTGCCGTCGGTGTGATCCTTAACCCATTCCTTGCGATCTTGTGCATCAGTAACATCTTCAATGTTCAGCACATCATCGGCGCCCATTTTCTTGGATACTTCCAAGCGATGTGCCGGCGCACCAAGCACCAAGACTTTCTTTGCCCCATGATCTTTGGCAACTGCCGTTGCAAAATTACCGAGCGGCCCACTGCCCTGAATGACCACAGTTTCGTGATCCTTGATCGCCCCCAGCATGTCATAACCATGCATGACAGTCCGATAAGCGCATGCTGCAGCCGCCGCTGAGCCAGAGGAAACCTCGTCCGGTACTTTGATGATCAGACATTCCGGCGGCACATACATAAATTCAGAAACGCTACCGAGGAGATACGGGAATTCATCACAACGGTTGTGACCCCAGCTGGCACGACCTCGGCAAATACACGGCTGCACCGCAACGCTGCAATAGTAACAAGAGCCGCAGGCTACGTAGGACCAGATTACCCGGTCGCCGCGCTTGAGCTTATTCCCGAGGATATCTGTACGCTCACCATTGAAATCTTCAATTACGCCACAGGGCTCATGACCGGTAATGATAGGCAAGCTGTCTTTGCTGCCAAGAGGCCCATGCCATCGATGTACGTCCGTGCCGCATAATGTCGACGCCGTAATTTTGACCAATAACGCACCAGGTTCCAAATCAGGGATCGGTACCTTCTGGATTTCCAGCGGTTTGTTATGTTCAGTTATGACGGCAGCACGACATTCATGCATCGATTAATCTCCCTGTTTAGTCAGTGCCATAATTAAACACTGGCAGCTGATTTGGCTCCAGACTATTTCTGGTTTTTCTTTGCGGCAATCGCTGCGGCCGACCGGGGCCCCATCGGTTCCGGCTGGAAGGGTCCGTCCCGTTGCTGCAGATAGGCCCGAACGCCCTCCTCTTGCATTGTCTTATAGAGATCTTCACGGTGTTCGTTGTGCGACGAATGCGCCAAGGCACCAAGCGAACCCTCCAATAATAACGAAGCATTCACACCAGAGGCCTGCAGCCCTTGCATGGCAATGGCCTTGTTGAGACGTACTGCCGGTTCGGGTACGAGCGCGATCCGTGCCGCTAACTCACGGGCACGGTCCATGAGCTCATCATGCGGCACGACCTCATTGACCATGCCAATACGGTAGGCTTCTTCGGCATCGAAATGATCACCGGTCAGCCCCCAACGATTGGCTGATTTCCAGCCGCACAGGGCCGTCATCAAATAAGATGTATTCGAGATATGGCGGACCTCGGGTTGCGCAAATACGGCTTTGTCGGAAGCAATCGTCAGATCGGCCGCCAGCTGATACCAGAAACCACCACCCATCGCCCAACCGTTTACAGCCGCGATGATTGGCTTGCCAAGCTTCCACATATGAATCCATTTATCGGAAATTTTGCTGTCGTTGCGTTGCCAGCCTTCGATAAAATCGGCAATGGAGCGACCGGTCGGGTCGCCCTTTTTCTTGCCATCTTTCTTCGGGCTTTGGTCGTACCCCGCACAGAAAGCGGCACCCTCGCCAGTCAAAATGATTACCCTTGCCTCAGGGTCAGCATCCGCCTGATCAAATGCCGCATGAATCTCGTCTTCCAAATTTTCTGACAGCGCGTTCATTACATTCGGACGGTTCATCGTGACTGTCACGATGCCATCCTCAAGCTCGTAATTAATATCCTGATAGCCCATTTATGCCTCCCAATTTCTAACCCAGCTATTTGTTTTCGGTCGTTTGTTTATTGGCCCTTTGTGGCGCAAACTAAGCGTAAGCCTACCGCCATACAAAAACTAGGGAGACCACCATGACACGTATCGCCATTTTATCGCGTGAAGAGATGAATGAGGAACAGGGAGCCGTCTACGACGATGCAAAAGCCGCTGGGAGACCTCTTGGCGGACCATTTTTTGCTTATATCCGTATTCCTGAACTAATGCGCACAACCCAGGAAGTCGGCGCCAGCCTCGCTGAGGTCTCGTTGACAAAGCGAGAACAGCAGGTCGCCATCCTGACCATTGCCCGTTTCTGGGACGCTCAATATCCATGGGCGGTACAAGTTCGGGCGTCCCTGAAGATCGGCCTTGACCAAGAAATTATCGACGCGATTAACGCTCAAACAGAACCGCCGATTACAGACAATCGTGAAATGCTCGCGCATAAATGTGCAACCGAAATGCTAGCGAACAAAGGGATCACCGATGCGACCTATGCCGAAGCCGAGGCTGCTTTTTCAGAGGTAGAGCTGGTCGCCCTGGTGGCAAAAATTGGATCTTTTGCGATGACCTGTTGTACGGCAAATGCATTTGATGTCACACCGCCCGACGACGCCCCTTCCCGGCTTCTGTAAGGAAACGGGCTGCCTTAACCGATGGTGAAAAGCTGTCCAGCGGCGGGCGGCGGCGTTTCATAGGCGTTGCTCATACCAAGGACACGCCTTGCTCCCGCCCAAAGCGACGCCTGAACGCTGGTCACCACAGGCTTGCCAAGTTCGGCTTCGATCTGCCCAACGGCTTCAAACATCGTCGTGTTCGAGCCGCTGAGAAAGAATCCATCGGCATCATCGCGATCACTCTCCCGTGCCATATCGAGCCAAGCCTTTGGCGGAATTGCGGATGATTGTTCTTGACCCCCACGACCAACTGCGTTGGCCACTGAAAAGCCAGATGCCTCAAGATACGATTGTTCCCGCGCCATTGGTTCTTCGCCTAATGGATGGATCAGAACAATCCGCTCCATCTCCAACGCGCGAAGGGCTTCGACAGCGGCTTGTGTTGCTGTATAGGTCGGCGTTGATGTTTCCTTGCAGAGCGAAGCAATGAGTTCGGCTTCACCGATCGGGCCACGTTCCATCATGATCCCGGTACCTTGGAGGCAAATGACATCGACTTTGGCATCTGTCAGAAGTTTCCCCGCAATCGTCGCATCTTCGGCGATATCATCCATCGTCCGACCACCGCCTGACCCCATACGCATACGCGTCGTGAAAACACCTAAATTTTTCGGACCAAATTTCTTGAAATAAGGTTCTACAGTGCGGTTTCCTGCCGACAGTATCAGACCTAGCCCTCGTGTCGGTAGGACCGCCAAGGTTAGATGCTCACCTGCGGATTACGGCAATCGAGCGAACCTGCCTCAAGTACAGTGACTTTCCAGCCTGGCGGAACGATTGAGGTGCCACCGGCTTCCTCAATGATCGCAGGGCCGGTGAGTTCGAAGCCTGCTTCCATTCGGTCGCGATTATAGATCGGACAATCCGTCCAATCATCGCCAAACCAGACCTTGCGTACTTCGACAATCAAGTCTTTCCCGTCACCGCTGGTAAAGGCCAGTGTCGGCTTATCAACGATGCCTAGTGAAACCAGCCGGATATTGACGATCTCGGCATCGTTGTTAGCATCGGCGTGACCAAAGGTCTCCGTATGACGTTGCGCAAATGCATTGCGCACGGCATCCCAATCGGCTGCGTTCTCATCAAGCGGCACTGCAAGCGTATAAGATTGGCCGACATAACGCATATCGACTGTAAAGCTATGAGATTGTATATCGGGACCAAAACCGGCGTCAGCAAGCGATTTGCTGGCGTCTGACTTCATCTCGTTCGCAGGACCGTTTAGCTCCGCCGGATCGAGCGCACTGAGCTTGCCTCCCCAGGCCCGCACTGAATCCAGCCGCTGATCAGCTAGTAGCTGTCCGAGTGCAGATAAATGACCGGGATAACGCGGCACGATCACCTGTGGTACGGCTAATTCTTCTGCAACGAGGAAGACATGCATCGGTCCAGCGCCACCGAAACCCAATAGGGCAAAGTCACGTGGATCAAACCCACGATGGACTGACACTTCGCGTACGGCGCCAGCCATCTTGGCGACAGCAATCCGCAACACACCATCAGCAAGCGGCACGATATCGCCACCGCCAAGCTTTTCGGCCAATGAGGCAAATGCCGTGTCTGATGCCGTCTTATCAAGCTGCAATCCGCCAGAAAGTGTGCGTTCCGTCGGCAAGCGGCCGAGAACCAGATTGGCGTCTGAAATTGTCGGCTGTGTGCCACCACGTCCATAACAGGCTGGCCCTGGCAAGGCGCCCGCGCTCTGCGGGCCAACTTCGAGAGTTCCGTCATCCTGAACCCAGGCAATGGAACCACCCCCTGCCCCAATCGTATGAATATCGAGCTGCGGCACCTGTAACGGGTAGGCGTCGATTTGATTGTCATGACTGATCCGCGGTGTCCGCTGATAAATCAGCGCAACGTCTGTCGAAGTACCGCCCATATCAAACGTGATGCAGTCCTGAACATCCGCCATTTCGCAAATGCGAACCGCGCCACCAGCGCCGCCAACCGGACCCGACAGAAACGTTCCCGCGGCAAACTTGGCAGCTTGCGGCAGGGTCATCGCCCCACCATTGGACCCCATGATATTGACCGGCGCTTTCACGCCTTTGTCATTTAGCTCACCCGCTAGGGTCTCAAGATATTTGATTACCACCGGCGTCAGATAGGCATTCAACACACAGGTTGAAAAACGATGGAACTCGCCCTGCTCCGCCACGACATCGGTCGAATGACAAACCGGGACATCTCCCAATAGCTGACCGAGCGCAGAAGCGGCATCGCGTTCTGTCTTGTCATTGGCATAGGCATTCACAAAGCCAATAGCGACAGCTTCAACACCGTCTGACTTCAATCGCTCCGCCAGCGGTCCAAAATCATAATCAGCGATGTCATTGAGGACCTCGCCATCGGCAGCCGTCCGTTCGGGAACTTCAATCCGCAAAGGCCGATCAACCAACGGCTTAGGTCTAACGAACTTGATGTCAAACAATCCACCGATGAGACGCCGTGTTCGACCAATCTCAAGCGTATCGCGGAAGCCTTCTGTCGTGATCATCGCTGTTTTGGCGCCCTTGCGTTCAAGCAGAGCATTGGTCGCAATCGTTGTGCCGTGTACGAAAGCCCGGATATCACCGGGTGCAATTCCAAGCTCACCCAGCGCATTGAGCACGCCTTCCCATTGTTTTCCGGGCAATGAAGGCGTTTTCGCCGATAAAAGCGTCTGGTTTTCAATATCGAGACACAGGATATCGGTAAATGTGCCGCCAACATCGATGCCAACAAGATAACGCTGTGAACTATCGGTCATGACAGCACTCCTGCCGGCGCTGCCTGGACGGCACGTATCTCGATCCCCTCGCCGGGATCAGCGTTTAACAGTTTCATCCCCGCCGGTCCGACAGGAATCACAGCATCCGTACCATCGGTAACACGCGCCCAGCCCCGCAGAGGAGCGACTGCTTTCCCTCGCAGCTCGACCAAATCACCTTCGGAAATACCCAAATTACCGGCGAGAGCTGACGGAACTGCAATACGACGGCGTGGACCATCGATGTCGTCTTCATTGGCGATTTCAAGCTTCACGGTTTCCCGCGCGCCTGCCAAACTCTCTCGTTTTACTGACGTGGCCGCTGCATCGACACTGCCATCACTGCCATCACTGCCAAGAACAACACCGTAACGTGTCTCGGCCTGGTCGGCGGTTAGATATTCAAGGCCAACATCGTCGGCCACTAAGGCTGGATCGCGGGTTAGCGGATCACCAAATCCACCACCACCAGCAGTTTCCTCGCGGACGATATCGCCGGTTCCAAGGGTGAAACCTGAAACCTTACCGGGGACGTCTGAAGGCTGAATTACCTCGCCATCTCGTTCAACGACAAACCGATTGGCTGCGCCATTGCTGCCACCCGCAACTCCGTAAGGCGGAATAACATTCTTTTCTGAGAGGACTGACAACATTGCGGTCTCATCGAGGACACGCAGTTCGCGCCGCAAGCCAAAGCCACCCCGGTTAGCCCCATCACCACAGGCACCGGTCCTGATCTCGCATCGTTCAACACGAAGCGGATATTGCGATTCGACCGTTTCCACCGACTGGATCGAGTTAAAGTCGCCTTCGTTATAACTTCGTACGGCGTTGCTGCCATCGACACCCGCAGATGCCCCAGTGCCGCCCGCCGGCCATTCGTAATGGATATAGGTTCCGCCATCTTCGCGCGGTCCCGCAATATGAATGTGGTTGGCACCGCCTTTGAGATCGCCCACGCTCATCTCTGGCACCACCTGCCCCATTGCGGCAGCTACGACAGAGTCGATCAGGAATTTGACCTCAGCCATGCCACCGCATGGCGCGGTTTCCCGTGCATTAATGAAGCTCTTTTCCGGTGCCGTAACGCTGATCGGGTTAAACGAGCCATTATTAATCGGTGTTTTGGGATCGAGGAAAGCTTTAACAATAGTGCCCACCGCATTAAACGCCATAGCTGGACCACAGTTGGTCGGTCCATTGGTCTGCGCCGAAGTGCCAGTGAAGTCTGCGTTTATAGAATCGCCTTCAACAGTGAGCTTGAGCCGGACGACCAATGGATCAGGGTTCGATCCGTCGCTTTCAATATAGCCTTCGGCAAAGTAATCGCCGTCGGGACAGTCAGAAATTCGCGAGCGCATCTGCCGTTCAGAGCGATCAATTAACGCTTCCACCCCATCAATCAACCCATCACCGCCAAAGCGCTGAAAGAGCCGCTCCAGATGTTCTGCGGCCTTACGGCCGGTACCGAGCATTGCGTTAAAATCGCCGATACGTTCTTCGGGGCCGCGCATATTGTTAAATAAGGCATCAAGAACCGCTTGATTCATCACGCCCTTTTCGCAAATACGCGTCGGCGTAATCCGAATACCTTCCTGATAAATCTCTTTAACCCGGCCAGACAGCGAGCCTGGTGTCATGCCACCGACATCGTTCCAATGGCACCGCATCGCCGCAAAAAGCGCCAGTTTGCCTTCGTTGAATACAGGATGGAGGAGCAAAACGTCATTCAGATGCGTTCCGCCAGTATAGGGGTCGTTATGAAGAAACAGGTCGCCCTCGTGAATATCATCTTTGAAAGCCTTCACGACTTCGCGGGTCGAATACGGCACAGCAAAGATATGAATCGGGTGATCGGCTAACCCCTGTGCCACCTGTCGACCATCGGCAGACATGAGCGCACAAGAGAAATCATGTCCCTCGTAAATAATTGCCGCGTAGGAAGAATGGATGATGTTAGCGCGCATCTCGTTAACGACAGCAACGAGGGATTCCCGGATTAGTTCTAGCTGGATAAGCGGATTCATTGGATCTCGTTTCTATAATAGGCGCGCGAAACTATCATTCGCCCCTGTTCCAACCAACCCTTTTTCACTAATGTGCGGCCCCTACCTGTAATTTGAGGTTACGCGTTTATGTCCACTGCCCATATCGACACGTTTATCCTGGATAACATGCCGCCAGAAGAGCTCTGGCCGGAGATGGATTATTCCGTTCTTCCTGAACTTGCTGCCTATCCTGAGCGGATGAATGTTGCCACTGAGCTGCTCGACAAGATGGTCGCAGACGGCTGCGCCGATAAGCCGATGATTTATTTCGGCGATAATATTTGGACTTATACCGATTTGATGGAGCGCGCCAACCAGATCGCCAATGTTCTTGTAGAAGATTACGGTATGGTCCCTGGTGAGCGTGTGATCTTGCGCTCAGGCAATCACCCGATATTGATTGCCTCTTGGTTTGCTGTCCTCAAAGCGGGTGGGATCGCGATTGCAACCATGCCTGTGCTGCGCGAACGCGAACTCATCTACATGATGGCAAAAGCCAAAGTGAACCTGGCCATATCCGACATCAAGCTGGCGGAAGATATCGCTGCGGCAGGCGAAAAAGCCGAAGACCTCCGCGATATTCTCTATTTTGGCGGTGATGATGCCAAATCGTTGGATAACGCGATGGCAGGGAAATCCACAGTCTTTAAAAATGTCGATACATCAGCCGATGACCCATGCGTGATCGGCTTCACCTCCGGATCAACTGGCACACCAAAGGGCACGCTACATTTCCACCGCGATATTCTCGCCGTCGCAGACACTTTCATTCGTTATGTGGTCAAAATTCAGCCAGACGATATTGTCTGCGGCAGCCCACAAATCGCCTTTTTATACGGTCTTTGCGCCTATATGACCGATACAATGCGGTTTGGTGCCTCAACCGTCGTGGTCGAACGGGCAACACCCGAAGTGCTGCTACAAACCATCGAGAAATTCAAAGCCACGGTCTGTTTCTCGACCCCGTCGGGCTACAAGCTCATGCTGGACGAGATCGATAAGTACGACACGTCATCTCTGCGGCTTTGTATTGCAGGTGGCGAACCGCTAGCACCCGCTGTTTTCCATGGCTGGGAAGAGAAAACTGGCGTGCGGATTATAAACGGCCTCGGGATCTCCGAACTGCTCCACATCTTCATCTCCGCTTCCGGTGATGATATCCGCCCTGGTTTAATCGGCACCGCAGTCCCTGGCTTTGAAGTCCGCGTGGTTGATGACAATTTCAATGACACCGCCCCTGGCGAAGTCGGCCAAATGATCGTTAAAGGCCCCAATGGCTGCCGCTATCTCGACGATATCGACCGTCAGAAGGCCTATATCCGCGATGGCTGGAACCTTTCTGGCGATCTCTGCATCCGCGATGAGGAAGGCTATTTCTCTTACGAAGCCCGTACCGACGATATGATCCTGACCGGCGGCTATAATGTCTCCGGTTTGGAAGTCGAAGCGGTCCTAATGGAACACGCCGCCATCCGCGAAGTCGCCGTTGTCGGGTCACCGGATAAAGACCGTGGCCAAGTGGTCAAAGCCTTCATTGAATTGCGTGATAAATCTGCCGCTGGAGATGAATTAGTTAGCGAGATGCAGAATTTCGTCAAATCGCAAATTTCTGCCTTTAAATATCCCCGCGCTATCGAGTTTGTGGAGGAGTTGCCGCACACACCAACGGGTAAAATTCAACGCGGCGCGCTGCGCCAGTTAGAGCGTGAACGCGCCGAACAATAATACAAAACTATTTATTGGTTTCATGGAGTTATAGATATGTCTTCATCTAATACTTTCGATATTATCGACACTACAATTGCTGATGTGCACGCCGCCTATCAGGATGGCACTCTGACAGCCCGGCAATTGGTTCAGATGTATCTTGATCGAATTGAGGCCTATGACAAAAATGGCCCGCAAATTAACTCGATAATCTCGCTCAATCCGAAGGCATTGAAAGACGCCGACCGCCTTGATCAAGCCCTCGCTGATGGCGGCATGGTTGGTCCTTTGCACGGCATTCCCCTGCTCATGAAAGACCAGGCCGATGTCGATGGTATGCCGACGACCATGGGGTCTGTTCTTTTCAAGGACCATAATCCAGGGCGTGACTGCACCATTGCCGCCAAACTCAAAGAAGCAGGCGCCATTTTCATTGGCAAGGCCGCGCTCGGTGAATTGGGCGCCGGTGATACTCATGGCTCTTTGTTTGGATCCACTCGCAATGTTTACGATCAGGAACGCACCGCCGGTGGTTCGTCCGGTGGCTCTGGCGCTGCGGTATCCGCTAATTTCGCTACCATTTGCGTTGGACAGGAGGGATTTGCCTCGATCCGGCGCCCCTCAATCTGGAACGGTGTCTCCGGCATGCGGCCAACCGCCGGCTTGGTCAGTCGTCACGGGGTCTATGCCGGATGGCCAATGATCAACGGCTCGTTGGGCCCAATGTCCCGCACCGTCAAAGATCTCGCGAAACTTCTCGATTGTATGGTGGGTTATGACCCCGCAGACCCCATCACGGCCCGCGGTGTGGGCAACGCCCCGGAAAGCTATGCTGATCTTCTCGACAAGAATGCCCTGAAAGGCAAACGGATCGGCATCATGCGGGAGCCTATGGGTCACCGAACAGAACCAGAGTCAGATGATTTTGCCAAAATAGATGTGCTATTTGATCGCGCCGTAGGTGAACTAGCGGATGCAGGCGCGGAAATCGTCGATCCCGTTGAAATACCAGGTATGAATGACCTCTTGGCCCAACGCGCGCGCAATAACGATGACGAAAATCAATCCTTTGCTGATTACGCTGCAGGTGGTGCCAATACACCGTTCAAGACCCGCGCGGGAATCATGGCCTCCCCGCTGTTTCAAGAAACCATGCACGGTGTCCGCACCCGCTGGAAAAACGAAGATACAAGCGCTGAATGGGGCAAATATCTGCATGCCCGCGATCAATTGATGACACGGTTTCTCGCCGTCATGGCCGATCACAAGCTGGATTCAATCGTTCACAAGGCAGTCGAGCATCAGCCCACCCCGATCAAAGACGGATTAAATCCGCCCTATATCGACCAATGGGGTGCCCCGCATATCAATACGTTCCTGATATTTGTGCCATCTGTGGTCGTGCCAGCTGGCTTCACTACAGACAATCTACCCGGCGGCATTACCTTCCTTGGCAGACCTTATGATGACGCCAATATGATCAACTTCGCCTATGCCTATGAACAGGCAACGAAGCATCGCAAAATACCGGACTTCGCCTCGTAAATGAACTACTCGTTGTCTTCGTCAGCGAGCGCGTCATACATATTCACGTAGCCCTTGTTAAGGCGATCCTGTGCTCTCTCCTTGGCGTGCTCCCGGCTATAGGGCGTAAAACCATGCCCTTCATTGATCCGCGCCATAAAGCTCATACGGGCAGTAATCGCGATCACATCGTGTAGGCCTTTTTCATCCCAGCCCTCATCAAACACCGCGTCGGCATCTTCCTGGGTCATATTACTCGGGGTTACCATAAGTTTGCCGGCAAAAGTGAGTAAGGGCTTAAACCTGTCCTCAATTGGCGCCGTATCAAGGTCCGCGAGGAGCTTGTCTATCAGACCTTCCTCAACACCCATTGCATAGGCAACTTCAGCATGAGCAATCAACGCGAACTGGCAGTCCGCCACCCCCGCTACATAAGCTTGCAACATCTCCCGTTCCGCGGGAGACAAAGGTGACGGCCCGTTGATGAGCTTTTGCCCCATTTCCGCCCAATGGCCATAAACATCAGGATAAGTACCAAAAACATTACTGGGATTTGCATCGGGCGGATGCGACTTAAAAAATGGCATGTCTATCCTTTCGGCTTTGCGCCGTTTCCACTGCTAAAAACAACAAATTTGTTAGCTAAGCAGCGGCCGTTTTAGCTTCATTGAGATCAAGGCCATAAAGCTTAGCCGTACCGTGCCACAGGATCTTTTCTTTGGCTTCGTCAGTAACATCGGGACGGTTAAGCACATGCTTTGGTGAATCCACCAGTCGATGAGCATGCGGAATATCGCTGGCATAAACCCAGCAATCCGTACCGTACTTGTTGATCATATAAGGTAACAGGTCATCATCGACCTCAAACCCGATAAAGATCCGCCCTGCCTTGATATATTCTTCTGGTGTCATCTTTGGCAGGCCGCGTTCAATGATCGGCATATGCTCTGCACGCAGCGCATCGTGCTCAATGCGTTCGCGGATACTATCGAGGGTGAAATCCATCACCTCAATGGCAAAATCCACCCACGTGCAGCCCGTCTCAAGGAACGAAACTGTCACATCCGGATAACGATCCAGAATACCGGAGCTACAAATCGTCTTGAAACCCCGTACCACCGACATCAGGAACTGATCCGCTGCAACGCTGGGATAGTCTTCCCACGCCTTTAGCGCTCCAGTGCCAGGATGCACATTCACCGGCATACCGATGTCGTTGGCAGTCTGCCAAATGATCTCAAAATCAGGGTGGTCGAGGCCTTTTTCATTGTATTCGCCAAGCACCATAAGTCCTACGGAGCCCATTTTTTGGGTCCGGATCATCTCACGGGCTGCTTCTTCAGGGTCGCTTGGGCAGATCACCGTGACCCATTTCAAACGATCAGGCGCCTGGTTGGAAATATCGCAAACCCAGTTGTTATAAGCGCGCGTAAGGGCCTGATTCAACTTCGGGTCTTTGGCAATCGGCCACTGCAGCAACAAAGTTGGATAGTTGATGGAAATCAACGTATCTTCGGCATCCATCACCTCAAGACGATCTTTCGCGCTATGAAACTCACCGCTTTCATGCGATCCCCGCCACTTGGACATCTTTTCGTATTCCAGTGAAACAACCCCGCCTTTGCTCGACGGAGAGCCACCGATGCGGAAGGTTTCACCTTCAATGAGCCATTTATAATCGCGCTCGTTTTCTCCGGTTTCAATGACCACAGGACGACGATCACGGAACTCCTCATCAAGATACTTATCGGAAAAGGTCTCTTCCCATTCCTCGACATGGCCATCGCCATCAAAGGCGTTAATGTTGCTCACCATCACGAAACACTCCTCTGCACAGTACGATTAAATTTATTAGCCGCATTTTGTCTGAAAACTTGTCTATTTGTCTACTTTGAACGCAGCCGCTCCTTTGATACCGCGGGGTATTTGCTGTAAGGAAAGATATCGAAATCAAGATCACCGAGGGATTACCCAATGCCAAAATTAGTAGTGCCGACGCGTAGCTATGGCCTGATGCGTGAAATGAAGACCCGGACGTCAATAAACGATGGTCTGGAGCTCGAATTTCCCGAAGCGGAAAATATTTTGGTCTTCGCTCGGAAAATGGTGCGGGAACTCGCATACGATATCTGTGAAATGCCGTTTACGACCTATCTCGCTGCGAAAGCTGTTGGCAAGAAAATCACCGCTATCCCGCTCTTCATCACGCGAAATTTCCATCACCAAGCTATTCACGTTGATAGTAAGGCTGGTCTCGGCAGCCCGAAGGAACTCGAAGGAAAGACTGCCGGTATCGTGCGTGGTTACACAGTCACAACCGGCGTCTGGGCGCGTCATGTCCTCAGTGCGGAATATGACGTTGATCTCAGCAAGGTTCACTGGACCTGCACCGACGATGAACATGTCGCCGAATATAAGCTTCCGCCCTTCGCTGACTACGATTCAATGGGTAAGAACTTTACGGAAATGTTTGGCAATGGAGACATCGTCGCGGCAATCGGCACGTTGCCCGAAGAAGTCCCGGGCGTAAAACCCTTGATCGGTGATCCCAAGGCCGCAGGTTTTGCGTCTTATCACAACACCGGCGTCTACCCAGTCAATCATGGCATCGTCGTCAGGGATGAACTGTTAGAGCAATATCCCGGCCTTGCCGTCGATCTGTTCAACGCCCTGAAATCTTCAAAAGATGCCTACCTTTCCTCAATCAATCGCGGTGGAGATCTTTCCAAAGAGGATACTCTGACGGTTGAACTGGAAGAAGGTGTTAAAGGCGATCCGTTCCCTTACGGAATAGAACCAAACCGCTTGGCGCTGGAAGCATTGACGCAAACCGCTTTCGATCAACTCATCACGCCCCGTAAATTCAGTGTCGAAGAACTCTTCGCTGAGGGCACACACGACCTTATCGGTTAAACACAACAGCTAAACAGAAAGAATTATCATGGCCGCTGGCATTGATCCCAAAGTCCGTCCTTTTCATTCTGCTACTGCCGCATTTGCAGATGGCAGCGATACACCAAGCGCATACCTGGAACGCTGCATCGAAGTAATCGATGCGCATGACGGCACTATCGGCGCCTTTGTTGCGACCAATTTCGACGGCGCTCGTGCCGCTGCGGATGAAGCCACCGCTCGCTGGAAAAGTGGGAATCCGCTATCCCCTATCGACGGAATGCCGATTGGAGTCAAAGATGTCATGGAAACCGCCGACATGGTCACCGAACAGGGGTCACCCTTATTCCTCGGTTGGAAGATGGGCCGCGACTGCGCGGCTGTTGCAGCACTCCGCGAAGCTGGAGCCGTTGTCGTTGGAAAAACCGTGACAACTGAATTTGCCGCAACTCAGCCTCGTGGCACCCGCAATCCTTACGACACTGACCGCACACCTGGCGGTTCAAGCAGTGGATCAGCAGCCGCTGTCGGCTCTGGCATGCTTGCTGGCGGCACGGCGTCCCAGGTGATCGGATCAACGATCCGGCCAGCAAGCTATTGCGGCGCATTCGGCTTTAAACCGAGTGTCGGTGGTATCAATCGTGGCGGCAGCTTCGATGGTTTCAGCCAAAACTGTACCGGTGTCATCGCGGCTACCCTGGCAGACACCTGGGTTATGGCCCGCGAAATGTCATCCCGCGCGGGCGGTGATGCCGGCTATGTCGGACTTACCGGTCCAATGACTTTGCCAGAAGCGAACAAACCAAAGACAGTTGCTCTGCTGCAAACTGCTGGATGGGAAACCGCAACTGACGACGCTAAGCAACAACTGCAGTCGGCGCGTGAAACCCTGGAATCAGCTGGTATCACCGTTATCGATCGCGCTAGTAACGCAGCTGTCGAAGCCGCTGAGGAAGCGATTTCAGATGCCAACCCCCTCTCCCGCGACATCAATGCCTGGGAAGGCCGTTGGCCGCTTAACACCTATGCCCGTGACATGGATGCTTCCAAACTTAGCGAGAGCTCTCGCGAGCGCCTTGAACAAGCCAATGGCATGAGCCAGGAAGAGTTCAGCGGGCACATCGCGCGTCGCAACGAAGTTCGGGCTATTTTCGCGAAACTAGCCGATCACTGCGATGTTTGCGTCACCCTCGCCGCACCTGATGCTGCGCCGGAAGGACTCGGTTGGACCGGTGATCCCAACTTTACGGTCTGCACATCTCTGCTCGGTGTTCCTGCCGTTTCATTGCCGGTTCTCGAAACCCAGGGATTGCCGCTGGGTCTACAGCTCATCGGCTTCCAAAACGAAGACACCGCAATGTTTGCCGCCGCTGGTGCTATTCTGCCGTTGTTCAATACCTAATCAGAAAGAAATCACGTGCCGAGTCAGGACATTAAATACACCACCCGCAATAATGAGACCTTCGACGGCTATCTGACTAAACCAGACGGCGACGGCAAATATCCTGGCCTTCTCTATATCACGGCGATTTCAGGTGCGGATGCAACCAACAGAATGCTGGGTGATGCCTGGGCCGCAGATGGTTTTGTTGTCTCGATGCCCGATATTTTCTGGCGTCAGCACCCCGGCCCAACGGCGGATCGGGAGATTGCACAGGCGCGTTACGCGGCCTTTGATGCCGAACAAGGCATGCTCGATATTGAAGACATCATCAGCGACCTCAAAAGCCGGCCCAACTGCAATGGTAAAATTGCTGTTCTAGGGTTCTGCTTTGGTCGGCGTTACGCGCATCTTTGCGCATCACGTCTCGGTGTAGATGCCGCTGCTGCCTTCCATGGCACGAAAATTGGCCTGCATCTAGATGAGACCCAGAACATCACCTGCCCTGTCAGTTATCATTTCGGATCTGTCGATAACTCCATTCCGATGGACGAAGTCAACGCCATCAAAGTGTCTTACGCCAACCACCCAAATGCCGAAATCGCAGTCTATGAAGGTCATGCCCATAATTTCTCGACGCCCGGGAAACCGGCCTATGACGCAGATGTCGCCAAGACGTCACGCGCTGCTGTCCTAAGCTGTTTTAGAAGCATGTAGCAGCTAAAACCAGCCGAGACCTCTTGCGCCAACCCACAACAGGCGAAGCCCCAAGATCGTCAAAAGGACCTTAAACAAGGTCCGAAAGATCTGCTCCTGCATGCGGTCGAGCATCTGGCCACCGATCCAGTTGCCCGTTGCTGCCCCGGCGACCATTGCGATGATCAGCGGAACATAGGCACTAAGCGCAATGCCTAGAACACCAAAAGCAACGATCTTGGTGACATGGCTACAAATCATCAATGCTCCCATTGTCGCGACATGATTGCGTCGATCAGGTGAAGCACTCGCTACAAATGAGGCCAATAGTGAGCCTGTTGCACTGACAAATATACCGAGGAACGTAACGCCAAACCCAACTACGGCAAAACGTTTGGTCTCACCGCCCGCGCTGGCGATCTTAGGCAACCAGGTCAAGATCAAGATAAAGATAAAGATGCCGATGATGCCTTGCAGGATTGCCGCCGGCAGCGCGATAAAAATTTGCCCCCCGAGCGCGGCGCCCGCAATTGACCCGCCGAGAAATGGCAACACAGTGGCTTTCAGCGTGTATCGCCAAAACAGGATAGCCACGTGGACAGATGTCAGCAGCATAATAATGGTATGCAGCGGCAAAAGCGTTGTAGGTTCAAAGAAGAAAGCCATGATGGCGAGCAAGAGCAATCCGCCTGCAGTCCCTGTGACCATCGCCACGATAGACGTGCAGCAGGCTGCCACCGACAGGCCAAAGAATATCCAGGCGTTTACGCCGGGGACGCCGAGAAATGCAGTCTCAATCACAAGGGGTGCTTTTCAGGTTTAATGATCGAGAGTGTTTCTAGCGAAAACTTCGTCGAGTGCAACCTGCCTCGGCGTTAGACCCTGTTCATAGGAATACAACGTCGCTGCCTCCAATGTCTCGCGATTGGCTTTAACACCGTGTTCTACCAACGGTTCAGACAAAGCCTTGTATGCGTCTGCAGAGATGAGTCCTGATGCCCGGTAGTAATCGATATGTTCCAGTCGTTGTTGGTTTGCCACCTCATTCGCTTTATTGAACGCTTTGAGGATATTCAGCAAGAGCCAGGGATGTTCTTCCGCCAACGTCCGCCTGATCACCATCGTATGGTTGATTGGATAGATATTGGTCTTTTGGTAATAGCGCAGGCTCTCTGCTTCTGGGTCGGGAAACAAGTATCCAAAATTTGGATGGTTCCAAAGATCAGCAGAGCTGCGGTCCACAAGGTTCGGACGCGAAAGGTATAAGAGCGTCGCATCGAGTTCGCCATCCAGCAGCATTTCTCCAATGTTTGTCTCAATCGGGATCTGATTAACCGTAACGCCCGGTGGGGGTTGAAATCCGGTCGCCCCGCCGTGGCTGGTTTCGGGCAGCCGCTCCATAAAATATTCCATCTCGGTCTGATCGACCCCGAACTCATGCTTCAACATTCCTCGCGACCATACGGCGGCGGTTTGCTGGAACTCCGGCACCCCGATGCGCTTGCCGCGCATATCCTCGGGCTTTTCAATGCCGGCATCCTTTCGGATCAGAATCCAATTTTGAAAGAAATGATGAGTGGTAAAGACGGGGATACCGACCCAACTATCGTCACCGCGGGCAACCGCTTTGATCAGCGATGAAAATGACATTTCGGATACATCAAAATCGCCAAATTTAAGCTGCCGCCAGAACATTTCTGATGGATGTAACGCCGTGTGGATCAGATCAACACCGTCAATTTCCACTGCGCCATCCATGATCGGACGAGTCCGCGGGTTTGTATCTGTCGCGATACTTAAGGTCAGTTTCATAGAAGGCTCCCAATCTCAGAATTTTGGTAGTACTCTTTGGGGTATCGATTGTTAAAGCTGAGTTCACCACGGCGCGCAAAACCATTCAACCGACGCCGCGCAGTAAGGGACCATCAATTATGGCACCACTTGATTTTAAACCGAATGATTTCAGTGAAGTCCCTTACTCCGTTTATTCAGACGAGCAGATTTATGCACAGGAACAGAAGCAACTGTTTCAGGGCGATGCCTGGCATTTTCTAGCCATGGAAATCGAACTGCCGAATGCTGGTGATTACAAAACCATGCCAGTCGGTGATACACCGGTCATCGTTGTGCGGGACAAGAACGGCAACATCAACGCCATGGTCAATCGGTGCGCCCACCGGGGTAATCTTGTCTGTATCGAAGATCACGGCAATCTCGACTGTCTGACCTGCGTTTATCACAACTGGACTTATGACTTGCAGGGCAACCTCGCAACCATCGCCTTTGAAAAAGGCATTCAGGGCAACGGCGGCATGGCAGAGGACTTCGACAAGTCCTGCCATTCGTTACAGCGCCTCAGAGTCGAGACCTATTGCGGCCTCGCCTTTGGCACATTCTCAGATGACGTCCCTTCTTTGACTGATTATTTTGGCCCGGAAATGTGCGGTAATATCCAGCGGCTCCTCGGACGCGATATGGAACTGCTTGGCCGGTTCCAGCATGGTCTCGATGGCAATTGGAAGCTCTATATGGAGAACGTCCGTGATACCTATCACGCGACACTTCTTCATTCCTTTATGACCACGTTCCGTCTCAATCGCCTTTCGATGAAAGGAGCTGTCGAGGTCAGCGAAGGCGGGCTGCATCACCTGACATACTCAATTCGCGCACAGGACAATGATCAGGGCCAATATGACGCGAAGGAAATCCGCGCGCAAAAGGATGATTATGCTCTGAAGGCCCCAGAACTCTTGGAAAGCTGGCCGGAGTTTGAATGTGACACCACATTGGCAATTCAGAGCCTGTTTCCGAATTTTTCGATACAGCAACTTTCAAACGTCATTACATTGCGTCTAATCGTGCCCAAGGGCCCGAATAAAAGTGAGCTTACCTGGTGGGTACTGGGTGCTGTCGAAGACACACCAGAACAGCGCGCTATGCGTATTCGACAATCCAATCTCGTTGGACCGGGCGGTTATATCGCTATGGAAGATGGTGCCGTGGTTGGCTGGGTCCGGCGCGGTGTCACGGGCGCTGAGGACAAAAAGTCTATTTTGGCTATGGGCGGTCGCGATGTCGAACGCATATCCGAAAGCCGGTGTAACGAGCTTGCCGTACGCGGATTTTGGCAAGGCTGGCACGGGTTGATGGAAAGCTGACCAATGCCCGACAGTTCTCTTCCCCCCTTTGATGCCGACGCTTCCCTATTGCAGCGGATCGATACGCTCAATCGGCGCTATGGCCATGTCATCGATGAAGATAAGCTCGAAGAATGGCCAAAATTCTTTACAGAAGATGGGCGCTACATGGTCACGACACGACAGAACCATGAAGCCAATATGCCAGTTGGTCTCATTCTGTGCGAGAACCGCGCCATGATTGAAGATCGGATATTGGCCCTCCGCAGCGCCAATCTGTTTGAACCACACAGCTATCGCCATTTGATTGATCCACCAGTGGTAACGGGACTGGACGGTATTGAGTATTCTCTGCAAACCAGCTTTGCCTGTTTCCGAACGGTGCAATCCTCGGCACCGGAGATATTCTGTACTGGGAAGTATCTTGATCGGATCATTGACGACGGCAGCATTCTGCGGTTCAAAGAGCGTATCGTCGTGTGTGATTCAGAACGCATCGATACACTCATTGTGATCCCGCTCTAAGGAAGTCCAAATGGCAAAATTCACCATTCAGCCGCATGGCAGACTCAATGACTGGGTAGCCGATGAAAAAGGCTATTTCAGCGATGAAGGGCTAGATTACTTCCTCAATGTCGATGCCAGCTATAAGACTGTCGATATGCTGCCCGAAGCCGTTTCTGATGCGCCGATTAAAGACAATCGGCATGGTGCATTTGAACGCTATGCCGATGGTGGTGGTCGCAAGGGTGACGCCGAAGATGCTGGCGATGTCAGCTGCGCCTGTCATTGGACGGTAAACCAATCGGCCAAGCTCAGTACCGGCGTTATGTATGGCAAAGCCTACAGCATTTGTGAGGCAGCTATTGTCGTTCCCAATGACTCTGACATCCTCGTCCCGGACGACCTTGCAAATGTTGATGTAGCCGTTGGCTTCCACTCTGGTAGCCACTATTCCGCTCAACAGGCGTTGGAAACGTTTCTCGACCCCAAAGTTATCGCGTTGAAATTTGTCGGCACTAGCTGGTCACGTGTAGATGCCGCGATTGCCCGCAAGATCCCTGCCGTAAATGTCTGGGGACCGCAGCTCTATCTCATGGAGCAAAAAGGCTTCCGCCGTATCGTTTCAACGACCTTCATGATGGCCTTTATGTTCGCCAACGATGCCGATCCGGAGAATGTTGAGAAATACATGCGGGGCTTGATCCGGGCTCAAACCGACATCGATGCCGAACCTGAGAAATATAAAAAATACTTCCGAACAGAAATCCCGGATCGCTATGTCGATAGTGTGGATGTCAGGCAGTTTGGCAACGGCGAGCGCGTCGTTCCACAACCCTATACGCAAGAAATGTTTGAAAGGACCCAGAGCTGGATGCATGAACGAGATCTGTTTGACGACATCAAACTGGACGATGGTCTAGCCTATGCCGAGGCGGTTCACAGCTAGCGTTGCACCCCGGTCTTGCTCCAACGCAGACCCCATGACACAAAGAGCCAACATTTTTCATTCGAAGTAGATAGTTATGCAAGCACCTGACAGAGAAGTCTGGTCAAATCTGGTCTTTGACAAATTGGTCGACGCGAATGTCTCGCTGTTCGGCTATGTCCCTGACTTTGGCAATACGGACATCATCAAGATGGCCGACGAACATAATGAAACCCGCACCGTCCTTTTGACCAGCGAGGAAGAAGGCGTCGCCGTGTGTGCGGGTGCCGATCTCGTTGGACAACGCGGCGTTGTTTGCATGCAATCTTCTGGCGTAGGGAACTGCCCGAACTATCTCAGCGTCGTCAAAGGTGGGCGGTTTCCGATGCTCATGATCGTGACCATGCGCGGTGATTATGGTGAAGAGAACCACTGGCAATATCCGATGGGGCAGGCCGTCACACCAATCCTCGAAGCGATGGGAATCCTCGTCATTCAGGTCGACCGTGAAGACGAACTGGAACACGCCACCGAAGCTGCAATCTCAGCGGCATATACCGGTGGCCAAGGCGTTGCTCTCGTGCTTTCCCAAAAATTCCTCGGCGCAAAGGCCTTTTGATATGAGCACCATCAACCGCCGCGATCTTCTTCCGAACCTCCTGGCCAATCCGGATGATTTTCTGATTGTTTCAGGTTTGGCTGGCGCCTCCAAGGACACTGCTGGTCTCACCGATGACGGCGCCAATCTATTCACAATGGCGGGGGCCATGGGATCAACGACTTCAATGGGGCTTGGTGTCGCGTTAGCCGCACCGACAAAACCGGTACTGGCTGTTGCCGGTGACGGTGAGTTAATGATGGGGATCGGCGCACTGGCAACAGTCGCGTCGATGATGCCAGATAATTTGACGATCATCTGTATTGATAACGGCATGCACGCCGAGACCGGCGGTCAGCTTGGCCATACCTCACGGCGTACAAATCTCGCGGTCATGGCCGAAGGCGCTGGCATTCCATCCGTGCTGGAGATCGATGCACCGGGCCAGTTTGCGGAGGCAGCGACGTTTATTACCGATGCTCCCGGCCCGCGTTTTCTGTGGGCGCGCGTCACAACCGAACCGCCGACAGCCTACAAGCGTGACTTCGACCTCGCGGCAAGGAGGCAGATTTTCCGCACGGCTTTTCTTGAGAACAATCCTGTCGATTAGCTACCTGGTTCGCGCCACGCCTTTTCAAGTGGTGTTTCGCGTTTTGGTGGGGTAAAGATCGCCCGCTCGCGGCAACCCTCCGCTGCGTCATCAACCGGTAACTTATCATCCCAATTTTCAGCGACAAAACGGCAACCCGTTGTGTCGTTTGAGGCATCCGACCCGAGCCACACGGACATCGGCCCAATGACTTTCGCGTCCAATCCCCTGCCATCAATTGTACCGGTGGCGAATTTTGTATCCACTAACCCGCCTGGGCTTAGGGCGTTGAATGTAATACCGGAGCCATACATTGCTTCCGCCCAGGCGATGGTCGCCGCTTCGATAGCGGCTTTCGATGGCCCATAAGGCGTAATCGCCGAACGATGCATCGAATCCGTACGCTTGGAAATATTGATGACTCGTCCCCAACCTCCCGCCTGCAAATGTTTAAAGGCAGCGTGAGTCATCAGATAGGGCCCAAGGATGTTGGTATCGATGACGTCTTTAAACCCAGCGGGATCGACATCGGAAATTGATAGTGATCCATCACCGGCATGGACATACCGGCCGGATTTGCCAGCGTTGTTAATCAAAATATGCAAACCGCCGAATGCTTTGACAGTTTCCTCAACAACACGTGTGCAGTCCTCAGCACTCGCGACATCGCCAAGCAGCGTAATGCCTTTTCCGCCTTCTGCTTCAATCGCAGCAAGCACTTCATTAAGTTCATCCTGGATCTCAGAGGTTTGTTCGTCGGTACCCGGCGCTGCTGTAATGGCGATACCCGCTGCGCCAGCCTTGGCATAAGCAACCGCCATCTCGCGACCCATGCCACGTGAGCCACCGGTTATCAGTGCAAACTTACCTTCTAGAACACCGCCTGCCATTGCATTTTCCCTTAGTTAAAAAGATCGAATATCGGCCCAGTTTTCGCATTCGGGGAACCTACGGGTCAAGCAATGACAGACCAACCCCCGTGACAAAATCCTCATTAATGCTATATCATTTTCTAACAGCACCCCTTTGCCAGAGAAGTATGTAAAAAATGTCTGAATTATCCGAATTCTTGCTTAAGCGCCGTTCCGTTGTCGTTCGCAACATGGAAGAACCTGGTCCGTCTTCTGACGATCTCGAAAACATTATGCGCGCCGGTATGCGGGTGCCTGATCATGGCCGCCTGACGCCGTGGCGCTTTATCGTCATTCGCGGCGATGCCCGCGAAAAATTGGGTTCAATCCTTGGCGATGCCTTTCGTAAGGAAAATCCGGACTGTATCGATGAGCAGGTAGAAATCGAAGAAGAACGATTTGTTCGTGCACCGACCACAATTGCGGTGATTTCGCGGACCAACCCGGACCATAAAATTCCCGAGTGGGAACAGGTCCTGTCATCTGGCGCCGCCTGCCAGAATATGTTGACCGCAGCCCTTGGCATGGGTTTCGCAGCCCAGTGGATTACTGAATGGTACGCCTATAACGATGACGTCAAAGCAGCGCTCGGCTTAGAGCCTGCCGACAAGGTAGCCGGTTTCCTTTATCTCGGCTCAATGACCGAAGCGCCGACTGATCGTTCACGACCTGAGTATCAAGACATTGTCTCAGAATGGACCGGGCCAGCAGCCTGAACAAACGATTACCTGACACTCACCTGTAGGAGGGAAAGATGGACAATAACTCAATGGAAAACTCAATCGACCAAGAGGGTCGTGAGAGAGCCGCGCAAACTGCGAGTGATGACCATCCTGCGGAATATGTTGGAGAGTCTCCGATCAAGGTAAACAAGCTTGGCCATATGGTCTATGAGGTCACCGATGTTGAGCGCACCGCAAAGTTCTGGCGTGAGGTCATGGGCTTTGAGGAGACAGACCGCAATGCCATCGGAATGGTTTTCTTTCGGTGTGGGTCTGACCATCACGCCATTGGCCTAAAGCCAAGCAAAGCCAAAACGCGAGCAAAGGTTGGAGACGCTCTGAGAATTGAGCATCTCGCACTGGAAGTCGACAATGCCGACATCCTGTTCAAAACTCGCGATTACCTCGAACAAAATGGCATTCCAGTAGTCTTCCAAGGCCGCAAAGGTGCTGGCGGCAATATGGGCCTGCATTTCTGCGACCCAGATGGGTTCGAATTCGAGCTCTATTGCGGCATGGACCAAGTCGATGACGATGGCCACCTACGTCCAGAAGACCAGTTTCATCGGGTCAATTCGCTGGAAGATGCAATTGCCAATCCATTGCCATCGAAGAAGTGGTAAGCTACTAGCGGGCCAAATCGCGATGTTCGTGTAAAAACGATAGAACGGCGCTGTTAAAGGCTGCTGGTCGTTCAATGTTGGTCATATGACCAGCGTTTTCAATAATCACGAGTTCAGAACCAGCAATACGCTCTTGCATATAATCACCAACGGTTGGTGGTGTAAGCGGATCCTGATCACCAAATACCAGAAGCGTCGGCACATCGATATTCTTTAGATTATCGACCCGGGTAAAAGCCGCAGAAGCCCTTACAGTTTTGATATAGCTATCAACATGCAGCTGTGACGCTGCCGCAATCGCCCTCCCCTTGGCTTCTGCCGTATGCCCAGGCGCCAACAACTTTCCGCCACGTTTCTGCGCAAGTTCAGCGGGGTCCGCCCCGTCGAGAAAGGGCCTGATCCGGCTTTCAACAAATTCTTCGATCGTTTGCGAGCGACTGGCACGTTCATCGCTTTCGTCATCACCGGCGAAGGTGTCACATAGAACCAATGTCGCCACATGTTCCGGGAATAAAGCATAGAAATCCTGCGCAACCCGGCCACCCATTGAAAGACCACAAATATGGGCCTTCTCGGCACCGAAGTGGTCGAGCACGCGTTCAAGATCGCACGCGAAATCACTGAAATCGAGATCGCCCTCATAATCGTCAGAAGCACCGTAACCACGTGCATCCCAAGCTACGCTCGTAAAGTGTTTGGAAAATTCTGGAAGTTGCGGATGCCAGTTAAGCTTGTTGCCGCCGATCCCGTGCAGAAACACCAGCAATGGCCCCTCGCCCGCGACATCGATACAGATGCGCGGCGTCCCATCAACATACCGTGTTTCCCAGGGATTCTCAGCCATCTGTCTTACCTATTTTCGGATTTCGAGGACAACCTTGCCCTGGATCTTCCGTTCTCGGATCAAATCAAAGGCCCCTATGAAATCTTCCATCGAAAAATGCGCCTGAACCGGCATTCCGACTTTGCCGTCAACGCAAAGCTGAAAAATTTCATCCTGCACTCGGTGCATCCAATCGACCTCATTGTCGCGATATTGTCCTCGGTCGACACCAATCACAGAAATATTCTTGAGCAATACATAGTTAGTCTTCATCTCAGCAATAACGCCGCTGGTAAAACCAACGACAATCATCCGCCCGCGAAATTTGATGGACCGAAGGGATCCGCTAAACACCTCGCCGCCGACGATCTCGATGACAACATCAACGCCTTTGCTATCGGTCAGGGCATAAATCTGATCACGGATAGAGTTCTTGAGATCATCGACTGAAAGATCAATGACATGATCCGCACCGTTATCGCGCGCCACCGCTTCCTTTGACGGAGTCGTCAACCCGGCAATCACTGTACAACCATGCTGTTTCGCGAGCTGCATGGCCGCAATTCCGACGCTACCGCTAGCGCCAGTGACCAACACCGTTTCGCCGGGCTTAATTCCGGCACGGTCAATAAGCGCCAAGTGGGATGTTTGAAAGGCAATACCAATCGACGCTGCTTCATCAAAGGGAAAAGCGTCAGGCACGAGATAACATTCATGTTCAGGGGCAATTGCTTGCTCGGCGAATGTGCCGAACTCGACCTGGATCATCACACGGTCGCCGACTTTAACGCGTGTCACGCCATCGCCGATAGCAGCGACAATGCCTGCGCCTTCTTTGCCAGGCACAAAAGGAAGTTCAGGCCGAAACTGATATTTTCCTTCAATGGTCAACAGGTCCGGAAAATTGACCGCCGCAGCGTGGACATCAACAAGGACTTCACCCGGCCCCGGTTCTGGTGACGGGAAGTCTCCCAACACCAAATCTTCTGGTTGACCGATCTTTTCCAGCATTAACGCCCGCATATTCAACTTCCTTGGTTTTCTTTTTGTATGCACTCATTATTATTCAGTCTGATCAACAGGAGCAAGACATGCACATTGGCGTCCCGAAAGAAGTAAAAAATCATGAATACCGCGTTGGAATGACTCCGCCCGGGGTTTTTGAACTAACCCGGCGCGGACATGAAGTCGTGATCGAGACCAATGCTGGTCATGCCATTGGCATTGATGATTCAGATTACGTCACAGTTGGGGCCACGATCGCACCAGATGCGGCCTCGGTATTTAAAGCAGCCGATATGATTGTGAAGGTGAAGGAACCGCAAGCTTCCGAAATCGCCATGTTGCGCAAAGGTCAGGTGCTGTTTACCTATCTCCATCTCGCTCCCGATGAAGCACAGACACAGGGATTACTCGATAGCGGTGCCGTCGCCATCGCCTATGAAACTGTTACTGATGACCATGGCGCGTTGCCCCTCCTCGCACCTATGAGTGAAGTAGCAGGCCGCATGTCGGTCCAAGCCGGAGCATCGGGACTTGAGATCGAACGCGGCGGGCGGGGTGTACTGCTTGGTGGTGTACCGGGAGTTCCTCAAGGCAAGGTCGTCGTTATCGGTGGTGGCGTCGTGGGTACCAACGCCGCCTTTATCGCCAATGGTATGGGGGCCAGCGTCACGATCATCGATATGTCGCAGCGCCGTATGGCCGAACTCGACTTTCAGTTTCAAAGCCTCGTGACGACATTGTATTCAACCGTGCACAGTGTTGAACAAGCTGTCCTTGAAGCTGACCTGGTGATTGGCGCCGTACTAGTGCCCGGTGCTGCTGCACCGAAACTGGTCACGCGCGACATGGTCAAGAAAATGAAACGCGGCTCGGTCATTGTCGATGTTGCGATTGATCAGGGAGGCTGTATTGAAACCAGTAAACCCACGAGCCATTCCGACCCGTATTATATCGAGGAAGGTGTCGTGCATTATTGCGTCACCAATATGCCTGGCGCGGTTGCACAGACATCAACCTTCGCCCTGAATAATGCGACCCTGCCTTTCATTGTATCGCTTGCTGAACAAGGTGCCGTAAACGCCATGCAAGCCGACCCGCATTTACTGGCAGGGCTAAACATTTATCAGGGTGAACTCACCTACCAGGCCGTCGCGACAGAACAGGGACGCGATTATATCGATGCCCATGATGCGCTCGCAGCCTAACGGCTAGAAGGAAAACCAGATGGCTGAAGAAGAACGCGAACGGGTCCTAGCCCCGAAAGGAAGTCCGGTTACCATCAATGCCAGCGGCCAGCCGATAAACGCCTTCACCGCCGTCCATCACAGTGGCTCGGGCCCAGGCCTCTTGTTGATCTCCGATCGCGACGCACTCGATGCCGGAATTTGCGCGCGCGCAAGCCTGTTTGGACAGGAGGGTTATTCAGTCCTAGCTGTTCCCAATAACTTGTCAGTTTCTGATCTTACCGAAGCAGCAGACTCTCTACGCGGTTTCTCCTCCACAGACGATAAGATCGTTGCGGTTGCTCATGGCGACGGTGGATTGCTTGCGCTTCAGGCCGCCTCTGACGCTAGATTCGAGGCGTTCATCGCCTTCGATGTCATGCCGCTGGCTGGTGAGAATAATATTCTTGATAACGTGCCCTGTCCGTTTGTCCTGCAATTCGGCACCAAGAATGCCCCCGATGCTGAGGCTTTAGTCGCAACTTTGCAGGACGGTTTTTCTCGCAAGGATGGCTCACGTGTCTATGGTTGGGAAGAAGGCGCTCCCAGCTTTTCAATAGAAGAACGCGATAGTTTCAACAAGCTTGCCGACAGCCTCGCCCACTCCCGCACATTGGAAATGCTTCGCCGTGTCGTTGGTCCCTATTACGACTACGCTGCTTTGTTTGCGGAGCATGTCTACCATGAGTTCACCACCTGCGATGTCGATGCCACCATGGCGACAATGATCGACGAGCCATACGTCAACCACACCCCAACACTAACCGGCGGTGTTGGCCACGACATGCTCAAGCGGTTCTATAAATATCACTTTGTCGATCAAAACTCCGGCGGCCGCGAACGGACGCGAATTTCCTTCACCCATGGGCCAGACCGGGTAGTCCTAGAAACCTACACCAAGTTCTTGCATGACTCCGTTATCGACCGATATTTCCCAGGGATCGAGCCCACGGGCAAAACAGTCGAGATCGCAACCGTCATCATCGTGAAGTTCCGTGGCGACAAAGTCTGTCACGAACATCTCTACTGGGATCAGGGCTCGGCCCTCAAACAAATTGGGGTATTGGACGCAGGCAATCTTCCCATCGCGGGACCGGAAGCCGCACGCAAAGTCCTAGATGAAACCCAGCCTTCCAACATTTTCATGCAAGACGCCTGGGCGACCAGCGACGGCAAACCGATCTAGCAGCCTACGACGTCTTAGCCGCACCCACTTCATTCATCAACTGCTCCAGGGCCTCATAGGGTTGAGCCCCAACAACGCCAAAACCGCCCGCAACAAAGGTCGGCACACCCGTCACGCCATAAGCGCGCGACTTGGCCCAATCCTCATCAACAGCTTGGTTGAACGTGCCTTCTTCAAGAACCTGACGCACTTCTACGCCGTCGAAGCCATTCGCTTCGGCGATCTCAACCAGCACATCGACATCACCAATATTCTTGGTATCGACGAAGTAGGCTCGATACAGCGCGTCATGCAGCGCCTCGCCATTATCTTGTGTATCAGCCCACTTACCCAACTCCTGTGCCTTGCGACTATTATAGGTATGGGTACGCTTGCCGTACGGCAGGCCTTCGGCCTCCATCCGCTCCTTCATCTGACGATACATCTCATCAGGGTCTGCATTACGGCCGGCATAGAGGTCTGCCATCGAGCGACCTTCGAGCGGCGTGTCAGGGTGCAAAGGAAAATGCACCAGCTTAATATCGACGTTGAAATTCTGTTTCAGCTTTTCAATACGCACGGTACTGAGAAAACACCAAGGTCACACGTAGTCGGTAAAAATCTCTACTGTTATCGGCTCATCAGCCATTCAGTTCTCTCCTGTTAATTTATCGATTACCTTCGCATGTGAAGTTGGCGTCGGGTAGCGAAAAGTCAATTAATGCGGCACCGAGCCGCCATCAACGACCATAGTCTGACCAGTGATGAAGTTGGCCTCCTGCGACGACAGAAAAACTATAGTCCCTACCATATCCTCTGGCATCGCACGGCGTTTAAAAGCACGGCTGTTGGTGTTGTTGTCGAACCATTCATCACTCCAATTACCGCCTTCAACAAGGCCGTCGCTTACGACAAGACCCGGCGCAATCGCGTTGATGCAGATATTGTCTTCGCCGACCTCCCGCGCCATTGCCTTGGTCATCGCCAAAATGGCACCCTTGGACGAGACATAGTGTAGCATCATCGGCGTCCCTTTGAGCGCTGTCGTTGAGGCGACATTGACGATCTTGCCATATTGACGCTCCCGCATATGTGGGACCACGGCTTTTGAAACACGCCATACGCCTTCGATATTGACCTGCATCACCTTGGCCCATTCGCCGTCCGGAATATCTTCAAATCTCTTGTGAGATATTTCCGCAAAGATCGCGGCGTTATTGACCAGCGCATCAATCTTACCAAACTCAGAAATAGTCTGTGCCACCAAGGCATCAACAGCGGTATTATCAGTGACATCACAAGTAACCCCGATAGCCGCTCCACCTGAGTCGGTGATTGCAGCGACAGCGTTATTTGCATCCAGAATATCGGTTACTACAACCTTTGCACCTTCTGCAGCTAACGCCTTGGCATAGGCGGCACCGATGCCGCGTGCCGCGCCCGTCACAATCGCCACATCCCCTTCAAGTCTCGCCATTTTGAATTCCTAATTCGCAGGTGAGAAGCTGGCAGGGATAAGGACACGATTTTCCTGCTCAACGATCAACGGCAAAGCAACATTGAGATAAGCGGGCCAATCAGGATGTGCCGATAGAATTGCGCGTTTTTCGAGACGGTCGTCCAACGAGTCGTAGCCCCAGATATGGACAACTTTATTCAGACCACCGACATCCGTATGCCAAAAGCCAACAAGCGTACCAAGAACCTCTTTCTGCACCGGCAACCCTAGCTCTTCGTAATTCTTCATATATTCAGCAATTGTACCTGGCTTGATCGTGTAAATACGCTCTTCGTAAATCATTCATCTCTCCATTTTCGGCGATTGCCGTCGGACGGCATTTAAGCAGGATGTAACGGGCACGAACAGGGCAACCGGTTTATTGGTTTCCACCCTAGCAGCCATACGGTATGACCATCATACTCAGTCCGCTTTTTCCCTACCCTCCAGGCAAATATTCGTGTCAGTTGAATCCGAAGACGCATCCCGCCGCACCGGCATAAATTCTAATGTTCTCGGCGTTCTGTGGATGTTAGTTGCCGTCTCGTTACTGACCGGGATGTTCGGGATTGCCAAGGTTCTGATGCAAACCATGCCAATCGCTGAAGTGGGCATGTTCAGGTTCCTAACGAGCTTATTATTTATGCTCCCTTGGGTGGCGATCAACGGCATCGGCGTCTTGAAAACGGAGCGCCCCTTCGCCCATTTCTGGCGGGCCTTTTTCGGTGCTACATCCCTGCTCGCAGGAATTTACGCCGTTCACCATATGCTCCTCGCCGATGCGACCGTTTTGACGTTCACCATCCCCCTCTGGTCGATCATCATGGCAGCCCTATTTCTCGGTGAGAAAATCAGGTTTCGACGTGCTTTAGCAACCATTATTGGCTTCGGTGGGATTTTACTGGTGGTCAAACCACAGACCGGTATTGAGCCCGCCGCGATGGTCGCGTTGCTGGCCGCAATTCTCGCAACTTGCGCCCTAACAACAATGAAGAACCTGACCAAAACGGAACCATCAAACAGGATCGTGTTCTATTTCTTATTCTATGGGTTCTTCGTCCTCGCCATTCCCGCAAGCCTCGACTTTAGAATTCCACAGGGTGAGGAATGGTTTTGGCTACTCGCCCTCGGTTTTGTCGGCTCCACCGGGCAATATTGTCTGACCCGCGCCTATGCCGCCGGTGAAATGACAATCATCGCTCCAATGGATTATCTGCGCATTATCATCGCCGTTGGTATGGGCATCGTTTTCTTCGATGAATTCCCCGATGCGTGGGCGATCACAGGCGGCATTATCGTTCTTGCTTCCTGCGGCTATATCGTCCGCCGCGAAGCCATGCTCAGGAAAGAAGCTGCGTCGGAAAACAGCAACAGCTAGGGCTGTAACAGCAAATCTGCAAATCGTTGCAACGGTGCTGCATCATGCGACAGACCTAGCGCCCCGGAAAAATGGCCCTGCTTCCGTATAAAGAGATTTGAGTCTGGAATCTTCCAACGCTCCGCCAGCGTCTTTCCGCCTGGGAACGGTGTTACCCGATCCGCTGAACCGAGAAGCATGACAATTTTATCAGGGCTTAATCCCGGAGTTTCCTCCGGCTGAAGTAATGGCAACCAGGGTTTAAGCGTCTCAGGGCTCCAGCCACGTTCTTGAATGCCCTCAATCAAGTGGAGTTTTTCGACCATACCACTTTCAAAGGCGAGAACATTCATATCACCCGTCGTGGTCAAAAGAACCAGAGCATCCGATCGATCACTCTCAGGCCATTCCATAGCTGCCGTCGATGCAAGTTGTGCCGTTAATGCTCCGAGACTGATACCACCCAATCCGACCGGTGCATCGGCCGTTGATCGCGCCCACCTTGTCCAAAGCGCGACCTCAGCAACCCAAGCCTGAAACCCTTCAATAAACCCAAGAGGTCCACGCCGTAAAATATTCTCGCCGCCAAAAAATCCATCCAGCGTTCGTTTGCCATGCCACGGGCCCGTCGGCAAAACCACCCGAATACCCTGGCGGGTCAGAGCTTTCGCGGGATAGGCCAAGGCATCCCATATTCCTGGCTCCAGCCCTACCCCGTGGAGGAATATAAAGGTTCCTCGAACCTCACCTTTTTCAGGCATAAAAACATGCGCCCGCGCCAAATCATCGGCAATTCCAATTGGCGAATGATACTTGAGATGAAACTCTTCACCCCATTCTCCTTGCACGCTGGCTGACTGAGTAACTTCTACATCGGGCGGCGACGGGAATGGATACTCCGTTAAACGCGGAGCTTGAAGTTCGTGTACTTGTTCTGGTGTCGCTATTGCCCGTTTGAGCGGCGGAAGATATCTCCGCAACGCCAAAAAATGGCGGCGTCCAATAAGCTGCCCCCGCTCTCCCTCGAAGAGCGCGACATGAGCTTGGATCATTTCACGTTGGGATGAGCTTTCCGCGCCAAAGAACGTGCTCTCCCAGTCATCGCATCTCTGCTTATACGCACGATACGCCGCGGACACTCTACGAACTGCCCCGGCATAACGGGATAATTCTAAACCGGGCAATGCAAGCTCATCACTGAACTTTTCGATCGAACCGCCTGATGTCGACGCCACTGCCCAGGCGCGCGACAACGGACAGAACCAGTCCGCGACAATCCCCAACGCCATTGCATCATACCAAGGGCGCAATATTAGTTTGCCATACGACCCCGCTAATATTCGATAGTTAGGACTCGGTGGCAGACGCTCGAGGTCAGCGTTTGGCAATCGGTTTTACCCGCCGTTGTTTTACACCGGTATAAGCCGAGAGCGGTCTGATCAATCGGTTTGCCGCATTCTGTTCCATGTAATGTGCCGTCCAACCGGTAATCCGGCTCATCACGAAGATCGGTGTATACATGTCGATGTCAAAACCCATCATGTAATAGGCCGGGCCTGCGGGATAATCGAGATTGGGATGGATTTTCTTTTCCTTCACCATGATATCTTCAAGAATGTCTTCGATCTCGATCCACTTGCGGTCATTTTTCCAGCGCGCGAGATCTTCAAGACAGCTCGTCATCGTCGGTACGCGACTATCACCCCATTTATAGACCCGATGACCAAAGCCCATCACAACGCGCTTGCTGGCAAATGCATCTCTAAGCCAGGCTTCCGCCTTATCCGGATGTCCTATTTCCAACAACATATTCATGACGGCTTCATTCGCCCCGCCATGCAGCGGTCCTTTGAGAGCACCTATGCCAGCCGTTACTGCACTGTAGACGTCTGACATCGTCGAGGTCACGACACGCGTCGCAAAGGTCGAGGCATTGAAGCTGTGTTCGGCATAAAGGATCAGCGAGATATCAAACGCTTTGACGACTTGCTTGGGTGGCACCTCACCAAAACACATATTCAGAAAATTCTCAGAGAACGAAAGATCAGTCCGTGGCGCGATCCGACGTTTGCCTTTTCGCAGCCGATAGTCCGTTGCGATCATTGTCGGGATTTTAGCCAACAAGTTCATCGACCGTTCCATGTCGGCTTCTGCAGGCTCCCCACCCCAAGCAACTTCAGTGGTCCCGAGATAGCTAACCGAAGTCCGAATAGTGTCCATCGGATGGGCGCGCTTGGGAAATTTATGAATTACGCCTAAATGATCACGGGAAATCTTGCGGCGGCTGCGCTCATCCTTTTTAAACGCCCGCAACTGGGAACGAGTCGGCAATTGGCCATACCACAGCAAATAGGCCACCTCTTCAAAGCAACAATGCTCGCAGAGGTCTTGCACCGCATACCCACGATAGGTCAGCGAGTTAGTCTCAGGCATCACCTTTGAAATTGACGTCTCATCAACGACAACTCCGTCGAGTCCTTTATAAATTTTTGGTTCTTTTGCCATCCTATTTATCCTTCTTCGCAACTTTGAAGTTCATATCATTCTTCGCGTACTTTGAAGTTAAAGACCGATTGGTCGTAATTATTGTAATCCTGGTACCGGATCAGTTCGTATAGCTCCTTTCGCGTGTGTAGCTGGTCCATCAGTCCGTTTTGGGTACCGCTTTCGGCAATCTCCGCTAACCCATCCCGTATTGCACCCATCGCAAGCCGCACCGTCGTCATCGGATAGATCACCAAATTGTAGCCAAGGTTTTCGAGCTGAGGCGCAGACAATAACGGAGATTTTCCAAACTCTGTCATATTGGCCATCATCGGAACATCAACGGCTTTCCGAAAGATTTCGAATTCCTTCTCGCCCTGCATGGCCTCCGGGAAGATCGCATCCGCACCCGCATCGACATAGGCCTTAGCACGATCAATCGCGGCCTCCATCCCTTCAGAAGCCCGCGCATCCGTCCGCGCAAACAGTACAAAATTGGGGTCAGTTTTGGCGTCGGAAGCAGCCATGATCTTGCGCGCCATTTCGTCCCGACTCACGATCGATTTGTTATCGAGATGACCGCAGCGTTTGGGATTTTCCTGATCTTCAAGATGACATCCTGCGATACCGAGCTCCTCCAGCTCAATGATTGTTCGTGCTGCACTCATCGGCTCGCCAAACCCCGTATCAATATCGATCATGGCCGGAAGAGACGTGACCCGGGCGATCTGACGACCTCGCTGAGTGACTTCCGATAATGTCGTGAGACCGATATCCGGCAACCCGAGGTCAGATGACAGTGCCGCCCCAGAAATATAAATCCCGTCAAATCCCTGACGTTCTACTTCCATAGAGACTAGCGGCGCGTGCGCTCCGGGAAATTTGAGAATTTTTCCTGAATTCAGTCCAGCGCGGAAGTCCGCCCGCTTTTCAGTAGCTGTTTTAGTTGCAAATAACATTAGAAAATTCCTTTTGTATCGCGGATGTTGCTCTCAAGCGTTTCGTCATCAAGAACAACGTTAATTTGACCTACCTCGTTCGCACTAAGTTCTGGAAAACGCTGAACAAGATCGAGAAAACGATCCTGCTCCTCGATTGAGACCAACCCCTCCGTCAATGTCCGGAACTTGTGAATGTAGTTCTCCCGTGCAAACGGGCGCGCTCCGTTGGTGTGAGCGTTGGCAACGGCCAACTCGTCAGTAATCACCGAGCCATTTTTCATCGTGATCTCAACCCACCCGCCAAAAGCCAGCTTATCGGGGTCACTCTCATGATAGCGGGCCGTCCAAACAGCATCTTCCGCCGTTTCAACCTTGTGCCACAGTCGTATGGTATCTTCGCGCCCTGCCCGTTCCGGCAGATAAGAGCGGATATGGTGCCATTCGCCATCCTGCAACGCTACGGCAAAGATATACATGATCGAATGGTCGAGTGTTTCCCGGCTCGCAGTCGGATCCATTTTTTGAGGGTCTCCGGCACCAGTACCAATTACGTAATGCGTATGGTGGCTGGTATGAATGACAATGCGTTCAATCGAATCAAAGTCTGAGACTTTCTCTTTCATCCGGAAGGCCAGATCAATCAAGGCCTGACTTTGATACTCTGCTGAATGCTCTTTGGTAAAGGAGTCCAGAATCGCGCGTTTGGATTCGCCGATTTCCGGAAGAGGCACAGAGTAGGATGTTTCTGGCCCCGAAAGCATCCAGGCAATGACGCCATCTTCGCCTTCATAAATCGGGGACGGTGCGCCCTCACCCCGCATACAGCGATCAACCGCTTCAATCGCCAATTTTCCGGCGTGCGATGGTGCAAAGGCCTTCCAACTAGAAATCTCACCCTTACGAGATTGCCGTGTCGATGTCGTGACATGTAAAGCCTGCTGGATCGATTGATAAACCGTCTCAATCGGCAGCCCGAGCATGGTTCCGATGCCGGCTGCAGCCGACGGCCCTAAATGCGCTACATGGTCAATCTTATGTTCATGGAGGCAAATTGACTTTACGAGATTGATCTGTATCTCGTAGCCAGTAACCAGTCCATTCAACAGCTCTTGGCCACTTTTGCCGAGTTGCTGGGCGACCGCCAACAACGGTGGAATATTATCGCCAGGATGAGCGTAGTCGGCAGCCAAAAACGTATCGTGATAATCCAGTTCGCGAACCGCTGTGCCGTTTGCCCAGGCAGCCCACTCTGCTTGAAATTTTTGATCATTCGGCATACCAAAAACCGTCGCGCCGCCATCGCGAGGATGCGCTAACGCCTGCGCGCGTGCCGCAGCCGGTGGAGCCCGATTAATCGCCGCCATAGCAACTGAAGCATTATCAATGATCCGGTTTATCACCATTTCTGCGACATCGGCATCAATCGGAATCGGATCTACTGCTAATGCCGCCAGCTTCCATGCTAGCTCATCTTCTCTGAGCAGGTTTTCTTTTGAAGAATGTGTTCTAACTATATGTTTTTTCATAACTATATTTATTTTCTCTATGGTCGCGTTGGCCCGGATCATACCTGAATAGGGTCACCGATCAACGATTGCTGTTTAGCGCTGTTGCGGGCGGCTTCACCCTGTGATGTGATGCTTCGAATTCACGGCATAGGAAGCAGAATTTTATGATTATCGAAGAACGCATCTATACGCT
>WLWZ01000019.1 GCA_012103315.1 Alphaproteobacteria bacterium
GAGGTTGTTATCGACTCTGATCTGGAGGGCGAAGGCAAAGGGCTCGACAGTTTGCCCATTCCGATCTCGACACCCGGTTTTGATAGTGCGCCATATTTCACGGCAACTGGCTGTATCAGCCGAAATCCTGAAACCGGTGTTCAGAATATGGGCACCTATCGTGCCGGGCTAAAAAGCTCGACCCGCATGGCGGTGCGGATGTCCGTACGATCTGGCGGTGCCGAGGGTCATCAGCATTGGCTGCAATATAAGGAACGCGGCGAGAAAATGCCGATGGCGATCATTCTCGGTGGTCCGCCCTGCGTGTGTTATTGCGCGCCGCAAAAGCTCCAGCTTGGCGTCGATGAAGTAGGCGTGGCTGGTGGTCTGGTTGGTAATCCGATCAATATGGTCAAGGCCAAGACGGTCGATCTGATGGTGCCCGCCGAAGCCGAAATTGTCGTCGAGGGGTATATCGATCCAGAATATCTCGAACCAGAAGCACCGTTTGGCGAGAGTCACGGCCATATAGCGCTCGAAGATTACAACAACATCATGGAAATCACCGCGATCACCCATCGTAAGAAGGCGGTGATTGCCAGCATTATCTCGCAGGTAACGCCGTCTGAATCCAGCGTTATCAAGCGCGTCGCCTGGGAGCCAATCTGGTTCAATCATTTGACTGAGAATCTCGGTATTAAAGGTGTTAAGCGCGTTTCAATGCATGAGCCGCTGACAAATATCCGCCGCGTGCTGTTTATCGTGTTTGAACGTGGTGTGCCGACGACTGAAATCTGGCGGGCGCTCTATGGGGCGTCGGTGCTCAACTCAGCGGTGGGTAAATACATCATCGCGGTAAATGAAGATATTGATCCTGATGAGGGGGATGCTGTGTTCTGGGCGTTGGCTTATCGTGCCAATCCGGCGCTGGATGTGCAAATCCTGCCGCATCGTGACAGGGGTCATGGCCCGAAGAGTGATACCCGTATGGGGCGTGAAGATGGCACCATGCTGATCGACGCGACGCTGAAATCAGATATGCCGCCGATTGCGTTGCCCAAGAAAGAATATATGGAAGACGCCAAGGAGCTTTGGGAGAAGCTCGATCTGCCGCCCCTCAAACCCGAAAGTCCGTGGCATGGCTACTCGCTTGGGGACTGGAATGACCAGTGGGACGATATGGCCAAGCGTGCTGCCGAAGGTGACTATCTTGAGAATGGTCGGCGTAGTGCGCAGCTACGGCGCAATGATGTATTCCCGAATACCTCGATCCGTGAAGTGCCCGGCAATCCCTTCGAAGAAGATTAAGATATGGGCGTGGGCTGGTTCAGCGAGAATCACCAATGAGTATATCCCGCGAAGACTGGATCGATGCGGCCTGGAGTATTCTGGGTGAGGCAGGCGTTGAAGGCATTCGGGTTGAACAGCTTGCAAGAAAGCTGGACGTTACCAAAGGCAGCTTCTACTGGCACTTCAAAAACCGCCAGGGATTGGTCGATGCGATGATTGAGCGTTGGCTCGGCATGCGCGAAGAAGACCGTCCGGGTTATTTAACGGCGTCTGAAGACCCCGGCGAACGCCTTTGGAAGGTTATTGAGCGCGGTATCACCCGAGGGACGCGCGGACAGGCTGGCGCCTTGCGATTGTGGGCGCAAAAGAATCCGGAAGTAGAAGAAAAGATCGTTGTTGCTGATGGCGTTCGACGGCAATTTTTTGTCGATCAGTTTAAGGCGCTGGGGCATGACGACGATGCGGCGGAAATTCGGGCCGAAGTTTATATGTCTGTGATTAGCGCCGAGTTCCTGCATTCAGGTAGCCGCGATCAGGCTGACCGATTGGCGATGGCGCGCCGAAAACACGAGATGCTGATCAACTAGCGTTTGTCGTTAGCTGTCGATAGACTAAAACTCTAATTCAGGACGGAGGCTGATATGCCATTAGACGGTGTTGATAAGGGGCAGGTTGCCCAGGAAACCGACGAAATGCGCAAAATTCGCGAGGAGAACATCGCCAAGGCACCGCCGGCCGAGTTCTTCAAGTTGCGGGCGGAACTGCTCGCACAGGGTCGCTCCAATCAAATCGTCGCTGACACCGGCAATATGTGGGCCAACCTTAAGGTCTATGCCTCAGGTGGTGAAAATGGGCTGCATAACCACACCGACCAGGACCACTTCCATCTGGTCCTTAAGGGCAAGGCATGTTTCTACGGCCCGCGGGGCGAGGAAAGAATCTGCGGCCCTTATGAAGGGGTGATGCTGCCCTCCGGCAGCTATTATCGGTTTGAGGCCGTCAGTGATGAGCCGTTGATCCTGTTACGCGTTGGTGCCAAGACCCCACCGACAGCAGAACATCGCCGTTACAACGTGTATGGCGAACCGCTTATCAGCGACTCCAAGGAAAACGGTCAGGTTGAAGTGATCCCGCGTCAGGGCGAATTCTGGGGCGCTGACGAGTAGGGTTCTCCTATACCGGCAGTACGTTAGCTGCCCGTTGGCGCATCAGCGTCAAGACGGCGAGGGCGAAGATCACCATCGCACCCGGTGCTGGGACATTGACCGTTAGGGTTAGCCCGTCGGCAGCATATGTGATCTCAAAGGATTTATAGTTCCCGAAAGAAAGTCCATTTATGACTGAAAACCCTCCGGTAAAGGCATTCCAGTTCATAATCTTGAAGCTGTCGCCATCTTGTGCCGTCAGGGAATAGCCGGCATCGACGGTCAGGTCGAGGGTGCCGTCAAGATCAGCGCTGCCAAGGATGTCGAGAATGTCGAATGAAATTAGCGAGGCGACCTCCATGGCCAATCCACCACCGGAGCCTTGGGTATAATCACCAACGATGGTCATCGTACCGGGTGAATTACCGGGACCAACTGTCCCCCCGGAATTGACGACATTGTTGTTGATTGTCCCGGTGCCCTGCAGCGTCCCGCCGGTGATATTGAGGCCGATTTGCTGTGTCATCTGCCCATCGACACGCAGTGTCCCGCCGTTGAGGTGTGTGATTCCGGCGCCGTCCATCACAGCACCCGCCTGAATATCCAGGGTGCCGCCATTGATGGCGTAGCCCGCGAACGCGTCCTGGTTGGTCAAGCGGCCTGCGGTTTCGATTGTTACGGTGCCACCATTTTGGATCATGGCACCAAAGTTATTGGTGAGCGTACCGCCGGAACGGACGTTCGTCGCGCCGCCGTTATGAATGTAATTGCCGTCATTGCGGAGTGCGGCGTTGTCGGCGATGACGGTTGTCCCGCCGGTTTGCGTAAAAGTACCGTCGGCAACGAAGCTTGTCCCGGTTCCGGAGACGAGCAGGTTACCGTTTGTGTTGTTAAAAACTGCTCCATTGCTGCTGGTGATGGTGGAGCCCTGCGAGAAATTTAGATCGCCACCATTTAGGTTCAGCGTGCCAACGTTATCTAAATTCCCGTTGACGAAATTAGAGGTGCCGCCAGTCTGGGTGAAGCTGGACGTGCCTGCGTTTTCGAAGGTGCCACCGTTCTTTACGGTTAGTGTCCCGCCTGATATATTGTAGCGCCCGCCACCCAGCGTCCGAAGCCGGCCCGAATCCTGGATAATTACCGAACCCTGCTGATGCAGGTAATCGGAGAGGGTACCGCTGTTGGCCAGAACGCCACTGTCCTGGACGAGCGTTGTGCCGCCGGTCTGCGTGATCTGGCCGAGATTCTCAGTAAAACCGGTGCCGGATGTGACGAGAATGCTGCTGTCTTTTATAGTCATTCCCATTATTCCAGCGGCGAGGAGAGGGGTCCCACGGGTGGTAAGCCGTCCGCTGGTGGCAATATGGATTTCTCCAGAATTCTCGAGGGTGATCTGACCGCCGCCTTCGGTGCTAAGAATACCGCCGTTTACCGCAACAAACTGCCCAGTGATCGTACTGGCAGTCGGCCGGCTGACCCGCACTTCGCCGGGGCCATTGATATGGAACGCACCGCTAACGTCGAGATCACCAATGCGAAAAAACCCGGGTGTTACCAGCCCTGCAAGCGGTGTCCCTGCGTTAATTGTTACTTTCAGATTCGATAGCGCGCCACCTTCCGGTGGGGCGATACCACCATCCCAGTTGGCCCCAAGGGTAAAGTCGAGATTGACACTGCCATTCCAGACAACGGCGCTGGTGGGTTGAGCGGCAAGCGCGCTAAGTGCGATAACAGCAATTGTGGCGATGGACGTTGTTTTTTTCACTGTCGTGCCCCAACCCGGTAAGAAGATCAATACAATTATAGAAGCTTACGCTGGCCTGTAAAGTAACGGTTTTTCAAATGGTTAACGATCAAATTTCGTAGAATGGCTAGTCTGGTTAGCCTAAAACCATACGGTACCGTATTGACTCTGTCGGGGCCCAAAAATACCGTGTTGGGTAGTTAAAAAAAGCGCACAAATTTAGCGCGAACCGCTTAACAGGGAATATGATAATGGCCAAATCCGTCCGCGACCAAACCGCCGCAGATCGCGGTTATGTTGATCTCCACGAACATATTGTTGCGCTGCGCGAGGCAGGGCTGCTGTTTGAAGTTGATCGTGAGATCAATAAGGACACGGAGATGCACCCACTTGTGCGCTGGCAGTATCGCGGTGGTGTTGAAGAAGAGGATCGTAAAGCCTGGCTGTTCAATAATGTCAGCGATGCCAAGGGGAGGGAGTATGATATTCCGGTTTTGGTAGGTGGTCTGGCGGCGAACCAGGCAGTGTACAAACTTGGCATGGGCTGTGAGTTGGACCAGATCAAGGAAACCTGGATCAAGGCGCTCAATAATCCGATTGATCCCGTCGAAGTGCCGTTTGACGATGCGCCCTGTCATGACCTGGTTTATGAAGGCGAAGACCTGCTGAACGGTTACGGTGTCGATCAGATTCCGGTGCCGATCTCATCGCCGGGTTGGGACAATGCGCCGTATTTTGCGGCGTCGCATTTCATCACGAAAGACCCGACGAACGGCATCCAGAATATGGGCAATTACCGCGCCATGGTGAAAGCACCCAACCGCGTCGGGTTCAACCCGTCGATCGAGCTGCGTACCGGCGGTTATATGCATTGGGAAGAGTGGAAGAAGCTTGGCAAGCCAATGCCCTGCGCCATCGTGATCGGCGCGCCGCCGATTGTGTCTTTTACGGCAGTCCAAAAAGTCCCTGAAAAATATGACGAATTCCAGGTCTCGGGCGGTCTGTGCGGTAAGCCGCTCAACGTCGTGAAGGCCAAGACAGTTGATCTGCTGGTGCCGGCGGAAGCTGAGATCGTTATCGAAGGCTTTATCTCGACCGATCTGCTGGAACCGGAAGCGCCGTTCGGCGAGAGCCATGGACACGTAAACTTGCAGGAATATAACGGCTTCATGGATGTCACAGCCGTCACCCGTCGCAAGGATGCGGTGATGGTGTCCTGGGTTAGTCAGGTCACACCGTCGGAAAGCTCTGCCATCAAACGCCCGGCCTATGAAGCGGCGCAGATCGAGCACCTACGAGATCATCTCGGTATCAAGGGCATCAAGCATGTATGCACCCATGAGCCGCTGACCTCACTGCATAAGCTGATTATCGCGGTGGTGGATCGCGATATGCCGCGCACAGAGATTTGGCGCGCGCTCTATGGCATCGCGTCGCTCCGCCGTGCCGAGGGTAAATGGGTGATTGCGGTCAATGAGGATATCGATCCTGATGATACCAACGCGGTGTTCTGGGCGATGTCCTATCGTTGTAAACCGCATCGTGATGTTGAAATCCTCAAGAATAAGGATGAAGGGCATGGCCCGCGTTCCTTGGAGGATTCCAATGACTCCGCTGTGCTGGTTGATGCGACTCTCAAGGAGACCTATCCACCTGTATCGCTGCCGAAGCGTGAATATATGGAGGGTGCGGCCGAGATTTGGTACGAGCTTGGTCTTCCAAAACTCAAACCACAACGCCCTTGGTATGGTTATGACATGGGCGAGTGGAATGAAGACCTTGAGACTATGGCGCAGCGTGCCGTCAAAGGGGAATACTGGCAAACAGGTGAGATTATCGCGCAAAAGCGCCGTGGTGATTTGAAGATGAACACCGAGGTGCGTACACTGGGTGAGGGAACACCGGGTGCCGGTGATCGGAAAGATAAGGGAGATCTCTCATGGGACGGCTTGAAGGACGCGTCGCACTCGTTACGGGTGCCGCCCAAGGAATAGGGGCAGAATTCGCCAAAGGCCTGGCAGCCGAAGGCGCCAAGGTCGCAATTTCGGATCTCGATTCCGGCCAGACGGTCGTCGATATTATCAAACAGGCCGGTGGCGATGCCATTGATGCACCGTGTGATGTCTCGGACGAAGCATCGGCACGGGCGGCGGTGCAAAAGACCGTCGAGGCCTTTGGGCGGCTCGATATTCTGGTCAATAACGCCGCGATCTTCACCATGGTGGATCGTTCAAGTTTTGATGAGATCACGGTCGATGACTGGGACCGGGTGAGTTCCGTGAACATCAAGGGTGTCTGGATCATGTGCAAGGAAGCCGTGCCCGAGATGCGCAAGAACAGCTACGGCAAGATCATCAATATCTCGTCTGGCCGTGCTTTTAAAGGTTCGACGCACTTTTTGCATTATGATGCCTCGAAAGCTGCTTTCGTGGGCATTACCCGGTCACTGGCCCGCGAAATCGGCGGCGATAATATCTGCGTTAATGCCATCGCACCCGGGGCGACGGCGAGCGAGAACGTGTTGAAGCGCGACACCGCACTTGGGGCTTCAATGGAAGGCACCATGAAGACGCGGGCGCTCAAACGGATCGAAACACCGGAAGACCTCGTTGGGGCGTGTCTGTTCCTGGCCTCCGCCGATAGTGATTTTATCACCGGTCAAAGCCTGGTGGTCGATGGCGGCTCGGCGATGCATTAACGGTCAAATACCAGCCGTCGTTTCTTCCCAAAATAATCGAAGCCCAGCAGCCCAAGTGTAAAGCGAAGCTGCTCGATAAAATATTCCATATCTGCGATATCGGCTTCCGGTAGGCTGGCAGGTGTAGGCGACGCAGCGTTCAAAACACAGGCAGTCTCTGCCTCTCGTGCCATGCAAATAAGTCGCCCTTCGATATAGCGGATATGTGCTTTTGTCAGGTTGCTGTCGCAGCTCGTGACAATGCAGGCGAGTTGCCAAATATTACGGGCACTATCTTTTTCATGACGCCGCAATCGGTCGCCAACACATTCGCTCTCTCCAATATAGATTTGTGGTCGTGCTGAAATTTCGAGGTCACCCACTAGAACATAGACGCCAGGTCGGAGAAGCTCTACGCGCTGCTGCTGCTCATGCGGACAGGGGCGTGGGATGACCAGAATACTTCCGGTCCAGTTAGATATACCAATGGTCGCGAGACCACCTTCATCGTCATTTTGAATAAAGAGTCGGACGGTTCGACTCTGCGAAACTACCCCCATTTATGTGCCTCCCTGAGAACTGACACCATTCCAGTTTTCTTCTTTGGGTTTATTAAAAAAATTATAATGCTCCTTTCGCGAGTATGGGTTGTGACAAATAAATAGCATGGACACTGTGGTATTCAGGTCCACGCGCTATTGACGGTTTAGTGGGGCAAGGGTCAGACTTCAGCCCATGCAGGTAACCCGTCTATCAGAGGCGCTCGGCGCGGAAATAACCGGTATCGATGTCAGCAATATCGATGAGGCGACCTATGACGCGATCCACGAAGCGTTTCTTGAACATCTGATCCTGGTGTTTCGCGATCAGGATCTGACACCGCAGCAACAGATTACCTTTAGCGAACATTATGGCGAGGTTGAGGTACATCTCGCCACGGACCATCTGCATCCCGATACCGACAAGATGATCCTGATTTCTAACAAGCAGGTCGATGGTCGCTATGTTGGCGCGGTCTCTGCGGGCGATTATTGGCATTCTGACCTGTCCTGTCAGGCACGGCCCAACCTGGCATCGTTCTTGTTGGCCAGGGAGCTGCCGACAGACGGCGGCGATACCGGGTTCTGCAATCAGTACGCCGCGCTCGACACATTGCCTGATGATTTGCGGCAAAAGATTGAAGGCCGCAACGGCATTCATACGTTTAACCGCATGCGTAATCCTCGTGTGAAGGTGCCAGAGATGCACAAGGGTGATGCACAGATGCGCTATGCCGACCGTGCACCACCGGATGGCATCCACCCGATTATTCGTACGCACCCCGAAACCGGCCGTAAGGCGCTCTATGTGTCGCACCGCTTCACGGTGGGGATTGAAGAAATGCCGGATGAGGAGTCGCGCCCTATTCTCGATGCGATCTTTGAGCATCAGCTCAATGATGATCTGCTTTACCGTCACAAATGGCGGCTTGGCGATATGATCATGTGGGATAATCGCTGCACCACGCATCACGCCTATGGCGGCATCCCGGCAGGGCAGATCCGGCACATGCACCGCACCTCGCTGATCGGCGACGTACCGTTTTAGGACATCGGCTATGCAAATAAACCGTTTGTCTGACGCGCTTGGGGCCGAGGTTATTGGTGTTGATGTTGCCAATATCGATGATGACGCGTTTGAGGCTATTCACACGGCGTTCCTTGAATATCAATTGCTAGTGTTTCGCGATCAGGCGTTGGCACCGGAACCGCAAATCGCCTTTAGCAAACGGTTTGGCCCGATTGAAACGCGTCCCGACCGGCCGTTCACATTGCCCGGTTATCCTGAAGTGACCATTCTGTCTAACCGGATGGTCGATGGCGAACCGGTTGGGGTGATTAGCGCCGGAGACTTTTGGCATACTGACCTGTCGTTTGGTGAAATTCCGTGCCGCGCAACCTTTCTGCACGCGTTGGAAGTAGCGGAGGAGGGCGGCGATACTGAATGGTCAAACATCTACACGGCCTATGACACGTTGTCGGAGGGTGTGAAGGAACGGATCGCGGACTTGCGAGGCATTCATGTGTTCGACCGGCGGCGCAATAAACGCGCCCAGGTCGATGTACAATTCGCTAACAAGGCTGAAGAGGTCTATGGCGTTCCCATTCCTGATGCAGTGCATCCCATCGTGCGACACCATCCTGAGACGGGGCGTAAGTCGCTTTATATATCGCCGCGCTTTGTCGTCGGTATTGAGGGCATGGATGATGCAAAAGCACAGCCATTGCTCGACGAGCTGTTCGCTCATCAGGTCAGGCCTGAGTTCCGCTATCGCCACACCTGGCGCAAAGGCGATCTGCTGATGTGGGACAATCCCTGCCTGATCCACATCGGCCGTGGTGACATCAAACCACCGGGCATCCGCCACATGCACCGGACGATGGTGCTCGGCGACAGGCCTCGATAATTTTCGTCACCCCGGACCATGATCCGGGGTCCATATCAACAACCGCATAGATGGATGCCGCATCGAGCGCGGCATGACAAACAAGCTTAGGTAGCGGCAAGCGCGCTGTCGTTCTAAACTGGCTGGACCAAATTGAATTTTAGGGAGAGCTGGCATGACCGCCGATAGCGACATGCTCGACGCAATATTTCGTGAGGGGCGTACTTATGATGCGTTTCTCGATAAGCCCGTACCCGAAGCTTTGCTGCAGGAAGCCTATGACCTGGCGAGGATGGCGCCGACCAGTGCCAATTGTCAGCCGATGCGTATTCTGTTTCTGATATCGCAGGAGGCGAAAAAACAGCTCGGGCCGATGTTGTCCTCAACCAATCGTGACAAGACGGTGGCGGCACCCGCCGTGGCAGTTATCGCACATGATCTGGCCTTCTATGACAATCTGCCGAAGCTCTATCGGATTCCCGGGGCCGAGAAATGGTTTATGGGGCAGGACGGGTTGATCGAGGAAACCGCGTTCCGCAATGGCGCAATGCAGGGGGCTTATTTCATGCTCGCAGCGCGCGCTGTCGGGTTGGGTGTTGGCCCGATGTCAGGTTTCGATAATGCCGCGGTTGATGAAGCGTTTTTTGCGGGTACAAGCTGGCGATCCAACTTTGTCTGTAATCTCGGGTTTGGCGATGACAGCAAAGTTCCGGCCCGCGATGCTCGGCTCGATTTTGCCGAAGCCTGCAAGGTGATTTAATTCATGGATGGTGCAGTAGCAGCCGGTGGTGCGGTGCGTAGTTTTGACCAACACAAACTCAAGCTTGGCCTATTTGGCCTGAACTGCTCCGGTGGCCTGTCAGCAACCATGGTGCCGGAGCGCTGGGAAGGCACCTGGGCAGAGAATCTTGAAATCGCCAAAGTCGCAGATGAAGCAGGGCTCGACTTTCTGCTGCCGCTCGGGCGCTGGAAAGGGTATGGCGGCGAGACTGACCATAATGGCGGCAGTTTAGAGACGCTGACCTGGGCAGCGGGTATCCTTGCGGCAACCAAACACATCATGGCGTTTGGCACTGTGCATGTGCCGCTGTTTAATCCAATTGTCGCGGCGAAGCAGATGGCGACGGCAGATCAGATCGGCGGGGGTCGCTTTGGCCTCAATATCGTCTGCGGCTGGAACCTCAATGAATTCAATATGGCGGGCGTCGAGCTTAACGCGCATGAGCAGCGCTATGAGCAAGGGCAGGAATGGGTCGATATCGTTAGCAAAGCCTGGGTGTCTAACGAACCATTTGATTATGACGGCGACCATTATTCGGTGAAAGGCGCGTTGATGAAACCAAAGCCGGTTTCGGGTGATCGGCCGTTAGTCGTATCAGCAGGGAACTCCGATCGGGGCCGCGAGTTTGCCGCGCGCAATTCGGATATGATGTTCACCGGCATTCGTACATCGCCAGAAGAAATCAGCGATGACATCGCACCATTAAAGGCACAGGCCAAAACCTATGGTCGTGAAATAGGCATCTTCACCAACTGCTATGTCGTGTGCCGTCCGACCCGCAAGGAGGCCGAGGAGTATCACGACTACTATGCGCTAGAAATGGCCGATCATGGCGCGGTCGACAATCTGATCGCGGGCCGCAGCGCACGCGGGAGGTTCGACGAGTTGCCGGAAGCGATGCTGCGCAATCTCAAGCAGCGTGCCGGCGGCGGCAATGGTGCCTATCCGATTGTTGGTGATGCCGATGATGTCGCGTCTTTGCTCATAAAGCTCAACGCAGCAGGCATTGATGCCTTTGCCATGGGCATGGCGAACTATCTTGAGCATTTTCCGTTCTTCCGTGACGAAGTATTACCACGTCTCGAAGAAGCAGGCGTTCGTTAACGCGCTAACCTACTACCATCTCCTGAATGGCTGGATAGTCCAGCTTGCCGGTGCCGAGCAGCGGTAGTTCGTCGACGATCTGTACGGCGCGTGGGATCATGATTTCGGCGACGCCTTCGGATTTCGCATAATCGAGCATTTGGGTGCGGTCAGCGCCTTCCATGTCAGTCAGCAAAATGACCTGCTCACCCTTCTTGTCATCGGGGATGCTGACGGCGGCATGCATCTGTCCGGGCCATATGGCGGTGGCATAGCCTTCAACGGCGGTGAGCGAAACCATTTCACCGGCGATTTTGGCAAAGCGCTTGGCGCGGCCAAGGATCGTGACATAGCCATGCTGATCGATATCGACGATATCACCAGTGTCGTAGGTTTGGTCTTCAGGTGGTTCCAACACACCGGGATTATCTACTTTGAAATAGCCGAGCATGATGTTGGGCCCGGAAACCAGCAGCTTGCCGCCTTGTTCGATACCCGGGACCGGCTCGATAGTGTGTTTGATATTGGGCAACAGACGGCCAACGGTTCCGGCCTTGAAATGCATCGGCGTGTTAACGGCAAGCACCGGTGCGGTTTCGGTCGCACCATAACCCTCCATAATCCGCAACCCGAACTTGTCAGCCCATTGCGCTCTTGTGTCGTCGCGGACTTTCTCGGCCCCGGCAAAGACATAGCGCAGGCTGTAGAAGTCATAGGGGTGGGCTGCCTTGCCATAGCCGCCGAGAAAGGTGTCAGTGCCAAACAGGATCGTGGTATCTGTGTCATAGACCAGCGCAGGTACGATCCGGTAGTGCAGCGGCGATGGATACAGGAATGTCTTCAGGCCGGATAAGATCGGTAGCAGCGTGCCGCCAGTTAGACCAAATGAATGAAACATCGGCAGGGCATTGAACACAATGTCGCGCGGATTGAAATCGACTTTGGCTGCCAGCTGATAGCGGTTTGCCATAAGGTTCTCGTGGCTCAGGACGACGCCCTTGGGTGTACCTTCCGATCCGCTGGTAAACAGGACAACCGCAGGGTCGGTGGATGCTATTTTGTTTGCTCGAACGCGTAGGCCGGGAAATAGTTTTTGGATCAATCCAACGATCTTGTCGCCGAATGAGATTTGCTCGCGGACGTCTTCCAGATAGATCAGCTCTGCCTTTTCCGAAAGGGCAGCGGCAACGTCATCCAGTTCGGCTAGCTTGATAAATTTTCGTGATGTCAGAACGGTTTTGATTTGTGCCGTTTCAAGTGCTGACAGCATGTTTTTAATGCCAGTCGAGAAATTGAGCATTGCGGGTGTCCGGCCATAGGCCTGTAGCGCGAAGAAGGTTACGGCACCACCAAGTGAGTTGGGCAGCAGAACACCGACAGGGCTTTCTTTTGGCGTGTCTTTGGTGATACGCCGACCTAATACGAGAGAGGATAGGACAAGCCTGTTGTAAGAAAGCGCGTTGCGGTCGGTATCCTCGACGATCAAATGTTTGCCGCCATGGACTTTGCGGGCTTCTAGCAGCCCTTCGAACAGGCTGCGCTGGTAGTCGCATGTTTCAAAAATCAGGTCACTCATCACATCATACAGGCGTTCGCCGGTGATCTGACGACGTTCACGACCGCTGAGGTCTTCGGGCAATTCAAACTTGCGTGGCGGAAGAAGCGTAATGGTGATCTTGGGGAATAGTCGTAGGCGGATTTTGCCGCGCAGTCGCGAGAACGGCGTGAATTGTGCACCATCAATACGGACCGGAACTAACATGGCATCCGACTTGTCGGCGACCATGCCGGGGCCTTCGAAAATTTTCATTAAGGCGCCGGTCACAGTGACGCGCCCTTCCGGAAATATCACACAATGACGATCTTCTTTGACCGCTTTGATTAAGGCCTTCATAGACATTGAGTTGGTCGGGTCAACAGCGAAAGCATCGACCAATGTTAGGAACGGTTTGACCCACCATTGCTGCGAGATATGGGTGTTAACGGCGAACATCGGCTTTACCGGTAGAAAGGCCGCGAGCAACAGTGGATCGAGGAGAGAGACATGATTTACCACGATCACCGCACGTTTGCCGGCCTCGCTGTAATGTTCCAGTCCTTTGACATCGACGCGATAGATTAGTTTTAGGATGGTCGCGACGATGAGCTTGATCAGCTGATAAGGCAGCAACCGCGTGATATAGAGGGCGACAAACCCGTTAGCGATGGCGAGGGCAAGAAAGACCTGAGGGATGGTCCAATCCGCCGCCAACATCAGCGTAGCAATGATCGCACCGACCACCATAAACAGGGCATTCATGATGTTGTTGGCGGCGATGGTGCGGGATCGTGTCGCCGGATCGCTATCATTCTGCAGGATGGCATAGAGCGGCACGGTGTAGAGCCCGCCGCAAACCGAAATCGCTGTCAGATCAAACAGAATACGCCAGTTAGATGGGCTGTTCATAAAGTCACCGGCGGTGATAAGTCCGCTGGTGGGCGCGCGGAGGCCGCGCGATGCGAAATACAGATCAAGCGTGAAAGCGGTTAGAGCGAGGGCGCTCAAGGGTACAAACTTTGCTGATATCTCGCCTTTGAGGAGCTTTGTACACCAATAGGAGCCAATACCGATGCCGAGTGAAAACGTGACCATAAAGAGAGTGACCACGCTGGCATCACCACCGAGTAGAATTTTGCTGAAATTAGGGAATTGCGACAGAAATGTCGCTCCGGTCAGCCAAAACCACGAAATCCCGAGGATCGACAGAAAGACAGATCGGGTTTCCCGCGCACGGCCCACCATCCGCCAAGTCTCCTGAAAGATATTGGCGTTGATCTTGATTTTCGGGTCGGCGGCGGCAGCGATTGGGATGGAACGGCTCGCGAGCCAACCCAAAGCCGCGAGGAGTAACAGCGTCGCCGATACGATGGTAACGCCCTGATCGACAACAATCAGCAGTCCGCCCGCGATGGTGCCGATCAGGATGGCGAGGAATGTACCGCCCTCGATCAGCGCATTGCCGCCGATTAGCTCGTTCTCCTTAAGATGATTGGGAAGGATGCCGTATTTCAGCGGACCAAAGAACGCAGACTGGGTGCCCATCATGAACAGGACAGCGATCAGGAAATAGGTATTCGACAGGTAAAACCCGGCGACGGCTATTGCCATAATGAAGATTTCGGCGATTTTGATACGCCGAATTGTGCCGGATTTCTCGAACTTGTCCGCTATTTGTCCTGCTGTCGCAGAGAACAGGAAGAATGGCAGGATGAATATCCCGGCGGCCATGGTGACCAGTATCTGTGGGCTCATGTCCGATGATTGCAACAGGCCAAAGGTGATCATGACGATCAGTGCCTGCTTCATCAAATTGTCATTCATCGCTCCCAAAAACTGGGTGATGAAGAGCGGCAGAAACCGGCTGGTCTTGAGTAGGTTCTGGGATTGGGTGGTCATTTTCTCAGCTGGTTTTAGTGACGGCGGTTACAACATATAGCGGGTCGGTGTCACCTGGGTTTGGTGAAATATTTTCGAACTCTGGTGCTTCAAAGCCACCCGCTTCATTGAAGTAATACCCGATCAGCTTGGCGTGGTTGATATCGTCTAGCTGGTGCCATATCGCGACGGCTTTGGTCGGAAAACATCTGTTCGAAAACGACACAATGCAGCGGCTGCCGGGCCGCAATACTCGGGCTATCTCGCCAAATACATGAACCGGATGGATTAGATACTGCACGGAAACCGTGATCATACAGCCATCGAACGAATTGTCGGCGATCGGAAGGGTGGGGTTGGTACTGAGATTATGGACCAGCCGTTCAGTGAGTAGAGGATTCTCGTCCAGTTCCACTTGGTTCATGCCGACGCCCGTGACGCTCTTATACTCAATATCCCAGGGCAGGTGCGACACGTAGGCGGACATGAGGTCGAGCAAATCCCCGTCCGCAGGTAAATTCTCGCGAAAATAGTCGTTTAGCGCCGCGCAAGCCGGGTCGTCGATATGGCTAACCAGCCGTGGCTGCTCGTAAAATATCCCGTCATCGCTTTCATCAGTGCGTAGAAAGTGCTCAGGCTGAAGTTGTTCGCTTTCATCCGCCACTGTTTATTGCGCCGCTGCTTCGTGAAAGGGCGGTTCGCCTGCAAGAACCGGATGGTCATCTTCCAGGGTAATCCGCCGCAGCATGCGGCGTTCATTGCTCGGGAAGTCAGTGCGGGCGTGTACAGAACATCGATTATCCCACATCATTATATCGCCTGGTCGCCATTGGTGTTCATAGACGAATTCCGGTTTGCTCTGATGCTCAAATAGAAAATCCAGGAGTTCGCGGCTTTCTTCAGGGCTGACATCGAGAACTTCTTCGGTCATTAATTCGCTGACAAATAGCGCTGAACGTCCGGTTTCGGGATGTTTACGAAATATAGGATGTGCAAAATGTGGATGCACACTCTTGTCATAACTATCCTCGGTTTTGTGCTGATTACCGTAATCATAGATATGCAGCGCTTTCTTGGTGCCGATACGGTGTTTGATGTCTTCCGGCAGCGTTTCCGCAGCTTTGTAGCTGTTGGAGAACATCGTATTACCGCCATGTGACGGGATATCGATGGCGTAGAGCAGTGTCGCCTTGAGCGGGTTTTCGTAATAGGGCGTATCCGAATGGAACATCATCTCGCCATCGGGCAGCGTGCCGATGGGTTTACCGTTTTCCCGCACATTGGTAATCAGCATGAGGGCATTGCTGGCCTTTTGTTCATGCGCCGTCGCCGTCGATTGATGTCGAATAGCGACCTCACCAAAACTGGCAGCGTAAGCGTGTTGCTGATCCAGCGTCAGGTCCTGATCGCGGACCAGTACGATGACGTGGTCATACCAAGCCTGCTCGATTGCCTTGGCGACGTCATGGGCGAGAGGTTTGCTGAGGTCGACACCCAAGACCTCCGCACCTATGGCATCGCAGATTGGTCTAATTTCGAAATCAGTCATGCCCGTACCTGTCTTCTGTGATTTTGATAATTGAACGCCATCACGCTCGGGAACTCAAGACGTCTGTGGCCCATTTGACGCCTTTCGAGACCGGGCGTAGAGTCTTTGGAAAGCGCCAAAAAGGCGGAAAACAAGGTCTTTTCCAGGAGACGATTATGGAAGTTACGCGTCTTTCAGATGCGCTAGGAGCATATGTTTCTGATGTGGACCTTGGCAATGTCGATGCCGGAACTGCCGACAAGATCAGGGATGCGTTCCACCAACATCAGATTTTGTTGTTCCGAGGTCAGAATATTTCGATGGAACAGCACATCGCTTTCAGCAAGAACTTTGGACCGCTGGAAGTCCATATCTCTAAAGATAGCCTTCATGACGATCATGAGGAGATTTTGTTGGTCTCCAATAAAAAGGAAAATGGCGAATATGTAGGGGTAGAGAACGCTGGGGATTCCTGGCATTCGGACCTTTCATACATGCCCGAACCCAGCCTGGGGTCGTTGCTCTATGCGCTGGAAGTGTCGGAAATCGGCGGCGATACGGAATGGCTGAACATGTATGACGCCTATGACACGCTGCCTGAAGAGACCAAACAACGGATCGAGGGACTAAAAGCGCGGCACAGTTTCAATCGCTATAAAAACAAACGCATTGGGGTGCCAGAACAGCGTAAGAATGGCGGCAAAGAACGCTATGCGAAACTCAGCCCGCCGGATGTGTTTCATCCGGTAGCTCGGACTCATCCGGACACTGGCCGCAAGGCGCTTTATATTTCTCCGCGTTTTACACTGGGTATCCTCGACGGATCAGAGGATGAGGCCCAAGACCTGCTTGATGAGCTTATAGAGCACGCGACGCAGCGGAAATTCGTTTATCGCCATGAATGGGAAGTCGGCGATCTCGTGATGTGGGACAATCGCTGTACACTGCATCTTGCCTGCCGCGGTATTCCTGAGGACCAAGTTCGGCATATGCACCGCACGACGATATCGGGCGATATACCGTTCTAGAGAGGTTTAAAGATGCAAATTAACCCGCTTTCAGATGTTTTGGGTGCCGAAGTTGTTGGAATTGATGTTGGCGATCTCGATGGCGCGACCTTTGATAAAGTTCATGAAGCCTTTCTGGAGCATCATGTGCTGGTATTCCGCAATCAGGACTTGCCGGTAGAACGTCAGGTCAGCTTTGCGCAGAGGTTTGGCGAGCTGGATGTTCATATTCAAAAGGACAATAAACATTCCGGTCATGAGGCCATGCAAATTCTGTCTACGAAGAAGGTGAACGGTAAATTTGTTGGCTCGCCCTCGGCGGGTGATGCCTGGCATTCTGATCTGTCTTACACCGATATTCCGACGCTCTGCACCATGCTGTATGCAGTTGAGATTCCTGAAGTTGGGGGCGATACTGAATGGTCAAACATGTATCGCGCCTATGATACGTTGCCAGATTCAACGAAGCAGAAACTGGAAGGGTTACATGCCCGGCATACATTCAACCGATTTCGGAATCCACGCGTAGAAGTTCCTGAAATAAATAAAGATATAGGCAAGGAGCGTTATGCGGATATCGCGCCACCAGATGCTGTTCATCCGGTCGTGCGTACCCATCCGGAAACTGGGCGCAAGGCTCTCTACATCTCGGAGCGTTTCACGATTGGGATCGAAGAGTTGTCGGAAGAGGAAGGCCAGGCGTTAATGGATGAATTAATAGCACATCAAAAACAGCGCGACTTCATTTATCGCCATAAATGGGACCTGCAAGATCTGACGATTTGGGATAATCGCTGCCTGATCCATCTCGCCTGTGGCGGCGTTCCAGAAGGACAAATTCGACATATGCATCGCGTGATCGTACGTGGTGACAAACCGTACTGAACTTTAACCAGGAGTTACCAAAAATGGCTGACGCAAGACCCGCCTCAACGAAACCCCGTATTCGACACACGATGCTGCGGGTCAAAGACCTAGACCGATCAGTAAAATTCTACGCCGAGGTCATGGGTATGCAGGAATTCCGCCGCAATGAGAACGAAGGTGGCAAGTATACGGTCGTTTTCATGGGGTTTGGCGATGAAAACACCGACCCCGCGATAGAGCTGACCTATAATTGGGGCCAGGATGATGGTTACGAGCTAGGATCAGGCTTTGGTCATGTCGCCATTGGCTATCCGGACATCTACGAGATTTGCAAAAAGGTCGAAGAATTCGGCATGGAAGTGCCGCGTCCGCCAGGACCGCTGAAACATTCTGGCCCCAATGGTCCGGTTATTGCGTTTATTCGCGATCCTGACGGCTATTCAATTGAACTGGGCCAGCGCGCCTAATAATCACGACTTTGGGGGCTGAGATGGCAATAAGTGCACCGGCGGAAGCAATTCGGACAAGCAACGAGCACAAATTTGCCTATCAAGATCTGCGCGATTGGCTCGCGGAAGCGGAGAAACTCGAAGAGTTGGAGACAATAACTGGCGCAAGTTGGGAAGAGGACATCGGGATGGCGGCGACGGTCGCCAAATATCGTGATGGGTCGCCGGCATTGCTGTTTGATGAGGTTCCGGGCTGTGCCAAGGGTTTCCGGGTTCTGTGCAACTTCTTTGGTGGAAAACGCAAAAATTTGACGCTTGGGTTTCCTGAACATCTCAACAAGGTCGAACTGTCGGAAGCTTGGGCGGGTGTTTACTCGCATGAACAGGCTGCCCTGATCCCGCCGACTTATGTCGACGATGGCCCGATTTTCGAGAACATCATGACTGGTGATGATATCGATGTGCTCGCTTTCCCATCACCGATGTGGCACGAGGACGATGGTGGCCGCTATATCGGCACTGGAACCTACAATGTGACCCAAGACCCGGACACTGGTTGGTACAATCTTGGCTGTTACCGGGTCATGGTGATCGACGACAAGACGGTCGCCTATAACTCCGCGCCCGGAAAACACGGCAGAATTCATCACGAAAAACATGTCGCCAAGGGCGAAAAAATGCCTGTGGTCATGGTCGTTGGCGGCGAACCGTTGGCATTTCTGCTCGGAGGTTACGAAGTCCCGTCAGGTGTAAGCGAGTTTGATGTTATGGGTGGGCTGCGTGGCAAGCCCATAGATTTAGTGCGCGGCAAAGAAACGGGCCTTCCATTCCCGGCCGACGCCGAGATCGTTATCGAAGGATGGGTCGACCCGGAAGAAGTTGTTCCTGAAGGGCCGTTCGGCGATTGGTGTGGTAGCTATACCGAACCGGGCAGGGTACGGCCCAAATGCGATGTTGCGGCGATCTATTACCGCAATGACCCGATTATCCTAGGGTTTCCACCACAGCATTTGCCCGATGAGTTCTCCCGGTTCCGGGCCATTACCCGTTCTGCGCTGATGAAACGTAATATCGAGGCTGCTGGTGTTCCCGATATTCATCAGGTCTGGTGTCATGAGGTCGGTGGCTCGCGGATGCTCACCGGTGTATCGATCAAAGCCCGTTACCCAGGCCATTCGATGCAGGCAGGGCACATTGCGAGCCAGTGCCATGCTGGGGCCTATGCCGGTAAATGGGTGATCGTCACTGATGACGATATCGATGTGACTGATCTGGAAGAGTTGATATGGGCGGCGTTGATGTGCTGCGATCCGGCGACCGAGATGGATATTATCAGAAATGCGTGGACCTCGAATGCTGATCCGCGTTTGCATCCCGACGATAAGGCGAAAGGGAATGTTACGAATTCCCGTTTGATTATTGACGCCACCAAGCCGTTTCACTGGGCAGACCGGTTCCCTAAATCGACCAAACCCAAATCTGAAGTACTAGAGGCTGCCCGCGCGAAGTTCGGACATCTCGCATAAGGACAACACGGATTATGGCCGAAACACCAACTGCGGTTGCCAATGATCGCGAGCATAATTTACGCCATACGTTAGTCTATCAAGACTTGCGCGAATGGATCGCTGAGGCTGACCGCCTTGGCGAACTCCGCGATGTAAAAGGGGCGAGCTGGGAACAAGATATCGGACTCGCTTGCACGGTTGTGAAGTATGACGAAGACGCGCCGGTGCTATTGTTTGACGATATCCCCGGGGTGAAGCCGGGGTTCCGAGTGCTGGCGAATTTCTTTGGCGGCAAACGCAAGAATATGACACTTGGGTTTCCCGAAAACCTGTCCAAGGTCGAGCTTTCAGATGCCTGGGCGGACGTCTATTCCCATGACCAGCAATCACTAATCCCACCGGTAATTGTCGATGACGGGCCAGTCTTTGAGAATATCCAGATGGGCGATGAGGTCGATATAGACCAGTTTCCATCGCCAATCTGGCATGAAGGCGATGGTGGGCGCTATATCGGTACCGGCAGCTACAACGTGACGGCCGACCCCGACACAGGCTGGCTCAATCTCGGCTGCTACCGGATCATGGCGAAGGATTCAAAAACAGTAGCCTTCAATACAGGCCTCGGTAAACATGGCCGTATCCATTTTGAAAAGAACGCCGCTAAGGGAGAAAAGACACCGTGTGTAATGGTAATCGGCGGTGATCCGATGACGTTTATCATGGGAGGCTATGACGTCCCGTCAGGAGTCAGTGAATATGACGTTGTCGGTGGATTACGCGGTAAACCGGTCGAGCTGGTGAAGGGCAAGGTCACTGGTCTACCATTTCCTGCAAATGCCGAGATCGTCCTTGAAGGCTACGTTGATCCGGAGGTTGTAATCCCGGAGGGACCGTTTGGCGACTGGTGTGGCAGCTATACTGAAAGCGGCAGGCAGCGCCCCAAATGCGAGATCGTAGCGGTCTATCATCGGAATGACCCCATCATCCTCGGGTTCCCGCCACAAAGCCTGCCGGATGAATATTCTCGGTTTCGCGCCATAACCCGTTCTGCATTGTTGCGGCATGCGGTAAACGATGCGGGCGTGCCGGATGTCAAAGCGGTGTGGTGCCATGAAGTTGGCGGGTCCCATATGCTGACCGGTATCTCGATTACGCAACGCTATCCTGGCCATTCGACACAGGCAGCACAGATTGCGGCGCAATGCCAATCAGGTGCCTATGCTGGTAAGTGGGTGATCGTGACTGACGACGATGTCGATGTTGCTGACTTGGAGGAACTGATCTGGGCGGCGCTGATGCGCTGCGACCCGGTCGCTGATATCGATTTTATCAAATATGGCTGGACGTCATTTGCTGACCCCCGCATCGATCCCGAAGAACGGGCCAAAGGGAATATCACAAATTCCCGGATGATCATCGATGCCTGTCGTCCGTTCCACTGGAAAGATGATTTTAGTAAATCGACCAAGCCGTCAGAGGAGTTGCTGGCTATGGCGCGGGAGAAGTATGGGTATCTGTTGGAGTAGGGTTTGCGATCTGGTGTTGAGGGCTACCAGACCTAGAATATCCGTTCAAAGGGATGCGTTAGAAGCCGTACCGTAGCCGTAGCCTACCGGAGATTTCTTCCTCGCTGCCATCGGCTCTACGGTATTCGGCATCGGCGGTTACGCTTAGACCATTGTAATTCCCGACCCGAATTCGGGCTCCGACAAAGGCGCCAAGAACACTTTCGTCATCGGTTGTTGCGAATTGGAAACTAGTTCCTGACAGGTTCGCATTGACGTCCTCATTATTCATGCTTCGGAAGTCGATGCCAGTCCGCAAGCCAAACACGGCTTTTCCGCGGGTATATAGGCCCTCTAGCTGGGCCCGCGTGTTGTAGGTTTGCACAGTACGGTCTTCCACCGTTAGGTTGGAAGCCGTCGTGCCGGTCTCGGTATAGCCATCAAAGAAGGCTGCTGTATAAGCGAATGAGAGAGACGGCCGTAGTTCATACCGCTCTTTGAGTTTGTAAGACGTCTCAACTGTGACCGATGGGCTAACAAAAATATTGTTAAACGTCGCGCGGGCGGTCTCAAATCCGTTGTTGCTGTCGAGGACCGCACGTTGATTAGCATAATCTTCGTAGCCGCCTATCAGTGAGCCCGTCACCGTCATACCATAGCCCTGAAATTTGGCGTAGGCGCCGCCAAGAAAGCTTTCGACACTTGTTTTGATAGAGCGAACTTCGGTCGCAATTGTGCCAAAGGAATACCCCGCGACGAGGCCGATATGTAGATTATCGAACTTTTTTTCATACCCGGCGGCAAAGCCACCATAATCATGATCATATGCCAATGTTGCATCGCTGCCGGTACGGCTTAAGGCAGCGCCGAAGGCTTCGAACCAAGCGCCTTGTATGGACCGTTTTGCGTATTTTTCTCCGGCTTCTGAGAGGAGCGTTCCGCTGGTATCAAGCGAGGCTGTTTGTGGTGCGATGCTTGCTCCGGTATGACCCGCTTGCTGGATGACGATGCGGTGTACGCTGGTGGTTATTGTGTTAACGATTTGCCCTTGAATGGATTGGCCAGTGGGATCGACCGTGACGACCGAATTGCCAACGACAACACCGGCGACGCCACTGGCGATATTGATATTCTCCGCGTTGCTAAAGCTTAAAGCAGCTGAAGGGCCACTTCGGTCGGTGACGTTAACGGTGTCGGTTCCAGCACCAAGGTCAATCGTGCCTGTAATTTGCGATCCAGCACCGAGGTTGAGCGTATCGTCGCCGGCACCGAGGTCGATATTACCACTGAAAGCGCCGGTATTGGTGAAGGTGTCATTACCAGCACCGGTTGTGAGGTTGCCGATGAAACTATTGGCGGAGGTATTGGTAACGATGTTGTTGCCATCGCCGAGATTGGCATTGCCGGTGAAGGTACCATCGTTGTTAAACGTATCATCGCCAGTGCCAGTGGTGATATCGCCAGTGATCGTCGCGCCGGTGCCGTTATTGATGACGTTGGTGCCATCACTCAAATTGATACTACCGGTGATTTCTGAGCCCGAGTTAAGGGTGAGGGTCTGGGCCCCTGTACCGCCGGAGATCGCCTGGGTTGCATTGCCGGTCGCAGAAATTACACCGCTGTTGGTCAAGGTGACGTCATCCGCGCCTGCGTCATCAAGGTCAACGGTGACGGCACCCGTACCGCTGACTGTCAATGTCCCCGAATTTGTTACCGAGGAGCTGGCGCCTAAAATTTCAACGGCGTTGCCATTATTGGCCGAGGTTTCAATTGTGCCACTATTGTTGATGTTTGCATTGGCGCCGCTGGTTGTAATGCCGTCCGCGCCAGCAGTTATGGTCCCGGTATTGGTAATATTAATGTCGTCGCCGGTTTGCCGTATTCCGTGGGAAAGGTCGGAGTTAATTAATCCGCTATTAATGATCGTAAAATTATTACCGGTGCCAGTGATCCCTCTCGCCCCTGTGCCATCGGTCGTTATCGTACCGGTATTGGTAATAGTGATGTTATTGCCGGCAAAGGTGTTGATCACATGTGAATTGGTCCCTGATGACATCAGTGTTCCACTATTCTCAATGGACCCGTCGTTTCCCCCAGCCATTTGAAGGACTTCCGACCCGGTACCAGTCGATATCATGGTTCCCCTATTAATGACGGTGTAATTATCACCGCTATGATTAATCGCTTCGTTGGCGTTGCCGAATACGGAAATCGTGCCGTTATTAGTAATTGTCGGAGCATCGCCAAATCCTGCGACGCCGTCGCCACCTAACGTGATGGTACCGCCAGATTCAATAATCCCAATATTCCCGGCAGTGTTCATATTCTGAATACTATTCACCGTTTGGCCGCTGACGATCGTGAAGTCTTGTGCAAAAGCAGATTGAAGCAGCACAGTGCTTGAAAGCAGAAAGCTGCCCAGCACACCCAGAATAATTGATTTTATGGAGAGTTGTTTTGCTTGGGGGGCAAACCAGGCGGATCTAAACGCTACTACTACGAACAAAATAATTTCTTTCCCTGTACCCAGCTACTTTTGTTGCCGTTGTAACTTTTAGCCGTTGTAACCGAAAACGATTGGTGGACCTACCCGGAAACACCACGAATCCAAAAGGTGAGTTGGGTCACATTAATACATGAAGTTTTGATCTCGTATACAGCAATGAACTAATTCTAGGCCGCGATCACGGGCTCGTGTTCGTCAGTTTTGGTATTGCTCGATGTTGTCGCTGATACCGTCACTGGATATTGGAGTCATCCGCGATATAGTAGGGAAGGGCCGGAGTGAATTTGCCCTCAAGATTTAATAAATTCTGACGGGAGGGAACTATGGGACAACTCGAAGGTAAGGTTGCCATTGTGACCGGCGGCTCGCTGGGGATCGGGGCTGAATATTGTAAACGCCTTGCGGAAGAGGGTGCCAAAGTCGTTATTGCCGATCTCGAGGATGCCAGTTCTGTTGTTGGTGTGATCGAACAGGCTGGCGGCGAAGCCATCTTTGTCGAGACCGATGTCGCCGATGAAGCAGCCAATATTAACATGGCCGCCAAGGCGGTGGAGGCGTTTGGTCGGCTTGACATTCTGGTTGCCAATGCCGGGCTTTATACGCATTTGCGGCGTGGGCCGTCTTTGGAAGAATCCGTCGACGAGTGGGATGCCGTCTATAACGTCAACATCAAGGGCGTCTGGCTTGGTGCAAAAGCCTGTATTCCTGAGATGAAAAAGAACGGTTACGGCAAGATCATTAATATCGCGTCGACGGCCGCTTTTCAGGGTACACCGGGGATAACCCGTTATGCCGCGTCTAAAGCAGCGGTCGTTGGCATTACGCGCTCCATGGCGCGGGAATATGGTGATGATGGTATTCGGATCAATGCCATTGCGCCGGGGCCGATTGAGACTGAAACCGGCAAGCAGTACGAAACCGAGGAAAGCATCAAGCGTCGGGTTGCCAGTGGTAAGAAGCGCGCATTGGGCCGCAACGGTATGCCGCAGGATGTTATGGGGCTTTGTGTCTTTCTGTCGTCAGAGAAAAGTGATTTTATGAGTGGTCAAACGGTCGTCGTCGATGGCGGCGGCACAATGTGGTGAAAAGGGACTAAGTTGATGGCGAGACTGGATGGACGGGTAGCGATTGTAACGGGGGGCGCGCGGAGTATCGGCGCAGCCTTTGCCAAGGGCCTGGCGGCAGAAGGCGCTAAAGTGGTGATTGCTGATCTCGATGCGGCAGAGGAAACGCTGGGCATCATCAAGCAGGCTGGCGGCGAAGCCATGGCTGTTAAAACCGATGTCACCAACGAGAGCAGTTGCGAAGAGATGGTAGCCAAAGCAGTCGAAGCTTATGGTAAATTGGATATTCTTGTCGCGAATGCCGGTCTCTGGGTGCATCTCGAACGTCAGGAAGCCACTGAAATTGATGTCGATACCTGGGAAAAGGTCATGGCCGTCAATGTGAAGGGCGTCTGGCTGTCAGCGAAGGCGGCGATCCCGGAGATGGTGAAAAACAAATACGGCAAGATCATCACCGTGGCCTCGACCCGGGCAATGAAGGGTGGCGCCGGAATGCTGCATTATGATGCCAGTAAAGGCGCTGTCATCGGCCTAACCCGGTCACTCGCGCGCGAATACGGGCCATCAGGCATTTGCGCCAACATCATTGCACCCGGCGCAACCGATACTGAGATTAGCCAGTCCTTAGCGACAGACACCCAAAAGGAACGCCGCGTAGCGAGCGCCCAGGCACGCGCGATCAAACGCGCGGAGGAACCTGATGATCTGGTTGGGGCTTGCGTGCATTTGGCGGCGCCAGAAAGCGATTTCATGTCCGGCCAGACGCTGGTGGTCGATGGCGGCGCTATCGTTTGGTAACTATGCGACCAGTTTGTCGCCACTGACCTTACTGCGGCGGAGGCGGCGATCATCGCCCAGTTCAAAATGCGTGCGGGCATGGGTCACCGCGAGATTGTCCCAGATGATGAAATCGCCGACCGTCCATTCATGTTCATAGACAAACTGTCGTTGTTCGGCGTGATCAAAGACCGGATCGAGGATGGTGGCGCTGTCTTCAATGGATAATCCTTCGACCTGACAGGTCATCAGTCGGTTGACGAATAAAGCCTCGCGCCCAGTTTGTGGATGGGTGACAACGCAAGGCTGCCAGGCTTTTTCAATGTTATCGAGATTGCTCAGGTTGGGCTTCGCGATGGTGGCGTAGTCATAGACGCTGAGCGCCTTCTTTCCACGGATTGTCTGTTTGAGGTCCTCCGGCATGGTTTCCCACGCCTGATACATGTTGCACCACATCGTATTGCCCCCGTTATTCGGGACAGCGATAGCGCAGAGCATGGTGAACTTGTCAGGCGCGTCTGTGTAGCAAGTGTCGTGGTGAAACCACATCTCGCCATCCGGGATAACACCAGTCGGCTCACCGTTTTCATCCCGAATATTACTGACATAGGCGATGCCGGGGGTTTCAGATGAACTTGCCGGAACGATGTAATCATCGGGCAGTTTGCGTTTGCGTATCGGGCCGAGGGCTTGCGTGAAGGCCAACTGTTGCTTGGCGTTAAAGGTTTGGCCGGGAAAGATTGCGACCTGATGTTGGTGAATAATTGCGCGGATGTCGGCGGCGAGCGCCTCATCCGGCGTTTCACCGAAATCAACGTCGGTAATACGGGCGCCAAGCGGAGCGTCGAGTCGTGTGACTTTCATGAGGGCGATAATAGCAGATGATCTGCTCTTGGGGAGTTGAAACCGACGCTTTCACCGTCCACACTGCCGCCAAACAACGACAGATTACGGAGTAAAAGATGGGAAGAGTAGAGGGACGCGTCGCGATTGTAACCGGTGCAGCGCAGGGGCTAGGCGCAACATATGCACGGGCTTTGGCAGCTGAAGGCGCCAAGGTTGTCATTGCCGACCGGGATAGTGGTGCGGCTGTCGTTGAGGAGATCAAGGCAGCTGGTGGCGAGGCGATTGATGTTCCGACCGATGTCCGGGAAGAAGAAGCTACTCTTGAGATGGTTGCCAAGGCCGTTGAGGCTTATGGCAAGCTCGATATCATGGTCAATAATGCGGCGATCTTTACCGCCGTTGAACGCAAAGGCTTCGATGAAATCCCGGTTGAAGAATGGGATCTGATGCATGCTGTCAATGTGCGGGGCACCTGGCTGTGCTGCCGGGCGGCAGTTGCCGAGATGCGCAAGCATCAATATGGCAAGATCATCAATATCTCGACCAGCCGAATTTTTCAGGGTGTGCCGTTCTTCCTGCATTACGACTCAACAAAGGGTGCGGTACTGGCGATTACGCGCTCGCTCTGCAAGGAAGTCGGTGATGACGGCATTCGGGTCAACTGCATCGCGCCGGGCTCAACGATGAGTGAGAACGTCCGTAAACGGACCAATTGGCAGGGCAGTGGGGCTGCGGTTCAGCTCGCGAACCGCATGATCAAGCGGGAGCAACTGCCGGAAGATCTGGTTGGAGCGGTGCTCTTCCTGGCATCAGCGGAAAGTGACTTTGTCACCGGCCAAACCATGCTCATCGATGGCGGTGTGAGCACGCACTAGTTCTTTCGGACCACGACCACCCAATGCGAGTATCTTGTGGGTGGTCGGGAGGGGTGAGTGGCAAGAGACCAAACCAAAGCGCCGCTGGGTTGGCCTTGCGGCCTTGTTGCGCTATAGCTTCGCCCGACTTTTGATACCGTTTGATTTCTAAAAAGGATAAGATCCGTGGCTGAACGCACTCCCGCACGTAGTTACCCCGATTTACATGATCATTTGAAAGCGCTCGACGACGCTGGGTTGCTGGTGACAGTGGATCGTGAGATCAACAAAGATACTGAAATGCACCCGCTGGTGCGTTGGCAGTTTCGCGGCGGGATTGAAGAAAAGGACCGCAAAGCCTTTCTGTTCACCAATGTTGTGGATTCCAAAGGCAACAAGTTCGATATGCCGGTGGCTGTTGGGGTTTTGGCAGCTAACCGTGAAATCTACGCCATGGGCATGGGCTGTCCGGTGGAAGAGGTGCAGGATCGCTGGGCAACAGCGATTGCTAACCCAATACCGCCGAAGGAAATTTCCAGCGACGAAGCGCCGTGTCATGAGGTAATTATTGAGGGCGAAGACCTTGATAAGCCCGGCAATGCGCTGGACGCCATTCCCGTGCCGATCTCAACGCCTGGCTGGGATGTTGGGCCGGTCGCGACGTTAACCCAATATGTTACGAGAGACCCTGACGATGGCCTGACCAATATGGGTAACTATCGCGCCCAGATTAAAGGCCCGCGGCGGATGGGGATGAACCCGTCTCTGGAGCTGCGTCCTGGTATCTATATCCACTGGCAAAAAATGAAGGAACGCGGTGAGAAACTCCCCGCCGCCGTCGTCCTTGGCGCGCCTTCATGTGTAACATTTACAGCTGCACAGAAACTACCTGAAAACCTTGAAGAAATTACAGTTGCGGGCGGTCTGGTTGGGTCGCCAATTAATGTCGTAAAAGCTCGGACCGTTGACCTGATGGTTCCGGCCGAGGCTGAGATCGTCGTTGAAGGCTATATCAACACTGAGATGCTGGAGCCTGAGGCACCGTTTGGCGAAAGCCACGGCCATGTGAACTTGCAGGAATTCAACGCCTTTATGGACGTCACTTGCATCACGCGTCGGTCAAATCCGATCATGACGTCGATCATCTCGCAGGTCACGCCGTCTGAGTCCTCCTGTATTAAACAGGTCGCCTACGAAACGATCTTCATGAACCACATGCGCAATTCGTTGGGTATTAAGGGTGTTCAACGGGTGGCGCTGCATGAGCCGTTGACCAACATCCGCAAGCTGGTTGTTCTGGTCTGTGATCGCGACATGCCGGCGACTGAAGTTTGGCGGGCGCTATATGGCGCGGCAACGCTGCTGCGAGCCGGTGGTAAGTTCGTTATCGCGGTGAATGATGATATCGATCCGTCCAATGCCGATGCGCTGTTCTGGGCAATGGCCTATCGTTGCAACCCGATTTTGGACATGCAGGTCCTGCCGCATCGCGATCAGGGCCATGGCCCACGGTCCAAACGGAATAATGGGGAAGATGGCTCGGTTCTCTATGATGCAACACTGAAAGAAGATTTCCCGCCGATTTCCCTGCCGAAGCGGGAATTCATGGAAAACGCCGCCGAGATCTGGGACGAGATAGGTCTACCGACGCTGAAGCCGCAGGAACCCTGGTTTGGCTATTCGCTTGGCGAGTGGGATGAAGAATTCGACGAGGCCGCAAAAATGGCAACGGATAGCGAATATTGGGCCTATGGCGAACGTATCGCACAGCGCCGTCGTTCGGATGTCGAGATGAATACCGAGGTTCGCGACGTCGACGAGACGAAATAGTTTCAGAGATTAGTAGGGATTTCTTAATTCACGCCGAGTTGAATTCACCGGATTGGTTGCGCTTCCCATTTAAAAGGCAGACCAAACAGTAACGGGCTTGTTCAATGTCTCGACGTTTTAGTTTCACGAAGATTTCTCGCCGATTTGCGCTGGTTTTGCTATGCGCGCCCCTACTGACAGGATTTTCATTCGAGGCGCTCTTTGCACCACGAGCGGAATTACTCGAGAAATGGGCAGTTAATGACTCAAACTCCAAAGCCACGATCGATCACAGCAGCTGGGGTGAGCTTCTCAAACGCTACGTCATTAAAAAGTCTGATGGGATAAACCGGTTTGCCTATAAGCGCGTAACCAAAGCTGACCGCGAACGTCTGGAACGCTACATCCGTGACATCTCAAAAACAAAAATCAGCAAGTATAATCGCGATGAGCAGTTTGCGTTTTGGGTTAACCTTTACAACGCGAGAACTGTAAAGGTCATTCTCGATCACCCTGACGCGGAGTCTATTCGCGATATTGATATTTCTCCGGGATTTTTTGCCGATGGCCCGTGGGGCAAGAAGATGATGGTTGTCGAGGAGACGACCTTGTCGTTAAATGATATTGAGCACGGTATTTTACGGCCGATCTATAAAGACCCCTACATTCATTATGCCGTGAATTGCGCCTCGTTGAGCTGCCCTAATCTGCTTCCGGTGGCATTCTCAGCCAAGAATTACCGGTCCCTCTTGGATAAGGCGGCTCACGCTTATATTAATCACCCGCGTGGGGTAACGATAAAAGAAGGGCAGATTGAAGTCTCAAGTATTTATGTCTGGTTTGCCGGAGACTTTGGTGGTGAGGCAGGCGTGCTCAAACATATTAAAAAATACACCGACCGTGAACGGGTCAGGGTCATCCTGCACACTAGGACATCAATCGCCGGGCATAGCTACGACTGGGCGCTGAATGATGATGGCTAAAGCTTCTTCGGTTTGGCGACAAAGCTGATATCAGCGATTGCGGCGCGGGATTTGAGCCCGGTATCGTCGGTATCGGCGGAGATCGCAATATGGCTGGGTGTTGGTGCGGAGGTCCCAAATAGCCGTTGATAGTCTGCAGCAACGTCTATCTCTTCAGTCATCCATTGGGAAATGGGCACTTTATTGTCGCGTCTGATCACGATCATGCCGCGATCCGGTAGGTGCGGGTTTCTAAAACTGGTGCCCGCCTTGTGTTTCCCGCCACACATATAGGTAATTACCCTGCCACTTGGCGGCAGCCCAATAAGACCGGAAAGGGTATCGCCTATGGATGTCCAGATACTAGTTTCCGAGTCAGCCATCGGAAACCAGACATGTACGGCGATTGGGCGATCGTCACCGCCTTTTTTAGAGGCATCTGTTGGCGGCAGGTGTCTTTCGATACGCCAACGCCATCGCAGGATCGGATAATCCTCAACCTGTTCAAGTTCGCGGACGACCATCCCAAAACCCGCCATGCTATCTGCTATCAGCGCGCCGTTTGTGGATTTCGTAAAAATCGTCTGGTTAACACCAGGGATGGTTATGTTTTGCCAGGTTTCATCATTAACCCCGCCATAAAGCGGTATTTGGACGGTCGCACTGGCTTTTGCCATCAAGGCCAACGTCACCATGAACGGGATGGCTATTTTCGTAATAGGGTTCATGCGGCGCCGGGAGCAACCAGGCCAAGACGTTCGAGACTTTTTGTCTGTACGGCCCATCGACGTTCTGAATACCCTCTGACGGCGCGCCAAGCTATAGCGTTGTCGTTGACAACTGCCTTGATACAAGCATCCCAGGTGTCTTTGATTGCGGCGACCGTTTCGATACGCTCTTCGTTGGAAAGTGATGGACCTGCGTCAGTCCCTACCAGATGGCCAAAGGCAACATGGCGAGCTTCGTCTTGGGCTATCCGGCGACTCATGTTTAGGAAGAGTGGACACGGGATATCGTCGATAAGGTCCTGCTGAAGCGACAGGGCTTCGCTTTCGAGAACAACGTGAACTGCAAATATCAAGCCCGCTGGCGGTCCTTGCCAATCCGCAAGGTTCTTGATCGCAATGGAAAACCCTTCAGGAATAATTGGGCTGAGGCCGATCCTTTCCAGATAGCGACGATAAACCTTGGCGTGTCGATCTTCGTCTTCGGCTTGAAACTTTAGGCAGGTGCGCACGTCAGTTGATGGCGCGTTACTGAGGAGTAGTTTGCAGGCTGTTGCGGTTGCATCCTCGCCTGCGATGAGGGCTCCGAGCGCTCGACTCAAAAACCGTTGCGTGAGGAAATTCGGAGGTTGTGGTGTGATCGACCAATCAATACCAGTCTCTACGTTCCACTGACCATCTTCGGCATTAGCAATTAAAGTTGCCAGCGTGCCGCTTGGGCTCGGAATAAATCTCTTGGCTATCTCAACTTCTTGAAGCTGCATCGACGTTATACATTTCGTTTGCCTATAGGAAATGTGGTAACGCCCTGAAATTTTTGAAGTAACAGCGCGATGACATGTTCGTTACCATCCCCAGCGACAACCTATCCCACAGTTTGTTTGCAGCTCAGTAAAAGAAACATAATCAGTAAAAAGGAACTGCCGGTAACAGTTGCAACGATTGTAAATCGCCAGGCCAAGCGACAACCAAATGCATCGAAATATAGATCCGGTTTCATGAAATAGGATGGTTTGACGAAATTTCGCTTTCTGAACCAAATATTCTTTGGTGGATCCGGTGGTACCAGTAAATGGTCGTTGAGAACGCGCGAAATGATGGCCATTGCCGCTGCACCGGCGAGAAAGATCCAGACGAGGACAGTTGAATGTTCCCAAAGACCACACATGATTAATCGCGAATATCCTGTAACAGCCATTCAGTTGGGATTTCATTCCCCAGCCCGGCTTCTTTGGCAAGTTCGTATGTACGGCCGGCAACCGCATGGAACTGGTTACCCTGCAGATTCCCACGTTCGGAATAGGTGATTTGGTCGCTCGAGGTTCGACCGCGATTGGTGTTTTCCATGATGTCGGAGAAATAGATCACCTTGTCCGGCATGGCAACGCCATGGGCGCGTGTTCCTAGACGTTTCTGACGCAGGCCGTTATCGACATCTGGCCGTGCGGCGTAAGTGACCCATTCATCAGCCAAGGCCATTTCGGGCAGTCCTTCAGGGGCTGGTGCGTTGCCAAAGCGGAAATAGACATCGACTTTTTCCTGAGCTTCGGGACTGACCATGCCAGTGCCGCCACCGACATTGAGAATATGCATACCAGGCTGCAGGAGGTCAGCACGAACGACTGGCACGGATGCGTTGGTGCAGCCCGCGACAATATCGGCGCCCTTATAGGCATCTTCCTCGTTGTCGCAGGAGATAACCTCAATGTCCCATGTCGCGCGCATTTCTTCTGTATAGGCATCGCGATTGGCCTTGGTCGGGCTATAGACTTGCAATTTCTTAATATCCCGGACGCACATAAAAGCTTCCATATGGCTGCGCGCCATGCCGCCAGAACCCAGCATGCAAACCACTTCTGATTCTTCGCGGCTCATATATTTGACGCCGATACCACCATCGGCACCGACCCGCTTATGTTGTAGAACACCGTCATTGATGAAGGCGAGGGGCTCTCCGGACTCAACGCTGGTGAGTAGGATCAAGCCGCAAAACAGACCGGGTTCGCTACAATATTTATGATGGGTTCGGTTGCCATCGACGACGGTCTCATAGGTAACATCTGATTTCATGCGGATCGCGAAATAGCCGCGTGTGGAACCACCTTCCATGGTGCCCCACTGATAGACCTTATTGTCAGATGTCGGGATTTGAATATCGATCCGCGGGCGGCAGATGGCTTCCCTCTCGGCGAGGTCGGCGTAGGCCTGTTCGAGGACATCGATGGTGTCCTGCATTGTCAGGACCTTAGCCACCATGTCGTTATTGATCACAAGGGTCATAATTTTCTCCCCTAGTTCCTAATGTCCTGAAGGAACCATTCAGTTGGCACTTCATTGCCAAGTCCGGCTTCTTTTGCGCGCTCAAAGGCTCGGCCCGCCACTGCATGAAACTGGTTGCCCTGCAGATTACCGCGTTCGGAATATGTGATCTCCTTGCTCGACGTCCGTCCGCGATTGGTACCTTGCATAATGTCGACAAAGTAGAGGACTTTGTCGGGCATCGCGACGCCATGGCCACGGCCGCCTTTTTTCTTCTGGGTAAACCCGTAATCGTGATCGGGTCGGGCGGCGTAGGTCAGATATTCATCCGCAAGGTCAAACTCGGGCAATCCTTGCGGAGCAGGGGCATTGCCAAAGCGGAAATAGACATCGATGAGGGCCTGGGCGTCTTTGCCAACCATGCCACCGCCACCGCCGACATTGAGGACATGCTGGCCGGGTTCGAGACACTCAGCGCGGATAACGGGCACGGCGGAGTCCGTGCAACCCGCAACGATGTCGGCACCCCTATAAACGTCCTCGTGATTATCGCAGACGACGATTTCGATATTGTGACGTTCGCGCATTTCTTCGGCGTAGGATTCGCGGTTAGCTTTGGTTGGGCTGAACACCTGGACTTTCTTGATGTTTCTTACACACATGAAAGCATCGAGATGGGTCCGCGCCATCCCGCCGGAACCAATCATCCCAACGACTTCAGAGTCTTCCCGGCTCATATATTTGACGCCGATGCCTCCATCGGCACCAACCCGCATATGCTGCAATACGCCGTCATTGATAAAGGCAAGAGGCGTACCGGTTTCAACATCGGTGACAAAGATCAAACCACAGAATGTGCCGGGCTCTGTACAGTATTTCTCCTGACTGCGGACGCCCTCATATTCGGTCTCATAGATGATGTCGGACTTCATGCGGATGGCAAAATAGCCGCCGACTGAACCACCTTCCATCGACCCCCATTGATAGGCTTTGTTGGGATCGCTGGTTGGGATCTGAATATCGACGCGGGGACGGCATACCGCTTCGCCATCGGCGAGATCGCGATAGGCCTTTTCCAGCACATCGATCGTGTCCTGCATGGTGAGGACTTCGGAGACAACCTCATTATTTATAAAGAGAGTCAATGCTCCGCTCCTAATTCAGTGACGTGTGCACATCGACAAGTGCAACACCGCCCTTTTCAACAACGTCCGCAGCGCGCTGGAACGCTCCGGCGAGTTCTTTAGGATCACGCACGGGCTCTTCTGCCCAGGCGCCATAGCCACGTGCAACCGTGCAATAGTCTGGTTCAGGCCCAACCATCCGTTGGCCAATCCAGGCGTTTTCAGGAGGTCGACCACGACGATAGGCAAGGCTGATCTGATGCTCCTCGTCATTACCGAAAGACGTGTTGTTATGCAGCACAATCATGATTGGAATTTTATAATGAACAGCGGTCCAGATCGCTGCCGGACCCATGGTGAAATCGCCGTCACCAATAATAGCGACGGTAAACTTGCCTTGATCACGGCCAGCAAGGGCTGAACCGATAATGCCGCCCGGCCCATAACCGATGCCACCACCAATCGAGTTGGACATGAATTGTCCGGAGCCATCGAACTCCCACAATCCATCATACCAAGCACGGTAATTGCGGGACGCGAGCAGCCAGTCTTTGTCTTTGACGGCGTTGTATAGTTCCGAGGTCATGCGGGGTAGGTAAATCGGCACCTGATCCCATTTTGCCTTCATCGCGTCGGTCTGGCTTTTGCGCAGCTCGTCATGCATTTGCGAGATTTCTGCACGACGTTCTTCAGCACGTTTTAGCCAGGCAGGGTTGTCAGCAGCCCGGCTTTTTACTTCGGCGAGAACCTGCTTTAACCCGTACAGCCCGTCAGCCTGCAGCTGGATATCAACTGGATGCAGTGGTCCCCCGAGATGGGTCCAATGTTGTACCGCAAAATCGTTGAGTGACAGGTCGATGACCGTCATTTTGCCAGCATCGACTTCTTCACCGGCGCCCCGCGCGCCTTCGTAGGCGCCGATATTGTTGGAAATATCGAGGCAATCGACGCACAGAACAGCATCGGTCTTCGCCAAAAGCATTTTCTTGTAAGCGCCTTCGGCCTTGGTACGACCAAAGCTAGCATTGAGGTTCTGTGGATGATTGGATGGCATACAGATGATGTCATGGCCGTCCTGATAGGCCGCGCCCAGCAGTTCAACCAGCTCTTTCATCACCGGCGTTGTAGCTTCGTCATAACCAACGCGACCACCGAGGATTAGTGGGAAGTCTGCTTCTACAAGCGCATCGACAGCGGCGGCAACCGCTTCGGCTGGGGCTGCTACAGGCGCAGCAGGCTGATAGCGTTGCTCAGCTACTACCGGCAATGCCACGCCATCGGGGATGTCTGCCTCCTGGACGACGACATCGACGGAAACGTAGGTCGGTGAACAAGGGCCGCTGGTGGCGATCCGCTGCGCGCGGGCAATGGAGTCCAGGCAGCCTTGCAAGGTAATCGGCTCATCGGTCCATTTGGTGAGTTCTTTAACGATATCGCATTGCGTATTGGCAGAGTGGATCCAATCTGTCTTGCGGCGGTGTGCTGGGTCAGCCGGGCCGGAGCCACCGAGAACAACTACCGGCATCCGATCTGCCATCGCGTTGTAGAAAGCCATCGTTGCGTGCTGGACGCCGACTAGGTCGTGCAAGAACGCCATCGCGGGGCGACCTGTTGCTTTGCAATAGCCATGCGCCATGGCGACGGCGATTTCTTCATGGGCGACGAGAATGATCTGTGGCTTGTGGTTCTTGGTGTGATTGACCAATGAGTCATGAACACCTCGAAATGATGACCCGGGGGTCAGGAAAATATAATCATGGCCAAGTTCGCCGATTAGCTCGGCGATCATATCGGAGCCATATTCCGCCACAGGCTGGTTGGCGGGGAGATTGATCGGTGATTCCGTCGCGAAGTCGGGAGCAGCCGGATAGTTGTTATTGATTTCGTCGCTCATGATGTCTCCCTGAACGGACCGCTATGGGTCCTGATTAAAATTTGCCGCAGTCTATCCTTCGGATGGGATTTGGCAAAGGGCAGGGACGCGTTGTGCCTACAATTTGTCCCCAATTTTGCGATTAAATTATGTATTCATACAATCAATCATATCTATCATTCATATCAATTTGATTTATTGATGTGGTTGCTTAGGGTTACCTGTAAAATTACCGCAATGCCGCGCGGAACCTTATTTTAGCGGCGACCTAGACGCCGTGCCCTTTGTCGTAAAGAATGGGCCGGAAACATAAAATATGGGCCCTATAAAGGGCTGGCAGGGAGGAAGATCGATGCCAACTAAAACGCTTAAAGACGTAACAGTCGCCGACGCGTATTTACAGGTTCTAGCGGATCGCGGCGTAGATTATCTTTTCGCCAATGCAGGCACCGACTTCGCGCCATTAATTGAAGCGCTGGCCAAAGCTCAGGCGCTCGGAACACCGCATCCACATCCTATTACCTGCCCACATGAGAATACGGCGCAGCATATGGCTATCGGCTATTACCTCGCCACGGGTCGCCCGCAGCTGACGATGATGCATGTCAATGTTGGTACGGCGAACGCGATGAACGGCTTACTCAATGCATCACGCGGCCAGACACCGATGCTGTTTACCGCCGGTCGGACACCGACCAATGAGGACAAGCTCAAGGGTCATCGGACGCTCGACATTCATTGGACCCAGGAAATGTTTGACCAGGGCGGCATGACTCGTGAAGCGGTCAAGTGGGACTACGAACTGCGCAATGGTGAACAAGTTGAAACGGTAGTCGATCGTGCCCTGAGCGTGATGATGAGTGATCCAAAGGGCCCCGCCTATCTGTCGCTACCACGCGAGGTGCTGGCGATTGAGATGGATGAGTTCAAGTTTGAATCGCCCGGCCGAATTCAGCCAACGTCCCCAAGCCTGCCGAATGCCGATGCTCTTGATGAGGCGGCATCTATTCTGGCCAAGGCGAAGAACCCCGTTATCATCACCAATTGGGCTGGTCGTAATCCGAACGTCATGCCGGCTCTGGTTGATCTCGCTGATAAATATGCCATTCCGGTTGTGGAGTATCGCAATCGATTTGTGGCTATGCCGCGCCATCATCCAATGTTCGCTGGTGGCAATCCTAACCCGTTCGTCGAAGCCGCTGACGCAATTTTGGTAATAGATTCCGCGACGCCGTGGTTGCCGTCTCAGGTTTCACCATCGGATGATTGCAAGGTTATTCATCTGGCTCCTGATCCGCATTACAGCTATTTGCCGATCCGCGGTTTCCGCGCCGATATTGCGTTGGCAAGTGATAGCGCCCTTGGGCTTGTCGCATTGAATGCGGGAATGGATGAACCGTCCAAATCTAACCAGGGTACAATTGACGCCCGCCGGAAGACGGTGACAGCATTGCATGAAGAGCTGGAAGAAAGCTGGGCCAAAAAGCTACAGGCTGTAAAGGATCAAACGCCGATCCATCCGGCGTGGATTTCCGATTGTATCGCCAAGATTAGTGATGCGGATACAATCTTTGCCAAGGAATCCCAGCTTCAAGTACAGTACCTCGATACGTCGAAGCCGACCAAGATTCTTAACGCGGGTGCTTCATCGGGCCTCGGCCATGGTATGGGTGTCGCACTTGGGGCCAAGCTCGCCAATCGCGACAATCTCGTAATCGGAACGCATGGCGATGGCTCCTATATGTTCAACGTTCCGGTTTCGGCTCATTATGTAGCTGCCGAGCAGGAATGTCCGATCCTGACCGTCATGTTTAATAACCAAAAATGGCAGGCAGTCCGTGGTTCGACGATGGGGCTGCATCCCGATGGATACGCGGCGAAGGCCAACAACCCACCGCTGATGTATTTTTCCGTCGAGCAGCATTATGAAAAATTGGTGGAGGTCTCTGGCGGTTATGGTGAGCAGGTCACTGATCCAAAAGATATGCTGCCTGCACTAGAACGCGCGGTGAAGGAGGTTATGGTCAATAAACGCTCGGCGCTGCTGAACGTTATGGCTTCCGACCCGACCTAACATACAAGACAGAAGACAAGAGAAGGGATGACGTCGTTGGACGAGTTTTCAACATTGCAACAGATTGCTGTTCGCGCCCGCCGGAACCTGAACTGGAACGTCTGGGATTATCTGATGGGCGGCTCGGAGACAGAGACTAGCTTGAAGCGTAATCGCCAGGGGTTCGATGCGCTGGGATTGGCGCCTCGTATCTTGCGTAATGTTGCCAATGTTGACCCATCGACGACCTTCCTCGGAAAACAAATTCGGCTGCCGGTTATGCTGGCACCGATTGGATCACTACAATTGGTTACACCGGACGGCGGTCTTGCTGCGGCGCAGGCAGCTGCAGAAGTTGGCACGATTAGCTTTCTGAGCTCGGTCACCCAGCCTGAAATGGAAGAGGTCGGTGCAGCGACAAACGCGCCCAAGGTTTTCCAGCTATACGTCAAAGGCGATGATGACTGGATCGACGAGCAGGTTAAGCGTGCACAGGATTCAGGTTTCGAGATTTTTTGCCTCACCGTTGATACGGCAGTCTATAGCCGCCGCGAACGCGACATTCTCAAACGCTGGGAGCCAAGTTCACGGCGCGCCGTCGTTGAGGGTGCTGATCAGGATTACCTGGCGATGCTGGATTGGGACACTGTCAAACGCTTCAAAGACCGGCACGACATCCCATTAATTCTCAAAGGGATTGGCACGGCGGAAGATGCAACGATTGCTCTCGAGCATGGTATCGAATGCGTTTATGTCTCTAACCATGGTGGACGCCAACTCGATCATGGACGCGGCTCTATCGAAGTGTTGCCGGAAGTTGTCGAAGCTGTTGACGGCAAGGCGAGCGTGCTCGTCGATGGCGCGATCATGCGCGGTACAGACGTTATTAAAGCGCTGGCGCTAGGCGCTGACGCAGTGTGTATCGGCAAATTGCAAGGACTTGGACTAGCCGCTGGCGGTAAAGACGGGTTGGTGCACACGCTTCGCTTGTTGGAAGCTGAAATTCGGACGTCGATGGCGTTGCTGGGATTGCACGATTTTACAGAATTGGATGCGAGTTTTGTTGAAGAGGTCGAACCTCTGATGCCGCCGCACCAGACATCACCTTATTCGCATATTGAATTAGAAGAGCGGGAGTATGAAAGATGAGCGATATCAAGGCACATGACCGCCCGGTCAATCTCGGGAATCCGCAGATGGGTTGGGCTAGTGATGTTGCGGCAGAAATGCTGCGGCAGTTGGGAGTTAAATATATTTCGCTGAACCCGGGAGCGAGTTATCGCGGGCTTCACGACTCCATCGTCAACTATCTCGGCAATGAAACGCCTCAGATGCTGATTTGCCTGCATGAAGATCATGCTGTGCATGTTGCACAAGGCTATGCCAAAGCAACCGGTGAGCCGATGGCTTGCGCGCTGCATTCCAACGTTGGTTTGATGCATGGTTTGATGGCGACCTTCAACGCCTGGTGTAATCGCGCGCCGATTATCATGATGGGTGCGACCGGACCGATTGATGCTCCTTTGCGTCGGCCCTGGATTGACTGGATTCATACGTCCAAGGATCAGGGCGCGATGCTTCGCGATTATACGAAGTGGGATGACGAGCCCCGTTCGGCTGGTGCCATTGTTGAAACAATGTTGCGGGCCAATCAGATGGCGCGTTCAGAACCGCCGGGACCGGTTTATGTCTGTCTCGATGCCGGTTTGCAGGAATCTGAACTTGAAGAAGAGATCAAGATTCCTGATGTGAGCCGTTTCCAGCCTTCGGCACCGCCGCAGGCACCTTCTGACAATGTAAAAGAAGTAGCGGATATGCTGCTTGGTGCTGCCAACCCGGTTATTATGATCGGTCGTAGTGGTCGGTCGCAGGAAGCCTGGGATAACCGGGTCAAGCTGGCGGAAGCCGTTGACGCGGGTGTCTTTACCAATCTGCGCAATGCCGCAGTCTTCCCAAGCAATCATCTATTGCATGTTGGACGTCCTGCCGGACGGATCACGGACACGATGCGCAGTACTGTTACGGAAGCTGATGCAATCCTCAGCCTGAACTGGCTGGACTTTGGTGGCACTCAGCGTTTGTTGACGCGGGATGGTGAGCTCAAAGGCAAAATCGTTCATTGTTCGATGGAAGAGTATGTTCATAACGGATTTGGCGGCGAGCTGTTTGAACTACCGATGGCCGATATCAAGATTACAGCCGATCACGATGCTTTCGTGGTTCAGCTGCTTGAAGAGATCGAAAGCCGCGGCGCTGCTTCAAATTGGGACGGCAAGCGTGTCGGTCCTGAACCAGCTGCCTATGACAAGATCGCTGATCGCGTGTCTGACAGCGTGCTGCAACCAGCGGATATTGTTACCGCGCTGGCTGAAGCTCAGGGTGATCGCAAGATCAGCCTGAACCGGGTTAGCTCAGGTGGCGTTGGTCCGGCCTATCACTTCACCGCGCCGTTGTCCTATCTCGGTCATGATGGTGGTGGTGGATTGGCTTCAGGGCCGGGAACCTCGGTTGGTGCTGCTTTGGCTGTTATGGATTCAGACTGGCTGCCGGTTTCGGTTCTCGGTGATGGAGATTTCATGCAGGGCAACACCGCGTTGTGGACCGCAGCTAAATACAAAATCCCGATGCTGGTAATCATTTCCAATAATCGCTCGAACTTTAACGATGAGCTGCATCAGGAGACGGTTGCCAAGGATCGTGATCGTCCGGTGGAGAACCGCTGGATCGGGATGCGTATTAGTGAACCCGATATCGATCTTTCGGAACTTGCTGAATCTCTTGGCTTTGAAGCCGTTGGCCCCGTTGAGACGGCTGGTGGACTCATGGAAGCGATTGAAAATGGGCTGAAGGCTGTAGAAGCCGGCGGTCAGCATTTCATCAATGTGCATGTTGATACCGGCTATGCCGAACCGCCGCTGATGCGTGGCGGGAATAAAGGCGAGTAACGGGTAGGGATAGGAGAAATATAATGCCTGATTTAACAAAATTTGACCGGCCCGTTAATGTCGGAAACCCCAAGATGGGCTGGGCCAGCGATGTCGCGGCCGAAATGCTCCGGCGCATGGGTATTAAATACCTGTCGATGAACCCAGGGGCGAGCTATCGCGGGTTTCATGACTCCATTGTCAACTATTTGGGGAATGATGATCCGCAGATGATCCTGTGTCTGCATGAGGATCATGCGGTTCATATTGCCCAGGGCTATGCGAAAGCAACGGATGAGCCGATGGGCTGTATCCTGCATTCGAATGTCGGGCTGATGCACGGCATGATGGGTATCTTCAACGCCTGGTGTAACCGGGTGCCGATGGTGATCATGGGCGCAACTGGCCCGGTTGATACAATGAAGCGTCGTCCGTGGATCGACTGGATCCACACCGCAAAAGATCAGGGCGCGTTGATCCGGAACTTCGTCAAATATGATGATGAGCCGCGCTCAGCACAGGCGCTTGCCGAAACCATGGTTCGGGTAAACAAGACCATCCGTACCGCACCGACAGCTCCAGCCTATGTGTGCCTGGATGCTGGATTGCAGGAATCTGAAATTGATCCGGAAATGAAGTTGCCGGACGTATCGCGCTTCCTGCCGCCACCGCCAACCCCGGCACCGCAGCAAAGCATCGATGAAGCCGCTGATCTTTTGGCCAATGCCAAGAACCCGGTCATCATGATGGGACGTCTCAAGCGCGACGAAAAAGGCTGGGCGAATCGTATCAAGCTTGCCGAACTTCTCGGGGCGGGTGTCGCTACAGACATGAAAACCGGTGCTTCCTTCCCAACGGACCATGCTTTGCATCTCGCGCCGCCAAGCAACCGGCCACGCCAGGAAGCAGAATCCGAAGTCAAGAATGCCGATGTCATTCTGGATCTCAACTGGGTTGATTTGGCGGGTACCTTCAAGCTGATCTTTGGTCGTGATGATGTGAATGCCAAGGTCATCCACGTTTCGATGGACTCGATTATTCACAATGGTTGGACAACGGACCATATGGGAATGCCGCTTGGTGATGTCACCATGCTGGCGGAACCGGAACCGGTTGTTGAGCAGTTACTTGAAGCCCTAGAAAAACGCCTCGGTGGTAAGTCGAAGTGGGATGGCGAGAACAAGGGCCGTACTGCAGACCCTGACACGACCTATGACATGCTGAATCAGGACGATAATATTTCTGTTGAGGCTGTTACGCTGTGCATGAATGAAGTCCGCAAGGGCCGCAATATTACGCTGACCAATGTCACAATTGGCTGGGCAGCAGATGGCTATCACTTTACCCATCCGTTGGATTATCTCGGCAATGACGGCGGTGGCGGATTGGCGTCCGGGACGGGGACCGGCATCGGCGCTGGATTAGCGCTCGCTGACACCGACCGTACGGTGGTCGCAGTACTCGGTGATGGCGACACTATGCAGGGTGCCTCGTCGCTTTGGACAGCTGCGCATTACAGCATTCCGGTATTGTTCGTGATCTCCAATAACCGTTCCAACTTTAACGATGAAATCCATCAGGAAACGGTCGCCAAGACGCGGAACCGGCCTGTGGAAAATCGTTGGATCGGTCAGCGGATCGATGACCCTACGGTGTCGATTGAACGTTATGCGGCATCTCTGGGTGTTGAATCAGCCGGACCAATTGAGAAGGTGGCTGATTTGGTACCAGCGTTAGAGAAAGCATTGTCGGTTGTTGAAGCTGGTAAGCCATATCTCCTCAACGTTCATGTTGAAAAGGGCTATGCAGTACCACCGCCAGCGCGCGAAGCATAATTGATCGCTAACGGCCTCCCAAGTTTTCGGTATTTGGGAGGCCGGCGATTAACGAGAGAAGCGTTCAAGATTAAGGTGATTTAGCAATGAGTGACGGCGAACCAATTCGTAAGGCCAATACGCGCTATCAGTCCGACATTATCGTTGACATGATCAAGCTGTATGATTTTCCAGCGATTCCATTGAATCCAGGGGCGAGCTATCGAGGGCTACACGATAGCATGGTCAATTACGGCGAAAACGATCCGCCAATGATCCTATGTAATCATGAGAAAATCGCCATCCAGATCGCTCATGGCTATACCAAGGCAACTGGTAAACCGATGGCCGCCGCCGTCCATAATGTTGTCGGATTGCTGCATGCCCCGTTGGCCGTTTATTACGCCTATATTGATCGCTGTCCGGTCTTCCTGATTGGTGCCACCGGCCCGATGGATGAGAAACTTCGTCGTCCGTTCATTGACTGGATTCACACGGCCTTTGCGCAAGGCTCCGCAGTTCGTGACTTTACCAAGTGGGATTACCAGCCCGGTAGTGTCCATGGCATTCCGGATTCATTTGCCCGTGCATACTCGATCATGATGACCGAGCCGCAAGGTCCGGTTTACATGGTCTATGACGCTGGCATTCAAGAAGCCGAGCTGACGGAGAACATTCAAATTCCATCAGCAGACGCGGTAAAGGTTCCGCCGCGTCTGGCCGCTGATCCTAAGCTGATCGACGAAGCCGCTGAAATGCTGCTGGCCGCTGATTACCCGGTTCTGCTGACGGAATATGCTGCTCGCGCGCCGATTGGCTTCGATGACACCGTTAAGCTGGCCGAGACTGTTGGCTCACCGGTCTTCGATATCAATAAGCGTCTTGGTTTCCCAAACCGTCATCCATTGAACGTTTCCATGCATGCCGACGCCTTTAAAGGGGCCGATCTGGTCATGGCGCTCGATGTCATCGACTGGACGCGTGGCTCGCATAAACCGAACTGGGAAACCCGCGAAGTTGAAGCGGTCACCACGCCCGAGTGCAAATGGATTGACATTGGTTTTGCCGATATCGAGATCAGCAAATGGGCCACTGATTATAACAAACATCACAATTGGGATATGCGGATTCTGGCGGATACAGCCAATGCAATCCCAGCGCTTAATGAAGCCTGCATCGCGCGCATCAAGGATGATGACAAGTTGGCCGCACGTATTGTCGAGCGGACCAAGGAAGTTGGTGACAAACACACCGCGCAGTGGGGCAAGTGGCAAGAACAGGTCAAGGATACCTGGGATCAAATGCCAATGCATGAAGCGCGTATGGCGACCGAAGTTTGGGAAGCCATAAAGGGTGAAGACTGGGTTCTTACGGCCGGTACGTTGAAGGATTGGGTCCGCAAGGTCTGGAATTTCGATAATCCGTACCAGCATCCCGGTCGTGATCTCGGAACTGCGACACAGTTCGGTATCTCGATGGGTGTCGCATACGCCTACAAGGACACGGACAAGTTGGTCGTCGATCTGCAGCCGGATGGCGATTTGATGTTCGATCTGGGCGCCATGTGGGTCGCTGCGAAATACGAAATCCCGATGCTGGTCATCATGTACAACAACCGCGCTTACTATAACGATTGGGCGCATCAAATTTCGGTCGCCAAGAAGCGCGGTACCGATCCTGATCGCGCTTATATCGGTATGGATCTCGAAGGACCGGAACCGGACTTCGCGCACATCGCCAAGGGCATGGACTGGTATGCCGAAGGCCCGATCTTTGATCCGACGGAAATCGGTCCTGCTGTTGCCCGTGGTATCGAGCAAGTCAAGAAGGGCAAACCAGCTTTGATCGATGTCATTACCTGGCGGCGCGGAGATGCGAGCTAGTTGTATCGTCCTTTTGTTGGGATAGGGTGATCACGCGTTGAGTACGTTCCTTTAACCACGGAGGACTTCAGCCATGATGATTCAAAACGCCCCAGACGGCGAACCGCGCTTTGTTAGCCTGATGTCGGAACATAATGAGCTGTGCGAACAGTTCGCGCGAGCCTTTGGCAATGACCGGTTTGAAAAGCCTTCCCCGTTTGAAGAAACCGTCTATGTCATTGGTCACCATGATCGCGGCTGGGATAAGTTCGATGCCAGCCCGGTACTTGATCCCGTGAGTGGATTCCCAACAGGGGTCGGCGGTGCCAAAGGCCCGGGCGGTGCGGCGACCACAAAGCTCTCACCAGATTTCAATCAGGCACGCCATGATTATTGTGGGTTGCTGGCATCGATGCATACCTGGGGGCTGTATCATGCCCGCTATGGATTTTCGGATTTCCGTGTGCGGCAGGGCGGTTCAACATCAGTGCCTATCGCTAAGGAAATGGCTGATGAGACCAACGAAATTCTTGAAGGGGAAATCGCCCGCCAGGAAATATTGAAAGCCAGATTGGTAGCCGACCCGGCAACGGCAGGCTGGGTCGAAGAAGACACGCTGTTCCGTAATTACAAGCTGCTGCAATTCTGTGACACGCTGGCGCTTTATTTCAATCTGCGGCATGACAGTGACCGGGCGGTTGAAGTCTTTACTCATGTCCCGGAATCTACCAGCAGCGATGCGTCCGTGACTGTCAATCCGCTGGGTAACGACACCTATTCCTTCGCGCCGTTTCCGTTTGCCGGTGACAGTTTGGAAATCCATTCCAAGGGCCGCTATCTGACGGCAATGCCTGGGGACAACGCCCCCGATGATCTCGGCGCCCATATCGCTGATTTACCAACCGACGAACAGGTCTTCACCTTCGTTGCTGCCTGATCAGACGATCCAAATATTTAGCGTGGCGGACTAGCCCCGCTCGCGCCCGACTGCTAAATATTCGGCAACAGATTTCAGTATTACAAAAGATAAGGGACGGCTCATGAGCGAGGGCGGCATCAAAAAATCAAACGTCAAATATAATTCTGACGTTATCGTCGATCTGATCAAGGATTTCGGGTTTAAGCATATCGCGCTGAACCCTGGCGCTAGCTATCGCGGCCTTCATGATAGCCTCGTCAATTACGGCGAAAATGATCCGCCGATGATGCTCTGCACGCATGAGAAAATCGCCGTCCAGATGGCGCATGGCTATGCCCGTGCCACCGGCGAGCCAATGATCGCCATTGTTCATAATCTCGTCGGGCTGCTGCACGCTCCGATGGGTGTTTATTACGCCTATCTTGATCGCGCGCCGGTTTTCATCATGGGGGCTACTGGCCCGGTGGCGGAGCCTAAACGCCGCCCGTTCATTGACTGGATTCATTCCGCCAACGTGCCGGGCCAGATCCTGCGCGACTTTGTGAAATGGGATGCCCAGCCAAACACGATTGATTATGTGCCGGATGCTTTCGCGCGCGCTTACTCGGTCATGATGACGGCGCGTCAGGGACCAATCTATATGTGTTACGATGCCGGGCTACAGGAAGCCGAGCTTGATCACGAGATCAAAATGCCGCCACCATCCGCTGCACGCGTACCGGCTCAGGCCGCGCCTGATCCGACGGCGTTGAGCGAAGCCGCTGAGATGCTGGCCAAGGCGGAACGCCCGGCAATCGTTGCTGACTTCGCCGCCCGGCCACCGCATGGCTGGGATCATGTTGTCGATATTGCAGAAACCCTCGGGGCCAGTGTGTGGGATGTGAACTCACGGCTGAACTTCCCGGGCAACCATCCGCTCAATCTGTCGATGGACCAAGAGGCCTGCTACGAAGATGTGGATTGCGTGCTGCTGCTCGATGTCGCGGACTTTGAAAAACAAACCCATGTGCGGGACATTTCGACCCGGTCGGTGAAGCCATCGGTCAGGGAAGATGCTAAGTGGATCGATATTGGCTGGACCGATACCGAGATCAGCAAGTGGACGATGGATTATTCGCGGACTTTGTTCCCTGATATTCGGATGACTGCTGATGTCGTCACTGCGACACCGATGCTCACCGACCTGATGAAGGGCCATATCGCCAATACTGACGGGCTTGCCGAAAAGATCGCTAAGCGCACAGAGATGATACACGCCAAGCATCACAAGATACGGGCGGATTGGCGCAAGGATGCTGAAGAAGACTGGGATTCACAGCCAATGACGGTTGGTCGTCTGGCGTTGGAAACCTGGGAAGTTATCAAGGATGAAGACTGGGTCCTCACGGCAGGCACGATGCATGATGCCGCGCGTCGCCTTTGGGACTTTGATCGTCCTTATTGTCATGGTGGGCGCGAGCTCGGCACTGGCACGCAGATCGGGACTTCACTGGGCGTTGCCTTGGCAAACAAAGGTACCGGACGTCTGTGCATTAATATGCAGCCGGATGGCGATTTGATGTTTGATGCTGGTGCGCTGTGGATGGCCGCCAAGTACGAAATCCCGATGCTCATCGTGATGTACAATAACCGGGCGTACTATAACGACTGGAACCATCAGATCGTGATCGCAAATAATCGCGGCACTGATCCAGAGCGTGCCTATATCGGCATGGATTTGCTGGACCCTGATCCTGATTTTGCTGGTCTCGCCCGGTCGCAAGGCTGGTGGGCAGAAGGCCCGATTGAGAATGGCGATGACGTGCAAGACGCACTGCGCCGCGCCATCGAACAGGTCAAAAAGGGCAAACCGGCTCTGGTCGACACCATCTGCCGCCGCGGCAAGGGCAAAGCGGCTCTGACTTAAGTTTAGTGCTCAATTGTCATGCTGCACTTGATGCGGCATCCATTGGCAAGGTGGCTGGTATGGACCCCGGATCGTAGTCCGGGGTGACAGCTATTCACTAATTGTCATTACCGGACCTGATCCGGTAATCCAGCCTTTCGTGATAAATGGATACCTGGGTCAAGCCCGGGTATGACGAACAGAGATATATTTGTTGGGTAGACCGTTCGAGCGGTGATGACCTATAAATCGCCTCTAAGTCCGAACCGCGCCTTCACGTGGCACCAAATCATACGTTCGGCTATCGATTTCCAGCACCGAGTCCATCAGGCGGATTGAGATATCGACGCTGCCTTCATTGCGTTGCCAGGGATGGAGTACCATCGTGCGATAGCCCGCTTTAGTAAACGGTTCTTCGAAGGCAATCGCCTCCGCTTCGGCCCGGGTCTTAGCTCGAATGACGATCATGCCGTGGCCAATCTCGGCGTGTTCATTATCTTCCTCGTTGAACAGGCGTCCGGCCCCAAACAGTAGTCCCTTGCGTTCGAGGTCACGCAGATAGGTCTTGTGATCATGCATCAGGGTTTCGCGCGGCGGCTTGCCTTCCGGCGGCGGCGAGACATTGGTCATAATGCAGAGATAAACCTGTTCACGGGCCAGTGCTCTTTTGCCGAGATCTTCATCACTCATGGGTGGATCGCCTTTCTGATCGGGTGGGCCCAACGGGCAGTCGTAAAAGAATATCAATTGTGGTGTTTGACGTCACCGGTTGGCCTTTCTTTCCCGCGTTTAGCAGAATATTATCCCGCCAGCGTCGGCTCGGTCGGCGAAGACATTTTCGAGTGGAGAAAGAATATGGTTGAGAAGTTTGGTGTTGGGCAGCCGGTACCGCGTTTTGAGGACCCGCGTCTTCTAACCGGCGGTGGCAAGTATATGGACGACAACCAGCTGCCAAATGAGACTCACGCCTATATTCTGCGCTCGCCCTATGCACATGCCAAAATCCTGTCGATGGACTTTACGGCCGCCAAAGCGGCGCCGGGTGTCATCGAGATTTTGACCGGTCAGGATTATATTGATGACGGTCATGGCGAACTTAAATGCACGCCGGTCCAAAAACAGCGTGATGGCTCGCGGATGTATGAGCCTGATAACCCGCCGCTAGTCAGTAACGACGTTAAGATGGTTGGTGATTATGTTGCGTTGATCGTCGCCGAGACCCTTGAGCAGGCAAAGGATGCAGCCGAACTCGCTGAAGTGGATTATGAGCCGTTGCCAACCGTGTCTTTGCCGCTTCCGGCATCACAGCCTGATGCGCCAAAGGTATGGGCGGATCACGACAGCAATATCTGTTTTGTTCATACGGTAGGCGATAAGGCCGCGACCGATGCGGCGTTTGACCGTGCGGCGACGATTGCCGGGGGAGAGCTGCCGGTAAACCGCAGCGCCCATGTCACGATGGAACCTCGTGGTGCACTTGCCGATTTTAATCAGGGCTCCGGGATGCTGACACTTTATACCGGTGTGCATTATCCATGGCAGCTTCGCGATGAGCTGGCTGGAAAAATATTCAATATGCCGGAGACAAAAGTCCGTGTCGTTGCAGGTGATATGGGCGGCAGCTTTGGCCTTCGTGGCGGCACGTACCGCGAGCATGTTCTGGTAAGCTGGGCCGCTTTGCGGATCGGGCGTCCGGTCAAATGGGTCTGTGAACGCTCCGAAGGCTTTATGAGCGATCATCAGGGGCGCGATGTCTATTGGAATGGTGAGATTGCACTGGATGAGAACGGCAAGTTCCTCGCGGTGCGCGCGACGAGTTTCGCGAATGTTGGGGCGTATCTCGCCAGCAAAGGAACGCTGCCGCCGGTCGCAAATCTTGGCACCATGGCGGGGACCTATGATATTCCGGCGATGTATGTCGATGTCTCAGCAGTCTTCACAAATACCAATCCGATCTGTCCGTTCCGGGGCAATGGTCGCCCTGAAGCGTCCTATGTCATCGAGCGATTGATTGATCTGGCGGCAGATGAGACCGGTATTGATCCGGCAGAGCTGCGGCGCATCAACCAAATCCCTCCCGAGGCGATCCCGTATAAAACGGCGCTGACCTTTACCTATGACAGCGGCAATTTTGGCGACAATCTCGAAAAGGGGTTGGAGATGATCGACTATGACGGCTTCCCGGCACGTCGTGAAGAATCCAAAGCCAGAGGTATGCTGCGCGGGATCGGTATTTCCAATTCAATCGAACGCGCGGCGGCGGCGAGTATTGAGCAGGTTGAAATCCGGTTTAATCCGGGGGGTACTGCGACGCTTTATGCCGGTACCAGCCAGCAAGGGCAGGGGCACGAGACGGTCTTTAAACAAATTATGTGTGGGAAGCTTGGTATTGATCCTGAAACGGTTGGTTTCAATGAAGGTGATACGTCGATCCTTGCCTTTGGCGGTGGCACCGGCGGTTCGCGGTCGGCGACGCTGGGTGGCAGTGCGGTTCTGGGGTGCTCTGACAAGATCATCGAAAAGGCGACCAAACTCGCGGCGCATCTTCTGGAAGCAGCTGAAGCCGATATTGAATTTGCCGAGGGGACGTTTGTCGTTGCCGGTACTGATAAGACAATCAGCCTAACCGAAGTCGCCCAGACGAGTTACAAGCCGGGCCGGACACCCGCCGATATCGAGCCGGGTCTGGGAGCGGTCTTTACCTATGAAGCGCCGAAAGAGAATTTCCCCAATGGCTGCCATGCCTGTGAGGTCGAGATCGACCCAGAAACCGGCGTGATCGAGATCGTCAGCTACAAGGTTGTTGATGATGTCGGCACGGTGCTGAACCCGCTGACCCTGAAAGGTCAGATCATGGGTGGTGTCGCTCATGGGATTGGGCAGGCGTTGCTGGAAGAAATTCAGTTTGATGAGGATAGTGGCCAATTGGTGACTGGCTCGTTCATGGATTACACGATGCCGCGCGCTGACAATATGAGCTACATTGATGTCATGAGTAACCCATGCCCGACAGCAACCAACCCACTTGGCTGCAAAGGAGCAGGCGAGGCCGGAACAGTTGGGGCCGTGCCGTGCGTTATGAACTCGGTTGTCGATGCACTGTCTGTATATGGCATTCGTCATATGGATATGCCCGCCACGCCGGCCAAAATCTGGGCGGCTATCGAAGCGGCAAAGAAGGCGGCGGCGTAAGCCTCGACTATGCCGGTCGAAAAATCGATTTCGATCGGGGAAGGGGATGATGCCCTTTTCGGCACGTTGACCTTGCCTGATGACGGTGATCGATTTGATGCCGTCTTGATCTGGTCGGGATCAGGGCCAACGGACCGTGATGGTAATTTACCGGGCCATATCAATAATTGTCTTGAAATGATGGCCCATCAATTGGCTGACGCTGGATACGCGTCGATCCGCACAGACAAGCGTGGCATTGGGGAAAGCGAAAAAGCGGTTTCTGACGAAGCTGATTTGCGTTTTGAGACTTATGTCGATGATGCGCTTGTCTGGGTACAGGTTCTCAAAGAGGTTCCCGGCGTTCGACATGTGTTTCTCTTGGGGCATAGCGAGGGTGCGCTTATCACGACGCTGGTTGCTCAGGATTTCGGTGCGGCGGGTTTGATCCTGGTTGCGGGAACTGGATTTCCAGCGGCTGATATTTTACGCCGTCAACTATCCGCGCCCGATATCAATATTCCTAAGCATCACCTCACTGAGATTGGTGAGATATTGGACAGCTTGGAAGCAGGCAATCCTGTTGCCAAATTTTCACCGGAACTGGAGGGGCAATATCGCCAAAGCGTGCAGCCCTATCTGATGTCGTGGTTCAAGTATGATCCGCAGGCGGAGTTGGCAAAAACCAAGATGCCGGTGTTGGTCATGCAGGGCACAACCGATTTTCAGGTTTCAATGGAGGATGGCGAGCGTTTAGCGGATGCCCGCGACGATATCGACTATCTCGAAATCAAAGGCATGAACCATGTGCTTAAAGATGCGCCAAAGCACAAAGCGTCGAACTACGCGACCTATGGCAAGCCGCTACTTAAGTTGGCTATCCCTTTAATGCCTGCCATCACAGACTTTCTTGATAAACAGGCACCCGCCGCCAGTGCGGCCAATGATCGTTAATTGCTCGCTGCGGCTTGGCGGGAGGTGCCAAAATTCCGACATATTTTTATTGAATATTTGGATCGATTATTGATGATCAAAATTTTTAAAGATAAAGATCTTGCAGTTTATTCATAAGGAAATAGTTATGCGAATTCTGGTAACGGCTTTTGTTTTAGTTGCGCTAGGAGCCTTCGTTACCACGCCCGTGGACGCAGCATGTGTCAAAGATCTGTATGGTCAGGCGTTGGGTGATGGCGAAGATTTTAAGAAAAAAGCAGGCAAAAGAGGCACTAATACCCAAGTCCTGTTTGTTGCGGAATTCTGGTCGTTTGCAAGCAATACACAGTTTCTTCATAAGAACGGTCGAATTTGCTGGCGCCCGAAAAACTACCCGGACGATAAACCAATAAAAATCCACATAACGCATTATATCTGGAACGGTAAATATGCACGAGAGAGGTTCAACTGCACCTTGACCGTTCGCGCGAATGCAGAGGCCTATCTCAGTAAAAAGAGGGGATGGGTGATGTATGCTTACGCGCCCGGGAAGATGCAATTAAGTAAAACCGATTGCCCGCCCAGATACTGGTGAACGTCGTCACAAAGTTGTCGACATAAGTCTTGGTTTGCTCGGTATCCGCAGCGCTAGGTCTTCGGTATCGCAAACAACCGCAGATTAACCGACGCGGCCGCCGGGCAAATGTGGGAATGCCGAATGTTCATGTGGCAGGGTTACCGGCATTGCTTCGGTGATGCTTGCGGATGCGATTTCATCAATCGATGTGACCCCGATCAGCCCCATCGTCGTGGTGATTTCACGCTCCAACAGTTCAAGGCATCGAACCAGACCTTCCGCACCACCGGCGCCTAGCGCGTATGCTTGTAATCTGCCGATGCCCACGGCTTTAGCGCCCATGATCAATGCTTTGACGATATCTGTGCCACGGGTGAATCCGCCATCGATAAACACTTCGGCTTTGCCATCCACCGCCTCGACAACTTCGGGCAGCATTTGAATATTGCCAAGAACATGGTCAAGTTGACGTCCGCCATGGTTGGAAATATAGACACCTTGGACTCCGTGCTCGACAGCGAGGGCAGCATCTTCGGCAGTCATAATGCCCTTGAGAATAAGCGGCATGTCACCGATTTCATCCTGGATCAGTTTAACGGTTTCCCAAGTAATTTTCTTTTGCCATTCCCGTGCAGCCACGCGGCGCAGTGCAAGCTGCGCCGGGTTGAGACGTTCACGATTGCCGTAGAAAGCAGAATCGACAGTGAGGGTAATAGTGGCGTATTTGGCTTTGACGACGCGTTTGACCAGCTCCCTGATCCATTCATCGTCACCGCGGACATATATCTGGAATGATTTGGCGTGTGGGCTGTTGTCCGCGACTTCCTCAAGACTTGGCTGACAGACGGTTGAGAGGAAGTTGACGCTGCCAAATTCTTCCGCCGCAGTATCGGCATCGAGGCCGCCATTTGCGGAGAACCGTTCAATGCCGCCCATGGGCGCGAGCAGTACTGGCATTCGCAATTTGTGGCCAAAGAAATCCGTTTCGGTGTCTATTTCGCTGACGTCGCGACAAATGCGGGGACGGAAGGCGAGACAATCGAGGGCCATACGGTTACGTCGGAGTGACGTCTCGCTCTCAGCGGCACCACATATGTAATCCCAATTGTCCTGATCAAGATTGCGCCGGGCCATCATGATCATGTCGTGGGTGGTCTCAAATATGGCGTCACTCATTGCGGTCTCCGTAAAGCGGGTGAAGTTGGAATTCAATTGGTTGGCGGCGGTCAGGTAAGTCGACCACCGGGGATATGAGGAAAGGCGCTCATTTCGTGAGCTGGATTAACCGGTCGAGTCTTGGCCAGGTATGATGGGTCCAACTGATCAAGCGATGTTACGCCGAGCAGTCCCATGGCAATTCTGATCTCATCCTCAAGGATAGTGAGGCAATCCATTAGTGCGGCAAGACCGCCGGCGGAGAGGGCAAAGGCCTGTAGCTTTCCGATACCAACGGCCTGAGCGCCGAGCGCAATCGCCTTGATCACATCGGTTCCGCGCATAAAGCCGCCATCAACAAAGACTTCCGCGCGTCCATTAACCGCCGCGACGATTTCGGGTAGTACCTGAATTGTTGCACGGTCGTGATCGAGTTGGCGGCCACCATGGTTAGAGACGTATATGACAGAGGCACCATGTTGTACGCCGATCTCTGCATCTTCCGGTCGGCTGACGCCTTTGAGGATCATTGGGCCGCCCCAGATCTGGCGAATTTCGTCCCAGGTATCCCAATTGAGAGCCGCAAGATATTCGCGCCCCCCGGAGTTTTTTCTCGTCGGTGGCGTCCAGCCTGCCATCATCTGGCGTTCACGGTTGGAATACACGGCAGCATCTACCGTGACGGCGAGGGCATCGTAGTTGTTCTGTTTTACGCGACCGAGGAGTTCCTCAAGCCAGTCGCGACCCCCGCGCACGTAAATCTGATACACCTTGGGGTGCAGACTGTTCATTGCGATCTCTTCCAGCGATGGCTGGGAATGACCGCTGAGCATGTTGAGAATACCAAACTCTTCGGCCGCATCATCGACTGCCTGTGCCGCGGCAGGCGTGACCAGTTGCAGAGATGCCATGGGGGCAAGAAACACCGGCATCCGCGATTTATGGCCCATCACAGTTGTTGCATAATCGACTTCAGAGACATCCCTAAGAACGCGGGGTTTTAACGCAATCGAGTCGAGACCAAAGCGGTTACGGCGCATGGCGGTTTCGCTCTCGCTACCCCCTGCCAGATAGTCCCGTACGGGGCCTCGGGCATTGCGTCGCGCCCGTCTGATTATTTCGTGGTTTGTTCTGAATTCCATTCGCCGCGTCATCCCTGATTTTACGCCGTCTGAAACGATTTTTGGTTTGTCGTCATCGGCGGTAAAGTTGTGGCGAACTTTAGTGACCAGGCCGGTTCTTGTCGAGGTAACGACTGGCAAGTTTTTCTCTATTTCGGTTTCCCATGACCGATTTTAAGGGATAAAATGTGGCTATGGCTGAACTTGAAGTAGAAGTGCGTCCGTTGCAGCGTGCACCGGCGGTTCCAATGGAGCCTGTTGTCGATCCTGCGGCATGGACGGCGTCCAATCTGGCAAACGATCAGGGCTGGGTTCATGAACTGTCTGAATCTGACGTCGCCGAGCTTGATGCCTTGGTGGCGTCCCTGAGTGGGCGGATCTTCGACGTTCTTGAAATCAAGGACTCAGATATTGATTTGCCGACATTGGGCCCAAGGCTCGAACGGGTGGCAAATGACGTTCTCGATGGTCGCGGTCTCGCTCTGATAAGAGGTGTACCAGTCGAACGTTATTCCCGACTAGAGGCGGCGATCGCCTTCTGGTGCATCGGAGGCTATGTCGGTGATCCAGTATCACAGAATGCCAAGGGACATCTGCTGGGACATGTTCAGGATCTTGGCGGAACAACCCTAAAAAATCCCAATAATCGAGGTTATCAGACGCAGGAAGGCCTGCCGTACCACTGTGATTCCTGTGATGTCGTCGTCCTCATGTGTTTACATCCGTCGAAATCGGGCGGCGAGAGCACGGTTGTTAGCTCTTTGAACATCTATAACGAGATGCTTAAGCGTAATCCTTCGGCGACGGCTGCTCTTACCGAAGCGATCTATCGTGATCGACGCAATGAGATTCCCGAAGGTAAAGACCCGTGGTTCCAGCTGCCGGTATTTAATTTTCATGATGACCTCATGACGGTGAGCTGGCAGGGGGGGTATATCCGCTCAGCAACACGGTTTGATGAATTGCCGCCACATTCTCGGGATTTGAAAGACGGTTTGGATCTATTCAATCAACTCGCCAATGAGCTGGCTTATTCGATGGATTTCAAGCCCGGTGATATTCAGATTTTGCATAATCACGTGACCGTGCATTCGCGTACGGCATTTGAAGAATTCCCTGAACCAGAACGCAAGCGGCACTTGTTAAGGCTATGGCTCGGGACGCCGAACGGGCGACCTTTATCCCCGGCGTATCGCAACCGCTACGGAGACCTAAAACCCGATGCCAGACCAGCCGGCGGAATAATTGTTCCAGGGACTGTATTTAAAGCGCCTTTAGAGGCAGAATAGCGACCAAGTAACAGGTAGATCGTTTCCAAACGCCGGAAACGAAGGCAAATACGAGATTAGGAGAAGACAATGGATTTAGCGACAAGTGATCGTTATCACGCGATGAGCGTCGATAGCTTCGATACCGAGAAGCTGTTGACCAATGCGGCCCGCCAGCGTGATGCTCGCAGATTGAATGAATTCCCGATTTTTGATGCCGATGCGCATCATTACGAAGGGGAGTCAATTTCGGAAATCATCGAATTTATCGATGATGACATCCTGAACCATCTGGCGCGCGCTAACCCGGGGATTATCTCGGGTGGGCGTGGTGGCTATCAGCCAGTGGGTGGCCGGATCACCCGTTATCCGCTACGCAAAATCGAAGAAACCCCCGCTGATGGCACACATCGTGACATTCATCTGTCGCGTCGTTGGATGGATGCGATGGGTATCGACTATATCGGCCTTTTCCCGACCGGCATGCTGGGTATCGGATTGATCCCTCAGGTCGAAATCGAAGTTCAGTATGCACGTGCCTATATGCGCTGGCTGACGGAGAAAATTCTGCCCACTGACCCTCGGATCAAAGGTTATGTCTTTCTGCCGTTTAATAGCCCGGAAGCAGCCTATGAAATTGCGACCGAGTTTGGCGATAAGGAAGGCATCATTGGCTTCTTGATCACCAGTCCGCGTTATAAGCCTGTCCATGACAACGCTTATATGAAGACCTACAGCTATATCGAAGAAACCGGTAAGCCGCTGATCTTCCATTCCGGTCTGAACTGGAATGACCCGCTGATGTCTGTAACGAACCGCTTCATTGCGGCCCATGCGCTAGGTTTCACGCTCTATAACGTGATCCACATGTGCAACTGGATCTGTAACGCGCTGAACGAACGCTTCCCGAATATCCCCGTTGTCTGGACAGAGTCCGGTCTGGCCTGGGTTCCGTGGCTCGCTCAGCGGCTCGACAATGACTACAAGATGCGGTCATCGGAAATTCCGGGTCTGAAGAAACTGCCGAGCGAATATATGGGTGACATGTTCTACACTAGTCAGCCTATGGAAATGCCGAACGATCTTTCGTTCCTGGAAAGCACCTTCAAGATGATCAACGCGGAAACCCAGCTGCTTTATGCATCTGACTATCCGCATTGGGATGCTGATATGCCGTCCACCATTTATGATCTGCCGTTCCTTGATGAGAAGGCGAAGCGGAATATTTTGGGTGGCAACGCGATCAGAATTTTCGATCTCGATGTTTCAGATCGTTATCCAAACTATAAGGCAGCCTAAGGATCAGATTATTTTATTTTTGGCGGAGGCTGGGTCTTCACCCGGCCTTCGTTTGAAAGACTGTTTCATCAGGTTTATGGCCTGAGATAAAAGTTCAAGAGATAAGTTGTTAAGAAAGGGAGCGTAATGGCTAAAGAAATACTCGTCGGAAAGGCCTCCGACTTCAAAGAAGGGGACAAGAAAATTGTTCCTAACGGCAAGACGAGCGAAATCGGCGTCTATCTGGTGCATGGAAACTGGTACGCCTATGCCAATTTGTGCCCGCATCAAGGTGGCCCGGCCTGTGAAGGGCTGCTGATGGCCAAGGTTGAAGAAATTATCGCTGAAGATAAGACCTATCAGGGCATGAAGTTTAACCACGATGAAATGCACATCGTTTGCCCGTGGCATGGTTGGGAATTTGACATTGCTGATGGTCAGGCAGTGGCTGACCGTAAGTGGAGCCTTCGCAAGTTCGAAGTCGAAGTTCGTGGAGAAGATGTCTATGTCCTCGCCTGAGGCTGACCCAAGAGCAGCCGATCTGCCAGAAGGCGGTGAGGTTATCGCACATATCCCTGACGAAGAGGCCGCTTTGCGCGCTTTTGCCAAGCGGATAGCAGAAGTGCCAGAAGGTGAACCCATCCCGAATGACGTCATTCAGGAAGGCTTTACCGCCATGGTTCGGCTGTATTCCGTGAAGTTCCAGCTGGGTGAGCGGTGGGAGCCGTTCTCCGAAGACAGCATGGTCCCGGCAACATCCGCCATGATTATGTGCACGACAATGATGCGCGCCGTGAATGTCGAGGTATTTGAGCTCGGCATGTGGCAATCCTGGTCAGGCGCCTAAGCTTCCGAGGAGTACAATGGACATACCGACGAGTGATATCCACAAGCAAGCCGTAAAATCTCTAGATACGACTAGTTTGCTCACCAATGCCGCCCGGCAACGGGATGCACGAAACTATGACGCCTTTCCCATCGTTGATGTCGATTGTCATCATTATGAGAATGAGTCGATCTCGGAGATTGTGAAGTATATCGACGACCCGGTCCTTAAGCAGATGGGTATGTTGTATACGGGTGGTGGCACAGGCGGCCAGACGCCGTTTAACCCTGGGCTCGTTGGCTATCAGGATGTCGCTGGTCGCGTTACGCGCTATCCATTACGCAAGACCGAAACGACCCCCGGAGATGATCAGCATCGTGATGTTCATCTGTCGCTGCGCTGGATGGATGCGATGGGCGTCGATTATGTCTGCCTGTTCCCGACACCGATGCTGAGCCTCGGCCTGCATCCGCAGCCTGAAGTCGAAGCAGCGTTAGCCAAGGCTTATAATCGCTGGTTACTTGAAAACATTACGGCGAAAGAAGAACGCATCAAAACGATGATGTATGTGCCGTTCAGTGATCCAGAAGCGGCTTACGAAACGGTCAAAGAATTTGGTGATCATCCCGATGTCATCGGCTTCATGATCGTGTCTGTGCGTTATCACGCGGTACATAGCAACGCTTATATGAAGACTTACGCGCTGATGGAAGAGCTCGGCAAACCGTTGGGCTTCCATAGTAACTACAACTGGAATGACCGGCTGGTTGGCAACAGCAACCGCTTCCTGGTGACCCATGCGCTTGGCTTTACTGTCTATAACGCGGTTCATCTGTGCAACTGGGTCGTCAATGCGATGCCAGAGCGCTTTCCAAAGCTCAAAACCGTGTGGATTGAATCTGGTCTCGCCTGGATTCCATGGGTCATGCAGCGGCTGGATAATGATTACAAGATGCGTTGGTCCGAAGCGCCCTCGTTAAAAGGGCTGCCGAGCGAGTATATGCGCGAGATGTTCTACACCAGCCAGCCGATGGAAAAGCCGGACAATTTAGATGTCCTGAAAACGACATTCGACATGATCAACGCCGACGATCAGCTACTCTGGGCGTCGGATTATCCGCATTGGGATATGGATGTTCCGAGTGTGATCTATGATCTTCCGTTCCTCGATGAACGGCAGAAACACAAGATGCTGGGCGGTAATGCCATTGATCTGTTTAATCTCGATGTCAGCAAGCGTTTCCCGAACTATAAGCCTGCCTGACGGTCGCCAGCGATGACTTTAACCGAAGGTCTCGTTGAGTTAATTCGCGAAAAGCCCGTGTCGGATGCTGATCTCCATCAGACGGCTTTGTTCACGCTTGATGCTGTCGCGAAAATGATCGCCGGTCGAAATTCTGAGCCGGGCCGTAAACTTCTCGAATGGGGTGCTACCCGTCAGGGTGATGCGGCGCGGCGGGCGTTGGTGATGGGTGGGCTCACCCATATTCTGGAAGTTGATGATATTCACCGCGCATCGGTCGTTCACACGGGTTGTGTGACAGTGCCTGTTGCTCTGTCGTTGGCAGCTGATCAGGAAATACCCGGTGAGACGTTTCTAAAAGGTGTGCTTTATGGATTTGAAGCCAGTTGCCGCGTCGGAATGGCCGTAGGTCCAATGCACTACAAGGTCTGGCATAATACCGCAACCTGTGGACCCTATGGTAGCGCGATGACCGCAGCGACAATCCTAGACCTTACAGATGAGCAGACGATGCATGCGCTCGGTAATGCTGGGACGCAATCAGCCGGGTTATGGGAATTTCTCGCGACAGGTGCGATGAGCAAACATCTCCATGCCGGACGGGCGGCGGAGGCGGGGCTTGTTGCGGCCGAGTTGGCGGCAATTGGTTTCACTGGGCCGCCAGCGATTTTGGAAGGACCTGCTGGTTTCTTTGCTGGCGCTTGTCCGGACCCAGATCCCGACGCGGTTTTAAGAGACCCGGATGCGGAATGGCAGGTTAACCTAACGTCGATCAAACCATGGCCAGCATGTCGTCATACGCATCCAGCGATTGACGCATCGCTTGCGGTGTTTGATGAGTTAAACGGTGCTGATATTGAGCGCATCGAGGTTGAGACCTATCAGGCAGCCATCGATGTTTGTAACAGGCCGGTGGCGAATAGCGAGTATGAAGGCAAGTTCTCCCTGCAGCATTGCGTCGCGGCGGCATTACAAAGGGGCAAAGTTGATTTCTCTGCCTTTGGGGTAGAAGCCCGTAAAGATGCAGCTGAGCTGGCAACGAAGGTAACTGTTTCGGCTGGCGATCCTTATGTGACGTCTTATCCGGCCTCGTGGGGAGCGGGGATTTCAGTCCTTCTCGCTGATGGGTCAAAGTTGGAATCTTCAAAGCCTGAATGTAAGGGAGACCCCGAGGCGGCATTGAATGACGAAGAGATGATTAGCAAAGCGCGCGATCTTATTCGTTTTGGTGGTGTTAACGACCCGGAACTTGTCGTTGAGGGCATTATGGGAATGGCTGAAGGAAGCGCGTCCTTGGATATATCTAGCGTGATGGCGTCGGCCGCATAATTTCGATATTTCAGGCTCAATTAAAAAAATACCGAAAAATTTCGATAATTTTGTTGCGATGAACTAGGATAGGCGACTATCGTCTGTCTATTAAAAATAATCCCGTTTGATAATTTATATGGAGGGTGAGATGAGGAAGAGTTTCTTGATTTCAGCGATGGCTGCTGCGGCAGTATCGTTTGTTTCTGTACCGTCAGCCAGCGCGGCTGACTTTGGCTGTAAAACAGCAAAATTGATTGTGCCTTGGGGGCCTGGTGGCGGCACATCTGTTTTGTTTGGCCTTTTTGAAAAACACATGAATTCACATGGCGCGAAGCCCAAGATCAAGGTCGTTACGATCCCTGGTCAGGGTGGTAACAAGGGTGCCAAGGTTGCGGTTAAGGAAAAGCCCGACGGATGTTCGCTGTTCGCGATCCATCAGAGCGCAATCATTTCCAATCTCGCTAAGCGCGTGAACTTCAACTACACGGCGTTTGAAACGGTTGCACATTTGACGGTAACACCGAGCATACTGTCGGGCAGCCCAAAGGTACCGTTCAACACTTATGAAGGCATGCTCAAACATGCCAAAGCCAATCCTGGCAAAGTTAAAGTGGGTGCCTCTCTCGGCGCGACCAGCCATTTCATCTGGCTGATCTTTGGTGAAAAGACAGGTACGTCCTACAGCTTTGTTCCTGTTCAGGGCGGCACAGGGAAGCGGAAACAGCTTCTGATGAACAACACGTTCAGCCTTGCGGAAATGAATGAAGCCGCCGCGGCCAAACAGTTGAAGTCCGGTTTAATGAAACCGTTTGCTATTGCAGCAACCAAACGTTCACCAGCGTTCCCTAACGTTCCGACACTCCGTGAAAAAGGCGTTGATCTGGTTTATGCGTTGAACCGCGGTATCGTCGCACCAAAGGGTACGCCGAAGGCCAAGATTGCTCATTGGGCAGCAGCTTTCAAAAAACCTCTACAGGACCCTGCTTTCGTTGCGTCAATCGCTGCGAAGGGCACAGGTCTTCAGTACATGGGCCCGAAAGCTTACCAGAAATGGTTTGCAGCTCAGACAGCTCTGTTTACCAAAGTGCATAACAGTATCAAGAAGTAGCAGCTGACTTTTCAATTAGAGCGGCTCACGGGTTTTGCGTGGGCCGCTCTTTTGAGTTTTTGCATCTAATATGAACCGCCTCAATAGAGACACGATAGTTGCAGTAATCCTGTTACTGCTTGTGGGCTTCTTCGCCTATTCCAGTTTTGCGATCAAAACACCAGTCTTTGAGAGGCTTGCGCCCGGCCAGATGGGCCCCGGTTTCTGGCCGCGCATTATTTTGACTGGCCTCGGGATCATGGGGCTGATTTATCTTTTCCAATCAATCGTCAGCCCGCCGCCGCCCGGTGAAAAACGTGGTGGTCTAATCGGTTGGTACCGGCACTACAAAAACCCGATTTGGTGCTTCGCCGTTTTTGCGGCCTTTCTGACGATTATCCCTGTATTAGGGATGCTTATTTCCGGACTAATCTTTGTCTTTGCCCTGATGACCATGCTGGGACCAAAAGACGGCCCTGCTTTTAGACGTCATGTCTGGACCACTTTAGGAACTGTTGGCGGTATGTGGTTTATCTTCGCCTGTTTGCTAGAGGTTCAACTCCCCAAGGGACAGCTCACCGGTACCTTTGATGAATGGCTATTGGTCAATGTTTGCGGCATTGTCTCGATGATTGGCGAAATGTTCGCCGATGCCGGTCCGTCTTGTTCGACCCTTTCGGCAAGAGTGTGAGGGGCTGAGCGATGATCTTTGACAATATCATGTTAGCGACATCCGAACTGATGTCGATTAGCACGATGCTCTTGATGATTGTCGGTGTGGTCGCTGGGCTTATCGCGGGTGCCATACCAGGCTTCACTATTGCGATGGCGGTGGTTCTGGTTCTCCCCTTTACCTTCGGTATGACAGCGGTACAGGGACTTGCCACCATGATTGGTGTTTACGTCGGTGGATTGTCCGGCGGGCTGATGTCAGGAATTTTGACGGGCATACCTGGCACGCCATCTTCTGTGGCGACAACTTTTGATGGATTTCCGATGGCTAGAGGAGGCCGCCCTGGTCTGGCGCTCGGAATTGGCGTCTGGGCATCTTTTTTCGGGGGCGTTATCAGCGCCATTGTCCTGGTTCTTGTCGCACCTCAGCTGGCTCGTATCGGACAGGAATTCCAGCCCTGGGATTATTTCGCATTGATGGCTTTTGCGCTGACGGTTACCGCCTCACTGGCCGGCGACAATATGGTCAAAGGACTGATTGCAGGATTGATAGGATTGCTGGTTGCCACCGTTGGCGAAGATGCCGTCGTTGGTGTACCGCGTTTCAATTTTGGCAGTGATGCTGTGCAGCAGGGCTTTGCGTTTCTTCCTGTGCTTATTGGGCTTTTCGCGTTTACGCGTCTTCTCAGTGACGTTCAGGATACCAAGAAGGCGCAAGGTAATCTTGGCGCTCATTCCACGGACTCTGTCCGCATTGAACACATGAAGGCTGCAGGCGCAGTGTTATCTCGTTGGGGTAATCTGATCCGTTCTTCCTTGATCGGCGTCTTTACCGGCGTCCTCCCTGCGGCGGGCAGTTCGATTTCCAACATACTCGCCTATGACCAAGCGAAGAAATATTCCAAGGAGCCCGAGAAATTTGGCACCGGTAGTATCGACGGTATAGTTGCGCCTGAATCCGCCAATAACGCAACGGCGGGGGGGGCCTTGATCATGATGATGGCGCTCGGTATTCCGGGTGACATCGTTACTGCCGTTATGCTTGGCGCGCTACTGATCCATGATGTTGTGCCAAGCCCGACCTTCATCGCAGAGCAGCCGACCATTGCTTATGCAATCTTTATCGCATTTTTCCTCGCCAATTTCATGATGCTGGCAATGCAGTCTTTGACGTTACGGGGCTTTGTGGCGGTGACCAGGGTCCGCATGTATATGCTGGCCGCAGTCATCCTATTTTACTGTGCGCTCGGAGTATTTGCCTTGAATAATGTCCAGTTCGATATGTGGACCTTGTTCTGGTTTGGCGTCGGCGGCTTTATTATGCGGTCGCTCGGTTTCCCGATTGTGCCGGTTATCCTGGGTGTTGTGCTCGGAAATATCGCCGAGAATTCACTGGCACAGGTCATTGCGATCTCGACCGACCCAACCATGTTCCTGATACGACCCTGGTCGTTGTTCTTCATTATTCTCGGTTTGTTTTCGTCATTCTTCCATGTTTACCAAAAGAACCGAGCGATCAAGCGGTGGACGCTGGGATTTATCCCAGCAATGTGCCTGTTCTTGAGTATTCCGGTCTTTATGATGGAAGGACTTGTTCGTCCAGTATTAGGTATTGGGCTTGGCTTGTTTGGACTTTATCTAATCGTTCAGCGAGTCCGTGCTGGGTGGAAGTTACCTGAGGCTGAACCGGTTATGGAAGTAGGGGATCTTTAATATGACACAGCAGGAGAAAGCAGAAAAATTTCTAGCAATGCATCGCGAAGGCATTTTTGTTCTTCCAAATGCATGGGACGTCGCAAGCGCGTGTGTTTTGGCTGAGGTTGGTTATGACGCAATCGCGACGACCAGCGGTGGCTGTGCTTTTTCGATGGGCTTCTGCGATGGTGAGAATATAGGCCGTGAGGGCATGGCTGAAGTGGTTCGTCGCATGGCGAATGGAGTCTCTATCCCTGTCAGTGCGGATATGGAAGCAGGCTATGGGCCGTCGGTTGACGACGTGGCTGTTACTGTTAAGGCAGGACTCGATGCCGGGGCCGTAGGTGTGAATATTGAAGACAGCGATAAACGCGGACCGCGACGATTGCATGATCTTGACCTTGCGATAGATCGCATTCGTGCAGCCCGCAAGGCCGCAGATGATTTCGGCATCCCGGCGGTGATCAATGCCCGGACTGACGGTTACATGCTTGGTAGCGAAGAAGACATGTTCGATGAAACCGTGAAACGGGCGAATGCCTATCTGGAAGCCGGAGCCGATTGCGCCTTTGTGATAGGCGCGCGCGATGGTGATCTCATCGGTCGGCTCGCTGCGGCTATCGACGGCCCACTGAATGTTCTTGCAGGGCCGGGCACACCACCCGTGGCAGAACTAGGTGATATGGGTGTTCGCCGTGTAACTGTCGGCGGCAACATCGCGAAAGCAGCGTACACCTTGGTCAAAACCGCGGCCGAGGAAATGCGCGATAGCGGGACGTACGAATATGCGGCGGGGGTTTATTCCCAGCCTGAAATGCACCGAATTATCAAGGGCGAGTAATTCTCTAATTAGAATAGCTGTACGGTTCTTTTCCGAGGGATTCGAGTTTTCGGTTGAGCCGATTTAGCAGAGCTGTCAGTTCAGCTTCGTCCGTTGAGTCGAGCGCGGGGCCTGGTTTGCGCGTGGCAGCAGAGCTAATGATCCCGCGGCGACGTAGTACTTCTTTACGCAATGATAACCCGATGCCGATCTGTTGCTCATGTCTGACTAAAGGCAAATAGGCGTCGAACAAGTCTTCAGCTTCTTCTGTCTTGCCGTCGGCATGTATGGCGCAGACTTGAACCATCATTTCGGCGAAGGCAAACCCCGTCATGCCACCGTCAACACCGCGGTTGAGTTCTTGCGGCAGGTATAGGGCACCGTTGCCAACCAGAACACTTACGCGGCGGCGATTGCCGTTTTCTTCGTCGGCACGGAACTGGCTGATCTTGCGAAGCCCCGGTGATTCCTCGTGTTTGAGAATTTTTAGGCTTGGCAAATCTGCGAATAATTTATTGAGGAGGTCGACGGAGAAATAGACGCCTGTACTCGGCGGATAATCCTGCAGCACGATGGGTGTATCGCCAATGGCTGTGCAGACGTCATGAAAATAGTTCTCAATTTGCCGATCGGTTCTAAGCCCGGGCATCGGGGCGATCATCACACCGGAAGCACCGGCATCCATGACTTTACCTGTCAGGGACTTGATTGAATCGAGAGATGGGGCAGAGACGCCAACAACTACGGGCACTCGATCATTGACCCGCGTGAGAACCCGTTGGCAAAACACCATGGATTCATCCGGTGTAAGTTTTGGGGCTTCACCCATCACCCCCAGAATGGTCATTCCGGAAACTCCGGCCTCTAAATAATAATCGACCATCCGGTCGGTGCTCTCGAGGTCGAGGGCACCATCGGCCTCAAAGGGTGTCGCGGAAATGATAAAAACGCCTTTTGCGCTTTCGTCCAGAATTGGCGTAGCCATAAAATATCCTCGGTGGTCTTGGTCGATGCGTATGCTAGCCTCTAGTCTGCTGAAACCTGCGGTGTAAGGAAAGTCTTTCGTGTCTGAATTTGATCTGGTTATACGCAACGCTGACGTTGCGACCGAAAGTGATCGGTTCTCTACCGATATTGGGGTTTTGGATGGTAAAATCACTGCACTAGAATCCGGTATCCCTGAGGGCACTCAGGAGATTGATGCAGAGGGTCGGTTGGTTATGCCTGGCGGCGTCGATAGCCACTGCCACGTTGAACAAATTTCCTCCAATGGCGTGTGGACGGCTGATGACTGGTTTACGGCAACGCGTTCTGCCGCCTGCGGTGGCACAACGACGATAATTCCTTTTGCTTGTCAGCATCGCGGCCAATCATTACGCGATGTCGTAATGGCCTATCACGATTTGGCGGGACCGAAAGCGGCTATCGATTACGCGTTTCATCTTATTGTTTCTGATCCGACGGATCAGGTATTGGGGCAGGAGTTGCCCGCCTTAATCAAGGATGGCTATACCAGCTTTAAAATCTATCTGACCTATGACGCGCTGATGCTAACCGACCGGCAATTTCTTGATGTGTTGGCCGTCGCGCGTCGTGAAGGTGCCATGGTCATGGTTCATGCCGAGAACAACGACATGATCATGTGGATGGCAGAGCGGTTGCTGCAGGCAGGGCTTCGGGCTCCTAAGTTTCATGCTGTAGCGCGGCCGATGCTGGTTGAGCGAGAAGCAACACATCGCAGTATCGCATTAGCCGAACTTGTCGATGTACCAATCCTGATTGTCCATGTATCGGGTGGGGAGGCAATTGAACAAATCCGCTGGGCGCAGGAACGCGGTCTGAACGTGTATGGCGAAACCTGTCCGCAATATCTGTTTCTCACCGAGGATGATCTCGACAAGCCGGGCCAGGAGGGCGCGAAGCATATGTGCAGTCCACCGCCGCGCGATAAGGCCAATCAGGAGATTGTCTGGAAGGCGTTAGAGGATGGATTGTTTGAGGTGTTTTCCTCTGATCACGCGCCGTACCGTTTCGATGATCCGGAAGGAAAATTCAAGGCAGGCAAAGACGCGCACTTTAAACAGATCACAAATGGCGTGCCGGGGCTTGAAGTGCGTTTGCCATTACTGTTTTCAGAAGGCGTTCGGAAAGGACGTATTTCGCATCAACAGTTTGTTGCGATAACCGCGACTAATGCGGCAAAGCTCTACGGTTTGCACCCTCGGAAGGGTACCATTGCTGTGGGTGTTGATGCTGATATCGTGATCTGGGACCCCGATAAACGGGTGACCATCACGCAGGATATCCTGCACGATGCGATGGACTACACGCCGTACGACGGACAAGAAGTTACTGGCTGGCCAGTTACGACAATTTCGCGTGGTGCCGTGGTTTGGAATGATGAACAATTCCAAGGGGCTGCTGGCAAGGGTGAATTCTTACCCTGTGATACGCCACCTGCTTTATCCGCTGAAAGGCGTCCAGTTACGCCGTTTGACCCCGTAACCGGTGAGTTGCACTAAGTGCTCCGAATATAGCCGCCATCAACGCGCACTGAACTGCCGGTGACATAGCCCGCGCAGTCACTGACGAGAAAGGTCGCAACTTTAGAGAACTCATCCACTGAGCCGTAGCGTCCGGCGGGTATCGTTGCGTGTGACGCTTTGACAATGTCCTCGACTGGCACGCCCTGATTTTTCGAGGCATTGGCGTCAATTGAATCGACGCGGTCGGTGTGGATACGACCGGGCAGGATTGCATTGACGGTGACACCATCTTTGGCCACTTCGGTGGCGAGCGTCTTGGCCCAACCAATTAAGGAAGAACGCAGTGTGTTGGATATACCCAGCCCAGGGATCGGTTGAACCGCTCCAGAGCTCGAGATGATGAGAATGCGGCCCCAGCTACGTTCCCGCATGCCCGGTAAAAACGCATTAGCTATTTCAAGTTGGCTAAGAACAACGGGGCGAAATTGTTTCTCCACGACATCCAAGTCAACACCGGCAATAGGGCCCGGCGGCGGCCCACCGCCATTATTGATAACGATATCAATGCCACCGAAATCATTCGAAACATCGGATATGAGCCTAGAAACCGCGGTGGCATCGGCGAGGTCGACCTGATAGCCGCGCGCTGTTCGTCCCGTACGATTTGCCAGATCGGTGGCCTGCACTTTCATGGCATCACCGTCGCGGCCGCAGAGCGCGACGTCGGCACCTTCGGCGGTGAGTTGTTCGGCCATTCCTTGTCCGAGGCCGCGTGACGCACCCAAAACCAGTGCGCGTTTGTCCGTTAATCCCAGATCCACGTTTGAATTTCCTTAGCTAGGTGTGATCGACTTAAAGTTCGTGTTGTCGTTTTTGGCGACCTTCAAAGGCCATTACCTCAGGGTTGCGGTCACGCCGTATCGCGGACGAATCTACGGCATCACTCGCGGGCACAGGTCCTGTACCTTTGATCGTAATACGCTCCATCAGGCGTCGTTTCGGATAATAATCGTGTAGCGCTGAATGTTGAACGCCACGATTGTCCCAGAAGACCAGCATGTCTGGCTCCCAGCTATGACGATACTGATATTCGTGAATATAGGTCTTACGGAATAATAGCTCGAGGATCGTGCGGCTCTCTTCCTCGTCCATATGTTTTATGTAAAGCGTAAATTGGGGGTTCACAAAGAGAACCTTCTTGCCGGTATCAGGGTGAACCGAAACGACAGGATGTGTCGAGGGCGGGTACATATCCTCAAATTTTCGAAGACGTTCTATTCCTTCCGGTGTTTTGGGGAATAGCCCTTTAAACGGCTTGAAATCATGGACCGCTTCCAGACCCGACAGAAACTGTTGCATCTTGTCAGACAGACCTTCGTACACAGCTGCCATACTGCAAAATGCGGTGTTGCCACCGACGTCGGGTATGATTTTTGAGCATAAAGCAGTGCCCATAGGCGGGGCTTGCCGAAAGGTTTCGTCAGTATGCCATATATCGGTGGGTGGCGGCGGGTTGCCTTCCTTTTGATCATAGATGATCAATTCAGGATTATCTTCGGTACTGCTGGAGAACGGATGTACCGTTAACTCTCCAAAGTTTCGGCCAAAGTTCTTTAGATCCTCGCCCGATAATTTTTGATCTGGAAAAATAAGAACGCCGTGTTCAGCGTGAAGATGAAGAATTTCATTCTTCATCGTATCGTCTAGTGGTTTGGTAAGGTCGATCCCTGTGATTTCGGCACCAAGATAGACGCCAACTTTCTTTACTGAAAGCGTCGAAGCTGCGTTCTTTAAAGCTACTGCCCCGTCGTCCATAGCAATCTCCTTTAGCCTTTTTGCTCGGCCAAGCCTGCTTCGCGGAGCCCGGAAAGGGTCGCCCGCGGTGAAATTTGATCCTGCTCAACCCGAACTTCGATCATCGCCGGTCCGCCAGATTCTAACGCTCTTTCGAATGCAGGGGCAAATTGTTCTGTACTGTCCACGACTTCGCCCGTTAGCCCATAGGCTTTACCAAGAGCCGCAAAGTCTGGGTTCACCAAATCGGTTCCGCTTACCCGTCCAGGGTAGAATTTTTCCTGATGCATCCGGATCGTGCCGTAAGTGCCGTTATTCACAACGACAAAGACGATGCCGAGGTTATATTGTCGCGCTGTCGCAATTTCCTGTCCGCACATCAAAAAGTCACCATCTCCGCTAAAGGAGACGACGATACGGTCTGGATGGACTGTTTTCGCCGCAACGGCTGCAGGCACGCCATACCCCATGGAACCACTTTGTGGTGCCAGCTCGGTCGGGTAGCTGCGATAGGGATAGAACCGGTGAACCCAGTTCGAGAAATTACCTGCTCCGTTGGCGACGATCGCGTCATCAGGCAGACGCTCACCGAGCCACTGAATGATTGCGCCAAGATCAACATCGCCTTTCATATCGGGAATGGTGACATTGCCGTCCTGATCAGCGCGCGCGGCCTTGGTCTGGTCTGACCAGGGAACACTGTCAGGCGCATTTAGCGTTTTCGCCGCAGCGGCGAAGTTGGCCATGCCTGAGTGGATTGCGAGTTCTGGTTCATAGACCCGGGCTAACTCATCTAGCCCGGCAGCAACATGTACCAGAGTTTGGCTGGGGCAGGGAATGGCGAACCTTTCATAGCCGTCGGTGATGATTTCTGTCATCTGAGCACCCACCACAATCAGAAGGTCAGTGTCTTGCAGGCGTTTGGCGAGGGGTGGATTTATGCCGAGACCAACATCGCCGGCATAGTTGGGGTGGCGGTTATCAATCAGGTCCTGACGGCGGAAAGCGGCACCGACCGGCAAATCAAAGTTTTCAGCAAACTCAATGAAATCGTTGCAGGACACCTTTGTCCAGCCACTGCCCCCGAGGATGACAAAAGGATTTTTCGCTTTGCCCAGCATTTCCTTGAGTTGAATCATGGATTCTGGAGGCGGCGCCGCGTTAATCGGCGTGTAGCGGATGGCGTCATTTACCGACGCCTTTTCCTTCTGCATGTCTTCAGGCAACGCTATTACGACCGGTCCTGGACGTCCAGAAGTGGCGACGTGAAACGCTCGGCTCATGACTTCGGGAATGCGGTTTGGGTCGTCGATTTGTGTAACCCATTTCGATAAAGGCGCATACATTTCGCGGAAATTGACTTCCTGAAAGGCCTCGCGGTCCATCATGGCGCGCCCGACCTGACCAACCAGCAAGATAACCGGCGATGAGTCCTGATGCGCGGTATGGATGCCAAGACTGGCGTTGGTTGCGCCCGGACCACGTGTAACAAAGCAGATGCCCGGTTTGCCAGTTAGCTTGCCATATGCCTCGGCCATATAGGAAGCGCCGCCTTCCTGACGGCAGACGACGAGCTTGATGTCGTTCTGCACGTCAAAGAGAGCATCGAGCGTTGCAAGATAGCTTTCACCGGGGACACAAAAGATCGTATCAGCACCGTGAATGCGGAGCTGATCAACGAGGATCTGGCCACCGGTTCGGAGATTTGGATTGTCGGTCATATTGTTATGAACTCATCGATAAAGACTGTGTAACGCTGGAGTTTGGGCTTTGTCGCATCGTCGGCGTTTACGTATGTAATCGAGCTCTTGCCCAGTAGATTTCGTGGCAAGACCATCACGCGCGAGAAGTTACCCGGACGATCCGGTGGTGCATAGGCTAAAACGGGATCGGGTCCGGCTTCAAACCAGGCTTCTCCGGCATCGATGGTAGTCTTATGCCCTTGGGTCTCGACGGTGAAACCACCTTTGAGTAGGCAGCGAATGCCGGGTCCCTGATGGGTATGGGTGTAGGCGATACCGCTTGGCGGGATATCGACCCGGTCACAGCGCATGAGATAATCATCGCCGGGGTTGAGGTCGACTTCGGCTTGATACAGCAGGACGCTGGAAACGCCTGCGCCTGTGATTAAACTATCACCATCGCTCGCAGCGCCGTCGACCAGTTCGTAGCGCAGAATATGGACACCATCCGCGCCAGCAGACACGGTAGTTTCGCTAGCATTATACCATGCAGAATTACTGGAGAGTGTTGCGGCGGTTTCCCCGCCACTTTTGACTGTAGCCATGCCGTCTGCGACATAAAGAACACGGTTTAGCGCTGCATAGGGTTGGGTGAGTGCGATTTTTGCACCTAGCCGGTCGTCATAAAGACGCAACTGATATTTTGCCATGTCAGGATTTGGCTGTAGGCGACCAGGGGGCAGGAATAAGTGACTTATTCTCCTGACGCAGGATCAACGGCAGAATCTTAGGCAGGAAGGCTTTCCACTCGGCGCTTTTACCAAGTTCTGCACGACGACGATCCCGTTCGGCATAGGAGTCATAACCCCACATATGAATGATCTGATTTTGGGGTCCGAAATCGGTGTAGTGCCATCCGACAAGGTTGCCGAGGATTGGCTGCTGAATTGCCAACCCTTCTTCTTGATAATGCTTCATATATACCGGCACTTTTCCGGGGTGCAGCGTATAG
>WLWZ01000020.1 GCA_012103315.1 Alphaproteobacteria bacterium
GTTGAAGGAAAACATCGAAAAAGCCGGTGTTCCTGATGTAACAGGCGTTTGGGCCCACGAATGTGGTACCGCCCGTATGTTACTGGGTATTTCCATCAAACAGCGTTATCCCGGTCATTCCATGCAGACCGGTCACGTTGCTGCTATGTGCCATGCTGGTGCCTATGCCGGTAAATACGTGATCGTTGTGGACGACGACGTTGATGTCTCAAATCTCGAAGAGCTGATGTGGGCGTGTATTACGCGCTCTGATCCGGCAACGTCGATCGACATCATCCACAATTGCTGGTCTACGCCTCTTGATCCGCGCATTCCTCCGGAAGAGCGTGCCAAGGGCAACCTGACCAACAGCCGCGCCATCATTGATGCGTGCCGTCCGTTCCACTGGAAGGACGAATTCCCGGCAGTGAACTCGCCGGAACCGGCTGTTATGAAGCAAGCCTATGATACGTGGGGTCATCTCTGTGATCCGGTAACGCCTGAAAATCAGGTCGTCACCAAGAAATAACCACACGTCAGGTTATTAGCTTAGAAAGCGGTCATCGTGCTTCGGCGCGGTGGCCGTTTTTCGTTTGGGGGGTGGGGGCACCCCAAGCTGGTCACCCCCGCATAAACGCGGTACAACATTTCTCAATAAATAAAGAATATTGGGGACGGCTCGATGAGTGATCCATCTGCATCAGCGGAGATAGTGGAGTCTGGCGATAATGCCGCCTGTGCGCTGGAATATGTCGATCTTCGCGATTGGCTGGCCGAGGTCGAAAGGCGCGGGGATCTGAAGGTCGTGACCGGCGCGACCTGGGAAAAGGATATCGGTCAGGTGGTCGAGGTGATGTGCCATGATGAAGGCACGCCGAGCGTGGTCTTTGATGAGGTCGAGGGCTGCCCCAAGGGCTTCCGTATTCTGGTCAACTGGTTCACAGGTACCCGCAAGAATTTGACGTTGGGCTTTCCGTCCAATCTCAACAAGCTGGAGCTCAGCCAGTCCTATCATCAGCACACTAAAAATCTTGACCCGATCCAGCATGAGATCGTCGAGGATGGCCCGGTGTTCGAGAATATTGTCGAAGGAGATGATATCGACATCACCAAGTTTCCCTCGCCGCTGTGGAACCCGGCAGATGGTGGACGCTATATCGGCACCGGCTGTTTTAACATTACCCGTGATCCCGAAACCGGCTGGATCAATTGCGGCACCTATCGTGTCATGGTCCATGATGAAAAACGTGTTGGGCTGTATATCTCGCCCGGCAAGCATGGCCGTATTCATCGCGACAAATATATGGCCAAGGGCGAACCGATGCCGGTTTGCATCGTGGTTGGCAGCGATCCGCTATCTTTCCTGTCATCATCCACGGAAGCTCCGGAAGGCATGTGCGAGTTGGATATGATGGGCGCCTATCGCGGCGAAGCCATTCAGTGCGTCACCGGCAAGCATACTGGGCTGCCTTTTCCCGCCAATTCCGAGATTGTCATCGAAGGGTTTATCCATCCTGGCAATACCGCACCCGAGGGACCATTTGGCGAATGGCTCGGCTATCAAGGCGCGGAGATGGAGGCCGAACCCTGGGTCGATATATCAGCGGTCTATTATCGCAACGATCCGATCATGCTGGGGGCCGCCCATATCCGCATGCCCTATGAATATGCTCGCTATCGGGCGATCAGCCGTTCAGCAGTGTTGAAAGAAAATATCGCGCGGGCAGGGGTGCCAGATGTCGATAATGTCTGGGCGCATGAGGTTGGCGGCTCACGTCTGTTCCTGGCTATTGGTATCAAGCAGCGCTATCCCGGCCATGCAACACAGGCCGGACAGATCGCCGCAACCTGTCATGCCGGGGCTTATCTCGGGCGGATTGTCGTGGTGGTGGATGATGATGTTGACGTCTCAGACCTCGAAGAAGTGATCTGGGCGGTCTGTACGCGCTGCGATCCGGCTACTGGCATCGATATTATCAATAATATGTGGTCTTCAGCCCTCGATCCGGTGATTTCTCCTGATGACCGCAAGGATGGAAAGCTTTATAACAGTCGGGCAATTATCGATGCCTGCCGGCCGTTTCACTGGAAAGAAGATTTTCAGGAAGTAAACGCCCCGACCCCTGAAGCCCGCCGCGAGGCCTGGGACAAATGGGGGCATCTCAGAGATTGACGAAAACACCGGCCATCAAGGCGGCCGGCTAACTATGTTTGATTAACAGAGGAGACGAAAAAATGGACGGTGGAAGAGAGAATTTTAGCCCACAGACTGATCTGCGCGATTTTCTCGCGGCCTGTGAAGAAAACGGCCAGCTAGAGAAGGTGGATGGTGCGCATTGGGACAAGGAAATGGGCGCGGTTGTTGAAGTTCTGTATCGCGAAAAGGTCGAAAAGGCGAAAGCAGTTCTGTTTGATAATATTCCGGGCTATCCCCAAGGCCATCGCTGCCTCTATGGCATGCTGGCATCGCCGTACCGCCTTGCACTCGCCGTCGGCATGGATACCGAGCTTCACGATGATCGGTTTGCGCTGCTAAAGGCCTATCGCGAGAAGATGTTCAACCATGAACCAATCCCGCCGCGCTATGTCGAGGAAGGGCCGGTTCTTGAGAATATTATCGAAGGCGATGATATCGATATCGAAAAGACGGTCCCCGTGCCAATCCATCACGAGCTTGATGGTGGTCGCTACATCGGAACCGCTTGTGGCGTTATTACCCGTGACCCTGATAATGGCCGGGTCAATTCAGGGACCTATCGCTGCATGGTGCATGATGGCCAGACGCTTGGTGTCATGGCCTCGAATGGTAAGCAGGGTAACATCCAGCGCGCCAAGTATTTCTCCAAGGGTGAGCCGTGCCCGGTTACGGTTGTTGTCGGTGTTGATCCAACCCACTTCCTCGCCGCTCGGATGACCATTCCGGATGATGTCGAAGAGTTCGCTTTTCAGGGCGGTCTGGCTGGTAAGCCGATCGAACTGATCACCGGTGACAATGGATTGCCGTTCCCGGCCCATTCGGAAATCGTCATCGAAGGCTATCAATATCCTGACGAGACCCGGCTGGAAGGCCCGTTTGGTGAGTGGACTGGTTACTATGCCGGTGATGCCGAGCAGGACCCGGTCTTCAAGATCACCAAGGTCTACCACCGGAACAATCCGATCCTGACCTGTGCTGCAAGCCAGAAGCCACCTCATTCGCATCTCTTTGAACGTTGCTTCACCCGCTCAGTGACATTGCTCGAAGGCCTGCAGAAGGCGGGCGTTCAGGATGTTCGTGGTGTTTGGCATCATGAAGCCGGTTCCGGTCGGACGTTCGTGGTTGTTTCGATCAAACAGCGCTTTTATGGCCATGCCACCCAGGCTGGACTGATGGCATCACAGCTCAACCCGGCGACCTATTGTGGCCGTTATACGGTTGTGGTTGATGAGGATATCGAAGCGCATAACCTGCACGATGTTGTGTGGGCGATGGGCACACGCTCCGATCCAGAAAAGGACATCATCCATCTCAACCAGTGCCAGTCATCGCGTCTTGACCCAATGCATGGTGAAGACACGCTCTATAATACGCGTGTGGTTATTAATGCCTGCCGTCCGTATGAGCGGATTGATACGTTCCCGCCGGTGGCGCAGACCTCACCGGAACTGGCACAGGAAGTTCGCAAGAAGTTCCCGAAGGTCTTTGAATAAGTTTCGAATAAAAGGCGTCGATTTGTAAAAATCGATGGGATGAGGGAAAAGCCCCGCTTCGGCGGGGCTTTTTTCATAACCGCGTGGTCATTTATTCATAACGCCAATTCATTTGTCAGCGTAGCGATGCGCCGGGTAACATGAGGTGTGGAACCGACCCAATCAACATCATCCCGACAGGCCGCCAACGCACAGCGTTCAGGGTGGTGTGCTGCACCTTCGCGCGACCGGAAGCTGGCTGATCAATGCGGCGACTGGTTTGGGATCGAAACTGAATAACGTAGCAACCGCAGGCACCACGCAGGCGACGTTCGACCTATCCAATATGACGGCGCTCGATAGTACTGGGGCTTTGATTCTTCAAAAACTCATTGACCGGCTTGAGGTTGGCGGCTGTTCTGTTGAAATTGATGGTTTACGTGATGAACACCGGCCCTTGCTGGATTATGCCGCGAGCCTGAAGAAGGCCGATCCGTTGACAGAGCCCGATCACTATCCCTTACTGGCGATGGTCGAACGGCTGGGACGTGGTGCAGTTGCTGCCTGTCACGAAGCGCGGAACCTCACCAATTTTCTCGGCATGGCGGTGGTGTCCGCTTTTCGCAATTTGTTGAACCCTGGGCAGATCCGCTTCGTATCGGTCATTAGCCATATTGAACAAACCGGCCTCAATGCCTTACCGATTGTCGGGCTGCTCTCGTTCCTGATCGGCGTTGTCCTAGCCTTTCAGGGCGCGGATCAGCTGACACGCTTTGGCGCTGATATCTTTACGGTCAACCTGCTCGGCGTGTCGATCTTTCGTGAGATGGGCGTGTTACTGACCGCAATTGTTGTCGCAGGCCGATCCGGTAGCGCTTTCGCCGCTGAGCTTGGCACCATGCAGGTCAATCAGGAAGTCGACGCGATGCAGACGATGGGGCTCGACCCAGTCGATATACTGGTGTTGCCGAGGATGTTAGCGCTGGTCATCGCGATGCCGCTGCTGACTGTCTTTGCTAATATTATGGGTGTCGCCGGCGGTGGTCTCATGGTGGTCCTGACCCTCGACATCTCCGTAGCCCAGTTTGTCGAACGACTGAGCAGTGCGGTTTCAACGCAGACTTTCTGGATTGGTATCATCAAAGCACCGGTGTTTGGTCTGTTGATCGCGCTCACCGGATGCCGTGAAGGATTGCTAGTGACTGGGAGCGCAGAAAGCGTTGGCATTCACACAACACGCGCTGTCGTGATCTCGTTATTCCTGGTTATCGTTGCTGATGCTGGATTTTCGATCCTGTTCTCGGTGTTGGGCATATGAGTATCGATACGGCTCCTATTATCAAAATCACCGGGTTGCGGACGCAATTCGGCAGCAATGTCATTCATGACGGGCTGGACCTCGAAGTCCGACGCGGCGAGGTGTTGGGCGTTGTCGGCGGTTCCGGTACCGGTAAATCGGTTCTCCTTAATACGATTATCGGACTCAACCGACCCGCCGCAGGGACGATTGAAGTGCTGCGTACCAAGACCAACGGCTTATCACGTAAAGAGTCGCGTCAGTTACGATCCCGCTGGGGTGTTTTGTTTCAACAAGGGGCGCTGTTCTCGTCATTGACAGTCGCGGAGAACATACAGGTGCCGCTCAAGGAATATACCGACCTGTCGCGGGAGATGCGGAATGCAGTGACGGCGCTCAAGATTTCGATGTCTGGCCTGCCGATGGATGTTTGCAGCAAGTACCCCTCTGAACTGTCAGGCGGCATGAAGAAACGCGCCGGACTAGCGCGGGCCTTGGCACTGGACCCGGAAATATTATTTCTCGATGAGCCGACGGCCGGGCTCGACCCGATCGGTGCGGCAGCGTTTGATGAATTGATTGCGGATCTGCAAAAGAGCCTCAATTTGACGGTGGTCATGGTCACCCATGATCTCGACAGCCTGTATGCCATCACGGATCGGATTGCGGTGCTGATTGACAAAAAGGTTACCATTGGGAGTCTTGAGGAATTGCGGCAAAATCCTCACCCTTGGATACAGGATTACTTTCACGGGCCCCGTGCCCGGGCGGCTCAAGAAACACAGGTTGAAGCGTAGATTATGGAAACACGTGCGAGCTATCTCCTTGTCGGCAGTTTTGTCCTGGTTCTGACGGCGGCCTTGGTCGCTGTGGTGATCTGGCTTGGTGGTACAGAATTCGACCGTAAGACGGCGCGCTATATGTCGTATTTTACCGGTGATGTGACCGGTCTCGGCATTGGCAATGCCGTGCGCTATCGCGGTGTCCCTGTGGGCTCCGTGATCGATATTTCTATTGATCCGAAGAATGTCGAACAGGTTCGGGTGATTATGGAAGTGACCGAGGCGACGCCGATCAAAGCCGACACCGTCGCACAACTCGCGCTTCAGGGAATAACGGGTGTGGCCTTTATTCAGCTCACCGGTGGTACGCACAAGTCTGCAATGCTGAAATCCAGGGGCAAAGCACTGCCAATCATCGCGTCGCGGGAATCCGTCGTACAGCAGGTCTTGTCCCGACTACCCGTGATCATTGAAAAGGTTTTGGTCGTCGCGGACAGGATCACGCTGATGTTCGATGATAAAAACATATCGTCGGTGGGCAGGACGCTGGCAAACCTTGAAAAGCTAACGGCAAATGCCGGAAACACGACCGACGACGCGCGGGACTTGATCAAAGAAGCTCAATCTGCCGCAGTCGCGCTGAAAGACACAGCGGCATCCATCCGTGTCCTAACGGAAAACATCGGCAAGAAAGTCGACCCGGTCGCTGGTGACGTTCGCAAGACGGCGTCAGAAATGCGCGTTGCAATTATCGAATTCAACAAGACTTTAAAGAATGTCACCGCGATCAGCGGCGACATTGAACAGCTGGTGAAGACCAACAAGCGCTCAATTACGGATTTCTCGCAGACCGGGCTCTATGAATTTACGAGTTTTTTGACAGAGGCTCGTACATTGGTTGATGCGCTGACGCGGCTGACCAACCGGATCGAACGCGATCCAGCACAGTTTTTCTTTGGTGATTCACAAAAAGGGGTGAGGGCGCAATGAGTGAGCAACGATTAGGCGCCGCCCGCGTCGTCATATGTGCGGTAACGGCGGGACTGTTTCTGGCTGGTTGTGCCGGTCAGATTTTCAATAAGCCACCGCCAAAGCTCTATCGGCTGACCCCGAAGAGTACATTCGATACCAATATGAAAAAGGTAAACTGGCAGCTCACGGTAGAGACACCGTTGGCCGAGGCGGGAATTAACACGTCGCGTATCGCTGTTCTGCGCAACCCACTGTCGCTTGATTACTATGAAGGGGTGACCTGGGTCGATACCGCACCGCGCTTGGTTCAAACACTGCTCGTCGAAAGCTTTGAGAATAGCCGCAAAATTGTTGGCGTTGGACGACAGTCGGTTAATTTGAGAACGGATTATGCGTTGATTACTGATTTACGGGAGTTTCAGTCGGAGCTGGTGCCCAAGGGTAATCCGGTGGCGCATGTGCGGATTAACGCGAAGCTTGTCCGCTTTCCGGATCGGGTGATTGTGGCGACGCTCAGCGCGGATGAAAAGGTGCCTGCGGACGGCGGCAAACTCCCGAATGTCATACAGGCATTTGATAAGGCGCTTGGCCGGGCGCTGAAGAAGATTGTCGTTTGGGGGCTGACAGTTGTGCCGTCTGAGAACCCACGCGGTCGACGTCGGTAGATTCCAACTTCAACAATGTTTGACGCCCCGACTTTGCAGAAATTTATATCTAAATTGTTGATAGAAATTCGTGGAAAAAGGTGATGCGTCAAATTTTAGCGTGTCTGGCCGTTTGGAGCGGTGGATGGATCTTTGCTGGTTGTTTGGCTGCCCAAACATCAGCGGAGTACGAAAAACTTAGAGCCCCGGATCCATCAGTAGAGGTTACCTCGGAAAACTGCGCGAAATTTCCCGGTGGTTGTGAAGCGTATTATGCGGTGTGGCAATTTGATTGTTTGTCGATTGACGCGTTGCATCGTACCGAACCAGGGAGATTTTATCCCCGCGTTTACTATTCGCCTGACTCCAAGAATTTGCCTGGAAAACGTTGGTGGCTTCACAAGAGCAGGCCTTCCCGGGGGACTGAAAATCGGTTTGAGGGCCGTACGCATGTCGATATCCCACCGGGTTGGAGCTGTACAAACTTTTGGCAATCTGATCGAGAGTTAAGGGCGGAAATGTTCCGCAAAACCGACATTGACCTTTGGGCCCAAAATTCTGATGCTGGGTTTAAAGAAATTCTTCGGGAGGTTTTTATGGAATTTGCAGGGATGAATTATCTCGCCGTTGTTGCAGCGGCGCTGGCATCGTTTTTCTTTGGGTTCGCATGGTATTCGATACTTGCCAAAGCGTGGGTTGTGGCGACAGGACGTCCCGAAGAGGAACTCAAGGCGGGCGGCATGGCGAAGCCAATGATCATTACGATCATCTGTCAGTTATTTGTCGCGTTTTTCCTCGCCGGTATTCTGGGGCATTTGGGTGCCAAGATGGTGACCGTGGAAGGCGGACTGATTACCGGTTTTTTCGTCTGGCTCGGCTTTTCAATGACCACAATTGCGATGAATTACGCCTGGCAGCGCGCCAAAATTGGGCTTTATCTTATCGACGGTGGCCACTGGCTTGGTGTGCTTCTTTTGCAGGGCGCGGTCCTCGGCGCGATGGGTGTTTAACGAGAAACTGGACGCCATATTCGATCCATTTACGCGACAAGCAAAAATCACGTAGAATGCATGTAAGCCCATTGGGGGTATTGCAGTTTTCTGCGGAGGTTTCTGAATATGGCAACGCAACTTAGCCAAGACACCAATATTACCATCACACCAATCCATCCGGTTATTGGTGCAGAGGTAAGTGGCGTTGACCTTAGCCAGGAGCTGGATACAGCGACCGTCGAAGCCATTCGCGATGCTTGGCACGACCATGGCATTTTGTTGTTCCGGGGGCAGGACATCACGGGTGATGAACAATTGCGTTTTGCCAGCCATTTTGGCCCCATCGCTGAGCGCCATAAGCCGAAAGAAGGCGCGAATGTTGCTGAAGTAGGTGCCGCGCCGGACTGGACCAATCTGATGATGGTCACAGACAAGAAAGACGAGGATGGCAACCCTGTTGGCGGGCTTGGCCATGGTGAAATGTGGTTCCATTCTGACAAATGCTATCACGAGCGGCCGCATCGGACGTCTTTCCTCTACGGAATCGAAATTCCGTCGGAGGGCGGTCACACCAAATTCGCCAGCCTTTATGGTGCCTATAACAACTTGCGTCCGGAGGTTAAAGAACGTTTCGCCGATGCGCGGGTGATGCAGGGCTATGACTATCGCAATGTCGAACGCTTGGATTTAAATATCGATCTCGACAATATTTTTCATTTCAGCCAACCGTTGTTTGTCACCAATCCAGGCTCTAAACGCAAAGCGCTCTATGTCTCGCGATTGAATACGATGTGGATTGAAGGGATTGATCGCGACGAAAGTGAAGAAATTCTCGCGGAACTTTTCGATCTCACGGAAGATTCCGGCAATTATTATGAACATGTCTGGCAACCCGGAGATCTGATGATGTGGGATAATCTCGCTTGCCTGCATGCACGCACCGATTGGCCGCAAGAACAGACCAGAATGCTACGCCGCTGCACGACGCTCGGCGAACCTCTCGATTAAGGAATTAAAATGTACAGTCTCTATTTTTGCCCGGGCACATGCTCGATGGCGGCACACATCCTATTGGAAGAATGCGGCGCGGAGTATGAAACTATCGCGATAGCGCTCGGCAAAGGTGAGCAGCGCGGCGAGGCGTACCGCAAGATCAATCCGCACGGAAAGGTTCCGGCGCTGGATGTCGGTGGCGAGATCATTACCCAGAACGTCGCGATCTTGCCTTATATCTGTCGCGCCTTTCCGGATGCCAATATGGCGCCTGCCGACTCTGCTGAGTTAGCACGTTGTGTCGAAACGGCAGGCTGGTTGACCAGTGTCGTGCACCCGGCCTTTGCGTTGGCGCTGCATCCAGAGCGCCCCGGTGGTGAAACCAGCCTTGGGGATGACGCAGAGAAAGCCATTGAAGACGCGGCGCGTGCGACCTACTGGGCCGCGATGGAAGAAATTGATCGTCGCTTGTCGGACCAGCAATGGATGATGGGAGATCAGTACACTTTCCTCGACGGTTATGCGCTGGTTTTTTACGGCTGGGGTAAGCGCATCAACATGCCGATGGAAAACCTTAAGAGCTTTACTTCGTTCAAGGACCGCATGATTGATCGTCCGGCGGTGCGCAAGATATTGGAGAAAGAAAACAGTCCTCTTCTGGCTGCTGCCTGACCAGAATAGCAGGCGGAATGACGTTATCTATCGTCAATCAAAATGATTGTTGGTGGCCCGCGCAAACGCTTCAAATATCTTGGGTATCTTTAGTTTGCGCCGTTCAAGTGCGGAGCGCTTATAGGATACAATGTATAGGTTTGAGGTTTGTATTGGTATTTGGCCGGCCTTAAGATTTTCCTGGATTATTCTCTGAGCCATCTTAGCAGCAACCCCGCCTTGTTCGTAGGGTGAGACGCCAACCGACACCATCGCGCCTTCTTCGCTATGGAAAATGCTCGTTCCAATAACGGGCACGGGTGAATTGTTCTCTGTCCAATTCATGACTTCTTTTGGTGGAACGAATTTTTCGTTGGGGCCAGAGTCCGGGCGTCTCTTTAGTTTTCGATAACCACCAGGCAGAACGAAATCACTTCGTTTTTCGGCTGCAAGAATTGCTTTTTTCCAGCTCTCGAAATCAGAAACATGGCGTGGCTTCTCGAATGTAATCGGAGACCAGTCATGTTTGGTCATCAATTCGCTATCCTTCATCGAAGATAGACTCTTATCCGCGATAAATGTTGCGCTGACAGTGTGGCCGGTATGGGTGTGTTCTGTGGCGCCGGGTGCCAGGATCATCAGGATTTCTTTGAGTGCAGCAATCGGTTTTCGCTCATAGATACCAGTGACATTCTTGGCGCCAATATAGCCATAGGGTTCGGCGCTGCCATTTACGCCGGCGAACACAATTTGAATGTCAGGATCATTTACAAATGTCGAGGCGACTAAACTCTGAGCGTAATCATCAATCGCGATAATGATATCTGGCCGTTTGTCTCGAATAAGATCGCGGGCTGCGATCCCGGCCCGGCGCAAAGAATCTTTTCCGGAATTTCTTTTGGTGTCCATGTAGTGATACCGGACCAATATCCAGCGATCCTTTTCCAATTCTCGCTTGAGGCCGACATTGACTTCGCGTGTCCAGGTATAGGACGAGTCATAGCTGTGGAGAACCAAAACGCTGGGGCGTTTGAAATTTATTGATAAGACGGCGACGACAAGCGAACCAAAAAATACCGCCATACAGAAAATTGTGATTTTTTGTCTCATGCCATCTCGCTCAGATGATGCCCAGAGAGTGCCAGTAAGGAAATGAAGCGTAAATCGCAATCAGTTTCATAGGGAATTCAAGAAAATGCAGGATGACGAGTTTTGGGTCATCCACACCGGCTTCCGGCAATGCCATGGAACGAAACTGTGCGTAGTAAGATGCCTGATAAGGCCAGATGAAACTTTCTGATAAAAGCAAAATGATAAATCCGACGAGCCACGGATTTGCGCCGGAAACCACGGCGGTTGGTATTAGAAGTGTGGCAAAGATAACCACGGTCGCGTTGATTGGTAGCGCGAGGCGGACGGCAAAGATCGCGGCGGCGAGCATGGCAACGAATTGCGGAAAATCATCACGCATCAAAAGCTGAAGCCATGACAGGTTTTGCGCCAGCCAGGCGTTAAGACCAGTGTAGGTCATTGCAGTGCCTAGGCCGATGAGACAGGCGAGATAAATGAGGAAGGCCCAATCTATTCGTGATTGGAAATCCTTTGCTGACAAGAACTGAAACATCAACATCGCGAATAATATTGCGAGGGCAACCCAGGGGATATCGATGTGATGAATCTCAGCGGTGAAAAAGCTCATCAACAGGATGACTAATCCGAATACAGCCGCCCATTCGGCGGGTCTCATGGGGCCGAGCAGTTTGGACTGGTTGGTTACGATTGCTTTTGAGATTGCCGGTTTGCTGTCGTTTCGAAATAACAACCAGGTTGCGAGCAGGTACAGTGACAGAAGAACCAATCCACAGAGAACGGCGGCGTGAAGCCAATGCAGCCAGTGATAACGCGCTTGTTCCTGTACCGGTAATAGTCCGAACACGAGGAAGTTTATCGATTTACTGCTCAAGAAAATTGCGGATAGCAGACTGGCGCCACCCATAACACTTGCTGTCAGTCGCGGGCCTTCCTTTGCCGCCGCAGTGCGGCCCATAGCTTCGAGCATGTCATTGGTAAATGGCGCTAGAATGGCGACGCGGCCATTGGTTGTTGGCACGACAGGGGTCAGCGCCAGCCCCGTGATGAACAGGCAAAAATTATACCAAACCTTGCCAGGAGGCCCGACCCGCAATAACCACAGAAGCAGTCGGTAGCTGAGACCCGAAACCGAAATTACAATGCTAAGGCCGAAGATGCTTAAGGCCATGCAGAAGGCATTGGACGCGAACCCACCCAGCGCGACACTTGGCGGTGCGATACCCAGAACAATAATGCAAAAAAGCGTGAACAATGCCGGAATAAAATCCGGCATCAGACGGAACACCCACATGATTACCGCTATTGAGATGACGACGGTCAAGTGCATCGCATGTTGGTTGGGCAAGATTTCATTGGTGCCAAGCCACCACAGTAATCCTGCAGGGACGAGGACTGCCAATGCCCAGCCAATTGTGATGCGGAGTGGGTACGGTTCCGGCACCCGGGCAACAAATCGTTTTGAAGTATTCTGATTGTCTGTTGCTGGATCCCTAAATCGATTGCCGTAGGAGTCGACAAGCTGTTCTTTTATAGGTCCATGCTTCGCAAGCTCGAGGAGCGCTTCCTTCGGAAACTTGAGAAGTTGAGTCTCTCCGATAGCGGTCGCCGTCGCCAGATAAGTTTTGAGACCGAGGACTGTCTCTTCGCCGAGGAAACCCGTGGCCTTTTGGGCTTGGTTATTGCCGGAACCAGCCACAGTAAATTGCCCACTAACAATCAGATAGCTATGATTTGCGTCGGCGTCTTGCTTCAGGAGAACTTCACCGTCGTTTAGTTCAATTTCTTCGACATGGGAAAGAAATCGCGCAAGATCGCTTCGCGGCACATCTCTAAAAGTTGGCTCTGCCATCAAGATTTGAGTTATTGAGGTCCAGTCAGTCACGCTTTGTCTCTTATTTTCGCAGAGGTAGTACCGATTATTTATCATAAAAATAGCGGCGTTGCCGTGAAATCATCACTTGCTGGAACACATATAGGTGCTATGCGCCTCCTGACGTCTCCGCTAAACTTTTTCTAAATTCTTATTAGCAGGGACCATGCCGATGGATGATGCAAAAGGGCCGTCAGAACTAGCAGAAGAAGACGAGTTTCAGCGAATGCGGGAGCTTGGTGATTTCATGATCTATCGTTCAGCGATCAACAAGCTCGCGGATGGGGAATGGTCGAATGAAGAAGCCAAGTTCAACCTTGGGCCGCTCAAACCATCCTTGATGGGGGAAGACCACCGGCTGCCCGCGATGCCGGAAAAACCGACCATTACCGATTTCTTCAAGCTGCGGTTTGGTCCGTCGAAACAACATTTGTTGCAAAGTGCGGCATTGGCGCAAAAGAACGGCCTGCCAGAGAAAATGGTACTGGCTTGTTTGTTGCATGATGTTTCGGTGATTGCCTTTTTCCGCCCCGACCATGGCTATTGGGGTGCCCAGATGCTGGAGCCCTATGTTGATGAAGAAGTGTCTTGGGCAATCCGTATGCACCAGGCGTTGCGGTTTTTTCCAGATGAGTCTGTAGGCTATGAGTATCCTGAAGCCTACGCCAAACGGTTCGGGGCTGATTATCGGGTAGAGCCCTATATCCAGCGCGATTACGACTATGCGCGAAACCACAAGTGGTACATGTCAGCGCGGCAAATCTGCCTTAACGATCTCTATGCCTTTGATCCTGATACGCTGGTATCAATTGATCAGTTCGAAGACATTATCGGACGACACTTCAAACATCCCGAAGAAGGGCTCGGCAATGATAGTAGCCCGGCTGCACATATGTGGCGGACGCTACGGCGCCCGGCTAACGCGCTGTAATCAAGGAGGATAGAATGTCAGATAGTCTTAGATACTACATCGCCTGCAATAGTGGCCTTACGGTCCTGCAGGGCAATGGTGCTGGTTTCAAAGAACTTGGTCAGAGTTTCCCTGATGTCACGCTCGAATACATCGTCGGGTGCAAGGAAACGCCTGACGTTTTGTTTGCCGCTGTAGCCTTTGATGGTGGTTATCGCTCCGAAGATGGCGGGCTCAACTGGACGAAGATTCTTGAGGGTGATGTCCGAACATTCACAATCGATCCGCATGACGAAAAGGTTGTCTATGCCGGTAGCGGACCGGTTTGCTTGTACCGCAGCGAAGACAATGGTCGGACGTTTACGACCGTTGACAGTTTTTTGGCGCTTCCACAATCAGTTCAGGATCAGTGGACGGTGCCTCCGACCTACGCCGGGAAGGTGCCGCCGCATGTCCGCCATATCTATATCCATCCAGACCGACGCGATCTGATCTATGTATTGCTTGAGCATGGCGGGGTCGTTCGTAGTCTTGATGGTGGCGTGAACTGGGAAGATGTCAGCCGCGGGATTGATTATCTCGATATGCATATTATCGAAAATCGACCGGGGGATTTTGACCAATTTTACGTTTCGTCGGCGCGTGGTTTCTTCCGCACTGATGACGGTGGCAAAATGTGGCACCGGGTCGAGGAAGGCATGCCCTATGGTTTTACGGAATATTATAGCTATTCGCATGAATGGCTGTTCTGTGATGGACCTTTTGGTAAGCCGCGTATGGTACTTGGCGGCGGCAGAGGGTCACCCGGCTATTGGGTGCGTGAGAAAATGACGCCGCATGGTCATATTCTGATTAGCGATGATGAAGGGGCGAACTGGCGTAATTCTGCGAACTTGCCAATCGACATGCCCTATATGCCCTGGACGTTTATTCAGCATCCGGAAAAATCAGAAACTTTATTTTGTGGCATGGGGGATGGCGCCCGTGGTTTTGGCATGGCTCCTGATGCCCGTGGCACCGGCGCGATGTATCGCTCCGATGATCACGGTGAAAGTTGGGACTGCATTATGGATAATATGCCGTCAGTTCTAACGACCTGGATTGCGCCTGCTTAGGGTGCGAAGGATGAGCGCAGCTGAGCGGCCCAAACGTTGTTGAGCTTGGCGATGACCCATAGGGACCGAAACTGGCCCATCGAGGAATTGTCCTCACGATAACGCGTAAATCGCACGTCGAGATGAACCTTTTCGGGCTCCGCCGCGAAGACATCTATTGAATCCAGATCGCTATGGTGCCAGCCATCACCGGCGCGCGCATGAAAATCCGAGAGGTAAGACTCCGGGCTCTCCCAAACCTTCATCTTGCCGCTCGACAGTCGGTAGTGCGGAAAATGCAGCGTTGCCGCGAGCGCCTTTTCATCGGCGACGTTTAAAGCCGAGAAATGGGCTTGCAGAACGCCCTGAGCCTGAGTGACCGCTTCTTCTTCATTTGACATGACTAGTTAATGGACACGTACCAGCCACCATTGACGTGTAGAGTCTGTCCGGTGGTGTAACGGGAATTCGGTCCACAGAGGAAACGCACTGTTTCGGCGAACTCTTCCGGCGTGCCTTCTCGACCTGCTGGAATGGGTTTTGCCTGAAAATGTGCAGAGATTGCACCGGGGCGTTGAATTCGACCGGGAGCAACACAGTTCACTGTAATGTTTTGATCGGCGAGTTCCACTGCGAGGGCACCCGTCAGCCCGGCGAGTCCCATCTTGGCGGCGACATCGACTGATCGATTGGGGTTTCCGGTATGGGCTGAGGATGCACCGATATTGATAATCGCACCGCGACCATTTTTGGCGAGATGAGGGATTGAGGCTTTGATACACAAAAATGCACTATCCAGCTTGGTCGCCATGTAATGACGCCACTCGTCATATGTAATATCGGTTACCGCGCCGCTTGACGCCGGGCCAACATTATTGACCAGAAGGTCGAGCCTGCCGAATTCCTGGACCGCAGCGTCGATCATACCCTGCACTTGTTCTTCATTGGTCACATCAGCGAGGCAAATGATGGCTTTGCCGCCGGCATCTTCGACCTCCTTCACGACTTCTGCGGCGACCTCTCCCGATGTTCTTCCATTGATTACAACGCCCGCTCCGGCCTTGGCCAAGGAGATGGCGATGTTGCGACCAATGTTACCCGTGCTACCGGTGACGATGGCAGCCAATCCTTCAAGTTCTTTCTCCGCGGACATTTTTATTCCCCGAGTTTTCGAAAATTGCGGGCATAATTTCATACGCAATTGCCTCTGTCCAATGCCCTGAAACTGCGCAGAGAAGCTCGAATCGTCTTGTGATTGCTTGGCCTACAATTCTGAGGCACTCTCCGGGCAACCGGCGGGTTGAAAAGGGGTTACAAGTCTCGTCTTGCCTCTTGGAGAGGTGTTAGAACAGTTTGAGTATTGAAATAGGTTGATGCCGGAAGTTATTAAAAATTATTGGACCCATGTCTTTGGGCTTGTCGGCCCGTTGGCATATTTTTCGGTATACGCTCTGTGGATACCAATCCTGTTGCTCGTTTTAGCGAATGTCCCACGATTGGTGACGATATTCCGAATGGATGGTGCCGTTTCTCTTGGCAAATATCTCCCTTATTTTGTGTTACCTGCTTTTGGAGCGCTCTCTGCGACATGGGCGCTAATCCCCTCCGATACAATTTCCACCGCTTTAAAGTTTTCTGGCTATTTCTGTACCGCGATACTTGCGGGATTGATCATCCGTCAGGCAACGGAAGATGAAAGACGGAAAATAGTCTTGAGTACAGCAATCGGCTTTCTGGTTGCTTTTCCTATTGTCCTGCTGGATGTGTCTTTGTCGGGAGGTGTCTCAAGTCTCTACAAGTCATATGAGTTTAATCCGAATATGTATAGCCGGGGCACGGCGATAACAGCCTGTCTTCTGTTTCCGTTGGCGGTCGGCCTGTTCCGTTATACGCGCCCCATGCATGCGATTCCCTTTGTCCTGATTTGTATCGGGATGATATTTGGTTTGTATATGGAGGCGGCCAAGCTGGCGGTTATCCTCGGTGCCCTAATCTTTGGCCTTATTCGGTGGCAACAAAAACTTTTCTGGCCGGTGGTTTTGTTACCCTTGCTGATTGCATTGACGTTCCCGGCATTTTTCAAAGCATCACTCAGCGTGCAGCAGCAATGTCAGCTACATGATTTCATGGATTCCGCTTACCACCGGATAATGATTTATCAATTTAGTACGAGCAGAATACTTGAGAAGCCTATCTTGGGTTGGGGGATGGATTCATCGAGATCTATTCCGGGCGGTGCAGAAAAGGCCATTACGATCGTCTGCAAACAGCCCAATGATCGACTCGATGTCCTTAATATCGGCGGAAAATTGCCGCTACATCCGCATAACGCAGCCATTCAAATTTGGTTGGAACTCGGATTGTTCGGTGCGTTGCTTCTTCTTGGGACCGTTTTTCTTATTGTACGTCGTTTCGAGAAACTTAGTGGAGAAAATCAAGGACGGGCGATGATTGCCGCAACATTTTGTAGTATCTGTTTGATCTACAATATCAGTTTTGGACTGTGGCAGAGCTGGTTGATGTTTGCGATGATCTTGCTGGGCTGCTTTGTCGTGTCATTGCAACGCGGTCCCGAGCCGAGCGGAGACCCGTAATGACATTTGGTAACCTGAGCAAAAAGGTGTCCCGCGAAATAGGCAAGGGTTATCGCAAGTTACTGGCACCGCAAGGTGTCCGTGAATTGCCCCCCGAATGGCCGGAAGACTTCTCGGATTTTACCAAAAACCTATGGCGCCAGATCTCGACTTGCACCATGACGTCAAAGGAGCGCGTCGCGGCACTCGAAGGGGCTGTTCGATATATCCATGCCAGCGCAATTGATGGCGATTTCGTTGAATGTGGTGTCGCGGCTGGTGGCAGTGTCATGGCAATGGCCATTGTTTTGCAGGACCTTGGCATAACAGATCGGCGGATTTGGTTGTTCGATACCTTTGAAGGCATGCCGGAGCCGACTGAGCATGATATGGGCCGTTTCGATACGCCGGCAATGAAGCTTTACAATAAGAAACATGATGCGAAAACGGGTTGGATCAAATTCGGTATCGATGATGTTCGTACCAATGTTTTGACCACCGGCTATCCGGAAAAGAATCTTGAATTTATTAAAGGCAAGGTTCAGGAAACATTGCCAACCAACACTCCCGAACAGATTGCGCTCTTGCGACTTGATACCGATTGGTATGAGTCAACAAAGGCTGAGATGGAGTATCTATTTCCGTTGCTTCAGCCGGGCGGATTGATCCTGATCGATGACTATTATCGCTGGAAAGGATCTCGCAAAGCCGTTGACGAATATACTGACGCAAACAATATCCGAATTTTCTGGTCGCGGATTGACGAAAACGCGGTACTCGGTGTGAAGCAGGGTTAGGGCCAACGTAATGCAGTTTGTTCGCACTTTTTATCTCGATTTTGTCGACGACTACTAATACAATTAAAAGACGTAATTGTGATGACGGAGGTGGATTATCCGATCCACTGTTGTAACTCATTTGTAGGCGCTTCGGTATGGCGATGGGACATTCACTTAGAAGGCGGTTTGCGTTTGCGGTGTTTGTCGCTGGGTCTGTCCTTGCGACGCAACTATCAGCGCAAGTTACGACTACGGGTGGGGTTTCCAACATTGTGGGCTCAGTCAGTGGCGCGACACAGAATGTGTTGAGCTTGGGGGAAATCGGTGCCGGTAGTGATGGTGAAGTGCTGGTTTCCGGTTCTGGAACGATCATAAATTTCTTTGATGTGAATCAACTTACTGCTGGTGTGACCGTCGGGACCCAGAGTCATACTGGCCGTCTAGTCATAAACAATGGAGCGACGGTATTTTCAACTGCGACCGTCCCGGGGCTCGACAACGCATTTGTCCATATCAGTCGTTCGGCGGATGGTGTTTCCAATTCTGCATTGGGAACGGTCGTCATAGGTGATGATCCGCTAACCGCAGGTGTCGAAACTCAGGGGTTTATGACGATCACGTCGAACAACGCCGACGCTTATTTGGGAGTTGGCAGAACAGGTCCAGGCGTTCTCGATCTCAATAATTCGGAGCTACGGATAAGAGCGCTTGGCCCCGGAAGCGGCGCGGCAGCGACAGCGGATTCAGCCGTTTTCAATATCGGAGATACCGCTACGTCGACCGCGGTTGGCACTGTGACAGCGACGGACTCGGTTGTGTTGGTCGAAGCGACGGGTGGCGGAAATGCCACTGTCAGTGTTGGACGTCGCACAGATACTGTGGCCAATCCAGATCCTGCCCTGGCGCCAGAGAGCACACTGTTGCTTGAAGGTGGAACAGTTATGGACATCAAGTCCGTAAGCGGTGTTGCACAGATCAGCGTTGGTCGTGATGGCGCCAGAGGTCGAGCGACTATTGATGGCAATACGACGGTGCTTAATGTTGAAGATTTGGTTCGGGTTGGTCGTGCTGGTGGACACGGAACAATGACCGTCCAAAACGGTGCTGCTGTTGATAATCACCACGTTGGCAAATCAAGTGAGACACGCGTCGGTGAAAGCGGTGGAACCGGCACATTAAATGTGAATACCGGCGCTAGCTATGCGGCGACACAATTCATTGTTGGCGGTGTTTCAGGCAGTTCGGGAACAATAAACATATCCGGAAGTGGAAGCGCTCTGACTGCTTCGGGAACAAATGAATCCACTACAGTCGGTGAATTTGATGGTGCGGTCGCAACGGTCGGGGCAAACGGCACGGGTTCAATAAATATAAATAGCGGCGGGCAAATGACTGTAGCACCGGGAGCACCAGTCAATGGTGGACTTAGCGGTGGTATGGTTATCGGCGGCAATCGAAGTAACCCTGACGGGACAGGCGACGGCACCGTAAATGTCGATGGCGTTGGATCATCATTGGTATTTTCCAACTCAAATTCCAGTGCTGGCAATATACAGATCGGGCGTGATGGTACCGGAGTACTCAACATAACCAATGGTGGTCTTGTTGATAGCGCCACCCAGAATGTTGCTGCGATAGGCCGCAAAGCAGGAGGCGATGGCACAGTCAATGTGACCGATTCAGGGTCAACGTGGAATGCGAACCAAGTAACCATCGGTCTCAATGTTAGCCTACCGTCGGGGAGTACTATCTCGGGCCTTGGAGGGAATGGCACGCTGAATGTTGCCGACGGTGGTCTAGTAACAGCGGGAAATATTCTGGTCGCCGGACAAGGAAAAATCACCGGCGGCGGCGGGACTATTCGGGGTAATATAACGGTCGGCGACGATACATTGGGCGGTGGAACACTGGGTCCCGGCAATTCTCCGGGATTGATGCAAGTATTGGGGAATGTTGATTTATTGGGCGGATCGACGATGATCCTCGAACTTGGAGGTCTTGTTGTCGACACTGGTTATGACCGGCTGGATGTTGCAGATGATCCTGCAACAACCGGCGTCGTTGAGGGTAATTTGTCACTTGCCGCGGGAACAATATTCGATATCGACTATTTTGGGGCGTTTACAGCTAGCGACGGCGACAGTTTTGACGTCCTCGTTGCGGATGATATTTCAGGGGCCAGTATCACCAGTCTTTTGTTTGATTTTTCAGGTGCTGCGCTGGCGCTCGGTCTGCATTGGGAAACATCGATTGTAGATTTTGGCGGAGGAAGAGAAGCTCTTCGCCTAACTGCCGCTGCCGACCAGGTTCCAGTACCAAATTCAATTCTGTTTATTCTATTCGGTACAGGGTTCACGCTTGTATTGCGGCAGCTCCGTATTTCCGGCCTGACAAAATAAAACCGACCTCGCTTTTCGGCAGCACTGCTTTGCCAAAGGTGTGGTATTTGGTAGTTTCGGGCCTGAAAAATTAGGAGCCTACCATGCCGAGAGTTCTGACCGATGCCCAGCTAAAGGCGTATCAACAGGACGGGTTTGTTTCACCGCTTGATTGTATCTCGGCGGAAGAAGCCACCCACTATTTTCGGATCATTGAAGATTACGAGCGGGCTCATAATGAGGATGTCAGCGTTAACATTCGTGTGCGCGCTGTGTTGGCGTTTAAATGGATGATTGATCTGGCGCGCCACCCTCAGATTGCTGGCGCTTTGCAGGACGCGATTGGACCGAACGTTGTGCTGTTTTTGTCTGGCGTTTGGTCAAAACGGTCTGGCACCGACACGTTTGTCTCTTGGCATCAGGATGGCGCTTATAACCCGTTTGATCGTAACACCGGCGCGACTGCGTGGATTGGCCTGACGGACTCAACACCGGAAAAGGGCAATATCCGTTGTATTCCGGGCAGCCATCGTGCGGTTATTCAGCACGAAGAACGTTATGACGAAGACAATATTTTGTCGCGTGGCCAAAGCGTGCCCGAAGTTGACGAGAGTGTTGCCGTCGACATGCCGCTGACCGCGGGCCAGTTTTCAATCCATCACGAATTGCTGGTGCATGGCTCGGCCCCCAACATGACGGATAGTCGACGCCTTGGAATTTCCTTCGCTTGCGTTCCCGCCGAAGCGAAACCTCTTTCAGGTCCTGATACGGGGGTTTTGATTGCTGGTGAAAACAGCCCGGGTCACTGGGTTCTCAATAAGGAACCAGCGTTTGATCTCGATCCTGTGGGGTTGGCAGAACTGAAAGCGGTGCAGGATGCCTATCGTGATCCTGACTCTACCAAGCTGGTTACCGAGGTTCTTGGCTAATTTCGTTTACTTAGTGTCGCCCGAATAGGCATACATATCGACCAGTTCGATCACATTGCCGTCCGGGTCAGGGATATAGACGCTGCGGCCGGTGACGACGGCGCGTTCCTTGCGCTCATCTTCGAGCAATATCTCGATGCCCTTGTCCTTTAGCTCCTGGACACAATCTTCATACTTGTCTGCATCGACGTGGAAGGCATGGTGCGCATCACGCTGCCGCACCGGCGCAATTGTCGTGTCGGTCTTCATTAGGACGATGCAGTCCCCGGCAGAGTCGAGAAACACCATGCCACGATCATGGTTGGCATTCAGCAGCTTGAGCCCCAATACATCGGTATAAAATTCGGTGCTCTTTCTGGTGTCGGTCACCGCGATGGTGAAATGGCATACGCCTTTGGTCTCGATCATAGAAGCCTCCCGTTCGGCGAAATCTGTTGGCGTAAGTTTATGAGCCGACGAGGGGTGTGTCTATTGGCGACGCGATATCGAATTTTGTATCGGCGTTTCTCATCGGAATGTGGGGTGAAGTCCTACTCGGCCATATAGTCTATTTTTCTTAACAGGTAGCAATGTTATGGATTTTTGCTACCATGCCTATAAAGTGTATGGGTTGAACGCTAACGTTGGGGAACGGAATGCGAAATATTTTGGTGAGAGCGTCTATTGGCGCGGCTATAGTTGGGGCTACGTTTTTGCTCGGATCTGGGGCATCGGCTGCGGTAATTACTTATAACTGGACGGGTAGCATAAAAAACATTGGAGGTGGCGGTGGAGGATTACCAACGCTTTCCGTCGGACAAGCTATTACGGGGTCATTTAGCTACGACACAACGGCTTCCCAAACGTCAAGCGGCAGCGGTACCGGAACTTCGACCGCCAATTACACAGGAATAGACTCGGGTTCCTCGATAAATTTTACGGTTGGTGGGTACACTGGAAGCGCAAATATAGGAGACGCGGGGCTTGTCTTTGATCCGCGGTTTTACGTCACTCACAACACACTTCCATCAGGATTTGATCGCATCCGGTTTCATGCGCCAAGTGTGAACAGTACGACCGTTGGCGGCGTTGCCGCATCCGAATTTCAGCTTCAATTGACCGATTCAAGCAATGCAGTTTTTGCAAACAGCGCGCCACCTCTTTCGTTGGATTTGGCCGATTTTGACTCTACAGCTCTCGTATCAAATTTCGACGGAATTACAATTTCCTTTGATAATGGAAGTCAGATGTTCGCCTCAGTCGAGACCCTTACTCTGGATAGTGGCGGGGGCGGTCCGGTCCCTGAACCGGGAGCACTCATTGTCTTCGGGTTTGGTCTCGCGGGCATTGCCGCGATACGCCGTCGCCGGGAAGCGTAGCTTAACCTTCCCGTCGCCCTGGATTTAATCCGGGGTCCATATTTGAATTAGTCCCAATGGATCCCGCATTAGGTGCGGGATGACAGTTGAGTGTGGTTTGGGGTGACAAATAGCCTTGAAGTCTATTCTTCCATTCCGGGAATGAATGATCCGCCCCTACCCGAAGGGGGGCTATCCATATCGAGGATGCTGTCGTCGTGCTCCGGCTCATTGAGCTGCTGGATGAGCGATAGCCGGTCGCCAAGCTCCCAGCCGTGGCTGATCTGATCGCCCCGAAAAATGAAAATACCCATGCCGACAAACTGCACAACCTGGCCCTCCGGTTCGATGCCGAAGATTTCCCCTTCATGGGTTCCGCGATAGGTGACGCAGGCCGCGACTTTCTGCTCTTCCGCGACCATTTCCTCGACTGAACTTTGGAAATCGGGAAAGATATCGTGCATCTTTCGGATATAGGCCGTTAATCCTTCAAGACCTTTCATCTGGCTGCCGAGCGCACCGTGAAACGTGAAGTCTGATGTCAGTATTTATTCAGCAATTTCGAAATCCCGTTCGTTCCAAAACTCGTGATAAAATCGGTTAACCAGCAGCCGATTGGCTTCGATTTGTTGTTCTGACATTCCTTAAAACCCTGTCTTTAATCGCAGTTTGTCCATGACGCCGATTGGTTTATCATAATTCCAATGCACACGGCCAATTGAATGGCTGATTTATCCGGAGGCACACTATGGATAGTGGAGTGGAGCAAACGCGGGAACTGCCGCAGGAAATAGATACCAAGACTAATACGCGCGATATTCTGGCTCGGGAGACCCGATACCAGAAAGAAAAAGGCTTTAACGACTGGACCATTGTCGATGTCGATGCCCATCACTCGGAGATGAGTTCGTGGCGCGAGGTTGTTGAATATCTCGATGATCCGATCCTGAAACATTACGCGAATGAGTTTCAGGCCCGTACTGGTGGTGCGCCAGGCCTATCCAATCATATGCCCGGCTTGCGCTATCAGGATGCTGGCGGCCGTATACCACATCAGACACATATTGGCGAAGCGGTTGATGATAGCGTGCATCACCGCGATGTTACACTGATCCGCCGCTCGATGGATGCCATGGGGCTGGATCACCAAATTCTATTCCCTGGTAACCTGCTGCAATTGGGTACCCATCCGCAACCGCGCGTCGAGGCGCAGCTGGCACTGGCGTATAACCGGTGGGTTTGCGAACGCATCCTGCCAGTCGATGAACGGGTGAAGACGCTGCTCTATCTGCCGATTTCCGAACCCGATATGTGCATGAAGATGATTAAGGAGTTCGGCGACAATCCGAATGTCTCTGGTTTCATGATCACATCGGTGCGCTTTAAGCCGGTGCATCATAACCAGTTCATCCCGATCTATCGCGAGCTTGAAGAGCGCGGCTTGCCGTTGGCGTTTCACGCCGGTCTTACCTGGGGTGATGACTGGATGAAACAGCTCGATCTGTTTATCTCGATGCATGCCATCTCGTTTGTCTTATGCAATATCGTGCACATGACAAACTGGATCATTCACGGCATGCAAGAGCGTTTCCCCAAACTTGACGTGATCTGGATTGAATCCGGGCTCGCCTGGCTGGCCTTCCTGATGCAGCGTCTTGATTCGGAATATCTGATGCGCCCTTCAGAAGCGCCATTGCTCAAAAAACTGCCGAGCGAATACATGGCCGACATGTATTACACCTGTCAGCCGATTGAGACGTCGAACATGGCGCTAACCGAAGAAACCTTTAAGGCGGTGAATGCCGAAACCCAGCTGCTTTATGCCTCAGATTGGCCGCACTGGGATTTTAATCCGCCGAGCACAATTTATGACCTGCCCTTTCTCGATGAGAAGGCAAAGCGTAATATACTGGGAGAGAATGCCGTTCGGTTGTTTGATATCGACACCAAGAAACCCAAGACGGCGTAAGGGAGAAAGAAATGACTGAGTTGTATGTGGGCCGCGAAGACGAGTTTGAAGATCGCGGTCGCAAGGTAATCGCCCATGGTGACCTGGAGATCGGGGTGTTTTTTGTCGATGGCGGGTTTTATGCCTATGAAAACAAGTGCGTTCATCAGGGCGGCCCGGTTTGTCAGGGACGTATCCTGAACCGCGTGGTTGAAATGATTGCCGACGACAAGACCAGCCAGGGGCTGGCCTGGTCAGAGGATGAAGTTCATATCGTGTGCCCGTGGCATGGCTATGAGTTTAACCTCAAGACGGGTGTGCACCCAGGTTACAAGAACGCACGGCTGCGTCCGTTCGACGTGAAGGTCAAAGACGGGGAAGTCTATGTCGTCACCTGATGACATCGTCGAGTCTGCGAATGTAGCGTTTGAGGCGGCGATAAAGGCGCTAACCCAAGGTGATACCGAGAATATTCCGGCGGAAACCGTGCAGAAACTCCTGACCGCTGGCGCCAAGCTCTATTGCCGTAAGCTGACGGAGGAGGATGATTACTTTCCGCCGTTCCGGCCCGAAGATGTTGTCACGGCAACTGACAGCGTGGTCGCCATCGCGGAGATGATGCGCGCTGCCGATCTCAATACGTTTGATCTCGCCATGTGGATGTCGCGCCCGCATTCGGAGTGATCTGAAGCAGGCAAACTCTTGTCTGGCGGCACCAATTCCGTATGATCCGGGCCATCGTTTTAATAGTTAAGTTTTGAAGGATTGGACATGTCCAGCTCAGCCGCTGAAGCCGCCAGTGATGGCCCCAAACTCAAGAAATGGGCCAAGTTTAACTGGGAAGACCCGTTACTGTTTGAAAATCAGCTGACTGAAGAGGAAAAGTTGGTGCGCGACACCGCGCGACAATACGCGCAGGAAAAGCTCATGCCGCGGATTCTCGATGCGAACCGCAACGAGACCTTCGATCGCGAGATTATGAACGAGATGGGCGAGCTCGGTCTGCTCGGCTCGACGCTTGATCCCGAATATGGCTGTGCAGGCGTGAACTATACTTGTTATGGGCTGGTAGCCCGCGAGATAGAACGCGTTGATTCTGCCTATCGCTCGACCTTGTCTGTGCAGAGCAGCCTGGTGATGTGGCCGATCTATTCTTATGGCACAGAGGCACAGCGCCAGAAGTACCTACCCAAGTTGGCAACTGGTGAATATGTCGGTTGTTTCGGGCTGACAGAGCCAGACCATGGTTCTGATCCCGGTGGCATGGTTACGCGCGCTAAGGCGGTTGATGGCGGTTATCAGATGAACGGCGCCAAGATGTGGATTTCTAACGCACCAATTGCCGACGTGTTCGTTGTTTGGGCTAAGGACGATGACGGCGTGATCGGCGGGTTTATCCTTGAGAAAGGCATGAAGGGGCTGAGCGCGCCTAAGATCGAAGGCAAGTTCTCGCTGCGGGCTTCGTTGACAGGCGAAGTCGTGATGGATGATGTCTTTGTACCCGAGGAAAATCGCCTTCCTGGTGCGCGTGGTCTTGGTGGCCCGTTCGGGTGTTTGAATAATGCCCGCTATGGCATCGCTTGGGGCGTCTTAGGTGCTGCCGAATTCTGCTGGCATGGCTCACGTGATTATACGATGGAACGGACGCAGTTCGGACGTCCACTAGCGGCCAACCAGCTGGTGCAGAAGAAGCTCGCCGACATGCAGACCGAGATTACCGTTGCGCTACAGTCTTGCTTGCAGCTCGGTCGCCTGATGGATGATGGCAATTGCTCACCGGAAGCGATCTCGCTGATGAAACGCCATTGCACTGGCAAAGCGCTCGATATCGCGCGCACTGCGCGGGAAATGCATGGCGGCAACGGCATTGTTGATGAGTATCACATCATCCGCCATGTCATGAATCTGGAGACCGTTGTGACCTATGAGGGAACACATGACATCCATGCCCTGATCCTCGGACGGGCGCAGACCGGTATTCAGGCGTTTACTTAATATTTAGCTGGGCCAGCCTCCCCACCCGGCCACCCACTAGGGTCCTGGCGCTGGGTAGCCGGGTGGGGAGGCTGGCCCGGTCAACGAAGTGACCAACAAGATGACTAAACCACTTTCCCACGTTCGTGTGCTCGATATGAGCCGTATTCTTGCCGGTCCCTGGGCGGCACAGACCCTGGCTGATCTTGGGGCCGAAGTGATCAAGATTGAACGCCCCGGCACCGGTGATGACACGCGCACTTGGGGCCCTCCATTTATCAAAGACACTGAGGGGAACGAGACCGAGGAGTCGGCCTATTTTCTGTCGACCAATCGCGGCAAGAAATCGGTAGCGCTGGATATTTCCAAACCGGAAGGGCAGGCGGTTCTTAAAAAGCTCGCCGCCAAATCCGATATCCTGATTGAGAATTACAAAGTCGGCGGTCTGGCAGCGTATGGGCTGGGCTATGACGATCTCAAGAAGATTAATCCCGGACTGATCTATTGTTCGATCACTGGCTTTGGTCAGACAGGACCGTTTAGCACACGCGCGGGATACGATTTTTTAATTCAGGCGATGGGTGGGCTGATGAGCGTTACCGGCGAGCCTGATGGCAAGCCGGGTGCTGGGCCGCAAAAAGCTGGCGTTGCGCTTACGGATATTTTAACTGGGCTTTATACCAATATCGCGGCGTTAGGCGCCTTGGCAAATCGCGAAAAGACGGGCGAGGGGTGTCATATCGATATGGCGCTGCTGGATGTAACAACGGCAACCATGGCCAATCAGGCGATGAACTTTCTGGTGACCGGCAATGCGCCAACCCGCATGGGCAATGCGCATCCCAACATCGTACCGTACGAGGCGTTTGAGGCATCCGATATGTATTTGATCGTCGCGGTCGGCAATGACGGGCAGTTCACACGGTATGTGGAAGCCGCTGGCCAGCCTGAACTTGCCACGGATGAGCGGTTTTCAACCAATGCTGCGCGGGTCGAGAATCGTGACGTGTTGATTCCGATTATAAAGGACTTCATGAAGCAAAAGACCGGTCAGGAGTGGATTGATGCGCTGGAGAAAGTCGGCGTACCGTGCGGACCATTAAATAATATGGAACAGGTTTTCGCCCATCCGCAGGTTCAGGCGCGGGGCATGCAGATGGAACTAGATCATCCGTTAGCAGGCTCAGTACCGCAGGTAGCCAGCCCGATTAAATATACCGGGCAAGAGCTGGAATATCAGGGGGCACCACCGACGCTTGGCCAACATTCAGATGCTGTGTTGAACGACGTGCTGGAGATGTCTGAAGACGAGATTGCGACTTTGCGTGACGCGGGCGTGCTGGGGCGTTAACCTAACGAGATTCCTTGTCGGAGGGTTGGTGTGCTTCTGAGGTTGGTTTCAGTAGCTATATTGATGGCGATGGTCGTGCCGCCATGGGTTACCGCTGTGCGAGCGCAGCCTGTTCCCGGTAATACGCCTGCAAAGCGTTTGGGTATTGTTCCGACAGCTGAGGAAATGCAGCAGTTCCAACGCGAAGAACTTAAGAAAAAACTGGAAGCCTTTCGGAAACGGCTGACGACTGAATTTGAGCAAGGTCGTCCGAAAGAGGCGGCTAAATCTATCGTCTATGTAGATCACAAGAAAACCTGGTTTGAGGCCGAAGATCATTGTCAGTCGGTCCACGGTACTAACCTGGTGTCAGTAGCTTCTGATGCGTTTAATGCCTCGCTTGGTGAGACTGTCAAAACGATGGCGAGTAATCCTCAGGCGCGGGTATGGATCGGCTTGCGTCGGCCAGCGGCCTATTTCGTTTGGTCAGATACCACGCCTTATTTTTTTCAGAGTATGAGTTATTTTATGCCTTGGAAAACAGGTGAAGTGAAAAACTGTGTGTCAGCGCGAAGCGTACGTGATCATCGAGGGGGTGCTAAATTTAACTGGGCGACAGAGGATTGCTGGGAGAAACGTAGCTTTAGCTGCTGGAAAAAGGGGGCGAAGCCAACAAAATTTTCGGTTGCGTCTCGACCGGTACAGGCTGGAAAACCGGAAAGCTTGATACCAGATTGTCCGTTATTAGAGTCCCAGCGCGTGACGGCGGCTGCGGCAAAGAAGTGGTGTGCAGAAAACTCTCAGTGTGTTGGTTACCGTATGCATTCCGCTTATGCACAGATAAAAATGGCCGATAAAATGTCATTTATCCGTTTTTATCAGGACGGTACCGAATGTTCTCAGAACCGTGTCGACCGAACGCAGCAACAAAATTTCGTTTTCATCAGAAAAGACAAATAAGCACGACATCCTAGGTTTCTTAACGGCGTTTTAACCCCGTTCGGGTGGTATTGCCGTCTATGTAATGCCCGTTAATGATTGGATTCATTATGGACGCCAATGTCGTTGCACCCGGCGCAAAGCTGGCGGCAAGCGAAATTTCTAAAGAAGAGCTTGATCAGCGTCTTGAGGCCGCAGATCAAAAGATTAAAAGGCTCGCCCAGAATTTCAATATGGTTGCGGCTGATCTGTTTCAGGAGGAAATGGAAAGTTTTCAGGTAGCAAGTACCGCTGGCGGTGATGTTGAAATCCGGAATGAGGCGATCAGGTCTGCCTTTACGGTGACCCATGATATGCGAGGGCTGTCCAAAACATTTGGCTATCCACTGCTCGGGGAAATTTCATCATCCTGTGCTGATTTTATCAAAGATCGTGACGTTGTTGAGTCTGACAAAGAATTAGAAATCATCCGTTTGCATCTCGGCGCCTTGATCCTCATTGCAAAACAAGGTGAAAGCGGTGACAGCGGCACGGCGGGCACAGCATTGATGGCGCAACTTACCGCAGCGATTGAGGCTGTCTAAAAGAGAACTTGAGGTAATTTCCCTCTCTTCTTCCTTGCTCCTTTGTAAGACCACTTTTACACTTCAACATTGAATTGACCCTTTTCGGGAGTCATGGATGTTTCTGCGTAATGCATGGTATGTCGCCGCCTTTGTTGGTGAGGTTAATCGCGAGCCCCTGGCCCGAACTTTGCTTAATGACAAAATCGTGTTGTTTCGCACGGAGGACGGTACATCAGTCGCTTTGGAAGATCGTTGCTGCCATCGGGCACTGCCGCTTTCGATGGGGAAGTGTGTTGGTGACAATCTGCAATGCGGATATCACGGACTAAAGTTTGATCAGAGCGGGCAATGTGTCGAAGTGCCTGGCCAAGTCAATATTCCACCCGATGCGTCGGTGCGATCTTACCCCCTGGTTGAGCGTTGGAACTGGATGTGGATTTGGATGGGTGATCCGGCACGCGCAGACGAGACTCTTATTCCCAATTGGTTTTGGGCGGACCACCCTGAATGGGCCTGTATTCAGGGCTGTGACGGTACCCCGATGTATACAAAGTGCAATTTTGAACTGATTACAGATAATTTGCAGGATGTATCACATCTGACCTTTATCCATGCATCTTCGATTGGTAGCTCCGCGGTGTGTGAGGTGCCGCCTAAGACGACGCGGTCTGAACGTGAGATCACCGCTGATCGCTGGATTCCAGATATGCCGCCTGCACCATTTTGGCAAAAGGCTGGTGGGTTCCGAGGTAATGTTGATCGCTGGTTGATCAGCACGACTATCTTGCCGTCTTGCACCGTCAATGATGCAGGCAGTGTTGCTGTTGGGTCCGATCCACGTCCTGGCCATCGAGATCAAGGTGTTGAGATGCGGGTGCTTAATGCGCCGACACCCGAAACCGAAACCACAACGCATTATTTTTATCAGCATGCCAGGGGCTTTGAAGTCGACAACCCTGAGTGGGATGAAATTTATCGAACCCAGTTCACTGACGTGTTTCTCGAAGACAAGGTGGTCCTTGAAGCACAGCAGGAGAGCCTAAGCCGCAATCCTGATGCTGCGATGATCGATATTAATGACGATGCGCCGAGTATTGCGATCCGAAATGCGTTGCTGGCGGCCATTGCAGCAGAACAAACGGAACATAGCCGGTCAGCTGCGGCTGAATGACGAATTCGAGACAAAATTAAATTCCATTTATCCCTATAGTTTGTAAGGGGTTTTGGTTCTATACTTTTCCTATCCCGGAACATTTGGGCATCGTTCAGAAGACCCATAGAAATTTTGCTCCGGTTAAACTGATAACAGGGAAATTTTATGAAACACTCTCGTGCGAGAAATGTTTTCGCCGTGGTTGCAGGCCTTTTGGGCGCAACGACAGCGATGTCAGCAGCAAATGCTGACGAAGTTGCTGATTTTTATAAGAACAAGACATTGACCATCTGGAGTGGTCTATCTCCGGGTGGTTCCTATACTGCTTACGCGCTGATCCTTAAGGATTACATGCCGAAATACATTCCCGGTAACCCGACAATCATTGTTGGTAGCCGGACTGGCGGTTCGGGTCGTGTTCTTGCCAACTGGATGGCTAAGGTTGGACCGCGCGATGGGTCAATGTTTGGTTTGATCCATGAACGTATGGGGCTGGAACCTCATGTCTATCCTAAAGGTACCCGGTTTGATGGCCGCGAGCTGACCTGGATCGGCAGCATGGCGAAGCAAAAGAGCGTTTGCTACACGTGGCATACATCTAAGGTCAAAACCTTTGACGATGCCCAAAAAATGCAAGCGATTGTCGGGACGAGCTCATCGACCGCTACCGGTTCGGTTATGCCCCGTATGTTGAACTCGATGGCTGGTACGAAGTTTAAGATCATTCGGGGCTATGATCCTCAGGAAGTGTTCCTGGCGATGGAACGCGGCGAGCTTGATGGTCTTTGTGGTTATGGTTGGGGCAGCATGAAGACTGCACGTCCCGACTTTATCCGGGACAAGAAGCTTAATCTGATTTTGCAATTCTCTGACAAAAGCCATGCAGAACTCGATGGTAAGGTGCCGGTGATGATGGATTACATCACCAACCCGCGTGATCGGAAAATGCTCAGCCTCGTGTTCGGTACGCAGGAAATGGGTCGTCCATTTGTTGGACCACCGGCTATGCCCAAAGCACGGGTTGCGGCGCTCCGGAACGCTTTCGACATGGTGATGAAGGATCCCGTTTTCCTGGCTGATGCCAAGAAACGTCGGCTTGAGATTGATCCGGTCGGTGGCGTTGAGATCGCAAAGCTGGTCAACGAGCTCTACAAAACACCGAAGGAGCTTGCCACTCTTACCGCTGGATATCGCAAACCTGCCAAAGTTGGTGAGTCCAAACGTAAGATTAAGTGGAAGAAGGTTGATGTAACCCTTGCTAAGAAAAAGGGTCGTTACATCTACTTCTCTCTCGATGGACAGACACAACGCGCAAAACTTTCTGGTAAACGGACTAAGGTCAAAATTGCTGGCAAAAAGTCCAAGACCAAAAAGCTCAAGGCGGGAATGATGTGTAATGTTAAGTTCCCCGGACATCACGGGATGGCGAGAGAGGTTACCTGTAAATAGGGTAACTTAATCGTTGAAATTTACCCGCTTCCCCACCTGGGGGAGCGGGTTTTCTTTTGTGTATTTCCTAGAGTTCTGTGGGTTTCTTGACACAAATCACTGCGCGTTAGATTATTCGTACACAAACAAGTTTTTGGGCAGCGTGATTAGGGTTTCTCGGCGGATGACGGCGAAAGACGGCTATATTCTGGAACGTCAGGCGGGGCACTTATTGCGCCGAGCGCATCAACGTCATTCGGCAATTTTTCAGGAAAATATCGGTGACGCACAACTAACGCCGTTACAATTTGCGGCACTGGTTAAGCTGCGTGACCTCAACGAGGTGTCGCAGAACCATCTTGGTCGATTAACCGCGATGGATGCAGCTACCATGCAAGGGGTCATTAAACGTCTCGCATCGCGTGGACTGATCGAGCGACGTCCCGACCCAAATGATCGACGACGATTAATCCTTAGCCTCAGTGTTGAGGGACGGGATTTAATTGAGGCGCTGGTTAGTAATGGCAGTGGCATTACCGCGCAAACGCTTGCGCCGTTGAGCCCGGCAGAACAAAAGCAGTTTCTCGATTTGCTGACGAAGTTAGCGCAGCTCAATGGGAATGGTGAGTAGGGTGGCTTAACGAGCCGCGTTAAGCCCTTCAATCATGCCCTCTACGGTGCTGAACTTCTTGCGAGGCGATGGTTCTGGTGCCGCATTCTCTTCGAGCTCTTTGATCACCAGCCAATCATCAAACGAGACAGTCTGTAGGTTGCGCTCTTTGGTAAGCGCATCGAGGGCATCAGGCCCGGCTTTTGCATCGCCGCTAAAATCTTCGACAAGTAAGTCGGTGACAGCATAGGAATCTAGCCGGTTGGTGCCGATGGTACCGGTAGCCCCGCGCTTCACCCAGCCAGCAGCATAAACGCCGGGTGCGACACGGCCCTCATCATGTTGGGCGATGCCACTGCGTTCATTGAAAGGGATCCCGGCAATAGCTTCGGCCCGTGAGCCGATACAGGTGATGACCATTTCGCAGGGAATATCAAACGTCTTACCGGTGCCGACACAACGACCACCCTCTACTTTTGTGCGTTCCATCCGAATGCCTTCGACGGTGTCGCCACCAAGAATTTCGATAGGTGAGGCATAAAACTCGATATGCACAATGCGGCGTTTTTCGCCGGCTTTGGCATCGGACAGGCTTTTCAGCGTGTCGAGAATACGGACCCGGACTTTCTTTTCGCGGTCATCCATCTCCTCCGGCATTTCGTCCGGCAATACAGAACGGTCGACAACCGTTGTTGCCGCCTCGAGCACACCCATTTCTTTGAGTTCGTTATTGGTGCAGGCGGCTTCTAGCGGGCCACGGCGGGCAAACATATAAACATCTTTGAGCGATGCGGCATCGATATCATCCATCGCGTAATCAGCGATATCAGTCGTTGCCATCTCGTCAGGCGTTCGGGACAACACCCGGGCGACATCGATGGCGACATTACCAATGCCAATAACCGCGGCGGTGCCGATTTCGAGATTAGGGCCTAAATCTTTAAAGTCGGGATGGCAATTATACCAGCCAACAAAGGCGTTCGAACCGAACACGCCTTTCTTGTCTTCACCGGGAATACCCAGCTTGTTGTCGTAGGGTGCGCCATAGGCCAGAACTACCGCATCGTATATTGCGGTGAGTTCATCGAGGCTAACGTCACGGCCGAGCGCGATATTGCCGACATACCGAACATTGTCATTTTCAGTAATCGTCTGAGCGTATTTTTGGTCCACCCGCTTGGTTTTTTGATGGTCCGGTGCAACACCGCCTCTGATGAGGCCAAAAGGTGAAGGCAGACGGTCGATGATATCGATACGGCATCCGGGTGCCTTTTCCAATAACGCCTGCGCTACATACATGCCTCCGGGGCCGGAACCCACGATGGCGACACTGCGGTCGCTAAACCCACTCATTCTTATATCCGCGTATTATTATTAAGCCTGAAACTGGCGGTGATGATAGCCGAACCGTGACGTTATGAAACCCCTGCGTCTGACTTTTCCACAACAAAAAACCCCGGAGAAAATATTATCGCCGGGGTTTTTCGTCGTTGGTTTAGAAAGGCCTAGACGACAGTCCAGGTCTTGCCCTTATGCATCAATTCATTGATCGGAATTGCTGGTGTTTTTTCATTTACCTCGGCGATCTGTTCATAGACGGCTGCATCGTATGACGGGCCGGGATCACGGAAGATCACACCCATGGCGACTGGGAAGTTCGGCGGCTGCATGCCAGCCAGCATCAGAGCCAATGGACGATTGGTTTCGTCATGGATCAGGATGTCTGCTTCAGTAACGCCGTTTTCACCGATGGTGACAACTTCGAGTTCCATCTTGCCGGCCATCATGCGCAGGCCCTTTTCATTCTCCTTGCCAAACAGCAAGGGTTTGCCATGTTCGCAGACGATTTGGCCGTCGGCGACATTTGCCTTGTCAGTGAAGGACGAATAGACACCATCATTGTAAACAATGCAGTTCTGTAGAATTTCCACGAACGAAGCACCAGTGTTCTCTTTGGCTTCCTGCATAAGACCAGGAAGCACCTTCAGGTTGGTATCAACCGAGCGGGCGACGAACCGAGCATTGCAGCCAAGGGCGTAAACGCAGGCCGAAACCGGTGAGTCGACAGAACCGGCTGGTGTTGAAGGCGAGCGGGTGCCTACTTTAGAGGTCGGTGAATACTGACCCTTGGTCAGGCCGTAGATCTCGTTGTTGAACAGCAATACCTGAACATCGATATTACGACGCAGCACATGCAGTGTGTGATTACCACCGATGCTGAGCATGTCACCATCGCCGCCGATAACCCAAACGTCGAGATCGGGGTTGGCCAGCTTGACACCTGAGGCAACAGCCGGTGCACGACCATGGATCGTATGGAAACCATAGGTTGCCATGTAGTAGGGGAAGCGGGCGGCACAACCGATACCCGAGACAAAGACTGTGTTCTTCGGATCGGCGCCCATGTTTGAGAGGGCGCGTTGGACGGCTTTTACGATCGCGTAGTCACCACAACCGGGACACCAGCGTACTTCCTGATCGGATGCATAATCGTTGGGCTTGAGAGATTCTGGGGGGCTTTGAACATTCATCGATTAGTCCTCCAACCGGCTGCGGATTTCTCGTTCCAGATCGGCAACCTTGAAAGGCTGGCCGGTAATCTGGGCGAGAGATTCTGCCGGTACTAGATATTCTGAGCGGAGCAGCGTGACGAGCTGTCCATTATTCATTTCCGGCACCAGGATTTTATCAAACCCTTTCAATAGGTCGCCGAGGTTACGGGCAAGCGGCCATATATAACGGATGTGGATGTGCGAAACATCCAGACCATCTTCCTGGCAACGGCGTGTCGCCTGTTCGATGGCCCCAAACGTTGAGCCCCAACCAACAACCGCCATTTTACCGGAATTGTTGCCGGAGACGACTTCCTGCTCGGGAATGTCATCGGCGATGCCGAGGATCTTCTGGGCACGAACTTTTGTCATCTTGTGATGGTTGTCTGAGTCGTAAGAGATATTGCCTGAATCGTAGTCTTTCTCGATCCCGCCAATACGATGTTCCAGACCCGGTGTGCCAGGAATGGCCCAGTTGCGGCCTAAAGTCTTTTCATCCCGAAGATAGGGGTGAAAGCCTTCGGTTTCGCTGGCGAACTCAACGGGGAATGGCTCCACATCGTCGGTGTCAGGCAGTTTCCAGGGCTCCGCCGCATTGGCGAGAAAGCCCTCATTGAGGTACATGACCGGGGTCATATATTTGGTAGCCAAACGAACCGCTTCGATGGCGCAATCGTAACAATCCGAGGCAGTCGAAGCAGCAATGACCGGCATCGGCGTGTCGCCGTTACGACCAAATACCGATTGATACAAATCTGACTGTTCGGTCTTGGTTGGCATACCAGTGGACGGTCCTGCCCGCTGGAAGTTCACAATGATCAGCGGTAACTCCGTCACCACAGCGAGGCCGAGCGCTTCTGATTTCAGCGCGACACCCGGGCCCGAACTGGATGTGATCCCCAGCGAACCGGCGTAGGAAGCGCCAAGTGCTGAACAAACGGCAGAGATTTCATCTTCTGCCTGGAAGGTCACAACGCCGTACTGCTTCAAATTGCTAAGCGAATGCAGTAGTGGCGATGCCGGTGTAATCGGGTAGGAGCCGAAGAAGATATTCAAACCGGCTTTCTGAGCGCCTGTTAGAAGGCCCCAGCAGGTCGTTTCGACACCAGTAACAGCCCGATAAATACCGGGCTCCACTTTGGCCTTCGGTACGACATAGGTGCTGATTTCACTTGGTAGCTCAGCGGTTTCGCCAAAGGCGTGTCCGGCGTTAAGGGCCGCAATATTGGCTTCTGCGATATGCGGCAACTTGCCAAATCGCTGGTTCAACCAATCGATGGTTGGCTGACGGTCACGGTCATACATCCAGCACATCAAGCCTAGCGTCCACAGGTTCTTGGCCCGTAGCGCTTCTTTCTGGGTGACATCGATGCCATCAACAGCAGCCAGCGTCATCTTCGAGATATCAATCTCGATGAGCCGATAGCTTTCGAGCGATCCATCTTCCAAAGGGTTTTCTGTGTAACCGGCTTTCTCAATGTTCCGATCATTAAAAGCACCAAGATTGATGATAAGCGTCCCGCCGGGCACCAGGTCCTTTAAATGAACCTTGAGGGCTGCCGGGTTCATCGCAACCAGCACGTCGGGCGCATCGCCCGGTGTTTTGATGATGTGTGACGCAAAGTTGATCTGGAAGGCCGATACGCCATAGGTCGTTCCGACCGGAGCGCGAATTTCAGCTGGAAAATCCGGGAAGGTCGAAAGATCATTCCCCATTAGGGCCGTTGACTGGGTGAACTGCGTTCCGGTCAGCTGCATTCCATCGCCCGAATCACCCGCAAAGCGAATGACAACAGAGTCTAGAATTTCGCGGCCGCTCTCGTCGGTTTCTTTGAGTTGTGTAGCCATGGTTCCGATTAGGTTGGTTGGCGGAAAACGTAAGCTTTCCGGTTCAGTTAAATGTTTTTATAGCGATAAATTCGAAATATAAATAATTGTATGTACACGTACAATTGTCGTGGGCGTCAGTATCGACCAAGCCCGGGAATTGTCAAGGGTAACCCGCGCAAATTTAATACCTTAATAGGCAAATAAGTGTGAATGATTTTGGCGCGCTATTCGTGGATTTGAAGCTTCTTGACAGAAAACAGTCGCTCGCTGATATTTGTATGTACACAAACAAATATTTAAACGCTGCAATTTTGCTGGGGAGGGCGACATGGCTGAAGACACAAACAAAAAAGATGATGGTCTGATCAGATGTGATGCTTGCCCAGTTCTTTGCCGAATTCGAGAAGGGAAAACAGGAGCTTGCGATCGCTACGGTAATTTTGATGGCAAGCTGGTCCGCATGGATCCGGTCGTCGTGGCGCAGAAAGTCATGGATGAAAAGGGTGAAATGATCCCGTTTGCCCAAGCCTCTGAAAGCTGGGATGGCTCGCTGATCAGTCAGGCCCCGACTTTTTTGACCGGGATTGGCTCAACAACAACCTACCCTGACTACAAACCCGCACCTTTCATCGTTGGCAGCGATCAGGATGGCGTCGATATGGTCACCGTCGTCAGCGAAGGTGTGTTTAGCTATTGCGGCGTGAAAGTGAAGATCGATACCGATGCCTATATTGGTCCCGAACCAGCAGCAATCCGCGTAAACGGCGAACAGGTCGGGCATGTGACGACCGCGGAGTATGGCTCGCAGATGCTGGCGATTGGCGGTGTTCGCCATCTCACCGGCGGTAGCAAGAAAGAGGGCAATACCACCTGCAACACAATGATGCGGCTTTGTAACAAGGAAGCCGTTGAGATGACCATCGATGATGGAGCCGAGATTGTAGTTCAGGCAGGTAAGGCGCCAATCATCAATGGCATTCAGGAAGAACGGATGCGGGTTGGCTGCGGTTCGGCCACAGTTGGTATTTTTGCCCCGCAATGGCACAACCATGTTGATGAGGTTGTTGTTGTCGATGACCACATAACGGCTGTCCTCAGTGAGCATCAGGCGGGTAAGTTCATTGATATGCCCCCAGCAGGAATCAAAGTGCGTGGTCGACGGTCGACGCCGGGTCGCTATTTTCAGGTTGCCGACCATGGTGCGGGCTGGGGTGGAACGGATATTACCGATCCACTGGATATTATTGAGAAAATCGATCCTGAGGTCGCCTGGGCTGGTCAGCGCCTATTGATGGTCTCGACGACGGGTCAGGACTCAGCTTATTTCGAGCTTGATGATGATTTGAAGCCCATTCAGAAAGATATGCCGGAGGCGGTTCAGATTGTCGTTGATCGTATTGGCGAGAATTGTGAGCCCGCCTTGTGCTCCGTGATGTTTATGGGCGGGGCAGGCGGCAGTCTGCGCGCCGGTGTAACGGTCAATCCCGTTCTGCTGACACGGTCGGTGAAGAAATCACATACACAGGTCACGTGTGGTGGTGCACCGGTTTTTGTATGGCCAGGCGGTGGCATTACTCTGCTGGTTGACGTCAATGAAATGCCGGACAACTCATTTGGCTATGTACCGACACCGGCATTGGTGGCTCCAATTGAATTCACCGTGCGTGCTGATGATTATGAGGAGCTCGGCGGTTATGTAGATCGTGTTCGGTCTCTGGATGATGTCCTTGCCAATGAGAAGATTCGGTCAGTTCCCTGGCAGGAAGATCATCCGTGGCCGTTGGATATTGGCAAGGTGACAGAAGAAGCGCAGGACAGCTGAATGTTTGCCCCGGCTCAGATGGCACTATTGCCGGATGGCCAGAGGTTGCACCTAAATCATGGCCCAATTGATCTGATCATCCAGGCATTTGGCGATCCAGATGAAATTGAGAAGTCATACGAACAGGCGATGGTGGGTTTTCCTGAAATATTGCCCAAGCTGGTTAGTGAGCTCGCTTATCTGCGACGACCTTTTAATGTCGATTGGCAACCAGAGGGCGTTGTCGCCCGTCGAATGCAAGCAGCCTGCTCGAAACACAGTGCTAAATTTGTAACGCCGATGGCAGCGGTCGCTGGGGCGGTGGCAGATGAAGTTCTGCAGGCGCTGATTAACGAACGGGAACTTGAAAAAGCCTACGTCAATAATGGCGGCGATATTGCATTTCTTTTGACAGAGGGCCAAAGCCTGACCGCAGGACTGGTCGCAGACTATCACTTGCCGAATATAGATGGTGAATGTGTCCTTACTGAGGACATGCCGGTACGCGGCATCGCTACCAGTGGATGGAAGGGGCGTAGCTTTTCGTTGGGTGTCGCAGATTCTGTAACCGTATTGGCACAAGATGCAGCCTCAGCGGACGTTGCCGCGACATTGATCGCCAATGCTGTGGATGCGGATCATCCAGCGATCAAACGAACACCAGCATCAGATCACGATCCAGATAGTGATCTCGGTGACCAGCTGGTGACTGTGGATGTTGGTTCGCTGGATCCGCAAACTATCGATGAAGCGCTCGTCCGCGGTGAAATGGCGGCTGCAGGTGCCGAACAGTCTGGACACATCACAGCGGCAGTGCTGGTATTACAGAACAATTTTAGAGTGATTGGGGCGGCGCCCGCCGGACTAATCGCGCAGGCGGCGTAAGGGAGAAGGCCATGGACGATTCAAGAAGCATTTCAGACATACAAACAACCTCGCAGGGTGATTTCGGTGACCTGGTGAAGGTTCGGAAGTTCGTTATCCACATCGAAGAAGTGCTGCACGAATTTGGGCCACCCGCTGATCCACCCCAGCTCAAAGGCTATATTGCTGCGGTGGCTGCCAATCCTTATGCGGGGCGGTATGTTGAAGATTTGATGCCATTGATGGAGGCATTGAAACCACTCGGTACAGCCATGGCGCAACGTTTGATCGATGCTCTTGGCGGCGTCGATAAGATTGTCGCCTATGGTAAGTCAGCGATCGTCGGCGAGAACGGTGAGTTGGAGCATGCTGCGTTGTGGCATGAGCCGGGTGGATACGGTATGCGGCAATTGATCAAGCCGTCGAAGGCAATTGTTCCATCGACAAAGAAAGTTGCGGGACCGGGGCGCCCCGTCGATGTGCCGCTGGCACATGTAAACGCCGCCTATGTCCGTAGCCATTTCGATTGCATTGAATGCTCGATTCCGGATGCACCTCGTGCGGATGAAGTTGTCTGGATACAGTCAATGGCAACCGGTGCCCGTATTTACGATCGTGCCGGTGGATTAAAAGCGTCTGATATTCAGGGAGAGGATGGACTTAAATGAAGGCTAAGATCAGAAAAACGCAGGTAATTGTTGAAACAACCCATAGCGATATCGGTAAGCCGGTTGATCCGGCGACGCGAAAGGCTTCGGCGTTGGCGGTGATCGAAAACCCGTTTGCTGGACGCTACGAAGATGACCTGTCTGAGCTCATGGATATCGGTGCAGAACTCGGTGGCACTCTCGGCAAGATGTGCGTTGAGGCGCTTGGCATCACACCCGAACAAGCTGAAAGCTACGGCAAAGCGGCAATTGTTGGTGAAAATGGCGAATGGGAGCATGCTGCGGCTATTTTGCATCCCAAGCTAGGAGCGCCTCTTCGCAAAGAGGTCGAGAAGGGTGCTGCCCTCGTGCCGTCGGTTAAGAAGCTCGGCGGGCAGGGGACACGCATCGATGTACCACTCGGTCATAAAGACGCCGCCTATGTCCGAAGCCACTTTGACGGCATGGAAGTTGGTATGGCTGATGCTCCGCGGGCCAATGAGATATTGGTCGCGGTTTCGGTCACAGACTCTGGCCGACCATTCCCGCGTGTCGGCGGTTTGACGACGGATGAGGCAGCGGGTGAGGACGGACTTCGGTAACGCCCTCCCATAGCTGATATGAAAGGCGGTTCACATTGATCCGCCTTTCTTTTTTGGTTAAGCCAAAATTAACGCAACGCTTCTAACTATAGCCTGAAGACAAGTCAGAAAGCGGTCTTAGGGACCGCGGGGAAGCGATGATATGCGGATATCGAAGATTCTAACTGTTGTTGTATTGGCAACGATGCTGAGTGGCTGTTTCGCGGCCACGGCAGTAATCTCCAGCCCTGATCAGGTGGTTGTTGAGGCGTTGTCTGCAAAGTCTGCTGCTAACTATGCGCAACGGCGCTGCAGTGAACATGGCCGCCATGCCGTATATATTCGCGATGGTGGGTCGGCCTATTGGTTTAACTGTCGTCAGATCCTAGCAGTGCCGCTCGAGGCGGTCCCTGAAGGTGAAATGGCCAAGACAGTCTCTGCTGTTAAGCCCGCTGCCAATAAGTCAGCAATGAAGTCGAAGCCAATAAAACATATGGCCGACAAAATGAAGAATTCGGGCAAGCCAATACGGCTTTCCAAGAAACGTAAAAACTCACCCATGAACAAAGAAGTTCGGCCCCCCGGCAAGGGAACGATTTGGGTTCAGGTTGCCGCTAGTAAGCGTCGGAACGATGCTGCTGAGTTTGCCCGTCGTATCATTAAGCGAAACAAGGATCTGATCGGGACGCGGTCAATCTCGGTGCAGCGGGCACGACTACGACACGCCGGGACGATCTATAGGTCTCGGGTCGGTCCATTCAGAAAACATGCGGCTGCGGCAAATGTCTGTAAAAAACTAAAAGCCCGTCGTCAGGATTGTCTGGTCGCTATTCGTTAATGTCACACGAGATCTAGCGGGATATATGGTTCGGCTGGTAACTCGATCTGAATTTGGTCACCGGGTTTAACGGTGCCGTCTTGGACAATAACACCCATTATCCCTGACTTAAAAATGACGCTGCCATCTGCGGCTTTGTCGAGGCAGGCCTTCATCAATCCGTCTCTAAAATCGTTTAGCTGATAGCACGGGTTTCTTAACCCAGTAATTTCAATAGCGGCTTGCTCACCAATTTTTAAGATTGTTCCACAGGGCAGATCGAGAATATCCAACCCTTGGGTCGTAATATTTTCCCCCATATCTCCAGGTGATATCGCGAATCCTTTGCCGCGTAATTCGTCATGTAATTCGCTATGGATGAGGTGAATCTGACGCAAGTTTGGCACATCAGGGTCCTTCTTGATCCGATAGAGGTGCTGGACGGTTTTCCCGAAATGAGCATCACCTTCGACGCCGAGGCCAGACACCAGTTTGATATTATCGCATGTGGGTTTGCTGAAATTGTGACCACCATCGCGCGCGACTGCGATGACAGATCCAGCGTTTTCTGGCGTCTTGGTTTCCATATCAACCCTTTCGTTGGTCATCGATGTTAGTCGCCAAGCATCCGCTGTGCTGCACGTCGTTGAAGAACAGTTGATGCGTTGATCAGCGGAAAGAATGCATTTCGTATCATACGAGTAATAGGGTTCGTCGTGGTAAATATTCCACGAATCTGTTCGCTTTGCGCGATGATCCTCACGCCATCAGCATGTCGCGCGGTACTATATCCGGTGAGATCATTTTTTACGATGCGGTGAGCGAGATCGGCAGCGTCGGCGATGCCGAGATTCATTCCTCGACCGCCAACCGGAGAGTGACAATGCGCGGCGTCGCCCGCCAAATAAACACGGCCTTTGTTATAATGCGTGGCTTGACGGATTGAGATCGTAAAGGTGCCTTCTCGTCTGATACCGGTGATATCGAGAGGTAGCGGAAGCGATTGCAGCGCATTTTCTGTATTCGATACAACGCGGTAGCGTGTTGGTTCGAGGGGCGCGACGACCACAACTTTTCTATCAGCCAGCAGACACACTGTGAAACTATCGGGGTTTATCCAATTTTGGGCATCGACGTCGGCAATCGACCAAGTTTCAGGCAAATCAAACCCAGGATAATCAATGCCAGCACATTCCCGTGTTTTGCTCCGAATTCCATCGGCGCCAACAACCAGATCAAATGCGTCTTCAGCACCTTCTCTGGTGTGAACGACGACACGTTCATTTTTTTGGTGAAGAGCGATGAGTTCCTGGCCATAGGAAACGGTGCCGCCGAACTCGGTCAGGGTGTCACGGAGCGCGGCCTCGGTCCTGTCCTGTGCAAGTGCGACGACGTAATCATGTTCCGGATGTCCGCCTTTGATAGAAATTCGCGCGGCGCTTCTTGAGCCCTTAAAAATTTCCATCGATTGCATATGAATGCCCTCATCGAGCAATCGCTGGGTTACCCCAGAAAGTTCGAGAAGTTTGAGACTCCGTGGCAGGATGCCGACGGCACGGGATAGCGAGGATGGATCTTCGCGCTGATCAATAACCTCAGGTGTAATGCCCTGCCGGGCTAATTCAACAGCGGTCGTCAGGCCTGTTGGGCCGGCCCCGACAATCAGGACACGCATCGTCATCCTCCAGTAACCGTTCTCTTTACAGAGTAATCCCTAACTTGGCAGGATAGACAAAATTGCATTGGGCGAGAAGAAGAATGACCGTAGAGATTAAACCGCTTTCATCGGCATTAGGCGCTGAAATTATCGGCATCAATCCCTGCAGGGCATTAGAGGAAGCCGATATAAAGTCGATACGCGACGCCTGGCTTGAATATGGTGTGGTCTTCATCCGTGGGCATGAAGTGACTGATGCCGAACACTCAGCGCTGTGCGCTAACTTCGGAACGATTCAGGCAGAACGGACAGCGCCGGAATCTGAATCAGATGAACAGCCAGGGATGTTGTTCGTGTCCAATTTCAAGGAGAATGCGATTCTGCCCGGTGGCGAGATGTGGTTCCACTCTGATCAATGTTACTTCGATTTACCCGTCTCTGCGACGAGCCTGTATGCAATTGAGCTTCCATCAAAAGGTGGGCACACGTTGTTTGTTGATTGCTATAAGCCCTATGAAACGCTACCCGACGATATCAAAGAAAAGCTCAATGACCGGGTAGCGATGAATGTGTACGACTATCAATCCAATAATCGATATATGAAATCAACGGAGCGCACTAAGGGCGCACCGAGTGCAGTACATCCGGTCGTTCGCACCCACCCGGAAACCGGTCGTAAATCGCTGTTTATCAACCGGCTGATGACTGACTACATTCTCGATATGGACACGACGGAAAGCACCGAACTGCTGGAATATTTGTTCGATCATATTGAACAGGATCAGTTCATTTACGATCATACCTGGTTGCCGGGCGATCTTTCGATCTGGGACAATCGTTGCACACTGCATGCTCGTACTGACTTCGATCTTAGCGAACGCCGTCTCTTGCGGCGTTATGCGCTAGAGGGCGACAGGCCCGTTTAGACGTCTTCTGTGACCTAATCTTTGGCAGTGTCCCAAAGTTTGGATGAGCTGTGCTCCCCAACTTGTCCGGGGCGGAACTCTTCGCCTTTCGGACCGGGCATCGTGAAGACCTCGGTCACATGCGTATAATCCATATACCCCATACGGGCGAGTGGCTGGATCTTGACCCAATCGACCCGACCATCCGTGAGAGCAGCATCGTTGATGTGAATGCCAACGACCTCGCCGATGACCACGTGATGGACGCCTTTGGCCGAGTTAGATGGTAGCGTGATTGTCGAGTGATACTTACATTCGAGATTCACCGGGCTTTCGGCGATGCGGGGACATTTGACAAGGTTGCAGGGTGCTGGGGTTAGACCACACATCTCCAGCTCATCAATTTCCGGTGGCACATGTTTTGAAGACAGGTTGACCTCATTCCGGAGCTCGTAGGTTGCCATGTTGTAGACGAACTCACCGGTATCTTCGGCATTGACAACGGAGTCCTTGCGGCGTGGTTCAGCTTCCTTCTCATCGATGGCGCCGGATCCGGAAAAGAACACAAACGGCGGATCGTAGGCGAGTTGATTGGAAATTGAAAACGGCGCGAGATTGACAATTCCGCTATAGCTCAGCGTGGTGATCCAGCCGATTGGCCGTGGCACGACGCAGGCTTTAAATGGGTTGTAGGGTAACCCGTGATCGTCATTTTTTGGCTCAAAGAACATCCAGTGCCTCCCGGGGCATATGTAACAATGCTGCTGGAAGGATTATAGGAGGTTTCCCGAGCCGAGGAAGGGGTGAGCAAACGAAAACGCCCCGCCGGTGAAGGCGGGGCGCTAACAGTTCTTTATGTTGTGGGTTGCCTAGGCGGCGCGTACCGATTCGAGGAATTTGCCGACCTCACTCCTGAGAGCGTTACCTTGTTCAACGAGCTGTTTGGATGCGTCTAGCATTCGGTTCGAGGAAGACTGACTTTCATCTGCCGCTTGCGTGACTTGGACAATATTGCTTGATACCGTTTGTGTCCCCTCTGACGCCTGCAGAACACTGCTTGTAATATCTCGGGTTGCAGATCCCTGGGCTTCGACAGCGGTTGCAACGGAGGTTGCTATTTCTCCCATCTGACCAACGGTAGAGCCGATACTTTGAATAGCTTCTACCGCAGATTGGGTTTCGACTTGTATGGATGTTATCTGAGCGCCAATTTCCTCTGTGGCCTTCCCAGTTTGAGTTGCCAGCGATTTGACCTCGCTCGCAACAACCGCGAAGCCTTTGCCAGCATCTCCGGCGCGCGCCGCTTCGATAGTCGCGTTCAGAGCCAACAAGTTGGTCTGTGAGGCGATGTCGTTGATCAAGCTGACAACGTCACCGATTTTCTGCGCCGCCTCAGCTAACCCCTGGACCTTTTGATTAGTCATCTTGGCTTCTTTGACTGCACTTTGGGCAATCTGATTGCTTTCCGTAACCTGTTGGCTGATTTCCGCTACAGTTGCTGATAATTCCTCTGCCGCAGTCGCAACAGTTTGGACATTCGTGGATGCCGCTTCTGACGCTGCAGCGACAGCTGTTGCCTGACTGCTGGTTTGACTGGCAGTCGCGGACATGGCTTCAGCGGATGACTGCATTTCGGTCGTGGCAGAGCTCAACCCGTCGATGACGCTCATGACGTTCTTCTCAAACACGTCGGCCATTTCCAGCATTGCCTGTTTGCGATCTAATTCAGCTTTTGCTTCGGCATCGCGCTGCTGAGATTTTGTCTTGGTCTCTGCTGCGTGTTTTTCTTCTTCGCGTTTTTGTTTTTCCTCCTGGGCTTTTTGTTCGACAGCAAGCTTTTCCTGTTCGATTTTTGCGTTGCGGATACGGTTAAGCCGCCACTGGTCAATCCCCTTGGCAAGAGCCCCGAGCTCGTCCCGGCCGCTCAAATAAGGGACTTCTATTTCTGTATCGCCATGTGCAACGTTGCTCATAACAGTTGTCAGTCGATGTAAGGGCCGGCCAACAGATTTAATTGTGACGATAATCAACAGGCCGATAATCAATAATCCCAAAATGATAACGGCGCCGCTTACCTTCTTACTCAGAAGTTCAGCTGAGGCAATTTGATCGCCTATTTCGGTGGAAACCTCGAGTACACCTCGCACATCGCCAAGTTTCCAGTCTGATTTTGGGGTATCTGCGCGCCCATTGTGACAATTGACGCAGCCTTGCGCGACCATCTTGTCGGCAACGCCGACACGCATAAAAGTTTTGCCCCCGACAGTTTCCTCGCGGACGAAGGGCTTGGCGGGGTTGGCGTTAATCTCTCTCCAGGCTTGCTGCTGAAAGCTGTCAAGTTTGCGCGCTTGTCTGTTGGGGAACGGGAAGGGGCTGCTCAAGGAAATTTTCGTTCCGTCTTTTGAGAGCAGTTCGGATAAATCGTGGACTAACGTCGCGGGAAGGGGAATGCCGTTTTTCATCGACTTATGATTGAAGGAAGGTTTGACACCACCGTTGGCTAGCGCCTTCTTGATTACATTTTTTGTATAGTAACCACGCAAGGTTTTGAACTGGTTTACCGACTGGGTGGCATTTTTTACGGCGGTTGCTTTGACGTTTTGTTGAATTGCACCCGGTAGCCACATTGCGAGCGCGACGACACCGACTGCTAAGGCTATCGGGATCGGAAGTATGATCTTCCACGCGATGCTTTTGGCGTTAGTTGTCTTGCTTGCATTAAGATTGGCATTGTCGGTGTCTTGTGGCGCTAGATTTGGCATTTTAATCTCGCTTTGAATTTTGACACGTTTAAATCTGGTCTGCGGGATACTGCATTCAGAGAACGACATTGGGGATCAAGATGGTCTTATCCCACTAAAGTAGTCCCGAACTGATGAAGACCCTATTAATTGTATGGAAAATGGTGCGAACCAATGATCGGCGAGTACCCAACGGGTGAGTATCCGCAAATCGATAAGACAGGCGGAAACGAAAACGCCCCGCCGGTGAAGGCGGGGCGCTAACAGTTCTTAATGTTGTGGGTTTCTTAGGCGGCGCGTACCGATTCGAGGAATTTGCCGACCTCGTCTCGGAGAACCGTCCCTTGTTGAGCGAGTTCCTTGGCCGCATCAAGCATCTGGCCGGCAGATGACTGGTTTTCTGTGGCGGCCTGGGTAACTTCCCCAATCGTGCTAGATACTTCCTGAGTACCGGTTGCAGCATGCTGGACGCTGCTGGCAATTTCGCGGGTTGCTGAGCCCTGCTCTTCGACGGCACTGGCAACTGATGTGGCAATTTCGCCCATCTGCCCGACAGTCGCGCCGATGCTTTGAATGGCTTCGACGGCGGCCTCTGTTTCGGACTGGATAGCCGCGATCTGGGAGCCGATTTCCTCAGTGGCCTTACCGGTTTGTGTTGCAAGTGATTTGACTTCAGACGCAACAACCGCAAAGCCTTTACCGGCATCACCGGCGCGGGCTGCCTCGATCGTCGCGTTAAGGGCCAAGAGATTAGTCTGGCTCGCGATGTCGTTAATCAGGCTTACAACATCGCCAATCTTTTGCGCTGCCTCGGCGAGACCCTGAACCTTCTCATTGGTTTTCTGGGCTTCCTGGACTGCACTCTGAGCGATCTGGTTGCTCTCCTTAACCTGGCGGCTAATTTCGCCCACTGAGGCCGAAAGCTCCTCGGCTGCAGCGGCAACTGTTTGAACGCTATTGGCTGCATCGCCAGATGACGCGGCAACAGTGCTGGCCTGCTGAGTGGTTTGTTCTGCGGTGGCCGACATCGCCTCAGCGGAAGACTGCATTTCTGTTGTTGCAGAGCTCAGTCCCTCAACGACGCTCATGACGTTCTTTTCGAACTCATCCGCCATTTCCAGCATAGCCTCTTTCCGTTCGCTGTCCGCTTTGGCATCTGCTTCGCGCTTTTGTTCTTCGGCCATTGCTTCGGCAGCACGTTTTTCTTCTTCACGTTTCTGTTCATCGACGAGTGCCTGTTTCTCGGCTTCTTGCTGTTCGGCCTGCAGGCGTTCTGACTCGATCAAATTTCTCTGAAATACCTTGATCGACCCGACTAGTGTTCCGACCTCGTCGGTGGTTTCCGGAATATCGATTTCGGAAGTTGTATCGCCTTCTGCAAGACGCGTTGTGGCACCTGTGAGTTTTGCAAGTGGCCCGGTGATACCGCGTACGACAAAAAAGACGAGCAGTAGCGTCGCGACGAGAAGGGCACCAATCGAAATCAGTTCAGTTCGGAACAGGGATGCTGCCTCGGCATGGAGTCTGTCAGTCAGGGCAACGAGATCGTTGGCAATGCGATCCTCAACACGTTTCATAAGGTCGATTTTACTGGTGATGGTTTTGAACCATTGCGGTCCGGTCACACCGCCAACATTACCTTTTACAGGGCTGTCGATTGCGATCTTACGAAGTGAATTCGTTCCGTCGACCGGGGCCCCGGTCATGGTCTGATTGTAGAATGCGAATTGCTCTTTGGACGCATGTTTGCGGAAAATCCCAAGAAGATCATTTTGTGCAGCGATCAGGCCAACAAATTTCTGATAGACCTTGGGTGCAAACTTGCCGGAACTAAACCCGGCAGCGCCCATTGCTCGCTCAACGCCAGCCCGTTCCTTGGCTTGCAGAAAGGCAGTGTATGTCGCAATTGAATTGCTGATTTCCGAATTGTGACTAAGCCGCGTCATATATTCGACATTAGACAATAGCTTAGCGATGGTTGGCGTGTAGTATCCCGCCATTTGCGGAACGGTTATCTGCAATGATGAGACATTGCCCCGCATTGTGGTCAGCTGAGCCATCGCGTCTTTAGCTGTGGAGTATGTCGCAACAAAGCCTGTACCAAACGCCGAGGGATTAAGCTTGTCGAACGCGTCGAACATTGCCTTTGCTGCGGTGTCGGTTGTCGCCCGCTGGCCCGGCAACTCAGATTTGAATCCTTTACCCTGGGTGTTGATAAAGACCGCTGACATACCGCGTTCTTTTTGCATTTCATGCACAGTGGCACTGATTTTTTGGCCGAGACGCGAAAGCTTCCCCAGCTTTTCTTCCTCTACCGCCGCATGGTTTGCATCAAGAATGGCGTTAGCGCCCAGCCAAACTGTCGCCACGAGGGGCAAGGTGAGGACCAGCATAATCCGGACACCGATACCGAAATTATTGAATGAGAACTTTGAGGCTTTTTTGCTGGTTTTTGTTTCTTGACCGATGACGGTATCAGACATTCTTTAGTTCCTTTCCATGTTTGAGAAACATGGCTTGATGACAGGGCTCTTTCGACCGTTGCAACACGGTACCGATTGCGAAGAATTTTGATCGAATTTTCTTAAAAACCCGTAAATTAACCTTAATTTTAAGATAGGTTTTTGGGCTACCAGGGTGGAAATACGGCGCCAATCTTAAAACGCAAATCGCCCCGCCGGTGAGGGCGAGGCGTCGCGTCGTCGCAAAGACTGAAAAATGGTTAGGCCGCTCTGATGTCCTGAAGGAACTGATCGACCTGGCCACGCAGGGCGTCTCCCTGTTTGGCCAGTTCATCAGCAGCGCTGAGGACCTGCGCGGCGTTCGCGCCGGTCTCAGAGGCAGCCTGATTGACCTCAATAATGTTGCCGGAGACTTCCTGAGTGCCGGAAGCCGCCTGGGCCACATTGCCCGCAATTTCACGGGATGCTGCACCTTGTTCCTCAACAGCGGTGGCAACCGCCCCCGAAATTTCACTGATCTGCGAAATGACGTCCGAGATGCCACCGATCGCTGTAACAGCGTCTCCGGTTGCTTCCTGAATCTCGTGGATCTGACCACCGATTTCCTCTGTGGCTTTCCCGGTCTGGGTGGCCAGTGATTTAACTTCAGACGCAACAACAGCAAAACCTTTGCCAGCATCACCAGCGCGCGCGGCTTCAATCGTCGCGTTGAGCGCAAGCAGGTTGGTCTGGCTGGCGATATCGTTGATGAGATTGACGACGTCGCCGATCTTCTGTGCGGCATCTGCCAATCCTTGAACCTTTTCATTGGTCGCAGCAGCTTCCTGTACCGCCTTCTCGGCGATTGAGGAGCTTTCCTTCACCTGTCGGCTGATTTCACCAACCGAGGCGGAGAGTTCTTCCGCGGCACTGGCAACGGTTTGGATATTGCGGGAGGCTTCATCCGAGGCGGCGGCAACAGTTGAGGTTTGGGTGCTGGTCTTTTCTGCTGTCTTTGACATTGACTCAGCTGAGCCCCTCATCTCGGCAGCCGCTGATGAGACTGTTTCCAGCGCATTCTTAACATCGCTATCGAAGGCAGAAATAATTTCTTCCATGCGTTGAGATCGGGCGGCGGATTCATGCGCCGTCTGATCGCGTTTTTCTGCTTCTACTTTGATAGTGTCTTTCTCAGCAGCGACACGTTTTTGCTCTTCTGCCTGTGCTTGCTGTTCGGCTTCAACCTGTTGATCTCGTAGGCGTTGTGTTTCAATCAGGTTTTCTTTGAACACCTGAACTGAACGCGCCATATCACCGAGTTCATCTCCGCGCGTTGTTCCAGAAACATCGATGTCCTTGTTTCCGTTGGTTAGGGCGTTCATGACGCTACTTAGCTTGACCATTGGCTTGGTTAGCGTGCTAGTAAACCAGAAACCGACGATAGATATTATCAAAAATGAAATGAGCGCAACGATAATCGATTGATTTCGGAGTTTGAGAACGGGTGCGTCTATTTCTGCGGTAGAACGCTCTGAAATAAATGCCCAGCGAGTCCCCATAAAGTCGAATGGCGCATATGCCTTGAGATATTTTGCCCCCTGTTCGTTTTGGATTACGTGTGTTCCAGATTTTCCTGACAGGGCATCTACGACAGCGGGGTCGTCAATTTTTCGGCTCAGGATTGTCGATTTTTCGCTAAACCGATCATTACTGCGCATCAGCTTATCGGGTCCAACAACAAATGTTTGGCCGGTTTTACCCATGCCAGCCGTTTCATTCATAACACTATTCATTTCGTCGATCGGCATTTGAAAGACGAGAACACCTTTTAGCTTGCCGTGAGAATCAATGAGCGGCGAAGACATGAAGCTGGCGGGTGCACCGTGACTTGGTGCATAGGGTTTGAAATCAAAGAATGAAAATTGACCGCGCTTGGACTGAGATAATGCTGCCCGGAAGGCATTGCCCAGGTCGGTGTCTTTCCATTTTCCAGTGGTCAGGTTTGTTGCGAAATCAAGCTCTTTGAAAACGGTATAGACAAGGTTGCCTTCGGTATCGAAAAGAAAAACATCGTAATAACCGCGTTCCTGAAGAAATTTACGCAAATATATGTGATGCTTTTTATGGGCAATTGAATATTCAGAACCATCTTTTGCGTAATCGAGTTTTTCCTTTTGCCCGGTCGGGTTTGGGTTGTCATCGATATAGAGCTTATGGAGCTGCTTGGTTTTGTCGCCGGGCACGACTTTCCAGGCGCTGGAAAAATCTTTCAACGCATCGAAGATGGCCGGGTTTTGTGTCTGAAAGGCCAAGTCCTGTTTGACAGAGTTGAGATATTTCTGGAGAACGCGCGCCCTTAATGTCAGCGTGGATTTAAGCCCAGCTTTTGATGCCTGCTCAATGGTCGAGAGGGCCGCAAAGTAGTTGCCAGTGCCGACAGCGATGCTGGCTGATAGTGCTGCGCCGATGATTACGGCGGGAAGCACAAATCGGATCTTGGGACTAAATTTTGTCACGATTTTTTCGTCCAAATGGTAATACGGTTAGAAGAATTTTGTCACGCCCAGCATGCCATTTGTGGTGTAACGATTATGCGGCTCTGATGTCCTGAAGGAACTGATCGACCTGGCCGCGCAGGGCGTCTCCCTGTTTGGCCAGTTCATCAGCAGCACTGAGGACCTGCGCAGCGTTTGTGCCGGTCTCAGAGGCGGCTTGATTAACCTCAATAATATTACCCGAAACTTCCTGAGTCCCGGAAGCGGCCTGGGCAACATTGCCAGCAATCTCACGCGATGCTGCACCCTGTTCCTCGACCGCCGCGGCAACAGCGCCGGAGATTTCGCTGATCTGCGAGATGATGTCCGAGATACCACCGATGGCGGTAACGGCGTCACCGGTGGCTTCCTGGATCTCGTGGATCTGGCCACCGATTTCCTCAGTCGCTTTCCCGGTTTGGGTAGCCAGTGATTTAACTTCAGATGCAACAACCGCAAATCCTTTGCCAGCGTCACCGGCGCGGGCGGCCTCAATCGTTGCGTTAAGCGCAAGCAGGTTGGTCTGGCTGGCGATATCGTTGATGAGATTGACGACTTCGCCAATTTTCTGTGCCGCCGCTGCAAGGCCCTGGACCTTCTCATTGGTGGCGCTGGCTTCCTGTACCGCCTTCTCGGCGATAGACGAGCTTTCCTTGACCTGACGACTGATTTCACCGACCGAGGCGGACAGCTCTTCTGCAGCACTGGCAACGGTTTGGATGTTCGTTGATGCTTCTTCAGAGGCGGCCGCAACAGTTGAAGAACGCTGGCTGGTCTGTTCAGCCGTACTGGTCATTGCCTCTGCGGAGGCATGCATTTCCGTAGCAGCAGAACTAACAGTTTCGAGCGCCGTACCGACATTTGATTCGAAACCTGCGATAATTTCTTCCATGCGATGGGTGCGTTTCTCGGCTTCTTTCGCAGTCTGCTCCCGGAGCTCCACTTCTTTTTGTGCAGCTTCCTGTTCAGCCGCAAGGCGTTTTTTCTCGTCGTCCTGGGCCTTGCGCTCAAGTTCGACGCGTTCCTGTTCCATCTTGTCGGCATTCACAAGGCTCTTTTGGAAAATTTGTAGAGCGCCGGCAACACGGCCTATTTCATCACTGGAGTTGACCACAATTTCAACGTCGTAATTTCCTGACGCCAATGTTTCGACTTCGTCGACAATTGCACCAAGCGGCCGAGCCACCGTCATGCGGACAAGCATATAGGCGACGATGGAGCCAAGAAGAAGACCCACGATGCTGATGATGGAAATTAGATTGATGGCGTGTTTTTCATGCGCTTCTGCTGTTTTGGCAGCTTTTGCGGTAAACCTTTCGAACTTGAGGAGGAGTCCTTCAAGCTCGTGATTAAGGGCCTTTACAAGTTTCTCAATTTTTTCTTCTTGCTTATGCGCTTCTTTGAGGTCACCCGCTTTAATCAGTGAAAAGATCACTTCGGTTTTTTCGAAATAGGTTTTGTGAGCGTTATCAACATTCACAGTGTGATCATATGCATCCTGAAAGGCTGCCTTTTCCTTTGCTGTATGTGACGCATCTCGCGCTTTGAGGATAAGCGCTTCGGTTGCCTTCAGCTCTTTATTGATTTTGGCATTGTATTGTTCAAATTTCTTCTTGGATTTATCAAACAGTTCAGCGGCGTGGCTGTCCGTATTAAGTGTCTCACCATACCGGAAAGCACGTTCCATGCTGATTTCTTGTTCGAGTTGGTGGATCGTCACTTCGGTCAGCGCGTTGGTTACCGGAATATCCCGTTCGGCGATGGCTTCAATCTCTGCTCCGATCAGGGAGAACTGCCAGTAACTTGTGCCTGCGACGATACCAGTGATGAGAAGACAAAAACCAACAACACCATAAAGTTTGGTTGCGATGCTCAAACCGCGCGCCTGCCCCTTTGTTGTTTCATCGTTGTTGATCTCTTCTGTTTCTGTCGTTGTCTCGATTGCGCTCATCACACTTCCTCGCTTTTTAAGCCATCGTATAAATCAATCGGGAAGGGCGTGGGGCAGCGCGATTCTTGGGAGGAAATCACCGTCCTCTCAATTTGCAACTATACCTTGTTCCGCTTCACAAGGTGCAAAGTACGGGTCAGCCGTTAATAGACTCTAAATTAGGCTAAATACGATGGAATTAACCTGAATAATTTAGCTCGCTGATTTTAGAATTCCAGTAATCGATCAGGGGCGCCGATACAATGAGGCTCGATTACCGTGCGTTTTGGAGGGCTTCCCAAACACGATGTGGTGTTGCCGGTGCATCAAACTCGGTAATGCCTTTTTCTTCCAGGGCATGGAGAATGGCATTCATCACCGCCGGCATGGAACCGCCATTGCCCGCTTCGCCGCAGCCTTTCACACCAAGCGGGTTGGTGACACACGGCACGTTGCGGGTTGAGAATTCGATATCGCAAATATCATCGGCGCGCGGCATACAGTAATCCATGTAAGAACCTGTAATCAGCTGGCCGTCATCATCATAGAGCGTACGCTCAACGAGGATTTGTCCGACGCCTTGCATAACACCACCCTGAACCTGGCCTTCAACGACCAGTGGGTTAATCACGACACCAAAGTCATCAACCACGACATATTTAACGATCTCGACGGTGCCAGTTTCTGGTTCAACCTCAACCTCGCAGACATGGCAGCCATTCGGGAAACTCGATGGGCTGGAGTCATGAACGGCTTTGGTATCCAGGCTGTCGGGTACACCATCAGGCACGGCGCCCACCTCCCGGATTTGTTTCGCCAAATCCATGACATTAATAGTCTTGTTGGTGCCCGCGACGGTGAAATCGCCAGCGGCAAACTCTATATCTTCGACGGCGGCTTCAAGAATATGACCCGCAGCGGCCTTACCTTTTTCGATGATATCGGTTGCGGCATCGGCAATGGCATTACCCGCGCCGACCAGCGTTTTGGAACCGCCAGAGCCAGAAGCACCAGGGCTCATTTCATCGGAGTCATTTTGGATAACCTCGATAGCTTCATAGGGAACGCCGAGCCGTTCATGGAGGATTTGTGCAAAAGGTGTACGATGGCTGGTGCCCATGTCCTTGGCGCCAGTGACCAGTGCGACTGAACCGTCTTCGCGGAAGCGAATATCGGCCAGCTCTCCGGCAGCTCCAGTGTTTTCGAGATAGTTGGTGATACTGACACCTCGGAGTTTTCCGTTTGCTACGGATTCGGCCTTGCGCGCTTCAAAGCCGTTCCAGTCCGAGCGCTTGAGCGTCTCATCCATGATTGCTTCAAATTCGCCACTATCATAGGTCTGACCGTTGGGGGCTTTGTAGGGCAAGGCATCAGGCGCAATCAGATTGCGGCGGCGGAGCTCGACCCGGTCGATTCCCATCTCGCGCGCGGCCTTATCGACCAGCTGCTCCATGATGTATTTGGATTCCGGGCGTCCGGCACCGCGATAGGGGCCAGTGGGTACCGTGTTGGTGAATACCGCCTTAGTTGCATAGGAAAATGCCGGTGTCTTATAGACGCTGATGATGTTGCGGCAGATGACATTGGTCATCGGCGCAGGGCCCATCGCCGTCAGATAGGCACCGCAATTGCCAACGCCCGTAACTTTGAGCCCGAGGAAATCACCCTCGGCACTTAGTGCCAGCTCGGCATAGATGATACTGTCACGTCCTTGATGATCCGAAATAAAGCTTTCCGACCGATCCGCCGTCCATTTAACAGGACGGTCAAGCTTGCGCGCGGCATAGAGTACCGAGATCGGCTCGACAAAGGCAGCTCCCTTCATCCCAAAGGAACCGCCAACATCGTTGGACAGCACCCGAACTTGCTCTGGTTTGACTTTGAAGATCGCATTCGCCATGGCGCCGCGAACGCCCATGACGCCCTGGGTCGGCATGTGGACGGTGAAGCGTTCGCTCTCAGCGTCGTATTCGCCAATGACTGAACGGGGTTCCATGGCGTTGACCACGATCCGCGTATTGTCGATCCGCATTTTGGTGACATGCGCGGCCTTGGAGAAAGCGTCTGCAATTGCATCGTCGTCACCCACAAAGAAATCGAGACAGACATTGCCCGGCGCTTCATCATGCAGCAGAGGTGCACCGGCTTTTACGGCTTCTTCGGAATCCGTCACCACAGGCAGCGAGGCTATATCCACTGCAACAGCTTCGGCAGCTTCTTGCGCTTGAGCAGCTGTTTCGGCGATGACGACGGCGATCGGTTCACCAACATGACGCACCCGTCCAACGGCGAGGCCGGTGCGCGGTGGCACAATATAAGGGCTGCCATCACGGCTCTTCAAAGGTAACCCACTTGGGATGTTGCCGATGTCATCGGCCCGCATGTCAGCGCCGGTATAGATGCCAATGACGCCCGGCATGGCAGAGGCCGCAGAAATATCGACTGACTTCAACTCGCCATGCGCAACCTGACTGCGCACAAAGCGGGCATAGACCTGACCATCAATATTGGTGTCATCAGTATATTGGCCGCCACCGGTAAGGTGACGCGGGTCTTCGGTACGGGTAACGGGTTGTCCGATGCCAAAGTTAAGCGGCATATCTACTGTATCTGGTGCCATGGTGTCAGACGACCTCCGGAATGTTCGTGGCGGGTGGGGTATTGCGGCTGCGGCCGCTGGCAATCTTGCCATCAATAACGACCATGCCAATGCCGGGAATATCCCCCAGGTTAATGGCGTCGAGGACGGTTTTACCCGCGGAATGTTGTGGTGCGTCGATGAAGATGAAATCAGCGGCTCGGCCAACCTCGATCAATCCGCAATCAAGCTCGCGGACGCGGGCGGTATTACCAGTTGCGAAACAGATCACGGTTTCAGCGGCGACATCGCCGAGCGATGCCATCATGGCAATCATACGAATGATGCCGAGCGGCTGCACACCGGAGCCAGCAGGCCCATCGGTGCCTAGAATAACGCGGCTTTCCTCGCCCAGCTCGAACGCCGTGCGCATCGCATAAAGCGCGGCTTTTTCATTGCCGTTATGAACGATCTCAATGCCAGCACTACAGTCTTCACAGAGGCAACGGATCTGATCGAGCGGCAGAGCGGTATGGCCACCATTAATATGACCGATGATATCGGCACCGGCTTCCAGCACGACATCCTTATCAATTAGCCCGGAACCCGGTATCGAAGGACCACCGGTATGGATGGTGCTTTGGATGCCATACTTGCGGGCCCAATCGACCATCATCTTGGCCTCGTCACCGGCCTTTACGCCGCCGAGCCCAATCTCACCCAACAGTTTGACACCAGCTTCCGCCATAAATTTGAAATCATCCTCGACCATATCTTTTTCGAGGATCGGCGCTCCGGCATGCATTTTGACCTGACCGGGATAGTTGGCATAGGAGCGCTGCACCGCGATGGCCAGCGCAACGACACCTTTAGGGTCGCGCGGGCGACCGGGGAAATGTGCTTCACCAGCAGAGATCATCGTGGTGACACCGCCATGCATCGAGCTGTCGATCCAGTTCATCTGGCTTTGGCGTGGTGTCCAGTCCCCAGCGACGGGATGGACGTGGCTGTCGATCAGCCCGGGGGCGAGCGCGGTGCGATTAGCATCAACGGTGGTGTCGGCGTTGCCGGTATCAAGCGCGGCTTCCTTACCAATGGCGGTGATTTTGCCGTCTTCAACCACGACGGTATCGGCATCAAGGATCGGTTCTTCCAACGCGCCGGACAGCATCATCCCGACATTTTTAATAACCAGTTTATCCGCCATTATGCACTCTCCCCGAACTCAGTTCTCAACCATTCATATGTACACATATGATTACCTGAGAACACCGGTTAAGCAAATGGGGTAGGGGAGAAAATTATGGGGCTTCCCAGTGGTCAGAATTTTACGATTTATCCACAATTTATTTTTGGCTTTATCGATCAGGAGTTGCAATGGGTGTCGGGGATTGTTGAAATCTACCTTAAATGCTCGACCTAGAATTCTTGATTGGAATTCGATGAAATTACGATACGCAGTTATCTCAATTCTGTCGACGCTAGTGCTTTTTCAGTACTCGGTAATGAATGGTGCAAAGGCGTCGGAGATTTTTCGCCCGATCTTTCATCAATATTCCGACGCCCAGATTGTGGAAGACTTTCTACGCGTCGCGCTGGTCCCAAAAACTTCCTATTTGTTAATGAAACAGGTACTGGCAAAAAGGAGACCAGACCTATTAGAGGACCGCTGGAAACAATATCCCAGAGATAAAGTGATAAAAAAATGGGAAATCCCAAAAATTGAAGTTGGACCTGATTTTTCGGAAGTTAATGAAAAGACCTATACAGAATGGAGGTCCCGGGCCAATAGAATAATCAGGGACACGTTAAAGAGGATAATCGAACCTATATCACGCGCTTCGGGAAAAGAGATCAGAATATTAACACGGGAACGATTTTACCAATCTAAGACCGGCTTTATCGCATTTAAACAGCATGGCAACCCCGAAAATATATTTAAAAACAATATTTTATCAATAATTCGATTTTCAAAATACGCTTTTCATAAATATAATGGCTGGGATATCTTCCGCCAAGGAACCAGGTTTACACCAGAATTAGTCGATCAGGTTGAAGGCCAAATCAAGACTGCTGAAAATCACAATATTTTCCTCGCAAAATGCAACGTGGTTATGTCCCTTGAAGAGCCCGTTCTTCGGGCTTTGGTAAACGAATGCCTTTTGAGGGCGATGGGATTGCCGGGGGAATCGAAACTCAGTGATCGATCCGTTTTATCCAATTGGAACAGGGGCAACAGGCTTGATCGACCACTGATTTCTGAGGGCTGCCGATCTATGCCGAATAAAAAAGAACTTTCAGCAAAGTGTAAACGAGTTTTGGCAAATTTAGTTGCTAGCGATTCTGATGTTTCTGCTTACGCCGCCCCACACCCGTACGACTTGTTGATGTTAAATTTATTATACGATGAGCGAGTAAAACCGGGTATGTCGAAAAAAGAAGTTCGACGTTTGATCCTAAAAAAATTAGATGAAATTAGAAACTCTATTGGTAACGGAGGGTAAATATGAAGGAAACGCTATTGTCGTTCAACAACGGTCAATTCAAAGTTGTTTATAGTGGGGTTTTAGGCAACAGAAATTTGGTAGCCCAAACTCTCCAAACATTATATTCAACAGATCTTGGTAGAGCCGCTGTACAAACTGCCCTCACGCAAGTTGAGGGAGGAACGCTCACCATTTCTGATACGAATGATATCCAAACGAGCTACAATCAATCGGAAGCCACCATAAATTTTAATCGTAACTCACTGGAGAAGACGCGCATTATTGTCAATGATGGTTCTCTTGTGTCCTTAGATTTGGTTTCCACATTCTTTCATGAAATTGTACACGCTATACAAAATGCCGATGTCAGTAATTTGCCCAAACACACTCGGGATATATTGTTTGAAAAACCAGCAACAGAGTTAACAAATTTATTTCGAAAAACGCATCAGGGAGTTGATGGACAAAAACTTAGAGACTTTAGTCAGCGTAATAATGAACCCACTGATCAACCTTCAGTTCCAAATGGCATTGGAAACGTAGCAACCACGATTGCGGATCCTGAAGCACGTGGCGAATTTGTTAGGGCTATTGAAGATCATATGCCCAATGAATATTGGCAAAATTTCAAAAAGTTTTTTGGGTTTGAAACGACATCGAAGGGGCCGTTATCACTCGACACCGGCGCAAGTGGAATACAATTTCCCGAAGAAGTTCCCGAAGAGTTCAATACTTCCGGGCCATCACTTAAGCCGATAGAAACCCTTTGCTTCGGTGCCGGAACATCCATTGATATGGCGGATGGCACGCAAAAGCCCATTGAACAGATCGAGATCGGTGATGAGGTCATGGCCTAGACCCGGATGCTGATAATGGTCGCGGCGCGCTGAGCCCGCGTCGGGTCACCCAGACCCATATGACGCCGGATCGTATTGTGCTTGATTTCTGGGGAACCAAGGTGACGCCGGGCCATGTGTGTCTGTGCGGTGATGGGCCGTATGAAGGTCAGCACCGCATGTTGATTGATATCATCCGCGATGACGGCGCCATGGTACGGGCTGACGGAACGCTGATCCGAGCTTCGACCAATTGTGAGGTGGGGAGTGACGGTGATCGGCTGATTAATATTTTGTGGCGTACCGATAAAGACTCCACTGTTCGGCAAGGGTGGGTGCGCGCGGGCGCGATCCCGGCGGAGAGCAAACGCGGCGACATGACCTATATGGATATCCTCTCTGAGGGCGGCTACACGTTGCTGTCGGATGGAAATGTCGTGCGGGACGGAGAAGAACCGCACCCATTGGGCTATTGGGGTGAATTGCCAAAGCCCGAAGACTACCTGCTCAAACGCAGCGAGCTGACGCTTGAAGAACTCTATTCCGAAGATATAACATTACAAGGTGATGAGTTCTCATTAGCTTTTACGGATGGCAATGGAAACACTGGAAATGAGGTGCCCGCGACAGGTTATCCAGCCTTAGAGCCCGTGTTGCAGGCCGAGGCGCCTTCCGGAAATCGGCAAGAGCGACGCCGTCAGAAGGCTATCCAACGCAAGCATGGCGGCGAGACTATCCACTAGCCTGATTGTCTTTTAGGGCTGCCTACTCCGCAGCGGCGCTGGTGTTCTTTTCGGCATTGGCGCTGAGAGACTCCATCACCTGATCGGTCATCTGGACATCGCCAAAGTTCAGATAGAGCGCGTTGAGGGTTGCTTCATGGCCGGCGATGGTGCCGGCGGCGCAGGCGTCTTCGACGGTGAGCGTGTGATAGTTCATCATCATGGCATCGCGGGCGCTGGATTCAACGCAGACATTGGTGGCAACGCCGCAGAAGATCAGCGTGTCAATGCCGTGTTCGCCAAGGACTTTCTCGATATTGGACGCACCCGGGATAAAGGCTGAATAGCGGGTCTTGTTGACCTTGGGGTCGTCCTTGCGGACATCGAGCCCTTCCCAGAGTTTGAATCCTGCACCGTTCTTCGCGAGTTCCTTTTTGCGGGTTGCGATGCGCTCGTCAGTCATGCGCTCGTAATGCGCACTCCAGCCCTTAAAGGCTTCGGGGTTGGTAATGTTGCGGACCCAGATGACTTTGCCACCGAACTGGCGCATCGCCATCGCCAGCTTATTGACGTTTGGCACGATGGGTTCGGCATATTCACAATAAGAGAGCTGATCTTTTGCAATATAGAAGTTCTGCATATCGATGACGATCAGCGCTGTCGATTTCGGATCGAATTCGGTCAGGCTGTGTGGCTGGCCATCGCGTTTGGTGACCTTGGCAACATTTTCCGGCAACAGGCAGGAGACGGCGTCAGACATTTTTTGAACCTCTGTTTACAATCGTCGCTCTTACGCTCTGAAATTGTAATTCAGGCGCCGACGAATTCATGGCTCACATATAAGCGAGCGTCGGGTTAAATTAATATGTAGTTACTCGGCAGCGGCTGCAGCGACGTTCTGGTCGAGCAGCGCGATGACCTCATCAGTTGATTGCACATCACCAAACTGCAAATAGAACTGATTGATTGAATTATTATGAAGATCATCATCCGGTGCGGCGCAGCCATCGGAGATCATCATCGTCCGATAGTTGAGCATCATGCCGTCACGGGCTGTGGACTCACAACAGGTACATGTCGAGACACCGGTGATCAACATGGTGTCGATGTTGTTCTCTTCCAAGACCGCTTCGAGCTTGGACGGTGCAGGCAGAAACGCGGAATATCGTGTCTTGGGAACGATTTCGTCTTCATCGCGAACATCAAGATCGGGCCATATATCGAAGCCGCTGCCGCCGGGCTCCATACCGGTGACACGCTTTTCGCCGTTCTCCGGTGTCATACGATCATAATAGGCGGACCAGAAGTCTTTTGAATCAGGTCCGGAATGAGTCTGTATCCAAATGACCTTGCCACCAGCACGACGTGTCGCTTCTGCTAGGCGATTAACGTTCGGGACGATGTCGCGGGCAATCGGGCATTCCGATGGCTGGCCTTCACCCATGAAATAAATTTGCATGTCGACAACAACCAGCGCCGTTGCAGGTCCATTCAAAGACTCGACTGAGTGCTCTTTACCACCACGCCGGATCATTGTTTCAATATGTTCTGGTTTGATAAACGCGTTATGCATTTCTATCTCCTCGCTGCGTTGCAGCTTCCCTGAAATTCAAATTAGATTATAGCGTGGTTTGACGATGAGTCTGACTCTTTTTAAACGCTGCCGCCACCGCTGGCACTGATGACGTCGCCTGTGACGTAGCGAGCCTGATCAGAAATTAGGAACCGTGCGACATCGGCGATTTCGTTTGGGTCTCCAATTCGGTCCAACATTGATTTATTAGCAGCATTTTCTCGGGCGGAATTGGTATATTCTTCGATCATTGGGGTTTCTGTGGCCCCCGGTGCGACAGTGTTCACACGTATATTGTAAGGCCCGAGTGAACGGGCGAGGGAGCGATTGAGGCCATAAATGGCTGCCTTGGAGGTTACATAGGCTGGTCCGCCGCGACCGCTGCCGCCGCCGATACCGCTAGCCTGCACAGACCCGGAGGATGTCAGAACGATGGCACCGCCGCCATTTTCCTTCATCCATTCGCCTGCCGCTTTGGCAACGTGAAAGGAGCCAACCACATTTACTTCCAAAACACGGTTGAACTCCTCACTGGAAACATCTTCCCAGTTAAGCGTCGAGTGAATGGCGGCAAAATGGCAGACCGCATCGAGGCGGCCGAACTTGTCGATGGTTTGTTTTACCGCATCGCGGCAAGCATCGAGCGAAGAGACATCGACATTGAGGGCAATGTAATTATCTTCCGGTGCGGCGTTGAGAACGGTTTCGTGAACGGGTTTTACGTCGAGCGCTGTTACTTTGTTGCCATCTTCGAGCAATCCTCGCGCACAGGCCGCGCCGATACCGCCGCCGGTTCCTGCCACCAATACAACTTGTTCAACCATTCAATCGTCTCCCCTTTGGTTGTCTTTTTTCTTAAGAACGTCGTCGCTACAATATCGGACTATAGCTCGCTACGCCAATGCTGGCTTGTGGCGAAGAGTGGAACTTGCAAACGTTTGTCCCTCTGAATTTGTCAAGGGTTTGCTGACAAATATTTGCTTAAGAAATCCTTTCCTTGGCCTTGACACCGACGCTCCGATGATATCCCATCGCCCGCAACTGGGCCGTCTAATGAGCCTGGCGACGGAGCATGTCTTTTCGGACACGCTGACATAAAGTACGGGAGCGGGGAGAGACCAAGATTTCCTTGATTTCTGTTACGGATGACACAGTCTGCAGGACTGCTCTGTTCGTGAAGAATTTTGCGCGTGAGGTGACGATTCTGTTCCAGAGTCGGAATATCAGGCGTCGAAATTTGGTTTGTGAAGTACGGCTTAGAATTTTGTACGGTTTTTTATAGGCGAGGCTAATGGAAGACATTTCCCTATTAAGCGAAGCAGGACAGGCGTTAAAAATCCTGTTCACCTTTGAACGGCTCGGATTCTTGTTCTTGGGCGTTATCATTGGTCTGATCGTGGGTGTTATCCCCGGTCTTGGCGGTCTGGTAGGGTTGTCCCTGCTGTTGCCGTTTACATTTGATATGAACGCCTATACCGCGCTCGCATTCCTTATGGGGCTGCAGGCGGTCACCGTGACCTCGGATACGATACCGGCGGTCATGTTCGGGGTGCCAGGGACGGTGGGGTCCGCCGCGACAATCTTGGATGGTTATCCAATGTCGCGTAAGGGCGAAGCCGGTCGAGCATATGGTGCGGCCTTTACCGCGTCGGTGATCGGCGGTCTCTGGGGCGCACTGCTCCTCGGGGTCAGTATTCCGATCCTGCGACCGGTCATGCTGCATATCGGGTCACCCGAACTATTATCGTTCTGTATATTTGGTCTGTCGCTAGCCTCCGTGCTCAGCGGTGGTTCGCTCCTGAAGGGTTTGGCCGGTGCCTGTATCGGTATCCTGGTTTCAACAGCGGGTGACGATCCTCAGACAGGTACACTGCGATGGACTTTTGATTCCCTGTATTTATGGGATGGTCTGCCGGTTGTGCCTCTTGCTCTCGGACTGTTTGCTATTCCTGAACTTGCCGACTTGGCGATCCAGCAAAAATCGATTGCTGCTGAAGGCAGGGATACAGAAATTCACGACAGCCAGCTTGTTGGTGTTCGCGACGTGTTTAAGAACATGTGGCTGGTTATTCGCTGCGGCACGATTGGTGCTGGTCTCGGTGCTGTTCCTGGTATCGGGGCGTCGGTGGTCGACTGGATAGCGTACGGGCACGCGGCTCGAACGGAGAAAGATGCTGATATTTACTTCGGCAAGGGTGACGTGCGCGGCGTTATCGCGTCTGAGAGCTCGAACAATGCGAAAGAAGGCGGCGCCCTCGTGCCGACCATTGCTTTCGGTGTTCCTGGTTCTGCATCAATGGCGCTTATCCTTGGTGCTTTCTTGATCCATGGTCTGGTCCCCGGACCTGATATGGTGACCAAGAAACTCGACGTGACCTACACGATGGTGTGGTCAGTTGCTGTAGCCAACCTTCTTGGTGCCGGTATCTGCTTCACCTTCGCTAACCAGCTCGCAAAGCTTGCGCTGATCCGTCCCGGTATTTTGGTGCCGATCGTTTTGGCGGTTGTTTTTGTCGGTGCCTTCCAGGGTTCGCGCCAATGGGGCGACATCTGGGCACTGCTTGGCTTCGGTCTGCTTGGCTTCATCATGAAGCGTTTGCGTTGGCCAAGGCCACCACTGGTGTTGGGCTTCGTGCTTGGCGGATTGGTTGAACGTTATATGTTCATCTCTGTCGAGCGCTATGGGGCGCAATGGACATACGACATTACCGAGTTCCCGGTCGTGGTCATCATGTTCATCATCACTTTCTATGGCATCATGAGCCCCTATATCAGTCAGGCTCGTCAGAAGCGGAAAGATGCGGCGGCTGGTAAATCAACGTCGCAGACAGCCACCTTTGCCTATAACAAACGTGGTCTTGATCTCGACTTTGCGTTTGGTGTCGGAATCATGGCGATGTTCATTGTTGAACTGTCGATTGCATCGACTTGGGAGTTTGGCGCCCGCCTCGTTCCTCAGGTGGTTGGCTATCTTGCCGTGATCATCCTGGCCTTCTTCCTGTTTGCCAAGCTGTTCTATCAGGCAGGCGCGAAGATGGTGACGACCAAGGATCCGCAAGGTAATGATATCGTCAAGGAAGAAGCGGAATCCGATGTTCATTTTGACATCGTGGTGGATTTCGGTGACCTCGATAAGAAGACAATAACCAATCGGGCGTTTGCCTACTTCGGATGGTGTGGCTTCTTCTTCCTGATGGCTGCGATCGTAGGCCTGATGGTGTCGATGTTCCTCTTCCTGGTCGGATATATGCGGTTCTGGGGCAAGGCAAGCTGGGCTGTTACATTGGGCATTTCCTGCTCACTGTGGGCCTTCTGTTATGGCTTGTTCCACCACATCCTGATCATTCCGTGGCCACAATCCGTGGTCGGCGATATTTGGCCAGTTCTGCGGACGATCAACTGGGCGAACCTCTTCTAGAGTTAGCTCATAGCGAAAAAGAAGCGTCGGTCTTTCACGAGACCGGCGTTTTTTTTGCCTGTTTTCTGTGGGAGCCATTTTCGGGACGTCTTCCTTCTATTATGATGGAGGACAAAGCACTTGGACGGAGAGATTGAGTTATGGCATCGGACGGTAATGGTTCTGAGCAGTTCGACGAAGAGTATGATGTCGTCGTCGTCGGGTTTGGCTTTGCTGGCGGTGTTTCGGCTATTGAGGCCCACGATGCTGGTGCCAAGGTTCTGGTTGTTGAGAAGATGCCTGACCCGGGTGGTATCTCCATCTGTTCGCATGGCGCTATTTGTTCAACTAAAAACCCCGAAGGGGCGTTCACCTATCTGAAGCATACCAATGCCGGACGGACACCTGACCCTGTGTTACGGGCGCTGGCCGATGGTATGGTCGATAACGAGGCCTATGCTCGCAAACTCACGGAATTGACAGGTGCCGAGTTCATGATCCGTGAACGCGGTGGCAATTACCCATTCCCCGGCGAGGACGCGTTCTACTACACCCAGATCACCGCGGTGCCAAACATCGATGCGGCGACGGTCTATCCGCAGGTCAAAGGGCGTCCCGGTGGCCCGCTGGTGTTCTATGTTCTGCAAAAGAATGTCGAGGAGCGCGGCATTGAAGTCCGTTGCAGTACGCCCGCTAAGAAGTTGATTTCTAATGCCGACCGCGAAGTGATTGGCATTGTGGTGGAAACGCCTAATGGTGATCGCCGCATCCGCACGAAACAGGGCGTCATCCTGGCGAGTGGTGGGTTCGAGGCCAACCCGGAAATGCAGAAGCAATACTGGCAGATCATGCCGGTCACAACGGCGGCCAATGGTGGCAATACCGGTGATGGAATTCGCATGGCGCAGTCACTGGGCGCTGATCTTTGGCATATGTGGCACTTCCACGGCTCCTACGGCTTCCTGCATCCTGACAAGGAAGAGTTCCCCTATGGCATTCGCGTGAAGCGCTTCCCTGACTGGATACCGGGGCTGGAACAGCGTGCCGTTGTGCAGGCGCCATGGATCATTGTTGATCAATCGGGCGAGCGCTATATGAACGAGTTCCCACCCTATGTGCAGGACACGGGCTGGCGACCGATGGAGCATTATGATCCGGTCACCCAGAGCTTTCCGCGTATCCCGTCCTTGCTGATCTATGACGAGCTGGGGCGCCGTCGCTTCCCAATGGGCAATCCTGCTTATAACGAGCAGGACATGACCTATGTCTGGAGCCAGGATAACAGCAAGGAAATCGAGGAAGGCATCATCAAGAAGGCTGATACCGTCGGTGAACTAGCTGAAATGTATGGCCTTGATGGCGATAAGGTCGAGGAGACCATGGCGCGCTGGAATGAGATGTGCGTGACCAAGGATGATACCGAGTTTGGTCGCCCGGCAGGCACGATGATGAAAATCCAGCGCCCGCCGTTCTATGGTGGTCAGGTCTGGCCGGTGCTCTCAAACACCCAGGGCGGGCCGGTGCATGATGCCAAGCAGCGCATCATCGACGTCAATGGTGAGGCGATCCCACGGCTCTATGCGGCAGGGGAGATGGGTAGCTCATTCGGACATCTATATCTCGCGGGCGGCAACATTGCCGAATGCTTTGTCACCGGTCGTATTGCGGGCAAAGAGGTCGCAGGCCTCGGCATACGGGACTGACGTTTAAGTCAATATTTCTTTAGTGGATTGTTGTAGCGCGGCGTCGGCGCACGAGGCCGAGGATTGCGATCCCGCCGATCAGGATGAGTAGGGCGCCAGGTTCGGACACAGCGGCGCTGGATGAGGTAACGAACAACCGAATTGCAGAACGACCACCGACGTCAAATATCCCGCCATCCCATTCAAGTCCGGCGGTGAGAGTCGGGAGGATAAAGTTACTTTCCGTAATTAGCCCCGAAATCGTATCAGCAATGATGATATCGAAACTATCGCCGTCTGCCGCGGAAAATCCGTTGATAAACCCGACGCTAAAGATTGCTGCGGGATCAATTGTGAACACCCCTTCGGTCGTGCCTGTCGTGGCCGGGTCGTCTGAAACATCGATGCGGTCATAATCGAATTGCGGGATACCGGTGTTAAAGACCGTGCCACCGATTTCGACCTCAATCGTCGCGCCTGCATTGTGGTCGAGGTTGCCGACGACGGTCATCAGGCCAGGAGAGTTTCCTGCCGCGAGAGTACCGTTATTTTGAATGTTGCCGGTGATCGTGCCGCCACCGCCGGTGATCCGGCCACTCGCGCCCAAAATGATATCCTGAGCGAACACCGCACCACCATTGGCAACGTTCAACGTCCCGGTACCGCCAACACCAGTTACCGTCGACGTTGCAAGGTCGACGTCTGTACCAAGAAATATATTGTTTCCGGCATTCCAGGTTGAACCGGTGCCGGTAACATTTACGGTACCGGTTGCGCCGACTTTTCGACCGACCGCATTTGTAACGACGCCACTCGTGTCAAACGTGGCTCCGTTCGTAACGTTGACGGTGCCTGTTCCTGACCGACCTATCTGATTATAACCGGTAGCTGATGTTACCGAAGACCCTGTACCATCGATATTCAGGGTACCATTTGCCAGTGGATTGCCATTAAAGCCGCCCACAAGTATGCCCCCTTGTGCCCCTGGCGGAGGACCTTGCGAGTCAATGTTAATCGTTGCTCCATTATTAACGTTGACTGTACCTGTGCCTCGACTACCAAGCTGCAGCATTGCGCCGCTGCCACTCACTGCATCTATGCCCTGAAAACTCCACTGGGCACCGGTCCCGGAAACATTGACGGTTGCAGGATCGCCAGCTTGGGCCCCGACACCACCGAGAATTGAATTGACGACGCCACCCGTTTCAACGCCGCCAGTGTTCGGATTATCGCCTATATTGAGCTCTGCGCCACCGCCACTACCAACGCTAAAAAAACCTGTGGTTGTTAGGGCTGAACCACTGCCATTGACGTTGATCGTTCCGGTGTCTCCGACGACATCCCCAATGACTGTTGCGCCACGCGACAGAACGGTACTTCCGGTGAGGATGTCTAAAGTTCCTGTTCCACCGGTGCCTTCTCCTACAATGAGCGTCTTGCTCGTTGCCGAAAGATTTGCACCGATATCCAACGTTCTGCTGTTTTCAATCTTCACGGCACCGACATTACCGGCAGCGTCGATGATGAGGTCATCATCGACGAAGTTATTTGTGAATGGGAGATTTACGAGCGGCGCAACGCTCCCCGTTGACGTTATCTGCGCACTCACTGTTCCCGGCAGAGCAAGCAGCGTCGCGGCTACCGTGGCGAGGAGGGGCGTTCTGGGGCGGGTAATATCTGGCAACGAACGCGTCAAAATCAATCTCAACAACAAAACCGCTAAAAAAGGCGCCAACCCTTTGATACTAGGCCAAGTGTACGCAACCTATAGTACAAAAATCAACCCCTTGTTCTCTTGTTTATGGTTAACATTTCGGGGTGTTGGTTCCCCTGCATTGCCAATGTCCCAGCTGCGCGATAGATTTCTGACCATACGCTAACGTATGGGACGCAACGCCCTTGAAGAGTGGCGGTTCCCAAGAGCAGTTCAGGGAGAGTGAGTATGGCGAACGATCCAAAATCGTTTGACGGCAAGGGATACCCGGATTTTCAGGACCATTTGAAATCGCTTGATGAGGCGGGTCTGCTGGAGACCATCGACAAGCCGGTTAATAAAGATACTGAGATGCATCCGCTGGTGCGCTGGCAGTTTCGCGGCGGTATTCCTGAAACGGATCGCAAAGCCTTCGTGTTCAACAACATCACCTGCTCCCGCGACAACAGTTACAATCTGCCAGTTGCGGTTGGTGCCCTATCGGCGAACCGGGCGATTTACAGTATTGGTATCGGCGCTCCGGTTGAGGATATTGGCAAGGTGTGGAGTAACGCGATTGCTAACCCGATTGCGCCGCGCGAAGTTACAGACGCGCCATGCCATG
>WLWZ01000021.1 GCA_012103315.1 Alphaproteobacteria bacterium
CACCTTTGCTATGGCAGCCCCAAGGACGAGCATATGGTTCTGCCCGACGATATGACCAATCTGGTGGATATCGCTAATGGCATCGTCGATGCGGTGCCGCGCTCAGTGCAATATATCCATATGCCTGTGCCAAAGGACTCTAACGACGACGCATTTTTTGCGCCGCTAACAGGACTGACACTTGGTGATACAAAACTGTATCTCGGTCTGGTCCATGCTGGTGATGGTGATGGTAGTGCTGCAAAACTCGCCACCGCGCGGAAATATGCCACCGTCTCTGGTGTCGCGACAGAATGTGGCATGGGACGCGGCGATCCCGGTATCTTTGAGCCGGCTCTCGATATCTCCCTGAATTTGGTTGAATAGGGTTGCTGCTATGAAGTTATTGGCTGTCAGCGTCGGGACACCCAAAGAAGTTTCCTATGTCGACCGCAAGGGGCGCGAGTTGACGACGACCACTGGCATCTTCAAGACGCCGGTCGATGGGCGCGTGGTGCTGCGGCGGACTAATCTCGATGGAGATGGTCAGGCTGATCTTGAGGCGCATGGTGGACCCGACAAGGCGGTCTATGCCTATTCACGAGAGAATTATGACTTCTGGGCGGCGGAACTCGGGCGTGATGATTTCGCAGATGCCGGTCAGTTTGGCGAGAACTTCACGGTCGTGGGAATGTCTGACGAGGATGTTTGCGTTGGTGACAGGTTCCGGGTTGGTGGCGCGTTGGCGGAGGTCACGCAGCCGCGAGTGCCGTGTTTTAAGCTCGGTATTCTCATGGGGATCGAGGGTTTTCAGAAGCAGTTCGCGGCGGCGTGCAGAACGGGTTTCTACTTGAGGGTTTTGGAAGAAGGCGAGGCCGGCGCGGGTGATGTTATCGAACGGGCTGGGTATGGCGATGTCCGGATGTCGGTCCGGGACATGATGCATCTGTTGTATTTTGAACCGGATAATATTGCGGGCGCCAAGAAAGCCCTGGAAATTGAGGCTTTATCGCCCGGTTGGCGCGGGTCTTTTGAGGAACGAGTCGCTAAAGCGTCTAACTAAATAAATATTTTCCCCACCGTCATGCCGCACTTGATGCGGCATCCATGTAACCGGGAGGGGTTTTAGCCAGCGGGTTTGAGCTCTGCTCGATAGCGCGCTGACCGGTTTACATAGGATTCGATGTTATGCGCCATCATCGCGATGGCGTCCTCACCGACTTCACGGATGACCTTGCCGGGCGACCCCATAACCAGCGAGTTGTCGGGGATGTATTTGCCTTCGGTGATCAGCGAGTTGGCGCCGATCAGACAGTTTCTTCCGATTTTTGCACCGTTGAGAATGATGCTACCGATACCGATCAGTGAGCCTTCCCCAATCGTGCAGCCATGTAGCATGCACATATGGCCGACCGAGACATTGGCGCCGATATCCATCGGAAAGCCGGGGTCGGTATGCAGCACTGAGCCGTCCTGCACGTTAGTGTTGTCACCAATGGTGATCGGCTCATTGTCGGCGCGGAGGACGGCATTCCACCAGACACTTGATTTGTTACCAAGATTGACGGCCCCGATCAGATCGGCACTCGCAGCGACATAGTAATCATCGCTTGCGGTGGTCAGAGACATATCGCCGAGGGAATAAATCATCGAATTATCGACGCGTTCTAGACGGGGATAACCAGCAGCGTATCGATACGCCGCGAGTCGAGGATCACCGTGCGTTCCTTGAACTTCATTTCGCCATCAACCTCCGTCACTGTGTCGAAAATCTTGCCACACAGGAAGGTCATCATGTCGCCTTCGGACATGGTGCGGGTGATGGTGAAGTTAGACTGAGTTCTGATGTCCGGCCCGCTGCTATCGAGGATTTTGAGCGCGCTGACCATATGGCAATAGACATGCGGCTCGTAAATATTAGCGGTGCGCAGGGCTGAAATACGGTCTTCAAACATGCCGCGCCCATCGCAATAGATCAGCGCGACAGGCATGTTGAGGTCATAATTCTCACGCGTGATAACCTTATAGCGGCCATCGGCGGTAAAATAGTCCGGCCATTCTTCCAGCCGGTCCTCATCAATGCAGTGGATGTAATCGGCAACCAGCGCATCAATACGCAGTCTTAAAGTAAGCTCGCGGTCAAGATCGGTCGTTGTCGTCATGATATCGCGCTCACACTCCCATACATTCGCGCCAGCCCTTCCAGAAACCGCGCACCGCGGATTCTGTCACACGGGACCCGTCGCTGGGTTCTATCTTGCGGCCACCCATTGGCAGGATGGTCTGGGCATCAACATTCGCCTTGGCTGCCGTCTGGATAAAGCCACCGACACAGCCATCTTCCATCGAGATAAAGCCCGCCGGGCCCACCAGGTTGTTCACCTGCAGTCGCAACTCATCCATATCGGCATCGTCATCATCGAAACCGAGAATGGTCCAGATCAGCTCGCTTTCGTTGACGCCCTTGGGGATGAGCTGACGTACGGCAAGCGCGTTGAGGATTTGCTGCAATACCATGGTCGGGAACACGGTCTGAATTGAGTTGGTAATTTTGTCGCCGAGTTCCAGCACATGTTCCATCATCCGCGTATCGGAGAGGCTGTAATCATCCTGTTTGGAGCGAATTTTCTCCTTGGCAATATTATCATCACCAATTTCTTCGCGCTGGGTATAGCTCAAATGATGCCACCGGCTGTCACTCAGCTTGATGCCGCCGGTCATGGTCGGGCGGACGACGCCGAACGTGTTGTGGAACACATGTAGCAGGCTTGCGTGATAGGAGTCCTTGTTGTTCTCGACATAGAGCTTCCAGTTATTGGGGAAGATCTGACTGTGATAGCCGAGGACTTTCAGAGGCTTGATAAACACCCGGTCGATATTATCCATTAGCTCCTGGCCGATGTACTCAGCAAAAGGCGGGGTCTCATCGCTAAACGTTCCCATAATGAAGCCGCGCACATTCTCAATCCGAATGCGCTCCAGCCCATGCTCGTCATGTTTGAATTCTTCGGTCAGCCCACCCTGGCCACGCACGCCTTTGCCAAAGGCAACGCCGGTCAGTTTGCCGCGCAGATTGTAGGTCCAGTTGTGATAGATGCAGGCGAATTCCTTCACATTGCCGCGTGGCTTGTAACAGATCAGCGAGCCCTTATGGGCGCAGCGATTGACCATCGCGTTGATATTGCCATTCTCGTCACGTACCACGATAATCGGCGCATCGCCGATATAGGTCATCTTGTAATCGCCGGGTTCGGGGATTTCACAATCGAGACACAGGAAGTTCCAGGTCGGACCCTGAAACAAAACGCGCTGCTCGCGATCATAAAGATCCTGATCGGTGTAAACCCGGAACGGAATCTGGGAGACATCCTCTGACGGCCAGACGAAATCTGTGCCGGGATCGATCTGTGCGGTATCCATAGTGCTACTCCTTAATTCTGGCCGGACAATACCGCATTGCAGGGGCAGGTGAAAAGGACAAGGTGAGGGGACTGGCGTTACAGTTCGAGATGGGTATTCGGGCGTTTCTACTTTCTTCGCCACCGACTTAGCTCTGTTTGAAGAAACCCGAACCGTCATCCCGAATTCTCGCTGTTGCAAACTCGAAGAAGGCGTGAACTTTGGCGCTGCGGCGAATATCCGGGTGTGCCAGCATCCACAGATCTGTATTGAATTTGGTATCCGCCCTATGAAGCTGGACCAGCTCTGAGGTGTTTTCCGCCATATAGCAGGGCAAGACGGCTATGCCGAGGTTGGCGCGTATCAGATCGAACATCGCCATTACGGAGCTCGTGATTGTTACAGGCGCGCCTTCCATTTTTTGCTCAGCAGAAATTTGACCCATCGGGGACCGGTTGAGGTTGTCTTCAAGCAAAATCCAGTGATGGCTTTCGGGCGGTGAGTTTTCTATGACATCGAGATAATCGGTGTGGACATAGGTCGCGTAGGGGATCGACGTTAACTCGCGACCAATCCAGTGTTCCGGTGGTTGTCTCGTTGGACGCAAGGCGATATCGGCGTCCCGTTGCATCAAATCGAAAGATCGGACGTCGGACAGAAGCCGTAGTTCAACGTCGGGGTACTGCCGCTGAAAGTCCCTGAATACAGGGGTTAAATAGTAAACCAAGGAATCTGTCGTCGTGACCGTCAGGATGCCTTCAAGGCGTAAATCCTGTCCGCTCAACTCACGCTGAATACGGATCATACCTTCCTTCATGACAACGGCCTGCTGAAAGAAATGCTCGCCTGCTGTTGTCATGACGTAGCCATGGCTTAGTCGTTCAAACAACGTCACCCCTAATCTGGCCTCAACAGCTTCTATTCGTCGAAATACTGTCGAATGGTTGACGCCAAGTTTTCGAGCCGCCCCAGAAAGAGTCCCTGCTTCGCAAACGGCGAGCAGAAACGGCATATCACCCCAGTCTAACGTCTGTGCATTCATGCAAAGGCCAATTGTATATTTAGATAATTCTTTTGCACCATACATCAGGCCATATTCAGGTCAACACGCAGGTTGAAGCTATGATCAGCAGTTGTTTTCGAGAATGGACAAGAGAGGGAGAATGGTTATGAAACGTATTGTAATGGGCCTTATTGCGTCCGCTTTGATCTCTACATCGGCATTTGCGGTAGAAATTGAAACAAGAACATTCGATCAACTTTATGCTGCAGCAAAAAAGGAGGGTGGTAATCTGGTTCTGTGGGCCGGAGGCGATAAGCCGGATCAGTCGGACTACATCCTGAACCTATTTAAGAAAGACTTTCCGGCACTCAAAGTCACGCACACGGTTGATTTGAGCAAGTATCACGCCCCCCGCTTTGATAACGCCCTGGAAACGGGCGGAGCGGTGCCAGACGTCATTCAATTGCAGACCCTCTATGATTTTGCTTATTGGGCCCCCCGTGGTGAGTTATTGGCCTACAAACCAAAGGATTGGGACAAGGTTTATCCTGCCTACCGGGATCCGAATGGTCACTGGACGGGTTTGTTTGGGGTTTCCTTCAGCAATCTGATCAACACCAAATTGATTGATGAAGATAAAGCGCCGCGCGATGCCATGGACTACTTGAATCCAGCGCTTAAGGGCAAAGTGATTTTAACCTACCCACATGATGACGATGCCGTGCTTTATCAATTCTGGCATCTGAAGCAGAAATATGGCTGGAAATACCTCGAAAAACTGGTGGCCAATAAGCCTGTCTGGGTGCGCGGTACATCGATGCCTTATGTAGCGATAAGTTCCGGCTGGTATCCGGCGAGCTTTACGACATCGTGGAGCCTAGTGCCCTTTCCAAACAGTCCGGCGAAGTTTCTGCTACCAAAGAAGGATTTTTTCCTCACATGGATCCAGTCCGCCGCCATTCCCAAGAAAGCGAAGAACAAAGCCGCTGCCAAACTCTATATGAGCTGGATGCTGTCAAAGAGATTCCAGAGCAAATGGTTGCAGTGGCCGGTTCGTGTCGATGTGGCGGCACCCGGCGGTTACAAATCTGTCCAACATCACAATACGTCGCCGGAAGATTTCCACCGGTTCATGCTGGACAGGGCTACACAAGAGCGTTTCCGTTTCCAGATGGAACAGCTGATAGGTCCGATCAAAGGCGTGTCCCCCCTTGAGATGGATTACAGCACCAAGCCTTGAAACCAAGTGAAATCGGAGAGAAATCCATGAAAATACTTCTTGTTGGCGCCTCAGGAATCATCGGCAAAGCGGTTGCTGACCGTCTTTCAGTAATCCATGAGGTCATTAGCGTTGGATATCGTGGTGGCGATTTTCAGGTAAACCTTGGCTCAAAGCCTTCTATCGAAGAATTATTCAAAGCGGTTGGAACACTCGATGCGGTCGTTTGTACGGCCGGAGCCGCTGATTTTGCGCCTTTCAGTGATCTGGACGACGCAGCTTATGATCTCGCCTTGAGCAATAAACTGATGGGGCAGATCAATCTTGTACGGGTTGGTCAAAACTACGTCAGTGACGGTGGGTCATTTACGCTGACGGCAGGGATTTTGTCCCGCGAGCCGATGGCGGGGTCGGTTGTTATTAGCATGGCAAATGGTGCTTTGGAGTCTTTTGCTCGTGCGGCTTCACTGGAACTTGAGCGCGGGTTACGCGTGAATACGGTCAGCCCGATCTTTGTGAAAGAAACCATGAAAATGATGGGCATGGACCCGACATTGGGCTTGTCCGCTGCTGATACTGCAAGAGCGTATCAGGCCGCTGTGGAGGGTGACTTTAACGGGGACACGCTAGATACACCGGACTTTGCACGAGCGTCTTAGGTGATCTGCTTGATGAAACGTTGGCCCTGGGCCTGATGCGGGGTCCATCTTTCGTACTTTACTTTGCGGACTTGCCGCCATCCGCCATCAGGATTACGCCGGTGATAAAGGATGCCTCATCGGAGGCGAGCCACAGGATCGGGTAGGCTATCTCTTCAACACTCGCCCAGCGCCGCATGAGGGTTGCATCGGCCTGGATAGCGTCGATATCCGCCTGGTCCATGCCGTCCGCCGCGAAGCGCGCCTTATGAAATGGTGTCAGTGTGCCGCCGGGGCACACGCAATTGACCCGGACACCATGTTCAGCCTCTTCGTGGGCGAGGGTTCGGGTCATCGAGTTGATGGCAGCCTTGGTGGCATCATACTGCCCCATATTCTTGCGGCCGATGACGCCATAGACCGAAGACACGTTCACAATCGCACCCTTTGGGGCCTCGCGGAGATAAGGCATTGCCGCCTTGGCGCAGTTGGCTGTGCCGAGCAGATTGACCGAGATGATGTCCTGCCACGACTCAGGCGTTGCATCGACCAGATGATTGAATTTGCGGATACCGGCATTATTGACCAGCACATCGATTCCGCCCAGGCGGCTCGCTGCTTCCGTCATGGCCCGGATTGCGTCGTCTTCCTCGGCGATATTGGCGCTGAGAGTGGAGACATTTGCGTTGGGATTGTTAGCGATAATGTCATTGGCCGCCGCGGCGAGGGCGTCTTCACTGAGGTCGAGCAAAACAACCTGCGCGCCTTCAGCGCAAAACAGCCCGCCAGTGCCGCCACCGATACCACCGCCACCACCGGTGACGACGCATTTCTTTCCCGCGAGTCTGCCTGTCATTTTCTGGTCCTTTTATGTCGTGCAGGCGAGATATTATGGTGCGGTCTAGCCGTTGTCTAATCTGGGGTCTAAATGTCCGCCAGCAATTCTTGTTCGATTGGGATGTGCAGGCTTTCATGGATGCTGTTGTACATTTTCCAGAAGCCGACCAGCACGGCGAGCTCGGCTACCTGAGGCGGGGTGAGGACATCATTGAGGGTATGGATCACCGCTTCCGGCACGTTGGTTGGGTCGAGTGTTGCCGCGCGCGCATAGTCAAAACTGGCTTGTTCCAGCGGACCTTCCGGTGCGTAGGAGTCATCCAGCAAAGCCGCAACATCGTCAGCGGTGAATCCCCAGCCTTCGCCGTCGCTATCAGTGTCGGTCTTCAGAGTGTTGGAATTATGGGCAACGCAATAGTCGCTTTCGTTCAAGGCGCTACATACGGCGGCCAAGCGGCGCTTAAGCCCGGCATCGAGATGGCTGGTGTCATCCCGCATCACCGTGTTGTTGAGCCGGATCAGGCAGGCCAGCAATTCCGGACGATGCATATAAAGCTTGAGAGCATTGGGCAGGAACCCCATCCGCTCGATATAGGCATCGACGGCGGTCTTCAAATCACCGGTGAGGCTATCGGTGTCGGCGTAGGGTATGATCGGATCTTTTTCCTGGGGTCCGTTCATCGGTGATACTCCATTGTGTGGTTTGTTTTTTACTCGAACCAGTGGGCTTCTTGTCCGGCTGGGACGGCCACATAATTGACAAGCTCTTCGGCTAACTCAGCTAAATTCAACGGGACTAAATTGATTGTCGAGTCAGCGTCGACGGGCGAGGTCAGATAGTAAAGATTATAGCCAAGTGTCTGTAAAAAGTTGCCTGCTTTACCGCCATTCCTTCCACTTCGGTTTTCGAAGAGAATGAGTGGTTTGTGCTGTGTCAGCACGGTCTTGCCGCCGCGGAAAACCTCGATCTCATGATCTTCAACGTCAATTTTCATCAGATCAGGAGCGGGCAGCTCGATGTCGTCGAGTGTCGTAACCTTAGCTGTTTCGACCCGCGACACCTGACCATTTTCGGCACCGATGATTTTGGTAAGATGTGTTGCCTCGGCCGCCGATATGACGACGTTTCCTGATTGGTCGGAAAGGCCACACCCAACAACTTCCAAACTATTTAAAGCCAGTGATTCTGCCATGCTCGTCAGAGCGAAATTCATTTGACCAGAGACGTCAAACGCAAAGATCTTTCCCGAGTATTGTTTATGTGTCGCCGCGAGCAGGGAGTAGTATCCCCAATTGGCGCCAACGTCGAAAAAGGAGTTGGCCTTCGCAAGCATAGCCTCCAAAAACAGTGTCTCAGTGGGTTCGTAACCACCGTGCAATTCCCGGCTTACAAAAGCGAGGTAGGCTGATTGGTGTGCATCAAAGGCGAGATCGTGTGAGATGCCATCAGCCATAGATACGGTGAAAGTGCCTCGGGCGGGTAGCTTCATCCAGCCATGCAGGACATCGTCGGCGGCCCGACCAAGCTTTTTCTTTAAACCATGAAACCCACGCGGTTTATAATCCGGATCGTGGAGCTGTAGCCGAGGCAAAAACGGCACGGCGATTTCCGTGATGAATTTGCGCGGCTGGACAGCGATAGTAATGATTTCGTTTTGCGGATGGTGGCCGCTTCCAGTTCCAAGGGACATAAGCGCCTCTAGTCAGCTTCTTTCAATAACGTCGCTCACCCCTCCATCGCTTCTTCGATGACGAGTTTGCCGTCTTCAAAAGCCAGGCACTGGCCGCTCGACTCCATTGGCAATTCAGCGGAAAGGACAAAGCCAAGGCCGAGAACTTCTGGGCTCGGCATTCTGTCCTTGGCTTCCTGGGGGGCTGTTTCGGTAGCGATCGCAAATCGGGGCGAAAATGTCACGACGCATATGTTTGAGTCCCGGACTTCCTCAGCGACAAAGCGTGTGAAAGTCCTGATGCCATTCTTGGTCACCATGTAGGCCAGGGCACGTGTTCCACCACCACCCCAAATGTTGATGATATGACCGCCCTGGCGGGTCTCCATATGTGGGATTGCATGCTTGGTGCAGTTAAACGTGCCGTAGAGGTTGGTCTGGATGACCTTGTCCCAGAACTCATGTGGCATGTCGCTGATTGCGGGCCACAGCTTTGACCCCCAGCGAAAATGGGGGACGATCGCCGCATTATTGACCAGAATATCGATGCCACCCAACTTGTCGGCGACGCTGGCAAAGGCCTTCTGGACGTCGTCTTCGCGACGAACATCAAGAGCTACCGCTGTCGTTTCTGCATGTGCGCTCAACTCCGCTGCGGCCTGCTCCGCGGTTTCCAAATTAATATCGGCGATGGCAATTTTAACGCCGGCTTCAGCAAGAGTTTTGGCGGCGTGTTTGCCGATCCCCTGTCCACCACCGGTGACGATGGCGACTTTTCCTTCGAGCATTTTCTTCCCCTCTGGTTGGTTCGGCTATGCTCGCGCGCTTTGTCTGCCTACGCAACAGGGGCGGTTTCTCCGGCAGCGATAACCTCGTTCCCAGACGGCACAACGATGATCTGATCGGCGGGATCGCGAATGGTACCGGGCGGATCTTCACCGCGTTCGATAGCATCAATCGCCTCGTTGAGCAGTCGGCGAAACATCACCACGCCACGATCCGATGTCGCGAGATGTTCGAGCGCATGACGGGCGATAGGCCGCTGGCTGACCTGTGCCTCCCAATCATCAGGGACGCGCTGTGTTTCTTCGTAATCGCGGGTCACTTCGCCATCGGGCGGCTGAAAAATCCGTTTGCCAGGGTCGATACGTTCGATGTGGTAGCCGATGGTATGTTCATTATCGACCGGCACCCACCAGCCGACCATGCGGGCGCGTTCAGTTTCACTTTCTGGGTCGGTGCCGGTGACATCGGGCGGAGGAATACATTTTCCGGTTGGCACAAATATTGTGGACGTGCGGATAAGCCGGTTGCCGCCTTCAACATCTGTGGTGCGGACGTAAGAGACATGTCGGTCGGAATGAACAAAGTCGAATGTCGGTTTTATCCCCATAACATCAGCGAAATCGAACAGGCTGTCATTCATGCCATGGAGCGAGAAGATGTGCATCGGGTCGGCGGCGTTTTCGTGGAGCTGTAGCCAGTTGCATTCCGATACGGCACCACGGCTGTAATTGCGATAGGCGAGATACTCCGCGTCATCGTCTTCCAGAATATCGAAATGCGGCAGCAGCGGCTTTTTGTCGAGCGGTCCCATATAGGCGAAGACAAGTCCGCGATATTCCTCGGCTGGGTAGCATGGCTGGCGGACTTCGTTTTTGTAGGGACTGGCATCCGGTTCGCCGGGCTGATCTAGGCATTTGCCTTCTTCGTTATAGAGCCAGCCATGATAGCAACAGCGCAGACCGTTTTCCTCAATCCGCCCATATTCGAGCGATGTGCCGCGATGGCAGCAATGAGCACCCAGCACGCCAACTTTGCCGGATTTATCACGATAGGCGACCAGCTCTTCGTCAAGAATTTTGAGATACTTGGGGAGGTCGGAAAGGTCAGAAGACATACAGACTGGATGCCAATAGCGTCGCAGCAGCTCACCCATCGGCGTGCCTGCGCCAACATGGGTTAGCCGGGTGTTTTCTTCGGGCACAATGGCGTTGCGCCCATAGCCTGACCCTTGATCGTCGATCATCACCAATCTCCCTGCGGAAACGTCTTGTTTTGTTGCAGTAAAGGATAAAAATCGCCTGTGTGCGTTGTCAAGGAAGCCATCCTTGAAATCGGCTTGGATGCGAGACAAGCTTGTAAGGTTTTTTAAGTGCGGAGAGAGACATGGTGGCGAGATTATTTGAGCCCATCGAGTTACGCAGCCTGCGGTTGCCCAACCGCATCGTCGTCGCCCCGATGACGCAATTCTCTGCCGATGAAGGTGTGGCCGATGACTGGCATCTGATGCATCTCGGTCAATACGCTGCCTCCGGTGCGGCGCTGACCCTGACCGAATCCTGCTATGTCGCGTCAAACGCCCGCAATGCGCGGAGTTGCCTGTCGCTTTATTCTGATGAGCAAGAGGCGGCTGTCGGGCGTATAGCGCAGTTCTTCACCGATCATAGTGACGGATTTTTTGGCGTTCAGCTGGCCCATGCCGGACGTAAGGCGTCGGCCCGCGAACCGTTCAAGGGCGGTGGATATTTATCGGTAGAAGAGGGCGGCTACGAAGCGTTCGCGCCGTCGGCCGTGCCGCTCGCCGATGATTTCCCGCCACCAACCGCAATACCGGCTGATGCGGTGGCGGACGTGATTCAACATTTCGTCGATGGGGCCAAGCGTGCCGAACGCGCCGGCGCCAAGGCCATCGAACTGCATGGCGCGCATGGTTACCTGATTCACCAGTTTCTCTCACCACTCACCAACCGCCGGAATGACGAATATGGCGGCGACCTCGCCAACCGCATGCGTTTCGCGATTGACGTGTATGAGGCGGTGCGTGCGGTCTGGCCGGATGATCTACCGATTGGTATCCGGGTATCAGCGACCGATTGGGTCGACGGTGGCTGGTCGGTCGATGAGACCGTTGAGCTTGCCAAGGCGCTTGAGGCGTTGGGTTGTGATTACATGCATGTCTCCAGCGGGGGGCGAAGCCCAGCGCAGCAAATTACCGTCGGGCCGGGATACCAGGTGCCGTTTGCGGAAGCGGTGAAGGCCGCCGTCGACATGCCGGTCATCGCGGTTGGCCAGATCAGCGATCCGCAACAGGCCGAAACCATTTTGCAAAATCAGCAGGCCGATATGATCGCCTTGGCGCGGCCGATGATTTATGATCCTCGCTGGGTCTGGCATGCGGCGGAAACACTCGGTGAGCATGTCGACTATCCACGCCAGTATGAACGCGGCCGCCCGGACAGATGGGGCGCCAGTGGCATCAACGCACCGGGTAATCTGATCCCGGAGAAATAGCGGTATCAGCCGCACGACGAAAGAGACGCCCGTCTGTCTGCTTCTGACCCAAAATGTCAGCTTCACTTTTGACAACGCAAACGTCGCCAAAGGCTCAATCCAAATCGGCTTTGTCGAGACGTCTTGACGGTCGGCGCATTGAGACAAGCGGACATCGTCAAGCGAAGCACTTTAACCTTGTGGTCTGATGGAGTTCGTCATAGGGCTGTGCCAACAAAATTCTATTTCCAGAGGGAGTATGACAGCCCATGACCGCTAGATATCAGTTTCATTTTTATAAAGAGCGGTTGGGACCAAACACCGAATCAAAGCCTCTAGCCGTTACGAACCGGATCATTTATGTGGTTTCTGGCGTGCTGGCGGTGGGAGATAAGCTCTTAAAAGCGGGGGATGCCACATTCGAGAGAGGCTCGGTGATCCTTAAAACACAGTCCGACAATGTTGAACTATGGCGTTGGGACTTGGTCGCCATTAACGCAACTGAAGTCTCTTCCTCTCCAGAAAGACACCAGATAACACCTACCTTGTCGGCCCCTATTGAGAATTTGGAAATCAATCCGGGAAGTGAGTGGATATTACGCTGTCAAACTGTCGATTTTCCGCCGGAAACAACCGTTGAAATGCATGCCCATGATGGCGCGGGTATTCGTTGTCTGGAATTTGGCGAGATTAACTTCACTCACTTGGATGGAATGAAAAATACGGTCCTGCCGGGCGACGCCTGGTATGAAGAAGCTTTTCACTATCTGCATGCTCTAACGATGAAATCCGGGCCAAGCCGTTTTGTGCGTGTGATGCTGGTGCCGTTGGAATATCGCGACACATCAACGTTTAAATATCACAACCATGATGACGCTGAAGAGACGCGTCGGCAAACCACAGCAAAGCTGTCTGATGGCGCAGTTACGCTATAAGTTGTCTTTAGAAACGCCGGACGGGCATAGTTTAAAATTTGGGGTAGTTGAAATGGCAGACGTACAAATAGACCGTGACGCGATGGGTAAATTGGCGAACGCATTGACCTTTATCTGCGGCGCGGATCACCCGACGACAATTGCCCTCAAAGCCGCTGCCGAAAGCGGTTCGGCGCAAGAGATTACCAAAGCGCGTAAATTGTTTCTTCGTATGAAACCGGGAGATCGTCAGGCCGCTATGGCCATGCTCGGTGATTGATCCGGGCTTGGGCTCGCGCTAAAACGCGTGGTGAATTTCCGAACCAGCCAATTCCGTTGTCCGCATTGACGCTTATCAACAAACAGGGAAAGACCAAGGTAATGGGAGAAACAAACCAGCAGCTTGCCGAGAAGCTAAACAAGGCCTGGCGGTTTTTTTACAAGCGTGGCTATGTGGACGGGTTCGGCCATATCAGCGCCAGAACCGAAGACCCCAATAAAATCCTGATGACGCCGCATGAGCTGAGCGCGGACTCTCGCCCGGAAGATTTTATTGAGATCGATTTGTATGCGGGGCCGGATGGCTATGGCGTGAAGCTGCCCAGCGAATTGCCAATTCATTTAGAGGTTTATAAAGCTCGCCCGGATGTGAATTCCGTGGCCCATTTTCATTGCCATTCTGCGACCAGCTTTAGTATGTCGGAACATGATCTCAAGCCAACATATTTCCTGGCATCAATCTTTCGCGACGGCATTCCGGTCCACCCCGATTCCAGGCTGATTTTGACCGAAGAACGCGGTAAAGCCATGGCGGAGACGCTGGGGAACCACCGTGCCGCCTTACTGCGCGCGCACGGCATTGTCGTCACCGGTGGCAACGTGGAAGAAATGACCGCTGGCGTCTTTATTATGGAGGACAATGCGCGCCGCACCGCCATTGCCGCTTCTATGGGCGAATTTGAAGTTTTAGGTGACGAAGAAATGGCGGAGATCGAAGTTGAATTACTGAAGGGTGGACCCTTCGGGCGCATCTGGTATCTGTGCGAGTCAGAGGCGGACGCCTGAGCCAATTTGATCGTTACTTGAAAAGCAGGGTGCATCGAGAACAGCAAAGGCCTTTGCAACCACAATACTGACAGCGACCAATTCTCTGCGTTCGCGGATTTATGTGGTGTTCCGGGATTTAAAACGACGGTTTAACTGGTTCTTCGTATCCTAGTGCAACGGACGCCGATCAACCCAAAACAAACTATTGCCAGCGTGTTTGGTTCTGGAATCGCTGGGCCCTCGACCGTGATGCTTATCGCATCAAATGTATATGTCTCGTTTTCATTGTGACCGAAAATTCTGAAGGTCAAACTGTCACTCGCATCGAAAATGGATTGTGGGAGAAGTCCACTAGCCGTAGGAGAAACGAGAGAAACGCCATCGAGAGAACCAATAGTAAACACGAAGCTTGCTGAATCGTGGCTCGAAGCCGGAAATACCGTCTGATTACCGGTGCTCTGGTCATACAGATCAATCGAACCAGAAGTATCCATTACCCCATCAGTTCTGACAATTGTTCGACGGTTCTCGGCCCCTTCTGGGTCATTCGAAAGGATGACTGCCATAAATTGCTGATTGGAACTCGGACCGGATTGAAGAACCATAACCGGGTCTTGATCGGTGTTTCCTGTAGGTTCTGCTCCGGTAACAGAAACTGTCACAGTGAAAGTTTGACTTTCATTTAAAGTACCCGCGCCGAAAATTCCTATGTCTAACAGATTGGAACCGACTAAACTGCCAGTGGACGCGCCGAAGGAAACAGTTCCCGCGTTCACCGTACCCACCCGATCACCCGACAAGGTTACGCCGGAACCTCCATTTAGCCGATCTGCATCGTAGGTTTCTGAAAACAATACCGCCGCTTGCGCTGCGGCAGCGAACAGAACTCCGGTAAATGATAGTAAAATCGGTCGAAGAAAAAATGTTTTGAATGACATTTACCGCCTCCAAAATCCAGATTGTGGCAACCTCACAGCGATGATTGCACAGAACTGATAAAGTACCAACAAATTCAACCGTACGTAGTATTGAGGTCGGGGCTCTTGCTAACCTACTGCGAAAATCATCTAGAAGACGTCATCGCTTGTTGATCGAGGAAAGTGGTTCGGCTCAACAGATCGGCAAAGTGCGGGAATTATTCCTCTGCACGAAACCCGGAGACCGCTAGTCCGCTATGGCATACTCGCTGATTGATCCAGGTCGGGCCTCGCGCTAAAACGGGCGCTGAAAGCGAACAAGAAATCATACCGCCCCGCGCCAGAGGATAGACAAGACGTGCTAACCGGAGACAGAAATCAGCTTGTCACCCGGACCGGTCCCGGGACTGAAATGGGCGATCTGTTTCGCCGCTATTGGATCCCTTTTTTGTTGTCCGAAGAAGTTGCCGAGCCGGGCGGTGCACCGGTGCGGGTTAAACTGCTATCAGAGCCCTTGATTGCGTTTCGCGATAGTGAGGGCAGGCTCGGGCTGATCGAGGAGTTTTGCGCTCATCGCCGGGTTTCGCTGTGGTTTGGTCGTAATGAAGAAGGCGGGCTGCGCTGTCCCTACCACGGCTGGAAATATGACGTTACCGGCCAGTGTCTGGAGGTCCCCTCCGAACCGGCAGAGAGCGGTTATTGCCAAAGCATCAAGCTGACCTCTTATCCGTGCGTTGAGCGCGGTGGCATCATCTGGACCTATATGGGACCGGAGGAAGAGAAACCATCGGAACCGGCCTTTGAATGGACGACGGTACCGGAGAACCAGCGTTTTCACACCAAGCGTTGGGAGGAATGCAATTATCTGCAGGCGTTAGAAGGCGGGATTGATTCCAGCCATGTTGCATTCCTGCATAGTGGCGAGCTGCGCAGCGATCCGCTGCATCACGGATCGAAGGGCTCGGACTATCACCTGTCGGATTTGGCACCGAAGTTTGAGGTCGTTGAGTCTTCCTGTGGGCTGCATATCGGGGTGCGCCGCAATGCCGAAGACGAACAATATTATTGGCGCATCACGCCGTGGATCATGCCCTGGTATACGATAGTGCCGCCTTATGGTGATAACCCGTTGAACGGTCATGCCTGGGTGCCAATCGATGACGAAAACTGTTTCGCCTGGACGTTTTCCTATCATCCATCTCGACCTCTGAACGAGAAAGAGCTTGGCATTATGCAGGAGGGCGGCGGGCTGCATGTTGATCTGATTCCGGGGACCTATAAGCCCGCCATCAACAAGAGCAATGACTACAAGATGGACCGCGAGGCGCAGAAGGCGCGGCAATCCTATAGCGGTGTCAAAGGCATCGCCATGCAGGATGCTTCCTTGCAGGAAAGCATGGGCGAGGTCTGTGACCGCACCCAGGAAAACCTGGTGTCGACCGATAATGCCATCATCATGGCGCGCAACGTCCTGTACAAGTCGGCCATGGGTCTGGAAAAGGGTGAGCGCCCGCCAGGTCTCGATGAAGAAACCCAGGCTGTGCGTTCGGCATCCTTTGTCTTGCCACGCGATATGGAATTTAGCGAAGCGCCGGGTGAGCCGATGAAGGTCAAGAAGGGCGTCGCCCACACATCTATTTAGGCGTTTACACGCAATGGGAGTTTAAAGTGACTGACGAACTCGATCCAAGAGCTGCCGGTGCACGCCGGTTACAAGACAAGGTCTGCGTTGTCACCGGCGCTGGTCAGGGCATCGGGCGAGCAATTGCCCGTCGGTTGGGTCAGGAAGGCGGCAAGATTGTCGTTGCCGACCGTGTTGATGAAGGTGCCAGTCAGACGGTAAAGGATCTACGGGACAACGGTGTCGAGGCAACCAAAGTATTGGTTGATCTCAGTACTCTCTCGGGCGCTCAGGACATGATGGCAGCGGCGGTCGAGGCCTATGGCCGGATCGATGTGCTGGTCAATAATGTTGGCGGTACGATCTGGATGAAGCCATTTCACCTCTATACCGAAGAGGAGACCCAGCAGGAGCTTGAGCGCTCGCTCCTGCCCACGCTGTGGGGCTGCAATGCCGTACTTCCAATTATGATGGAGCAAGAGGGCGGCTGTATCATCAATCTCGGTTCGCAGTCTGTGCGTGGTCTCTACCGCGCACCTTATGCGGCGAGTAAGGGCGGTATTCTGGCGCTCGGTAAAGTGTTGGCGATGGAGTATGGCCGCTATGGCATTCGGGTTAATACCGTTTCACCAGGCGGCACGGAAATACCCGACCGGGTGACATCGCGGCTGCAAATTCGGGAAGGCGTCATGGCCGAAGATCTCGAGCAAGAGGAGGGCGATGAGTATCGCCGCGAGATGGGTGCCAATATCCGATCGCAGCAATCACTGCAGCGTCGTGGGACACCAGAAGAACAGGCTGCCGCCGTCGCGTTTCTCGCTTCTGATGATGCGAGCTTTATCACGGGTGATAATATCAATTGCAGCGGCGGACAGTCCTAAAGGTTGCGTGCGTTAGTCAGGAGATAGACGTGGAAAAAATTTCTCTGCCAGTGACCATCTCAAACCCGGAATTTCCCGAAGCAGATGGCGATGATTTTGGCGCGTATGTCGCGATGCCGCCGTCGGGGTCAGGGCCGGGCATCATACTGCTGCATGAAATATTCGGTGTGACCGGCTGGATCAAAGATACCGCTGACCTGTTCGCCGCACAGGGTTACTGCGTTGCGGCACCGGAAATGTTCTGGCGGCTCGAACGCAATTTCGCTGGTGATTTCTGGGTCCCTGAACAACGTCAAAAGGGTTTCGAGTTCCGTGGGCAGGTCGATCATGACAAGGCGATCTCTGATATCGCCGCGACCATCGCCTATTTAAAATCTCTCCCGGAATGCAACGGTAGAATCGGTGTTACGGGATTTTGCACCGGCGGCACGATGACTTACCTGTCAGCGGCACGGCTGGAGGTTGATGCGGTAGTTGCTTATTACGGCACGCAAATTCATGAATTTCTTGAGGAAGGGCAAAACATCTCATGCCCGACAATCCTTCATGCCGGGACCAGTGACGAACATGTGTCTCTGGAAGTTCTCGGGGACATCAAAGCGGCGTTAGAGCCGAACCCCAATATCACCATCCATGAATATGATGCGGGTCATGCCTTCGCCAATACCGAACGGGATACCCATTTTGTCGCGGGCGCCACCGAAGCAGCCCATGCCAGGACGTTTGAGATGTTTAATGGGTTGAAATAGACGCGTTCACTTGCAACGGGCGCAGCCATCCTGTCCTTGATTTTATAGGTATTTTACCGCGTTATGGGATGGCCTAGGGTTTCTATGAGGCCGACGCGATGAGATTTGGAAAATTATTTCTTTTGGCAGCTGTTGCGATTTGTTTCGCACAAAATGCGCGGGCGTCTGAATTCAAGATCGATACCGGAGATTATAACCCTGATCGTTGCGTCAATTATTACACAACAAATTTAAAAGCCATCTGGGGTGAGCAACTCCGAATTGCCTCAGAAAAAGTTGAAATCTACAAAGACGGGATCAAAGACGCCCAACAACAAATCAAGGATTTGCGACGAGATATCTCCTGGTTCGGAATTGATGCCACAGAGCAGGTTGTCCTGGATGCCGGGATGACGGCGCAGGCGACTTTGGCGATGTCCAAACTAGCCGATAATCTTTTGCAGCTAGATCCCAAATATAAAGCGGCTCGAAAAGCCGCAGTTTTCAAAACAATTCTTCTTGATAACTTACGCCGGTCACGTGGAAAATTTGACCCAAAGGGTAAACGGAAGCTGGGCGAAAAAGCAGTGGATTTAGTAATCAACGAGGTGCGTAAGACCTATAACCCGATTGGTCAGGGGGCAAAAACAGTCAAAGACCTGGCGAAAGACGTAAAACATCTCGCAGAAATGCCGGGTGAACACAAACGTCTCAGACAAGAGGTGAATACCAGCTTCAACCGGATTCAAGGCTGGTTGGCAAAACACCAAACAGGGTTGGACAAGGCGGCACACCGGCTCGATAAACACGCGGAAATCGTCAGTGCAGTACGTGAATATTGTGGCGTATCCAAAAAACCTGTTGAGAAGATACTGGATGCCACGCGGCCTTCTACAATGCAGGACAGGTTAAAACGTTTGCGGGAGCGTCAATCCAAAAAAACATCAAGCCAATGGCAAAACCTGAATGATTCAGTGGGTCGTCAGGGTAATCAATTGCGCGAATCCAGCGTCGCTGCCCGCAAAGCCTATCGCCGCAATGCCGAACAAATCTACCGAGAAATGATGGCGATCGCCCAAAGGTCGGCCTCAAATACCTTAAAACAAATTTCGCAACGTAATGCCCGGATTTATCGCAGCGGTCCGTCATCAAATTGCCCAAACGTAAGGGCAAAAATTGCTGCACTCAATCGATGGCTGGGGGCGGCTCGACAATCTGAGTCTGATTTCGGTGGCAGTCATCATCGGTCGACAATCGTCCGTGTTAGGCAAAATCGTGACGCGGAGATTGCGGCGGGGCGCAGAATGGGGTGTTTTTGATCTTGGTAAAGGGTGGGATGAATAAGATAAGAAAGCAGAGACGCGAGATCACTACTCTAGTCCATCGCTGTACGGTTTTGGCCAGCGTGCTTGCTCTGGCAAGTTGTGTCACTGCTAGCAAGTATGATGAAAAACTTCAGGTTTCATCAGCCGCCGAAACACGTATCGCCGTGTCCAAGCCACGGACCTTACTGGTCGTTATCCGCTACCCGGCATTGTTTGATCGCAAAGCCGAGGGGTGGCTCAATGCGCGGCACCGCGAGTATGCCATTAATCTAGACCCCCGCCCGGCGCGAACAGCAGAAAATCCGTCTCCATTCACGAGCACCCTGTTAAAGACAAATTATTACGTCATGGAGTTTTATCAGGCTTTGCGGTCACGGCTTCCGGCAAACACTGTCGCCTTACAACCCCAACGACTTAATGTTGGAGGAGGGCGTATTGTTCCGACGGTGGGGTACAGATTGCCACCGGCAGTCGTCTATGTGGATTTTCTTACCTACGAGCATCCTAATAAATTTCTGACAAATGATCCCAATACGTTTGGGGCGTATATTTCTCCGATCGTCACTATCCGAACCAGATCACAGGCCGCACCCAAGACACGCGGTGCTTTGGTTGGAACAGAGGAACTGAGACCAAAAACTCATACGAAAGTTGGAAAGAGAGCTACCGGTGGGTTGGGATACACCTTTGTCGATTATCTTAATGACCGAGGTGGTCAGGGTGAAACCGCCAAACTCAATATAGTGTCAAAAGGGCCGATCAAGTTTGGTCAATATCTTGAATTACCACAGGTGACCGCTGACCTGGGTTCCGAAGCAACGCGGAGAGCTGCGGCTACCCGGGGTGGGGTGAGGAGTGGTTCTATGCCATCGGCCAAGATTACCAAATCATTGAGCAATGCCGTCCTCCAAGCCCTTACAGCCGTAAAACATAAGCGGGCCGTAGGGCGCGATTTGGTCGAATATATTGCTTCTTTCGATCGTTCCTTGGCGAAACGATATGCGAGAAACAGCCTCGTTCGTGGGGACCGGGCAAAGATGATCGCGATCTATGAATTTATTGCCCTTGAACGCGCATTTTTATCCGAACATGACCAGCACTTGTTTAAGACCAGCTATCGTGGAGCTTTTGGGGACTCAATACGCCAGCTGCTTGTCGGTGAAATGCAACATCATTCTGATTTCTGGCAAAACCAGATAACAAGTTCTCTTATGATCCTGGGTACCGGGTTGGCGAGTGGCGCGGCAACCGGGAACTACATGCCATCCTCGCTCTGGGACATTTATTTTCAATCCGAAACCAGCAGCACTGCATTGAATACAGCTTTCGAGAAGCACTTCTCGGGAGTCCGAGAACAGCAGGTCGAATTTTCTTTCACCGTGGCGAATAAGTCATTCAGGATAAAAGTGACTAACCTGAATGATCTGCGTCGCGAGTGCCGCACTATTTATGCCGAAGCGTTTGGTGGGTAAAATTTCTGATGTGTCGGTTGTCCGTTGTCAGTTGTCCGTCATCATCCGGCGAACCGCCTCGACCCACTTATTGCCGCGGCGCCCCTGATCGAGGTTGTTCTGATAATGATCGAAGATCGGGAACACATGATACTCACTCGGGGTGCCCTGTGCTGTCAGGGCGTCATGCATCAATTTGCTGGTCGCCATGACATGCGGGAAATCGTTCTCGCCGTGTGAGATAAAGAACGGTGTTTCCAGCCCCTCAATATAGGCCATGGCGCTGGTTTCTTCGACATGTTCGGGTCGGGTAAAGAGCTGGCGTTGGAGCCGTTCTGTCGTACTGCCGGGCGCGGGATTATCCACACGATGGTCGAATGGGGTACTGGTCACGACACAGCCTTTGATCACGTCATCCGGCAGATCGAAGTCTGGATAAAGATCACGCCTTACCGTGGCGAGCGCCCCCAGCGTTCCACCAGCGGACCAGCCACCCATAAACAGCCGGTCTGGGCTACCACCATATGCAGCGATGTTGTTGTAAACCCAGCTAAGTCCGGAAAGTACGTCTTCGAGTGCTGCGGGGAATTTGTGTTCCGGAGCGAGGCGGTAAGATACCGAGACAAAGATCGCCGGCAGGTCAATCAATTCCGGGGCCATAAAGCCATTCCATTCCTTATAGCCAAAGTTCCACCCACCGCCATGGCAGAACAGGATCACGGGGACGCCGCCTTCGTGGCCTGTGAGAGCCTCTTCATCCGGTAAATAGAGATCGAGTTTTTGGTAATAATCATCACCAAAGGTGACGTCCAAAACGGTGCGGCACGAGGCGGCCGCCGCCTTGGACCGATCAAACGCTTCTACTGAATAGGCCTCAAATTCCTCGACCCGGCTGGGGTTAAGGCTGGCGCGTGGTGGTTGTGGCTTTAGATCATCAAAGGCCAATGGTGTGGCTCCTCTTTTTTGGGCGTTCCAGTCAAACCGTACATCGGCTATCGCGGCTTACAAAGGGGAAGATGGACCCCGGATCAGGTCCGGGGTGACAGGTTCGCCTGGTGTGAATGCAATACAATCCGTCATCCTGCACTTGATGCGGGAACCAGACTGACCTGCAATAGACACACTTGCGGTCCCGGAATAGACTCGCTGCATCGTGCCCGTTACGGGCCAGCATTCATTTAAAGAATTGAGACAGGGACGAGTACAATGACGACATCGACGGGCATCGAGATTATCGCGCTTGAGGAACATTACTGGGACACGGTGATGACCGACACTTATAGCGGTCGCAATGCCAGCCGGCGTGGGCCAGTGCAGGATCGGCTCTATGACCTTGGTGATGTGCGGCTCAAAGAGATGGATGACGCCGGGATCGATATTCAGGTGTTGAGCCACGGTGCACCATCGGCGCAACTCCTGGATGCGGAGTCGGGTCCGGCTATCGCCAGCCAGGCCAATGATAATTTGTACAAGACTGTGCAGACCCATCCCGACCGATTTTACGGTTTTGCCGCTTTGGCCACGGCGCACCCGGAATCAGCGGCTGATGAGCTGGAGCGTTGCGTTAAGGAACTTGGCTTTAAGGGGGCGATGATCCACGGGCTGACCAATGGCAAGTTCAATGACGGCAAGGAATTCTGGCCGATTTATGCCCGTGCCGAAGCGCTCGATGTGCCGATCTATCTGCATCCCGGCTACCCGCATGACGATGTCATCAATGTCTATTACAAGGACTATCTTGAAGATTTCCCGGCCTTTGCGACAGCGGGGTGGGGCTACACCGTAGAGACCGCAACGCAAGCGATCCGTATGGTGTTGTCGGGCGTGTTCGATGAACATCCGAAGCTGCAGATGATCCTCGGCCATATGGGTGAGACGCTGCCGTTCCTGCTATGGCGGGTGAATCAGGCGCTGTCGCGGGTGGAGAATGCGCAGTCGCGCTCTTTCCGCGAAATATTTGAAGCACATTTTCATGTCACCACGAGTGGTAACTTTTCGAACCCGGCGCTGCTGTGCACGGTTCAGGAGATGGGTATTGATCGCATCATGTTCTCAATCGATTACCCGTTTGTTGAAAACCAGCCTGGCAGGGACTGGGCCGAGCAGTTGAACTTCTGTCTCGAAGACCGGCAGAAACTTCTCAATGGCAATGTCCGGAAACTATTGCGGCTTTAGGAAGGTTTGCGATCATGGCGACAGTATCTCCAGAAGTTCTGACACCGCTGAGCGCAACGCGTGACGTGGCGGAAGCGATGCAGCCGGTTGTTGACCCGGCGGCGTGGCATGGCGAACAGCTTGAACTGGATACGAGCTGGCGGTTTGAATTGACGGAAGCCGAGATCGCAGAGATTGATGCGGCGGTCGCTGGTGTTAAACAGCGTGGTCTTGAAATTAAAGATATCACGCTTGCGGATTTTCCGCTGCCGTCGCTGGATTCAAAACTGGCGGCGATGCGGCATCAGCTGATGGAAGGACGCGGTGTCACCTTGCTGCGTGGAGTGCCGGTCGAACGCTACGATATTGAGGAGTCAGCGATTGCCTATTGGGGCATCGGGTTGCGCATGGGTCAGGCGGTATCGCAGAACCATCATGGGCATTTACTCGGTCATGTTTATGACCTGACCGGTCCAAGTCGTGATGGCGCATCGAGCCGCGCTTATCACACCAGCGCTTATCTCAACTATCATTCGGATTCCTGCGACATTGTCGGGCTGCTTTGTCTGCATCCGGCGAAGGAAGGCGGCATCAGCTCGGTCGCCAGTTCGGTCGCGATCTATAACGAAATGCTCAGGCGCCGCCCTGATCTCGTCGCGGAGTTGGTGAAGCCGTGGTATCGCGACCGGCGCAATGAAATACCGCCCGGCAAGGACCCGTGGTTTGAATTGCCAATCTTCAATTTCGCCGAGGGGCATTTTTCCTGCAGCTGGCATAATTTTTATATCCGCTCGACCCAACGGTTTGACGAGCTGCCGCGCTTCACACAGGCGCAATGGGATGCGCTTGATATGATGGATGTGTTGGCTGATGAGCTAAAACACGAAACCGGATTCCAGCGCGGTGATATCCAGTTCCTGCACAACCATGTCATCGTACATGGCCGCACGCTCTATGAGGACTGGCCCGAAGTTGAACGCAAACGGCATTTGCTGCGGCTGTGGCTGGCGACACCGGGCGGCAGGCCGCTGCCGGAAGCGACATTGGAACGTTATGTCGGGCTCAAGCCTGGCGAACGCCCGGCGGGAATTATCGTCGATGGGATGAAGTTTAAAACGCCGCTATCACCGGAATATAAAGAGCCGGGGCAGGAGTAACCGATGCTGGAGCTGTATCATGCGGGTTTGACGGCGTGCTCAAAGAAGTCACGGATCGTGCTCAAGGAAAAGGGGCTGGATTATGTCAGCCACTATGTGAGCCTCAGCGATTTTGAGCATCACGACCCTGACTATCTGAAGCTCAATCCCAACGGGCTGGTGCCGACATTGGTGCATGATGGCGCGGTGATTATCGAATCCACCGTGATCAATGAATATCTCGATGAAGTATTTCCCGAAGTGTCATTGCGGCCCGCCGACCCGGTAGCACGCGCCAAGGTCCGGGTGTGGGCAAAACTCGCTGATGAAGCGCTCGGGCCGAATATGATTGTGACGTTCTCAAACGCTGGTGGGATCGGTAAATCGGCGCGGTCGTTGGAAGGCGATGATCTTGAAGCATTGATCGAACGAATCCCGCTGATGGAACGTCGCGCCGTGATCACCAAAATCACCAAGGGTGGCGGTTTCTCGGAGGCCGAGTTCGCTGCTGCGCGTGAGAAGGCGGGCTTTATCGTCGATAAGGCCGAAGCGGCGTTGACCGACGGGCCGTATCTTGCGGGTGACAGCTATTCGCTGGCCGATATCAACATGGTGCCGTTCATGCACCGCTATCGTCAGCGCGTCGTGCCGGATAAGGTAACGCCAGAAAAGGCACCACGCGTTTGCGAGTGGCTGGATCGTATACTGGACCGCCCGGCAGTTATTGATACATTTGCAATATCGGATGAAACACGGCCGGAAGACTAAAGAGAAAACATAGAAAAGCTAGATGGACCCCGGATCAAGTCCGGGGTGATGACCGAGAGGGTTGTTAGCGCCTTGGATAGTTTATTTAGTTTGTCATCCCGCACTTGATGCGGGATCCATTTGTCAGGTTTCTCTCCGTCGCTAGCCGGACTAAACTGTCCGACAAATCCGGGATAAGGAATAAGAAGATGGCACAGGGATATGACTACATCATTGTTGGCGCGGGTTCGGCTGGCTGTGTGCTGGCCAATCGGCTGAGCGAGGACGCTGACGCGACCGTACTGTTGCTCGAAGCGGGTGGGCGCGACTTTGATCCTTTGATCCATATCCCTATTGGCATGGGCAAGATTTACGAGCACCGGCTGCATGACTGGAAATATGTCTCCGAGCCTGAGCCCAACCTCAATAACCGTGTGCTGCAGGTAAAGCGCGGCAAGGTGTTGGGTGGTTCAAGCTCGATCAATGTCATGGCCTATACGCGCGGCAATCCCGGTGACTTCGATCGTTGGGCACAGAAGGGCGCGATTGGCTGGACCCATGCGGACTGCCTGCCTTATTTCAAACGCTGTGAGGGCTGGGAAGAAGGCGGTGACGAGCGCCGCGGTGGCGATGGTCCTCTCGGCACGACATGGGCCAAGACGGAGGACCCGCTATTCCCGGCGTGGATCGAGGCTGCCAAAGCAGCTGGGCTACCGGTAACCGATGATTATAACGGGCCGCAGCAGGAAGGGTTTGGCCGCAGCCAGTACACCATCAAGGATGGCAAACGCTGTTCCTCTGCCGTGGCGTTCCTTAAGCCTGTGATGAACCGGCCTAATCTGACGGTTATCACCAAGGCGCTGACTAGTCGGGTCATCATGGAAGGCACCAAGGCTGTCGGTGTTGAATATATCAAAGGTGGCAAGACTATCCGTGCGGAAGCAGATCGCGAAGTGATCCTCTCTGGCGGCGTGTTTAATTCCCCACAGGTTTTGATGCTGTCTGGTATTGGCCCGGCGGAACATTTGAAAGACATGGGCATCGAGACGATTGTCGATCTGCCCGTTGGCAAGAATTTACAGGATCATCAGACGGTGTCGATCTCGTTCTCGCGACCGACCAACACCAGTAAATTCCGCGATGATATGCGGTTCGATAAGGCGACACTGGGCATGGCGCGGTCTTATATGTTTGGCACCGGCCTGGGCAGTGTTGTCCCCGGCGGGATGCACGCCTTTATCAAGACGCGGCCTGAGCTTGCGGTCCCCGATATCGAGTTCATGTTTCGCGGTATCCCGGATAATGCGGGGATGTGGTTCCCGGGAGTCTCTCAGCCCTATGAAGATGGGTTCGGTATCAAACCGGCACCCCTGCATCCTGACAGCCGAGGGGAAGTCTTGCTGCGCTCCAAGAACCCCGCGGATCATGTCCGGATTTTCTTCAACTTCTTTTCGGCGCCGAATGATCTGCCGACCTTGCGGGAAGGCTTTAAAATTGGCCGTGATGTGGCCTATCAGTCGCCGATGGACCCGTATCGGGGAGAGGAGCTGGAACCGGGGCCAAATGTTAAAACTGATGCTGAGATTGATGAGTTTATCCGCAATACGCTGATTACGGTGGAACATCCGACCTGTACTTGCCCGATGGGTACAGGTCCGGAATCTGTGCTCGATCCGCAATGTCGGGTGAGGGGCGTCGAAGGGCTCCGTGTGGTTGATGCGGCGGCGATGCCGGATCTTGTTTCGGCGCATACCAATGCCTGCGTGATCATGATGGCGGACAAGGTTTCGGACATGATCAGAGGACGTGAAGCCTTGCCCCGTGAAGAAACATCGGAAGAAGCCGCGTAGGGTCTGAAAACGCGGAGAAAACGGGCGTTTTAGCAGGTCGTTTATCCCTTTGACATTCAGGGGTAAATCCCTATAGTGCGCCGCCATTCCCGAGAATGAGGGGTGAAATTGCAGAAATGCAGATTTCGTCTCCGCCGCCGGATAACCGGGTCGGACTATCGGGACAAAAAGTCGATAAATATCGACAAACAAGGATATGTGAAATATGAGCAAGCGAGTCCAAGCGAAGTACAAGATTAACCGGCGCCTGATGTGTAATCTTTGGGGCCGACCCAAGTCTCCCTTCAATAAGCGCGAATACCGTCCTGGTGAACATGGCCAGGCCCGCCGTCGTAAACCGTCGGATTTCGGTACGCAGCTGAATGCCAAGCAGCAGTTGAAAGGTTATTACGGTAACATCACCGAGAAACAGTTTCGCCGTACCTATATTGAGGCAGAACGCCGTAAGGGCGATACCTCGGAAAACCTCATCGGATTGCTGGAGCGCCGTCTTGACGCTGTGGTCTACCGCATGAAGTTTGTCCCGACGGTCTTCTCAGCCCGTCAGTTCATCAACCATGGCCATATCCGGGTTAACGGACAGCGCGTGAATATCCCGTCCTATCGGGTTAATGAAGGCGACGTCATTGAGGTGAAAGAAAAGTCTCGCGAGATTCCGATGTTGCTCGAAGCGATTGAGAGCCCGGAACGCGAAATTCCCGAATACATGGAAGTTGATCATCGCAATATGAAGGGTAGCTTCACCCGCACACCGTTGCTGGCTGATGTGCCCTATCCGGTGCAGATGGAACCAAACCTCGTCATCGAGTATTATTCGCGCTAAGCGACAACTCTTAGAAAATATGATTTGAGTTATCTGGAATTAATGAAATGAAGTCCCTCAAATTGATCGCAACAACGTGCTGTATTGGTGTCGCTGCGATGGCATTTTCGGCGAATGCGGTGCCCATTAACGGGTCTGCTACGGGTCTGACGACGCCTGATGTAATCATCGATTTTGAAGCTGGTTCGCTGCCCAACGCTACGGTTGTTACAAACCAGTTTTCTGGAATTACATTTGGAACCAATTACAACCTGTTTACCGGCGGTGCTGCTCCGAATATTTCTGGTCGGTTCTTGGGCGATGTTGGATCAACGGGCCCCGGCTCTATTTTCTTTGATAATGATGCAAGCGACGCCGGCTTCTTCTTTCGAACAAATACAACAACAACGACATTTACGGCTTTGTTAGACGGTGTTCTTGTTGAAAGTTTTGCTGCGTCGACTAGTTTGAGTAATTCGTCGAATTTCTACGGGTTTACCGACATTGTATTCGACGAGATTCAGATCTCAGTCGCGGTCGGTGGCTATAATCTCGATGGCCTGCAATTTAGTGATGCAGCAGTTTCGGAGCCAGGTTCATTGGTGGTGTTCGGGCTTGGGCTTATCGGGCTCGGTGCTATACGGCGACGCAGAATGATCTAAGTCAAGGTCCAATTTGTTAAGTAAAAAGCCCGGGTTTTCCCGGGCTTTTTTTATGTTGCGTCGGGAAGGTTTTCTGAGAATTTACTGCTTACCCTCGCACAATTGATTAGATTTTTGCCAAAATGGCACTAACTGTAGTTGTGTAAGCGGTGGTACTGAATTCTAATAAGTGCTGCCATAATGATAAAATTATGCTCGTAAGGGCCGTCCCGGGAGGACTGAATTCAATATGCTTGATGCCTCAACATTGTTCATTTTTGTTCTACTGTTTTTGGCCGTTATCTTTGTCATTCTGGCAGTAAAAACCGTTAGCCAGGGATTTGAGTACACCGTCGAACGTTTCGGTAAATACACGCGTACTCTGACACCGGGTCTTCACATCATCGTGCCGATGATCGACCGGATCGGCATGAAAATGAACGTCATGGAGCAGGTGCTCGATGTGCCGTCGCAGGAAATAATTACCCGCGACAATGCGATGGTGAGGGTCGATGGTGTTCTGTTTTTTCAAATCCTCGATCCGGTAAAAGCGGCTTACGAGGTGCGCAATCTTGAACTTTCCATCCTCAATCTGACGATGACCAATTTACGGACTGTCATGGGGTCAATGGATCTCGACGAGTTACTGTCACAGCGGGACAAGATCAATGCCCAGCTAATGAACGTGGTTGATGATGCGACATCGCCCTGGGGTGTTAAAATTACGCGTATTGAGATTAAGGATATTTCGCCCCCAACGGAGCTCGTTGAGGCGATGGGTCGACAGATGAAAGCGGAACGCGAGAAGCGCGCAACGGTTCTGGAAGCCGAGGGTGATCGTCAGGCCGAAATTTTGAGAGCGGAAGGCGGCAAGCAATCAGCCATTCTTGAAGCTGAAGGACGCCGTGAAGCCGCTTTTCGTGATGCAGAAGCTCGAGAACGCGAAGGCGAGGCAGAAGGCAAAGCGACGGCGGTGGTGTCGGAGGCTATCGCTGGCGGAAATGTTCAGGCGGTCAATTATTTCGTGGCTCAAAAGTATATCGACGCGCTTGAAACCATTGGCTCGGCGCGAAACCAGAAGGTTGTTTTGATGCCACTTGAGGCATCAAGCGTTATTGGCGCAGTTGCCGGTATTGCAGAAATAGCCCGCGAAACATTCGGTAAATCAGATGACGTCCCTGCGGTATCCTCATCCAGCAGACGCGGTAGCGTTCCCAGCTCAGGTAGTGCAGACTCAGGGGACGAATAGGAAACGTTCGAATTATGGATGAATTACTTCCCTGGCTTCAGGACCTGACCTTCTGGCATTGGATGGTGCTGGGTATCATTTTGGTGATTATCGAGCTCATCGTCCCCGGTATCTGGTTTCTCTGGTTAGGGCTTGGTGCTCTTGCAACCGGGTTGGTCGCCTTGTTCGCCGATCAGCTATCCTGGCAATACCAGACCGCAATATTCTGCGTTTTCTCTGTCGCAAGTATCTCCATTGGCCGCATGGTCTATAAACGTGCAGGGCCTGCGGAGGATCACCCAAAACTTAATCGTCGCGCCGAGACTTATGTCGGGCGGATATGTGCGCTCACAGAACCGACGGAGCATGGGATGGGTCGGATTAAAGTCGGTGATAGCATGTGGCGTGTGCGGCTCGTGCCCGGTGGGGAAGAGCTGGCGACCGGCGACAGTGTGAAAGTAACCGGCGTCGACGGTGCGACATTACAAGTAGAACCCTACGCTGCTGATTAATGGCAAGACGTCATGCCGTAATCTGAAAAGATTAGAAACCATGTCGCACTATATCTCGGTACTGATGGCGCGGAAGGCCATATGTGGGACAAGCTGTCCGCGCCGGGCACGTATCCCTGCTTGTTGCTGACGACAACTGGGCGTAAATCGGCAGAACCCCGCACGACACCACTGGTCTATGGCCACGATGGTGACAATTATGTGGTGATAGCCTCGCAGGGCGGCAGACCAACCCATCCAGCCTGGTATCTCAATCTCGCTGCCGACCCTTCCGTCAACGTTCAGGTGGCGGCTGAGAAGTTCGCCGCCATTGCCCACGAAGCCGAGGGCGAGCAACGCACGCGCCTGTGGCAGCTAATGTGCGGTGTCTATCCTATGATGGACGAATATGAAAAACGCATCGGCGATGCGCGGGTAATTCCGGTCGTAGTGTTGACGCCGAAGTGAGTTGAGAAATCATATTCAATATTTCTTATCCACAAAAAATATAGTAATAAGGTGTTAGCACATCCGGGGGGATTGTCGCTAAACCAAAACTGTTGGGCCGAGGATGACTATGCGAAGACATTTTTTTGCCTTTAGTTGCGCCGTTGCACTGCTGTTGCCGTTGGGGTCGGCTAAAGCTGTCGTTATTCAGTTTACGTCAGCGGCCATGGTGCCCTTTGTCGGCGGGTCGACTGGCCAGACTCTCGAAAATCAGATGAACTCTCTCATCCTCAACCCACAAGGCGTTGGTGTCGAGTTTGGTGCTACCGATGGCGGAACATCTGCGGTTGATCACATGCAATTCGAAGGGCCAGCCGCAACCGGTGGGTTAGTGGTGATTTCCGGTTTTGGGGCTATTATTAGATTCGATACAGCCGTCAGCAATGTCAGAGTCCAATTCAGCAATCATAAAGACGATGGGGTCCGCACGGTTTACGCCTTTGATCAGGATGTTGATTTCACGCGTTCGACGACTGCCTTTAACCAGCACTCGCAAGGCAATCCGTTGGGAATACCAGATACCAATCTGGCAATAGACATGGCGACGGGAACTTTGCCGAGCGGCAGTACGGGATTAATGGATTTGACTGTAAGTGGTAGTATTTCAGCCCTTTGGCTCGATACAAATTTTTTCCTGACATCGCTTCGGGAAATCGAGTTTGATACCGCGCAAGCCTCAGAGCCTGGCTCTATCGCGATATTTGGTCTCGCTGTATTTGGTCTCGGTGTGGCGCGGCGGCAGAAGAAGAAACCTGCTTAACCCTCAGCCCCGCTATAGCTCGTCAGATCGATATATTCCAGTACCGTGCCATCGGGGTCGCGGAAGTAGCAGCGCGGGCCGTTGACGACACCACCCTGGCGGTCTTCCTCAAAGAAAATCTCGACATCGTTGGCGCGCAGGTTCTCGAGCGCGGCATCGAAATCCTCTGACTTCAGCATGAATGAGTGATGTACGCCGTTATGGTCATCGAGTGTCGGATTAATTGGCGCATCATGCTTGCACAGGATGATGCACATGCCACCGGCATCGAGGAACGACATATTGCCGGGTGGGGTGCTGAATAGATGTTTACACCCGACAATGTTTTCGTAGAAATCGCGGCTCGCGGCCACGTCGCTAACCGGGATACTGAAATGGGCGAGGCCTTGTAGCTCCGGGGCTGCCATATCAGTCGCCCTTGTAGCTGGTGAGGTCGATGATCTCGAGAACGTTGCCATCGGGGTCGTCGAAATAGGCGCGCGGGCCGTTGACGGCACCACCCTGACGATCTTCTTCGAAATGGAAATTGATGTCGTCACGGTCCTGTAGCTCTTTTACCGCCTTTTCGTAATCTTCATGCTCGACGACCCAGGCATGATGGATGTCCTGTTCACCGGCTTGATTAATCGGGTGCTGGGTCTTGGTCAGGATGACGCAATCGCCGCCTGAATCCATAAACACCATGCCGCGCTTGTGGTTGATCTGCACAGCTTTCATGCCGAGGATGTCTTCGTAGAACTTCTGGCTGCGCTCGGTGTCGGTTACAGGAATTGTGAAATGCGCGAGTCCTTTGGTTTTTACCAATGCCATTAAAACCTCCCAGTTTTATGTATCTATCGAACGCTATCTGTGGCGGGTTGCTCCCGCCGGTCGCAGATTATTCCGCGGTTTGTAGATTAACGTCGATACCGTTGGTGCTCATGTGCTCGATCAATTCGCCGGATTCGAACATCTCGCGAATGATGTCACAGCCGCCGACAAACTCACCTTTGACATAAAGCTGCGGAATGGTCGGCCAGTTGCTATAGGCCTTGATGCCTTCGCGCAGTTCCGGGTCGGCAAGGATATCAATGCCTTTGAACTGAACACCCATATAGGTCAGGACTTGCACCACGGTTGAAGAAAAGCCGCACTGTGGAAAGACCGGTGTGCCTTTCATAAACAGGACGACGTCGTCGTCGGAAACATTCTGCTTGATACGGTCAAATGTTGGGTTGTCACTCATCGTATGAACCTGTTGTTGCTCGCCGTTAATGGCGAAGGAAATAAATTAATCTAAGTCTGCGGAGCGGAGGTCTGTAACGCTAACGCGTGTAACTCACCGCCAACGCGGCCTTGAAGGGCCGCGTATATCAATTGATGCTGTTGAACCCGGGTTTTGCCTGCGAAAGCAGAAGAAACAACCGTGGCTGACCAATGATCGCCGTCTCCGACGAGGTCTTCCAGCTTTACATCGGCATCAGGCAGCGCTTCTTTAATCATGCGCTCAATTTCGCCAGGGTCCATAGGCATGGTTTGGTCCTTTATCTGGGGTGCTGGGTCTTAGGTCAGGAAGCCGCCATATAGTCCGGCAGCCAGCCTTCGTGGGCATCCCGCATTACTTCCAAGGATATAGGCGGATGCCCCGCAACAGTCAACGTTGTCCCACCGGTTGTGCCGAGCGCGACGGCGCTGATATTCGCCGCATTTGCGCGGGAAAGCACGGAATCGGGGTCACTGGTGGTGAGTAAATAGCGTGCCTGGTCTTCGCCAAACAGAGTTGCCGAGTTTGGCTCAAGCCCTTCTGGCAGCGAAACCTCGCAGCCGGTATCGCCGGCAAGCGCCATGTTGGCGAGAGCGACCAGCAGCCCGCCACCAGAAAGGTCATGACAGGCGGAGGCTGTACCATCGTTGATGAGAGACCGCACGAGGTCGCCATTTTGCCGTTCCTGTGCCAAATCAACCGGCGGTGGGGTGCCTGCTTCGAGCCCGGCAATTTCGCGTAGCCAGAGTGACGCGCCAAGATGTCCCTCGGTTTCGCCAATCAGGAAGATGGCCTGGCGTCCCGCTGGGAAGGCCGTGGTTGTCATCATGGCCAAATCATCGATAACGCCAACGCCGCCGATAACGGGGGTGGGCAGGATCGCGCTGCCATTGGTTTCGTTATAGAGCGACACATTGCCCGACACGACGGGAAAGTCGAGCGCTTCACAAGCCTCTGCCATGCCCATCACACAGCCTGCGATCTGCGCCATGATCTCCGGCCGCTCGGGGTTGCCGAAATTGAGATTGTCGGTAACGGCGAGGGGACGGGCGCCAACGGCGGTCAGATTGCGCCAGGCTTCGGCCACGGTTTGCTTGCCGCCTTCGCTAGGGTCCGCGAAGCAATAGCGTGGCGTGCAGTCTGACGTCATCGCCAGACCTTTGTTCGTGTCGTGGATACGAACCACTGCTGCATCGCCACCGGGTCGTTGAGTGGTGTCGGCCATGACCATGTGATCGTACTGTTCCCAGATCCAGCGCTTGGAACATAGATCTGGAGAGCCCAGCAGTTGCAGCAATGCGTCTTTAATGGGAATGCCAAGGGCAGGAATGGCGTCTGGTAACGGGTGCGGGGCAGGCGGTGTGCTGCGCGGACGGTCATTTTCCGGTGCTTCGGAAACCAGTGGTGGGACAGGAATATCTGCAACGACGGTGCCGTTTTCTTTCAAGACCAACCGTTCACCTTCGGTGACCCGGCCGATGATGGCAAAGTCGAGCTCCCACTTTTCAAATATCTTGCAGGCGGCGTCTTCGGCACCCGGTTTAAGAACCATGAGCATGCGTTCCTGACTCTCGGATAGCATAATCTCATAGGTTGTCATCGCCTCTTCACGAACCGGCACCTGATCCATATCAAGTTCGATACCGACTTCGCCCTTTGATGACATTTCAACTGAGGAGGAGGTCAGCCCGGCAGCACCCATATCCTGAATGGCGACAATGGCATCTGTGGCCATCAATTCGAGACAGGCTTCGATCAATAGTTTCTCAGTGAAGGGGTCACCAACCTGAACAGTTGGACGTTTTTCTTCAGAGTCGTCATCGAATTCAGCAGAGGCCATGGTCGCGCCATGAATGCCATCACGTCCGGTTTTGGAGCCGACATACACCACCGCGTTGCCGATGCCCGCCGCAGCCGAATAGAATATCTTGTTGGTGTCCGCCAGGCCCACGGTCATCGCGTTGACCAGAATATTACCGTCATAGGATGGGTGGAAATCGCATTCGCCGCCGACTGTCGGCACACCAACACAATTGCCATAGCCACCAATCCCGGCAACCACGCCGGACACAAGATGTCGGGTCTTGGCGTTGTCCGGCTGACCAAAGCGCAAGGCGTTGAGATTAGCAATCGGTCTGGCGCCCATCGTAAAGACGTCACGTAGAATGCCGCCAACACCGGTCGCTGCGCCCTGATAGGGCTCAATAAAAGACGGATGGTTGTGGCTTTCCATCTTGAAGATCGCCGCTTTACCGTCGCCGATATCGATGACACCAGCATTTTCACCGGGACCCTGAATAACCCAGGGGGCTTTGGTGGGCAGCTCGCGCAACCAGCGCTTAGAAGATTTATAAGAGCAGTGTTCTGACCACATCACCGAGAATATCCCAAGCTCGGTCATGTTGGGTTCGCGGCCCATGATACTGAGGACCCGACCGTACTCTTCTTCGGTAAGGCCGTGTTCGGCGACAATTTCTGGGGTTATTTCTGCTTCAGTGTCGATCACGGGTTGTTACCGTCCCTATGCCGCAAGGTTTTTTGCCAGAGCATCAAACATGTGTTTGCCATCGATCCCGCCGAGCGCTGCATCTGCCAGCCGCTCGGGGTGTGGCATCATGCCCAGCACGTTGCCAGCCTCGTTTATGATCCCGGCGATATTGGCGGCGGAACCATTGGGGTTTGCGTCGGTGGTGGGTTCACCCACTGTATTGCAATAGCGGAAGGCGACCCGATCATTATCTTCGAGGCCCTGTAATGTGTCGTCATCGGCAAAATAATTGCCGTCATGATGCGCGACGGGAATGCGGACGACGGCGCCATTGTCATATTCTTTGGTGAATATTGTTGCGGCGTTTTCGACCTTCAGCTGCACATCACGGCAGACAAACCGCAGGCCGGCATTGCGCAGCAGGGCGCCAGGTAGCAATCCGCTTTCACAAAGGATTTGGAAACCGTTACAAATACCAAGAACGGGCGTTCCCGCCTTCGCCTTGGCAACAACTTCGCGCATGATCGGTGAATTGGCGGCCATGCTGCCAGCGCGGAGATAATCGCCATAAGAGAACCCACCAGGAACCGCGATCAAATCGACGTCGGGCAGCTCGGAGTCACCGTGCCAAACCATGGTCGGCGGTGTGTCGGTGCTGGCGGCGAGAGCGACTTGTATGTCGCGATCGCAGTTAGAACCCGGAAAAACAATGACGGCTGACTTCATGCGTCTAAATTTATCTGATAGTCCTCAATGACCGTATTTGCGAGCAATTTGCGGCACATCTCATCGGCGGCATCGCGCGCCTTGTCGGGGTCGGCTTCAGCGACGTCGATCTCGATATATTTGCCCTGCCGGACATCATTGATGCCGGTGAACCCGAGGGAACCAAGCGCGTTGGAAATGGCTTTGCCCTGGGGATCGAGCACACCGTTTTTAAGCGTGACATGGACGCGTATTTTCACGGGAAATCCCTATCGATTGAGAGCTGCATTATGCCCGCAAGCTATAGCAAGTTTGTAGATTCCCAACAATGCCAGCGGACGTATTGCCGGCTAAATATCTACCGAGAAATATTGGCTGCCGCTCTCGGAACGATCCAGGAACCGCCATATTTTCCGGGGGTTATAAATCTCAGGAGACTCGAGAGCGATTAAGCTACTTGAGAGCGTGCCAAAACCACGGTCTGTCTGGATCAGCATGGCTTCCCCTGACACCGCGCCATCGGCATGATCGGTTGACCCCATAAGCTCTTCCCAGCGTTGCCATTCTTGATTATCTGGGTCCGGTTGAACGGCTTGGGTGAAACGAGGGAGGTGAAAGGATGTACGGACCGAATCTTCGGCATTTAAATCCCAGGCAGTGAGCATTGAGACACCTTCGGGTACTTCAAAAATCTCTACCTTGTCGGCTTCTGGACCAACGCTGCGGAGCCACCAGGCATCTCGGTTATCAGCAACAAACAGATTGAAGCTGCGATAGCTCGCCGGATCGAGATCGGCAATGGCCTCGACGGCATAGACCGCATCGGGGTGATCCAGCGCTTCGAGGACGATCTCGCCTCGACTGCGGAGATTGTCGTCGGGACCCAGGGAATCTTTCCGGTTTAGAATGCCGGCAACGACGCCTTCGTCATTGACGCCAAGCCAGGAACCACCGGCCAGCTCGTCAATCCCGGCGACGACGTTCTCTCGGTCTGGCCAATGGCGTCCGGGTACTTTCCAGGGACGATCCATCATTTCATCCCGGTTGGCGCCCAATATTAAGGGCCAGCGGTGATCGGGACGGCGGAGAAAGACGACAGTACACATCAGATTTGCGTTATGACCGGGTTGCACGCGAGACGCAACCGCTTACATTAGAGAGTATATTCAACAAGCGCCGGTGAGCGCCCTACGAGGAGAAGATGACGATGGCTGATGGCTTTAAGGATCGCGAAAAAGGGTACGAAGCCAAGTACCAGCACGATCAGGAAATGCTGTTCAAGATTACCGCCCGCCGTAACAAGTTGCTCGGTCTGTGGGCTGCAGAAATCATGGGCATTAGTGGCGATGCTGCTGATGAATATGCCAAGGAAGTTGTCGCGTCAGACTTTGAAGAAGCTGGCGATGCCGACGTCGTCCGTAAGGTGCTTGGTGACCTGAATGACAAAGGTGCTCCAACAGATGAGGCCGCATTGCGTAAACAGATGGATATTCTCGGCGATGCGGCTCGTGACCAGATCGAGAATGAAGCTTAAGTAGGGGATTTTAAATTCTGGTATGAAGCGGCGGCTTTTAGGCCGCCGCTTTTATTCGTATTGAGCATTTCCTTACTACTCTGGCAATCTGACTCGATACTTCCCATGTAAATTGTATATATTGGTCCCGCCTAAGAAATCGAACTGCTTTGGGATGCAGTGAATATGAAGTTTGTGAAAGGCTATCCGCTATCGATTTGTGCGTTAGTACTTGGCGTTTTTACGCTAAACGCACCCCGGGACGCACATTCATTTGCTTATATCTTTGCTGGTGAGGCCAATGGTATTGACGTTGTAACGCATGCGCTGGGCTATAACGGAACCGGCGGCACTGTATCGATTTCCGTTGGGATTGACCCGACAAGCACATTTGCAGGGCAAATGCTCATTCCGACGCAAAATGTTGTGAATACTTGGAATGGGCTGACACCAACGACGGGAAATTTAAACTCTTCGGGGATAAGTGGCTCGCAAGTCGATTATGAATCGACGTTGCTGCACGAGCTGGGGCACTCTCTTGGCCTCGCGCACGTCAATGCTGCATCCGAGTCGGGACTGAGCGGCAGTAATCGAAACTATACCAAGGCAACCGACGGTGCAGACAATACCTTCAACATAAATGCGGGTACCGATGGCATCATTGGTTCGGCAGATGATATTCGGGGCGACGACGTTAATCTCAACTATTTCCGCAAGTCTGATAACAACCCCGTCAATATTCCAGGCGGGGGCCTTGGCGTTGTCGATTCAACAACCTATAGCCGAGATCTCAGTGATCTTCCGGGCGGCGACAATTTTTCAGCCAACGCAGACCGGGCTGTCGCGGCGGCACTTGGTTTTGCGGATACAGAATCCGTTATGCAGCAAGGGACGTTCTTTGGTGAAACCCAGCGATCTTTGACGGCCGATGACGTCGCGGGCATTCTTTATGCCGGAAGTGGGCTTGATGAAATCGCGGGTACCGCTGATGATTACACGGTTGTTCTCAACTTTTTGGGATTGGATGCAGGCGCTGATATCCTCATAGACTTCGACAATGCAGAGACGGGGTTTGCCGTTTCTCAGTCTGGCGGAACATTTCTGAACTCTGATCATATCGCAATCAATAGCACAGAAATTTTCTTCAATTCCGGCAGCAACTGGTTCTTTAATCAGGAGTCCAATATCTCGATCTCGGAGCCGGGACTTCTCGTTGTTTTTAGTTTCGGACTATTCGGGCTCGTTGTTGTGAGGCGATGCAGAGCGCGCTGATGTTACTGCTAGCGGTAAAATTCGACAAAAAATGATACGGCGCCGACCGGCCTGACCTGATGAGTGACGGTTGGTTCAACCACGCCATTGCTTCCAGGTGATAGCGTGTGAACCTCATCCTCACCGATGACGTATTCGAGTGACCCGCTCTCCACCTGAATGAGGCCCCAAACGTCCTTTGCCGTTGAATGATGTTTGAGCAAGCCAGCTGGAATAGTGTCATTGGTAAAAGAGGGCGTCCGCTTATAAGCGGTGACATTTTGCGGAAGTGTTTTCATAGCAACCGGTAATTTGTGGTGGCTCGCAAACAAAGTATAGTGCGGCAGGCCATAAATTTTTTCGGACTACTTATGACGATTTCCCCCGAATACCTTACTGAACCTGCTTAACAAGCTAGCAATCCCTCGGCCCCAGTTTTTATGTTTTGACCCTAGACCATTAATATTAGACGCCTTAGGATTTTCTAGGGGAAGCTGAAATTTTTGTACCATGGGCTTGTTGTCGCTTGGGTAGTTCAGGTCGGAGGGAATGATCGTGATTTCCATCTTGAATGACAAAATGAAGATACGAGTGATGAAACTCGCGATATTTTTACGATCATAGTCGAACCGGCGAATACCATAAAATGAATACAAATATCCTTTATCCAATGCGGTTTGTTGCTGCCTGTATTGTGGTTATTTTCCATTACGGAGCGGACACGCAACTTGGACAATTAAGCTGGTTTTTTCGCGCGGCTGGACAGGCGGTAACCTTCTTTTTCGTATTGTCTGGTTTTGTAATGACGATTGCTTACCTGGAAAGGGAGAATTTTTCCGCGGCGGATTATTGGATTGCTTGAGTTGCGCGGATAGCACCAGTATATTTTTTAGCGTTATTCCTGTGCATCGTTATTTCGTTTGATCCCAGGTATTTTTCACAAACCTTAGGGAACATATTTTTAGAAGCCTTCTTCCTGAAAGCATGGTTTCCCGGCGCGCATGGAGCAATAAACGGGCCAGCATGGTCTCTTTGCGTTGAAGCTTTTTTTTACGCGGTTTTTCCGCTGATTTTGATCGTACTGAAATATTTTCGTCCAAAGGTAGCTACTTTCTTTACGATAACGGCGTTCATCTATGTTCTAACGCAAGTTGTCATTTTGAATTTGATGAATTTGCCCAAATATCCCGACCTAGGAAATTTGGCGATTAATTTCTCGCTGTCGCATTTTTGCAGTTTCTTAATCGGAATTTTTGTCGGTTATGTCGTCTTGACTCACAGAGATTACGCAAGTTTTGGGAGCGGAATATTTTGGACGATTGCGCCAACCATAGTAGTAGCGCTCATTATTTATGATATGCACGACGGTGCCCATCCGGGCTTTTTGGGTTTGGATTTCAACAAGGCGAGTTTTTTCTCGCCTGTTGCCGGATTTGTAATCTTACTTGTCGTAAATAGTAAAAATGCGTGCCATCGTCTATTTGCGGGCAGTTTCTGGCGCGGATTAGGAGAAGCGAGCTACGCCATATATATTCTTCAAGTACCGATGGCCAATTTTTTTAAACGTTTCGTATGGTCTTCTGAAGATTTGGGCAAGGACTATAATTTCTACTTCTTTTCGATCACGCTAATCTTGTTTTCGTTGTTAATATTTTATAGCTACGAAACATATGCAAAGAGAAAAATTCTTGGCTGGTGGGGTAGCCTCAAACGGCGACGAGGGGGGGCTCGCGAAACGGTTCAGCAGGGCCAAGAGGAAAATAGGGTTCCGAGTGTGGTGCCCCAAGCTCTTGAGAATGGAAGAGAACGCTACGAACCGCAATTCACCAGACGAAAATGAGGTTCAGTCCTAACCGTAGACAATGTCATGCGTCCGGGGCTGAGTTTAAATAAGGAATCGAATTTAGCTTAGGAAGGCCACTGAATTATGCGCTTACCTGTCGGTATACCGTTTGGACAATCTAGCGGCTGAAGGGCAACAAAAAACGGCGGCTCTGAAGAACCGCCGCTTTGCGTAACCTATAAAACTTTGGCCTTAGACAGACCGTCTCCGTCTGGCGATGCCAAGTCCAACAAGTGCCATACTGAATATGAGCAGGGTGCCCGGCTCAGAGACAATATTGGCGTCCAGCGCGCGGAAGCCGGCACGCGTCCAATCTTCGCCGTTAAAGATGTCAAACGTGCTGGTAAAGGCGACGTTCCCGCTGCCAACACCACTACTCAGCAATTCATAGGAAGCAGTGATCGTATCCGATCCGGCATTGGCCTTTTCAAGCGTTAGCCGAACTTGATCGTGCGATGACAGATCAAGGGCGCTTAGCGTAATAGCTTCCAGGACAGTGTTCACATTCAGCTCAGCATCACGGTGGCGTAGCGCCACTGTAGGATTGTTGCTGCCGTCTTTGCGAATTGCAAGGCGTAACTCATCATTGCCCACTGTCGTCGGTGTGTTGCGGTCACGCAGCCGGATACCATAGGCGTCGGCGATGCCGAGATCTGTTAGACTGCCGAGTGACACAATTGCATCCACACGGAATGTATCATCAGTTTTGAGGCCATTGGGATCGCTCACATCGGTCCGGTTTGTCCGCAGTTCCATGGTGGTTGTTCGAATGTTGGTTCCGGGGACCACGACGGAGGGCTGAAGTGCGGCGCCATCGGTATCGAATGTACGATTGCCAGCAAGCGAGCCTTCCGATTGCCCGCCGGCCTCGAAAATATTGTAAATACCATTTGTGCCATCGTTGCTTGGCTCGGTCATCGGACCAGCGACACCAAGCCCTGTCGTGTCAGTGAAATTGTCGTTCATCAACGTGACACCGTTTTTGGTCACTGTAAAATTGTCCAGATGGACAACAAAGGCAGATGCTGGAACGCCTGACATCGCGAGTAAGGCGACAGCTGAAACTGCTGTGAAGATATTTTTCATCGTAGACCCTTGTAAACCCCGTTGCAGCACCTTCGAAGGTACCAGAATTTTTAAAAATGCTCTGCTGTTTGCTATTTCTAGTTTAGCGAGAGGCTAAACGACAGAACACTTTCCCCCATCGCAAAGTATAAGGAAAAACCATACCAAGAAAAGGGTGTTACATTGAATCAAAGGGCTAACGGACAATAAAGTCGCCGCCAATGTTAATGGCATTCATTAAGATCGCCAAAATAGCAGAATACAGACGTTTCTCGTGAAAAAGGGTATGCGAACAGAATTACACGAAAAGAGAGTGGTTTATGCCCAGTTTTTGGGAAACTGACTTTCTAACATAGCCTCAATTCCGTCGCGCCGTAGCATACCAACGCCGAGCGGGATACCTTCTGAGCGGACGATGACATAGCCTTTGTCGCTGCAGTTAGCAGTTTGGTTGGCGGACAGGGTAAGTGTTTGCTGTGTCATGAAGGCTGCGCGCGTATCGTCGTCGACATCAACCACATTTCGGGTCGCCAGCCCCCCATAGGCCATGGCGACTTCGGTAGAGAGTTTAGGCACTTTGGCTGTGTCGTTGGTCAAAGTGAGCCCTGTTGCCTGCCTCTCTGACAGGTCGGGAATATCGTGGTGATCTGAGGTCAGTTTCAAACGTCGCCCGGCGCGGATGGTGCGCAAGCCATCGAAAGTGTTTTGCGGCAACCCAAAATGCTCGATGAATCCATCTAGGACAGCCTGCGCCGCCGGATCCATTTCAGTGATTGGCGTAGGAGATGATTCTGACCCGCCAATTTTTTCGATGATAGCGGCGAAGAATCCACCGGTGCCGGACTTATGGGGCCAGACCCGCAGCGTTTTGGTTAGGTCTTTTGAGAAACGCTTGCCCTGCCACTCCGTAATACCGGGAGAGGCGCCGGGGATTTCTTCTGCTGCCGGGAGCAATCGGATATCGCTGCTCTCTGACAGGATGGCGTCGATAATTGCTTCGTTTTCTTCTGGCGAAAAGGTGCAGGTCGAATAGACGATGCGCCCGCCCGGACGACACAGATTAATCGCCCGGCGCAGTAAGGAGCGTTGAGTGCCGCGCAACCAGTCACGGAAATTATCGGGCACCGGCTGGTGCATTCTGGGACCTTTACGGATCGTGCCCTCGCCAGAGCACGGTACATCGGCGAGCACACGGTCGAACGGTCCGATATCCAGTGGGAACTCGATACCATCCATTGCGGTTGTTGTGATGTTGACCAAGCCCAACCGCGCAATGGCGGCATGTAACGGAGCGAGCCGCCCGGCGTGGCTGTCGTTGGCAATGACTGTGCCCTGATTGTCGAGGGCGATGGCAATCTGGGCCGTCTTATTCCCAGGGGCAGCGCAGAGATCGAGGATGCGTTCGCCGGGCTGCGGCTCCAATAGCATTACTGGCAGCAGGGCAGCCTCTTCCTGAATGTGGCAAAGCCCCGCTTTGTAGAGCCAGTTGCGTCCCGGTCGATCCGTGGCCGGCAGGCGGAATGCACCTTCGTTCCACGCAACAGGGTCGGGCATAAAACCTTCAGACTTTAAGCGATTGGCCAAATCATCAGCATCGATCCGCAGCCGATTAGCCCACAGGCAGATCGGCAGAGGTGTTGTTAGGGATACTTCGAAAGCATCCTTGTCACCAGACAGTTCGCCATAGCGTTCGATAACCGCTTCAGCGGCGATATCTCGTTTAGCGTCGGCGGGCGGCGCGTCGGCCACAATCAGCTTTCGCCAAACACCCGGTTCAGGATCAAATCGACATTTTTAGTGTGATAGGTGATGTCAAATAAAGCAGCCAAGTCTTCTTTGCTCGTCAGCTTCGTGACTTCTTCATCGGATTGTAATTCAGTCAGGAAGTCTGCGTCCTCCTCCCAGACTTTCATCGCGTTGCGCTGTACGGCGCTATAGGCACCCTCGCGGCTCATCCCCGCTTGGGTCAGGCCAAGCAGGACGCGCTGCGAGAACACCAGCCCACCAAGTTGATCGAGGTTTTTCTGCATCATGTCAGGATAGATCATCAGCTTGTCGATGACGCCGGTCATGCGGGCTAAGGCGAAGTCTAGTGTCACTGTGGCATCGGGGCCAATCATGCGCTCTACCGACGAATGCGAGATATCGCGCTCGTGCCACAAAGCGACGTTCTCCATTGCCGGCGTAACCGCGGATCGAACAATACGGGCCAGCCCGGTGATGTTTTCCGTCAGGACAGGGTTGCGTTTGTGTGGCATCGCTGACGAGCCCTTTTGACCGGGTGAGAAATACTCCTCAACTTCACGCAATTCGGTACGTTGCATGTGACGAATCTCGACGGCCAGTCTTTCCAGCGAACTTGCAACAACGCCGAGGATCGCAAAGAACATGGCGTGGCGGTCACGCGGGATGACCTGGGTTGAAACCGGTTCAGGTGTCAGCCCCATTTTCTTGCCGACATGTTCTTCGACGGCGGGGTCGATATTGGCGAAGGTACCAACAGCACCGGAGATTGCGACGGTGGCAATCTCGGCGCGCGCATCTTTGAGCCGGTCGAGGTTCCGATCGAACTCGGCATAATGGCCCGCCAGTTTAACGCCAAAAGTTGTCGGCTCGGCGTGGATGGCATGGCTGCGGCCGATGCAGATGGTGTTTTTGTGTTCGAGTGCACGTTTCTTGAGGGCGGCAAGCAACGCCTCGACATCGGCGATCAGGATATCGGCGGCTTGGCTCATCTGAACAGCGAGGCAGGTGTCTAGGACGTCGGAAGATGTCATGCCCTGATGGACGAAGCGTGCTTCGTCGCCGACATGTTCCGCAAGGTTGGTCAGGAACGCGATGACGTCATGCTTGGTCTCGCGTTCGATCTCATCAATGCGGTCGATTTCCCACTTGCCGCGGTCCCAAACCGCCTTGGCAGCATCCTTGGGGATAACCCCCAAATCAGCCTGCGCGTCGCATGCGTGGGCTTCGATTTCAAACCAGATCCGGAACTTGTTTTCCGGTTCCCAAATGTTTGCCATATCAGGGCGGCTGTAGCGGGGAATCATAGGCTTTGCCTGTCGTTTTTTAAGGACGAAGAATTACAAGGCGGTGTAGCAGAAAACCCCGACTCGTGAAACCAGCCGTCAGCCATCTGGCGCAGGATTTTTGAGCGGTCTGACTAGTCCATAATAAGATGCCAAGGACCCGATGCCGAGCAAGGCGATGATCGTCACCATCGGCATTTGAGTGCCGTCAAAGAGCAGGCCTGAGATCCCTGCGATCGTGGCGGCGATGCATGTTTGAACAAACCCAAGATTGGACATTGCTGATCCTGCCATATCACCGAATGGCGATAACGCCCCGGCTGTTGCTTGCGGCAGGATAAAGCTCAGCGCTGCTATATAGCCGAACATCGGGATGATCAGTGCCCAGATACTATTGTATCCGGCGACGGCACATCCCCACATTGCGACGCCAGAAACACAGCCAATGATCGCTCCGGCATGGATCAGCCCATCGATGCCAATTCGGCTGACCAGTCGTCCGGCGATAAAGCTGAACAGCGAATAGGCAACCATAATACCGCCAAACGCGTAGGCGTATTCCTGAGGCGTTTGCTTGAGAAACAGAATGAAGACGCTGGAGGAGCTGGTGAGAAAACACATTAACCCACCCATCGTGAAAAATATGCAGGCGCCATAGCTGAGAAAGGCTCGGTTACGCAGGACGATCAACAAATTGGCTGCCATGGTGGCGGGGCCGAGTTTGACCCGGCGTTCCGGCGGCAGTGTTTCTTTGAGAAAGAGTGCTACCAGAATTAGGCACAGAAAACCGTACCCGACCATAAAAACAAAGATTGATCGCCAACCTTCGGCATCCAGCAGAGTTGCGCCGAGGAAAGGCGCAATGATGGGGGCCATGCCACTAAACACTGCCATATAGGACAAAAGCTTTGCGGCTTCTTCGCGGTCATACAGATCTCGTGCCATCGCGCGGGGTAGGATACGACCGGCAAAAGTTGACGACCCTTGAATAAAGCGCATCGCAGCCAGCATTTCGACGCTGTTTGCATAGGCGCAACCGATTGCGGCCATGATGTAGACAGTGAGACCGCCCAGCATCATGGCCTTGCGGCCGTAGCGGTCTGACAAAGGTGATAAGACCAGCTGTCCGGCGGCAGCGCCAAAGACATAGGCAGAGAGGGTCAGCTGTATGCTCCCGGCATTGGTAACCAGGTCGGTGGCCATTGCCGGGATCGCTGCCAGAGAGGTGTCGATTGAGAACGGCGGCATCGCTTGTAGAATGCCGAGCAGGATCACCAGGATAAGATAGTTAGTACGGGTCATGTTTGTGTCGGTTTAGGACGCGCCGGGGTCGGCAAGCGCCAGATCAGCGTCGGGGTCTTCCTGCTGTCGCCACCACAGTTCGGCGTAACGCCCTTTTTGTGTTAGCAGTTTCTCGTGATTGCCGCGTTCAATGACACGCCCTTCCTCGATAAACAGAATTTCATCGGCGTGGATGACGGTCGACAGCCGATGCGCAATCATGATTGTCGTGGTGTCTTTCGAGATCGCGCTTAAATTCTGTTGGATCGCCATTTCGGTGCCGCTGTCGAGCGAGGAAGTCGCCTCGTCGAACAGAAAAATCCTTGGGTTCTTAAGGGTGGCACGCGCAATCGCGATGCGCTGCTTTTCGCCGCCGGAGAGTTTCAGGCCACGTTCGCCAACCAGGCTGTCATAACCATCGGGCAGGGTAGCAATGAAGTCGTGTATTTGGGCGAGCCTGGCGGCATTTTCGATTTCGGCGTTGCTGCTATCCGGTCGTCCGAAGCCGATATTGTAATGCAGGCTCTCATTGAACAGCACAGTATCTTGCGGCACGACAGCGATGGCGCTCCTTACGGACTCTTGTGTTAGATCAGTGATGTTGTGCCCGTCTATCGATATCGTGCCCTCGGTAACGTCATAGAACCGGAACATCAACCGCCCGATTGTTGATTTGCCAGCACCGCTGGGTCCGACCAGGGCGACCGTGCCGCCCGCCGGCACCCCAAAGGAAATATCTTTTAAAACCGTCCGCCTTGAGTCGTAGGCAAAGGAAACATTGTCAAAGCGCAAGGTTCCCTTTCCCTTTGGTAGAGCTGTGGCGGTAGGTTTGTCGGTGATCTCAGGCTGCTCATCAAGGAGGGCGAGCATCTGCTCAAGATCGACCAGCGCTTTCTTGATGTTGCGGTATACGTATCCCAGCCGGTCGAGAGGACGGATAAGCTGTAATAAGTACTGGTTAACGGCGACCAGCGCGCCAACTGTCATGGCGCCGTCGATGACACGTCCCCCCGCCGTCACGACGATGGCTGTTACGCCGATGCCGAGAACGCTGACCTGAATGAGGCCAATGATACTGCGCCAGGTAAGGGACCGAACGGTAAGCTCTTCTTCTTCTGCAAGGGCGCGGTCATAGCGCGCGGCAACGTAGTCTTCATTGCCGGTATATTTGATGGTCTCGTAATTGAGGATGGTGTCGACGGCCTTGCCATGCGCTTCGACGCCAACACGAATCGCCCGTCGCTGATGCTTGCGCAGCCATTCGGAACCGACAATCAAGGCGGTGAGATAGAGGACCAAAGTCGTAAACATTAGGACCGCAAAAACACCATCAAGGAAGTATGACATCATGATGATGACGAGACCAATCTCGGCGGTGAAAGGTAAGATCAGGAATACGCAGTCGAACAGCAAATCCTCAACCGCTCGAATACCGTTCTCCATGACGCGGCTCAGGGAGCCGGTACGTTTTTGCAGATGGTAGCGCAACGATAGCTTATGGAGGTGACGAAAGACGACCATCCCGACGCGGCGTCTAATGCGTTGTTCGATCCGGCCATAGATCGCCCAGCGCACCTCGCTCAACGCCCGACTAAACCAATGTACAAAGCCATAGGCAAAGAGCAGCCCAAGCACTGAAGTCGTCAGTAAATGAACCGGCGATGATTTGCCTGTCACGCCGCTGAGCCCGTCAATCGCTCCGGCGAACAGCAGTGGCAGGTAGGAGTTTAGACCGGCAACAGAAAACAGGAAGACGATGGTAAAGCCGAGCCGAACCTTTATCCCCGGATCGTCCCTGGGCCACAGAAAGGGCAGAACGAGGCGCAGGGCCTTGCGGTCAGACGGTGCAGCTTGTGCTTCAGGAACGGCCATTGCCACCGTGGTTCGGTTTGGCCTTGTTAATTTGCAAGGTAGTAGCCCTTCATGATGGCGTCATGCCAGATGCCTGTTATCGGACCAACGAGACCTTCGGGCAATCCTTCTTCGGGATATTCATAGTGATGGCTGCCGGTACCGAGTTTGGTGAGGCGTACTTTTGGAGCGGGGTCCATAGCGGCAAACGTGGGCAGAACAATTTCGTCATAGACCTTTTCAGTATGGTCGCGACTGTGTTTGCAAATCGATAACAGGATCGGTGGCACCGGCTTTACGTCAGGGCCGGATAGCTCATACCCGTAGCCGATATACTGCTTCACCAAGGCCTCGGTATCGGCCTCGTTCATCTCCAGGCGCGCCGCCGCGGCACGAGCAGCAGCTTCAAGCGCATGATCGGCTGCGTAATGCAGCGGGTATTCTGCCTTGAATTGCGGTTGGGTGAGGGTCTTCTCCCAATCCTCGAAGACATCCTCCATAATCCATGGTAGGCGCATCAAACCTTGTTCGCCTTCTTCACTACGGACTTCAGCGCCGCGATATCGAGCGATATCGCGCCAGGTGCGGACCAGCAAATCATTGAAGGGCCCTTCCCACTCATAGCCGACCATTTTCTGGAACATATAGCCGAACGGGGAATTTTCGATGCCGACAACGCCACGAATATTGGCGACGCGCTGGGTCAACAAGTGGACGAACGGTCCACCGGTTGAATGGCCGTGGACATAGATCGAAAATTCACCTTCTGGCAAATGATCGCGGCAGACAGTTTTCATCGCCGTTTCAAACGCAGCCGGCCAGGCCGCCATCCGGTCATAAAAGCGGGACCCCGGTTTTGCGCGCGCGACCATGCGGCGGCCATAACGAGCGCGCAGGCTTTCATCGACGATCAGATCGTACTCGTCCGGCGAAATAAATTCATTCTGTTGCCAGATCGGTGTGCGGACGACTTTGTCAGCAGAAATCGTGTCGCCGGGCCAGTCGCGTGATGAATCCGGTAGATAAAGTCGTCCGGGATAGGTCATCGTCGTAATGCGGTAGCCGAATTTTCGCACGATCAGGCGGGTTAGTTGCTCCATGGCGCGGTAATCGCCAGAGCCACCCGCCAGAACAAACATGCCAACTTTGTTGCCGTCAGCACCGACTGGAATGAGGCTCGGGTCTTCTGGTTCGTAGACCATGACACCGACATCCCAATCCATCTCCAGCGCCTTGACGCGAAAAATATGCTCGGTTTCGGTAAAGGGAATATCAGGCCGTCCCAGAACCTGGTTGGACAATTCAACAAGGGCGTCCTTGTCCATGGTCTTGGGTGGTTCCCATCTGGCATCGTCGGTCATTGTTATCTTCCTTTGGCTGCGAATGGCCATTCTGCCGTAACTTGCGGTGCCCCGCCATGTATCCTAGGTTTTTTTCCACTTTGAATTGATCGTGGGCCCTAGGTCGATGCCAACAGAAATACCTGTCGTTCCAGAATTTTATGACCCAGCCTCCGTCGCGCTATGCTCTTTTCATGATGCAGTGCCGGATTTCTTAGCCGGTAGTGATAGCCCTCGTGCCTATCTCGAGCGCTGCTTAGACGTCATTGCGGCACGCGAACCGAGTATCAAAGCCTTTGTCGTAATGGATGTTGAAGCGGCACGGGTTGCCGCGGACCAGTCGAGCGAACGCTATAAAGCTGGCAAGCCCCTCTCCAGAATTGATGGCATGCCGTTTGCGGTAAAGGACCTTTTCAAAACTGCTGATTTTCCCACCGAGCTGAACAGTCCGTTGCTGAAAGGTGAGCGCCATCGCTTCGACTCAGCGCATGCCTATGCCATGCGAAAAGGCGGTGCTGTCATCTTGGGAAAAACCACGCTGCCAGAGCTTGGCTCCGGACAACCGGCGGTGACCCGCAATCCGTTTAATCTGGAACGCAGCCCAGGGGGTTCTTCCAGTGGCTCGGCAGCTTCTGTCGGTGCGGCTATGTTGCCTGTGGCCATTGGCAGCCAGGGGCGCGGCTCGGTCTTACGGCCAGCCAGCTTTTGTGGAAACGTCGCCCTTAAACCGACATATGGGGCGGTGCATTCTGGCGGCATGCTGTGGCGGTCACCGAGCTACAGCACGATTGGTATCCACGGTAGCAATATTACTGATTGCTGGCGTACCGCCTGGCAGATCGCTCAGACCGTGGGCGGGGATCCTGGACATCCGGGCCTGTTTGGTGAGGCAGATGTGACGCCGGTTAAACCAAAAACTCTTATCCGTCTTGATACGCTGGGATGGGCGATCACTGAATCTGGTATTCAAGAACGGTTTGAGGAGTTTTTGCTGAAGCTCGAAAAACAGGGCGTGGAAGTTGTTACTCGTAAGGATGACGAAGATGTTGAAGCTTTTGAACAAGCGCTGGCAACCATTCCGGAATTTCAGCCTGATCTAGCGGCTTGGGAAATGCAGTGGCCAGCTTTGTTGATCCGCGATCGTGGTCGCAATTAATCAACGAACGTCTGGTCGACCGGTTTGAGTTTGGCGAACAAATGTCGCTGGACGACTATCGGGTGACACTCGACGCCCAAAGCAAATTACGTGGCACCTTCGCTACGTTGGAAGGCAAAGCCGACGGGTTTATCACCTTGCCGACACCAACGATGCCGCCGCTCGGAAATGCAACAGGTGACTCGGTTTATGGCGACCCATCCTCTTGTCTCGAAGCACCCGCCTGGAACATTCCGTTGCTGCGGGAAACTGATATGCCACTCGGGATTCAATTGTTGGGAAACAAGCATCAGGACTATGCGCTCGGCCAGGTTGGCCAGTGGATGGTGGATGCATTTCTTCGATAGAAGCAAATCAGTGCCCGCTATATGATAGCGGTCAGAGTTCATTCACGACGAGATTATGGCGAAAATCAAAGCACCTCTTAACCGAATAGATCGGATTACTATCGTTGGCGGCGGCACAGCCGGTTGGCTAAGCGCTGCGATGCTGGGAACGTTTCTCAACGAGCGTCATGACGGGCCTCCTGTTGAAATAACCCTGATAGAATCACCGCGTGTCCCGACAATTGGCGTTGGCGAAGCAACCGTGCCGGGGATGCGAGCGCTATTGCAGCGGATCGGTCTCGATGAGGGAGAGTTTCTACGGCGCTGCAATGCCTCGTTTAAATATGCCGTGCGATTTTCGGACTGGAATAAGGACGCCTCCGGGAAAGGCATAGAATTCTATCACCCGTTTGATGCGCCCGAGAGTATATGCGGTAAAAACCCAACCTATCATTATCATCGCTATGGTCCACGAAAAGGGCCTGGTGGGTTGATTGACGCAATTCTGCCCAATGCAGCGATGATCAACGGCCAGTTCGCGCCGCGTTTGATCGGTGGCAATGATTTCGAAGGGGTGATCAGCTACTCCTATCATCTCGATGCTGGGTTGTTTGCGAACTATGTCAAAGAGGTCACGCTGGAGCGCGGTATCAATCACATTGTTGATGATGTCGTTGATGTGAAACTCGACGACCGGGGTTATGTCAGCGAACTCATCCTTGAAGAAGGTGGCTCGCATCCCGTCGAAATGGTGGTTGATTGCACAGGTTTTCGCAGTCTTATTCTTGGTGACGCGCTCGGCGAACCATTTCAGCCGTGGGATAAACAATTGCTGTGTGATCGGGCGCTGGCCGTCCAGCTACCGCATGTCGATCCCAAGACTCTAGAGCCTTGCACGACGTCGACAGCCCTTGGGGCCGGCTGGGTATGGAACCTGCCGCTCTATAACCGCGTTGGTACGGGCTACGTGTTTTCAAGTGCTTTCCGCACGGATGAGGAGGCGCGCGATGAGTTTGTGGCGCATTTGGAAGGCAAAGGCTTCAAAGTTGATGAAGAGCCGCGCGCGATCCAAATGCATGTCGGTAGGCGTGAGCGAACTTGGGTCAAAAATTGCGTTTCCATTGGATTGTCTGGCGGCTTTGTAGAACCGCTGGAAGCAACCGCGATTCACACGATTTCAGCGACGCTGCGGCTGTTTGCCGCCAACTTCCCGGATAGATCGATTAGCCAGCCCCTGGCAGATCGCTTCAACCGCTCGGTTGGCGAACTCTATGACAATATCGTCGACTTTATTGTCATGCATTATCTGACCTCAAACCGTGAAGAACCCTTCTGGCTTGCGGCGCGCAATGAGATAGATGTCCCAGAAAGCCTGCAGACCAATATGGATCTCTGGCAGCATATCCTGCCAAGCGAGGCCGACATTTCCGGGATCAATCTGTTTGGCCCGCCAAGTTTTCTCTCCGTGCTTTACGCCAAGGGGCGTTTCGACGATGTTGCTTTCCCCCTTGAAGGCTCGATCGATAAAGCGGATTGGCAGGAATATGTTGCGGGCATGAAGAAGCTCAAAGCCAATTACGCTCAGCACTTGCCGCGTCACTATGATTTCCTGACAGATCTTCGAAATCAGGCAGCGCGCAATTTGCTCGGTGTTGCCTAATGGCAACGTTTAGGCGCGCGTTCCCTCAATAAAGGCATGTAAACAGGCGTTAAACGCTTCCGGATGTTCGCGGTATGTGAAGTGACCGGATTCGTTGAAGACGTTCAGCTGTGCCTGGCGCTCGCGGGCGGCGATGAGATCATAGAGGGCCCGGCCCATCGTTATCGGCGCGGTCGGGTCGTTATACCCCCAAATGAGCTGGGTCGGACGATCCATACCGTGATCGCGTATCCAGGCAAACATGTTGATTTTGTCTTTGGCGAGCGCGGGTAGAAACTGTGTATGACGTAAACCGTCGCCGCTTGAGGCCATCTTGTGACAGGCCTCGACATAGCTGTTTTGCTTGGCAACTTCGACCAGCCCATTGATCCACTCATCTGATACATGCGCAGGGCTGTAAGAATAATGCTCCATAATCCAGCGCTGGCTTTCGGCCGTTAGTCGAGGTTCTGGTGGACTGGCGAGGACGATCTCATTCAATCCGATGCCGGGGGCACAGCTATTGCTGTCGATAATGGTGCAGGTGCTGACCAGATCGGGCCGGTCCATGGTCATTCGGCAGGTGACATAGCCGCCGCGCGAATGGCCGACAAGATGCGCGCCTTTGATTTCCATCGCATCCAGCGTCGCAGAGGCATGTCGGACAACCTCCGCCATTGTGTAATCTTCGTCTTCTAGAGGGTTTTGCGTATATCCCTGGCCAATCTTGTCGATGGCAATGACGTGATAGTTCTCCGCCAGGCCATCGAAATTCAGTCCCCAATCGAGGGCGCAGTCCGCTGCGTCATTTGATCCAAAATTGCCACCATGCAGTAGGATCATGACAGGGCCTTCGCCCTTTTCGTAATAGCAGGTACGAATTCCGCCGACGTCGATGAATTTCCGTTCATTCATAGGCATAATGTGTGCCTCCCCCTGATGTGGTGCCGCGCTTTTTTGTAATCAGAAAGTTATACACAAGAAAATGGTCTTGCCATATGGCTGAGACTAGCCGATTCGCCTCTGCATTCCGATATTTGGCGACATAATTCTAACCAATTTATGGCTGTGAACATGGATATCTCAAAAGCGAGTCTTGGCGCCGCACAATTCCCCGAACTTCCCAATTTCGAACAGGGTAAAGTTCGTGAATCCTATAGCTTGCCCGATGGCCGCAGGGTCATGGTCGCGACCGACCGCCAATCGGCCTTTGATCAGGTGTTGGCATCGGTGCCTTATAAAGGCCAAGTGCTGAATCAGACGGCGCGGTTTTGGTTCGATCAGACATTGGATATTTGTCCGAACCACGTTGTCAGCTATCCAGACCCAAACGTGATTATCGCCAAAGATCTGTCGATGCTGCCGGTTGAAATGGTAGTTCGTGCTTACATCACGGGGTCAACAGAAACCAGTATTTGGCCAATGTATGAACGTGGTGAACGTGTGCTTTATGGCATTGAGTTCCCCGAAGGGCTGAAAAAGAATCAGAAGCTGCCGGAGACAATCCTCACTCCGACGACCAAGGCAGCACAAGGTGATCATGATGCACCGATCACGCCTGAAGGGATCGTTGAGCAAGGCTTGTTAAGTCAGGAACAATGGGACGAGCTGGCGCGGATCAGCCTGGCGATCTTCGCCCGTGGGCAGGAAATCGCGGCCAAAAACGGATTGATCCTGGTTGATACCAAATATGAATTTGGCCTTGATGAGAATGGCGCGATTACGCTGGCGGATGAAGTGCATACGCCGGATTCAAGTCGTTATTGGCTGGCATCCTCATACGAACAGCGCCTGGCAGATGGCAAGGAACCGGAAAGCCTTGATAAGGAATTCCTGCGTCTGTGGATCGCCGGACAGTGCGATCCGTATAAGGATCCGATTCCGGAGATACCGGATGAAACCTTGATTGAATTCAGCGGTAAATACATCGCGCTCTATGAACAGGTTACTGGGTTGAAGTTTGAGCATCCGGCTGCCGATGAGTCGGTCTCTGACCGGGTTCGCACTAATCTTACCGCGGCGCTGCCGGAGTATTTCTCCTAGAGCACTCTTAATCAGGCCGTTGCACGACCATGTGGTAAATGTGCCAGTGCTTATCCTGGCCGCGTGGCGTGGTGCTGTCGTCTTCCTCCTCGCGGAAATACTCGACAATAAGCGGGTTGAGTAGGGCGTCAATCGCGCTGTGAGCAAAGAACGTAATGCCCGGCTTGCCCACCCAGCTGTCGCGGTCGCCGTATAGTTGGCAGCTGATACGCCCGCCAGGCACGAGCGCCATCAACATCTTATCCCACAGGTCGGGAAAGTCTTGGGGGGACACGAGCGGTAACGCGAAACTGGAATTGATGAGTTCTGATTTGGGTAGTTCTATTTCCTCGAACCGAGAGGTTGCGGTTTCCAGCAAAACATCACTGCCAACCTCGTCTCGGGCGCGCAAACCATCAATCGCAGATTGCTCAGCATCGACCGCATAGACTTGCCAACCGCGCCGCAGGAGCTCGACCGTATCACGGCCATTACCACATCCGAGATCGATGGCGCGCAACGGCTGCGGGTTGTCTGGGCGTTCGGTCTCAATCTTATCGAGCGCAAAGAGCAATGTTTCCCGCGGCGGTCGGGCGCCGGTCTTTTTGTAATACGCTTCCCAGCTTTCGATTGGGGTGTCCGATGGCATGAAAGATCGCTATCCGTCGCGCTTATTGCCGTCTTCGTCGACGCCATCAATCAGGATAAAAGCGATACGGCAGAGTTTGTCATAGCGATTTGACCACGCATGGTTGGTGCCCCGCTGAATGATGATATCGCCGGTCTTTAAATGAATATCTTCGTCATCCATCAGCATGTCGATCTCACCTTCGAGCACGATGCCGTAATCGACTGTTTCGGTTCGATGCATAAAAGGATGGCGCGCACCCTGAACAACCCGGTGAGCAGCGCCGACTTCGCTAAAGGCTTTGGTGCCATCGAGCGTGGCCATGATCTCGGGGTTTTCTGGTGGGAACTCGGAAATCCGAAAATTTACGCCATTCGGCGGGGGTTCAACGTCGAACTTGGCCTCGGCTTCATCTTTGTCGCCGCCATAACAGGCGGGCATCGACGTTGTGCGCCACAAATTGGTGCGGCCCCCCGGACGGTGTTCTGATGTGACGATGTTCGTTGCATCGCTATCCATAATAACGACAGCTTTGCCATTTTCGTCATGACCGGTGACGACGCGACGGATTGGTTTGACCATTGCTTTGCTCCTCGATGATTTACTTTGGTGATGCCATGAAATTCGCGCTGTAACAATGGCTGGTGTGCCAATTGATTTGTGGGGCGCTCTTGCCTCGACGCCGGGCAAAAATTAGGTTAGAGAACCGTTGCGATCAAATATTTGTTTACCCCCTTGAAACAGTGGCTATTCAAGGTCACCTATGCGGGAAGGGGAATTCGGTGTCTTGATGATAAGGCATTGAAAATATGAGGTTCTTTTTTGCCAGAGTTTAACGACCCGCATTATGTTTGACGGTACCTATCCAGAATTTGTAGCGATTTGTCAGGTCATTTTTATTGATCTGGTTCTTGCTGGCGATAATGCCATTGTTGTCGGCATGGCGGCGGCAGGTGTCGCGCCAGAGTACCGCAAGAGGGTAATCGTGTATGGCATCGCGCTCGCGGTGGTTATGCGGATTATCTTCGCTGGCGTGACGATGGAGCTGCTCAACATTATTGGGCTTACCCTTGCTGGCGGACTTCTGCTGCTCTGGGTGTGCTGGAAGCTGTATCGTGATCTGCGTGAAGAAGCGATGGCGCAGGCTATGGCGGCAGAGGGCGGTGGCCCTGAAGGGGGTGCCCCGGAAGAAAGTCGTAAGTCATTGCGCGCTGCAATACTGCAGGTAGCGATTGCTGATATCTCTATGTCGCTGGATAACGTTCTTGCCGTCGCAGGCGCCGCAAACAACAATATGATGGTGATGGTCTTTGGCCTCGCTCTTTCTGTCGTCCTGATGGGTGTCGGGGCGACACTGATCGCCAAACTTCTGATGAAACATCACTGGATCGGATATCTCGGTCTGCTGCTTATTATTTACGTCGCGGCCGCAATGATCTGGCGTGGCAGTCTTGAGCTTGCCTCGGTGGCTGGGATATAGACGCCGCCGTCAGGCCTTGTAGCGGCACTTCTCCGTCCTTACGGTGCGAAACTCATATCTGGTGAGGGGCGTACAATGTCCAAAGATTTTCTGATCGGCTGTAACGGGCGAGGGGCGCAAGACTCCTCTATCGAAAACCCGATATCGCTCGAAGAAGTCTCCATTGATGAGCAGTTCCGGCTGGTTAAGGAAACCGGTGTTTTTGACTATTTTGACCGCATTCCTTTGCGGGGTGATATCGATGAGTATCGCGCAGCCATCGAGAAATATGACCTGCCGATAGCGACGGTGAGCTGGTTCTACCGGCTCGGTCAGGACGAGGCGCTGCTGTCGGATAACCTTCTGATCGCCAAAGAGTTTGGCGCCAAGATGCACAATATCATGATCTTTACCCATCATGCTGATGGTCATGCGGTGACCAATGATGAGATCATCGATAGCTATCTGAATACCTATGATGAGGCGATGAAGCTCGGCGTTGAGCCGGCCTTTGAGTTGCACGTCAATATGTGGTCAGAAGATTTCCGGCGGGTGACGCCGGTAGCGCAGGCGGTGCAAGCACGCGGTGTGCCGTTTAATTACACGCTCGATTACAGCCATGTGAATTTCAAGATCGATAACCCTGAAGAGCAGGACATTTCCGGTATCCGTGAAGACGTTGAATCGGGACAGCTGATCCTCGATCCGTTCGAGGCCGGCAATCTCTGCGATGAATGGCTGGAACTCGGAATTGTGCGTTGGCTGCAAGTCCGGGCCGCGGTTCCCAACGGGCCCAAGAACATCTGGTCGGTGCAGCAGCCGGGCGTTCCCGTCGCCGGTATGCCAACCTTGCCGGATGATGCGGAGCCCGTCACCGGGCGTGGCATCATGTACCCCTTTACCAAACCGGCACCCGGTGAATGGCACTCGCCATGGCATGCCTACAAGCTGGAACCGACCAAAGAAGTCGTCCGCAAAGTGCTGCGCTATCACAAGGCGGACCCGGAAAAGCAGCTGGACTACATCACCACCGAGATGATCAACCTGCCGGATTATGGTCATAACGCGAAATACTCATTGATTGGCCAGAACGCGGCGATTGCTCAATTTGTTCGCGACACCTGGGACGAGATCGAGGCCGAAACCTAAATAATGCCCTCTGAGCGCATCGAGAACGTTCCCTCGCGGGCGACGATGATGTGATCGTGTAGCCGGATGCCAAGCTGGTCGCCGGCTTCCTCGATCTTGCGGGTCATATCGATATCTGCGGGCGAGGGGTCTGGAATGCCCGATGGATGATTGTGGATCAGGATTAGCGCGCTGGCACCGAGTTCGAGCGCCCGTTTGATGACTTCGCGTGGATAGACTGGTGCATGATTAACGGTACCGCTTTGCTGTTCTTCATCGGCGATCAGCGCATTTTTGACATCCAGAAATAATATGCGGAATCGTTCGGTCTCTTGCCGCGCCATGCTGATTTTGAGGTAATCCATCAGCTCTTCCCAACTACTGAGGACGACCCGATCCATGACTTCTTCACGGGCCAGCCGTTCGACGGCATCAGCGACGGACTTCATCATGATGGCGGTGGTCTCGCCGATGCCTTTCACCTCGCTCAGTGTTTTGACATCGGCACGCAACACGGCAGCGTAAGAGCCAAATCGATCAATCAGTCGTTTCGCAATAGGCTTGGTATCGCGGCGTGGAATGGCGTGAAACAGCAATAACTCGAGCATCTCATAATCGGCCAGCGCGCCCGGTCCGGCCTCGACAAAACGCTGCCGCAACCGCTGGCGATGGCCTTTCTGATCTGGTGGTTTGTCCTGAGCCATAAATCCGCGCGCAATAAACTGTTCTATAACAGCTTAGCGTTGCAGCGTGATCTCAGAAAGAGCTTTGGCGCTTACGCGTTGTATGGTGGGCTATCGAGGCCAGTGGGGGAGGTGGTGAAAATCTCGTGGCCGTCTTTGGTGACACCAATCGAATGTTCGAACTGGGCTGAGAGAGAGCGATCCTTGGTGACCGCTGTCCAGCCGTCCGACAGGATTTTGGTTTCATAGCGTCCGGAATTGATCATCGGCTCGATAGTGAAGAACATACCTTCACGGATTTCCGGTCCATCGCCGGGGGTCCCGTAATGCAGAATACTCGGTGGGGCATGGAACACGCGACCCAGGCCATGGCCACAGAAATCCCGGACAACCGAGAAGCGTTGCTTTTCAACAAAGCTTTGAATGGCGTGGCCGATATCGCCGGCCGTGGCACCCGGGCGAACAACTTCGATACCCCGCATCAACGCTTCATAGGTGACATCGATCAGCCGTTTGGCTTTGACACCGATATTACCAACCGGGAACATTCGGCTGGTATCGCCATGCCAGCCATCGAGTGTCACCGTGATGTCGATGTTTACGATGTCGCCATCGCGCAGCACCTTTTCACCAGGGATACCGTGGCATACTACATGGTTGATGGAGGTGCAGATTGATTTCGGGAAACCGCGATAGTTGAGCGGTGAGGGGATCGCGTTGTGCTCAAGAATGAAATTATGGCACAGCTGATCAAGGGTTTCCGTCGTCACGCCGGGGACAACATGCGGGGTGATGAAATCGAGGACCTCAGCCGCGAGTCTGCCAGCCCGGCGCATGGACTCGAAGTCTTCCTCGGTATGAATGGTTATCAGTGATCCTTCCACCAGTCCGCTCGCCTTTTTCTGTCGGTTGTCACCGGGATTGCACTAGAAACACGGCTTTTACCGCGCTGAATGTTAGAATTTCCTTGCTGAATCGCATGAAATGACGCGTCCGGCAAGCTATAGCGGTCAGAATAACGCTAATTTTGCCCTATTTGCGAATGTTTTCGGTGATTTCGTTATTCTTGTGAATTTTAAACCATTCCCTGTATAGTTCGCCGATCACTCGCAGGTGATGCTATTTCACCGCATGATGACAAAGCCGGTATACCGGCGTGATGGCGATAAAGCAGTTCTTATGGGGCAAGACGAACTTAAGCAATTATTTCCGACCGTTATGATGCAGCGGACATTGGGTGATGTTCTGCCGCTCAATGATCGATTGCGCGACATCGTGCTAGGCCGTGAAAAGTCCAGTGAAGGTCTTAAGGCGAGCAATGTTGGCGGTTGGCACTCAACAGCTGATCTTCTTGAATGGGCAGAGCCCGAAATTAAAGTCTTTGACGACGCTATAATGGCGGCAGGGCGTGATCTTACGACCAGCATGTTGCCGCCTGGAGTTGAAGGTGACGCCGAGGTGACGCTATTTGGCGGCTGTTGGGCCAATGTCACGCGGGACGGTGGTTATAACAAGATCCATAACCATCCCGGCGCTGTCTGGTCAGGTTGTTACTATGTCTGCACCGGCGAACCAGCAGCCCAACCTGATTTTAACGGCTGGATAGAGTTCCAGGACCCACGGCCCGGCAATATCCATGGCGGTAAGGAACGTATTTGTCCGGAGGCTGGCCTATTGCTGATGTGGCCGGCTTGGCTCAATCATTTTGTGAACCCGTTCTGTGGCAAAGGCGAGCGGATATCCATTGCCTTTAATCTCCAGGCAGAAATCGTTGCGGCCAAACCGGCGGCACCAAAGCCTGTTCCGGCTTCAATCAGACAGGCCGTCGCGGCGGGTATCGGCGGCTAGGGTTTTAAACAGCCGCTTCCTCTTTAGCGGCATAGCGGCTTTCCAGCTCATCCAGATAATCGATCCCGACTAAGCTGTTGAGGTCCTTGAACGGCACCAAAAGATCGGGTCGTTCAACAGGCTCATCGCCTTCAATCATCTCGCCGAGCGCATCCATCGCGTTCATCATGCCGCGGACGGCACCGGTTGACATCAGTCGTGGGTAGCTGACCATCGCGACGCCCATCTCCTGCAATCGTTTGGGGTGGATCAACGGTGTGGTGCCACGAAATAGCAGGCCTAGCCCCATATTGACGGTGAGTGGCTTTGGCACGTTCTTGGCGGCGTTAGCTATGTCTTCTTCGGACATCAAGGCGTCGGCAAACAGCACGTCGGCACCGGCTTCGGCGTACATATTCATCCGGTCGACGGCAGCATTAATACCCAGCGGTCCGGCGGCATCGGTACGGGCCTTGATGACAAAGCTTTCGTCGCGCCGTCCATCGACAGCGGCCTTGACCTTCTCGACCATTTCCTCTGCCGGGATAACGGACTTACCCGCGAGGTGACCACAGCGTTTTGGCCAGACCTGATCTTCAATCATGACAGCGGCCATGCCCGCGGCTTCGAACCCGCGCACGACGAAATGCACGTTCACCGCATTGCCATAACCGGTATCGGCATCGGCCTGAAGCAGCAGGTCGTCGGAGCAATCCGCTAGCGCCCGGCATACCCGCACGTTTTCCTCATAACCCATAATGCCTTTGTCGGCCCAGCCGAGATGACATTCCGAGACGCCTGCGCCCGAGATCACGGCGGTGCCGTAGCCATATTTTGCCGCCATGCGGACGCTGAATCCGTCATAGACGCCCGGGCAAATTAGAATCTCCGGTGCTTCGATGAGTTCTCGGAGGCGTTGGCCTTTACTTTCCATCTTCAAGTTCCTTTGCATATGTGGTGCTTAAGAGTACGGAAAATTTACCGTCGCTGAAACCGCCTGACGCCCTCGGTGGGGGTGCATGTTCTTCATCGGCGCGCTATACAGAGCGCATCACAAACGAGAAAAGCTTTATGGCCGAGTCTAAAATTGTAAAAGCCTGTCTGATCCTGATCGGGAACGAAATTCTTTCCGGCCGAACCCAGGACAAGAACCTGGCTTTCATCGCCAAGGGACTAAATGAGGTCGGCATCCAAATGGGCGCCGCCTATGTCATTCCCGATATCCCGGAAACGATTATTGAGCTGCTCAACAAAACCCGCGCAGAGTTCGATTACGTGTTCACGACCGGCGGTATTGGCCCGACCCACGACGACATAACAACGGAATGTGTCGCCGCTGCTTTTGGTGTCGGCTTATATAGGGATCCGGAAACGGTCGCTGCGATGACCAAACGGGTCGAAGAACGTGGCGAGACGATGAATGACGCGCGGTTGCGGATGGCAACCTTCCCCGAAGGGGCGGAGTTGTTGAAAAATGAAATTAGTGTGGCGCCAGGGTATAAGCTCGACAACGTCTTCGTGATGGCCGGTGTGCCGCGGATCATGCAGATGATGTTCGGCGAAGCGATTAAACATCTCGACGGTGGTTCAAAGGTCCTGTCGCGTGGTCTGGCAATGGATCTCGGCGAGGGGACAATCGCGGACTCGCTTTCAGCGTTGCAGGACAAATATCCCGATATTGATATCGGTAGTTATCCGCAGATGCGGCAAGACAGAGGCTTTATGGTTTCTCTCGTTCTACGCGGGCGGGATCAGGTGCGGCTTGACGAGGCGCATGCCGAGACGATGCAGGCAATGCGCGACCTCGGCGGTTCGCCTGTTGAAGAGGATCCGGACAAAGCGCAGGCCTCAGCGGAGCCCGAAAGTAAATGAACTGGGATTCAACTGTCCTCGGCGCAATTCTCGGTGTCGGCTGTGTGTTCATCTATCGCGGGTTCGGAACGCTTCGAAACAAAGAGCTCGACGACAAGGCACGCCGCAAGGGGTTTTGGCCGCTTAATGCCGGGTTGGCGTTAATTGCGGTTTCGATGGTCTTGGTTGTCCGTTTGAAGGGCGGATAGTTTGGCCTTATCCAACATTGCCGACGCGTGGAAGCAACGAAATTTTGCAATCTATATGAGCGGCGCTGGTATCGCGCTGATCGGAAACTGGGCCCAGCGCATCGCAGTGGCTTGGCTTGCCTGGGAACTCACCAAATCGGCGACCTGGCTTGGATTGATCGCCTTCGCTGATCTATTTCCGACAATTATTCTGACCCCAATCGCGGGCGTTATTGCTGATCGGGTGGATCGCCGAAAAATGTCGCTGATCAGTCAAGTTGCGGCATTTCTACAGGCTGTCGTTCTTACGGTGCTGGTATATACCGACTTGATAGATATCTGGTCGCTGTTTGTCCTCACCTTCCTCCTCGGTATTGCAATGGCCTTTGCGACGGCGTCTCGTCTGGCGATGGTACCCAATTTAATGGAAGCGGAGCATGTGCCGTCAGCGTTGGCGAGCGACGCGGCCATCTATAATTCCGCACGGGTTGTCGGACCAATGGTTGCGGCAGGATTGATCGCGGCCATCGGTATCGCGGGTGCTTTTCTCGTCAACTGTCTGACATTTATGGTGTTTTTGGTTTGCCTCATGAAAATCCGGCTGGTTCGCAACGAGTCGCGTGGGCGGAAGGGTGGTATGCTGACACAAACCCTCGAAGGCATGCGTTACGCTGCAAAACATCCCGGTATTGGGCCAATGCTGGTTGTGCTCACGGTAATGGCAATGTCGGTTAAACCGTTTCTGGATTTACTTCCCGGACTGGCTGACAGTGTTTTCAATAGTGACGTAAATGGTTTTGCCCAGCTAGCGGCAGCAGGAGGAACGGGCGCGGTGGTAATTGGCGTTTGGTTGGCGCTCCGTGGTCGCATCGAAGGTTTGACGGTCATTACACTGTTGGCATTGGTCGTTGGTCCACTCGGTATCGTCTTGATGTGTATCACTGACATGTTCTGGCTTGGACTGGTGGGGGCTTTTATTGCAGGCACTTCGATCACAATGGCCAGTACTGGTGTCCAGACCTTGATGCAGCATTCTGTTGATGGCGCCATCCGCGGTCGCGTGCTCAGTATTTATGGGATGTTGCATCGTGGGGTTCCGGCACTCGGTGCCCTTCTTATGGGCATAATGGGTGATTTGATTGGATTGCAGCCGACATTGATTGGCGGGGCGCTGATATTTTGTATTCCCGTACTCATCTGGTTGATGTCACGTTGGCGCCAATTACGGCTCGCTCTGGAAGGGCCGCCCATTCAGGCGTAAGAATAGGGGCACTGGATCGCCCCTATTTAATTTGACCTGAGTTGTTCCCACCAATGGCCCGTTTTGCAAATCTTGATGCCATTACCGCCGCGTTGAAACAGCGGAACTTTGCCTGGTATTTCGCCGGAAGTTCCATCGGGCTAATCGGCATCTGGGGACAGCGACTTACCATTAGCTGGTTGGCTTGGGAATTCACCAAGTCGGGGTTTTGGCTCGGCATTGTTGTAGCGGCGGATCTTTTGCCGACGATAATTTTTACGCCGATTGCCGGCGTCGTCGCGGATCGCGTCAATCGTCATCGAATGATGTTCGTGACACAGTCTCTTGGCATGTTGCAGGCACTGGCACTGGCGGCCCTTGCATTTTCTGGCCTTTTGAACATCTGGTGGCTGATAGGGCTCACGCTATTTGTCGGTATCGTTTGGGCATTTAATACCGCAGCTCGGTTGTCGATGGTTCCAAATTTAATGGAACGTCGACATGTCCCGTCTGCCGTTGCGATGGATTCGGCAATTTTCAATCTCGCCAGATTTATTGGGCCGATGGTCGCGGGCTATCTCATCGCGATTTTTGGGGCAGGCCCCACTTTTCTGATCAATGGGATTACATTTGCGATTTTTCTCGCCTGCCTCCTTCAAGCTCGTATGATTCGCGATGAGCGCGGCGCAAGAAGTACCGCTAATATCTTCGTGCAGGCGACGGAAGGAATGCGCTACGCCGCCAAACACCCTGGTATTCGACCTGTATTAGTTCTGGTGATTTCGTTGGCGGTCGGCATAAAGCCCACCTTGGAGCTCTTAGCCGGGGTGACCGATACGGTCTACCAGTTGGGACCGACTGGTCTAGGCAATCTGATGGCGGCGTCGGCTGTGGGGGCGACCATTGCAGCTGTTTGGCTGGCCCAACGAGGGACGGTTGTCGGAATGACAAGAATCGTAATGGCGGCTCTTCTCCTGGGCGTCCTTAGTCTGTTTGCCTTTACGTCGACTCAGTCATTCATCTTTGGCTTGGTGTGCGCTTCTTTTATTGGTGCCGCGATCGTTGTCGGTGGAACCGGAACTCAAACGCTGATGCAGAATGCTGTTGATGGCGCAATGCGGGGGCGGGTGATGAGCCTTTACGGTATGATTTATCGCGGAGGCCCGGCGCTGGGGGCATTGGCGATGGGGTCGGCGGCCGAGTTTATCGGTTTTCAATCAGCG
>WLWZ01000023.1 GCA_012103315.1 Alphaproteobacteria bacterium
ACGGCGGCGCTTCGACCATCATCGTCAACACCGGCGGCAGCATCACGGGCGCAATTAACGCCGGGGGTGGCGACGATAGCGTTACCTTTGATGGCGGTGATTTTAGCGGCGTCACCAGCTTTGACGGCGGCGGCGGCAGAGGTGACAGCCTGACGTTCCGCAACGTTACGGGCACAGTGGCTGGCGGCGATGTCACCGGCATGGAAAGCGTGATTGTCGATGCCGGATCAGACGTTACGTTTATCGGCACCCTGAGTACAGGACAGCTTACCGCCACCAACAGCGGCGCGGGGGCGCTAAAAGTTACCAAAACTGGAACAATTACCGGCACCAGTACCACCGACGACGCGATTGAGGCGGTCAACAATGCCACCGGGACCGACCTGACTATCTCGGTTGCAGGCGTTAATAGCACCTTCCGCGGCGGCATTGAGGCTATAAATAACGGCACCGGAGCACTAAGCATTACGGCGACCGGAACGGTAACGGCAATCCACGACGGGATTGAGGCCACCAACGACGGGACCGACCTGACCATCGCCGTTGCAGACGTGAATGGCGGCCGACGCGCTATAGATGCCACCAATAACGGTACCGGGGCGTTAAACATTACCGCGACCGGAACAGTAACCGCCTCCGGATTGGGTAGCGCGGGCCGAGGGATTTATGCCCGCAGCGACGCCACGGATCTGACAATTATGACAGCGGCCGTCACCGGCGCATACGGTGGCATCGATGCCTCCAATAACGGCACCGGGGCGTTAAGCATTACCGCGACCGGAACAGTAACCGCAATCTCAAGCGGCGGGACTGGTATTGATGCGGTTAAGCAAAGCGGTACAGATGTGACAATTTCGGCAGCAGACGTCAGTGGCGGTGACGATGGGATCTTTGCCATCAATAACGGCACGGGGGTGCTAAGCATCACCGCGACCGGCTCTATCAGCGGCGGCACCGGCCATGGGATCAGCAGCAACACCGGCATTAGTGGGACCGGTCAGACTATCTCGGTTGTGGACGTCAGTGGCGGTGACGCTGGGATCTATGCCCGCGATGTTGACTCGGGGGGGATAAGCATTACGGCAACCGGGGCAATCAGCGGCGGCACGGGCGCGGGTATAAGAACGGAATCCTTCGGATCCCAAACCAATATCACGCTAAACAATGGCGCCGCGGTGAGTTCGGCCTCCGGCACGGCGATCACTAACGATGAGGGCGATTCCACCGTCACAGTCAATAGCGGTGCCAATGTTACCGGGGCGATCAACCTGAATGAAGGCGCGGACACTCTGAACGTCAGCGGCGGCACGGTTACCGGTAATGTCAATACCGGGACCGACGCAGACATTGTGACCGTAAGCAGCGGCGGCAGTATTGTCGGAGATGTCAATACCGGGACCGACGCAGACATTGTGACCGTAAGCAGCGGCGGCAGCATCGTCGGGGATGTCGCGCTCGGTGATACTGGTGACAGTTTGACAGTCACAGGTAGTGCCAGCGTCACGGGAGCGATCGATGCCGGTGGCGGGGCAGATAGCATTACCTTCGATGGCGGCGATTTCACTGGCGTCACCAGCTTTGATGGCGGCGCAGGCACCGACAGCCTGACTTTCCGCAATTTCACTGGCGCGTTGGCTGCGGGCAGCGACATCAGCAACATTGAAAGCGTGGTGCTGGATACCGGATCGAACGTTACAGCCACGGGCAGCACGATCAATGGCGATGTGACTGTGACTGGCAGTGGCGTGATCGCTGGTACCATTACGCTGGGAGCTGGTTCAGACAGCCTGACCTTTGAGGGTGGCGATGTCTCCGGCGTGACCAGCTTTGACGGCGGCGCAGGCACTGACAGCCTGACCTTCCGCGATATCACCGCGACGGTCAACGGCACGATCACGGACATGGAGAGCTTAACGGTTGAAGGCGCTACCGCCGACGTTACCTTCACCAATGCCGTGACCCCTGTGATTACGACAATCGGTTCGGCCAGTGTCACGCTTGATTCCGGGGGTGCCGCGAATGCGGGAATCACCAACGATGGCGGCAATTCAACTGTTACCGTCAATTCTGGCGGCAGCGTCACAGGGCCGGTCAACCTCGATGCTGGTGCCGACACGCTGATCGTCAGCGGTGGCACGGTGACCGGCGCTATCGATACCGGTAGTCAAATGGATACGGTCACGGTAAGTGGAGGCGGCAGCGTTGTTGGTGATTTTTCCCTTGGTGGTGGAAATGACAGTTTGATGGTTACCGGCGGCGCAAGTGTTACTGGCGCAATTAATGCCAACGCGGGCGCTGATACCATTACTTTCGATGGTGGCGGTTTCTCAGGTGTCACCAGCTTTGATGGTGGCAATGGCGGCAATGACGGCAATGACGTACTCACCTTCCGCAATGTCACAGGAAATCTTGCCGGTGGCATCATCTCAAATCTGGAAACCGTAACCATCGACACGGGCGCGAATATTAATGTCAGCGGGACGCTGCAAACCGAACAGCTGACGGTTAACGCTGGCGGAACATTGGGACCGGGGAGTTCTCCCGGTTTAACGCAGGTCCTCGGCGACGCCACCTTGATGGGGGCCTCGACACTGGCGCTGGAGCTCGGCGGGCTTATCCCTGGTACGGAATATGACCGGCTGGATGTCGCCGATGATCCGGGGACGGGCGCGGTTGAAGGCACGCTGACCATCGAGGCCGGGACGATCTTCGATATTGATTACTTTGGTGCATTTACCGCCAACGCTGGCGATACGTTTGATGTCGTCGTCGCTGATAATTTCGCCTCTGACCTGCTATCGCTGATGATCTTTGATTTCAGCGGCGCAGCACTGGCGGCAGGCCTGTTCTGGGAGACTTCCTTTGAAGACTTTGGCGGCGGACGTGACTCGTTGCGCCTTACTGTTGCCGGGACCGCAGCAGTGCCGGAGCCGGAGACTATTCTTGTTCTGCTCGGTGGGCTCACCGCCATCAGGCTCCTCCGCAGAAAACGCCGAAAGATAAAGTAAGTTTCTTTTTCCGCTTTGGGTCATTAGGGGACATTCGTTTATTACGAGCACATGTCCGCTCTAGGAACGAAACCTGAAATATTTCAAGCCACATAAACTTCGTTTGTTGTTTAAAGCCCACCCCGCTCCCTCACCTTCTCCGCATAATGCTGAATTGCCTGGCGCATGGTGTATTGTGGTTTAAAGCCAAGTTCGCGTTTGGCACGGCCGATGTTGAAGGGTTCTGTTACGGCGTTGTTTCCTTTCGAGGCCTCCCACGTCCTGGGCGCGATGGAAATCTCGGTGCCTGGCAGGGCACTTTCCGCAATCTTGATCAGCTTCTTGGCCTTGCGCAGCCGCCCCTCGCTAACGTGAAACACCCGGTTTTTGGGATTACGTTTGAGCTTATAGGCCAGCGCCACCGCCTCACCTGAATCCGGGGCATAGAGGTACTGGTAAGTATTAGGAAATGGCTCGCTGATCACCGATTTGCCGGTTAGTGCCGCAGGCTCGACGACGTTCTTCATAAACACCGCCCCGCTGGAGCCGTAATACTGGCCAATGCCAAAGATCGGACAGAACCGCACAGAGATCAGATCAATGTCATAGGCCTTGGCGTAATGCAGTCCCATCATCTCCGCGGAGAGCTTGGTACAGCCATAATAGCTGTGCGGGCCAAGGGTATGATCCTCACGCCACGCTTTGCCGTCCTTGACCGTATTGTCATAAACCCCGACGGTGCTGATAAAGACCGTCCGTTTGAGATTGGCAATGCGATGTAGCTCAAACAGGTTCACCGCGCCCTCAACATTGACCTTTGTCGCCAGTGACGGGTTTGCCGCGGCCTGTCGTGGCAGGAGCGCTGCGGTGTGCACAATGCCGGTTACGTTATGTTTGTTGGCGACCTCAAGGAGATGCGCCAGGTCCAGAATATCGCCTTTGACCAGCTTGTATTTGCGGCCTTCGAGGACGAGATCGATATAGTCCTGACTGGGGGCAACATCGTAGAACACAACATCCTCACCGCGATCAATCAATGAGGCTGCGGAATGGGTCGCGATGAGCCCGGCACCAGTAATGAGAACGGTCATGGTCTGCCTCCACGATGGATGTCGTTACGTCCCGATATTCTGCGGGCTCTAATCCCTCTTGTATACGGTTCGGAGACACCACCTCGTAAAACCGTTACCGTGAAGCCCTGCTCAATCACGGAGAGCCCATAATGCCACCTTCCGTCTATCCCACCGGCGTTACGATCTACGATCCCGACAAGGCCTATAACTGCTATGTGCTGTTTGATGGGCGTGATGATCGCGGGCACCTGATCGATATGAATGGCAATGTTGTGAAGAGCTATCCCTATTCCGGCTGGCCGATTGAGATGATTGATCCCGCGGACCATGACGGCAAGAAGGGCCATGTTCTCGGCCAGAAGGAACCGGATGCGTTTAACAATGAAAACGTCATCGAGATGGATTGGGACAGTAATATCGTCTGGGAATGGGGCAAGGACGCGCCCGGTGGCAAGGCCGGACAGGATCACGACCTCGCCCGCCTGCCAAACGGCAACACGCTAATCCTCGGCTATTTCCCACGCGTGGTACCGGAGATATCCGATGAGCCTGTGCGGGACCAAAACATCTACGAAGTCACGCCGCAGGGAGAGCTGATCTGGCAGTGGAGTGCCGTCGATCACCGCGAGCAGCTCGGTATTGCACCGGAAGATATAGGTCTATTGCTTGATCCAAAGGTTCGGAACCGGCGCAATGGCCTGCTCGCGCTCAACAACATGCACCCGCTCGGCCCGAACAAATGGTACCGCGCCGGCGATGAGCGGTTTCATCCCGATAACATTATGATCGACTCGCGGGATGGCAATTTCATCGCGATTATCGAGAAATCCACCGGAGACACCGTGTGGCTGACCGGGCCTAATTATCCCGGCTCGCAAGATATGTCGAAGCGCAAGTTCACCGGAGCCGTACCGCGGCCACTCGACCAAACCTGTGGCCAGCATGACGCACATTTGATCCCTGATGGCTGTCCTGGGGCAGGAAACATCCTGCTATTTGATAATGCGGCTATTCCGGTTGGCCGCCGGTCTATCACTTCCTATGGCAGGCAACGCGTATTCTGGAGATCGATCCCAATACCCGCGATATCGTCTGGCAGTATGATGCGTCGTCCTCCGGTGATCAGGTATGGACGTTCTTTAGCTATTTCATGGGCGGTGTCCGGCGCTTGCCCAATGGCAACACGCTGATCTGTGAAACCATCCACGGCCGTATCTTTCAGGTGACACCCGACGGCGAAATTGTCTGGGAATATGTCTGCCCGATCTTTGTCGGGCCTGAGCGCGAGGAAGGCGAAGACGTCAATCTCGTGACCTGGATGCATCAGGGCAAGCGCCACTGGATGTATCGAGCGCAGCCAATTCCCTATGACTGGGTCCCCGAAGGCACTGTGCGATCAGAAAAGGCGGTTACAGCGCCGGACAACGCAAGCTACCGGGTTAACGGCTGAATTTATCGATTTGAGGTGGGTCGCTGTTAAACGAAGTTGTCTTAAACGTCTTCGTTGTTTTCTTCGTCGCTCTCGGCAGCAGCCTTTTCGGCTTTAAGACGCGCGCGGGAGCGACGGCGCATCATGCTTAGGCCAAATACGGCCGGGCCAAAGACCAGCAATGATGCTGGTGCGGGGACATCATCGTTTGTCGTTGTTAGGCCTTCAGCGGCAAGTGCCCGAATTTTGAAGTTATCGTATACGGATTCTGAATTATCGATGAGAGCGGAAATAATCAGCAGGTTACCAACTTCAGAGTCAGACCCAAAGTTTGCTGTCCGGTCTGCATTATTGCCATAATTGTTGAACCCGGGGCCAAATGCGGCATCGAGGTCGGCAAAGCTATCACCGGCGAAGTCAGGATCAGCGGACACAGTACCAATCCATACCGTGATGTCAGTGTCGCTATAGGTGCTCAAATCAACAGAGCTCATGTCAACGCTTTCGCTGAAGTGGAAAGCGACGAAGTCTGTATAACCTTGGTTATCAACTGTATGGCTGCCGTCATTGGCGTTATTCGTTACGCCGAGACCATTTGAGTAAAAACCCAACTGCGCAGTCTCAATCAAGTTGTTGCTGCTGTTTTTTGACCATGCAGTGGCAGTAACCGACGTAATGCCATCACTGCCCATAAACGTACGAGATGTGCTGTCGCAAGTATAACCAGCCTCACATGAACCGAGGTTGGTATTGGTTTGCCAACTAATCGTTGAAGCCGATGCCGTACCCATCATCGACAAAGCTGCTGCCGTTGCGAGGCCCAGGAAGGACTTGGTGATTATGTTACTACGCTTGGTCATGCCGCTATATAAGCAATATCCATGCCAAAATATCAAGATCATTGTTTTTCAATGGGTTATGGGATTTTGGATGGTGAATAGGCACGAAATTTTCCAAAACTGTAAAAAATCCCGACAGTAAAATGCGTTAGCGTCTTAGAACGTGACAATTTAGGACATTCGATGTTTTTCGATTATCAACGTCTTGATTCAGCCTATCCCAACGGAGGAAACAGCTCGTGTCGGTGTAAGAAACCTTCACAAAGTTGATCAAACCTTTGCGGATCCTCCAAAATACAAAGGTGCCCGGCATCTGGAATAGTTTCGTGCTGGGCGTTCTTGATGAGTGCCGCCGTCTTTTGACCACCCTTAAGTGAATTATCGTGAATCCCGTTAACAATCAGCACCGGTACTTCGATAGCACTCACCTGTTCTGATAGATTTACGTTATCGAATGTATGGAACAATGTGCCAATAGCTTTACCGGAGAGACCTGTAGAGTCTTCAAGGATTACACTGCTAAGATAACGCCCACGATCAGTTTCAGAAAATCCCGGCGCGAAGAGTTCTTTCAGATGATTAGCCCGATATGGCGGCAAGTCTTCGTTTTCATACCCGGTAATTCGACCGTCATAGCTGGTACCACGAAACGAATTGCCGCCGACATGAATTTGCGCCTGAAATAAATCCGGATAATCAACGCCCAGTTTAAAGGCGATTTTTGATCCCATACTCGCTCCGGCCAATATCCCGCTCGTAACGCTCTCTTGTTCACAAACTGAGATAACATCCTGAACAAGTTCTTCAAAACTATAGGGCGTTTCAACCTTGTCGGTGCGACCATAGCCGCGCATATCAAGGGCTATCACTCGGTAATGCCGAGCAAAATGCGATATCTGGTACATCCACATTCGATGATCGCAAGGATTTGCATGCAGCATTACGAAGGGAGTGCCCTCACCTGCTACTTCGTAATAAACTTGAACCCCTTCGTTGTCTGCGTAAGGCATGCTAATCCCTCTTAAATCCGCCGTCGAAACTCTTCATATGCGGCGACAGTTCAACCCAAGGCTGTTTGCTCGCGGTATAGATGTTCCATTCCGGTTTGATCACCGCGGGATCATCGAGCGTTCCGGCCATAATTACCCGAAAATCGGGTGTAACGTCATATTCAGCCATGAACGGAGACCCACAATCGGAACAGAAGCTGCGTCGCACTGATTTGCCGCTATCGCCGATATGTTCGAAGGTTTTAGCTTCGTTACCGCTGATGGTCACTGAATCCTTCTTGAAGATCAGCAACGTCGCAAAGGCTGCTCCGGTATTTTGTTGGCAATCCCGACAATGACACGCGCCCGACATCAACGGCTTGTCGGTGCAGCTGTATCGTACATTGCCACAAAGACATCCACCTGTCGCAAATTCACTCATCGTCATTCCTCTTTTTGGTCACCATAACAGAGCTTTCCATGGTTCGGAAAACACCGATCTTACGCCGTAACGTAGACAACGCGGTTACCCTATTTCATAATCCCCCGAAAATAGACCTTGGAGACGAGACGATGACGCTGACTACCCAGGACGTCCTAAACGGAATCGACAAGATACATGAGGAAATCCCGATGTACGGCCACCCTTTGTGGGTCGCCATGGTCGACGGGACCTGGGATTATGAGCAATCCCAATACGTCTGCAAACAGCATGGCGGCATCCCGCTCCACAACCACAATTATCACGGCAATCTCTATCGCATATGTCCTGATCCTGCCTGGCGCGAAATGATTGCAGAGGTTGCCTATGAAGAAGCAACCGGTCGCCTGATGTCCGATGGAGTTTCACATCACAAGCTCTATCTGAATTATGCCAAAGGTATGGGCATGGAACCTGAGGAGATGTACGACCCGCCTTATTGTGCCGGAGTCGTCGCCTTCCAGGCCTATTTCACTTATATCTGCAGCAAGTCCTTCCTCGAAGGTGTAGCCGCCCATATGTTGGCTGGTGAAGCGGCTATTCCTGGGCTTTACATCAAGATCGCCCATAAGCTTCAAGAACAGTTCGGGCTTTCAGACGAAGCCGTCGCTTATTGGGTCATTCATGACAGCGGTGACGAAGAGCATTCCGATGTCGGCGTCCAACTGCTCGACCAATATGCCAAGACCGAAGAAGACCGGATTCTTGTTCTTAAGATTGTTAGACAAATGCTTGAAATACAACAATTAATGTATGACGATTTATACAAGAATACGATGAAGATGGGCTCATAAACGGGGTTAATCCCGATACAGGCTTAAGAACCGACGTCTATTTTGGTTTGGCAAAAACATATGCTTCCGCGTTTCATCGCCTTCCATTAAAAAATCGACAAAACAGGACGGATTTGAAGCGCCATTACCGACAAACCGGTCGCAAGTAACACCGATTAAGACATCAGCGACGACCTCTTCACCCAATCGTTGCCGGTCCTGAGCATCCGCACCGACATGAATACCAACATCAGTGCCTGTCCGCATCGCATCCAGACAATGGATTGCTGGGCCGTATTTTTTGAGCAAAGTTGTTGAAATATCTTCGCTATCTGTCATGAGCCATACGGAGTAGTTCTTGCTCGTGGCCTGCTCAATGATCGCGTCATAATGCTGATTAACTTCATTCAACTGACTTAATTCGACAATCTTGTCCGACCCGCGAATATGGACAGCAATGGTTTCTTTTCCAGCCAGATTTTCAAGCTGTTCGTTGATCATGTCACGGATCCGCCAGCTCGGCGCTAGATACCGATCTGTCAGCCCTCGGATAACCGTATCCAAATCTTGGCCATGGAATTCACTGTCCGCCGGAATCCATGGCATAAGATCATGGACCCCAAAAAAGAAATCACTCACAACAAGTCGTTCGGGACGGTTAAGCAGCCAGATGGCCCCGAGCTTTCCCTCACCTCCTCGGTGCGGCGGCGTCCGCCGTTCCAAATGCTTGCCAATGACGTTTTGCCCATGCCATTTGGACGGGAATACATCCTCTCGCGGCAACGTCGCTAAAAACGGGACATGCTCATTGCCAATCCCGCGAAAATACAGCGGAAAGGCGTTCTCTGTGCCAATAGGGCAAAACAGAGAGTTCGGTCCCCAAACCACGATCGGATGCCGTCCAGTAATTTCGGCGAGGAGTAAGCCGCCGAGCAGGTGAAACATGTCGGACCAGAGACCCATACCCCAGGCCCGTATAAGCAGAAAACTCTCGTCATGGCGCGGCGTGGCCATTCCATTGAGGAGTTCGAGCGTTTTTTCTTGAGACGGGCGTGGAAACTTTTCAAATGCGGCAATATCGGCATTTGTTCGCCATCGCATTGCCTCAACTTCACGACCGAGCAAACTCGCGATATGGCTCATCACAGCACAACCAAAACCGTTTTCAGGGTCAAGGACGAGAGTTTCCTGAGCACAAGCCTCTGCCAGGGTCAAATTATCGATTTTAAGAGCTTCTGCCGCGGTTTCGATTAAGACATCAGCTGTCGGGGGGTGCTTTGGCTTCGCTCACGAAACAACTGCAACCGCTTCAATTTCGATCATAAACTCGGGCCACGCCAAGGCTGAAACCTCACAAATGACGCTGGCAGGTCCAAACACCGGAAAATACTTTTCACGAATGTCGGCGATCGTGTTGAAGGCGCTAATATCGGTAACATAAACTGTGACCTTAACGATATCGTCCATTGTTGCGTCGCTGTCTTCGAGAATACCCTTGATGTTTTCAAGGACCTGAACCGCTTGTGCCCTTAAATCTCCCTTCCCGACTAATTCTCCTTTGGCATCGAGCGCTACTTGACCTGAAATCCACAATAATGGCCCAGCATCACTTCGAACGGCATTCGAATAATATTGCTTAAGCGGTGCCGCCACGACATCGGGGTTCAACGCAGTTTTTCTGGGATTAGCCATTTATTGTTCCTCAGTTTCATTTTTAGCCGCTTGAACGGCACGCCACACATTCTGTGATGTTAGCGGTAATTCTACATGGCGGACGCCGAGGTGCCATAGGGCATCAACGACGGCGTTTCCGATTGCCGCTGGCGGCCCAATCGTCCCAGTTTCGCTGCCACCTTTCACGCCGAGAACGTTACTGGGACAGGGAATATCCTCAAGAAACACCAAGGAAAGGTTCTCGGGCATATCCCTGGCGCGCGGCATGGCATAATCCATAAAAGAGCCGGCAATCAGCTGACCACTGCCATCATCGTCATAGACAACATGTTCCATCATGGCCTGGCCAATGCCTTGTGCGAGACCACCATGAACCTGCCCTTCGACAATCATTGGGTTGATAATTCGACCGCAATCATCGGACGTAAAGTAATCCCGGACCCTGACATCACCCGTCGTTTCGTCAACAAGAACAACAACGAGATGCATCGATTGCGGATCATTGGTGTCCTTTGGTTCATAGAACACCGTTTCTTCTAATCCCGGCGATACCGAGCCATCGGACGGCAGATTAGAGGCGTGATAGGAAATATCAGCAACTTCAGCAAAGCTGATGGAACGATCAGTTCCGCGAACGTTAAAGACTCCGTTTTCAAAATCGACATCTTCTTCAGCACATTCCAGGACATGCGCTGCAAGCTTTTGCGCCTTGTTCCGCACCTTCTCCGCAGCCATGACAATCGCGGGACCACCAACGGACGCAGAGCGTGACCCCCAGGTTCCATTGCCGAAAGGAACCCGGTCAGTATCTCCTTGGACCAGGTCGATATCGTCAATCGGTAGTCCCAAGACATCAGCCGTTATCTGGCAAAAGGCTGTGTCGTGTCCCTGGCCATGCGAATGGCTGCCTGAAAACACCGTTACCTTACCATCGCTATGCATTCGGACGCTGGCGCTCTCATAGCCGCCATGCAATCCACCTTTGGTTGCAAGGTTTCGGCTCGACCCGGTACCTGATTTATCAAGGAAACAGGCTAAGCCGATGCCCATTAGGACGCCTTGCTCCCGTAATTCCTCCTGTTCATCCCGCAAGGCAGGATAATCCGCCATATCGAGCAGCTTTTGAAACAATGCTGGTGGATCGCCACTGTCATAGGTTCGTCCGACCGGCGTCGCATAAGGAAAACTTTCGGCAGCCAATAAATTTTTGCTGCGAATATCGACCACATCCAGCCCCATTTCCCGGGCACCGTTTTCAAGTAGTCGTTCATTGACGAAGGTCGCTTCCGGACGTCCCGACCCACGATAGGCATCAACCGGCACCGTGTTTGTATAAGCGCCTCTTACCCGCATCTTCAGGGCTGGGGTTTGATAGAGTCCTGTAATCGTCTGCGGGTAAGAATTGCCAGGAATGCTTGGTGCAAACTGGCTTAGATACCCGCCCAGCGCGGCGATAGTGTCGACCTCCATGCCGGTGATTTTGCCTGCTTCATCAAACGCCATTCGCGCTGTGGTATAGTGATCTCTTGCCTGAGAGTCTGAAAGAAAGGATTCCTGCCGTGTTGCCGTCCATTTTACGGGCCGACCAATTTTCTTTGCGGCCCATGTGACAATGGCCCCTTCGGTCAAGTGAATCTTTAGACCGAAACCGCCGCCAACGTCCGGTGAAACAACGCGGATACGGTGTTCGGCTTCAAACAGAACGAACTTCGCCAACCAGCGTCGGAAATAATGCGGTATTTGGCTCGTGCACCAAAGTGTGTAGCTCTCAGAACTCTCTTCATACTCCGCCAAAAACACACGCGGTTCCAGGGGGCTACCGGCCACCCTATTACTGACGAGGGTCATTTCGGTTATATGAAACGCGTCTTTGAAGGCTTGCTCAGTTGCCTCCGCATCCCCACGATCAATTTCAAAAACAACATTGCTACCAATTTCGGGATGAATGATTGGAGCGCTATCATTGAGGCTGTCTCCTATTTTGGTAACGGATGGAAGCGGTTCATAGGTGACCACGACTGCTTCAGCCGCATCTAAGGCCTGATTTTTTGTATGAGCGACAACACAGGCGATCACATCACCAACATGGCAAACTTTATCCTTGGCAAAGATTGGCTTGATCTTTTCGTTCATAGGACGGCCGTTGCTAAACGGCATTGGATGAACACAAACCAGTTCACCCATTTCATCATTGGCCCAATCATCAGCAGTAAAGATAGCCGTGACCCCCGGCATCTCTTTGGCCACAGCCATATCGACTGAATTTAAATTGGCGTGAGCATGCGTACTCCGAACAAACACCGCGAAAGTCATATTCGGCAGCGTTATATCATCGGTAAAGTTTCCCTTTCCTTTGAGAAAACGACTGTCTTCCCGTCGTAGAAGGGATTGTCCAAAGTACATGCAGAAAGCCTGGTTATAGTTTTCGTGCTCTAGTTTTGCAGGCGATTTTAATCAGGGCAACCCACGTAAAAAATGGGACAATTTGCCCCTCGCCAAGTCGCGATCTATAAGTATTATGGGGCGGGAAAATAAACTCAATTCGGCTTCACAACAGCTACTCAAAATCGGAATAAAAGATGCCAGTTAAGAAAAGTTCAGGGCGGCGTAGTCCCAAGGCGAGAACCACAAAAAAAACCTACAATCTTCAGGAAGCCAAAATCGTTGTCGAGACCAAAGGAAGCGGGAAACCTCTCCTACTTCTACACAGCGAGGATCGCTACGAACGGGACGCCGATTTTGTAGAAGAGTTGGCCAAGAAATATCGCGTCATCATGCCAATGATGCCTGGGTTCAATGGCTCAACTCTACCCGACTCAATCAGGACAATTGAAGACATGTCCTACCTGTATCTTGATCTTCTTGATGCGCTGAAACTTCAAGATGTATCCGTCATGGGTTTCTCTGTTGGTGGTTGGCTGGCCTGCGAAATCGCGACCAAGAACGACGCTCGGCTCAAAAAGCTGATTTTAGTTGATCCGGTTGGGATTAAGAATCGCGGTGCTTACGACCGAGATATTGAAGATATTTATTACAACCAGTTCGCCGTTGTGAAGAAATTGAAATTTCACGATATTAAAAAGGACTCAAGAGTCCTGATCGAAATGTCGGATGCCGAAGCTCTGGATGAAGCTCGGGCACGCGAAAGTACCGCCAGGCTCTGCTGGGATCCATATTTCCACAACCCAAGCCTCCGCTATCGCCTCAATCGGATTAAGCTCAAAACACTACTGATTTGGGGTAAAAATGATGGCATCGTCAAACCCGCTTATGGGCGTGGCTACAGCAAAAAAATTCCTGGCTCAAAGATGGTGGCGATTGCCAAGGCTGGGCATTTTCCACATGTCGAACAACCCGAAGAATTCATGCAGCATGTTCGCGCATTTCTTCGCTAAGACAATAAATTAACGCGCAGTTAGAGGACTTCACGAGATGGAATTTTATCACTTTACCGAATTTGCCTGGCCGTTCTTGCCGCCGGACGATGAATTTACTTCTATGCGAGTGAACCTACCGAATGAGGTTTATGACCCAACTATCGGCGCAGACTGGTTCAATATGTGTCTCGATCAGCACTTGCTAGCAGATGAGCTAGGCATCAACTGCATGATCAATGAGCATCATCAAACAGCGACCTGTCTGAACTCAGCAGCGCCCCTTTCAGTCGCCATTGCCGCCCGCCAAACCAAAAACGCGCGGATTTGTATTCTTGGCAATCCTTCGGCGAACCTTCGCGATCCCATTCGGAATGCCGAAGAAATGGCCATGATTGATAATATCTCGCATGGTCGCCTGGAATGCGGATTTGTCCGAGGTGTTCCATACGAACTGTTTAGCTCTAACTGCAACCCCACTGAAACCAGCGAGCGGCTATGGGAATCAATTGCTCTCATGCAAAAAGCGTGGACCACCAATGACGGTCCGTTCAACTATGAAGGACGCTGGGTCCATAAACGCCAGGTCAATGTCTGGCCACGCCCCTATCAAGCGCCCCATATGCCAATCTGGATGACCGGTGGTTCCGACGTCAATCATGCAACGCGGTCAGTAGAGAACGGGTTTACCTTCACCATGTTTCTTACCCCAACCGAGGGTATGAAGAAGATGTTTACCGGTGTTCGCGACAACCTAAAGAAAAAGGGTCTGCCGAAACCGGCCGATGATCTCTTCGCTTTTATGCCTCTCGTTGCCGTGGGTGAAACCGAAGAAGAGGCTCTCAAATTCGTCAAGCAGGTATTCTGGTATGTCACGAATAATAAATCCGAGCCGCAATTTCGTGCACCTCCGGGCTATGTAGAAACAAATCTCTACGCGAACTTCCTGTCCGGTAAATTTTCTGGCGGACGAACTGATGCCATCCGCTCAAAAGGCATGGAGTATTTCCGCGAAAACGGTGTCGCTGTATACGGAACGCCTGACCAGGTCGTGACACAGCTGAAGAAAATGTACAAAGAGATCGGTGGCTTCGGCAATCTGATCGCCATGCTCCATTCAGGTGACATGCCGTATAAAGATGTCGCTAAAAGCATGACGCTGTTCGCCAAAGAAGTTGTCCCTCAACTTAAAGATTTGGGAACCGTCAGTTCCAAGGTTGGGATGCTCAAAGATCGTGGTCGTCCCATTCAAGCCAGCAAATTCAAAGGCAGAACTGATGCGCTGGAAGCTGCACGGGCAAAATCCGGGGTCACGGTAAGGAGCCCAAAGAAATCCAGAAGATCAAAGAAACGCGCCGCATAAAGTAATACAGGAGAGAAAGTTTATGGCGATCAAAGGTATTAGAAGCCGCTATATTAACGTTGATGGTATCAAGACGCATTATCTTGAAGGCGGTGAAGGACCCACAGTGGTCTTCATGCATTCTGGTGAATTTGGCGGTTGTTCGGAACTCTCCTGGGAATTCAATCTCCCTGCTTTCGCTAGCCACTTCCGGGTCATTGCCCCGGACGGATTAGGGTTTGGTCGTACTGACAAAGTGTTTGATTTTGGCGGTGGACGTGATCGCTTCTTCAAGCACATCACGCGTTTCTTTGAGATCATGGATATTACGGAAGCTGACTTCGTCGGCAATTCCATGGGTGGCAGTAACCTCGTACGTATTGCTGCGGCACCGCCGATGATATTTCCGATGCGGTCCATGGTGCTAGCATCAGGCGGTGGTTTCGCACCGGCAACAGATGCTCGGAAGCAGCTCCTAGATTATGACGGTTCACCCAAGGCGATGCGCGCCCTCCTCGACGGTCTCTTCTACAACAAGAAGAAATGGGTCGATAACCCTGCTTATATCCGGAAGCGCCAAAAACTTGCGACTATGCCGGGTGCTTGGGAATGCGCAGCCGCCGTTCGCTTCAAACGGCCAACAATCAAAAGCACCGGTGGCCAATTCGGCAATCCCGATGCAACAGTGTATGAGAATGTTGCCATCCCAACGCTGATGATTGCTGGCAAGCAGGATCAGCTTCGCGAAAAAGGATACGCGCCCAAGCTTGCCAAACGGATCAAGGGCGCGAAAGTATCGGTATATGATAAAGCCGCGCATTGTCCCCACATCGAACACGCTGCGCGCTTCAACAAAGAAGCCATAGCCTTCCTGAAGGG
>WLWZ01000024.1 GCA_012103315.1 Alphaproteobacteria bacterium
GAGATAACATCACGATGGAAGTGACGTTGATCCAGCCGATTGCGATGGATGATGGGCTTCGGTTTGCGATCCGCGAAGGCGGCCGTACCGTTGGTGCTGGCGTCGTCGCTTCTATTAAGGCTTAGGGTGCAGGTAGAGTTTTCTGACTGTATATGGAAAAACAAGACAGTGAATTCCGCGTTGCTTATGAAAGATGATCATCGTGGAGCGGCAGTGTCGCATAGATTACAGCGTCGTCAGAGGCTTTCGGGCCTGACGGAGTTGTGAGGAGGAGTGTAGCTCAATTGGCAGAGCACCGGTCTCCAAAACCGGGGGTTGTGGGTTCGAGTCCCTCCACTCCTGCCAGTGATCTATTCGACCCTTTCGTATGTGACGCAAGTCAATGTAACTGTCCAAACGGTAAGTAAAATGGCGAAAACCAATCCAATGGAGTTCGTTCAGCAAGTTCGGCGCGAGGTGGCAAAAGTCACTTGGCCGACTCGCAAGGAAACGACTGTCTCGACGGTAATGGTGTTTATCTTTGTCCTCCTGACCGCGACGTTTTTCTTTTTTGTTGACCAGGCGTTGGCGGTCCTCGTCAAGCTGGTACTTGGTTTTGGAGGATAATCAGTGACTGCGCGCTGGTACGTCGTACACGTCTATTCTGGCTTTGAGAATAAAGTCGCTCAGTCTATTCGTGAGCAGGCTGTCCAAAAAGGCATGGACGATTTGATTGAGGCTGTTGAAGTGCCTTCCGAAGAGGTCGTGCACACGCGCCGTGGCACCAAAGTCAGCTCCGAACGGAAATTTTTCCCGGGCTATGTCCTAGCCAAAATGGAAATGACGGATGACTCGTGGCATTTGGTCAAAAATACCCCGAAAGTAACTGCTTTTCTCGGTGGTGGCGGCAAGCCTAGCCCGATAAGCCAAAAAGAAGCTGACCGGATCATGCATCAGGTCGCCGAGGGGATTGAACGACCCAAACCATTGATAACGTTCGATGTTGGTGAACAAGTGCGGGTCGCGGACGGACCCTTTAGCTCCTTTAACGGTATCGTTGAGGAGGTTGATGAAGAAAAAGCCCGGTTGAAGGTCGCGGTTTCGATCTTTGGTCGTGCAACACCGGTAGAATTAGAATATTCGCAGGTCGAAAAGCTTTAGATCTGTGATTGAAGGCCGAAATTTCGGCATAACCGTGCGGGAGGCTGGCCATAGTCGTACCGCGCCCTTAGGCAAAGGACTGAGGATAAAATGGCAAAGAAGATAGATAGTTATATCAAGCTGCAGGTTCCTGCAGGTCAGGCCAACCCATCCCCGCCGATTGGGCCGGCGCTGGGTCAGGCAGGGCTCAATATTATGGAATTCTGCAAGGCATTCAATGCTCACACGCAAGGTGGCGAGCAAGGTGTTCCGATTCCAACGATCATCACCGTTTATGCGGATCGCTCATTCTCTTTCGAGACAAAGAGCCCACCGGCTTCTTATTTCATCAAGAAAGCAGCCAAGCTGCCAAAAGGTTCGCAAGAGCCGGGGCGCGAAGTGGTTGGTGCGGTCTCGATGGACCAGCTCCGGGAAATCGCTGAGCTTAAAAAAGCCGATCTTAATTCGAATGATGTCGACGCTGCGACCAAAATTCTTGCCGGTACTGCGCGCTCGATGGGCATTCAGGTAACGGGAGCCTAGAGATGGCGAAATCAGGAAAACGGATGACGGCGGCGAAAGAAGCCGTCGACGGTGAAAAGCAATATGAAGTCGCTGAAGCGGTTAAGATTGTTAAAGAAAACGCCAAAGCAAAATTTGATGAAACGATCGAGCTCTCAATGAATTTGAGCGTCGACCCGCGACATGCAGATCAAAATGTTCGTGGCGTGATTGACCTGCCAAACGGAACCGGTAAATCGATCCGCGTTGGTGTCTTTGCCAAAGGCGATAAAGCGGATGAGGCTAAGGCTGCTGGCGCTGATGTCGTTGGTGCTGATGATTTGGCTGAACAGGTTCAAAAAGGCGATATCGATTTTGATCGCTGCATTGCAACGCCCGATATGATGCCAGTCGTTGGTAAGCTGGGTAAGATCCTCGGCCCCCGCGGCATGATGCCTAATCCGAAGCTTGGCTCTGTCACTCAGGATGTTGCTGCGGCGATTAAGAGTGCTAAAGGCGGTCAGGTTGAGTATCGGGTTGAAAAGGCTGGGATCGTTCATGCCGGCGTTGGTAAAGCCAGCTTCAGCGAAGAGGCTTTACTCGAAAATGTTCGTACGCTCGTGGGTGCCGTGAACAAGGCAAGACCGAGTGGTGCTAAAGGAACCTATATCAAGCGGATTTCGTTGAGCTCTACTATGGGCCCCGGCATCAACTTGGATATACCAAGTGCCATCGCCGAATAGGTGAATGGCGGAAAGAATTCTACCGCGTTGGCTTTGCTAAGGCGGTAGTTGCGTAAGGAGCCGGAGCGTATCCCCGGTTCCGACCTGTCCGAGACTACAGGAATCTGGAAGACCGCCGCTCAATGGTTGACCAGGGTAAAGCGGGAATTGACCCGCCTGTACAGACGGGGGTGCAAGCGTTTCTGTATCACTCATGTGGTGTTACGGGATGTGACTTGAGCTTCTGGGACAGGCGATCCGGACCCATCGGATTCGCTGGTGGGACCAAGTGTAAACGGGTTCGGCGTCTACAAGCAGATGTCGAGACAAACGCAAGGAGAAATTGCGTGGACCGAATGCAGAAAGAAGAGCTGGTTTCTATGCTCAACGGCGTCTTCGGATCGGCTAATCTCGTTATTGTCACCCGCCCGAGTGGGCTGACAGTAGCGGAATCGACCGATCTTCGTCGTCGTATGCGCGAGTCGGGGGCCAGTTTCAAAGTCACTAAAAACCGACTGACGCGTCTCGCCTTGAAGGGCACTAAGTTCGAACATTTAACGGAAATGTTTGCTGGACCGACCGCGATTGCTTTTTCGGAAGATCCGGTTGCTGCAGCGAAGGTTGCCGTTGAGTTTGCTGATGATAACGAAAAGCTTGAGATCATTGGTGGCGGTTTGTTCGAAAATGCCATGGACACGGCTGAGATTAAAACCCTCGCGAAGCTTCCGTCGCTAGACACATTGCGTGGCAAGATCCTCGGCATGCTGAATACACCCGCTACAAGAATTGCGGGCGTTGTTCAGGCACCTGCAGGTCAGCTTGCCCGTGTTGTTCAGGCACACGCGGCGCAGGACGAGGCAGCTTAAGCCGGTTAACCCGATTAATTGTTACAGAAACGCAAAGATACTTAGGAGAATAAAATGGCTACCGATCTTAATAAAATTGTCGATGATCTATCGGCGTTGACCGTTCTCGAAGCGGCTGAATTGAGCAAGATGCTCGAAGAAAAATGGGGTGTCTCTGCTGCTGCACCTGTCGCAGTTGCGGCTGCCGCTGGTGGTGGTGAAGCCGCCGCTGCAGAAGAGAAAGACACATTTGACGTCATGCTTACCAGCTTTGGTGAGAAGAAAATTAACGTCATCAAGGAAGTTCGTGGCATCACAGGTCTTGGCCTGAAAGAAGCCAAGGATCTTGTTGAAGGTGTTCCGAGCGCAGTCAAAGAAGGCGCGACTAAGGACGAAGCCGACGAGATCAAGACGAAGCTTGAAGAAGCTGGCGCAGCAGTCGAGCTCAAATAGGCTGTTGCTAAAGTTGCGTACAAAGTTGTTATCCGGCACTGCGGTATGGTCTCCATACCGCAGCCTGTCGGGGTTTATGTATTTTTCGGCGGAGCCTCACCAGCATGAAGTTGGTGTGGTGTCCGGCGTATGCGATCGCCCCTAGCGGTTAAGAGGTTTAAATGGCCAAGTCGTTCACTCAGCGCAAACGTATTCGCAAAAGTTTTGGCAGGCTTCATGAAGCCACACCAATGCCAAACCTAATCGAGGTTCAAAAGGCGTCTTATGACAACTTCCTTCAGATCAACGTGCCGACTCCGGAACGCACGAGCTCTGGTCTGCAGGCAGTTTTTGAATCTGTCTTTCCGATCAAAGATTTTTCGGAAAACGGTACGCTTGAGTTCGTTAAATTCGAGCTCGAAACGCCGAAATATGACGTTGAGGAATGTCAGCAACGTGGCGTTACTTTCGCCGCACCTTTGAAGCTGACGCTGCGGCTTGTTGTCTTTGATATCGATGAAGAAACCGGTGCGCGATCAGTGCGCGATATCAAGGAACAGGATGTCTATATGGGCGATCTGCCTTTGATGACAGACAATGGTACGTTTGTGATCAATGGTACTGAGCGTGTCATTGTCTCACAGATGCATCGTTCACCTGGCGTGTTCTACGATCATGATAAAGGCAAGACTCATTCGTCTGGCAAATACCTCTTTGCCGCCCGAATTATCCCGTATCGTGGTTCATGGCTCGATTTTGAATTTGATGCCAAAGATTTGGTTTATGTTCGTATTGACCGTCGTCGTAAACTACCGGTCACAACGTTGATGATGGCGCTGGATTCTGTCGCGACGGAAGCCAAACGGGCCGAGCTCAAAGAGGAAGGTCAAGTTTTAGCACCTGACGATGCGAGCGGAATGTCTTCCGAAGAGATCTTCGGAGAATTTTATCAGACCAAGATTTACACCAAGACCAAAGACGCCTGGAAAACCCCGTTTGATCCTGAAGCCTATCAGGGTGGCGTTAAGATCATTAACGATCTGATCAATGCCAAGGGCAGTAAGGTCATGGCCGAGGCGGGTACGCGGGTAACACCGCGCGTCGCTAATAAACTCAAGGCTGATGGGTTGAAAGACCAGCTCATTCCCAACGAAGAGCTGATTGGCCAGTACATTGCTGAAGACCTCATCAATGAAAGCACTGGTGAGGTGTTTGTTGAAGGTGGCGACGAGATTACGGAAGAAAATCTCGAAGTGTTGGCTGCAGGCGGGGTTAAAGAACTCCCCGTTCTTGCGATCGACCATTTGACCGTTGGGCCTTATATCCGGAATACGCTTGCCGTTGATAAAAATCGGACTCGGAATGAAGCTCTGATGGATATTTACCGGGTCATGCGGCCCGGCGAACCGCCGACGCCGGAAACAGCGGAAGCGATGTTCAATAGTCTGTTCTTTGACAGCGAACGGTATGATCTGTCTGCGGTTGGACGGGTAAAAATGAATGCGCGTCTGGAGTTGGATACAGAAGATTCTCTGAGAGTCCTCCGTAAAGACGACATCCTCGCTGTTATCAAGCTGTTGGTTCGCTTGAAAGACGGCCAGGGCGACATTGATGACATTGATCATCTTGGTAATCGTCGTGTTCGGTCCGTTGGCGAGTTGATGGAGAACCAGTATCGCATTGGCTTGCTTCGTATGGAGCGCGCTATTCGTGAACGGATGAGTTCTGTTGAGCTCGATTCTGTCATGCCGCAAGATTTGATTAATGCGAAACCAGCTGCCGCTGCGGTCCGTGAGTTCTTCGGATCATCGCAGCTATCTCAGTTTATGGATCAGACAAATCCCCTAAGCGAAATCACCCATAAACGCCGCCTATCGGCGCTTGGTCCGGGTGGCCTAACGCGGGAGCGGGCTGGTTTTGAGGTTCGTGACGTGCATACGACCCATTATGGTCGGATTTGCCCAATTGAAACGCCAGAAGGTCCGAATATTGGACTCATCAACTCGTTGGCCACATATGCCCGCGTTAACCAGTACGGGTTTATTGAAACGCCATATCGTGTTGTCGAAAAAGGCAAGGTGACCGACGACGTCAAGTATCTCTCGGCGATCGAAGAAGGCCGTTATACAGTCGCGCAGGCCAACGCCGAACTTGACCGCAATGGTAAATTTGTTGAGGACCTCGTGAGCTGCCGGGTCAGTGGCGACTTTGCTATGTCGCTGCGTGAAGATATCGATTTCATCGATGTGTCACCGAAACAACTTGTATCGGTTGCATCTGCCCTTATTCCATTCCTCGAAAACGATGACGCCAACCGAGCCCTTATGGGATCGAACATGATGCGTCAGGCTGTGCCGCTCGTTCAAGCAGAGGCGCCGCTGGTTGGTACCGGTATGGAAGAAGCTGTCGCACGCGGTTCCGGAGCGACAATCGTTGCAAAACGAACAGGTGTCGTTGATCAGGTTGATGCCACCCGTATCGTTGTCCGCGCGACCGGAGATACCGAAGTATCGAGTGGTGGCGTTGATATTTATAATCTTCGGAAGTTCCAGCGATCGAACCAGAACACCTGCATCAACCAGCGTCCGCTGGTGAAGGTTGGTGATCAGCTCGTCGCCGGTGATATCATTGCCGATGGTCCGTCAACTGAGCTTGGTGAATTGGCTCTTGGTAAGAATGTGATGGTCGCCTTTATGGCGTGGCATGGCTACAACTTCGAGGATTCAATCCTGATTTCCGAGCGGATTGCTCGTGATGACGTCTTCACCTCAATCCATATCGAGGAATTTGAGGTAATGGCCCGCGATACCAAGCTGGGTCAGGAAGAAGTTACACGCGACATTCCTAATGTCGGCGAAGAAGCTCTCAAAAATCTTGATGAAGCAGGTATCGTCTATATAGGTGCGGAAGTTCAGCCAGGCGATGTTCTCGTCGGTAAAGTAACACCGAAGGGTGAGAGCCCAATGACGCCGGAAGAAAAACTGCTTCGGGCGATCTTTGGTGAAAAAGCTTCTGACGTTCGCGATACATCTTTGCGGTTGCCGCCAGGTGTCGCCGGGACGGTGGTCGAGGTTCGCGTCTTCTCAAGAAGAGGTGTGGATAAAGACGAACGCGCTTTAGCAATTGAACGTGAGGAAATCGAGCGTCTTGCAAAGGACCGAGATGACGAGCTTGCAATTCTTGAGCGCAGCTTCTCGCAAAATCTGAAGGATTTGCTTCTCAATCAGACGATTGTGAGTGGGCCTAAAGGTGCGAAAGAGGGCGGTCGGATTAACCAGCAGACACTCGACGAATACAATCCTCGTCAGCTGGCTCAGTTCACCGTCAAGAACGACAAGGTGATGGGCACGTTGGAAGCTGTTCGCAAACAGTTTGACGACAGTGAAAATCGTCTTCAGGCACGCTTTGATGACAAGGTCGATAAGGTCCAGGGCGGGGACGAATTGCCACCTGGCGTTATGAAGATGGTTAAAGTCTTTGTTGCAGTGAAACGGAAGTTACAGCCGGGTGATAAGATGGCTGGCCGTCACGGCAATAAGGGTGTCATCTCAAAGATCGTCCCGATGGAAGATATGCCGTATCGCGAAGACGGAACACCGGTTGACGTTGTTCTTAACCCGCTCGGCGTGCCGTCACGGATGAACGTTGGACAGATCCTTGAAACCCATTTGGGTTGGGCCTCTTCCGGCCTTGGGCGTCAGATCGGGAATATGCTCGATATGATCGTTCAGGACGGGAAGCTCGATAAGCTGCATGGTCAGCTGAAAGAGGTCTATGGCAAAGAGGTCTATGACGAAGACATCGCTAAACTAAGCGATGACGAAGTGTTGGAGCTTGGTAGTAATCTCCGTAAAGGGGTGCCGATGGCCACGCCGGTGTTTGACGGTGCTCGTGAAGATGACATTAATAAAATGTTGTCTATAGCAAGCCTGGAGACATCGGGACAGGTCACATTGTTTGACGGTCGTACGGGTGAAATGTTCGATCGCAAAGTGACAGTGGGCTACATCTATATGCTTAAACTTCATCATCTTGTGGATGACAAAATCCATGCGCGGTCAATTGGTCCCTATAGTCTTGTTACGCAGCAACCGCTGGGTGGTAAGGCGCAATTTGGCGGACAGCGGTTCGGTGAGATGGAAGTTTGGGCTCTGGAAGCTTATGGCGCAGCCTATACGCTTCAGGAAATGTTGACTGTTAAGTCGGATGACGTCTCCGGTCGGACAAAGGTCTATGAGGCTATTGTTCGTGGCGACGATACCTTCGAGGCAGGTATTCCTGAATCCTTTAATGTGTTGGTCAAGGAACTCAAATCCCTTGGTCTGAACGTTGAACTCAATCGCAACGAGACAGCGTAATCCGTATATGAGATTCGTTAGCGTTTGTTATTAAAATACAGGTCCTTTTTTAGGGCCAGAAACCAGGAGCGTTTCAATGAATGAATTGATGAACATCTTCGGCCAAGTCAGCACTACCGAAACGTTCGACATGATCAGAATTTCGATCGCGAGTCCCGATCGTATCCGGTCATGGTCGTTCGGAGAGATTAAGAAGCCGGAGACCATCAATTATCGGACCTTTAAACCCGAACGCGACGGCTTGTTCTGCGCGCGTATCTTTGGCCCGATAAAGGATTACGAATGTCTGTGCGGCAAGTACAAGCGCATGAAGTATCGCGGGATCATCTGCGAGAAATGTGGCGTTGAAGTTACGCTTAGCAAAGTTCGTCGTGAACGGATGGGGCACATCGAACTGGCTTCACCGGTGGCGCACATTTGGTTCCTTAAATCTTTGCCAAGCCGTATCGGCCTGTTGATGGATATGACGCTCAAGGATATTGAGCGGGTTCTGTATTTTGAAAATTACGTTGTTGTCGAGCCGGGGCTTACGCCGCTTGAAGAACGTCAGCTCTTGAGCGAAGAACAATATCTTGATGCCCAGGATGAGTATGGTGAAGATGCTTTCACCGCGATGATCGGTGCTGAAGCTCTTAAAAAGATGCTGGGTGAAATTGTTCTCGAAGATGAACTTGAGCAAGTTCGGATCGATTTCAAGGAAACAGGTTCGGAAGCAAAGCGCAAAAAGCTCGTTAAGCGCCTCAAATTGATCGAAGCCTTTATTCATTCAGGCGATCGTCCCGAATGGATGATCCTAGACGTTATTCCGATTATTCCGCCTGAGCTGCGTCCGTTGGTGCCGCTTGACGGTGGCCGGTTTGCAACCTCAGATCTTAACGATCTGTATCGCCGGGTCATTAACCGAAATAACCGGCTGAAGCGTCTTATTGAATTGCGGGCACCTGATATTATCGTTCGGAATGAAAAACGGATGCTGCAGGAATCTGTCGACGCGTTGTTTGATAACGGTCGTCGCGGTCGTGTGATTACCGGTGCGAACAAGCGTCCGCTGAAATCATTGTCTGACATGCTGAAGGGTAAGCAGGGCCGCTTCCGCCAGAATCTGCTCGGCAAGCGCGTCGATTATTCCGGCCGTTCGGTTATCGTTGTTGGCCCTGAATTGATGCTTCATCAGTGCGGGTTGCCGAAAAAGATGGCGCTTGAGCTCTTCAAGCCGTTTATCTATTCGCGACTTGAAACCTATGGCATGGCCAGCACAATCAAGGCTGCAAAGCGCCTTGTGGAGAAGGAACGTCCCGAAGTCTGGGATATTCTCGAAGAAGTTATCCGTGAACATCCGGTGATGCTCAATCGCGCACCGACGCTCCATCGCCTGGGTATTCAGGCATTTGAGCCTGTCCTCGTTGAAGGTAAAGCAATTCAGCTCCATCCGCTGGTTTGTACGGCCTTTAATGCTGACTTTGATGGTGATCAGATGGCCGTCCATGTGCCGTTGTCGCTTGAGGCTCAGCTAGAGGCACGCGTGTTGATGATGTCGACAAACAACATTCTGAGTCCGGCAAACGGTAAACCGATTATCGTGCCGTCTCAGGATATCGTTTTGGGTCTGTATTATCTTACGCTCGATAGCGGGGATCAGCCTGGTGACGGCATGGCTTTTGCCGATATCGGCGAAATCGAACAGGCGCTGGATCAGGGTGTCATTACCCATCACAGCAAAATTCATGCTCGGATCGACACTGTTGATGAAGAGGGTAAGCCGAAGACCATTCGTATGGAAACGACAGCGGGCCGTGTCAAGTTGATGCAGTTGCTGCCGAAGCATAAGGATATCAGTCTTGACGTCGTAAATTGTCTTTTGACCAAGAAGCAGATCACAAATGCGATCGATACGGTTTATCGTCATTGCGGTCAAAAAGAGACGGTTATTTTTGCGGACCGGCTAATGGCCCTTGGGTTCAAGAACGCTTGCAAGAGCGGCATTTCCTTCGGCAAGGATGATCTCATCATCCCTGCGTCCAAGGAAAAACTGGTCAGCGATGCGCAGGACGAGGTCAAGGAATACGAACAGCAATATCTTGATGGCCTGATCACCCAAGGTGAAAAATACAACAAAGTCATCGATGTTTGGTCTCAGTGCACCGACCAGGTTGCCGACGAGATGATGAACGAGATCGCCAACCCGAAACCCGGTGAGCAGGTCAATGCTGTCTTTATGATGGCCGACTCTGGCGCCCGTGGTTCGGCGGCACAAATGAAACAGCTTGCTGGTATGCGTGGTCTAATGGCCAAGCCGTCGGGCGAGATCATTGAGACGCCAATTATTTCCAACTTTAAGGAAGGTCTCTCGGTTCTTGAGTATTTCAACTCTTCCCATGGTGCTCGTAAAGGTTTGGCCGATACGGCATTGAAGACTGCGAACTCGGGTTATCTGACGCGGCGTTTAGTGGACGTGGCGCAGGATTGCACGATTGTTCAGCATGATTGCAAGACCAAGCGTGGATTGACCGTGAAAGCGGCGATCGAGGGTGGTGAAGTCATTGATCCGCTGAGCGAGCGTATTCTTGGCCGTGTGCCGTTGGTTGATATTGTCCATCCGGTTGGTGGCGAAGTCATCGTGAAAGCCGGCACGATCATTGAAGAAGACAAGCTGAATATCATCGATGATGCCGGTATCGAAGTTGTGCAGATTCGGTCAGCCCTGACATGTGAAACTGTCGGCGGTATTTGCGCCCAGTGCTACGGTCGTGATCTTGCACGTGGTACACCAGTAAATAACGGTGAAGCAGTTGGTATCATTGCCGCCCAGTCCATCGGTGAACCGGGTACTCAGTTGACCATGCGGACCTTCCATATTGGTGGTGCCGCGCAGCGTGGTGCCGAGCAATCGAGCATTGAAGCAGATTCGGCCGCAACAGTCGTCATTCGGAACCGCAGTGTTGTGCAGGATACCGAGAAGATGAACATCGTTATGGCACGGAACACAGAGCTGGCGCTGGTCGATGAGAATGACCGTGAGCGGGCGTCTTACCGTATTCCCTATGGCGCACGGCTGCTTAAAGATGATGGCGATAAGGTAAAGAAGGGCGACCGCCTCGCAGAATGGGACCCTTATACACTACCCATCATTAGCGAAAAGGAAGGTATTGCCAATTATGTCGATCTTATCGATGGCGTTTCCATGCGGGAAATCGTCGATGAAGCGACAGGCATTTCCTACAAGAAAGTTGTCGAATGGAAAGCTCAACCGAAGGGCTCTGAGTTGCGGCCTCGGGTCACATTGCGTGACGAGAAGGGCGAAGTCATTGAGTTAACGAATGGCGCTGAAGCCCGCTACTACATGTCGGTTGATGCTATTCTTTCTATTGAACCTGGTGCGAAAGTCCATGCGGGTGACGTTTTGGCCCGTATTCCGCGCGAAACCGGTAAGAACCGCGATATTACAGGTGGTCTTCCTCGGGTTGCCGAGCTGTTTGAAGCTCGTAAGCCAAAGGATTTCTCGATCATTAGTGAAATTGACGGTCGGGTCGAGTTTGGCAAGGATTATAAAGCCAAACGTCGTATTGTTGTTACCCCGGTTGAGGGTGATGGCGAACCAGTTGAGCATCTGATACCCAAAGGTAAGCATATCAGCGTTCAAGAGGGTGATATCGTTGAAAAGGGTGACTTCCTGATGGATGGTAACCCCGTGCCGCATGATATTTTGCGGGTTCTCGGTGTTGAAGCCTTGGCAAATTACCTGATCGATGAGATCCAGGACGTTTATCGTCTTCAGGGCGTTAAAATCAACGACAAGCATATCGAAGTCATTTGTCGTCAAATGCTCCAAAAGGTCGAGGTGACAGAACCAGGTGATTCAACATTCCTCGTTGGAGAAGTTGTTGATCGTGACGAGTTCGATGCCGCCAATGCCAAGCTGAAATCTGAAAAGCAGAAGCAGGCGGGTGCAGCACCAGTTCTTCATGGTATTACAAAGGCTTCTCTGCAAACACGGTCGTTTATTTCCGCGGCCTCGTTCCAGGAAACCACACGTGTTCTTACGGAAGCCGCGGTTTCTGGTAAGGAAGATGATCTTATTGGCTTGAAGGAAAATGTGATTGTTGGGCGCCTGATTCCTGCAGGTACCGGCTCTTACATGAATAAAGTCCGTGAAGTTGCTCAGGATCGTGATCAGGAGGCGTTAGAAGCAATCGCTGCCCGTCGTGCCGAAAACGAAGAAGTGCCGGCGCTTGAGGCAACCGATGATGAGGGTGGGCAGCCCAGCGCAGCCTAAAAATTGTGATTAAATTATCAAGGCTTAGCGGTCGTTAACCCGACGCATCGCTAAGCCTTGAAACTATTTGAGAAATCATACGAAATTCGTGTTTTTTCTCTGTTGACGGGAGTATAGGGCGCAACTATATTGCGCGCCTCATTGGGAGCTGGTGGTAGGAAAACATCCTAGACGCGTTCCCGCTGAATTGGCGAATACATAGCGTAACGAACCGTTCGTAACGGTGCCAAGGCCCGCGGAGGCCTGTTTTTGCTTTCGCAGGGTTATTGTGTTGTGCGAACGGAATTTTTGGTCTCGGGATCTGAAGAATGGGTCGGACGAGCGCGAGGCCGATGAACTATTGAAGGTGACACTGTGCCAACGGTAAACCAGTTGATCAGAAAGCCGCGTAAGCGGCCAGTTGTCCGGAACAAGGTTCCGGCTATGCAGGGTTGTCCGCAAAAACGTGGCGTCTGTACGCGCGTTTACACCACGACACCAAAGAAGCCAAACTCGGCTTTGCGGAAAGTCGCGCGCGTCCGCCTGACGAACGGAGCTGAGGTTATCAGCTATATTCCGGGCGAGGGGCACAATCTTCAAGAACATTCCGTGGTCATGATCCGCGGTGGGCGCGTCAAGGATTTGCCGGGCGTTCGGTACCATGTCATTCGGGGTATCTTGGATACCCAGGGTGTAACGGACCGTCGTCAACGGCGTTCCAAGTACGGCGCCAAGCGACCAAAATAAGTAGAGCGAGAATTAAGCCATGTCACGCCGTAGAGCTGCTGAAAAAAGACAAATTCTGCCGGACGCCAAATATGGTGATCTGGTTCTCGCAAAGTTTATTAACTGCCTAATGCAGCAGGGTAAGCGATCAACCGCTGAGAAGATCGTTTATGCAGCACTAGATACGCTGGCCAATCGCGCTGGTGGTGATGCAGTTAAATCGTTTCATGATGCGCTTGATAACGTGAAGCCGTCGGTTGAGGTTCGGTCTCGCCGCGTTGGTGGTGCGACTTATCAGGTGCCGGTCGAAGTTCGCAATGATCGCCGACAGGCGCTGGCTATTCGCTGGGTGATCGAAACAGCGCGGGCGCGGTCAGAAAACACCATGACAGATCGTCTGTCGAATGAGCTGCTCGATGCAGCAAATAATCGCGGCAATGCGGTAAAGAAACGCGAAGACACGCACCGGATGGCGGAAGCCAACAAAGCGTTCTCGCATTATCGCTGGTAGGCCAAGTAGTTAGTTTCCAGGAATAGAACGATGTCTCGCACAACAGCAATCGACCATTATCGTAATATCGGCATTATGGCGCATATCGACGCCGGTAAGACGACAACGACAGAGCGTGTCCTTTATTATACAGGGCGTGCTTATAAGATTGGTGAAGTCCATGAAGGCACAGCCACCATGGATTGGATGGAGCAGGAGCAAGAGCGCGGTATTACGATTACGTCCGCTGCAACGACCTGCTTTTGGAATGAGCATCGTATTAATATCATCGACACTCCTGGCCACGTTGACTTCACCATTGAAGTTGAGCGCTCTCTGCGGGTGTTAGACGGTGCTGTCGCGGTATTTGATGCCGTGTCTGGTGTTGAGCCGCAGTCTGAGACTGTCTGGCGTCAGGCTGATAAATATGACGTTCCGCGGATCTGTTTTGTAAACAAAATGGATCGTATCGGCGCTGATATGTACAACACGGTTGATATGATCGTAGATCGTTTGGGCGCAGTTCCGTTGGTGACACAGCTTCCTATTGGGTCTGAAGCTGAATTTGTCGGTCTTGTTGATCTTATCAAAATGAAGGCAATTATCTGGAAAGATGAAAGCCTTGGTGCTGAATTCGAATATACGGATATTCCGGCCGATCTTGCTGATCGGGCTGCAGAATACCGTGAAAAGCTTGTTGAGACGGCCGTCGAACATGACGACGACGCGATGGAAGCTTATCTCGAGGAAGCTAAAGAGCCGTCGGAAGAGGTCCTGAAGGCTTGTATCCGTACAGGGACAATTGAGGGTTCCTTTGTTCCGATTCTCTGCGGTTCCGCCTTCAAGAACAAAGGTGTTCAGCCTTTGCTTGATGCGGTTATTGACTACCTGCCGAGCCCGACTGAAGTGCCTGCCATTCGTGGTGTTGTAGCAGATAGTGACGAGGAAATTGTTCGCGAGAGCTCGGATGAGGAACCCCTCGCTGCGCTGGCCTTTAAAGTCATGAACGACCCCTTTGTTGGTTCGTTGACATTTGTTCGGGTTTATTCTGGTGTTCTGGAAAGTGGTACGTCGCTGATGAATACCGTTAAAGGTAAGCGTGAGCGTGTTGGACGTATCCTTCTAATGCACGCGAATTCACGGGAAGACCTGAAAGAAGCGCGTGCGGGTGACATTGTCGCGCTGGCTGGTCTGAAAGACACAACGACCGGTGACACATTGTGCTCAGCAGATAACGCGGTTGTTCTGGAACGTATGGAGTTCCCCGATCCGGTTATTGAGGTAGCGGTTGAGCCCAAGACCAAGAGTGACCAAGAGAAGATGGGTGTCGCTCTGAACCGCCTGGCCCAGGAAGATCCATCTTTCCGGGTTACCAGTGATTACGAAAGTGGTCAGACCATTATTAAGGGGATGGGCGAACTTCATCTTGAAATTCTTGTCGATCGGATGAAACGGGAATTTAAGGTTGATGCGAATGTTGGCGCACCTCAGGTGGCGTATCGTGAAACGATCACCAAAGCGGCTGAAATTGATTACACGCATAAGAAACAGACGGGTGGTTCTGGTCAGTTTGCACGGGTGAAGATTACGTTTGAGCCTGGTGAAGCTGGCTCAGGGTTCCAGTTCGACGATACGGTTGTTGGCGGTAACGTCCCAAAAGAGTTTATCCCAGGCGTTCAAAAGGGTTTGGCAGCCGCTGTCGAAAACGGCATTTTGGCTGGATTCCCAATGATCGATGTTAAGGCGACGCTGACAGATGGGGCATCGCATGACGTTGACTCTTCAGTGATGGCTTTTGAAATTGCCGCTCGTGCGGCTTTCCGTGAGGGTGTCGCGAAAGCGGCGCCTAAGCTGCTTGAGCCCATGATGCGTGTCGAAGTGGTCACACCGGAAGATTATCTCGGAGATATCATCGGTGATCTCAATAGCCGACGCGGAAATGTGTCAGGCATGGACCAGCGCGCTAACGCTCGGATCGTTAACGCCATGGTGCCGCTGGCAAACATGTTTGGTTATGTAAATACGCTGCGGTCCATGAGCCAGGGTCGGGCACAGTTTTCGATGTTTTTTGATCATTATTCACAGGTACCACAAGCGGTAGCTGAAGAGGTTAAGGCCAAACTGGCCTAAAGAGTGGAGAGAAGGATATGGCGAAGGAGAAGTTTGAGCGTACGAAGCCGCATTGCAACATCGGAACGATTGGTCACGTTGACCATGGCAAGACGACGTTGACGGCGGCGATTACGAAGGTGCTTGCCGAGAGCGGTGGTGCTG
>WLWZ01000025.1 GCA_012103315.1 Alphaproteobacteria bacterium
GGCGTCGGCAGACCCGCCGGTATTGAAAGTGACGCTGGTCGAACCGACGGTATTAAGTACCGGGGTCACGGCGGTGGTAAAGGTAACGTCTGACGTCCCCTCAACCGTCACGCTTTCCATGCCGTTGATCGTGCCGCTTGCTGTCCCTGTGGCATCTCGAAATGTCAGACTGTCATTAGCCCCGTTGCCACCGCCAAAGTTGGTGACGCCGGAGAAATCACCGCCATCGAAGACTATCGCGTCGCCGCCGCCACCAAGGCTAATTGATCCTATAACACTGGCGCCCGAATTAACCGTGACGGTGGAGTTTCCGAGATCATTGAAAATCGCGTTGGTGGCGGAGACAGTGCTCACCGCCGCGCCGGAATTCAGCGTGATATCAGTCGCGCCTGCAGTCGCGATACCCGCCGCCGTCCCGCCGGTGACGGTGCCGCTGACATTGATGGGTGGATGTGCCGCTGCCGCTCTGTACCGTTCTGATGCCCTGGGCGGCGCCGGTGACATTGACCGCCGTCACCGTGATGTCTGTGCCAGCGGCGCTATTGATCGCGTTGATCGCACCATTGCCAGCGCCAGTTACCGTGCCGGTTGAGATAACTGTCAGCGTCCCGCTGCCGGTGTTATTGGCGTAGATACCAGCGCCGGTGCCACCAGCGACCTGTCCGTTGGTGGTGATGGTGGTTGCGCCGGAGGTGTTGGTAACAGCACTAATCCCGCGATAAGTGCCGGAGATTGCTGAGGCGTTGTTGTCGGCGAAGGAAACCCCACCGGTGCCGATGATATCGAAGGCGCTGGAGGCTGGCGTGGTGACATTGTGCCCAAAACCCGGATCAGTGGTCACGGTCAGGGCGGTGCCTGGGTTCAGCGGATTGGTGAGCCCGCCATTGGTGACATCGACACCAGGATTGGCGGCGCCTGAGCACAAATAAGTGCCAGCACCACCATTGACGACGCAGGCACCGGCATAGACACCACGATTGCCATAGCCAAACGCGATGGTTGCCAGCGCCGTACTTAACGCCAAGCGCGCGCGAAACGAAGGCTGATATTTAAGGTGAGGTTGCGGGATACCCGACGCAGCCGATCCGTTGCGCGCCGCAGTGGCGCGTGCACGATCCCTGTTTGGCCTCTTTGTGCCAGGGCGGTTCCGTCGCATTCGTAGCCTCCGGATACCCGTTCCAACGCTCAAGCTGCGTCGGACGGTATCATGCTACTCTTTCTGGAATACCGGAATAGGCAGACCAGTCGCAACACACATGCGAAAAACGCTGTTCGTCCGCCGATACTTTGGTGGACCTAGCGGAATTACCCGCCAACAGCGAAGCCAACCCTTCACCCCATAATTATGCGGGATATACAGACATGGAGCAATACAATCTATCAGGGCACAGGACACCATCTTGTGAGGGGAAACACGGATTGGCCGAGCCTGTTAAATGTCCGCTTGTGGCTAGTAGCAGACATAGTCGACGCAGAAACGAAGGTCTGATGTCCGGCGAACAAGAGACATACGACGAATGTTTCAATAAGGCCGATCACCCTCGACCGCGACACGTTCCATGGTGCGGCGGTTTGGAAAATAGTCATTGGCGGCGTAATGCTGAGTTGAGGGGTTATCCCAAAGCACGATGGTGCCGGGCTGCCAGCGCAGGCGGAACTGATATTCCGGCACATGCGCTTGCTCATAGAGTAGCCGCAGCAGCGCATCACTTTCATCATTTTTGAGGTCGTTGATCTTGAGCGTGAATTGCGGGTTCACGAACAGCGCCTTCTTGCCGCTGATCGGGTGGGTACGGACGACAGGATGGGTCGGGTTTGGATAGGCCTCTTCCATCTCATGCAGGCGTTTGAGGTCTTCCTCGCTGTTGGTGAAGAGCGCCCGAAAATTCTTGAAATCATGGGTCGCGTCGAGCCCGTCGATCATCTGTTTCACGGGCGCGCTCAACCCATCATAGGCAGCACACATATCGGCCCACAGCGTGTCGCCACCGGTCTCTGGCATCACCAAACAGCGCAGAATCGAGTACTTGGTGGGGCATTCGCGAAAGGTGGTGTCGGAATGCCAGACATCGGTCGACAGCACCGGATTATCCTTGTGGTTATCGAGCACCATGATTTCCGGGAACTCGCCCTCGGGCCGGAACGGATGCACTTCAAGCTCGCCAAACAGGCGGCCAAACGCAACATGCTGTGCCGTGGTGATGTGCTGATCGCGCGCATAGATCACCTTATGAACCACCAGCGCTTCTTCGAGGGCATCAGCGGTCGCCTGATCAATCTGGCGAGAGAGATCAAGCCCATGAATTTCCGCCCCGATGGTCGGGCCTATCCCTTCAATGTCAAACAATGCGCTCATGGGATGAGCGTAGGCCAGGGGAGCGAAGCCGCGCAAGGTGGGTTCTCTGGACGTAGACAGTCGGGCGAGGCACCGCTAGCGTCAGGCAGAGAGTTTATTAGGAGTGAATGATGGCAGAATTGAGCAACAGTCTGCGGGCCGATCTCGATGAGCTGGCGCGGGCCTGCCGGGTGCTTGAGCTTGAGGGGCAGGGCGACCGTGTCGTCGGTCATATGGCGCTGCGCGATCCTGAAGGCCGGGGCATGTGGATGAAGCGTGCGGGCGTTGCTTTGGGCGAAATATTCGATGCGCGAGATTTCGTGTTGCTTGATTTTGATGGCAAGCAGCTCGCCGGAGACGGCAAATCGCATGGCGAATGGCCGATCCATTCGGAAATCATGCGGTTGCGGCCTGAGATCAACGCCACGTCGCATACCCATCCGTTCTATGCCTCGGTCTATTCGGCGTCAGAAGAACCGTTGATGACCGTCGTACCACGCGCTACGACCCAGCCGGTGCGTCCGCCATGCTTCGATGATGGCACCGGCCTGATCTGTACCAAGAATGTCGCGGCAGCAATGGTCGAGTGCATGGGACAACACACAGCCGTTCTGCTGCGCAATCATGGCATTGTTACCTGTGGAGCCAACATCGAGGATCCCGTGCTGGTCGCTATCGCGCTCGACAAGATGTGTCATGAGGCGCTGACCATAAATGCATCAGGTCTCAAGTTCGGCTCTCCTGATGAAAGCGCACTTTTAAAGAAATTCGAGGACGGGACAGCGCTTGATCCCGCGATCATCGGTGGTGAAACACTGTGGAACTTTTTTTGCCGTAAGCTCGCCCGCGCTGAAAAGGCCGGTGATCCACGCCTGGCGACAGAGCCAGTGCCTATTTAGAAAATCTTCCCGGAATAGGGCGCGTTATTTGTAAGCACCAACCCCAACCAACAGGTTCTTACCAACCTGAAGGATATAGCTCGATTTTGGTGCTGGATTCTTCGTCGTCGGGTGGGGCCAAACGTAGTCTACCCAACCGACACCCTTGGTCTTGGCGGTGTTTACAAACTCTTTGACGAACTCTTTGCCAGTGGTGTCTTTGATGTTCAGCAGATTTTTACCGATCAAGTTTTTATCGGCTCCGTGACTGACGACCGATCCTGACAGGTTCAAGACGAATACATAAAGCGCCTTGTCGTGATATTCGCCGCCCTTGGTTTCGAACGCCGCAAACGCCGCTTTTTGACCTTTTAGTTTGATGTGTTCTGCCGCTTTGATCGCCATCACTTTGGCGGCTTCGGTTCTGGCCTCCATCGCATTAGCATTAGGCCCGAAACCCAGGACGAGAATTGATAAGACCAAGAGTAATTTTTTGAGATGTGCAGTCATGTTTTTTAATCTCCAATTTGATCTTCGTTGCGGCGAACATTTTTAGTTGTCTAATACACACCCCGGCGTCTGAACAGGGCTAACGGAAACACACTTGACGATCAAAGATAAAAGGGCCCGCACGTTGAGGTGCAGACCCTTTTGAAATGGCTCCCCGGGCCGGACTCGAACCAGCGACAAGGCGGTTAACAGCCGCCTGCTCTACCAACTGAGCTACCGGGGATCAGGCTCGTCAATATGACAAACCGTAATTCGGTTCGCGCTATATAGCAAAGCGTAAACCATAACGCCAACCCCTTAACGAGCTGTGATCAAAAGTGACAGTTTTTAGCGCTCCGTGTACCGTGCTGCGACATCATAATTTGGATGAGGAGAATCTCATGACGGTTGGCTACAAGCAGCTCATCGAGGAGGCGCGGGCGGAGATCGAAAACCTGCCGGCGGCTGATGCCTTAACGGTACATGGCGATGCCGAAACCGTCTTTGTTGATATTCGCGATGTCCGGGAGCTTGAGCGGGAGGGGATGATCCCCGATGCGTTTAGCGCGCCGCGGGGAATGTTGGAGTTCTGGTTCGATCCCGAAAGCCCGTATCACAAGGATATCTTTTCGTCTGGCAAACGGTTGGTGTTCTATTGCGCGTCAGGCTGGCGCTCGGCACTGGCGACCCAGACCGCCCAGAAGATGGGGCTGAAAAACGTCTGTCATATTGATGGTGGTTTTACAGCCTGGAAAGAGGCCGGCGGTGAGGTTGCAGAGCGCAAACGTAAATAAGGCAGGCGCGTTACATCAAGGACGTGGTTTGACTATCGGGTAACGCGATGATTAGCTTCAAATCAACAACAAGATCGAGTCATTATGGGAGGTTTTAGGTGGACAATAATTTAGACGCGTCGGTGAGCTCGGCAGCGCGTGCCGATGAGACCGGCTATTCCAGCGAGATCGCGCAGGGCATTGCTGATACTTGTGCCGATGCGGGGATATCCCTGGTCGCCAGCCTGCCGGATGACTGGATCGCCTATACGATTTCCAAGTTCGAACTGGATGAGCGTTTTAATCATGTGCCAGTGAACCGCGAAGAGTCGGCGCTTGGCTTGTGTTCTGGTGCTTTTCTGGCAGGGACGGGATCAGCTGCCTTGATGGGGGCGTCAGGACTGATGACACTGATCTATGGCATCACCAAGATCAACTACACCTATGAGATCCCGATCTACTTTTTGATCACTCATCGCGGCACATTCGATGATGGTGCGAAGTTCCACGTTTCGAACGGACTCTATCTCGAAGACGTCATGCAATCGATCAACATGCCCTACACGATCGTTAATAGTCGCGATGAGATGCCGATGATCGCAGAGGCCTATCATCACTCCCGCAAGATCAGCCGCCCGACAGTTGCTGTCCTGCCGAAGAAACTGCTGAAGGGAACAGTGTGACATGAAATACGAAGAAGCTGTTGCCTATATCGCGAGCCGTTGGCAAGACGAGCTTGTGGTCACGTCTGCCGGGACAACCTCTGAGCTTTGGCATGCCGAAACCGGTGATACCGAGCGGGTGTTTTATCTCGAAGCGTCGATGAGCCTGTCGTCGGTCTTTGCCTGTGGTATCGCCCAGGGCGTGCCTGACAAACCTGTCTGGGTGTTTAGCGGCGACGGGGCGTTCTGTATGAACCCCGGCATGCTCCAGGTTGAACGTCAGATGAATTTGCCGAACCTCAAACATTTCATGTTGTCGAATCGGGTTTATGGTTCGACCTCAAATGTGCCATTGCCGGGGCGGGTCGATAATGACTATGCGGCGATTGCGCGGGGCTTTGGTATTGAGCGGGTTTATTCCTTTGGCTCAATGAATGAGCTGCAAGGGACATTTGAAGAAGCGGTTCTGGAACCGGGGCATACGTTCATTCATCTCGAAGTCGAGCCGATGAATTATCGTGGCGCGTCCCCTCCGATGGATGGGCCCGAGGTCAAGTTCCGCTTTGGCCGATATGTCGAGCGGGTTACTGGTAATCAGGTATTTTCAGCGCCTCTGGATCACGACTGATTTAGGCCAAATCCGTGCCCTTCAGATTTGATGATATTGGCAACCGCCTCAAGGCCTTTCGGCTTGGCTCAGGTCTCAGCGCTGATGAAATAGCGACCCAGATTGGTATCTCGCGAGCTGCTCTTTATCGCTATGAAAAAGGGGAGGTTGCCAAGATCGAAACTCTTGATCGTATGGCGACCTTGTTGGGCGTTTCTGTTCCGACTTTGCTGGGCGTTGGCGTTGAATACATGTCATCAGCTGTGGCGTTCTTTGAGCGTATGCGGCAGATCGAGGAAACCGCTGAACATATCATCGTGTCGTCTGGTCCGGTTTCTTATCTCCTAACATCACATAAATACGACGTATATTTGGAAAAGGTTCTGTCCGAGAGCGTACCCAAGGGGGGAGAAGACAGGAAGCAGGGTCTCGAAACCGTGGCGGAGCTCATGAACATCCTGAAGCAACGCAAGGAAGCCTATCGTCGTCGTCAACCCAGCGTTGTCACAGTGATTGCGGCAGATGAGCTTCGTCGGTTTTTGCGAAACGGCATGGTTGGCAAGGTTGATATGCCAGCACGGACCCGGACGAAACGGCGCGAACGGTCCGTCGAAGAGATGGAACGCGTTGCAAAATATATGGAAGATGAACCGATCGGGGTTCAGATCGGTATCGTCGAAGACACACTGCCCCGTACCAGCTTTCAGATATTCCGCCAGCCAGATCGTCTTGTGTTAGCGGTAAGCCCGTACCGCTTGGGCGAAAACCCTAATATTCGAGTTGGAGTCGGCATGATTACCTCAGCACCGGAAGCTATCGAACTTCATGAACAGACGGCTGAGAACTTGTGGAAGCGGGCTTTGAAGGGCCGAGACGCTGCAGATTTCATCCGTAAAACGATCAAGCGTTACGCCAATTTGTAACAGAAATTTGGATGACCACTTTCTGCTCTCTAAAAGTGGAATTGAATTTTTCTATTGAATCCTATATGGTTAGGAAAATTTGATCATCTTGATCAGTAACAATATTTCCATTTTGTATCTTGCGTTGAGCAGATTTTGATCGCTTGCAGAGCGATGTTTTTATGATTCTGGTTGCGGCTCAGCGAATTTGAAAAGACGGGAAATTGAGGGCCACATGAATACGCGTATTCATCCATTTCCGCAGAATAAGGGCTTCGGTCCCAAGGCTCGACATGCTTTAGCGACGAAGATATTTGATGATCTTCGGGAAATGAGTATTGACGGCCCCGGTGTCAGCCGAGCGACCTACGGACCCGGTGAAACCGCGGCAATGAAATATTGTGCCGAGCTGGCAGAGAATGAAGGATTGTCGGCAGATTATGATGATGCTGCCAATCTGATAATCGAACTTCCAGGCAAAGCCCCTGACCAACCCTTTCTGATTTGTGGGTCCCATCTCGATTCCGTACCACAGGGCGGCAATTTTGACGGCGCCGCAGGTGTTGTCGCCGGTTTGCTGGCGCTGATCCGAATGAAGCGTGAAGGTGTTGTGCCGCCGCGGACTATTCGGGTTATGGCGCTGCGGGGTGAAGAAAGCGCTTGGTTCGGTCAATGTTATCTTGGCTCAGGCGCCCTGTTTGGAGAGTTGACCAAAGAGGATCTTGCGCGGCCCCATCGTACGACAGGCAAGTCACTAGGGAGCTATATGGCCGACGCGGGTGCTAAAACCGACGCAATCCTGGCCGGTGATAAGCTCATCGATGCCTCCTCTATTGCCGGCTACATAGAACTTCATATCGAGCAGGGGCCGGTGATGGTCGCGCGGAATATGCCGGTCGCCGTCGTCACTGGTCTTCGTGGAAATATTCGTCACCAGAGTATTGTCTGTAAAGGCGATGCAGGGCATGCCGGCGCAGTCCCTCGTTGGCTTCGGCATGATGCTGTACTGGCCACAGCTGACTTATTGCACCGATTTGACTCGCATTGGGCGGCCTTGCAAGAGAGGGGCCTCGATCTGGTTTTGACAACGGGTATGTTGATGACCAATCCGGACGATCACGCTATGTCGCGAATTCCGGGCGAATGCCAGTTTTGTCTCGAAATAAGAAGTCAAAGCATCGACACGCTTGAAGCGTTTTACCAACTGGCTCGGACAGAGGCAGAGGCCGTTGCCCGTGAACGCGGCGTCACTTTTGAATTTGACGAACGGAGTTTGGCATCGCCCGCGGTGATGGATGATCGCTGGATCAAACATCTTCTGGAATGCTGCGAAAAAAATAAATTAGAGGCCGAACCTATTCCAAGCGGTGCAGGACATGATGCCGCCGTCTTTTCCAATGCTGGCGTGCCCTCAGCAATGATTTTCGTGCGCAATGAAAATGGTTCTCATAATCCAAATGAATCGATGGAGATCGAAGATTTCATGTATGGTGTCGATGTACTCCATACGGCTTTACTCGATCCACCATTGTGACCACGACACCAAATAAACTCACGATCATTCAACCGGACGACTGGCACCTGCATTTGCGGGATGGCACCACGTTATCCACGGTTCTACCTTTTACGGCGGCGCATTATGGCCGGGCGATTGTGATGCCCAATCTGACTCCGCCTGTGACAACCACGGCCGAGGCTATTGCTTATCGCGAGAGGATCATTGCTGCCGTGCCGGTGGACTCAGACTTTGAACCGCTGATGACCTGTTATCTCACGGACCATACCGACCCTAATGAGGTGGAAAAGGGATTCTTGGAAGGCGTGTTTACGGCGGTGAAGCTGTATCCCGCGAGGGCGACAACCAATTCAGATTTTGGGGTTACTGCCTGGGACAATATTCGTGATGTTTTGGCCCGCATGGAAAAGATCGGCATGCCGCTTCTGGTTCATGGTGAAGAGGCCGATCCTGATATCGACATCTTTGATCGTGAAGGGGCATTTATTGACCGCGTACTCAGCGATTGGATGACGCACGATTATCCCGAACTCAAAATCGTTCTTGAACATATCACAACAAAAGATGGCGCTGATTTTGTACGCGAGGCGGGCAGCAATATCGGGGCAACGGTGACACCGCATCATTTGGTTATTAACCGGAATGATATTCTTACCGGCGGTATAAGACCGCATCTTTACTGTTTACCGATTGCGAAACGTGAAACACATCGGCAAGCCCTTCGACAAGCTGTTGCATCCGGGGATCCCTCCTTTTTTCTTGGTACTGATTCGGCTCCCCATTCGATTGGCGCCAAAGAAACGGATTGCGGGTGTGCAGGAATCTTCAATGTTCCGAACGCGATTGAGGTCTATGCCAGAGTTTTTGAAGAGATGGACGCCCTTGAGCATTTTGAAGCATTCGCATCTTTCAATGGTCCTAATTTTTACGGTTTAGACGCTAATACCGGAACTCTAACGCTCGAACGCGTGCAGCAAACTATCATTGGCGATATAGAAATTCCGGGTGCTAATGACTCAATCCGACCCTTCCTCTCCGGCGAGAGTTTAAATTGGTCTGTTGTTGGTCTTTGAGGCATTTGTGCGGGCTCCAGCAACCCGATATAAAGAACAACAGTACTGAAAATAGCGTGCGCAACGCACGTTTTGATGTGAGGAGATTCATAGATGGCTGTGGGCGGCGCTTTCCCCGAAAAATCATTAATTGCTGAGTTGACCGCAAAGATGTTGCTTGAGGTCGAAGCGGTACAGTTTAATTCGGAAAAACCCTTTATTTTTACATCAGGTTGGGCCAGCCCGGTCTATATCGACTGCAGACGTTTGATTTCTTATCCGCGCCTACGCCAAACGATCATCGACTTTGGTGCGTCCGTTATTCTACGGGACGCTGGCTTCGAGCAATTTGATACAGTTGCTGGTGGTGAGACGGCAGGAATTCCGTTCGCCGCGTGGATGGCGGACCGCCTAATGTTGCCGATGCAATACGTCAGAAAACAGCCGAAGGGCTTTGGTCGTGACGCGCAAATCGAAGGTCATCTGAAAGAAGGCGAGCGAGTGCTCCTGGTTGAAGATTTAACGACTGATGGCCGCAGTAAGGCAAATTTCTGTAAAGCATTGCGTGAAGCTGGTGCCATTGTTGAGCACGTGTTTGTAGTTTTTCACTACGATATCTTTGAGGAAAGCAAACAGGTCATGGATGATATGGGGGTTCAACTGCATGCGCTCGCGACCTGGTGGGATGTTTTGAAGGTGGCACAAGAAGCCGGGCATTTTGAACTGAGCACGATGACGGAAGTAGAAAAATTCTTGAACAACCCAGCAAAATGGTCAGTCGAGCATGGTGGCGTTGGGTCAGCGCCGTCCTGATCCACACATTTCAACAAAGATCAGTATCTTAGTTACCGTTTTCGTTCTGTAGATTTATTTTTCAAAAATTATGGTTAATGGTTTCTTATCAAATTACATGCAGGCATAAGGCTCGCAGTTTTATTGATTGCTTAAAGGGAAGATAGTGGAGGCCCGGGCCGGAATCGAACCGGCGTGCAAGGATTTGCAATCCTCTGGATAGCCACTCTCCCACCGAGCCGAGGTGTAAAATCGAGGGCTTTGAATTTGGTAGCGCTTAATTAGGCTGTCTTGTGGTGCCGGGTCAAGCTATCGACTGAATTGAAGGAAATGAATCGTGTATTCTGGTGTGATAATCATAGCAGAATTTGGGTAGGAAATAGACAAATCCCGTTATCACCACGTCTGGATAGCCGGATAAACAGAGATCAGGGGGATTTATGGTGGATTTCACGCAGGCCCGCAAAAACATGGTCGATTGCCAGCTGAGAACAAATAAAATTGTTGATGATGCCTTAATCGACGCATTTTCAACGATCCCACGCGAGCTCTTTGTTGAGCCCAGCCACCACGCCGTGGCCTATACTGATGTTGACGTAATGATCGGAAGTGGCCGTAAGCTCATGGCTCCCATGGTCATGGCACAGCTGATCCAAGCTCTTCAAGCCCAACCGAACGAAGTAGCACTCCATGTTGGCTGCGGAACAGGCTATTCCAGTGCTATTTTAGCAACACTGGTAGGGACTGTTGTTTCTTTGGAGTCTGATAAAGACCTTGCCGCGCGGGCCAATGATAATTTTACAAACCTCGCTGTCGATAATGCCGTTGTTGTCGATGGAAATCTAAATGAGGGATATGCAACCCAGGGACCTTATGACATCATCTGTATAGAAGGATCGATTGCCGAAATTCCTTCAAGATTGACGGATCAATTGGCAGAAGGTGGGCGTCTTTGCGCTGTTGTTGATGAAGGTCGAGGAACAGGGAAAGCCGTTTTGTTAGTCAAAAAGGGAGGCACCGTCTCGGAGCGTATCCTGTTTGATGCAACAGTCTCTTCCTTACCAGGGTTTGAAGTCGAAAAGGGTTTTGTTTTTTAACTTATGAGCTTAGCAGGAGTTAACGGGATGTTTCGTCGGGGTTTTCTCGTGTCGTTTGTCATTTGCAGCATGGGCCCGGGCATAGGTGCGTCAGCTGAAACTCTAAAAGAAGCCCTGGCCAAAGCTTATCTCAGTAATCCAACTCTCTTATCAGCGCGTGCAGAATTGCGGGCAACGGACGAAGGTGTTCCGGAAGCTATTAGCGGATGGCGGCCGACCGTAAGTTTTGATTACGACATCGGCAAATCAAAAACGGATTCGAATAGTGTGTCTTCGACAAGCGGTGGTTCTCAAAACCGTACGCCGAAGACAAGTTCGGTCTCAGTAGACCAGAATCTATTCAATGGTTGGCGAACCCAGTCAGGCATTGAAAGCGCCGAACAGGCGGTTCTAAGTCAACGGGCTCAGCTAGCATCGACCGAGCAAGCAATTATGCTCAATGCGGGCACTGCCTATATGGATGTAATCCGCGACGAAGCTGTTTTAAAACTCAATCAAGCCAATGAAAAGGTACTCGGACGCCAACTGGAAGCAACGCGTGACCGGTTTGAAGTTGGCGAAGTAACCCGGACAGACGTTGCTCAGGCAGAATCACGTCTGTCACGAGCGAAAGCTGATAGAATTGAGTCAGAAGGGGCATTGACTATTTCACGTGCTGCTTATCGAAGCATCGTTGGAGACTTTCCAGGTACACTAAAAAGTGCGGCGCCTCTCGAGGACTTACCTGCGACCAAAGATGAAGCAATGGCATCGGCAAAAGCCGGTAACCCCGACGTGGTTGCAGCTCTGCATGACGAGCGCACAGCGAAATCTGCGATCAAGACAGCTGAAGGCGCTTTATATCCAACTGTTAATTTGGAAGGCGAATTATCCCGCCGTGATCAAGCATCATCGACGAGCAGCCGTTCTGAAGAAGCGTCAATCACTGCAAGCGTTACGGTGCCTCTCTATCAGGCAGGTGCTGTCAGTGCCCGAATTCGCGCCGCTAAACAGCAGTGGAGCCAGGAACGCCGTGATCTTGATGCAGCGATTCGCACGGCAATTCAGGGGGCTGCACAATCTTGGGAACGATATGCTACGGCTCGGGCGCAGGTGAATGCATTCTCAGCGGAGGTCAGAGCTGCTGAAATTGCGCTCGAAGGCGTGAAACAGGAAGCCCAGGTTGGGTCGCGTACTGTTTTGGACGTGTTGGACGCGGAACAGGAGTTAAGGGATGCGCGGGTTAGCCTTGTGAGAGCCCGTCGCGATGTCACTGTTGCAAGTTTTGAGGTTCGACAAGCTGTTGGAACCCTCGTTGCTTCTAAATTGTCGTTGCCGGTCGAATTGTATGATCCGACTAAGAATTATAGGGCATACAGAAACCGTTGGTTTGGGACGTCGATAGGGACAAAATAAAGCCCTGTCAGTATCTTGCGATCTGCGTTATCTTTTTTATTCACACTTTTTAACCATATTTTCCTGTCTGCGCTCCAATGCGCGGGAAAAGAGATATGAGCGAAGAAGCAAAATCACAGCAAGAACCATCGATGGAGGAAATCCTAGCCTCCATCCGTCGTATTATTTCTGAAGACGACACAGAGGAGGCTAAGCCAGATGATGCAGCCGCCGAAGATGCTGTCGAAGAAAACGATGATGTTCTCGAACTGACCGACGTCGTCGAAGACGAGGAAGTGGTGGAAGCAGCAGAGCCGATGGATGAAGAAGTCGCGGACATAGACGATGAACCGACAGAAGAAGCTGAAGAAGAAGCGCCACAATCGCAAGACGATATAGATTCTCTGTTTGACGAAGCCGATTCGTCAGATGATGAAATCGAGTTGGTTGAAGAGGAAGACGACGACGAACCTATGGATGAGGTAACGGAAGAATCCTCCGTTGAGCCAAAGCCAGAACCAGCGCCCGCTGTTGCGGCAGCCCCTGAAGGCACATTACTTGATGAAGCTCCGGCTACGGCCGCGACTGGGTCATTGGCTGGTCTGGTTGCCGCAGTTGATGCGGCTCATGGCACTCCCATTGGGAATGGGAATCGGACGATCGAAGACCTCGTCAAAGAAGTTATGCGACCGATGATCAAGGAATGGCTGGATGATAATTTACCAGGTATTGTTGATCGGACAGTCCGCCGCGAAGTGGAGCGTCTTTCGCGTACCGCTGAAGGCGACGAATAAAATTTATTCGACACGTTAGCGCTTGAGGCTTGACGTTCGCTCTCTCCATCGATTTATAACGGATAATAATCATCATGCCCGTCCAGTACGATCGGGCACAAACGCCAATCTGTTATAGGTTTCTACAGTGCCTCTCGAGAAAAATTTTCAACCCAGCGCGGTCGAAGCAAAACATTACGCGCAATGGGAAAAGAACCAGAGCTTTGCCTGTGGGCTTTCACAGTCTGACAGCCCACCTGATGCTACCGATCCCTATACAATTGTAATTCCACCACCCAATGTAACCGGCAGCCTTCACATGGGGCATGCCCTTAATAATACGTTGCAGGATATTTTGATCCGCTATAACCGGATGAAGGGCAGGGATGCTTTGTGGCAACCCGGCATGGATCATGCTGGAATCGCGACACAGATGGTTGTCGAGAGGCAGCTCGCCGCATCCGATATCGAATTGGACCGTGGTCGTGGAAAGTCGGCAACTAATAAGACACTGATTAACCGACCCGACTTCATCGAAAAGGTCTGGGAGTGGAAGGCAGAATCTGGCGGGACGATAACGCAACAGTTGCGTCGGCTGGGCTCTTCCTGTGATTGGTCACGCGAACGTTTCACCATGGATGAAGGTCTTTCCAAGGCGGTTCGCCATGTATTCGTGACTCTCTATAAAGAAGGACTGATTTACCGCGACAAACGGTTGGTGAATTGGGATCCGAAGTTCCATACGGCGATTTCAGACCTGGAAGTCGAACAGCGCGAGCAAAATGGCTCGCTATGGTATTTTAGATATCCGGTGGAAGGCGTTGATAATCAGTTCATTACTGTTGCAACGACCCGGCCGGAAACGATGCTCGGCGATACCGCTGTCGCGGTTCATCCCGAAGACGAACGTTATACTGATTTAGTTGGGAAAACGGTTTTGTTGCCTTTGGCCAATCGGTCGATCCCAATTGTTGCGGATGAATATAGCGATCCGGAAAAGGGCAGCGGCGCCGTTAAGATTACGCCCGCACATGACTTCAACGACTTTGAAGTCGGCAAGCGACACGACTTGCCGATGATCAACGTCTTCGATGTCTCCTCTAAAATGAATGAAGAAGTCCCCGGAGAGTTCCAAGGTATGGACCGCTTTGAGGCCCGCGACAAAGTCGTCGCCGACATGGACGCCCTCGGGCTGCTTGAGAAAATTGAAGATAACCCGATGACCGTGCCCTATGGTGATCGCTCCGGTGTTGTCATCGAGCCACGTCTTACTGATCAATGGTATGTCGATGCAGAAACCATGGCGAAGCCAGCAATAACGGCCATTGAAAAGGGCACAACCAAGTTTGTTCCGAAACATTGGGAAAATACTTATTACGAGTGGATGCGGAATATCCAGCCTTGGTGCATTTCGCGGCAAATCTGGTGGGGCCACCAAATTCCCGCCTGGTATGGGCCGGATGGTGAAGTCTTCGTGGCGGAAAGCGCTGACGAAGCTGCTGAAATGGCTGAAGCGCACTATGGTAAGGCGACCGACCTAACCCAAGAAGCCGACGTCCTCGATACCTGGTTTTCCTCGGCACTGTGGCCGTTCTCAACGCTTGGCTGGCCAGACGAGACGCCAGAGCTCGCACGATATTATCCGACCAATGTGCTGGTAACGGGTTTTGATATTATCTTCTTCTGGGTCGCACGGATGATGATGATGGGGCTTCACTTCATGAAGGAGGTTCCGTTCGATGCAGTTTATATCCATGCCCTTGTACGGGATGAGAAGGGCCAGAAAATGTCCAAAAGTAAGGGCAATGTTCTGGATCCTCTCGATCTTATCGATGAATATGGCGCTGATACCCTACGCTTTACGCTGACGGCTATGGCCGCACAGGGTCGGGACATCCGCCTTTCAACCGGTCGTATCGAAGGGTATCGAAACTTTATCACCAAGCTCTGGAATGCATCTCGCTACGCGGAAATGAATGAGTGTCATTCTGATCCGTCTTTTGACCCAACATCGTGTAACCAAACCGTCAACCAATGGATTGTTGGTGCTCTCGCGGAGACAGAACAGCAAGTTTCAAAGGCATTTGAAGAATACCGCTTTAACGATGCTGCCAATGCGATTTATCAATTTACTTGGCACAGCTTCTGCGACTGGTATCTCGAATTTACCAAACCAATCCTGTCTGGTGACGATGCAGCCGCGATCGCTGAAACACGGGCGACGACGGGTTGGGTCCTTGATCAAATTCTTCTACTGCTGCATCCCATGACACCGTTTGTTACCGAAGAACTATGGACCGAGTTGGCGCCAGCGGAGGGACGAACAACGCCGCTCATCACAGCACCGTGGCCCCAAGTTACCGCTCCGACAGGTTCTGATGCTGCAGGGGCTGAAATGGAGTGGGTTGTTCGGCTCATTTCCGAGATGCGAACTGTACGTCCGGAGATGATCGTTCCCGC
>WLWZ01000002.1 GCA_012103315.1 Alphaproteobacteria bacterium
GCCTTTGTTCCGATTTCAATCGCTGGACCCGAGACCGCCCACGGACCTAGCCGCGCAACCAGCCGATTGATCAACATTTCCGGACCGACCGCAAAGCCCAACCTCAATCCCGCCAGACCAAAAAACTTACCAAAAGAGCGCAGGACCAAAAGCCCTTCTGATCCGGCATGGGGTGTCATACTGATCTCGGGCGTGACATCCGCAAAAGCCTCATCGACGATCAGCAATCCACCTGAACGATCAAGCTTTCGCCGTAATGCGTCGAGGGTCTCGACATCACACTTTCGCCCATCGGGATTATTCGGGTTAACAACGATCACGACCACCGCATCGCCAACAGATTTCACATCATCGACTTCAAGGACGGGGTAACCGCTGACGCGCCAAAGATGAGCATGTTCACTATAGGTCGGCGACACCACCGCCACAGGTCCTTTCGAGACAACCAAATCCGGTAGGATTTGGAGAAACGCCTGCGTCCCAGGGGCCGCACAGAGCGCCGCCTCATTCGGAATGGTATAGGCCTTTCTCGCCGCTTCCAACAAACCTGTCAGCGCCGAACCCGTCGGCAGGTCAGATAGCGCGGCGGATGAGAGTTCGAAGTCAGAATAAGGGTTCGGGTTGATGCCGGTTGATAGGTCGAGCCATTCGTTCTCAGGGACACCAAAGCGCGCCTCCGCGACAGATATTTCACCGCCATGGTTAGGCGCTAAAAATTCGGATTCGACCATCTTCATTCCGAAATAATAGGCGGAGTACTGCCCCGGAACCAGCGGTGTAAACTGTTTTAAGGCCGTCCAAACTTGATTTACCGGATTTTTACTAAAATGCCGGTATTTTGGGAGCTATTCGTTCGTGAAATCAGTTAGTCGATACGTGTCTCGACTGGGTCAAAGGAAAACTGTGGTTCAAACGACCATTTCAAGAGGTCTTTTGTGTAGCACCCTGTGCGGCGTGCTGCTCGGTTGTGCTGTCGAACCTAAGCCTATTGCGCCAAAGAAAATCACCGAAAGAACCCAATCAGATATACAGAAATTACGGGCAACGGCCTATATTCCAACCGGGCCCATTAGCCTGGAAAAAGCAATCGCCCGTGCCATCGCCTTCAATATGCAGGGCCGCGTCAAACAGATCGAGCGCGAAATTGCCGATGCCGAGCTTCGCACCAAAAGTTTCGAAATGCTGCCACCCTTGCAGCTCGATGCCTCCCGAAAACGCAAGGATAAAGCCCTCTCCTCTAGTGACGAAAGAGTAACCACCACAGCAAGTGCCGGGCTCACCTGGAATATTCTCGACCTTGGGGTCAGCTACGCCCGCGCAAAACAGCAGGCCAATAACGTCCTGATCGCCCACGAAAATCAACGTAAGGCACTCCAAGATATTATTCGGGAGGTGCGTACAGCCTATTGGCGTGCCGCTGGTGCTGAGCGATTAATGGGACGAATCCAGACAATTGCTGAAAACATAAAGATCGCGATGCGCGAGTCGCGTGCGATGGAACTGTCCGGTGCAAACGATATCGCGACGTCGGTAGCCTATCGTCGCGAGATTGTCGATTCCGTCAGGCAGGCGCTGACTTTCCAACGTGATTTGCGGGAGTCTCGTGCCCGGCTCGCAGAGTTATTGAATATAAAACCGGGAACACGATTCCAACTCGCCAATACGCAGTTGGCCGCTGCAATGCCATCCTTGCCGATGACATTGGCGCAAATGGAACAGCATGCATTGGAAAGCCGACCCGAGCTTCGTATCGAAGATTACAACGATCGCATCAGCCAATGGCAGGCCCGAGAAGCCTTGTTCGACATGTTGCCTGGCGTAAATCTATCGGCCGGCGGAAATTATGATAGTGATCGCTTCAACCTGACCCCTAACTGGATCAACACCGGGTTCCAACTGGGTATGAACCTGTTTGGCCTGTTTGCCGGCAGTAGTAAAATTGACACTGCGGAAAAATCCGGAGAGCTGGCCCGCCGTCAACGATTAGCAGTGACCTTAGCGGTCATGACCCAGACGCATATGGCTTACATTCAGTTTCGAGGCGCGTCACAGCAGATGCGCCTGGCACGGGAAGTCGCCCGCGCCGACCGACGCCTCTCACAGCTGGTGGCCTCCGACAAAGATTTTGTGAACACCAATTACTTCGAAGCCGTTCGGCTCAAAACCCGTCGCCTCCTCGCCGAGATCGATGAGCATCAGGCACAAGTAGAGTTAGTAACCGCTCATAGTGATGTGATGCATGCGATTGGGTTAGATGTTTTTCCACCCTCTATCCCAACAAATGATCTCGATGCCTTGACCGGTGCCGTTCGTAAGATCACGGCAAGGTGGGAAACCAAAGGCACCGATATCGAATCTCCGGCAGACACACCGCTGGATCTTCTGGTGAATGCCATGCTGAAAAATGGTGAAGGGCCGTCAAACAGAAGAAAGAGTAAAAACAGAACTTTTGAGGTCAAGCTCAAGCCAAAATCAGATAGACCAGCGCAGAAAGCCAAGACATTAAACAATATTTTGCCCGCCGCAGGACCGCCGGAAAAACAGTCGGTCGCAAAACAAATAGCAGCGATCAAACCAAAGCAGGCCAAACCCTCTGTAAAGTTGGGCCCGTTTCATGTCGTGCAGCTCGGAGCTTTCCGGAGCGCCCCCAAGGCTAAGACCCTGCATCGCGTTCTAACGGCATCATCGGAAGCAACTTTGCATGGTGTTGATGTCCGTATCATCGAGCGACAGGGAAACGGCGGTGATGCCCTGCATTATGTCGAGACGGCGTCGATCCCGGATAGAACCTCCGCGTTAGAACTTTGCCAAACTCTAAAAGGGTTGGGTCATGATTGCGTCGCGATAACAAGACAATCAACCAAGACAAAAAAATAGGCCGCCAGTCTGCTTCTTCCTAGCAGACCGACGGCCTTTTCCTCATCCACAATCCCGTTTATGTCGGGCGCCTAATATTCAATCCTCTCCATACCTTCAAAGGCAATCTGGGTGCCATCATCCAGCGTAATCGTACCGGCTGCATCGTCGCTCAAGGACATTGTGTCACCATCATCTGAATGCACCGTGCCCGTGGTCAGGGTAACCGTCCAGCCGTCGGTCGCATCACCGCCTGACGCCGTGCCAGCGGCCATGTCCACTGTCACACCAGCTGAGGAATCTGCGTAGGACAGCGTATCCGTCCCGGTGCCACCATTCATCGTATCAGCACCAGCACCACCCTGGACGATATCGTTACCAGCACCAGCGTCAATAACATCATTGCCAGCGCCGCCATTAATGGTGTTTGCGGTAGAACTGCCGGTTAATGTATCGGCGTTTGCTGACCCGGTAAGGTTTTCAAAGTTCGAGAAGGTATCGCCCGCGGCATCTCCGCCCGAAGCTGCACCCGTACCGAGATTTACATTCACGCCGGAAGATGATTCTGAATAGGACAGAGTATCCGTCCCTGTCCCGCCATTCATCGTGTCAGATCCAGCACCGCCTTCGACAGTGTCGTCACCTGCATCGCCATAAATTTTGTCATTGCCAGTGCCACCATAGATGGTGTCATCACCATCAGCTGTCCACAAAATATCGTTCCCCTCTCCCCCCTTAGCGACGATATCATCAGTCGACGTATAGGTTGGATGATTCATATCGAGGACGTCATCACCGGCGCCGAGATCTATCTCTTCAATCCCTTGAATTCGCGCTTCGGCGCCGCTGTAATAACCGGAATTGGTATCGCCTAAAAAGAGCGTATCAGCGCCAGAAGTTCCCAAGATCGTGTCATACCCGTCACCACCAATGAAAACATCATCACTCTGGTTTTTACCGGTGATGGATTCCCAATCGTCGGTATCACCATTCACGGCATACCAATCAGAGCCCCAGGTACCGTCGGCGTTAAACTGGAGCGTATCATCACCAGCGCCACCAGACATGCGATCCGCGCCTAACCCACCAGTGATCGTATCTTCACCAGTACCCCCGGTAAGAGCATCATTGCCAGTGGTCCCGTTCAGCGTACTTCCCGTTTCGGATACATCTGTCACATTGACCGTGAAAGTTTCGGTATAGGTGCGACCGCCAGAATCGGTCGCCACGACGGTGACATCCACCGAGCTTGCCGTTTCGTAATCAAGGCTCTGTCCAGATTTTAGTTTGAGCTGACCACCAACAACCTCAAAACGACTGTCATCAACCGAGTAAGTGTGCGTATCACCATCATCGATATCCGTGGTCGTAACAGTGCCAATTGTTGCACCAGCGCTGTTCTCCGCGACCGAACTTGAACTCAGAGACATATCGGTCGGACGTTCAGAAATATCGGACACGTTGACCGTCATTGCCTCTGTATAGCTATTTCCCTGGGCATCCGTTGAGGTAATATTCATGGTCACCGTCGGTTCAGTCTCATGATCCAGGCTTTGGCCTTCTTTCAATTTGAGCTGACCACCAACCACCTCGAAACGCGCATCATCGACAGAATAGGTATGGGACCCGCCTTCATCATCTGTCGAGCTAAGAGTGCCGACGACGCGATCATGCCAGTTCTCGGAAACACTCGAATTGCTAAGCGATATATCTGTTGCTGCCTCCTGAACATCCGTCACAGAGATATCAAACGCTTCGGTGCGTGTCAGACCACCGCTATCCGTTGTTGTCACATTAACCGTCACGCTATCGGCGGCTTCGTGATCTAAAGACACGCCGGATTTAAGCTTCAACTGACCACCGACCACCTCGAACCGGCTGTCATCAACTGAATATGTATGACTATCGCCAGCGTCCGAATCAGTCTTAGATAAGGTCCCGATTGTCGCACCGACACTGTTCTCAGCAACGGAAGAGGCTGATAACGAGATATCCGACGCCACTTCATTAACGTCCGCAACATCGACTGTCATCGCTTCAGAATATGTATTGCCGGCTGAATCTGTGACCTGAATGGAAATGCCGTGACTGGCTGCATCCTCATAGTCCAAAGAGGCGCCATCCGCGACTGAGATCTCGCCAGTAGACGGGTTAATTGTGAAGCGCCCGCCAGCATCGTCGCTCAGGCTATAAGTAAATGTTTCTCCGGAATCAGAGTCCACTGCAGATGCTATACCGACGACAGTCCCAGCAGCGCTGTTTTCCTGCACACTCAACCCTGAAACCGAAATATCGGTCGGGGCCCCGTTAGTGACCACCGCCCCTCCGCCATTATCATCGACATCGTCATGCGTGACTTCCTGACCCCCGGAGTCTAGAAAATCGTGTGTGACACTCGTGTTAACCGTCTCTGCAAGAGGTTTGATGGCCTGATTTGAAACATCAATGTTGTTGTCGCTATCGGCAAGAGCCGTTGCCGCATCTAGGTCTGGGGACTGCTCTGAAAACTCTTCTAAGCCCGAAAAGTCGGGATTTTGCGAAATTACCTCTTCCGGTTGTTCGTGTCGATTGAGAGAAATATTTTCCGGAATGGGCGTATCCAGCTCTGTTAACACGACGTCATCAGAAACAATCTCTTCCGCTACGCCACCTGCATTCTCCTGAATTTCAGAACCAACGGGCTGAATGGTAATCGTTGCGCGATCGCCGCTAAAACTATTTAGATCAACCTCACCCCTATTGACCCTTTCACCGGTACTAATATCGATGACATCGAAGGTCATCGCTTCAGCCAGGTTGCTTATTGAACCGATCGTTTCGACGGCGACAGTGACACCAGTTGTCTGCGCCATCGTCAGACTCCAGTTGCGATCACTATCGAGTTTACCCTTCGAGGGTGTCACACCATCCGGCAATCCCGCGACAAAAATCTTGTACTCTGCATCATCTGCGCTGTTTGGAACCAGATAGGAAAGGTCAAGACCAAGTGTCGTTGCGCCGTCGAGCGCTGGTCCCAATGGATTATTAAAAGCATCTGTTTCTTTATCATCAGCCATTTTCTCGACCTCATCTATTCCGCGGAAAAAATCATTTCCGTGTACAGAATGATGTCGGAAACTGGTGACTGAGCTATGAAGTTTTATGCTTAACAGGTCGGGTTTCGGTCCAAAATTAGCGCGATTTTCTCTAAAATTTTCGATAAATTTCTCAACCCCAGGAACGCCAATATTGAGCCGATTCTGGTGTCAAAATTACCCGCAACCATCGCGATATAATCTTGTTTGAGATGGTTCTAAAAACATCTACCGATTAACCAATCTTTCAATCATTTGCGCGATCATCCTTCTGGTCGCAAGGGATTGATTTGCCTAATTTTTATTCACTTCTTTGTGATTCAGACTGATTGGCCGCAATGCGCGGGGCATATTTTTTCGGCAATCAGATGATTATGATCGGTGCGGAATTAGAATGAGCTTTGTGCTTCCAAAGTTTGATGCGATGCGCGGCTATCGTGCCGAATTGCTTATTGCGTCTTGCGCCCAAAACCTCTTGGGGCTGGCTCTCCCCATTACCATCCTTCAAGTCTATGACCGGATAATTCCTAATCAAGCTGTACACACGCTGAGTGTATTTATGATCGCCCTTAGCATTGTTCTGGCCCTCGACCTGCTTCTCAGTCTGAGTCGAAACTATATCACCAGCTGGACGGGCGCGCGCTTGCAGCACCGGCTCGGTTGTCACTCCGTTGACCACATATTTCGGTCCGACCTGAAGGCCTTTGAGGAAGTGCCACCCGGCGTTCACCTGCAACGCCTCAAAGGAACAGATACGGTCAAGAATTTTTTCGCCGGTCAAGGACTGCTGCTTTTTGTCGATTTACCTTTTGCCTTTCTATTCTTTGGCCTAATCGCGCTTATTGCCGGGCCGTTAGCGACCGTTCCGATCTGCATCATGGTCCTGCTCGCTATTACCGGCAAAATCGCTGGTGACAAGATGAGTCTCGCCCTACAGGGGCGACGTGAAACTGATAACCGTCGCTACAACTTTATGATCGAGGTCCTTGGCGCGATCCGCACAGTCAAGGGGCTCGGCATGGAGTCCATGATGGTACGGCGTTATGAAAAACTTCAGAGCACCTCCGCCGCCGCTAGCTACGATGTCGCCGAGAGCGGTACCTGGGCGCGCTCTACTGGACAGTAATTCTCACAACTCACCGCCATCCTGGTCGGCGCTTATGGCTGCACACTCGTCATCGATGGGGTTCTCTCAATAGGCGGTCTCGCGGCGTGCACCCTATTGGCCAGTCGATCATCACAACCAATGATGCGGGCCTTAGGAACATGGACTCAATTCCAGAACGCCCGCGAGTCGCGGGACCAAGTCGAAAACATATTCTCCATGCCGCTGGAGTCGAGTCCCGAGGCTCCTACAATTCACAATATCCTCGGCAATGTGCAACTCAAAAAAGTCTCGTTCACCTATACCGGTTTTGATCAAAACCTATTTAGTGAAGTCGACCTATCTATCGATGCGGGCGAAACAATTTCCATTGCTGGTACCAATGGTTCCGGAAAATCTACGTTGCTTGGGCTCATGATGGGGGTCCTGGTGCCAAATGACGGTCAGGTCCTTATCGATGGCGAGAATGCGTGGGACTTTGATGCAGTAAGCTTACGGGCGCAGGTCGTCTACCTCCCACAAAAGCCGACGCTGTTTCAAGGGACGATCCTGGACAACATGACAATGTTTCGCGGCAATGATCACATTGATGCCGCGATGCTTATGGCTGAGCGATTAGGGCTGCATGATGCGATTGGACGTATGCCCCATGGATACAACACAATCGTCGAGCACGCTGCAAATGACGGTCTGCCTGGCGGCGTACGCCAACGTATTGCTCTCGTCCGGGCCCTAACCCTAGTCGAAGAGCCTAAACTTATCCTGTTCGATGAAGCTAACACATTTTTGGATCAGAAAAGCGACGCCCTACTCCACGACGTATTGCGAGAATATAAAGAAAGCAGTGCGATCGCTATCGTCAGTCATCGCCCATCCTTCCTAGCTTTGGCTGAACGCTCTTATCGAATAGAAGGCCACAAGGTTGTTGGCGTCAAGAACGCCGCCCGTGAATCCCTAAATCAACTCGAGAAGGAATTCGCGTAATGGCAACGGCGACCGCAGAAGCGCTGGGATTACCACCCCCCCGCATGGGGTTACCGGAATTTGGCACCAGTACCGAAGAAGGGCTATTGGTGATCCCCAACCTTCGGCGTCATAGCAAGCTGGCCCAATCGGAGTATGCCGCCTGCCTTCCGGTCTTGCTCGACGCTCTTAAATGGACAGGTCGTCCGCGCCACCTGTCAGAAGCGATCCCGCATTTTGTTGATAACATCAGCATCGATGATTTCCGGGAAACATTGGCAAATCTAAACCTCGCGACAGCGCCGATAAGAACGAGCCAGAATAGAATAAATCCCGGCCTTCTGCCATGTCTGTTTGTGCCTGACAAAGGCTCCGCCCGCATTGTCCTAGAGCACACAGAACAAGACGGAAAAGCGGCTTCGCGCATTTTTGATGGCTTTACACGTTCAACCAGAACCTCCGTTACAAAAGGAATTCGTGGCACCGCATATCCTGCACGCGCTATCGACAGCGCAGATGTCGAACGTGATGAAGGTACATGGATAGCTGAACTTCTGACCCGTTTCCGCAAGCTGGTGGTACAGGTCCTGATCGCCACCTTTATGATCAATATCCTCAGCTTGGCGATGCCTCTTTTCATGATGTCGATATACGACACCGTCATTCCTTCGGCATCGATCCAACAGCTCCTCTTCTTGGTTTCAGGGGTGGGGTTGGCGATCGGTATCGAATGGTTGTTCCGGCGAATGCGATCGGCCGTTATGGCGCACGCCGCCGGCCGGATCGATTATATGATCGGTGTCGCTGGCTTCCGGCAAGTCTTGATGCTGCCAATTCCGATGAGCGAGAACGAACCAATCGGGGCCCAGATATCCCACCTCCAGGAATTTGAATCCGTTCGCGAGTTTTTCGCGGGACCGCTCGCCGAAACAATTGTCGACTTACCTTTTGTCCTTATAACGATTGGATTGATAGCTCTTCTATCTGGCTGGTTGGTCATGGTCCCCATCACAGCGGCGGCTTTGTTAATCCTAATAGCATTAACGGTAGCGCCCTTCATTAAACGCACCTTTGCGAATTCTGGCGGCAGCAAGTCTCGGCAACAACGTTTCCTGATCGAAGCTGTTTCAGGCATGCGGGCGATAAAATTTGCCGGCGCCGAAAGTGTTTGGATTGACCGGTTCCGTACTTTCTCCGCCGGGTCAGCGATCAATGATTTTCGAATTGCCATGCTTAACCATCTGGTCCAGACCTTTGGCAAAATTGTCATGATGGGCGCAGGCGTTGCTGTCGTTGGATTTGGCGCAATCATGGTTATGGACAATGCCCTGTCAATCGGCGCCATGGTCGCGACGATGGCCCTTGGCTGGCGCGTACTCGGACCATTTCAATCCGTTATCATGTTACTCAACCGAGCCACCCAAATTCGTTCCTCTCTGCGGCAGATCAACCATTTGATGCGTCTCAACCCGGAACGCGCCTCAGGGGAGGTTCCGCCAAAGCGGACGGTCAAAGGGCGAATAACCTTCAACGGTGTCGGTTATCGTCATACACCTGACGCAGATCCTGCCCTCAACGGTGTCAGTTTCGAGTGTGCCGCTGGAGAAGTGCTTGCCATTACCGGACCCAACGGCGCCGGCAAAACAACCGTCGCCAACCTGGCCAGTGGATTGTACAAACCCCAAATCGGGTCTGTCTTGCTGGATGGCGTAGATTTCCGCCAGATTGACCCCGTCGATATCCGTCAAAAAATTGGTTTGGTTCCGCAGAATAGCGAACTTCTCTATGGCACGGTGGCACAGAACCTTCGCCTATCTGTGGTAACGGCGAGCGACGAAGATATCAAACATGCCGCGCGACTAGCGGATATTCATGAGGCGGTTATAGGCCTCCCAGAAGGCTACGATACCCGTTTGACCGAACGGGTTCTCAGTGAATTACCCGAAGGGTTTAAGCAGAAGCTGTCGATAGCCCGCGCCTTGCTCCGCCGCCCACCGATTCTGATCTTCGATGAACCCGGCCAAATGCTGGACGAACGCGGTGACAAGGCATTTATTCAGGCCGTAAAGAGCCTAAAAGGCGAATGCACAATTATCATCATTACGCATCGCCCAAGCCACATGCGAGTCGCTGACCGGTTGGTCGCTCTGCACAATGGACGGCTGGTTTTTGACGGCGACCCCGAAGAAGCCCTTACCAAAATGGAAGGGTCTGAATCATGACTGAAAGTTCCACCAACAAGACTGCTAAAGCACAACCCAAGCCGTGGCGTCCGAAGGATGCACGGCAGATGCGGCAATTGTCACAGCCGGCAATCCTGGAGGAGCTGGGTCCACCCCATATCGTCAGAGCCCTGATGCTTTTGCTATCCCTGTCGGTCTTCGGTTTTATTGGTTGGTCAGCCGTAACGACGCTTACCCAATCAACCAAAGCAGCGGGCGAGGTCGTTCCCAGCGGTTCCGTCATGGCGGTGCAACATCTAGAAGGCGGTATTATCAAGCGTCTGTTCGTTCGCGACGGCGATGTCGTGAACAAGGGTGATAGGCTGATCCGGCTAAACCCAACCGCCGCGCAAGCCCAACTGGAGGAAATCAAGGCCAAGGCAGTATCAGCGCATATCCGTCGTGAACGGCTGTTGGCCTATGCCGAAGATCGCGACCCCAATTTTTCATCGGTGCCGTCTCGCTTTGCCACTTTGGCCAAAGGCGAGCGCGATGTTCTTCGTCAACAAAAAGAAGCATTGGCCCAGGAGATTAATGTTCTGTTGTCGCAAACTGGACAACGTGAATCCGAGTTACAGGTTTTCCGCAGCCAAGCAAAAAAACTCGGGGCCAGAATCGACAACCTTAACACGCAAAAACAAATGCGCGAGCGGCTAGCCGCGAAAGGGTTAGTGTCAAAACTGGTTTATCTACAAACCCTCGAACAGTTCCAGACGGCAGAAGGTGAACTGGCAGAGGTAAAAGGCAAAATCATCAGCGCCGAAAGTGCCATTGAAGAAGCCGGCAATAAAATTGCGCAACTCAAAGCCCAACGTCGCAATGAAGCCCTGGATGAGGCCGGTAAAGTTGCTGGCGACATCGCGAGCGCCCGCGAAACAATCCGCCGCCTAAGTGATCGGGTCACGCGGCTCGACGTCGTAGCACCCGTCCACGGCATCATCAAAGGAATGGCTACCAATACAGTCGGTGGCGTCATTCAACCTGGTGGACTGGTAACCGAGATTGTTCCAATCGACAAAGAACTCATTGTCGAAGCAAAGGTTCAGCCGATTGATATTGGACATATTTCCGTTGGTCAGAAGGCAAAGGTCAAAGTTACGACTTATGATGCATCTCGGTTTGGTTCGATAGAGGGTACGGTCACCAAGATATCGGCAACGACCTTCAAAGAGCGTAACGACGAAGTCTTTTATAAGGCGAACATCAAGCTCGACAAAAACTATGTCGGAGACAAACCGACGGTTAATCGCGTTTTACCGGGTATGGTCACAGAGATCGATATCAACACCGGCGAACGTACCGTCCTACATTACCTACTGCGACCAATCTTCCAGTCACTCGACGTCGCCCTGAGTGAGCGATAGTCAATCCACGAGTCTTATGCCTTCCAAACATGCATTAAGAGCCCCTTGAAAATCTGAAACTATCTCTTTAATAGTTTACGAGAGCACTTGTCCAAAATCTGTTAGTGATTATTTATGCCCCAATTTTTCTTTTTGGTATCATTTAGCTTAATCATTTTTCTAGGTGCCACATCCCCTGCATGGGCCTATCTCGACCCAGGGACTGGCAGCATGATGCTGCAATTGTTAGTTGCAGGCGTTGCGGGTGCTTTGGTTGTCATCAAGGCCTATTGGTACCGACTCAAAAATTTATTCTCCCGAGAAAAAAAATCTGCACCAGAAGACAAGGATGACGCCAGCTCGTGAGCTGTGCACCCGAGTCAGACGACATTCCCCGTATCACCGCTCAGAAGCAACCTTCAATGATACAGTCCGATTCTGGTTCCTACCGCGACCCGAGGGGCAGAATCTTTTACGGCAATAGCAGCGTGTTCCGTACGGTCACGCCAACGGCAGTGGATGACTATGAATTTATCCGCGATAGCGGATTGCTGCGAGAATTGAAAAAAGAAGATCTAGTGATTGCTGCAAGAGAGGTCGTTCCAACAGTGATAGGGGCGGCACGTGAAGGCGCTGCCTACGTTTTGGAGCACTCATCAATACCATTCATCTCACATTCCAACGAAGAAACGCCAGCGAAGAGCGCCTCTATTAAAGCGTTTACGAGCGAAGTTAGGCCAAATCAATGCTCGGAGCTGGGCTGCGATACGGGTGAATTCAGCAAGGGTACACTCCTCGATGTCGGTTAAGTCTGTTGTGAAACTACTTGGTCCCTATTTTCTGTTTTCGTCCTGGCCATTCATAAGCTTCTGGGACCATAACAAGCTCGAGATCGCTAAATTTGATGATTTGTTCGTGACAGCGTTCGCCGTCATTTCGGTTGGTCTACTATTAATTGGCGGGATGAGGCTTCTTTTCCCCGGCCTTGGTATCCAGCGGATAGGACTTGTGGTTGGCATCGGCATCGCAACATTGTTTTCGTACCAAGTCGTCGTCGCAATGGTTCAATTTAGCGGAGGCTGGTGGGGTATATATTATTTAGTTGGCTGGGTTCTCTCATTTTTAATTGCAGTTGCCATTGGTCTGTATGTTGGGAAGGACCACCGAAAAACCCAGATAGCTGTAATAGTAGGCGCAACTCTGGTCACGATTCCGGTTCTGTCACTTGCTTGGAATGCGACAAAGACACAAGAAATCTTCCGAACTACCACAGTTAATACGCTTGGCACAGAAAGCGCACCAGATAATCAACAAGCCAATCTGCCAAATATATACTACTTTATATTGGATGCCTATGCGCGCGCCGATGTCCTAAAAAAATATTTCACATACGACAACAAAGAATTCTTAGGTGCCCTCGAAAGTGAGGGGTTTCGGATCGTCACACAAAGTCATTCCAACTATGCAGGGACGTTATATTCAGTTTCTACTACGCTCAATAATGCCTATTACTTGCCAAGTGGTCCTGGCTCTTTAGGGAGAGTGGACCCCCAATCCCCAATTTTTGACTCGATTAAAGGCAGACCTAGCGTGGTTTTTAACCGCCTGCGGGAACTTGGCTACACAATTTACTATGCCAACCACAAGGGCAGTACAGAGACAAACTGTAAACCCTACTGCCTAACTGGGAAGGCATTTCTATCGCCTTTGCAGTTTGAACTTTTACGCATGACGCCTGTCTATGGTGTCCTCAATGAGTGGCATAACGATGTCATGCGGAATTGGGGGTTGTTTAATCAAAAAAGTCTCGATCCTGTGATCGAAAGGCTGCCGTCACTAAAACCTGACCCCGTTTTTCTTTTTGCCCATATTCTCTCCCCGCACTCCCCTCTGATTTACAAACAGGATTGTACAGAACGGCAAAAAGTAGAATTGCAGCTGGAAATAAAAGACAACAAGCTGCCCGCTGCCACAACCAAACAGCATTATGTCGAGGAAATAATGTGTCTCAATTCACGCGTTCGAGACGCCATACGCCGTATTGTCAAAATGAAACCAAACGCAATCATCATAGTGCAATCCGACCACGGCACAGTAATCCCTGGACAAGACACAAAAGGGGATGCGCAGTTAATAAAGCTCCGATTTGCAAACCTAAATGCTCTCAGGTTGCCAAATCGCTGCAAATCTTATGTTTATCCGACAATGAGTCTAGTGAACACCTTTCGCATTGTTCTCGGATGCATTGAACGAAATAAACCCAATTTGTTACCCGACCGCATTTTTCATATAGAGAATGACTCATTTGTCGAGTTGCCGTAAGCACAGCATTCGCTTGTCAAATTTCACGACATCGCGCAATCGATTTTGGAAGAACCCCTTCGAAACCCATCATAACCCAATCTGAGATCGCGACAGATCATCCCCTTCATAGGATTTAAGATTGAGATCGTTAGCATGTTTTGCCGCGGGTCGGCGCTAATATCGGGGTAACCGAAAAGCAAAGGTTCATAACCTGCCTTTCTAAGGTCGGCCAGCTGAGCAACACGTTTCTATACCAGGTATAAACCCGCAAAAGAGATAAAGCCCGCGATGATCGGCGTGGTGATCCAACCCGAGGCTATCCCGGCCAGGACACCATAATTCATCCCGCCGCCGCCTTTCAAAATCCACAGCCCCAGCATGGCACCGATAACGGCCTGGGTGCTCGAGACCGGCACTAACGGTATTGCCGGCAACCCAACTCCGTGGAGCAGCGCCTCCAGATTTTGCGAGGCAAACAGGAACAAAACGATGGAATGCGACATTACCACGATCCATGCGGCAACCGGAGAGAGCGGCATCAAGCGGGCGCCGACCGTCAGCATGACCCTTTTTGAATAGGTGAACACACCCAGCGCGATTGCGATGCCTCCGAGAAGGAAAAGTTGTTGTACGCCGCTCAGGGTAAAGAGCCCACCAATATCGACGGGTGTCAGCGGATTAGCGGGAACGAAAACGCCCATGACATTGGCGATGTTGTTCGCGCCAAGGCTGTAGGCACCAAAGGCACCGGCAATGATTAAAGCGGTTCGGGTATAGGCATCCTGGCGAATGAGGTGAAGTTTTGCCGCTTTTAAAGCGGCCACCGTCGCTTTGTACAGAAGCATAGCGATTAGGCCGGCCAGAATCGGGCACGCAATCCAAGTGCCAACAATCTTGATTACGACGGATAGATCCGTGGGGGCTCCGTTGTGTAAGTTCCATCCAATAATCGCACCCACGATGGCCTGACTGGTGGATACGGGAAGCCCCAGGTGAGTCATCAATAAGACCGTAATCGCAGCCGCAACGGCAGCCACGAACGAACCTGAAAGCGTATCGATTGCGCCGAGCTTGCCCAACGTATCGGCGGCGCCCGCGCCACTGATAACCGCACCCAGTATAACGAAGACCGAACAGATGACAGCCGCCCGGTTAAAACTCACCATACGGGAGCCCACCGCCGTGCCGAACACATTGGCTGCATCATTGGCGCCAAGCGACCACCCTAGGAACAAGCCACCGGTCAGCAACAAGAGCACGGTCATATCCATAGCGGCTCTACCGTCAGCTCAAATTGCGCGCTTAATTGCGTAAATTCTCAACCGGTCGGCTACATCTTCAGCGCCATCGGCCACATCGTCGATATATTCAGCAAAGCTCTTAATATGCATTTTGTGAGCAAGGTCGATTTCAGATTCGAAAATAGCCCGCTTCAGAATTGTACCGGCTCTGTCTGCTTCTTTCTCATAGAACATCACCTTATCTAGATCACCTGAAACGCTATCGACATTGGTGAAGAAGTCACGAGAAGCCCTAACCAGAAATTCGACACTTTGATTGCAAGCTTCCACGAGGTTTTGAAAGCCATCTACAAACTGGGTTGGGATGACAGGCTTCTCGATTGAAAACGCGTAAAGCCCACCTTCCATCAATCCATGAACCTGATCGAGAGTTTCCAATAATCCGAGCACATCACCACGTGATTCAGGGATCAACGTCTCACGATATATTTGGGCCTCAATGGATCGCCGCAATGCATCATCCCGGCTCTCCAACTCGGCAAGCCGCGCGACCATGTCGTTGAATTCCTGGGTCGGTCCATTACGCAGGTAGGTCAATATTGCGATCTGATAGGTCTTGGAAGATTCCGAAAGCTTGTCCAGAAATTCGCCAATTTCGGCTTCCAGAGACCGGCTTCGGGAGAACAGAGTTGTTTTTTTATTCATGAACATTTCCAGATTCCCAAGCTATTGCTCATTCGTCGGCGCGACCGGTTTCTTGACTGGCGGTCTGATCCTCAGCTGGGCCAAGGCATCGAAAAAGTTTTTACATTGGTAAAACTCTTCATGGCTTCGACGACGCCTTCTTTGTATCCGAGTCCTGAATCCTTAATACCGCCAAACGGAGACATTTCGATACGAAAACCAGGCACCTCCCAAACATTGACCGTGCCCACCTTCAATTCATCAATAAACTGCGTGATGTAGTCCATGCGGTTCGTGCAAACGCCCGAAGAAAGACCATAGGCTGTCGAATTGGAAATCTTGATAACTTCGTCAATGTCGTCTGGACAACGAATAATCGGAACCACAGGGCCAAAGGTCTCCTGCTTAACCAATTCACAATCATAGGGGACGCGATCCAGCAGGGTCGGTGAATAAGAAGCACCATTTCGAACATTGCCGTAGAGAAGTTCAGCGCCATTCTCGATGGCGTTATTGACCCGGCGCTCGAACAGCATGGCGGCTGTGTGGTCAATTACAGTGCCCACATCCACGTCGGGGTCCATGGGGTCACCGTGTTTCAGGTCTTTTACCTTCTCCTCAACTATCTTTACAAAGTCATCCCCAACGGCGTCCACGACCAGAATACGTTTTACCGCCGTACAACGCTGGCCGGAATTTTTTGTAGCACCGGCCACTGCAAGGGTCGCTGCCCGTTCCAGATCCGCATCCTCCATGACAATTAACGGATCATTTCCGCCGAGTTCTAATACGGTTCGCCGATAGCCCGCTTTCTCTGCGATATATTTCCCTATTGGAACACCGCCGGTAAAAGTCACAAGTTCCACATGTTCATTGGTAATGAATTCGTCCGCAATGTCGGCAGGGTCACCGGTGATGACCTGGAACATTTCTGCCGGCAACCCAGCTTCGTAAAGGACATCGGCCAGTAAGAGTGCTGTCAGCGGAGTCTTCTCGGTGGGCTTCAGGACCATACAGTTGTTCGTCGCAATAGAGGGTGCGATCTTATGAGCGACCTGGTTCAAGGGGTGGTTGAATGGGGTAATGGCGCTTATCGCTGTTAACGGTTGGCGGTTTGTAAAAATTTTCCGTTTTGGTCCGGTCGGCGCAACATCACAGGAATAGATCTCGCCGTCGTCCATCAGTGTGAGGGCTGCAGCCAGATTAAAAACACTGTTGCACCGGGTAGATTCGTACAAAGAATCCTTTTTAGACAGCCCGGTCTCAGCGGTAATCAGATCAGAAACCTCGTCCTTTCGATCAAACAGAATTCGTCCGGCCTTCTTAAGAATTTCGGACCGCTCAAACCTACTCAGAGAAGGCTGAAAGTCTGCCGCAGTCTGAAAAGCCCTGCGAACATCGGCAATCGTGGCTTTAGGCACCGTCCCAATAATAGCGTTGGTATATGGATTCAGAACTTCCAACCGTTCATCCCGGACACCGTCATCACCGACAAGCCGCAACGTTTCGTGAAGTATGTCGTTTCCTATATTAGAGGCATCCATTGTTTTCTCCAGTCCGACCATTCAAGCAGCGTGATTCAGAGCAACATCAAAAATATCGAAATTGCGCAACCGTTGGTCTTTGGGCAGATCGGCCGCCCGCGTTAAAATCAGCGGCACCCTTTGTTCCGTCACACCTCCGTGAGACCGCAACGGCTTTTTCAGCTGGCTAAGATCATGGCGATCAGCGCTTGTACCCAGGACCTTATTTTTGTCGGATACAACGATTAGATCCCCCAGCCGATCTTCGGGCAATTCGAACTCGGCGCAACCACCTGCCCGGTCATAAACATTTGCGATGCCTGCAACCTCTGACAGTTTCGCAGCAATCTCCAACGGGTTGGTGTGATCGGGCAGATAAACCGTGGCAAAGGACCCCAAAGCCCCGTGATGGACTACGTAAGGATCGGTAATGGGCAGGATCACCCGAGCCACGGCCGCGCCGATCATATCGTCCAGCTCTTCCTGCAGATAGATAACGTCGGGTTCCCCATTGTCACCAAACTTGGCATTCATGCCATGATCGGCGGTCATCGCCAAATCCGCGCCCGCAGCATCCAGCTGAGACCAGTACTTATCCATCATGGCGTAAAACTGATTGGCAATCGGCGTACCCGGCGCGTGTTTGTGCTGGATATAATCCGTCGTCGACAGATACATAATGTCCGGGCGCATGCGGCTCATCAACTTGACACCCGCATCAAAAATGAATTCAGAAAGTTCTGCGGAATACACGTCGGGGATGTCCCGGCCAACCATGGCTTGTGCGTCTTCGATACCGTTTTCCGCCATGGTTGTCTCATCCGCTTTTTCCGATGAGAACGAAATCGCCCGGCCCGATGCAAAATCCAAACCATGCCCCAAAAGGCGTCGCAACTTGTCTTTGGCCGTAACAATCGCCACCTTGGCACCGGCGTCATGAAACGCCTTGAATATGGTGTCGGCCCGCAGAAACTTGGGGTCGTTCATCATCACCTCTTCCCCGCTATCTGGATCGAGAAAGAAATTGCCTGAAATACCGTGAACGCGGGGAGGTCTGCCGGTAACGATCGATAGATTGTTCGGATTGGTAAAGCTGGGCACAACACAATCAGCACGGAGATCCGACCCTTTTTCTAGGGCCGCGGCTAGAAACGGCATGTGACCACCGGCAATGGCCTGCTCAATATAGTCTGGCTCAGAGCCATCAATGCAAACAACCACAAGCGGCCGCTTCGGCCAGGCATAAGTCCGGCCATTCACTTCGATAGAGTCTGGAATAGTCTGGGTTGACGTCATTGCGATTACCTCATTCAAATTTCATTCGACCGATTTCCTCCACCCCCTTTGCCGCCGCTAACCCGCGCACATTGTGGGATAGGGATTTATTTCATTTTCATGACCCGGGCTCGGGCCCACGCGGAAACTATTTCAGATACAATCACCAGCGCGACGATAGATAAGAGGATAGCCGCAACCCGCTCCGTCTCTATCTGCTGCACGTTTCGTTTCAAGTACCACCCCATACCGCCCGCACCGAAAAATCCGACAACCGTTGCCGCGCGGAAAGCCACGTCCCAGGTGTATATGCCGATTCCTGTAAAAGCGACACGGATCTGCGGATACACCCCCCAGATGACCACCTGAAACAAATTTGCCCCGGTCGCTTTCATAGCTTCCACAGGGCCCATATCAATAGCCTCTATTTCTTCGGCAAGTAGTTTGCCCGCGAAACCGGCGCAAAAGAACGTAAGCGCCAAGACGCCGGCTAACATACCGAAACCCAATATTGACACGAACAGGATCGCCCAAATCATCTCGTGAACCGCGCGGAATCCCATGGTCGCAAAACGGGCCACCGGATATACAAAGCGGCGGCTGGGAGTCACGTTATAAGCGCCAAACCACCCCAACGGCAGTGTTAACGCGAGCCCGAATAACGCACCCAAGTAAGCCATCTGCACGGTTTCGATTACGTATTGAAAGTAATCGGCATCGATTATGTATTCGATATCTGGCGGGTAATAACGATTGGCTAATGTGGACCCCATGCGTCCAAACATGCCGAACAGCCGATCCAACGGGATATCCAGATATTCAATGCCCCAGACAATGAAAACGAACACGCCCATCCACGCGCTCCAGCTGATAGCCGTGTCGGGAAACTTGAAACGGCTCCACTCGTGCGTGGTGGATGAAGTCGGGCCCGGAGTTCCTGCAGGTTTCATATAATTGACTTCCGGACATAGTGAGACACCACTTCACCGATCAAGATCAGGGCTAGGATGGCGACGATAACCGACGTCACGCCGTGATAATTAAACGTGTGCATCTGGCGAAAAAAGACGAGGCCCAGACCGCCCGCACCAACGAGACCCAAAATCGCGGAGCGGCGAATATTGATCTCCCATTCGAAAATTACAGTCCCCAATATCTGCGGCAGTACCTGGGGCAGAATGGCGAAAATAACCACTTGGAGTGTATTAGCGCCGGTTGCCTTAATCGCCTCTACCGGTCCTGGATTGATGTCTTCTATCGCTTCAGCCGACATTTTGGCAATGAAGCCAACCGACCGGACTGCGATGGCGAAGATACCCGCCATGGCACCCAAGCCCACAGCGGCGACGAAAAACAGGGCCCAGACGATCTCATGAATTGAACGGCTGAGCGTCATCATCAGCCGAGCCAGAGGATAGGTCACGGATTTGAAAGGCGTGATATTCAGGGCTCCAAACCAGGTCGCCGGAAGGCAAATTACCACGCCCAGTATCGTTCCAAGGCTGGCAATGACTAGTGTCTCAATCGCGGGTACAAGAAGGCTGGGAAACAGCCCTATATCAACACCGATAAAACGGCCCGCGGATTTCAGGACAGCACCCAACGATCCCATCCGCTCCCAGTCGGTATCGTCAATAATTGTTACCTGGATACTCCAAACCACGAGAGCGAGGAGCACAAAATAGTATGCGGATCGCCGGACATTGCTTTTTCGGCGCAGCAGTAAAAGGCTCTCAAACGCTTGATCGCGTCGGGCCTGGTCAGAGGGGCTGGCGACCGAATTCATCCTATAGAACTTCCATGGCATAAATCTCGTTGAGACGTTCTTCGTTCATATCTTCCGTCGGGCCGTCAAACATTTTGACGCCGTCTTGGAGCCCAATAATCTTGTTGCAGAATTCCATGGCTAAATTGACATCGTGGATATTACACAGGCAGGGCACTTTAAGCTCACGCGCCATTTCGAGAATCAAGGCCATCACTTCCCGCGAAATTTTCGGGTCAAGCGCAGATGTAGGCTCATCAAGCAACAGTAACTTTGGATCTTGCATCAATGCGCGGGCGATACCTACACGCTGGCGCTGCCCTCCAGACAGCTCGTCGGCGCGTTTGTCCACATGATCAATTAGCCCAACACGGTCGAGCAGCGCCAAGGCGTGCTGGATATCGGTTTTCTTAAACGCGCGAAAAATACTGCGGATGGTGCCCGTATAGCCAAGACGGCCGGACAGCACATTGTCCATAACGCTCATGCGGTCTATCAGGTTGAATTCCTGAAATATCATGCCGATGTCTCGACGGAGCGAACGTAACTCCCTGGAATTCAGTTTTGTTACGTCCTGCCCTTCAAAAAATATTTCGCCCGACACCGGTTCCACCAACCGGTTGATGCATCGGATTAAGGTCGATTTGCCTGCCCCGCTCGGCCCGATGATTGCGAAGAAGTCATCGTCTTCCACATCGAAAGAGACGGACTTAAGAATCTCGGGTCCACGGGCACTATATTTAGCGATCAGGTTGCGGACTTCCAGTATGGGCACGATTGGTGTCCTATTTCAGATGTTGCTACTACCGTAAGGACATCCACGTAACAGCGTGTCTGCTCCTACAAAACGAACTCAATCAAATTAGAGTTCGGAAGGAGATGTCAGCCGGGCAGAGATCAAGTGGGAAGAGTTCACACACAATCCTACCCGGCCGTTATCTGCTGAAGTTATAGTCTCTCGAACGACTACTTTTTCTTCCGCTTGCGCGCGTCCTTGGCTTTCTTCAGATCACGGATGATATCGTAATCCTTGGACGCCATCGGCACAAAGGTCTCAGATTTGACGTTGGACAGGAACTTCTTGGCTTCTGGCTGTCCCTTCAGGCCGAGAAATGTGTTGGCGATAGCTTTCTTGATAGGGTCACACAGCGTGTTGCGGTAGACAAACGGGTCCTGCGGGATCGGGTCGGACTGCCACAAAACGTTGACGCCTTCGAGACTGGCTTCGCCTTTGGCAACCACGTTGTCAAACCGATGAGAAGCGACAAAGGCGGCATCCACTTTACCCTTAACCACAGCGACGGAAGACAATTCATGGCTACCCGTATAAACGACCTTGCCAAAGTACTTCTCCAAATCCGAGCCAATAACCTTGGAAAATACTACACGCGGCATCAGGTTGCCTGATGTGCTCCCAGGGTCGGTCAGACCGACGGTAGCACCCTTCAAGGATTTTATTGTCGTAAACTTAGATCCTTTCTTGGAGATCAGAACGCCGCGGTAACCGGGGCCCTCTTCTTGAAGATGGCCCTTCTTTTTTGCATACGTCGCAAAGACTTCGATTTTCGGGTCCTTATTGTTGGCAATTACGTAGGTATAGGGACCCAGAACGCCTACATGAACGAATCCACTCAGCATGCCTTCAACCACGGAGGCATAAGAAGTGGGCATAAAGAAGGAGATCTTCTTGCCAGTCAGCTTAGCCATGCGGTCAGTTACCGGTTTATAGAGCTGAAGCTCCGCCACGGTTTCTTCCGTTGGAATAATCGCAAAGGTAAGTGATTTTGGATTCTCGCAAGACGCCGCATTGGCCGTCGTTGGCGCGAGGCCTGTCATCGCAACGCCAAGGACGCCGGCAGCGACCATGGCGGTAATTGTGGTAGCTCTAAAACGCTTCATTTCAAGTCTCCCTTTTCAAATGGTTTAAATTATCAAACGCCAATTTTACTAAACTACAACACTATCCGGGCTCAGAGCCCACCTGGTTAAATACTGCGTGCACCTGCTCCCTGTGACCGATAAAATTTTTCCCGCGCGCGCCATCGATTGCCGCATTTATCCAATTACCCCACTCTTCTGAGGCAACACCAAAAGACCCTGGATCACTGTTGACGCCTAGCTCCGTTAAGAACTCGGTTAGCCGGTCCGCTCCGGCCTCCAAATTTTCTCCGAAAACGCGCTTCAAGGTTTGATCGCATTCGACGCTTGCGCCAAGGGCACTGCGCATGACATCCGGTAACATAAATGAGCAGGCAATACCGTGAGGTACGCCGTGGTGGAGGGTAACCGGGTAGGACAATGAATGCGCTAACGCCGTCCGCGTATTAGAAAACGCCAGCCCCGCTTTAATTGCCGCTTCTGCCATATGGCTCCGTAACGTCAAGTCATCCAAGTTTTTCGAAAGTGGTATCAAATTTTTCATAACCGACTTGGCGGCATCAACGGCGAAATTAGCCGATACAGGATTGAAGTTGACGTTCCAAATGCTTTCCAGCGCATGTGACAGAGCATCAAGCCCGGTGCTTATTGTTTGATCCAGCGGAAGGCTTCGCATGAGTTCAGGGTCAACAACCGCGTGGCTCGGATAAAGATCATTTCGAGCCAGAGAATATTTTTGGGCATTCTCCGTATCCCATACGGTTGCCCAGCTGGTGACCTCGCTACCGGTGCCAGCCGTGGTCGGTACCGCAATAAGAGGGATTGCCGCCACTGGCAGCGACTCTGAAGCGCCGTCGCTTTCCAAATGCTCACGGACGGCGTCAAATCCCATCGCCCCCGTGGCAAGAACTTTAGCGGCATCCAAAACAGACCCACCCCCGATGGCGACGATGACTTCAGGCCGTCGAGCGGCTGCAGTCATGGCGCCACATGCGGCATCCAACATCACGAAATCAGGATTTGGGGCGATCGTATCGACGACGAAAACAGCCGATCCTGCAGTAAGCTCTAACTGTTGAAGTAGCCCGCGGAAATAGGCATCACCGTAAGTCACTACAGCATAGGCCCGATTATCAATCAGGGATGCGATCCGGCTAAACTCGCCGACACCGAAATGGATTGAAACCGGATTGCAATAAGTCCACACAAGCGCCTCACCTGGATACTTCACAGCATCGATTTGACGGTTATCTCCGCCTATTGACGTGACGTTTCCACAATATTAATTATTGATCCAATATTAATTTTGTATACATCCCATTGATAAAATAAATGATATACACATGGCTGCGTTCATTTCATGCTGTTGCTCAGACGGGCGGCTTCACGGCGGCTGCTCAGGCGATTAACGTCGGACAACCGACCATTACAAGTCAGGTCAAATCACTCGAAGAGTATTATTCCGTGGAACTGTTCCATCGGCGCGGGCGCAGCGTCGAACTAACCGATGCTGGCCAAGACCTTTTTGTAATCACCCGCAGTTTCATGAGTCGCGAAGAAGAAGCCCGGGACCTATTAAGCGCCTATGGGGGCTTCCAGACCGGTCAATTAAAGGTTGGCGCAGTTGGGCCCTATCATGCGACCGAGATGCTCAGCGCCTTTCATAACAAATATCCAGAACTACGACTCACCGTGGCCATCGGCAATTCACGGGAAATGGTGGAACAACTAATAAATTATTCCGTCGACATCGGCGTACTAGCTCATGTTGAGGACGATCCGAGAATTTTTGCGATGCCCTACAGCCGCCACCCTGTGGTCACTTTTATGCAAAAGGAGCATCCCTTGGCAAAAAGGAAATCGATACGAATAGAAGAGCTGGAGGGGCAGTCCGTAGTTTTGCGGGAACACGGATCAACCACACGGTTGGCCTTTGAAGAGGCGTTGACGGCGGCGGGCGTTTCCATCGAACCCGTAATGGAGATTGGTAGTAGGGAAGCTGTGTGGCTAGCCGTGGCGCGGGGTATTGGGATTGGCGTGGTATCGGATATCGAGTTTATCCCCCATCGTGATTTACGCTGCGTTCCAATTTCCAACGCAAACATCTACACGACGGCCCACGTAAACTGTCTCGCAGAACGCAAGGAAACGCGGCTGATCGAGGCTTTCTTCGAAGTTTGCCGGGACCTAATTATCTCAAGGCCGGCAATAAATTGATAGCCTGCCTAAATCGGAGGCACCTTCGTCCAATACTCTCAGAGCACGTTTGCACAAATCCAGTGTCACAGCATTGGTTCGACGAGGGATTGAAACTTTACGCCCGAAAGCGTTCGCCTTTGGGGTCAAAAGCCGGGCGCAGGTGGGAAGTGGCGGCGAAGCGCTTGCCCGCAATGTCGATTTCGTAACGACCAGAATCAATATAGTCCCGATCAGCAATCCCATTCGAATTACTGACATAGCCCATAGCGACGGCACGGCCCAATGTGTGCCCATAGGCGGCGGACGAAACCTCGCCCACAGGCTCACCGTCACGCAGGATTAATTCCTTGCCCCAGGCGATAGGGTCGGGATCATCAAGGGTGAACTGGACAAGCCGGCGGGTTGCGCCTGTTTCCTTTTGGCGCAACAAGGCGTCGCGACCGATAAAGTCGGTACCCTTGTCCAATTTGACGGCAAAGCCGAGACCGGCTTCGTAGGGCGTATAATCGGGGGTCAGATCCGCGCCCCACGCCCGATAGCCCTTCTCCAGCCGGAGGGAGTCGATGGCGTAGTAACCGGCGGTGTGGATATCAAACGCGGCGCCAGCTTCAACTAGAGCGTGGTAGACCGAAACGGCGTCTTCCACTGAGATATAGAGTTCCCAGCCCAGCTCTCCCACATAAGTAATACGGTGGGCCCGCAAGGTTACTTCCCCGATGTCGATCTCGCGGCAGGTACCGAACGGAAAGGCATCATTGCTAAGATCGGCACCGCTGACCCCACCCAGCAGATCCCTTGCCCTTGGTCCCATGATTCCAATCACTGCATAAGTCGCGGTGACATCGGTGAGGTTGGCATCGAGGCCAAGACCTATATTTCGGCGAATCCAATGGGCATCACGTGTGGACTGAGCGGTGCCGGAGACGATAAAATAGGTGTCCTCGGACAAACGTGTGATGGTCAAATCGCTTTCATACCCGCCGCGGTCGTTGAGCATACCCGTATAGATGAGCCGACCAGCTTCGACCGCCACATCGTTGGCGCAAAGACGCTGCATTACTGTCTCGGCATCGCGGCCCTCAAGCAGAAATTTGGAGAACGAGGTCTGGTCAAAAAGGGCAACGGCCTCACGGGCAGAACGGTGCTCCTCGGCGGCGTAGGGGAACCAGTTCTGACGGCCAAAGGAATAATCGGTTTGGGGTTCGACTCCCTCAGGTGCAAACCAGTTGGGCCGCTCCCATCCCATCTTTGACCCAAAGCAGGCACGGGCCTCTTTCAGATTCTCGTAGAGCGGCGACTGGCGCAGCGGCCTCGCCGATTCCATTTCGAGGTTGGGCCAGTTCATGGCGTAATGCTTGCCGAGCGCTTCGACGACACGGTCGGCCAGCCACGTCTCATCGGCATGGAATGGCGCAAAACGCCGAATATCCACCGGCCAGAGATCCATAGTCGGCTCCCCCGCGGCGATCCATTCCGCCAGCGCCTTGCCGGCCCCGCCAGCGCTGGCGATACCCATGGAATTCATGCCAGCGCCAACGAAAAAATTCCGGACCTCGGGCGCTTCGCCCAGAATGAAGTTGGCATCCGGCGTGAAACTTTCCGGTCCGTTCACCATTTGGCGGACTTCAGCGGTTTCCAGCGCCGGCACCCGGATAAGGGCGTTGGTCATCAGGATTTCGAACTGATCCCAATCATCTTCCAGCAGAGAGAATTCGAACTTGTCAGGAATTCCCTCCATGCCCCAGGGCTTGGCTTCCGGCTCGAACCCGCCCATGACCAAACCGCCAACATCCTCCTTGAAATAGATATAGCCGTCGGGATCTCGCAGCACCGGAAGATCGGGGCTAACGCCGTCGATTTCGTTGGTGACGATATAGAGGTGTTCAGCGGAATAGAGCGGCACCGAGACACCGCAAAGGCGTCCCACCTGCCGGGCCCATTGGCCGGCGCAGTTGACTACAACGTCGCAGTTGATAGTTCCGCCATCAGTTGTCACCCCGGTGACGGCGCCGTCGGCAATGTCAAAACCAGTGACACTGACCCCTTCGAAAATTCTCACACCGTTCGCGCGTGCGCCCTTGGCCAGCGCCTGTGTCACGTCCGACGGGTTGACCTTGCCATCACCGGGAATCCAGACACCGCCGACAAGGTCATCGGTGCGCATCATGGGCCAGAGCCGCCCGGCCTCCTCAGCGCTAATTACCTCCGCGTCGACACCTTGGGCCCGGGCCGACGCCGCAGTTCGCCTGAGAAGCGTCATTCGCTCAGCTGTGCGGGCGACGGAAACGCTGCCGCAGCGCTTCCAGCCCGTGGCCTGGCCGGTTTCGGCTTCCAGATTTTCATAGAGGTCGCACGAGTAGCGGATGAGACTGGTCAGATTGGAATGCGCCCGCAACTGTCCGACCAACCCGGCCGCGTGCCATGTGGTACCGCAACTTAGCTGCCCCTGTTCAACCAGCACGATGTCCCGCCAGCCGAGCTTCGCCAGATGATAGGCAACGGAACAACCGACAATGCCCCCTCCAATGATCACTGCGCGGGCATGTGTGGGGAGTGTTTTTTCCATGGTTTAAGCTATGCTCAAAGAAGAGTTAAAGGCCAATTTTCGCGTATCACCGACTCGCAATTTCACTTTGAATTGCCAGGTCACCGCGAACCGGTAAGGTATGCAGCAGTTACACAGTGGCGCAAAATCGCGATAGCGGCAAATAATGGGGCCCGGAACATGCCAAGAGACCTTGGAAAAAAACTGTTCACCTATGCGGTGATCACGGACACCCACCTGAACCAGGGGGAAACCGATTCCAATTCGGAATTCGAAGTCAACAAGCTGTCCAACGGGCGCATGCGGTATGTGGTTCATGATCTCAACCGGCGCGATCTGGCGTTCGTCGTTCATCTGGGCGATCTGCTGCATCCGGTTCCTGCCGTTCCGCAGCTCTATGAACAAGCCGCCGAGCGTTTCAAGGAGCAGGTCGCCGATTTACGCCACCCGCTTCACGTTCTTCCCGGCAATCATGATATCGGTGACAAGCCCATCGATTGGGGGCCCATGGCCATCGTTGAGGAAAAGTTCATCGCCCTGTGGCGGGAGCATTTCGGCGCCAATTATCGGGCCTTCGATCACGAGGATTGCCGCTTCATTCTGTTCGATTCACAAATCATTAATTCCGGCCTGGATGTGGAGGCGGAACAGCGGACCTGGCTTGAAGCCGAGCTGAAATCGGCCACTGGTCAGGGGAAACGGATTTTTCTGAATTGTCACTATCCGCCCTTTCTCACCTATCCCGATGAGGAAGAGCATTACGACAATCTTGCTGATCCCGGCCGGGCCTGGCTCCTGGACCTGATTGAACGTCACAAGGTAGAGGCCCTGTTTGCCGGGCATGTGCACAATGTCTGGTACAACCATCACCGGGGAACGGACTTTTACCTTCTGCCGTCGACCGCCTTCGTGCGGCTGGATTATTCCGAGATCTACCGGGTGGTGCCCACCACGGAAATGCAGTCGGGGCGGAACGACACCGGCAAGCTAGGATATTTTCTGGTCCATGTTTACGACAGCGGTCATATCTGCGAATGGATCAGGACCTACGGCGAAGTCTCGGAGCCCGAAAAGGCAGCGCTGGAAACACGGGATCGCGTGGCCACCATTCATCCGCGCCAGAACTGGAATATCCGCTTCGGGCTCGATATGCGCCAGAACTGGCTTGAGGTGATCGAAGTCCCGCCGTCCGGCGCGCTGGATGAATTCGACCGCAAGCGAACCCGCAATGATTATGCGCTGATGGCCTTGCTGGATATGGGGGTGAGACGGTTGCGAATCCCGCTGCGGGACCTGCTCGATCCGGCGCATCGCAAACGGTTGGAGGATTGCGCAAGGCAAGGCATTCGCTTCACCCTGTTCTCGTTCGGTGTTCCCAATAGCCAGGTCCTGGAAGCGGTCGGAAACGCCGGGCATTTAATCGATATCTGGGAGATTGCCGACAGTTTCAAAAACCTGCCCAGAACCCTGCAAGCCATATCAAGCACGGCCGGTGCTGCAGGCATCGCACTGTTTGTGACCAAGTACCGTTCCGCCAATGACATTGTGCATGGCAGCAAGAGTTTTTATCACACGGGTAGTCACGGCTTTATCCCCGATGAAGTTGAACAATTCGCCACCGTCGCCGGTTGGGAGGACGCTTCCGGTGTCATCTTCCGTGTCCCGGGTGAAATTGCGCCGTGGGAGGCAGCGCAGGAGGTTGCCGCTAATTGCCTGACACACGGGCTCAAGGCGTCGCTCCATATCCAGATGACCAGCGGAAGCCCGGGGTCGGAACCGCCCGACGATTCCTGGGTGGCAAATCGTGTTGCGGAGGCTCTTGCCGTCTCTGCCGCCTATGGCGACCTGTATGTCTATCTGGATACATTTTCGGATGTGGATCGCGGTTACTACAGGCGTCATGGAGTCGTAGATCGATTCTTCAATCCGCGGCCCGCCTATCACGTGGTCCGGCATATGAATGGGATCCTTGCCGACGGTGTGAATGAACAGACCAACGACGTGTTCATGCCCGGTGCGGACGACGGGGCAATTTCTTTCGTGGGTGAACAAAACCGACATTATTGTCTTGTCTCTCCTCAAAGTTCACCGACCATTGAGGGAACGTCGGAATCAGGCTGGTTAGTCGATCTCTTGTCTGGGGAACGCGTGTCAGCGAAACTGACTGAAGAGGGCTTTAATTCCAAGACACCGTCAGACCTATGCCTGTGGATGCCCGGTGACTAGTGCAACACGCAGGGCAAATTAGCAATCCGGTGAGGTCAAGAACATGAACCATCCAAGCACCGAGGAAGCCCCGTTTCGTCCTTCCGAGTCGGAAGGCGAGGTAAACGACTCGCCGGTCAGATCGAGCTGGGCTGAGAATAATCACGGGCCCGCCACACGAGATCTGGTGGCCCGTGATGCGTCGTATTTCCTCCGTCAATCCCTGTCGACACCCTGCCTCAGCGCCATCCGCAAGGCGGAGAATATCTGGATCGAGGATATGGACGGCCACCGGTACAGAGATTTTCATGGCAACAATGTCCACCATATCGGGTATGGCCATCCACGGCTCAAAGAAGCCATCAGCCGCCAAATGGATGAACTTCCTTTTTCGCCGCGGCGTTTCACCTGTGAACCGGCCGTTGCCCTGGCAGAGAAGCTTACTACCCTTGCGCCGGGTGAATTGAGCAAGGTGCTGTTCACAACGGGCGGGTCCGACGCCGTCGAAGTGGCACTCAAAGTCGCCCGCATCGCGACGGGCCGTTTCAAGACCGTATCCTTTTGGGATTCTTTTCACGGGGCGGGGTTTGGCGCGTCGTCAGTCGGCGGTGAACAGCTTTTTCGCTCGGGATCAATCGGGCCCTTACTGCCCGGCAACGAGCATATCCCGTCCTTTGGCGCCTATCGCAATCCCTTCGGTATCGATCACCGGAGAGAGAGCCCAAAGGACAATGAAGTGGGCGATCTGGTGGCCAATATCCTGCGCTATACGCTGGAGCGCGAAGGCGATGTGGCCGCAGTCATCGCCGAACCCAACCGGGCAGTGCCGTACATTCCGCCGCCTGGTTTCTGGCAGCAGATCCGGCAGGCCTGCGACGACTTCGGCACACTCCTGATCTTCGATGAAATTCCCACCGGGCTCGGCAAGACCGGTCGTATGTTTGCCTGTGATTATGATCAGGTCGTGCCGGATATTCTGGTCATGGGAAAGGCGCTGGGTGGTGGAATCCTCCCCATCGCTGCGGTCCTGTGCAAACCCGAGCTCGACGTTGCCGATCAATATGCGATTGGCCACTACACCCACGAGAAAAACCCGGTAACGACCCGGGCGGCCCTAACCACGATTGAGATCATCGAGGACGAGGACCTTGTTGAGAACGCGGAAAAGGTCGGCGACTGGGCTCTGGAGCGCATGAACGACATGATGGACCGCCTCGCCCTGATCGGCGATGTAAGAGGCCGAGGCTTTCTTTTGGGACTCGAGCTCGTCACGGATCGGGACACCAAGGAACCGGCGAAGACGGCAGCCGAGCAGGTCTTTTACCGGGCACTTGATAAGGGACTAAGCTTCAAGATCTCCATGGGCTCGGTCCTCACCCTGACACCGCCGCTGGTCACCACCCAGGAGCAAATGGAAGAGGCGCTCGCGATCCTAGAGAGCGCAATCGCGGAGACGACACATTAAGCCGCACCAAGGGACACATGGATCATGAGCGAGACCGCGCAATTCCAAGCGCCGTCGGTCGAGCCATATTGGTGGTCGGACGCTAAGCCATCCCCACGGCCGCCCTTCACACTTCCGAAGGCCGTCGACGTCGCAATCGTAGGAGCTGGCTATACTGGACTTTCGGCTGCGCTTGTCCTGGCGCGATCTGGGCGCAGTGTCCTTGTGCTCGACGCAGAAGATCCGGGCTGGGGGGCAAGCACAAGGAACGGGGGACAGGCATCGGGCGATGTTAAATCGGAATTCGTCGAACTCATCGAAAATTTCGGACTCACCTTTGCCAAAGACCTGTTCGCCGAAGGAAACCGCGCGCGCGAACACCTCAGCAGGCTTATCGATGACGAAGGCATCGACTGTGATCTCCGATGGTGCGGCCGCTTCAATGCCGCCAGCTCGGCGAAGGATTACGACGCCCTTGGACGCGAAACGGAAGCCCTCAACAAACATTTAGGGCTCGACGCCGAGATGGTGCCCAGGGAAGCGCAGCACCAAGAAATCGGCAGCGACCATTATTTCGGCGGACAGGTGCGGCCCGATGTTGGCGGGCTTCACCCGGCGCTCTTTCACAAGGGACTGCTCGACAGCGTGGAGAACGCAGGCGCATCAATCGCAAGCAACGCGCGGGTAACGGCGATCGAAACGGAAAGGGACCGATTCACCGTGACAACGGCACTTGGTCCCTTGTCTGCCCGTGACGTACTGGTTGCCACCAACGGCTATACCGGTCCGGTGACGCCGTGGTTGCGCCGCCGTATTATTCCCATTCAGAGCCAAATCATTGCAACCGAGGAGCTTCCGTCGGAGACCATGGACCGGCTCATGCCAAAACGGCGAATGTTTCTCGACACTCATCGCCTGCACAATTATTTCCGGCCTTCGGCGGATGGCAGCCGGCTTCTATTCGGAGGGCGGGCGGGTGCAACCCAAAAGGACCCGCGCCGTAGCGGTGCCCACCTGTTCCGCCAAGTCACAACCGTGTTTCCCGAACTCGCGTCGACCGCCATTAGCCATTCCTGGTCGGGCCTCACCGGTTACACTTTCGATAAATTCCCGCATGTAGGCGTCCAGGACGGTATCCATTTCGCAACCGGTTTCTGCGGCCAGGGTGTGGTCTGGGGCCCTTACCTGGGTCACGTGGCAGCGCTTCGACTGCTGGGTGAACAGACGGCAGACACCGCGACCTGCCTGTTCGACGGGCGCGCGTTTCCATCCAGGCCGCTCTACTACGGCAAGCCCTGGTTTCTGCCCGCGGTGATCAATTGGTACGGATTGCTGGACCGGTTGCGTCTCTGAGCGAACGAGCCAATATTCCGCAGAGTGGAATGGTCAGCAAAACACCTGCCGCCATGACGATCATAGTCGTGACAACCCCGCTAAAATCAGCAAGTTGACCATAGATCAACGGGGCGACCAGCCCGGCGCCGGACACCGTTGTGTAAATCAGGCCGTAGGCGCGGGAGTGTTTTTTACCCTCTATAAGTTCGGGGACGGTTCCATAGATCGCTGACGACGTCCCGTTCAGGAACACACCCACAAACGGAAGCAAAAGGAACGCGAATAGGCTGGGTACAGCGACGACGATAACAATCAGCACCGCCGTCGCAATTTCCGTCAGCAGGATGCTGCGGGCGACACCGATCCGCGCGGCAATCAGACCGACGGCGTATTTGCCGCACATCCCGCCAAAGACAGTAACCACGACAGCCGACGCCGCCCATTCGGTCGCCACGCCTTTTTCAATCATGAGAAATGACACGAAGATTAGAAATCCGACCCGGGTGGCGTTGTCGAGCACCGCGATGACACTGAGCGCATAGAAACCTTTGCGATGTTTTATGCCCCAGTCTCCAGCATTCTCCGCTTGTTCGGACTTGTCCGAGGCGCCGGGTGGTCCGCCCGCATTGGCGTAGTTCAGCAGGATCAAAGCGGCCATAGCTATAATGATCGCCGCGACGCCAAACCCTAGAACAGGCACCTGCCACGAATATCCCAACGACGCGGTGGCGAGAATGGTCGATCCCAGAAAAATGAATTTTCCCACATCGCCAGCGGCGTTGTAGATGCCAAGTGCTGTGCGCAAGGGGGCGCCGGAAAACGCCTGGCTGACGATCGATGAAGACAGGGGATGACAGAACGCAGCGCCGAAACCCGCGACAAAGACGAATGCCAAAATGGCGCTGTATCCGTCGGCAAAACCTAGCGCCAGGAAAGCCCCGCCTACAATGAGGGTCCCTAAAATCAGTAAATTGCGCTCACCGGCCTTTTCCGCGGCAATGGCGATGGGAATTTGAAACGCGGCATCAGCGAACTGATGAACCGAACGAATGAGCGCGGTTTCGGTATAGGACAGACCCAATGCTTCGCGCAAAAGGGGCAACAGCGCGTAAAGCATATCGACCATGCCATCGTGAAGCGCGTGAACGCTGCAGCAGGTGCGCAGTGTCCATTTCCTGTCAGGTGTTGCCATGAAAATTGTATGGCACGAAAGACCGGCCAGCACAATTTCGTGGGTTACCGATGGCTTGAAACGGTATTTCTTAGTATAAATCCAATTAGGAATTTTTCTACATAACATCGGATTTACTTATGTATTACTCCCAGCTTCGAGCCTTTCATGCTGTGGCCTTCTATGGCGGGTTTACAAAAGCGGCCAAACAGTTGAACCGGACTCAACCGGCCATTTCTGATCAGGTCCGCAAGCTCGAAAAGGAGTTCGGCATCCTGCTCTTTGACCGTCATAGACGCTCTGTTCAACTGACCACCGTCGGCCATCGGCTGTTCGAGATTTCCCAACGAATGCTGGACATGGAAGACGAAGCTGTGAAACTTCTTTCCGAAAGCCAGGCCCTCCAGACCGGTCATCTGAAGATGGCAGCCGATGCCTCACTCCATGTGGTACAGCTGGTGGGTGAGTTTCGACAACAATATCCTGGCATTTCGGTCTCTCTTACCATCGGCAATTCCGACGTCGTTCTGGGCCAGTTGCTGGACTATACCGCGGACGTGGGCGTTCTCGCGAACGTACCGGCGGACAATCGCTTTCATGACATCACCCTGCGACGCGATCCGCTGGTCGCTTTTGTCAACAAGAAGCACCCCTGGGCTGGCCGCCAAAGTGTTTCGCTTGCCGACTTCGCCTCCGAGCCGCTGGTCTTGCGCGAGGAAGGCTCCGTTACCCGCCGCATTGTGGAGGAAGAGTTCAACCGCATGGGCTTGGACTATAATTTAGCCATGGTGGTAGAAGGCCGGGAGGCGAACCACGAAGCGGTCGCCGCCGGCATCGGGGTCGGCATCGTCTCGTTGCCGGAATTCGGCTCCGACCCCCGCCTCAGAATCATCAGCCTGAAAAACTGCGACCGGACCATGACGGAATCTCTCGTCTGCCTGAAAGAACGCGCCGATCTCCGAACTATCCGCGCCTTCTGGACGTTAGCCATCGAGCACATCAAGCGGCAGACAAGCGGGTAAAGATGCGTTAAGTCCATGAGACAGAGGACATTGCCGGAACTTCAATACATAAGAATTATCGATATATAATATCGTTTATATCTATTTGACTTATCTTATGGTGCTGTGAAGATGCCAGTGTCGACGGGGCTTTCCTGTTGGCAGAAGCCGGGAAAACAGGCCACAGAACCATGCCGTCAAGCAACCAGAAACCCCAACTGAGGGAAACATCATCGGCCCGCGAACCGGCGCCGGCAGACCCTTATCTCTTAACCCCCGGACCGTTGACGACGTCGTTGCGCACCAAACAGGCCATGCTGCGCGATTGGGGATCCTGGGATCTTGATTTCAACCAGGTCACAGCGGAAATCAGACAACGATTGACAGCCATGGCGCAGGGTGGTGATGCGTATGACTGCGTGCCCATGCAGGGGAGCGGTACGTTCTCGGTGGAGGCCGCGCTGGGCAGTTTCATCCCCCGCGATGGCAAAGCGCTGGTGCTGATGAATGGCGCCTACGGGCAACGGGCTGCTAAGACTCTCGACTATATCTCACGCGACTATGTAACTTTGGACAAGGGTGACTATCTGCCGCCACTGCCCGGCGAGGTGGATGAAATACTCACGGCAGACCCGCATATCACCGATGTTGTTCTGGTCCATTGCGAGACCAGCTCCGGAATCCTCAACCCCCTCAAGGACATATCCGATGTAGTTCAGCGCCACGGCAAGCGGCTGATCGTGGATGCCATGAGTTCCTTCGGCGCCGTGCCATTGCATACCACCGAAGTGCCCTTCGAGGTCATGGTTTCCTCCGCCAACAAATGTATAGAAGGCGTCCCCGGCTTCGGATTCATTATCGCCAAGAAAACCGCCCTCGAAGCGGCCAAGGGGCGCAGTTTCTCGCTTAGTCTCGACGTGCATGACCAGTGGGTGTCCATGAACAAGACGGGTCAATGGCGCTTCACACCCCCCACCCACACAGTGGTGGCTTTTTACGAAGCGTTGTTGCAGCACGAGGAAGAGGGCGGCGTTTCCGGCCGGTTGGCTAGATATAGCCGCAACCGGGATGTCCTGGTCGCTGGTATGCGGAAAATTGGATTTGAAACTTTGCTCGACGACGAATGGCTGTCGCCCATCATCACGACATTCATGTCCCCGGCGGATCCTAATTTCGAATTCAAGCGTTTTTACGACGAGATCAAATCCCACGGGTTCATCATTTATCCGGGCAAATTGACAGAAGTCGATAGTTTTCGGGTGGGATGTATCGGGCAGCTTGATGAGCAAGTGATGCAAGGGGTCGTTGAAGCGATTCACCAATCTCTCCGCGCCATGGGTGTAACAAGCCCTAAGCCAACTATCGTCCTATGAGGGCTTAGGTTGAACATCAATCAACAGCAGATTATTCATATCAACGAAAAATCACGATGATCGGCAACAGCAAAAGACATTTCAGTTTCCTGCGAGACAGCCTTTACAAAAGAGAGCGTTGGCGGAAAAATACTTCTGGTTTTTTCGGATATCCCTCCGGAATTGGATTTGGAGGAGTGACTAACTGTCACTCAGTTGCCTAATTAATGGCGAAGTCTGACAACATTCTCGCTTCGGCCTCTGATGACGATGCCGAAACCACCCTATCGGCGTCCGTGGATATGGATACACCGACCCATCGAGGCGACAGCATTGCAGCGTTGCTTTGCCTGGTTGGCGGTCTTGTCGGATATTTCCTGATCGTTCCGGCGGCCGTTTACGTGCCTCCCCAGTTTGCCGGTACCGCTAATTCGCCAGCATTTCTGCCTAACGTTCTATTTCTTATACTCGCTGCGTTGGGTTTCATTTATTTGGTCTACAGCGTAGCCGCGCAACTTCGGAATCCGACTCAGGGGTGGGCCCATCCTTCGGACTGGCTATTGGCTGGCGGCACCGCACTTATCTGCGTCGGCTATGTATTGTTCATTTTCGGTATCGGAATGACACTCGGCTCAGCTCTCTGCGTTGCCGTTACGATGATTTATTTTGGTGAGCGCCGACCGTGGTTAATTGGCGCGATCACCGTCATTCTGCCGGCACTATTGTGGTATTTCTTTGTCAAGGTTGCCCATATCCTGCTGCCCCCCTCTTGGCTCGGCATTATGGACTGGTTAGAGGCAGGAATCACACACGATGGAATGACAAGAATGGCGGGTTTCATCACCTCGCTCGGGACGTGACGGGAGAATGTTGTGATTGAGTTCGACCAACTCCTTCAAAGTGTCCCATTGGTTCTCCGTTGGGAAGTGTTGGCAGCGTGCCTAGGTGGCGTTATCTGGGGGATGTTTGTTGGGGTCACGCCAGGCCTGACCGGAATTATGGCGGTTGTCATTGCCTTGCCACTTACATTTTTTATGGATCCGCAGACAGCCATTGCGCTGTTGCTTGGAATCTACGTGACGGCGATTTACGGAGGCTCGGTCACCGCCATAATGATCGCGACTCCGGGCACCCCCAATGCCGCTGCGACAGTTTTGGATGGCTACCCGCTTGCACGCCAAGGCAAAGCCCGTCAGGCTCTTGAGATGGCGCTTTACGCCTCATTCACCGCCGGCATTCTGTCAACTGTGGTTGCGCTGTTAATTTTCCCAATCGTCGCTAATGTCGCACTCGCCTTCGGCGCTGCTGAAGTCTTCGCAGTAATTGTGTTTTCAATTACCATCATTGCCGGTGTTTCGGGAGATTCCCTGCTTAAAGGAATGATTGCAGCGTGTTTCGGGTTCTTAGTGGCAACGATTGGTCAGGATCCCATTCACGGATCCAGTCGTTTTACTTTTGGGGTTCACGATTTTCAGGCCGGCATGCACATTCTGACTCTTCTTGTGGGTTTGTTCACGATACCTGAGATCATTGTCCGAGGTATTGAAGCGTACAAGGCGCGAAATACGGCGACAGTTGGCGATATGGGGGAGAGTATGACATTCCGCCAGTACCTCAGCTATTGGCGGACTTATATCAGATCCTGCATTGGCGGCTCGTTGCTCGGCGCCCTGCCAGGGCTTGGCGGCAGTCCGGCTGCCTTTCTGGGCTATTCGGTAGCTCAACGCTTTTCAAAAACCCCGGAGAAGTTTGGGAAAGGGTCTTTGGAAGGTATCGCTGGTGCTGAGGCTGGCAATAATTCGGTCTGTGGCCCAGCTCTCGTTCCTATGATGTCGCTCGGCATCCCGGGAGATACGACGACAGCAGTGCTGATGGGTGCACTGGTCATTCACGGGCTCAACCCGGGCCCAATGCTGTTCGAAGAGGCCCCGAACTTCGTATACAGCGTTTTCCTGCTGCTCTTCATCAGCCTAATCTTTCAATTGGGGGTTGGGTCTGGTGTTGTCCGTATGGCCAAGTACGTTGTACGCATGCCCACCCAAATCCTGTTTCCCGTGGTTCTGATTTTGGCGACGTATGGAACCTACGCCGTACGCGGCACGATGGTCGACGTCATATCAATGTATGCCATCGGTTTTCTAGGTTTCTTGATGCGCATTCAAAAGATTCCAGCCGCGCCCTTTGCCATCGCTTTTATTCTCGGGCCCTTATTTGAGAATGAGTTGCGCAAGTCATTGATTATCTCCGGCGGTTCTCTTGAAATTTTCGTGGATAGTGGAATTTCGATAACATTCCTGACCCTCGCTGCGTTGAGTGCAGGCGCCTCGGTTTATTTTCATCGGCGTCTTAAGGGGTCGAATGCTGCAAAATTTATTACCAACTAAAGCGAAGGGTAACATTCGCAAATACACCAAAAATAATTCACAATGAGAAATTGGAAAAAATGGAGGATTAAATGCAACATAATGGAAAATTAGGATTGTTGACGACGGCGCTAGTAACCGCCGGATTGATGGCTGCGACATCGGCCGTCGCGGGTGAGTACCCCGATAAACCGATCAAGCTTGTCGTTGCATCAGGGGCCGGTGGCTCGACTGACACTGCGGCTCGGATTATGGCAATCAATATTCAGGACCATTTGGGCCAGCCCATCATCGTCGTAAATAAAAAGGGTGCTTCCGGCGGCATCGGTATCAACTTCGCATTGAAAGGCAAGCCAGACGGCTATCTGTTGATGGAAGGGATGATTGGCGGCCACGTTCTTCACCCGGCCATGAACACATCGACCGGGTATACACCGGCAGATTATACGCCCATCGCGATGACTCAGATGAATCCAAATGTTCTGATCGTCAAAGCGGACTCTCCGTACAAGAACCTCGGCGACCTGCTCGGCGCAATTAAAGCCAAGCCGGGCAAGCTGAAATTTTCTCACGCTGGAGCCGGCAGTATCCATTACTTTGGCATTCACCTTCTGTTAAAGACAGCGGGATTGGGCAAGAATTCTGCAGTTTCCATTCCGTACAAGGGTGGCAAGCGGTCCATGGCTGGTCTCCTCCGCGGCGAGGCTGACTTCCACCAGACCAATCTGGTGTCGGCCATTAGCTTCATCAGGGCTGGCAAGGTGCGTGCTCTGGCGGTAACAACTAAAAAGCGCCTAAAAGGCTTTCCCAAAGTGCCGACCTACGCGGAATTGGGATATCCCAAAGTGGACATCTTTGGTTGGCGCGGCGTAATTGGACCAAAGAACCTGCCTCAGGCAATCGTCGATAAATGGGCGAAAGCTGTCCAGGCCACAATGAAGCGCAAGGGCTGGAAGAAGATGGTCAAGGCCGTAGGCGATGTTCCCCGCTACATGGGGCCTGAAGAGTTCACAAAGCACATCGCAAGCGACTTCAAGCGCTATCGCGCAATGGCGACGGACTTGGGTATCCTCGTCAAGTAATTTAAGCACGTTAAATGGCGGGCGTCCGCGATGGACGCCCGTCACCCTTATGGGCGTACCCGTTCGCGGGTCCCATGTACGACATTTCCTCAAGCTGAGCATAAATCCGTGGGCAAAATTACAGAGCGCAACACTGATCAATCCACCATGGAGACATGGGGTTCGGTGACCATTTCACCGACCGACGATGTTGTTGTTGGCAGTTTCTCCACCTGGACCCTGACCTTTACGGTAGGCGCCTACGCTATGGATGTAGGCGGCGGTCTCAAGATCGGCACACGGCGTCAGGCCGATTTCGGCTCTCCCCAGTTCGATGACCCGACGGCTGATAACTATGCCTCCGTTAGCTGCTCCCGGGAGGGGACCCGGTTCGACTGTAAATTCGATCATCGTGGCCACAAGCGACCCTTCAACGCCGTTACTGTGATCCGGCTCGCTGCAGGCCCGCTTTATCCAGGCGATACCATCACTGTCGTTCTGGGCGACACGTCAGGCGGCTCCCGCGGGCTCGCGGTCCAATCCTTTCCTGAGGCGGCCAGTGATTTCGCGGTTTTCATGGATCCGCTCAGTTCCGGCGAATACAAACGCGTGTATTGCGCCTCGCCTCATTTCCAGATTCTTACCGGCCCGTCCGAGTATTTCACCGTGGTCGCACCCACCCTTGTCCAGTCGGGCAAGCCGTTTCGCGTTCAACTGCGCGGCAATGACAGGTTCGGCAACCCGACGCCGGTTACCGCACCCAATCTTACCCTGGGCGCCGACCCGGCCGTTGACGTCAGCCTGTCCGAGAGCAATGTCCGGGCCACATGGGTCGACGGGATAATCCTGCATAAAGAGGGCGTGCACAGGCTGGAACTCAAGGATGGGGGCACCGTCCTTGGCACGAGCAATCCCATCGTGGTGCGCGAGAGGACCGACGAGATAATCTGTTGGGGCGACACACAGGCACAGACGGCATCGACCGTCGGCGTGGGCACGCCCGATGAGTATTTTGCTTACGCCCGCGACCTGGCAGCTATCGATTTTACCACCCATCAAGGCAATGATTTCATTCTGTCAGATGCGGATTTGGAGGAGGTTCGCCAGGCGGCGAAGAAATACAATGAACCTGGCCGGTTCGCTGCCTTTTTCGGCTGGGAATGGTCCGGTCCAACCGGTACTGGCGGCGATCGCAACGTGATGTTTCTCAATGATGAAGGCCCCATCTACCGAAGCAGCCACTGGCAGCTGTGGGACGAGGAACTGGCAGAAAACGCCAGCGAGACCGAATGTCTCCACGCCCGCGATCTACAGGATAAGATGCGGGCGTACATCGCGGAGACAGGCCATAAGGTCATCATGGTGCCCCATATTGGCGGCCGGCGGTCCGATTTCGAGGTCCAGGATCCGGAGCTCGAACCGGTTTTCGAAATCTGCTCCAACCATGGCGTGTTCGAGTGGCGCTTGCATGAATTTCTCGCAGCTGGCGTTCGGGTTGGTATCGTCGGCGCCAGTGATGACCACACCTGCAGGCCTGGCCTGGCTTACCCATCAACCCCGGAAATGACCATCCTCGGCGGACTCGGCGCCGTCTATGGCCGTGAAGTCAGTCGCAAAGGTATTTATGATGGAATGATGGCCAGACAATGCTATGGCACCACAGGTGCGCGCCTGTATCTTGACGTTTCCGTCAATAAGCACGCCATGGGACAGGCCTTCAAGGCGGACGGAACGCTACGCGTGAGCGGGACAGTCCACGGGACTGCACCCATCGAATCCATCAGTCTTTTCAACCGCAGCGAGGAGCTGAAACGCTTCCAGCCCAACCCCAAAACGCGGGATCCGGCCCGAATCAAGATCATCTGGTCCGGCGCCACCCATCAGGACCGAGGCCGCTTCATGACATGGGATGGCGGACTTGAGATGACCGGCGGCAGCATCACGGGAGCGGCGCCACTAAACATATTCACCGCCAAATACGGAATCGATGATTGGGGGGAGCAGCATGTCCGCTGGCGGTCCGTCACCTCGGGTCAAGAGGAAGGCGTGCTCCTCGAAATCGATGCCCCCGATGATGCGGTGGTTTCATTCGACGCGGGCCCGGCGAAATTGGAGTTCACCCTAGGCCAGGCGCGATCCGAAGATTTGCGTTGGGACCTGGGCGGTCTCGAACAATATGTGACCGCCAGCACCCTGCATACCGAAGACGGCACCTGCGACGCCGATTTCGAATTCGTGGACGAGGCACCGGGCAATGAGGAACAGGCCTATTGGGTACGGGTGGTGCAGACCGATTTCCACCGCGCCTGGAGCAGCCCCATATATGTTGAACCGACGAAAGGGCCGTAACCGGTATGAGCGGATCTAAACCAAACCTGATATTCGTATTCGCTGACCAGCTGCGCGCGTCCTCGGTCGGGTATGCTGGCCAGGAGGCCGTGCGGACGCCCAACATCGACGCATTTGCCGAATCCGGCGCCCAATATGCCAACGCTGTCTCCATGTTGCCGGTCTGTGGCCCCTATCGCGGCTCTCTAATCACCGGCCGCACGCCGACCTCAACCGGTCAGGTCATCAACGATGTAAAGCTTAGAACCACAGAGGTGAGTATTGCGCATTGTTTCAAGGCGGCCGGTTACGACACGGCCTATGTGGGCAAGTGGCATCTGGATGGCCCGAACCGTCCCGCGCCGGTGCCGCCGGGGCCAAGGCGGCAGGGTTTCGAGTACTGGATGGGCGCCAATTTCGAGCACAATTACAACCGGTCCTACTTCACCGACAATGATGGCAATTTGAAAATATGGCGGGATTGGGATGCCGAAGCCCAGACCAGCCATGCCATCGATTACTTGAAAGAGCGGGACAGCCAGAATCCGTTTTGCCTTTTCCTGTCCTGGGGGCCCCCACACCACCCGTACCGGCTTGTCCCGGAACGCTATCTGGACATGTATGATCCCGAGGCTATCCAAGGTAGACCCAACTGTCCGGACGTACCCAAAGAGGATTTGCAGGGCTACTACGCGCAGACCACTTTCCTCGACGATCAGTTCCAGCGTCTGCTCGATGCGCTGGATGACATGGGGATCGCCGACAATACAATTGTCGTCTTCACCTCCGATCACGGTGACATGCACGGCTCCCACGGGGTCTACAAAAAACAGTGGCCCTGGAACGAGGCCATCAAGATACCGTTCGTCATCCGGTACAACGGCGTGGTGCCACAGGGCGCAAAAATAGAAGAACCGATCAACGTCATCGATGTTATGCCCACGCTTCTCGGGCTTGCCGACGTGCCCGTGCCAGATACGGTGGAAGGGGTCGATTTGTCACCCTATCTGACGGGCGCCCAGGAAGATCCGCCGGAATCGGTGTTGATCATGAATCCGTGTCCGTTTTCCATCGGCGATCCAAGGGGCGAAGACCAGTACCCCGATTACAAGGGCATGCGGTTCGAGTACCGGGGCGTCATTACCGCGCGCTACACCTATGTCCGGACCATCGATCAGCCCTGGCTGCTATACGACAATTTGGACGACCCCTACCAGATGACCAACCTTATCGACGATCCGAAACATTCTGATACGCGCGACCGTCTTGACGGGCTGATGCGGGCCCACATGGATCGTATCGGCGATGAGATGCATCCCCGGGATACTTACTACAAAAGATTTGGCATCGAGTTCGACCATCGGGGCAAAGTCGTCGATCTGGTGGAGAATATTTACAACCGATCGGGGTGAGACAGGAGTCTGACGCAATGAACCCGTTAATCGAACGCGCTGCTAAGGTATTTCCCGGCGGGACGTCCAATGGCGAGTTTGGATTGCCACCTGAGCAGATCGTGGTCATGGAACGGGGCGAGGGATGCCGCCTTTGGGACAGCGATGGCCGCGAATTCCTGGATTTTTCCATGGGATGGGGATCGTGCCTCGTGGGTCATGCTAATCCCGACGTGGTCGAGGCCGTGGGCAAACAGGTGCCGCAGGGTTCCAACTTCTCGTACCTCAACCCACACGCGCTTGCAGTTGCCGAAGAAATCGCGCGCGTCGCGCCCGCCGCTGAGCGCCTGCGGTTCTGTGCATCGGGAACCGAGGCCAACATATACTGCCAAAGGCTGGCCAAGGGCTACACAGGCAAATCGAAGCTCCTGAAATTCGAAGGCGCTTACCATGGCGCGAACGAGCCGGGGGTGACCAGTTTGTTCCCGACCCAGCTCCTCGATTTCCCTGAACCGGAACTGACCAGCGCTGGCACCCCCATGGCGAAGTTCGACCTGCTGGTTGCGCCATACAACGATTTGGAGATCGCACGGAAGATCGTCTCGGAACACGCCCATGAGCTGGCAGCCATCATCATGGAACCCCTGCAGCGATGCACGCCACCGAAAGAGGGTTACCTGGAAGGGATTCGGTCGCTGTGTGACGAATTTGGCCTGCTTTTGGTTTTTGACGAAGTGGTGACCGGTTTTCGCCTCGCCTATGGCGGCGCACAGGAATATTACGGCGTCATTCCCGACCTGGTCGCCTACGGTAAAGGGCTGGGCGGTGGATATCCCATCGGGGCGGTGGCCGGTCGCGCCGACATCATGAACTGGTTCGACGAAGAGCGTATCGGGTCAGATAACTATGTCTGGATGGCGTCTACGTTGGGCGGCAATCCCATTTCCATGGCGGCCGCCAATGCTACCCTGACAGTCCTTCGCACGCCCGGCACGTACGAAAGATTGCATGCGCTGGGCAAGTACTTCCGAAACTCACTTGCTCGGGTCCTGCGAGACCGACAGATTACGGGGCAGGTCATCGGCGATGGTCCCTTGGCCCAGATCGTTTTCTCACCGGACCCCGTCAACGATTATCGCTCGACGGCCAAGGGCGATAAGGAACGGGGCCGCCGGATGATGCTGGGATTATTCGAGCGCTGCGTGTTCCTGAACCCCATGGGGACAAAGCTTTATTTGTCCATCGCCCATGACGAAAACGTCTGCGATCAGTTTTGCGAACGGCTGGACGATATATTCTCGAAATCAGAAGACTGAACTTAGAAATGATAACGCTCTCACTTAAATTTCTTCCATAAGACACAAGAGCTTGAACCTCAAACTATTGTACATAATTGAAGGGCGGTCCGAGCACAGGAGATAAACAAACTCTGTTTTGTGCTCTCTTTTCCCCGCTAGCTAGAACATGTCTGCTGCGCGACTTATCGGTGTTGTCTTTATGGCGCAACTGTTGGCCCAGATCGGGGCGTTTACGGTGCCAGCGCTGCTGCCCATTTTTATAGATAGCTGGGAGCTGAGCCATACAAAAGCTGGCTGGCTAATTGGGGCCTGGGCCGGCGCCTATGTGTTGGCCGTCCCCATATTGGTGAGCTTAACTGATCGCGTAGATGCGAAAAAAATTTATTTGGTTTCGATTGCGCTGACGACCATGACCCACATTGGTTATGCGTTATTTGCAGATGGATTTTGGTCGGCATTTTTCTTGCGGGCGGTGGCAGGGATGTGTTGGGCGGGGACCTATATGCCGGGGCTCAAGGTGCTGTCCGACCGTTTGGAAGGAACGGCACAGACAAGGGGCGTGTCGTGGCATGCGGCTGGTGTAGGCCTTAGCGCCGCATTTTCATTCCTGATCTCCGGCCTAGTTTCTGACTGGCTTGGCTGGCACTGGGCTTTTGGCGTTGCCGGAATATGTACGACAATCGCCTTCTTGATTATGTGGTTGGGTGTACCTGATCACGCACCTACGGTTATTCGGACCAAACACAAACGTCCAGCATTACTCGATTTTCGTCCAGTCCTGAGGAACCGTTCAGCGTTAGCCTATTCGCTGGCCTACTGCGCCCATGGGTGGGAAATGTTTGCGTTTGGATCCTGGGCGGTAACATTCCTGACATTTACCGCAATTTCGTTCGGCGGGACATCGGACTTATTAGGGCCCACATCGGTGGCCTTTGTGATGGGATTGTTGGCGACCTGGTCAAGCGTTGCCGGCAATGAATTATGCATCCGCTTCGGTCGTCAGCAGGTCGTCCTGTGGATTATGATCTCGACCATGATGGTAGCAGTGACTATTGGGTTGTTTTCCGCCATCGGATATGGAGCGGCGGTAGTTTTGAGCATAATCTATAGCTCATTGATCTACGGCGATTCATCGGCGTTAACAGCGGGGGCATCCGGGAACGCCGAGCCGGGGCAACGGGGGGCAACCCTGGCAGTACACTCGACCTTCGGTCATTTAGGCGGATTCGTGGGGCCATTGGTAATAGGTATCATCCTTGATTTGGCTGGTAGCGAAAGCGTCCTTGGCTGGACGCTCGCGTTTGGTCATCTGGCAATTGTTATGATTGTTGGCATTGTCGCAATCGCCTATCTTAAACCTAAAGATCTGCCCGGCGATCATCCGGTGCATGGCAAAGTAAAGAGGCCTTGCCGATAAGATGGTGCACCCGACAGGATTCGAACCTGTGACCCCAGGATTAGGAATCCTGTGCTCTATCCTACTGAGCTGCGGGTGCACAATTGCCATATAACACACCCCACAAAGAGGCGCGATAGGGTAGGACCCCTAAACCTCGGGTGCCGGGGTGTAGGCCTGAGTGCCCATCTTGTCATTCAGAATCTTCTCGCGCCCACCGTGAAACTCGACAATCGCGTTCTGGTCATCCTTGGCTTGCCGGTCGGCCACCTCAGGATCAACGATCTGGCGCAGTAAGACCTCGTACTCCTTACAGATATCAGCATAGGCAGGATCAGCACCGACATCGTTTTCTTCCTCGGGGTCAGCCTCCAGGTCGAACAACTCCGCTGGATAATCGACATAGTAATTAAACTTGTACTTGCCCTTACGGAGCATGAAGCCACCAGTTGGTGACGCGCTGGCATGATACTGACTAAACGCGATGCGCTCTGGATCAGACCCCTGAGCGGCAATCTCAAACAAGGAGCGTCCCGGCAGATCAGCCTCGGCATCAATCGGTGCGATACCGGTGGCATGGGTGATCGTTGGATAGAGATCAACCAGCGATACAGGCGTATCACAGACCTCTCCCACTGGCACATCGGGCCCGCTAACCATCATCGGAATGCCGGTGCTTTCCTCGTACATTACCGACTTACCCCATAACCCACGGGCGCCCGCGTTCTCGCCATGGTCACTGGTATAGACAATACGGGTATTGTCGGTGAGCCCTGCGGCCTCAAGTGCGTCGAGCACGCGGCCGATCTGATGATCGATAAACGAGCACAGCCCAAGATAAGCCGCCATCGCGGCGCGTGACTTCTCTGGAGTTAGCCCGTTTGCGTGAGGCTGGCGCAACGCCACAACATCAACCCAGGGGTGCCGCTGATAGCCGCCTTCCGGATCGAGCTTGGGATCCGGCATATCCGCCGGGTCATACATGCTAAAGAAAGGCTCCGGCACCGTCAGCGGGTAATGCGGTGACAGAAAACTGACATAGAGACACCACGGTTTTTCACCCTCCGTTGCGACATCGCCCGCCAGCCAGTCGCAAGCCAGGTCAGCAACCTTGAGATCATATTTGGTATAGTTCGATTCACCCTCGCAGGCTTTGGCAGCGAATCCTGGCTTCTCCTTGGAAGCAGGATCAAACGGCGGCATCGGGTCACGCAGCGCGGCAGAAATCGAGCCGACACCATCTTTGATATACATCGGCACCTGGCGCACATCGAGCCCAAGCGGATCTTCATCGCGGCGGTAATGTAGCTTGCCAATAGACTCAACCGTAACACCAGCATCCTGCAGACGATGTCCCCACCCCTTCACCCGCCCATCATATGCCGTGGCATTGTCCCAATATCGAATGTCGTGATTATAGCGCCCGGTTGCAATCGAGGCGCGCGCCGGCACGCAGATCGGACAGTTGGTATAAGCGTTGGTAAAACGGGTACCGCGCGCAGCGAGTGCGTCAAGGTTCGGTGTTTTAACCAGCGGGTGGCCGCTGCAACTCATCATCGCCCGGTTATGTTCATCGGCCATTATGAAGAGCAGGTTAGTCGGTTTCATCGTAGTCTTCCGTTTGTTAAAGGCGTGATTCGTACCGGCTCAACAATACGGAACTCGTGTCAAAAATAAACCCGTCCCTAATCCCTATTTACAGAAAAGGCGTGCGATATCCTCGCGACCTTTACGTTTGGCTATCAAACAGGCGCGCTTCTCTTGAACTGTCTTGCGGGTCACCTGCTTGCGCATTTTCTGCAGCTTCGCCTGGCAATGATGCGCCGCGCGTGTCAGCCGATTTAGCGCGGTGCTATACATTCGCGCCGATTGAGACGGCAGCTGGGCATGGTGTTTGCCTGGGCGATAGCGTCTCTTCTTACCGTCACAGGCGATAAGATCAAACTTGTCGCGTGGACGGCACCGACCAGCGGCGGGATCCCAGCGGCTATAAGGCATATAGCGGTTCTTGCGCGGTAAACACATACGGGTCTTGGGATCGAGTTGATCTCCACCAACGCAAGGTTTGGTCTGCATCTTACGGAGCCGGGCAAAGATCAGCGAACAATGTTTGGTTTGTTGTCCAATAATTCGAGCACGGGTGGCATTGCGCTTTTGTTGCAAGGTCTGAGGTTTCTGCGCGTTGGTCACGCCGGACTGACTACCCGGGGCCGCAAAAGAAATCCCCGGGAGGAAAATTAGCCCACAAATGATTGTAAGATAGAGCTGCCGCATTGGATAAAACCGGGTCGTTTCGCCTTCAGTCAGACGAAACCGTCGCATGAAAAGATGACGACAGGCTTAACGAACCACGGAACAGCTTCGGAAAGTATTAGTCGAGCGGAACAGAAAGCCCAAGGCTGAGCACTTCAGTACCAGGGTTACGATCTCCAATACCGGCATTCGACAAATGATACAGCGTTAGACCTAAGCGCATCTGGTTATCAAACCGCCATGCCAGTTCAACGCCGGACCGAAACTCGATGGTATGACCGAGATCCTTACCCTTACTATCATCATAGGCGCCGACAGCAAAAGAAGGGGTCACGAGATCCTTTTGCCAAAGAAAAAATCAACAGCTGCCCCTACATATCCATATAGAGCACCGTCCCCCGTTCCCATCGCGCCAATGAGAGGATGGAGATGCCAGAACATTTTTCTACCGCGCCATTCCGCCCGGATCTCCACAGCGCTCTCATTGTCATTAATGTCAAAATAACCGCCACCCATCGTCAGGAAGCTGGGATCATTAGACCGAGGTTTGACCTGGCTCAACTGAACCGATGGATTTGTCTTGGGTGCCCTGTTCGACGCTGAGACTTGTATTGGATTAAGAGCGTATGGAGAGCGCATATTGAGAGGGATCGCCGAACCACCCGGTATCGAATAGGTGGCCTTGCCAAATCGTTGTAGGGTTATAACTGCCGGTGGCTGCGGCGCTGACAGGGTGCTGGCAAACGGATGGGGTTCATTCAAAAGCCGCGACATATCATATGAGGACGTGCCGGAACGGACCGTTGATGACAAAGACATAATGGCTACTGGAATAGCCAATGCCAGAAGAATGTATTCTTTACATTTCAACACAAATCACCACACAACAACTGTAGACAATATTAAGATATTACGGATTAGTTCCGACAGCGCAACTCGCGTACGCTATCGACAGCAATATACACCTAATCTTCACGCCCTAAATGCGAGAAACGGCGTCCGGCGGATCCGACAACCACAATCAGTCAAACGGTATCGAATATCCCAAGGAAAGCACTTCAGTCCCCGGGTTGCTGTCTCCAATGCTGGCATTGGACAGATGGTAAATACTGATCCCAAGACGGTGATTGTTCTGGAATCGATAAGCAACTTCCAGTGACGACCGGAACTCAATTGTGTGACCAAGGTCCTTGCCATCACCATCACGATAAGCACCGGCAGCAAAAGAGGGGGTAATCACCCAACTTTTCCCGAGGAACCAGTCGAGGGCAATACCGCCATAGCCATAAACTGCTGAGTCGGTCGTTCCCATAATTCCAACAAAAGGATGAATTTTCCAAAACAGCTTCTTAAACCGCCATTCGGCCCGGAATTCGACCGCATCCTGATTATCATTGATATCGTAATAACCCACCCCAAACGTCAGAAGACTTGGATCGTCGGATCGCAAGCTGACCTGACTCAGCTGAACGGGCGGCTTCTTTGCAGGCGCTCTGATGATCGATGACGGATTGACGGAGTTCGATGCCGGGATTGATGTTGGCATCGGAAATGCCAGCGGAGGCGGAAAAGGCCCGGGGACCGTCGCGCCAGTATTTTGACCCGCGGGCTGGGGTGAGCGGGCCCTGTTCGTTGCGCCAGCCCCATAAGGTTGCCCCTGTCCAACAACACCTGCCGCTGAACCCGGTATGGTATATGTTGCCGCCCCAGTTGGTTGCAACGTCACAATCGGCGGCGGTACGTGCGCGGGTACAGTAGCGGCAAACGGATGTGGTTCAGCCAAAAGCCGCGACATATCATAAGCCGTCGTTCCGGAATGGGCTGATGGGACTGAAAACAGCATCGCTAAGGGTGCTGCCAGTGCCAAAATAAAATGCCGGTTATGTTTCACGTCGGACCACCAAGTGACAAAGAATGAATATTTTTGTGATCTTAAGGGATAGCCCCGACAGCGCAACCGGCAAGCAAACGCCCGTCGTTTAACGACGATGCTTCAACCGTTCCGATGCCCGGATCAATGCGGCCCGAATACCAGGCTCCATCGCCGAATGACCGGCATCCGGCACAACGACATATTCAGCTTCAGGCCATGCCTCATGCAACGCATTAGCCGTCGTAATAGGACAAACCATGTCATACCGGCCCTGGACAATGACACCGGGGATGTCGCGAATAATGTCGATTCCTTTGAGAAGCGCATCCTCTTCCATAAAGAGATCATTGACGAAGTAATGCGTTTCAATCCGTGCCAACGCGTAGGCCAGAGCATCACTGCTAAACGCGGCGACGGTCTCGGGGCTCGGCAGCAAGGTTGAACAAGAACCCTCAAAAGCACTCCAGGCTCGCGCTGCTGGTAGGTGAACGCGAGGGTCAGCATTCATCAGACGCTGATGATAAGCAGCCAGAATATCTTTACGTTCGTCACTCGATAGTTGTTCAACGAGCCGCTTCCAGTTTTCGGGAAACACCGTTTTCATGCCATAGAGAAACCAATCGAGCTCCTGTTGTCGGCCGAGAAATATACCCCGCAAAACAAACCCAATACAGCGATCAGGATGGGCCTGGCCGTAAGCCAATGCCAGCGTGCTCCCCCACGACCCACCAAAGACCATCCACCGGTCGATACCGAGGTGAACCCGCAACGTTTCGATATCGCCCACCAGGTCCTGGGTTGTGTTGTTGGTGAGCTCACCCTGTGGCTCCGACCGACCTGCACCACGTTGATCAAATATTATGACACGGTATACCGATGGATCGAAAAACCGACGATGGACAGGTGTCGCGCCAGCGCCTGGCCCGCCATGCAAAAACACCACCGGCACGCCGTGCGGATTTCCAGACTGTTCCCAATACATAATATGGGTGCCGTCCAGCGCCAAGCGGCCAGTTTCATAGGGGTTTATGGGTGGAAAAAGCTGTTCGCGGGTCATTAACAAAGACTCTGGCCTCTACTTTACCAAGCACAGCCACCGGCTATCTGGTCACTGGGTAATTGATAGGATTGGCGCTATTCTATAGCCGACGAATTAGCCCTTGGAAAGTCAGCCAGCGTACAGACTCAGGAAAAAAACCAATCAATGCGTCATGCAGTTAACATAATCGTGCCATCGCTGATTCTTATTCTAATGGTCAGCACGGCCAATCCAACTGTTGCCCGCAAACCCCCGGCGCAATGGCCAGAACCCGTCTCAAAGGGAACCGTCAAATCGGTCACCGATGGTGATACCTTGGTTCTGCAAAACGGCACCGAAGTCCGCCTTGTGGGTATTCAGGCGCCTAAGCTGCCATTGGGTCGTAAGAATTTTTCAACTTGGCCGCTTGCACCAGAAGCCAAAACAGCCCTCGGCGAGCTATCCTTAGGGAAAGAGCTCACACTGAAATATGGCGGTCGCAAAATTGATCGCCATGGACGATTACTCGCGCATCTGTATCTTGATGACGGAAAATGGATTCAAGGCGCTTTGCTACAAGCCGGAATGGCGCGGGTCTACAGCTTCCCAGATAACCGGTCGCGGATCGCTGAAATGCTAAAACAGGAAACCGCCGCTCGCTCTGCAAAGCGTGGTATTTGGGGGCACCCCTATTACCGCATAATTAATCACCGCCAAACTGGGCGCCACCTCCGGACGTTCCAGCTGATCGAAGGCACCGTCGTCAAAGCCGTCATCGTCAGGGGGCGCGCCTATCTTAATTTTGACAAAAACTGGCGCAAAGATTTCACAATCACGATGTCTCCAAGAACAATGCGACGATTCTGGCGTAAAGGACCGGCCATCGACAGTTACCAAGGTAAAACGATCCGCGTTCGGGGCTGGCTAAAAAAGTTTAACGGCCCCATGATTGAAGCATCCCATCCAGAGCAAATAGAGATTTTAGAGTGAAGAAGTCCCGACACATTATAGCCATCAGCGTAACTGCTAGCTTATTTCTCTCCGCCTTGCCCGGCTGCACAACTAATCCAGCCACCGGCGAAAGTGTCTTTACCGGTATGTCCAGTGATGCTCAAGAGCTTCGCGTTGGACGCGAACAACATCCACAAATCATCAAAGCTTTTGGTGGCGAATTTGGATCGCCAGAACTGCGACGTTATGTCGATAGTATCGGACAATTGCTGGCCCGGACCGTCGAGCGCAAAACATTCAAATACACCTTCACATTGCTGAACTCGGAGGTCGTCAACGCCTTCGCACTACCCGGCGGCTACATCTATATCAGCCGCGGCTTGATGGCCCTCGCCGAGAACGAAGCCGAGGTAGCGGGAGTATTGGCGCATGAGCTTGGCCATATTAACGCTCTCCATCACGGTCGCCGCGAAGGACAAGGCCTGCTGGCCAATATTCTTCTTACCGGGGTCGGGGTCGCTGTTGGCGGCCCGGCAGCAGATCTCGGCAGTCTCGTTGTCGGTGGTGCGCTGCGCGCCTATTCGCGCGAACATGAACTTGAGTCAGACAGCCTGGCGCTCCGCTATATGTCCCGCGCCGGATACGACCCCCAGGCGATGGTGAACTTCCTGCGCAAGATGCGGGCCTCTTCACGGCTGGAAGCAAGACGCCTCGGCAAATCACCTGATAAGGTCGATGAGTTTAATTATCTCGCGACCCATCCAGCGCCCGCCGAACGCGTGCGTTTGGCAAGCCAACAGGCAACAAAATATAAAGTCAAAAAACCGATGCGAGCGCGGAACATCTATTTGCGCAAAATAAATGGCATGCTGTTTGGCGACGATCCTAATCAGGGCTTTATTAGAGGCCGGGTCTTTAGCCACCCCAAGTTAAAATTCCGGTTTGAGGTCCCAGAGGGATTCCGCTTGTTCAACACGCCCAAAGCAGTATTTGCCAAAGGACCAAATGACGCGACGATAATTTTTGATTCCGCCAAGCGATCCGCAGACGGACCCATCACCTATTACCTGCAGGAGATTTGGGGTCGCAATGCCGGATTGCGAAATGTTCAGCGCCTCGACATCAACGGATTGGATGCGGCAACCGGGGTAATCCGCCAACGCGGGCAAACCATCCGAGCGATCGCCATCCGCAAAGATTTGCATACCATCTATCGCTTTATGTTCCGTACCAAATCCCAGGATACCAGAAAATTATCAAAACCGTTTCGCAGGACGACCCATAGTTTTCGAATTCTTACCAAACGAGAAATCAGGGCTCTCAAGCCCTTGCGGGTCAGGGTTGTTCGGACACGCCGCGGCGATACAGTTGCTTCGATGGCCCGACGCATGGCGGGGGATGACGGTTTTTCAGAAGCGCGCTTTAGAGTGTTAAACGGGCTACACGACAATGCCCGACTGCGTCCTGGGCAACGGGTTAAGATAGTCACCGAATAAACGACGACATTGTTTGAACTAAGTGCCCTGACTGCTTAGGTTGAAGGGGTGACTGAAACAGACACCAGCCTCCCAGACACCCCTGCGCCAGAAGCGCAATCCAGGCCACGTTTCCGGATGGCGATTGCCACCGCCCTAACGCTCGGGTTTGGGCTGCTGGTCTTTGTCGCTGCCGCAAGCGTTCTCGGCATCGGACTGTGGAGTGCCAGCACCAATACCATCAACTTGATCCGTGACCGTAATCAACTAACCGTCGATTTAATGGAACAACAGTTGCGCGGGCATATCGGCCCGATGGTGCAGGCCAATGGCTTTGTCGCCAACCTGATCGCAACTGGCAAGATAGACCCCAATGACAAAAAGGCGTTGGGAGAACAAATGAGAAATAGCCTCGCAGCGACACCACAAGTCATTAGTGCGGTATTTATTGGCGCGGATTTTCAAGCAACGTTGGTCAATCGAATCGGAGAAGAATTCCAGATAACGACCGAAGATTGGCGTCAACGTGAGGGTATTCGCGAAGCAATTATTGAAGGACGCGGTGAGAAGCAGCCATTCTGGGGACCCCTTATTTGGGTGGATCGCCTCAAAGTCACATTGTTGAACAGACGCGCCCCAGTGTTTCGCGATGGCAAATTTATAGGGGCCTACACGACCAGCGTCGCTTTATCTGATCTGTCCCGCTACCTCGCCAGGATTGACACAACAGAAAATGAGACCCGCAGCTTCCTGCTTTATGGCGACCAATATGTTCTGGCCCATGCTCACATGGCCGGGGGAAGTTATGCCCGTGACAAGAGCGAACCTATCCCCAACCTCAAAACCATCGGCGATCCGGTTCTCGAAAATATCTGGAACAATGACCTACAACGACCCGGTATCGGTAGCAAAAACAAAACCCAGGGACACTTGATCGATTATAAAAGCAATACCTATGCCTTTATGTATAGGCGCCTTGATCGCTTGTCCGCAGTACCTCTCTATGCCGGTCGCTACGTCAAATTAGAGAAATCCATCGGAGCTGACTTCATCCGTCTTTGGCGGGCCGGTGTCGCCGGACTCATCGTCACCCTACTCGCTGTCATCACCGCGTTCTGGTTAGGCCGGAGAATGGCGCAACCGGTCCGTAATCTCGCCAAAGCTGCTGACCAGATTAGAACCTTAAATCTTGAGCCACCGCCACAGCTCAACCGAAGTCGTTTAAAAGAACTCGACGAGGCGGCAACCGCCTTTAATGCCATGACCACTGGTTTGAAATGGTTCGAGACTTATGTTCCCAAAACTCTCGTGCATCAGCTACTCAGCGACAAAAGCACCTCCTCACGGCTAACATCCGCCGAACGTGAAGTCACCGTGTTGTTTACAGATATTCGGAGCTTCACGATGCTTTCCGAGTCTTTGGCAGCGACAGAAGTCGCGAGCCTACTCAACGAGCATTTCGGATTAATCGCTGGCTGCGTAGAGGAAACCGAAGGCACAATTGACAAATATATTGGCGATTCCGTCATGGCATTTTGGGGCGCGCCAACAGAGATGTCCGATCACGCCAATCGCGCTTGTCGCGCGGCTCTAGCAGTTAGAAACTTAATCGATACTGATAACACGCGCCGTATTAAGGCTGGGCTACCGGCTATCAAAATGGGGATTGGCATTCATACCGGCAGCGCCATTGCAGGTAATATCGGAGCGCCGAGCAGAATCAATTACACCCTCGTTGGCGATACCGTGAATCTCGCGCAACGCATAGAACAGCTCTGCAAACCGTTTGCAGAAACCGATAGCGACGTCACTGTCTTGGTGAGTAACGTTGTCGCGCAACAAGTTACAAAAAACTTCGACCTGGAAGATTTAGGCTCTCAGCCAATAAGAGGCCGCAACGAACCAATTGATGTGTTCCGACTAAAATAAAACGCCGCCTGGTTTCGCAGACGGCGTTTCAATTCAATGGTAAAAAAACTTAGCTCTCTGGCGTAGCGGGCGTTTCAGCGGCAGCCGGCGGCGGAGCGGTTTTTATCAACATGGTTTCAAGCTTGGCCGTAGCAGCATCGAGATCAATCTTTTCAACAAGCGACAGTTCCAATGCCAAACGGCTGATCGCAGCCTCATACATTTGCCGTTCACTATACGACTGATCTGGCTGATCCGGCGGCCGATGTAAATCACGGACCACTTCCGCAATTTGAATTGGGTCACCACTATTAATCTTGGCGTCATATTCCTGGGCGCGCCGACTCCACATAGTCCGCTTGGCCCGAGCGCGGCCTTTCAAAGTACCAACCGCTGTCTGCATCTTGTCCTTGCTGCTAATTTTGCGCAGGCCAGATTCCTGCGCTTTACCAACCGGCACGCGCAAAGTCATTTTTTCCGCCGCAAAAAGAATTACGTAGAGCTGCAATTCAAACCCGGCAACCTCTTCTGTCACAACATCGGTTACCTGCCCAACCCCATGGGTCGGGTAAACGACATAATCCTTTACCGCGTAAGGAAGCTTCTTAGCCTTGGTCTTGGTCTTGGCCTTGGCTTTAGGTTTCGCTTTAGTAGGTTTAACCTTCGGAGTAGCCTTAGGTTTAGGTTTAGCTTTGGTCGCCATAAATCTCTCTCGTTTGACACACAGATGCGGTCAAATTCTTCGTTAAAGTCACGAATTCGTCGATTCCCGAATTGCGGGTCCAGTTTCTGAATTCTACCGACTATTTACCGGCCATATCGCCGATATAGGGTGCACCGCTCTTAAGTCCAACCCATTGCACTTAAGGTAGTGCTCGCACGTGCACCGTTAATGCTCAGTACTATAACACAAATTTCGCCTAAAGGACAGGCATACTTACCGAATTGCTCACGGGCCCGGAAAATATAGGCTCAACGGCGTTTTCAGAAGATTAAATCAGCCGCCAGCTGGTTTTTCGCTGAAATGATCTTCGAACTTATTGGCGACATCCTTCCAGTCGTCGGCATCGGCGGGCGCATCACCTTTGCGAGTGATATTGGGCCATTCCTCCGCAAACTTTGCATTTGTTTCGAGGAATTTTTCAGCACCCGTCTCGGTATCAGGCTGAATCGCTTCGGCCGGGCATTCCGGCTCACATACGCCACAATCGATGCATTCATCAGGATGAATAACCAACATGTTTTCGCCCTCGTAGAAGCAATCTACCGGGCATACCTCAACGCAATCCATAAATTTGCACTTAATGCAGTTTTCCGTGACGACGTATGTCATACTTGTCTCCGATCAATCCCCGCTGCCAAAACCTAACGCGGCAGCCTTTATACCCCCAAAGAGGCGCTCAACTTCAATTTCTGTACTATTTCAGAGCGTCCGGTGCAACGCCGTTGTGAAACAATTTTACGTTTCCGGGTTCTTCGCGGCAAATTCACAGCATTTCTGAAATAAAATTACGTCCTAATCTCGCTTTATTTGCGCAATTGCCTTTTTTCGCGTCTCTCCGCGATCCCGATCCGTCACATAAATGAGTTCACCGATACGCCGCATCAACTGATCTTCAAACGGGTCAGCCTCACCGTCAGCATAGGCAACATGCCACAAACACCCCATCAACTCGACACGATCTTCATAGGATAACCCCTGCCGAATCGCGGAGGTTATCGCATACAGCTGGACCGAACCCTCAACTTCGGCCTCCGCTTTGGTCACGAGCTGCGCGGCTATATCTTCCTCAAGCGCGAACCGTTGCCGGACAAAGGCCAGAATCCGAGCCCGTTCCGCGTCATCGAAGTCTCTATCCACTGTCGCAACCTCAACCAGCAAGGCTGCGGCCGCGAGCTGCACATCATCTCCGCCGTCACTCGCCTCGGATCCTGCGTTGTTTAAACCCAATAATTCCTGAATCTTTTTAATCACCACACATCCTTATTTCGATCTCGTTTATCCCAACGGGCAACTGGAACCGGCCTGATACCTGGCACCCGGGGTACCTGTGGGACCTCAACTGATAAATCCTCATAAAGCAGTCGCGCCTCAGGAGCAGGCCCGCGGCGCGTACCCAACCCCAATACCTTAACCACCCGAATACGATGTGCTTGCGGAAAAGTCACGACCTGCCCAATCCGGACGCCATAATGCGCTTTTTCAACCGACGTTCCATCGACGCGAATGCGACCCGAGCCGCAAATCTTGCCTGCGAGGGATCGCGACTTGAAGAACCGCGCATGCCACAGCCACTTATCGAGTCGGATCGCCGGATCGGGTTTCGTCAAAGGCTCAATTCCGAAAGTTTGGCGAACGGAGAATCAGGCGCCGGTTCAGCGTTACGGCGTTTGCGTGAGGTATGGCGCGATGACACCCTTTTTTTGTACGTGCTGTTTTTGGGACCGCGTTTTCCTTTCTTCCGCACCACGACCCCGTCCGGACGAACCACGTAGCCCAATTGACGAACCAGTGCTTGTGTCTCCAGCACATTCAGTCCTAGTAATGACGGTACATCGGCGGGCAACGCAAATTCCCCTGAGCGGGCCAGACGAATAAGTTTAGTCGCAACCCGGTCCAGAATATCCGCGCGGATCAGTCGGTTGCCTATTCCTATAAAACCTATCGCCTCATGGAAGCCCGCTATGACGTCAGCCTTTTTCGCCAGGGTCGTAATTCCCGGCGGCGGCACGTCGGGGACGTCCCGCTCATGCCAGATCGCCCACAAAAGAGCTCTAAGGGCCACAAGACGCGGCTTCAACAACGACTCGATAAAGATCGTCTGCGGCCCGATCCGAACACGACACGACCGAAACGTGTTTTTATCTTGCGGCGAAAGAGCTGTGATCTGCGCCTGCGCACTTGACCGGGCAATCGACCCCAACCCTTCGCGCAACTGAAAGGCAATACCGCGCGCCGGGCCGGTTAGTTTAGCAGCAGGGATCGTCACAAGCGGCATAAAGGCGCGTCGCAAAATTTCGTCGAACCAGCACGCCAAACGCACCTCAACCCGATCCCGCAACGCTGCTGGTAAAATCGTGCTGGTCGCCACTTGAGGCCGAGGCGACAGGATTTCTGCGCCACGCGTTAACTTACCAAGAGATTGATCCTGCCATTGGATCGTTCCGTCATCCAACAAGGTAAAGTCGTTATCTTTAGCATTCTCGAGTGCCGCAACGCGCCGTCCCATTTCGCGCTGTAATCCACGATGTGCCGCTGCCGTTAGCAATCGCCGGTCGCCAGATGTCGCCGACAGATCGGTAATAAAGCGCAGCCCCTCAAGCCGCCCAACGAGCATTCCTTCGACAAACACATCATTATCCTCATTGACATCTGCTTCGACATCCTTGCCACGTGACCGAACAAGAACGGCGCTACGCCGATCAACAAACCGTTGCGTCAGTCGTTCATGTAAGGCATCCGACAATCGATCTTCGATCAACCGGGCCCGAGCCTGCCAGCTCTCGGCATCATCAATCCAGTCAGTGCGGTGCGAAATATAAGTCCAGGTTCGCGTATGGGCGATGCGCGCCATCAACGTATCGATATCACCATCAAATCGTTCAAGACGAACCAGCTGGCTGGCCACCCAGTCCGTCGGCAAGCGTCCGTTAGCTGCCGCGAGATGCTGAAAAATTGTTCTGAGCAACCCGACATGCACGTCAGGCATGGTCTTACGGAAGTCGGGGATCTGGCAAACCTCCCACAGCAGGCTCACCATGTCCCGATTTGCGGCAAGGTCTGTTATCGACTTGTCATGCGCCAGCCGGCGCAACGCACCGTGATCTTCCGCTTCGCGAACGCGGCGCAAAACTCGCGACGGCGGTGAAGCATCGAGGCTCTTGAGCAAAGCCGTCAAATTCTTGAATTCGAGGTCACTATTGCGCCACCAGATCCCACGTATGTTCTGAAACTGGTGATTCTCAACCGCTTCCACAGTTTCAGGATCAAGTGCGCCCAATTCTGCCAATGTTCCGAACGTGCCATCCTGCATATAGCGACCGGCGCGACCGGCGATCTGCGCGATCTCATCAACCGCCAAAGGCCGTCGCCGCAGACCATCAAATTTATGAAGCCGCCAGAACGCAACATGATCGATATTCATGTTAAGTCCCATCCCGATCGCATCGGTCGCGACGAGATAATCAACCTCGCCTTCCTGATACATCTGAACCTGAGCATTGCGGGTTCGCGGGCTCAACGCGCCCAACACAACCGCTGCGCCCCCTGACGTTTGGCGAATTTGCTCTGCCAGCGCATACACATCACTTGCCGAAAACGCGACAATCGCGCTGCGCCGTTTCATCCGCGTCAGCTTCTTGGCACCACTATAGGTCAGCTTGGAAAAACGCGGCCGCGAGACAAACTCAGCCTCTGGCACCAGCTTGCGCAACACCGGTTTAATCGTCTCAGAACCGAGAAACATGGTCTCCGACTGGCCCCGTGCACGCAACAAACGATCGGTAAATAGATGACCACGTTCAGGATCGGCACAGAGCTGAACTTCATCAACCGCCAAAAAATCAACCAGCCGGGCGACCGGCATCGATTCGACGGTACACAAGAAATACCGCGCTGTTTTGGGGATAATTTTTTCCTCGCCGGTGACCAAGGCGACATGACGCGAGCCGATGAGGCTCACGACCCGGTCATAATTCTCACGCGCCAGCAATCGCAGCGGAAAGCCCATCATGCCGGTTCGGTGACCCAGCATGCGCTCAACCGCGAGATAGGTTTTCCCGGTATTGGTCGGGCCCAGAACAGCCGTGATTTTCGGAGTATTTACCGGCGTGGACATAGATAAAGTGTGGCGATTCCACCAGCTAGAAACAAGGGCTGATTGCGATTCAAAAACCCTTGCAAAGGGCACTTGCAGAGATGGGCTTCAGGCCACATATTCTGCCCCATCAAACACAATTAGCAAAAGAGAGATTGCTGGGCATGACCGCTGAAACCCTGAGCTTTCAAACCGAAGTCGGAAAGATTCTTAAAATCGTCGCCAACTCACTGTATAGCGACCGACAGATTTTCCTCCGCGAACTGATTTCAAACGCTTCCGATGCTTGTGACAGGTTACGCTATCTAGCGATTACTGACCCCGCGCTGACAGCCGATGATCCCGAATTCCGTGTCGAGCTATCAGTCGACAAGAAAGCCAAGACGCTGACGATCTCGGACAATGGCGTTGGCATGAACCGCGACGCGCTGATCGAAGATCTCGGCACGATTGCGCGCTCCGGCTCCTCTGCCTTTATCGATGCGCTGAGCAGCGAGAAAGACGACGATGTCGCGCTGATCGGCCAATTCGGTGTCGGGTTCTACTCCTGCTTTATGATCGCCGATTCGGTCGAGGTCACCAGCCGCCGGGCGGGTGAAGATCAGGCGTGGAAATGGACGTCTAACGGTGAAGGCGAATTCACCATCGAAGAAGCCGAACGTGAAGGTCGCGGCACCTCTATCGTCATGAAGCTGAAGAAAGACGCGAAAGAGTTTATGGACCCGACGCGGCTGCGCCATATCGTCTCGACCTATTCGGATCACATCTCTTTGCCGATCATGATGGAGATTGAGGACAACAAAGAGACCCTTAATCAGGCGTCAGCTTTGTGGACCCGTCAGAAGAAAGATATCAAGGCCGACCAATATACTGAGTTCTATCGTCATATCGGCCATGCCTTCGACGAGCCCGCCCAGACCATCCATTGGCGAGCTGAAGGACGGGTGCAATATACTGGCCTGTTATTTGTTCCCTCTATGCGGCCGATGGACATCTTCTCCCCCGAGCGCAAGCACGGCATCAAGCTTTATGTCAAACGTGTGTTCATCACCGATGACTGCGCCGAGCTATGCCCGCCATGGCTGCGGTTCATGAAAGGGCTGATCGACTCCGAAGACCTGCCGCTCAATGTCAGCCGCGAAATGCTACAGAACAACCCGGCATTGGCGCGGATCAAATCAGCCCTCACCAAACGAGTGCTTAGCGAGCTCAAGAAACTGGCAGACAAGAAACCCGACGAATACGCAACTTTCTGGGAAAATTTTGGCGCCGTCCTCAAGGAGGGTATCTATGAAGATCAGGAAAACCGGGATGCTGTTCTCAAGCTCTCACGGTTTCACAGCACCCATGATGATGCACTAACGAGCCTCGAAGACTATATCGGCCGGATGAAAGAGGGTCAGGAAGCCATCTATTACATCTCCGGCGAAGATATCGGCGCCCTCGCCAAGAGCCCGCAACTCGAAGGCTTCCGGGCGCGTGGTATCGAAGTGTTGATGATGACCGATCCGGTCGACGAGTTCTGGCTCCCCGCCGTCGGCGAGCATGAGGAAAAGCCGCTGCGCTCCGCGACACGCTCCGGCAATGATCTCGACGCCATCAAAGAGGAAAGCGCCGACGATAGCGACAAGAAAGACGATAAGAAGCCTGCCGACGAGAATGTTCCCGGTCTCGATGCGCTGGTTGCCATGGTCAAGCTGGAGCTCGGCGATAAAATCAAAGACGTCCGACTCTCAAACCGGCTCACCGATAGTCCGGTGTGCCTTAGCGCTGATGAGGGCGATATGGATATCCGCATGGAGCAGCTCTTGCGCCAGCATAATCAGCTCAATGAGCAGATCACCCGTGTGCTGGAGATTAATGGCAAGCATCCGCTGATCACAGCGCTCGCTGGTATTGCAGGGGCTGATGGCGCCGGGAGTAAGGTCAGTGATGCTGCCTGGTTGCTGCTCGATCAGGCGCGCATCCTTGAAGGCGAACCCCTACCTGACCCGACGGCCTTTGTCCGTCGCATGGCCGACCTGATGGCAAAAGGAGTAGCCGCCTAATGGCAGACTGGAACCACGAGACCGATAGCTGTTCGTTTGGTGCAATCGATATTGGCCGCGTGGTTGATATGGCGGCTGGTGGGTTTCCGGCGTCGATGCTTTATCCCGACGCAACACCGGAGGAAATAACCGCCCTGAGCCAGCGCTTCGGGCCAATGCATATAAACCCGGAGTCGTTGGAGCTCTATCTTAGTTTCCATGCCTATATCATCAAAACCGAAAACCATACGATCCTGGTCGATGCTTGCATCGGCGATGGCAAAGATCGTCCTGGGCGTGACATGTGGAACAATCGATCAGGGCCTTTCCTCGACAATCTCACACGGCAGGGTGTGACGCCTGACGATATCGATTTCGTCATGTGTACCCATCTGCATGCCGACCATGTCGGCTGGAATACAAAAAAGGTGAACGGTGAGTGGGTACCGACCTTTGCCAATGCGCAGTATCTGTTTGCCGAGCGTGAATACAAGTTCTGGGAAGAGTGCCAGGCCAAGAGCGATGACCCAATTATGTATGGCTCCCATGCCGACAGTGTCTTGCCGGTTATGAAGTCGGGGCAGGCCCTGTTGATCGAGGGTAATCATGAAATTGCCACGGGTCTCAACACCGAACCCGCCTATGGTCATACGCCCGGTAATATGGTCCTGCATGTCGGAGAAGCAGCAAAGACCCATGCCGTCATTTGCGGCGATGTCATGCATCACCCCGTGCAGCTCGCGCACCCCGAATGGTCGACTTGCTTTTGCGAGGATGCGCAAGAGTCTCGTGAAACGCGTACTGGTTTGCTCGACCGTTTTGCTGGTAGCGATACGTTCATCTTACCCGCACACTTTCAGTCACCGGGCTATGGCCCTGTCGAAAAAGACGGCCATGGCTTCCGGATGAAAGACGGTATCGGCGAAAAATAAGTAAGCGGCGGTTTATAACCCTCTTCGTTCGTCATCCCGCACTTGATGCGGGATCCAGTAACCGTGCGTCAGCGCGGTCATAACGTAATTTTTTGAAGCCTCATAAAAAAACGGCGGGGATTCCCCGCCGTTCATCTCATAGAAGAAGAACCGCCTATTTTTTACAGGGCAGTGCCGGATGTGTGTCCAGCAATTCCCATTTTCTGTTTTTCATGGTCATGACGTAAGCCGGAAGCTGGGCATCACCAGTCTTTTCAAAACAAACCTTACCCTGAACCAGGTCGAAAGTGGTTGTAAGAAGCGCGTCACGGATCGCGGTGCGTTCGGATTTAAGGTTTTTCAGGTCACCTGTAACCTTGGCGACTTCCATCGCTTTCTTGAATACATACACGATATCATAGGCCGAGGCGTCAACGTGATGCGGCCAGGGCTTGTTGATACCGCGTTTTTTGACCTCTGCAGCGTATTTACGGCTGAAAGAACGTGTTCGTTCGTTTAGATCATAATAAAAGGACGCGGCGAAAACGGCACCATCCGCATCGGTTCCCATTTTATCAACAATGTCAGGGTCTGCCCAAATCTGTGCGCCCAAGATCGGCACGTTGATCTTTTGGCGTTTCATCTCCTTAACCACACGAATAGCGATCGGTGCGATGCCGGCAAGACCGACATAATCAAGTTTCTTGCCTTTAAGCTGTGATACTTGCGGGGAAACATCGAACGCCTTGGTGGCAAAACTGATTGGGCCGGTAATCTTGACTTTCTCTTTCGTCAGGATCGGTTTCATGATGAACAAACCAACCGCCTTAGAAACGACATCGTCAGAGCCGTACAGAATCGCCACTGATTTCTTCATCGCGCCACGCTTTTTCATCGTCTTTACGACGCGGGCGAATTGCAGATATTCGCTTTCCGTCAACCGGTAAGCATATGAATACTTGTCCGCCAGTTTTGGCGCCGACGACGCATTCGGAATTTGAACGATCTTTTCGCGCTCACCGGCCGCAAACGCAACCCGTGCTTCACTCGATGAGAATGGGCCAATCACACCGAGGGCTTTATCGTCGCGAGCAAACTTTCGAACCGCGACGACAGCCTGTTTCGGATCGCCAGCCGTATCAAATTTAACGATCCGTATTTTTTTACCGTTTACACCACCAGCGGCGTTGATTTCAGACACCGCTATATCGACAGCGATCTCTGTCGTTTTGTTGGTTGTCGAATAAAGCCCGGTTTTCCCGAAACTCAGCCCCAATACGAGTTCATTAGCCGATAGACCCGTACTGCCAATAGCCAAACCCGCAACAAATGCTGCAGGCGCCAAAGCCGCTATTTTCATCGTTCACTCCTGATCTTCAATGCGTTGTGATAACGAGCAAGAAATTTTCCTAAAGCCTAAGATAATTTGCTTCTGATCGCGAATCCAGCGCCAGATAAAAAAACGGCGGGGTTTCCCCCGCCGTTCATCTCATGGAAGAAGAACCGCCTATTTTTTACAGGGCAGTGCCGGATATGAATCCAGCAAATTCCACTTCTTGTCTTTCATTGTCATAATGTATGCTGGCAACTGTGCATCGCCGTTCTTGTCAAAGCAGACTTTGCCTTCGACGAGATCGTAGGTAATTGTGCCCAGAACATCACGAATAGCGGTACGCTCGGCTTTGACCTTCTTAGCGTCACCGGTAATTTTAGCAACTTCCATAGCCTTTTTGAAGACATATACGATGTCGTACGCCGCGGCATCCACGTGATGGGGCCAATGCTTTTTAATGCCCTGTTTTGCAGCGGCTGCGACGAATTTCTTCGTAAAGCTGCGAGTCCGCTCATTCAGGTTATAGTAAAAAGGTGCTGCAAATACGGCACCATCCGCATCGCTGCCCATCCCATTCACAATTTCAGGATCAGCCCAAATCTGCGCCCCGATGATCGGCACAGTAATTTTCTGACGGCGCATTTCCTTCAACACCCGAATAGCAATCGGTGTAATACCAGCAAGACCGACATAGTCGATATTCTTGCCTTTGAGCTGCGAGACCTGTGGCGAAACGTCAAATGCCTTGGTGGCAAAGCTTATCGGGCCCGTGATCTTGACCTTTTCCTTGGTCAGGATTGGTTTCATGATGAACAGACCAACCGCCTTCGAGACGACATCATCAGAGCCATACATGATGGCCACTGATTTCTTCATCGCACCACGTTTTTTCATCGTCTTCACGACACGAGAAAACTGCAGATACTCACTCTCAGTCAGCCGGTAGGCGTAGGAGAATTTGTCAGCAAGTTTCGGCGCAGATGATGCATTTGGGATCTGGACGATCTTTTCGCGTTCACCAGCCGCGAAAGCAACACGTGCTTCACTGGAAGAGAACGGTCCAATCACGCCGAGCGCCTTATCGTCACGAGCGAACTTGCGCACCGCAACAACGGCCTGCTTGGGATCACCCGCCGTATCAAACTTGACGATGCGGAGCTTCTTGCCATTAATCCCGCCAGCGGCATTAATTTCCGCAACGGCGATATCGACGGCAACTTCGGTCGTCTTATTGATAGTAGAATACAGCCCGGTCTTGCCAAAGCTAAGACCAAGAACAATTTCATCCGCAGCCTGTACCGGTGCAGCAAATGCCACACCTGCCATTACAGCAGCGGTAATGCCTAACTTAAATCGCATAATCCAATTCCTCTCCCTGTTAATGTATTAAACGGTAGCGTAGTGACACCTGTAGTCAATAAATAGTCAGTGAGCTCCGAGATAGGCCTCACCGAGACGGCTGTCTTCTTGCAATGTTTTAGCGTCGCCGGACAGCACGACGTCGCCAAGTTCTAACACGTAGCCACGGTCAGCACTTTGCAGCGCCATATGGGTATTTTGCTCAATAAGCAGGATCGTCAGCCCGTCGCGATTAAGATCCTCAATCAGCGTAAAGAGTTGTTTGACCAGAATAGGACTCAGCCCAAGTGACGGCTCATCCAGCATCATCAGACGTGGCTTAGCGAGCATGGCGCGGCTAATCGCCAGCATTTGCTGTTCGCCACCCGAAAGAACCGAGGCCGGCATTTCACGCCGCGCCGCGAGATTGGGAAACCGGTCGTAGATCGCATCGATCTCGGCGCTAACGTCATCACTCCGGCAATAGGCTCCCATCTGGAGATTCTCATGAACCGTCAGGCTGACAAATATCTGACGACCTTCCGGAACCAACACCAGCCCGGCATTCACCCGACGCGGTGCCGACCAGCCACTGATATCAACACCATCAAACACCACAGTGCCGGTTGATTTTTCGCTGCCCAGAATTGCCTTCAGCAACGAGCTCTTTCCCGCCCCATTTGCACCCAGAACGGTGACAATCTCGCGTTCATCCATCGTTAGATCGACAGATTTAACCGCATGGTTACGGCCATAGCGAACATCGATACCTTGAATATCAAGAAGCATTTGCGGCCTCCTCAGCACTATCGTCATCGGTCCCAAGATAGGCTTCGAGAACCGCCGGGTCCTGATGGACCTCTTCCGGTGTCCCTTCAAATATCTTGCGGCCAAAGTTCAGAACGACAATGTGATCACACAGGTCGCGGACAAACTGCATATCGTGTTCGACGACCAGAATGGTGACACCCTGATCAGAAACCTTCTCCAGGAGCGCTTGCAACTCAAGGGTCTCTGTCTTGTTTAGACCAGCCGCCGGCTCATCAAGGAGCAATAGTTTTGGATCCGACACCAGTGCGCGCACCACTTCAATGCGTTTCTGTACGCCATAAGGCAAGTTCGCCACGACCTCGCCGGGATATGTCCCGACACCAGCGCGTTCAAGAGCCTCCTCTGCCGCTGTCCGCCAGTCATTCCGTGGCAACATCCCCAAAGGAAACAACAGGCTGCCAAGATTGCGCGCCCGCGCATGCTGACCCAGCATAACGTTCTCGACCGTGCTCAAATGCGGCATAAGCCGGATATTCTGAAAACTGCGAGACATGCCGACAGTTACCCGATCCTGCGCTGGCACATCCGTAATATCCTGGCCACCAACGATGACCGTCCCGGCATCAATCGGATAGACGCCGGTGAGCAAATTAAAGATCGTCGTCTTACCAGCGCCATTGGGACCAATCAACGCTGTCCGGCTGCTGCGGCGCACATTAAACGACACATCGTCGATAACCTTGAGCCCACCAAAGCTCTTATGCATTCCGGTGATTTCAAGCAGGTGGTCCGTCATGAGCCACCTCCGGTATCATCGGTTAGGACTTTTTTACGCCGGAAGAGTCCACCTCCGAGCCTGTTCTGCAAAGTCCTGGTCATAACGCCTTCCGGGCGGAAGACCATCAACAACACGATAAAGACCCCAAACAGAATGAAACGGCCTTCTGCCAACCATTTAAGGCCAGCAGATTCAGCAATTTCACGCAGTGTCTCTGGCACGATGGCGAAGAAAGCCGCGCCAATGAGTGGTCCCCACGCTGTCTGCGTTCCCCCCATTAACACATAGAGAAGAATGTAGATGCTCAGCAGGACGTTAAAGGTCTGCGCTTCGATATAATTGTAATGATGCCCATAGAGCGAGCCACCAAGGCTCATCAACATAGCACCAACCGTGAAGGCAACAACTTTGGCCGTCCTCACATTGACCCCAAACAACGTCGCGACACTTTCATCGTCGTGTATTGACCGTAATGCCAGGCCGAGCCGTGTCGACATAAAGTAAAAGCTGAACAGGATTACCGCGATGGTCACCGGCACGATCACTGTCACATCGGCATGATCATCGACCGGAAACCCGGAAGCCCCACCAACAAACTCTAGATTGATGACAATCCCTGAAACCACTTCTGCGAAAGCGAATGTCGCAAGGACCATATAAACCCCGCGCGTTCGCAAGATCGGAAAGGAGATCGCAATGGCAATCACGCCGGTAAAGATCATCGCTATCGGAATACTCAACCACATCGGCAAGGCGGCACCGGCACTCGCATTGAACCAGGCGCTCGCATAGGCCCCCAAGGTGATGAAACCAGCAGCGCCAAGATTCAATTGGCCGGAGGCAGCGGGCAGAAAGATGCCATAGGCGTAGATGATGCTCAGGCACAGGATAATCAGCTGTGCTTCCATATAACCACTCATCAGAATTTCCCCTTTCCGATAAGCGTATGACCAAACAGCCCGGTTGGCTTGAAGGCCAGCAGAAGCAATAACAGACCCCAGATTGGCACTTTGGCAAACTCAGCCCCAACGATATAAATCGACATCACCTCGAGCATGCCGATAAACAGCCCGCCAATAATCGCCCCCCAGACATTGCCAAGCCCGCCGAGCACCATGCCAGCGATCGCCACCGTCGCGACCGTGTCACCAACATAGGCGTCGACCGTGGCGTAGTTGATCGTAAACAGGATACCGGAAACGGCGCACAGCAACCCGGTAATGACATAGACAACCGGTACGATGCGCCCGACCTCAACACCCATCAGTGTCGCAGTGTCAGGTCGTTCTGCAATAGCCCGTAAAGCGCGGCCCAGCTTGGTGGCCTTGAGCATCACGCTTAGCATGATGACGACAATCAGCGACAGCAGCAGACTGACAATCTGCGGTACGCTGAAAATAATCGTATCGATGCTAAAGGTGCCCTGGCCAAACGGTGAAACCGCGGTCAGCGGATCTGAGCCCCAGGTACTGACCACGAAATGCTCAAAAATAATCAGAAAGCCAAGAGAGCTCACTAGCGGCAAAGCATGCTCGGTGGCATCACCATATTTCGCTTTCATATAGCGGTAGGTGAAACGCTCAATAACCAGAGAGACCAGAGCGATGACGACAAGAGATACAATAATCCCGGCGACCCAGCGATATTCCATGCCAAAGATCGACAGGATGAAATCATTGCCGAATGGCAGCTGCCCCATCATCGTCGCATGCATCAAGACCGCCGCGAACATGAACAAAGCGGGGATCGTGAAATTAAGGAAGTTGAGCATGCCGATGATCAGCGTGAAGGCCACCGCGACCATCACGTAGACACCGCCGAGCATCAGCCCGTTAACGAGTTGTTGAATTACCAGCATTTCAGATTAGCCCTGCACCGGAATATGAGACTCGTGATTTTCGAGATACCAGTCGGCAATCTCTTCACGGGTTGCCCACCACACATCATCGAAACTCTTGGCATAGGCGAGGAATTCGCGGATCGCCCGAATGCGGAATGGATGACCTGACACATGCGGGTGCAAACCAACACTCATCAGCTTGCCGGTCTTGGCGCTCTCGAGATAAAGCTGATCGAACTGTTCCTTGAGCATTTCCAGAGTCTGCGTCGTCGTGAAATTACGCCGTAGGAAGAACCCGAAATCATTGACCTCAATCGAATAGGGAATGGCGACTATCTCGCCATGCGCCGTCTTCATCAAGTAAGGCTGTTCATCATTCATATAGTCACAGATGAACTTCATACCCTTCTTAGCGAGGATTTCCGGCGTATTCGGCGTGCTGCGCAGAGACGAGGACAACCAGCCAGGAGACTTCTTCCCAACGACATCCTCATAAACACTCAACGCACTATCAATCAGCGCCTCTTCGGCCGCTGGATCGGACTGATAGTTGGTGAGGAGATCGCCTTGCTCATAGTTATGGCAGACCAGTTCCCAGCCGCGTTCCTTTGCCGCCTCGACGATGTCACGGCGTTCAAGACCAAGCTTGGCATTGAGGGTACAGCTTGACGGGACGCCGACTTCATCAAACGTATCGAACAGCCGCCAGATACCAGCGCGCTGACCATATTCGCGCCAGCTAAAGTTCGGCACATCAAGGACGTTACCGGGCATCGCATCGGGCAAAGCCGGCGGACCACCCGCATAATACGGCTGGTCGCTCTCCTTCATCATGTCCCAATATTCGAGATTCAGCGTCACCTGAACGGCCATGCGTTTGCCGTCCGGCCACTTCAGCGGCTGGCGCTTCGGTGGCGGCACAAAATCATAATCCATCGAAAGAAGGTCCCTCATCCCCTATTTTTGTGAACGGCACTTTATAGACCGAATGCGGTAGGTCAATGCGTGTTACAGAAGGATATCCACAACCCGTTGCAGGATGCCTCTGTGTCTATTAGGGATTACCAAAGAAGGAGAATTTGGCATGCGTCATTCGATCTTTTTATTCCTGCTAACTATCTTCGGTGCGACAGCCGCCTGTGCCGACACCGTATTCCTGAAAGCGTTTTATCCGCTCGATGAACCGCGCTTTCATTGCGTTGATATTCCGGGTCACAAGGCTCGGGTAAATACCGGACGCCCCTTGAGCGTCCATACCTGTAAGGAAGGCATCTGGCACAAAGATGAGTTGTTTGATCCTGCCGCTCTGAAACAAGGGCAACTCAAAATGCCGGAATATGACCTCTGCGTTGAAGCGGCATCGGCGCAGGATGGCGCCGACCTCGTTCTTAAGCCCTGCAATGGGTCACCACTGCAAATATGGGCGCACCGGAACTATCGGCTGACCCTCAAATCTCATCCCGATAAATGTCTGACCATCGGTCCTGAACCATCGCGTTTGACGCGCGGCGGAAAACGATTACCGTCAAAACACATGGCTCGATCTCTCGCCGTTAACACGTGTTCCAATGATGCGTTCACGCGTCAGCTCTGGCGCTTTGAAAAACCACAAAATCGCAGCGGCGCCGTAATGCCGTTTGGTAACTAGAAAGACCCTAGATGACACGCCCTTGCCCCGGTCCGGATTACAACCTCAAGACACCGAGAATCATGCCGCCGCCCAATGCCTGCTGTACGCAAGCGCATGTCTTCGGCCCGGCGGACCAGTTTCCGTATGCAGAAGGGCGCGGCTATACCCCACCAGATGCGCCGATTGATGCCTATCTCAAGCTACTCGATACGCTGGGGCTGGATCGCGGCGTGATCGTTCATGGCAGTGCACACGGGTCTGACAATCGGGTTGATCTGCACGGCATCGCACAGGCCCCCGAGCGGTTACGCGGCGTTGCCGTTGTCGAGCCCGACATTTCTGATAGCGAGCTCGAAGCGATGGCCGAAGGTGGTATCCGCGGCATCCGACTTTCGACAATGCTCAAGGGTGCCTTTGGCACCGACTTGCTGGAGCCGATGGCGGATCGGATCAAGGACCTTGGGTGGCATATCGTCATCCATCTCGACACCGTCGCCGAGATCGCCGAACTTGAACCACGCCTCCGAAAGTTACCGGTCGACATTGTCGTCGACCATCTAGGACGCGTGCGCGGTGGCGAGGGCATCGACTACCCTGGCTTTCAGGCACTGCTCTCCCTGCTCAGAGATGCTGATAATATTTGGTGCACGCTTTCAAGCTGGTACCGCCTGTCAGATCTTGGCCCACCCTATGACGACATGACGCCTTTGGCCCGCGCCCTGATTGAGGCACGCAGCGATCACATCATCTGGGGGACCAACTGGCCGCACCCCATTCTGTGGGATCATCCGATGCCAAATGATGGCGATCTGTTTGACCAATTTATGGAGTGGGCGGGTGACGACGCCACCCGGCATCAAATCCTGGTCGATAATCCTGCCAAACTATACGGGTTCGACTGAACCCGTAGCGGTCAGACAACGGCGGCGGACTGATCCGAATAGTTGATCGTGACCGTGAAGCTGCCTTCGTTCATCGACCAGTTCCACACTTCATATTCGCGCAAACCCGCCGCGTGAAACGGGTCGGCTTTGGCGATTTCATCCGCTTCCTCAAAAGAAGACGCGCGCACAATAATCATGCCGGTGCGCACCTTGTCTTCGTCTTGCGATTCCATTGGCCCCGCCGCAAACAGGATACCCTGTTTTTCGAGCTCAACCTGCCGTGCCAGATGCTGTGGTAGTAACTTCTTTATTTCTTCACGCGGGGCGATGGGACGCGTAAAAATCACATAAAGGTCTTTTTGCAACATATCCTTAGTATCGGGGACGCCAGCTACAGCCATTGAATTTCTCCTTTAAGGGTTCTGCAGTAGTATGCCAGACCAAAGGGCAAAGGCGCAAAGTGACCAAATAACGCCAAAAAAGCGCATAAAATTCTGAGTAATTTTTGTGATATTAGGCTTCAAACCTGTTGCCCAAGCTGAAAAAAGGTATAGAACACCGTTCTTGGGGGTATTGGGCTGTGTAAACGCGGCGCCAATCGATCGGGAAGTTTCAAATCACCGGATAAGAATAGGATAGAGAAGAATTATGAAAACTTTTGCAAGACTCACTGCCATTGCAGTGGCTGCGAGTTTCCTTGCCGCTTGCGGTACGGGAGAAGTCGCGAACATGTCCGTCAAGGGCGGTAACTTTAACAAAGGACTGCACTCTGGCTATGTAAAGCTCGCCAACTCTGAATATGACCAAACCGACCTAAGCTCAGGCGATGATTTTGCTAGCCGCGCCAAAATGGCAGCAATGGGCAAAGCCTCAGCGCCGGAAGGTATTTCTTCACGCAAACTGGTTCCGCCGCATAAGGGTCAGCTCGTTAGTGCCCGCGCTCGTTTAGTCTCCGCCCTCGGTAAAGGTGCGGCCAAGAAGGCTCCAGGCCAAGCCGCTAAAGCTCAAACCAGCTTTGATTGCTGGATGGAACAGGCAGAAGAAAATATTCAGCCAAAAGATATCGCCGCCTGCCGTAAGGCCTTTAACGCTGCGATGAAAAGAGTTGAAGCTGCCTTGGCACCGAAAAAGAAAGCCAAGAAAAAGAAGAAGAAAAAAGGACCGCAAACAACCCGTTATGTTGTTTATTTCGACTTCAACAGTGCCAAGCTCAACAAGGCTGGCATGAACGCTGTTGATTACACGGTCAGCCAGATCAAGAAGCGCGCCAAGATTTCGGTCACTGGCTATGCTGATCGTTCCGGCAAATCCGATTACAACAGCATCCTCGCAACGAAGCGCGCGAATGCGGTTATCCGGGCGCTTGAAAAAGCCGGCGTCAAGAATGACATCGCCGTCGCAGTCTTCGGGGAAAAGAACCCCGCTGTGAACTCAGGTGATGGCAAACGCGAACGTCTGAATCGTCGCGTGGAGATCAGCGTTAAGCAATAAGACTTGCTATTCGGCTTAACGATTAAGCCACACAAAATTCGGCGGTCCCGTCTAAAAAAGATGGGCCGCCGTTTTTGATTCTGGGTTCTGTCCAAAAGGAATTAGGCGATTGTCATCTCAACCACCGCGCCACCAATCGCAAAAGACGGCAGCGGCGTATAGAAATCCAATACACCCGTACTTCCTTCACAGGCGCCTGCCACGGTAATCCAACTCCGTATTTCATGGCCACCCGGCCCGCCATCGCGCTCGATCTCTGCGTCCGTATAGCGGATCATGTCATCCCGCCGATTGGCGGTCATCGCGTCGAGAAATTCCCTGTCCCATTCGACCGCGACCTTGCCCGACAAGGGCGCCGCCGGCCAGTGCGACAACCCGCCAGTGCCGAGCAATCCGATCCGCCCCGGCTGTTGATCAATCGCCCGGCGCAGCGCCCGGCCAAGCTCATAGGCACGTCCAAGTTTGGGATAAGGCGGGAACATGCAGTTGATAATGAGCGGCACCACCGGCACATCATAATCTGGCGTCAGGAAATGCAGCGGCACCATAAAGCCGTGATCCAGCGCAAGCTCTCCAGAATAAGCGAGATCGACGGTTTCCATGACCTCATCGGCGAGTGCAGCGGCAAGGTCTGGCGCACCCGGCACGATGGTCTTGGGGATTTTGAGAAAATGCTCATCTTCGGTCGGCCCCGGAAAGGAATCGCCCAGCCCAATAATAAAAGCGGGCATATTATCCATGTAAAGATTCTGAATATGGTCGCTTGAGACCATTACCAACGCGTCGAGCTTGGCGGCCTCAATCCGCTGGTGCAGCCGTTCGAACCCCTCAAAGAAAGGGGCAACCTCATCTTCCGGAGCGGTTTCCCGGCGCGCCGTAATACCCGGCCCGTGATTGGTCGCAGCAGCAAAAACCAGCGGCATCAGTCTTCCTTCTCGCGTAACGGGCCGGGATTTTCCATACCCTTTATATAATCCAGCCAAGCGATGTTCTCGCGCCCGGCGAAGGGTGCCAGCAATTGTGGCTGCACCCCCATCTCATACAGCGCGCCAACATTCATCGTCTCGATATAATCCTGTTCTGCCGCCGATAGTTTGTAATCAGCAAACAGTGCATCACGATCCGAGCCATAGCGCTCATACACCGCAGGCCGGGTATTCATATGAAAGATCAGCTTTTGAACGTTATAGGCTTGCATCGAAATTAGGAGTTTCATTTTCCGTTAGATTTCCCGACCATCCTGACAAGAACGTCGGGGATGATCAAACTTCCTTTGCCAGCAGTTCCTCTAGCGCGGGCAACAACTCATCAATGGCCTGTATATGCCGTTGGATGAATGCCAAATCTTGTTCAAAAAGCCGAATGCTGTCCGTAACTTTTTCCGTGACATGAAATTCAAACAAATTACCGACTAACCCGGTATGGATGAATAAAAATAGATCGCGACCGTTGATCCCGATAAAACGCACGTTTTCATCCAATCCTTTGAGCGCAGTATCGCAACGAACATGCTCTTGAAAATCGGAGAGGGTATAATGGTGTGAGCGGAGCAAAGTCGAATTGTGCAAAAATTCTTCGAATATACCGGCAATCAAACTGGTGGGACGTCTGCGCCGAACTGGTGAAGCGGCAGAATCTTCGTTCGATGACCCGGTTACAATTAAGCGCGGGGCCTGGCGTTTCGCGAAAGCGCCAGACACCCGAACGCAAATTCCATCAAATATGTTTTCCGTGACTTCCAACTGCCAGTAGGGTTCCCGTCGACCCTGCTTCTCAATTTCTCCATGAAATATTAGGCCCGTTTCCCAGAACTCAAAGATCAATGATCCGTTAGTGAATTTCATTCGATCCTGATTAAAACTGTCTACTGAAAACCGTCGAGGGACGTCCTCCGTTTTCGTATAAGTGTCAGCAACCCAGACCATCGATTCTGCGGTCACTGCGACCAATTTTTTTGCGAGGTCAGGTCCGAATCCTGATCGCCCGGGACGCAGCGAAACAATATCCAGAGCCTGCCCGACTGACAGATTTCGCGCAGCGGCAGCCAACATGCGCCGTTTGAAGTCACGGCTGATCGCACTCTGCGTTATGGCATGCGGTACCATCGGGACGAGAACTGCGATGAGTGTGCCTAATATAAAGGTACCGGAGATAATCGCGCCACCGCCACGCCGGACACCAAGATCGTGAAGCAGAGCGAAGAGTCCTGGAGGCGTTCCAGCACCTAACCGGAGGACACCGAAAAAATATAACAAAAAAATAACCAGACAAAGCACTGCAACCAGAAGCGAATACCAGAAGAAACTCCTGAGCGCGTAACGGTACATTTCAAAGAAACCGAGCGGCATCTCGCCTTGGCGGACAAATAGCACGGCGCAAGCCACAATTGCGGCGTACACCACAAAGCCCGCTATAGCGAAATGGACGAAGAACCCACTTAGTGCGCCTAAATCATTTGCCATATTTATGCCTAATGACGGCGATAGGGCCCTGTATCAGCGCCCTTCAAAAAGAAGGCCTTTCACGCCGCTTCGAGCGGAGCATGCAGAACAGTGCCTTCTTCCATAATGCCCTGACTGTGATCTCGAACAATATCTTCATGGACCGGCCGTGCGCCGTCAAAACTCATCCATAGCCGTAACAAATGACGCTTGCGGTCAGCATCGGGCCAATCTTCATAGCGGGTACGGGAATGCAGCGTGACATAGTTTTGCACGAAGGACATATCACCCGGTTCAAAATCAACATCCATGGCGATCTCGGCTGAAATGTCGTTATAGAGCTTGATTGCTTCCTTTTGTCCCGGGGTCAAATCAGGCACGCCCGGCATGCCCTGCGACCGCGCAATGGTGCTGCTGGCGCCGCGTGCCGCAAAGTAACCATCGGTCACACTAAACACCGGCTGGCGCGTCCACGGGTCGGTCTCGCCCGGTGGCAGTTCACCGCGCCGCGACCGGTAAAACCGGAATGCCAGTTCCTCGACCAATTCTGGCGCACGTTTCAGCATTTCGTTATGCACGGTCACCGAGCTACACATACGATGCTGGCCGCCAGATTTTGCCGTCCTGATAACACTTAGACCAAACATGTCGCAGCTATCGGCGTGAAATCCAAGTTTGGAGGCAGAGTTATAGCCGCGCCCGGTCGCCGAAGTAATTTCCGCGCCGAGGTCTCTTACGTGCCCTAATAAGTGCCCTTTGTGGTTCTGAGATACCGCCCGACCAAAGTGACGTCCGACTCCCCAAAAAGCCGCTGCCATCTGATAAAGCGAACGACCCTCGGTTGGCAGACCGCGTAAAAAGACAAATCCCCGTCCGTTTATCACCTCTTCGCGGAGGTCCTCCAGCACCGACCCAAAGACCGGCAAAGAGAAATCCTCACGACGGATGTCCTGTAGATCAGGTGCGTGTTCTTCGACCCGCGCCACCGCGTCAACAATTTCGGTAATTTCAGCATCGGACAGGCGATAGAGATAGGCCTGGCTCGCCTCAAGCTCCTCCCGCGTCCAGCCGGACGGATCGGTGATTGGTTCCATCAATGTCGTTGGCGTATGACTTCGATCTGTCGGCTGCCACGGATTAGTTATCCGGTCGTTATCGGTCATCGGGCATCTCTATACATCGGTGTCTTGAGAAGCAGAGTTTAACCGAATTATGTAAAGCGAGGTAGAGCGGGACAACCTCGTCACCTCGGACTACGATCCGGGGTCCAGTGACCGCGCGTCGGCGCGGTAAAATGCTTAGAACCGTCCTGCGGCCAGTTGGCTGGATCCCGCATCAAGTGCGGAATGACGTGCGGAAACGAAGCGCTATTTCGCGGCGAGATCAAACGATGTTGAGCCAAGGATCGGGCCACCAAGTTCGTGCTGCACGACGATGGCGCAACCATCCTGCTTGTCGAGACCCATCATCTTAACCGGCAGCTTGATCTTGAGCTCTTTGCCATCCCACTCGCCAATGCGGCGATGCGCCCGCACGACATTCGAATAGGCGATCTTGCGGCCTTCATTTTCACCACGACGAATATCTGTCAGGTGCTCCTTGTCATAGGCAAACAACCAGATGGTAGCCGGGCTATCTGGTTTCGGTCCAGCCGCGACCGTCACCAATGCGGTATCTTTATCGGGATGGGAAATCTTGACCGGCAACCGTTGTTCTTTACGCGCCCGTTCAATGGCGTTCAGGATCTTGCCTCGCCCGGAACCAACGCTCTGATGCGTGCCGCTGACGACCATTTGCGGCGTGTAGATGTAGCGCAGCTTAAACGCGCCACCATAGTTGCGCTGACGACGTGTTGACTCAGTACTCGAGAAAGGATCTTTCCAGCCGAGATAGTTCCAGTAATCAACATGGAACGACAAGGCGAGGACATCATCGCGTTTGGCCAGCTCACCGAGGAAACGATCAGCCGGTGGACAGGATGAACAGCCCTGAGACGTAAACAACTCAACCACGACCTTGTCGCCAGCGGCATACGCAGCACCGGCGAAAAGAGTTCCAAACCCTGTGACAGCGGCGAAAGCCGCAACAAGGACAAAGCGTCTGATTGTATCAGTCATGCCGGGAAAATAGGGATCGGCCGCTTTGAGCGCGAATCAACAATCAGTGATGTCGTTGTTAGCACTACTGCGAATATCCGACCCCAACTCCTTATGCCGCTTCTTCTGCGATGTTGCGAAGCACGTATTGCAGAATGCCGCCATGGCGGTAGTACTCGACCTCATCCAGCGTATCGATCCGGCATTTCGTCGTGATGTCTTCGGTCGACCCATCCGCACGGGTAATCTTCACCGCAACATCCATCGCCGGTGTAATACCGCCAGCGACGCCGGTGATGTCGAAGATTTCCGTACCATCTAGATTGAGCGATTGACGGGTCATGCCGTCTTTAAACTCAAGCGGCAGCACGCCCATACCAATCAAGTTGGAGCGATGGATTCGCTCAAAGCTTTCAACGATAGCTGCCTTGATGCCCAACAGGTTCGGCCCTTTGGCCGCCCAATCACGTGATGAGCCCATGCCGTAATCCTTACCGGCGATAACCACCAGTGGGATACCATCCTGCTGATACTGCATTGAGGCTTCATAGACCGACATCTCTTTGCCATCGGGCATATGCTTGGTGAAACCACCTTCCGTACCCGGCACCATTTCGTTCCGGATGCGAATATTGGCGAACGTCCCACGCGTCATGACCTCGAAGTTACCGCGCCGCGCGCCATAGGAGTTGAAGTCCTCCGGTCGGATCTGACGTTCGAGCAGGAAGCCGCCCGCCGGGCTGGCTTTCGGAAAACCACCGGCTGGTGAAATGTGATCCGTGGTCACCGAGTCACCCATCTTGAGCAGAACCCGCGCACCTTCAATGTCATTCAAGGCTGCAGGCTCCGGCTCCATCCCTTCGAAGAAAGGCGGGTACTGAACATAGGTCGAGCCATCATTCCAGGCATAGGTCTCGCCCTGCGGCACCGCCATATTGTTCCACTCATCTGAGCCATCACCGATAGCATCATAGCGAGTGCGGAACATTTCAGGCGTTATGCAGGCCCGAATGGTGTCCTGGATTTCCTGATTGCTTGGCCAGATATCCTTGAGATAAACCGGATTGCCATCGGCATCTTCACCCAGTGCATCTGTCGTCAGATTGACATGCAGCGAACCGGCCAGCGCATAGGCAACCACCAGCGGCGGTGATGCCAGATAGTTGGCTTTGACCTGCTGATGAACGCGGCCTTCGAAGTTACGATTGCCGGACAACACCGCGCCCGCAACCAGATTGCCTTCATCGATAGCATCCGCGACCGGACCAATCAGCGGGCCAGAGTTACCAATACAAGTCGTGCAACCATAGCCGACAATGTTAAAGCCGAGCGCGTTGAGATCATCTTGCAGGTTGGCAGCGGCGAGATAATCCGACACCACCTGACTGCCCGGTGCAAGAGAGGTTTTTACCCACGGCTTGACCTTCATGCCCTTGGCAACCGCGTTTCGGGCGACCAGCCCGGCGGCCATCAATACTGACGGATTAGAGGTGTTGGTGCAGCTGGTAATTGCGGCGATGGCGACATGGCCATCTTTCATCGTGTAGTCCATGCCCTCAACAGCGACTTCGCCCTTGCTGGCATCCCAGCTTGGCAATTCTTTGGCAAAGTTTTCCGGCATCCCGGACAACGCGACGCGATCTTGCGGGCGACGCGGTCCGGCCAGGCTGGGCTCGACGGTAGAGATATCGAGCGACAGCGTATCGGTGAAGATCGGATCAGGTGAGTTGGCATCGCGCCACATACCCTGTTCCTTGGCATAGGCCTCGACCAAGGCGACCTGATCCGCATCACGACCGGTGGCGTTAAGGAAGTTAATCGTTTCAGAATCAATCGGGAAAAACCCACACGTCGCGCCATATTCCGGCGCCATGTTCCCAATCGTCGCGCGATCCGGCAGGCTGAGATTATCGACACCGGGTCCGTAGAATTCGACGAACTTGGAGACCACGCCCTTGGCGCGCAGCATCTGTGTCACGGTGAGAACCAGATCAGTTGCTGTCGTGCCTTCGGTCAGTGCGCCGGTCAGCTTGAAGCCAATAACTTCAGGCAACAGCATCGAAATCGGCTGGCCGAGCATCGCAGCTTCTGCCTCGATACCGCCGCAACCCCAACCAAGAACCGCGAGGCCGTTGACCATCGTGGTGTGGCTATCAGTGCCAACCAGCGTGTCAGGATAGGCGACCGTCGCGCCATCTTCTTCTGTGGTCCAGATTGTTTTGGCGAGATATTCCAGATTGACCTGATGGCAAATGCCCATACCCGGCGGGACAACCCGGAAGTTTGAAAACGCGTTCTGACCCCAGCGCAGAAATTCATAGCGTTCCTGGTTGCGTGAGAATTCAAGTTGCACGTTTTTTTCAAACGCATCAGGCGTGCCGAAGTTGTCGATCATCACCGAGTGGTCAATCACCAGATCAACTGGGCAAAGCGGGTTGATCTTCTGAACATCGCCGCCAATCTTGACCATGGCTTCGCGCATCGCCGCCAGATCAACAACTGCGGGAACACCCGTCAGGTCTTGGAGCAACACCCGTGCCGGACGGAAAGCAATCTCATCATCGGCGTTCGGTGTACCATCCCAGGAGGCTGCTGCTTTGACGTCATCTGCGGTGACCGAACGGCCATCTTCATAACGCAGGAGGTTTTCCAGCAGGACTTTCATTGAATAGGGCAGACGCGCAATGCTGCCGACACCCTTTTCTTCAGCCGCTTTCAAGCTGAAATAGTCAAAATTCTTGCCATTTACGGAAAGCGTACGACGCACGCCTAAGCTATCATTGCCGGTAACACCCACGGCGATCTCCTCATATTATTAGGTTTTTGGACCTGGTTTTCGAATGTGGCGCGAAAATAACGCCAAAAGGCAGTATTTCTCAAGGTAAACGTTGCCTGCAAACTACGAAAATCTCCCAAATATAGGGTTAATTACCACAAAATTGCCTTAATTCAGCCCTTGGTTCTGCAAAATAACATCCCATCTTTATAGTCCTAGCCCCCAACGGGGCACCCGCCCCCCCGGGTGTCCCACCAGCCCTCCCATAGGGCTGGTCTCCCCTTAAGGCCGTCGGGTTTCCCCCGGCGGCCCTTTTTTTCGCCTCGCCACAACGACTCGGCTTTATTAAGGTGGCGCGCGGCCCTCCATGGTTAACGACGACCAAGTCTCGGCATATTAGGTGGCAAGTTAGGTGGCAATGCGGTTTTTCGGGGAAAACCTGTCCTGTGTACGCGGCGAACGGCTGGTCTTTAGCGGACTGGACTTTGCCGTCGAGCCCGGAACGGCATTGGTCCTGACCGGCAGCAACGGGTCTGGCAAAACCAGTCTGCTGCGGGTGATGGCCGGGCTAACGCGACCGACTGAGGGACAACTTGCCTGGGACGATGGTCCCATCTCCGACGATCCTGAAAATCATCACAGGCGGTTGCATTTTGTCGGACATCTCGACGCCTTGAAGCCAGTTTTATCGGTCCACGAAAATCTCGATATCTGGGCACGGCTACAGGGTGGTATCGAGAAAAAAATTGCGTCAGCATTAAAAAAACTGATGCTAGAGGGTTTTGAAAATATTCCCGGGCGATATTTATCAGCCGGGCAAAGACGACGCCTATCCCTTGCCCGATTGGCGGCCAGCGACGCACCACTCTGGCTCCTCGATGAACCGACTATCGCTCTCGACGCGCCATCAGTCGCCGCCGTCCGGAGCCTGATCGCAGAGCATCGAACCAATGGCGGGATGGCCGTGATCGCAACCAATGTCGATCTCGGGATCGCCGATACCACCACGCTCAACCTGCTCGATTTCACAGCCAGCAATGAAGACATCTGGGAGGGCGTCACGTGAGCGCACTCACCCTGATCCTACATCGCGAGATTCGCTTGGCGCTGCGCCAAATTAGTGACAGCGCGATCATCGTTCTGTTCTTTGTTTTAGCCGCGGTGCTATTCCCCTTTGGCGTCGGGCCTGAACCCAACATGCTGGCGCGAATGGCGCCCGGAGTCGTCTGGGTAACCGCCCTGCTCGCTGCCATGTTGTCCTTCGAGCGCTTGTTCACGCCAGATTATGAAGACGGCAGTCTTGAGCAACTTGCCCTTGGTCCCGCCCCGCTTGAAATGGTCGCCATCGCCAAAGCCGCGGCACATTGGCTCACCACAGGGCTACCGCTGATGATCGCTGCACCGCTCATCGCGGTGCTTTATCGTTTGCCCGACGCAGGCTATGGCGCGCTGATAACCACCATGGCGCTCGGAACACCGACGATCAGCCTGATCGGAACCGTCGGCGCTGCCCTGACATTGGGTTCACGGCGCGGCGGTGTCCTTTTATCGCTATTGGTGATCCCCCTCATCATACCGGTTTTGATCTTTGGTACTGCCGCAATTGATGCCGCGATCAGCGGTTTCGCAGTCGGTCAGCACCTGATGTTGATGGGCGGGTTTTTACTCGGCGCCCTGGTTTTAACGCCACTGGCGACTGCTGCGGCATTGCGCCAAGCACTCGAATAGGCCGTAAAATTCAATTTCTTTGTATAAAGGCCCGGATAACGCGGAATATTATGGTTAATGAAACGTTCAACTCTATGTGTAACCTATTGATTTCGACTTCACATATCACTGCCCGACCACCATATTTCCAAATGCCGGGCATAAGACAGGGCAAATTTGCCAACAGGGGACGATGATACAGCAATACGCCAACCCAGCTCGGTTTAACCGTCTCGCCACCACCCTCATGCCGTGGTTTGCCTGGCCCGCCGGAATTCTGATCGTCGCAGGGCTCTATTTCGCGCTGTTTAATTCGCCACCGGATTATCAGCAGGGCGACACTGTCCGCATCATGTATGTCCATGTCCCCGCGGCGTGGATGGCGCTGTTTGTCTATACATCGATGGCAATTTCCAGCGCCGTCGGTCTGATCTGGAAACATCCACTGGCACATTTGTCAGCGCAAGCCGCAGCCCCCATAGGCGCATGCTTTACGTTTGTCTGTTTGCTGACGGGATCGCTGTGGGGCAAACCGATGTGGGGTACCTGGTGGGTATGGGACGCCCGCCTGACATCCGTTCTGATCCTGTTCTTTCTTTATCTCGGTTTTATGGCGCTGCAGAACGCTTTCGATGACCCAAGACGGGGCGAGCGTTCCGCCGCTATCCTGGCGATCATTGGCTTTATCAATGTGCCAATTATCAAGTTCTCAGTCGATTGGTGGAACACGCTGCATCAACCCGCCAGTGTCGTGAAGATGTCCGGTCCCGCGATCCACTCCTCGATGTTGATTCCCCTCTTTATGATGGGTGTCGGATTTACGCTCTATTTCGGTGCGCTTCTCTTACTGCGAATGAAGACATTGATGCTCGCCCGCCGGGCCCGTGGGATGAGCATGGCGCAACTCCACCAGCAAGCAGCGGAATAGGAGATCAAAGATGCAAATGATTTCCGATTTTATGGCGATGGGGGGCTATGGCGGCTTTATCTGGACCGCTTATGGAGCCGTCGCCTTCGTCCTCGGCGGTCTTTTGATTATCTCGCTGCGTGAAAATCGGGCGACCGCCGCCGAAGTAGCCGCGTTGGAAGCCAACTCGCCACGGCGTCGCAACAAGACAGATAAAGAGGACGACGCGACGTGACCCGTAAACAGCGCCGGATGAATTTTATAGTACTAGGTCTGCTGACACTCGGTGTCGCGGCCGCGCTCGTGCTCACTGCGCTGGAAGACAAGATCGTCTTCTTTTATAGCCCAACCGATATCGCGACCAAGAAACAGATCCCGACGAACCAGCAAGTTCGCGTTGGCGGGTTGGTCAAAGAAGGGACCTGGAAAAAACCAAACAACAATTTGACCCACAGATTCACGGTCACCGATCTACGACATGACATATCGATTTCCTACAAGGGAATCATTCCAGATATTTTCCGCGAGGGCCAAGGCGTGGTCGTGCTTGGCAAACTCCAGCCCGATGGAAATTTTCAGGCCGATGAAGTCCTTGCAAAACATGATGAGAAATACATGCCACCAGAAGTCGCCGAGGCTTTGAAAAAATCCGGCAAGTGGAAACACGCGGAAGAAAAGAAATGATCGCAGAAATTGGACAATTTGCGCTCATCCTCGCGCTGGTCATCGCGATCATTCAGGGCACGTTGCCGCTCGCTGGCGCAGCACTGAACCGGACCCAATGGGTAGCTGTTGCCCGCCCCGCCGCGCGCGGGCAGTTCCTCTTCGTGATAATCGCGTTCTGCTGTCTCACTCATGCCTATGTGACATCGGATTTTTCAGTCGCCAACGTTGCGCATAACTCCCACACCTTAAAACCACTGCTCTATAAAGTTTCCGGCGTGTGGGGAAACCATGAAGGCTCAATGGTGCTCTGGGTTGCGATCCTTGCCTTGTTCGGTCTCGCCGTTGCCGAGTTTGGTACCGGCCTACCGCCAACATTGCGGGCGCGCGTGCTCTCCATTCAAGGGCTGATCGGCGTCGCCTTTCTGGCCTTTATCCTCTTTACGTCAAACCCATTTCTGCGGCTCGATCCGGCACCCCTCGAAGGCAACGGGCTCAATCCGATTCTCCAGGATCCGGGCCTCGCCTTTCATCCACCATTCCTGTATCTCGGCTATGTCGGGTTCTCAATGGCGTTCTCGTTTGCCGTCGCGGCCTTGATCGAGGGCCGGGTTGATCCCGCCTGGGCACGCTGGGTGCGTCCATGGACACTTGCCGCCTGGTGCGCTCTGACTGTTGGAATCGCTCTTGGCAGCTGGTGGGCGTATTACGAACTGGGCTGGGGTGGCTGGTGGTTCTGGGACCCGGTGGAAAATGCCTCGTTTATTCCATGGCTGATTGGCACCGCCTTACTGCACTCTGCCATCGTCGTCGAAAAACGCGATGCTCTAAAAAGCTGGACAATCCTGCTAGCAATTCTGGCATTTTCGATGTCGTTACTTGGCACCTTCCTGGTGCGCTCTGGCGTCCTAACATCGGTCCACGCTTTTGCCAGTGACCCGGAACGCGGTGTCTTTATTCTCGGCCTGCTGGTTTTTGTCATCGGTGGTTCGTTAACGCTCTATGCTATTCGCGCGCCGCAACTCAAAGGCGGCGGGCTGTTTGCGCCGATTTCCCGCGAAGGCGCTTTGGTCCTCAACAACCTACTCCTCACCACCGGTGCCGCTGTTGTTCTGCTCGGAACACTGTATCCGCTGATCCTGGATGCCTTTGGCGGCGGCAAGGTTTCGGTTGGCCCGCCTTTCTTCAATTCCACCTTTGTCCCACTGATGGTACCGGTGATGCTGGCAGCGGTCGTTGGCGCCATGCTGAGTTGGAAGCGCGCCGATATTGGCGCCGTCTTTAGTCGGCTAAAAATCGCTTTCTACGTTGCCCTGATCGGAATTGGTGTGACCGCTTGGTACGCCGGCAACCTTAAAGACATTCTTGCCGCAGGCGGGATCGGGATTGCCGCCTGGCTGATTGTTGGCAGCGCGCTTGAAATTGCTGAACGGACTGCATTGTTCAAAGGGCCCCTATCGAGTTCATGGCGCCGTGCCGCAGGCCTGCCACGCTCCGCTTGGGGCATGGCGATCGCCCATGGTGCGGTCGGCATCATGGTTGCGGGGATCACCGCCTCCTCCGCCTGGCGAATTGAGAAAATTCAGCTCATGGCGCCGGGCGATGTCATCACAGTCTCCGGCTATAGCCTGAAGTTTGAAGGCGCCAAACAGATTAAGGGCCCCAATTATCATGGCGAGCGTGGGCTGTTCACCGTCACAAAAAACGGCAAGCAGATTACAACGCTAACCCCCGAAAAACGCGAATATCCTGCCGAACGCAGCCAAACCACTGAGGCCGGTATCCTGACGATGGTCAGTGGTGATCTATACGCCGTGCTCGGCGATAAGAGTAAAAATCCAGCTAAGGGCGGTGCATCCTGGAGCACGAGAATCTATTTTAATCCGCTGGTCGCGTGGATTTGGGTCGGCGCAATTTTGATGGCGGGCGGTGGACTGGTGTCCTTAACCGACCGACGGCATCGCATCGGCGCCCCCAAGACAGCCAAAAAACATGCCAGCGCGCAGCCTAATCCGGCGAGCGCCTGACATGACAGCAAATTTGCGTCTCAGCTATTTTCTGCCGGCGATCATTGTATTGGTGCTCGCCGCCATTTTCTGGTCGTATCTCGGTGAGATAAAGGACGGAAAATCAATTCAGGACTTACCCTCCGCTTTAATCAATAAACCGGCGCCAACTTTCAAGCTTCCCGGCATAAGTGCCGGAGACAAAGGTTTCGATAGCGCCAGCCTCAAAGGCAAGGTGACATTGGTCAATGTCTGGGCATCATGGTGTCCGCCCTGCCGTGTTGAACATCCAAGGATCATGCAGCTGGCCCGCGAAGGGATCCCTATCTACGGTATCAACTACAAGGACAAACCCAACGACGCGAAGGGGTTTCTCGCTGAGCTCGGCAATCCCTACAAGGCTATTGGCGCTGACCGGACCGGCAAGATCGCTATCGATTGGGGGGTTTACGGCTACCCCGAAACCTTTGTCGTCGATGCAAAAGGTCACATCCGCTACCGCCATGTTGGCCCCATCATGGCGCATGATTTAACCGACAAGATCCGACCATTGATCAAGGCGCTCAGCAAATGATGAAAGCTCGTTTCATCGTCATCCTATTTGCAACCCTCGCTATGGCTTCAACAGCGGGCGCCGTGGAACCCAATGAAATCCTCAAAGACCCGGCGCTGGAGCAGCGCGCCCGCGCCCTCAGCAAGGATCTGCGTTGTGTGGTCTGCCAAAACCAATCGATCGATGACTCGAATGCCGACCTCGCCCGTGACCTCCGTGTCGTTGTCCGCGCGCGTTTAACAGCGGGCGACACTGACAAACAGGTGATGGATTTCGTCGTGGCCCGCTATGGCGAATTCGTTCTCCTTAAACCGCCGGTCAATGCTCGTACGATGTTGTTATGGAGCGGACCTGCTCTGGTCCTGATATTTGGCGCGATTGGTCTCGTATCGTGGTTCCGTCGTCGTGGTACCGCCGCTTCGGAAGGGCTAAGCGCGGATGAAGAAAAACGCCTCGCCGCCCTCATGGACGACAAAACCGTCAGCGGAGAAGCTGACTGATGATCTGGATGATTCTCACTGCAATGGCCGCTATCGCGCTCGTGCTGATCTTGCGTCCGCTTATACGACATGAGGAAGACGGCCCGAGCCGCTCCGAATATGACACTAGAATATATAAAGATCAGCTGGCCGAGCTCGAACGAGATACCGCCCGTGGCGTGATTACGGAAGACGCGGCTAAAGCCGCCCGTACGGAAATAGCCAGACGCTTATTGGCGGCGGACGAAGAAGCCAGAGCATCTACCGATACAACATCACGCTCTTCGGGCAGGGCAATGGCCGCCATTGTGGGGTGTTCCATTCCAGCTCTGGCGCTCGGTATATACGCCGTCACCGGGTCACCCCATTTGCCAGCACAACCCGGCGCCGAATTACAGGCGAAGGCCGCGGAAGCCAAGGCCCAGCAAGGGTCAAAGACGGCGACAACCACACCCGATCTAAATTCAATTGTTGCCCAGCTCACCGCACGTCTGAAACAGCGCCCGGATGATCTTGAGGGTTGGCGGCTTTACGCCCGTTCCCTCGTCGGTATGCGGCGCTTCGCTGATGCGGTAGCAGCCTATCAACGGGCGACAACACTGGCCCCAAAAGATGGCGACCTCTGGTCTCAAATGGCGGAGGCACAGATTACCGCTGCCGGCGGCAGCGTTACCCCGGCCGCGCAACAAACACTTGAAAAAGCGCTGCTGGTTGATCCTGCAGAACCACGGGCCCGCTATTATGTCGGGCTGGCTGCACGACAAGCAGGCGCGATCCAGCAAGCGCTCAAAATCTGGCTCGATCTTGAAGCCGATTCTGCCCCGAATGCGCCGTGGCGAAAGCTGCTGGGAGAACGCATCGCCAAAACAGCCAAGGACAATGACATTTCAGCAACGGCGCTCGCGGCAATGCGCAAGAGCGCGGGCTCAGGGCAAACAGTCGTCCCTACTGGCAAAACGCAAGTTGCGGAAAATACCCAACCACCTGGCCCGACAGCTGATGATGTCAAGGCGGCGCGGCAAATGTCTGCCGAAGATCGCCTGACCATGATCCGTGGCATGGTGGGACGGTTAGCCGACAAGATGAAGGATGACCCCAAGAACATAGAGGGCTGGCTCCGTCTTGGTCGATCCTACGAAGTTCTCAATGATCCCGCCAAATCCCGCGATGCATACGCCAAAGCCGCGGCTCTAAAGCCAAAAGACCTAGCCGTGCTGACGGTCTATGCCGGCGCCATCGCCAAAGCGGCAAAACAAGATGCGCCTATGCCAAAAGTGCTCGCCGATGTGTCCGAACGAATCCTGGCCTTGCAACCAGCCCATGGCGGCGCGTTGTGGTTTAGTGGCATCGCCAAAATGGAGACCGGTGACAAGATAGGGGCCCGCGAACGCTGGACCCGCCTGCTCGCGATCCTCGATTCCAATGGCGCGCAACATGCGCAGGTGATGGAACGGATCAAAGCGTTGGGCCTGCCCGCCAATCCATGAGCCACTGTCTGGCGCGCTACCGAATTTTTGCGATCTTTCTCACAATGCTTTTCACCATAAATTCAGCCCAAGCTGATTTCGCAGCCGGCGCGCAAGCCTATGATGCTGGTGATTACACCACCGCCTTTACCGAATGGCAGGTTGCGGCAAAATCCGGTGACCTTGCGGCAATGGTTGCCATCGCCGATCTTTACCGCCGCGGGACGGGCCGCAACCCCAACGCCGTTAAAGCCTTTCACTGGTATCAGCAGGCCGCCAAAGCAGGGGACGCTGTTGCTCAAATGAACCTGGGTGAGATGTATCTCAATGGCTGGGGTGTCAGATCAAACCGCCCACGCGCGTGGGTGTGGTTTGACCGCGCCGCCAGCCAAGGTCGCAGCTGGGCCCGAGATCAAAGAATGAGTCTGGAAAAGATGATGTCATCTGCGCAGCTGGCCACCGCCCGAAAGTTGCGTAGAATAGAAAAAGAGAGGAATTAGCGAGGTAACTTTTGATGGCCACACAGCGCGACAAATCAAAAACCATTCCAGGTACGACGATTTTCGATGGTGCGGAATCGCGCAAAGGATATCGCATTAACAAGTTTGCGATGTCCTTTACCAAATCGGAAAACCGCGAGGCCTTCACCGCCGATGAAGAAGCTTATATGGAAAGCTGGGACCTCAGCGACCCCGAAAGACAATTCCTGCGCGACCGCGATTATCGCGGACTCATCGAAGAATGTGGCGGCAATATTTATATGATTATGAAACTCGGCACCTGTACTGGACACGGGCTGTATCATGTCGGCGCACAGCTGCGCGGCCAAACTTTTGAAGAGTTTATGGAAACCCGCAACGCCTCAGGAGCACGCTAAGATGGCAAAGATCGTTGGCGGTATCGGCACCTCGCATGTGCCCTCCATTGGCAAAGCCTATGATATGGGTCAGCAAGAGGAGCCCGATTGGAAACCGGTTTTTGATGCTTATAAGCCGGTGCAAAAATGGCTGGCCGAGCTTAAACCAGACGTCGCTATTGTGGTCTATAATGATCACGGCTCCAGCATGTTTTTTGACAAATATCCAACCTTTGCGATTGGTGCGGCTGAAACCTATCCGATTGGCGATGAAGGCTGGGGACCCCGCCCCTTGCCCGACGTTCCGGGCAACCCAGATTTTTCATGGCATCTCGCGGAAGAGCTTGTCTATAACGAGTTCGACATGACGATCTGTCAGGAGCTATCGGTTGAGCACGGATTTTTGGTACCGATGAATTTGTGCTTTCCGCATGAGCCCAGCTGGCCGGTCAAAACAGTGCCAATCGCAATAAACGTCATTCAGCATCCGCTACCAACCGCAACACGGTGCTACAAGCTTGGGCAAGCGATCCGTCAGGCCGTCGAAGCGTGTGAAGACGATCTTCGGGTTGTGATCTTTGGTACCGGCGGTATGTCGCATCAACTCAACGGCACGCGCTTCGGCCATCTCAATACCGAGTTTGATAACGACTTCCTCGACAAAATCGAAAGCGACCCCATAGCGCTGACCAAACTCACCCATCAAGACATCATGGAAGATGCCGGAGCCGAGGCGGTTGAGCTGATTATGTGGCTCACCATGCGGGGGGCGCTGTCCGACGATTTGACCCGTGTTCATCGCAATTATTACGCACCGATGACCACCGGCATGGGGCTCATTGCACTTGAGGAAAACGCTTAGGTCGCAAATTTATCGCTTCACTATTTGTCGGAATACCCCATATCATAAAGACGGACAGGGTGTGATTGCCTGTCCCGAGAAACGACGCGTTTAAAACTCATCTGTATCCCGGGAAATGCCGGGTGTAACTCTAGGCGTGGGGCAATTGTCCGCCGAATCTGAGTTAAGTGACGTCGCCCGGCGCCCTGCCTGTGAGGAGGGTCGCAAAATGCATATTGAACAAATTCTAAACACCAAAGGATTCGACGTGATCACCGCGCGCGCCGATGAGACAGTCGCCCAAGCCGCTATTCGTATGGAAGCAAACAGTATCGGGGCGCTGGTAATTGTCGATGGCGATGTTGCACCAATCGGCATCTTATCTGAGCGTGATATCGCGCGCGGCATCAATGAATATGGCCCACATCTGCCCGCGACACCGATCTCTGAACTCATGAGCGGCGATGTCGTGACGTGCGAACCCAAAGACCTGATCGCCGACATCATGGCGACGATGACCGAACGCCGCATCCGTCACCTTCCCGTTATCAAGAACGGTCAGCTCGCGGGCTTGGTCTCTATCGGTGATATGGTCAAAGAGCGGCTCAACGAGATCGAAAGCGAAGCGAGCGCGTTGCGCAGCTATATCGCTAGCGCTTAGCGGAGGGGTCAGCAGCTACCCCTCCTGAATAGCATCAGGCAAAAGTGATGCCCCCATGCCTTCGCCGAGGCTCCATTCAGCGAAGTTTTCTGGTGTTGAGTCCCATTCCTGTGGCTGCCAATTATCATCAACAACATCGGAATCAAAATCATACTCCGCAGCGCCACCGCACGGGTTTTTGAAATACCAGAAATAACAGGAGGAAACCGGGTGACGACCGGGGCCGATCATGGTCTCCCAGCCATTGCGGGTCATATTGTTACCACCGCCAAACAGTTCGTGGATCGACCCTAATTCAAATGCCAGGTGATGGAATCCCCGCTTACCCTGACCAGGATCGAGCAGAAACACGTTGTGATGGTTGTTGGCGTCGGCGCAGCGCACGAAATAGCCCCGCCCGGGATAGGAATCCGTGAGTTTGAAGCCCAACACATCAACATAGAAATCTTTCTGAGTTTCCAGGTCATCGGTCATATAGACGATGTGCGACATGATCAGCGGCGACGCCTGATCAAATTTCTGACCGCGTTGATTGAGACGTTTTATATTGCCGGGCACGTTGGTCTCGACCGAAGGCGGCTTGATCGGTTCGCATTGTGCAACCCGAAAGGCAAACCCAAAACCTAACGGATCAGCCGCATGAATCACACCGTCTTTGTCCTCGACGACCTCGCCTAGGGCCGACAGGTTCGCTTTGAGAGTGGTAAGATCATCTGTAGACCTGACACCGAACGTGACCTCACGAACGGTCGATTTGGTGTTCGTCGCCACCGGCGGCGGTAGGGTTGGGTCATCGGTCGGATAGATCTCAATCGTTGCGTTGTTTTGCGCCGCGAAGACAGCGTGGGAATTATCTTCCGAGACACTCGTCAGGCCGAAATCCCGCCAGAATTTTTTTGCCCCGTCGAGGTCTTCAACGCCATAGATGACTTTCTCAATACCAGTGTGATGCATAGTCCTGTGTCCGATTGCCCTAATGGCAGACGCGTAATCTAACAGCATTCCCAATCGCACAAAAGAAAAGGCGCCCCCAATCGGGGACGCCTTATAAATTAAGAAATTTTGCGGTTAGCTATTTCAGCATCAGCTTCCGCAGCTTGTTATAGAGCTCAGCCGACATTTTTGCCTTCGCCCCATCCCAGGTCGCCCCGTAGGTCGTTGCAAGATAGGCCTTGCCATATTTACCCTTGAGATCGATCTGCTTCACGCCAGCCGCCAAAACCTTGGCGTTGTCTTTGAGAACCAGCGCCCGATGATGCGGAATGCTGTCTTTCTCATATTTGATCGCTGCAGCTTCCAATGCATCCCGTTGAGCCTTAGGTAGTTTGTTAAACTTATCGAGATTGACGACGATAGTTGACGAGGTGCGCCACCAGCCGGGGCCAACCTTATATTTGATGAACTTGGCCCAGCCATAGCGCGCGACACCGCCTTCGGGCCATGCCAGCCCCTGAACAACACCGCGTTCTAGAGAGGTATACACATCGCCGGGTGAAATATTGACCGGACGAGCACCCATTGCCTTCATCAGCGGATGATAGCCAGCCGTCGACCGCAGGGTCATGCCCTTAAGATTAAGCCCGGTTTTCTCACTCTTTTTGATATCGCCAGCAAGATAATGATGGAACTCGGTTGCCCCTTCCATGCCGTGCGCCAAAAGATGGCCATTCAGCCCCTTTGCCCAGCAATCCTGCAGGGCTTTCCAGCCACCATTCTTGCGGAGGGTAGCCTGTCCAACGTTGGACAATGGGATGACCCGTGCACAAGGCACCAGACCCGCATAATAGACACTCGGGCCAAACATGATGTCGATAACGCCACGCTTCAGGGCCGCACCCTGTTTGCGGTTTGGAATGACTTCCGGGCCACCTTTATATTTGATGGTGATCCCGTTATTAGCCTTGGTGACCGGATTCATAAAAGTGTCAAAATAGGTAACCGACTGATCATGCGTCTTGATCAAGCTGGTCGTGGAGGTCAGGTCCACAGCCAGCACAGGTGCTGCTACGAGAAATGCCGCAGCGGCCGCGCTCGAAAAAAGTCTTGTCTTCATATGAGGAACTCCCTGGTTAGTAGATTGGTCGATTGATTTTATTGCCGAGAAATACGGATTTCTAAAAACCACACCGACGGTAGGTTTTTAAAGGATAGGGAGTCAAGGAAGGACTCTCTATTAGCGTCGACAACAAATCGGCGACACGATACCGCAGATGGCGGCGCAGCGCGTTCCTGCTAGAATAACAAAAGCAATTCACACTAGCGAACGAGCAACAGATGAAATCCGCCCTTGTGACAGGTGCCTATGGTTATCTCGGCCGATACGTATCGCGGGCGTTGGCGCGCGAGGACATCAAGGTCATTGGGCTTGGCCACGGAAGCTGGGGCCAGAACGAACAATCCGACTGGGGCGTCACCGATTGGCACCAAGCCAACGTTACGCTAGAGGCGCTATCGACGCTGGAGGGTAACATAGACGCCGTATTCCATTGTGCTGGCCCAAGCCGTCATAGCGAGTCGATGACCAAGCCTTATGAGGATTATCAAGGCTCTGTCGCAACGACGATCGCGGTCCTCGAATTTATCAGACGACACCGGCCGGAGGCCGCTTTAGTCCTGCCATCCAGCGCTGCGGTTTATGGCGTTGCCACAGAACAACCTATTAAGGTGACCTGTCCCTATTCACCCCTGTCACCCTATGGCGTTCACAAAATCATTGCCGAAGACCTCTGTCGATCTTATGGCAAGTATTTTGGCGTTCGTAGTGCCATCGTCCGTCTGTTCTCGATTTACGGGATCGGACTGCGCAAGCAGCTCTGGTGGGATAGCTGTGTAAAATTCAGCAATGGTGTTGAAGAGTTTATCGGCACCGGCAATGAGACACGTGACTGGCTAAGCGTCGAAGATGCCGCCACGCTTATGATTCGCGGTGCGGAACATGCAGATAAAAACTGCCCAATAGCCAATGGTGGCGTCGGTGAAGCGTCCTCGATACGGGAAGTCGTCACCATCATTGCCGAAGCGTTGGGTCATTCAACCGATATCAAGTTTGACGGTACGACTCGCGCCGGCGATCCCACAGATTTCAAGGCGGATATCAGTGAGGCGTTGGCTTGGGGCTGGAAACCAGACCATAATTGGCAAGACGGTGTGCGCGAGTTTGCGCAATGGTACGCCGACGGCGCGCCCAAATCGTCATGGCTGTTGATCTATCGAAGCCGATGAGCCTGCATCAACAGGGCCACCTTGCCGAAGCAATTGCGCTCTATGAAACTGCTCTGAAACAAGAGCCAAAGAATCCTGATGTCCTATATCTAACGGGGCTTTGCCGCCTGCAAATGGGCGATATGGCTCGCGGCGCACAGCATATGCGGGCCCTCATTAAACACCAGCCGCGAAATGCCGCCGCGCAGCATGCGCTTGGCAAGGCATTGCTGGAATTGGGAAAAGCTAAGCTCGGGCGACAACATTTGGAACAGGCGCTGACGATCAACCCTGCATCACATGACAGTCGGATTGAGCTGGCAGAACTCGCCCTCGCCGCCAGCGACGCGCAACATGCTGAAAAGCTATACCAAGACGGCCTCAAGTTAGATCCCACGCAAGCGGAACTTTGGAACAATTACGGCACGGTTTCTCGAATACTTGGACGACTGGAAGAAGCCGAACAGGCCTGGGTAAAAACCATATCGCTCGCACCGAACCTAACGGAAGCATATTGCAATATCGCCACATTGAAAGTTCGTGTCGGTCGCTTCTCAGAGGGGATTAGTTATCTGCAGACCGGCCTCGACAGAATGCCGGAAGACCCCGATCTTAATTTCTACCACGGCGAGCTGTTGTTCTTTGCCGGGAAGTACGCGGATTCCACCGAAGCGCTAGAGAAGGCGACTTCGCTGCGTAAAGACTTTCGCAATGCCGAAATGCGGCTCGCACAAGCGCGGCAATATCTTTGCGATTGGGATGGGCTTGAGGTGCTGATGCCGGCAATTCGATCAGAAATTAACAAAGCGGTTGCGGGGAAACCGTGCCTGATCTCACCTTTTTTTGCCCTTACACTTCCAACAACCGGTGCCGAACAAAAAGCCGTTGCGAGCGCCGAGTATAAGAAACGCGACGCCATCATTGACGCGCAGCGTGCAGGTCGGAGTTTCTCTTATGCCGAAACAGACAATGAGCGTTTACATATTGGCTATCTATCATCCGACTGGCGCGATCATCCGATGGCCCACCAAACCTGTGGCCTGTTCCGGCATCATGACCGCTCTCGATTTGAAGTAACGGTACTATCCTATGGCCCCGATGACGGCAGCGCGTATTTGCAGCGTATTCGTGACGGCGCGGAGAATTTTGTCGATTTACAGGCGCTGGATGATCGCAGCGCCGCGCGTAAAATCAACGAACTTGGCATTGAAATTCTACTCGACGGTCAGGGTTTCATGGGAAATTCTCGGCCCGGCATCGTCCTCATGCGGCCAGCGCCAATTCAGATTTCGTTCCTCAACTATCTCGGCAGCATGGCCACGCCGGCGCTCGATTATATGCTGGTCGATGACGTCATGGTGCCACCCGAGTATAGAGACGACTACACAGAAGCCCTTATCTATGCGCCGCATTGTTATCATGTAAATGATGACGAAGCACCGCGCCGGGAACCGCAAACACGCGCTGACGAAGGCCTGCCAGAGGATGCGGTGGTGTATTGTGCCCTGCATGGTGGTCAGAAAATTACCCGCGATATCTTCACCGCCTGGCTGCGCGTTCTGGATAAGGTTCCCAATTCGGTATTGTGGCTAGCCGGCGGCGCACCACTTCAAACGCGATTCCACGCCGCCGCCAAGGATGCGGGTGTGGACGAAACGCGGCTGGTTTTTGCACGCCGAGTTCCCGATAAAGAGGACCATGTCGCTCGGCTCGCCTTGGCGGATCTCTATTTGGACACACCTTTATATGGTGCATGCTCGTCAGCAGTCGATTGCCTGTGGGTTGGCCTCCCCATTTTGACCAATCCGGGAAAGGTGTTTTCTTCCCGCGGTTCCGCGACGCTGCTCTCCACGATGGGCGTAACCGACCTGATCGTCGATTCTGATGATGCGTATGAACAAACCGCCATTGCCCTTGGTCGGGACCCGGCAAAACTTCAGAAATTACGCGACAAAGTCATCAACGCGCGCGGTGAGCTGTTTGATACCGCTCGCTGGGTCCGTGAAATGGAACGCGCTTACGAAGAAATCTGGGCCCGGTATCGCAATGGCCAACCGCCTGCAGATATCAGCGCCTAAGCGTCGTCGGTCGTCGAGATAATAACACAGCCTTCGGTCTCGAACCGGAAAGGTACTTCTTCCACTGGTGCCAGAGCGTCACGCACATTTTCCTGATTTTCTTCGGGCACATAGAACAGCATAAATCCCGATGCCCCTGCGCCAAGCAATTTTCCACCGGTGGCACCGCTCACCATCGCCTTCTCATAAATCTCATCAACCGAGAGGGTACTGATCGAACCGCTTAGGGAGCGTTTAAGCTGCCAAGTCTCGTTGAGCAGCGCACCGAAATCGTCCAGTGACCCATCACCCCGAAGTATGCCAACGCTGTCATCCACCATCGCGTGGATACGGCGCAGCGCATCTTTGCGGTTGTCAAAATTCGCGATTACCTGACCCGCAATTTCGGAAGCAAACCGGCGCGTCCCAACAAAAAACAGCATCAACCGGTTTTCGAGCTCCGTACTGCGTGGCTCAGATAACTCGACCGGTTCAACGTCGATGGCGCCACCAGGATTAAAGCGGATCAAGTTCAAGCCGCCACATGCTGTGGCCACTTGATCCTGACAGCCGACATTTTCCTTCAGCAGCTCTCTCTCAAGATGAATAGCTTTGTGAAACAAGTTTTTCTGGTCAATTGATTCACCCTTTAACGCGCCGAGCGCCAAAACCAAACCATTGGCGAAGGCTGAGCTCGACCCCATGCCAGCGCGCGCTGGCAGATCACCGTGATGATGAATTTCCACCCCGCGCTCATCTTCAAACTCCATATAGCTGAGACCTTCTCGCACGGCGGGATGCAGGATCTCGGAAATATGGGAAACATTTTCGATGTGGGACCAAACGATACGGTAGGTATCGGCGAAGAATTGCGGCGTATAACGGCAGGTGAGATAACAATACTTATTAATCGACGTCGACAATACCGCGCCGCCATTATCCAAATACCATTCTGGGTAATCCGTGCCGCCGCCAAAAAACGAAATTCGAAACGGCGTCCGGGAAATTAAAATACTCATCTGATTGTCAGGTCCAACAAACCGCGTGATCTCCCAGGAAGGACCTAAAGTCGCTCCGGCAATGGTTAAGTTTATCCAGCAACATTGTTTTCGTCCACAACACATGCGGCACCGTCAAGTGTTTGGCAGGGTTGTAACGACCTGATAGCTTTGAATTATAGGTGGGGTCTCTCACATTATTTCGGCAGAGCTGGTTACGATCCGTGACGTTTCAGAGTAAAAACCTAACGGCTTTCATCCTTGCGGGTGGCATGGGGACGCGCCTGCAACCCGTCATCGATGACCGTCCCAAGTCGCTCGCCGACATTAATGGTCGGCCCTTCTTATATTATCAGTTCGAATATTTGCGGCGCAGCGGCATCACCTCAGTGGTTCTTTGCACCGGCTATATGGCTGATGCGATTGAGCAGGCGATGGGCGCTGAGCATCGCGGCATGTCCATTCACTATTCGCGCGAAGACACGCCACTTGGCACCGGTGGGGCTATTCGCAATGCCCTGCCCCTAGCCGACAGCGACCCGGTTCTCGTGGTCAATGGCGACACGTTGGTCGATACAGAGCTGAAGGTCTTTATAGAACAGTCAGCGCACCATTCTGCAGCTGCTTCGCTACTGCTCCTGCCGGTGACGGATGCGTCGCGCTTTGGGTCGGTGGAGATTAATGACAATGAACATATCACGGCATTTCGCGAGAAAGACGAAACCACAGCGGCAAATGGCTGGGTCAATGCGGGTCTCTATATACTGACACAAGACTTTATCGCATCGATTCCCGGTGACCGGCCGGTCTCAATCGAACGGGAAATCTTCCCAGCCCGAACCGAAAACGGTCTCTATGGATTTCAAGCCGAGGGGTCGTTTATCGATATTGGAACGCCGGAAAGCTATCGTCGGGCCGAACCGTTCCTAAAGCGCCTCGAGCGACAACAAGATGACTAAATCATTCCATTGAACCAATACGCAAATATAGCGTAACTTTGCGACAGGATTTCTTTCAAAAAATAAAAGCGTATGGCAGCAAAACGGGCACTCATTACAGGCATTACCGGCATGGTGGGCTCCCATCTCGCGGATTACCTGCTGGAAAACACAGATTGGGAGATTTACGGGCTTTGCCGCTGGCGTAGCCCGCTCAACAATCTGCAGCATCTCGTACCGCGGATGAACACCAAAGACCGCCTGCATCTGGTATATGGCGAACTTAGAGACCTGATCTCGCTCAATGATGTCGTCAAAGAATCGCGCCCGGATTATGTGTTTCACCTCGCAGCGCAGAGCTATCCGACGACCAGCTTCTCTTCACCGCTCGATACATTCGATACCAATATTCAGGGCACGACGCGTCTGCTCGATGCGCTACTGAAGTGCGATAACATCGATCCCCTCGTGCATGTCTGTTCGTCTTCAGAAGTCTTTGGGCGGGTCAGCGCCGAAAATCTTCCGATTGATGAGGAAAATAATTTTCATCCCGCGTCGCCCTATGCGATTTCAAAAGTCGGTACCGATCTGGTCGGAAGATATTACGCCGAGGCCTATGACATGAAGGTCATGGTGACACGAATGTTCACCCATACCGGGCCGCGGCGTGGCGATGTGTTTGCCGAATCCACCTTCGCTAAACAGATTGCGATGATTGAGGCAGAACAAATTCCACCGGTCGTTAAAACCGGCAATCTTAATTCGATGCGTACCTGGTCAGATGTCCGCGACGCAGTGCGCGCCTATTACATGTTGCTCACTGTCAATCCAATCCCCGGCGAATACTACAATATCGGCGGCACCTATTCGTGCACGGTCGGCGATATGCTGCAGCATCTGTTGTCGCTCTCAACCCGCAAGGATATCGAGGTTCAGACCGAGCAGGGACGGATCCGCCCGATCGATGCTGACCTACAGGTGCCGGATACCACCAAATTCCAGACCCATACCGGATGGCAACCGGAAATCCCGTTCGAGCAGACCATGCAGAATTTGCTCGATTACTGGCGTGAACAGATTGCCAACGGCGAAAAATTCACAACGCGATAACCGATTTAAAGCGCCCGCAAAGGCCTATCCGGTCAGAAGGGATTGTTTTCTGACTTTCCTCGCGTATCGAAGAACTCCTTGGTGATCTTGAACACAATCGGACTGAGGAGAGCGAGCGCAATTAGGTTTGGAACTGCCATCAAGGCGTTCAACGTATCCGCCAGCAGCCAGACAAAACCGAGCTTTAGCGTCGCCCCCACATACGCCGCCAGAGACCAGACCACCCGGAAAGGCATAATAACTTTAATGCCGAACAGATAGGCAAGAGACCGCTCGCAATAGTAACTCCAGCCAAGGATCGTGGTGAAGGCGAACACCGATAGGGAGGCCGCGATAATGTAACCACCGGCACCCGGCAAGGCCATTTCAAACGCCTTGGATGTTAGCGCAGCGCCCGTCTCTCCGCTTGTCCAAGCGCCGGTCACAAGGATCGCGAGCGCTGTGAACGAGCACACGATAATGGTATCGATGAAGGTACCCAGCATGGCAACGAGGCCTTGGCTGACGGGACCTTTACACTGTGCTGCAGCATGTGCGATTGGCGCCGACCCTAGACCAGCTTCGTTGGAGAAAACACCGCGTGCCACGCCAAAGCGAATGGCTGCCCAAACGGCCGCACCGGCAAAGCCGCCGGTTGCGGCAGTCGGCGTGAAGGCATGGGTGAAGATTAAGGAGAAAGCACCGGGGATTGCCTCAACGTTCAGCGCTAAGACCAATATTCCAGCGGCCATGTAAGCGATCGCCATAATCGGTACGAGCTTGCCCGCCACAGAAGCGATACGTCCGATGCCACCGATCAGAACGGCGCCCACCAGGACAACCAGAACGACCCCGGTCAGCCATTCGGGAATGGCGAAGTTAGCATTCAAGGCATTGGCGATGGAGTTCGCCTGGACCATATTGCCGATGCCGAAACCGGCGATACTAGCGAACAGAGCAAAGGCGATAGCCATCCAGTTCCACTTCGCGCCGAGGCCATTTTTGATGTAATACATAGGCCCGCCGACCCGCTTACCATTCTCATCCTCTTCACGATAATGGACGGCGAGGACGGCTTCAGCGAACTTCGTTGCCATGCCGACCAGGGCGGTCATCCACATCCAGAAGATAGCACCTGGACCGCCCAGGAAGATGGCTGTCGCAACGCCAGCAATATTACCGGTGCCGATTGTCGCAGCCAGTGATGTCATCAGCGCATTAAAAGGGCTGATGTCGCCATCGCCGCCCGGGATACGCCCCTGCCACAAGAGTTTGAAGCCAAGTGGTATTTTCAAGATCGTCAGGAATTTTAGCCCAACCGTCAGGAATAGCCCGACACCCAGGATCAAAACCAACATTGGCACGCCCCACACAATACCGTTGAGCCAATTTACACTACCAGTGATGACGTCCATGTGTTCCCCCCTCGGAAAATAGTTAGTCGTTCGGCGTGTTCTGCCACGCTGTACCTTATTTTAGACCATAGTAGCTCGATCAAGCCAAGGCATCAGCAAGTTTCGGTTCCATATCAGCTGATAGCCAAAGCCGGACTCTCGCAAACAACGAGGTCGATGCTCGTCGGACTAATGGGGTTAGTCGAGCGGCCTATCGTTGGCGTAACAGATCAAACACCGCCAAATTTGTTTTCATGTAAACCAGTTAGATACGGGTCGCCAGTCGGGCGTGGAGTTCCATAAGTTTTGGTATTTCACTTGGATCACCGCGACCGAGACCACATTCAGTTGCAATGCCAAACTCTTTTAAATATGCCTTCGCTGATGCCACGCGTTCGAGATTTTGCTCAATTGTTTGATTCCCGTGAACTAAACCCAGAATGATCTCAGTATCACTTTCTGTGTCCAGGGATTGGAGCGGAGCAAAGTAGGAATCATCCGAGCGGTTTACCGGAACCGGCATATGGATAAAATTAATAGGCCTAGATATCTTCTCCCTCAACTCATTTGAAACGTTGACGCACATATCGAGAGAATCTGGTTCCTTCCAATGTTTGTTGTTCATGCTGCCATAACACAAATGGAAGCCGAGCTCGATATCGACTTCCAGATGGTCACCAAGTCGAGCTAAACAATCGGTTAAGAATTCCCACTCTTCATCAATGTTAACGCTATACACGTTCTCAAAAATGCTCATTTCCGTCGCGACATCCCACTGAACAACCAATCGATCAGGTGGAATATTGCGTGAAATTTCATCTAGCTCGTTGAGTATCGCTGCCTCATAGACTGGTAGCACCTGTTGCTGGTCGGAGTAGGCCGTAAATGAGTAAACTGGCGCAAAGGGCGTTGGAATGGCGACCATGAATTTCGCTGTTTTTGGGAAGACCCCTGTTCGCTGCAATTCTGAAAATTTGCTAAATGATGAGATAGCTTCCCGCGCAAATCCCAAATTCGAAAAATCGAGATCTTCCACTCCGCAACCAGATGCAAATGTGAACGGCGGATGCAGCTGATAGTCTCTATCCTTATTTTGAGCTTGGACTAACGCCTCTTGATTCTTAAAAACTCCAAACTGCCAGGCAATCCAGTTTTTACGATCACCGGTTTCCCCGTCAGGAATTCGATGGCAACAGTTTACCAGTTTTGACGCGATCAAACTGAATACACTGTCGACGGACTCGAGTGGCAGGCTCCCGACCAAGTGAATAGGCGATCGCATTTCCTGGACCATCAAAATTTCTTCCTACTGCTAGATTATTCCGAATTGTCGGTTTTTGGTTAGCGGTATCGCAATGCTTGCGCCGGCCGGAAAGCTTTGCAGCGGCGACAATTCGGGCATGCGGAAATTCTGCGACACCGGGCAGCACCATAATCCTGGCGACACGACGTCATCCATATTGAGTCACCTGTGATGCAAAAAACAAACGGCCCGAGACAATTGTCCCGGACCGCTTATCAACTCAAATCATAGAAGACACTACTTCTTCTTTTTCTTCTTACGCGGGTTTTTCTTCTGGTAGGTCATGATATAGGCCTTCTCCACCAGCTCTTTCGGGGTCGCGTAGTACTCGGCAAACCGCGCCTGCACCTCCTCGCCATTCATCGGCTGAAAAGTGGTTTTAATCCTCTTGCCATCCGCGATCATGTCGGGATCTTTCATGGTCTCAATCATCGCCTTGCGCAGTGCTGCCAGGCGCGCCTTAGGAACACCTGGTGGTGCGACGAGCGGACGGGTAATTTCAGACGGGCCGAAAGTCAACTTCGCTATTTTTTTAAGCTCGGGGTCCTTGATCATTGAGAATAAGTTGGTGGCATTGCCAAACAACTTCACATTGCGACCTTGGCCGACTTGAACGAACAGGTTCAAATCACCGGAGTTAAAGCTGGATGCAAAGGCGCCGCGCACCGACGATTCATACATACCGCACGTTCCGTTAAGCTCACCGTTCTGCATGCCGAGATTGACGCCCTTGGTGCCGCGATAGCCATGCACGATTTTGACATTGGCGCCGAATGCGTTTTTCAGGAACAGCGGATAGGTCGCGAGCGACGATGTTACGCCACTTGACCCAAAAATCAGCGGGCCTTTGGCCTTGATAAAGTCGGGCAGGGTTTTGATATTTTCCCCAGCACCCTTCCAGACACCGCACGCCATGACATCGCTGTGAATACTGCCGATCCAGCTGAACTTCTGCGGGACGAATTTCACTTTCCGCTTTCCATAGAGCGGCACCATGACTACCGCTGGTGAAATCGTTGCAATGTAGGACCCGTCCTTGGGCGAAATGTTGTAGACCCGGCTGGCAAGCTTCAGGCTACCGGCACCGGGCACATTCTGAACCACGACATTTGGATTGCCGGGAACGTATTTGCGAAAATGGCGGGCAAATATCCGCGCGGTGGTATCATACCCGCCGCCAGCGCCGAACCCGACCCCAAGGGTGATCTGTTTACCCTTGTAGAAATCGGCAACAGCGTCAGCCTGCGCCGGACCGGCGCCGAATGCCGTTGCCACTACGGCGACAGCCGACAACAATTGTTTCGTTTTTATCATCAATATTTCTCCCTGTTTATAATTTTAATAATTTCAGTGTAACACTTATTCCGGGTTTGTCTCAGCGTACGGGCCTTCCAAATTCTTGTTGGGTTTGAGAAAGATGGCGAGCAGCAAACAGCCGTTAGGCGACCAGGCCCGGTGTTGATTGCCAATCGGCCGCCAGACAAATTCGCCCGCCTTGCACTCACCTTCCTCGTCGCACAAGCTGCCGCTCAGCACGTAGGTCTGTTCGATATCGATATGTTCGTGAAACGGTAATTCGGCCCCCGGGGACCACTCGATCAACGCCGTTTTGAGACCCCTTTCAGTATCTTCGACCAGAGTTTTCGAGCGAATGCCCTCGAAGCGGCTTTCTTCCCATGGCAAGGCTTCAACATCGACGTAGCGCGAGCTGAGTGCCGTGAGTGCTGCTTCATTTTTCAAATTTGGCGTATTCGCTACCATCAATGTCTCCCGATCTCAGTTGATTAAAAGCGTACCGGCCCAGTGTATCGGCTGGTATCTCACATGAGTGCGTAGCCCTTTTCATAATGCAAATAGATACCGTCGAAATGGAACCAGCGCATTTGCGCACCCTCGCGAGCGTAGTGGATGCACATATCCTGCTGTTCCGTCGTTGTGCAGTGCTGCTCCAACAGCCGGTAGCCTTCATCGCCATGTTCGATATCGACCTCGGAATGCAGCCAGAAATGCTCAATGTCGGCTTCGTTGAACTTATAGATTTCGCGCAAGGCCGGTAGAATTTTGGAATAGAGCCGAGGTGACTGGGATTCGCTCGCCACCTTGGTCGCCGCAATGGCGGCATACCAAGGCTCGTTCACCGCAACATTATCGATCCACGCCACCCAGGACCGCGTCGAAGGCAGACCGCGCCCCGCTTTGGTCGTCGCAACGTCACCGCCATTGGCTGTCGCGAAACGCAGCATAATGTCGAGATGTGAATGTTCGGGATCGATTTCTTCGTCACGAGTCCCCATCTGGGCGTCGATCACATCGTTGGGGGCATGGGCGCAAATATAGAAGTCCTTGACCCGCATATTGCTGACCCAATGATATTGCTCAACCGCCCAGCCTTTCAGGCAATCCTTGCCGAGTTTGCCCTCGGCCCATGCCTCTGTCATTGGATGATCGGCGCAATGCTTATCATCAACCGCCGCTTCCAATGCTTTGCGAAACGCGCTTTTTGTTGCCATAGACGGCCTTCCTGTATCTGGACAAACCCTTCTTTGGGGTTTTCCCTAATTTTTTTAAGCTTAGAGCCGCGACGAGCAACCGGTCAAGCCAGGGAAGGTGTGCAGGTCTTGCGCTTGACAGGATCAAGGGCAAACCAACAAGCTGGTAGCTTGGGAACGGTGAGGAGCCGGATTGATGGCCAACAAAACTCCTGATGAATTTCACACGGCGATGGACGGGGCGAGCGTCAGCGCGCTTTGGGAACGTCCCAACGCCGATGCCACCCAGCCCGATGAAAAACCTTATCTGTGGCCCTGGGCTGAGCTTGGCCCCTTGCTCGATACAGCCGTGGCTGAAACCGATATGGATAATGCCGAACGCCGCGTTTTGGTATTGGAGAATCCTGCCTACAAAGACTCACCGCGCAGCGGTGCCACCCTCAATATGGTGGTCAATTTGCAAGTGCTGATGCCGGGTGAATCCGCCCGGCCGCATCGTCATCGGCTGAACGCGCTGCGCTTCATTATCGAAGGTGACGGCACCGCAGTGACAACCGTCGATGGTATTCCGTGCCCGATGGTTGCTGGTGACTTTGTGCTGACGCCCGGCTGGTGCTGGCATGAACATTCCCATGAGGGCAATAAGCGCGCCGTCTGGCTCGATGCGCTGGACGCACAGCTGCAACGGCATCTCTGCACCAATGAATTTGAGCCGGGGCCGTCAAACGATATGCCGCCACCGCGTGGTGAAGATGCCTATGCCAGCGCCGGTATTACGCCGATCACACCAGATCACGACAAACCCTATTCGCCGATCTTTCGCTATCCGCTCGCCAAGGTAATCGACGCCTTTGAGAGTATGACCCCGGACCCCGATGGATCACGCCGCATCCGCTACACCAACCCAGTGACCGGCGGTCCGGCGATGCCTGGGGTTGATTGTTATATGCTCGCCCCCACGACCAGCAATGACACGCGCAGCTATCGAACCAACGCCAATATGGTGTGCCTTGCGGTTGAGGGAGAAGGCTCGTCGCAGATCGGCGATGAGACACTACAGTGGCGCAAGAATGATATCTTCGTGCTGCCGCGTCATCACTGGATCAGTCATCGTGCGCAGAGCGATGATGCAAAACTGTTCCAACTCACGGATCGCGAAGTGCTCTCGCGACTGGATTATCTGCGCGAAGAATTTCGGGATTAACGAGCTGCACGTCCTACAATTAAACGGCGTTCTCGGCTCTCGTAGACGTTCGTGCTGGCCAGGTTTCAACGGCAAGCCTGCTCATTGGCCGGCGCACCGAGGCCGGGGCAATCCCTGCTCGCAATGCACTGAGGATACCCGCCGCTTCCCAGTAGTTCTCCGCCACGTAGAATTGCTTTTCACGCCACGGCAAGGCCGCTAACTCTTGCGCAATGAGACCGCTTCCTTCGCGTACTGCGATAACCGTTATTCCCTGTTCCAGCGCCGCGAGCGTTGGCAAGCCAATACAGCCTTCCGGTATCACCATGCAGGAGACATCCTGGGCCGTCAGAACCCCGCTAGCCGTCATATTCTGTTCGTCACTGACAATGCGTGGCGACTGTTTGAGCCCCTTCAGGACACAGGTCAAAAAGGAAGAGGAGATCGCTTCCGCCGCCATCCGCGGATCCACTGTGCCAGGGTCTTCATTCAAAATAGCCCGCGACTCCATCATCGGGGCATGCGCCGACGGGATGTCAAAACAATGCGAGACTGCATGGGTAAGCATTGCTTCAATGCCGCCCCAGGGATTAATCATCGCACCGTCGCTGCGGAAATACTGATCATGCATCCCCTGTGGCACGTTGATCAGCGAAGAAATTGCCAGCGCATCAATTTCGTCCGCCTTTTCTTCCAGCAAGGCGAATAGCGAGTCAAGGTGACGGCCCTCACCAATCGCCCGGCCCGACTTCGACGTCGTTGCCGTTAGTTCCAATGGGGGATTGAGACGAAACAAGCCAGAGCAATCGAGTCCATAGGTCGTGCGCGCCGCTTCGACGGTATTGAGAACCAGATTCTCGATCATCTCATCAGGCTGGATATCAAAGACAACCGCGAGGCGGTTTGCCTTGACCGACTCCAGACCAACTGTCCCCATCAATAATCTGCAGAGCACGCTGCCTTCAACATACTGAACATTAGACGGCAATTCATTGATGTCACTGGCATTCACGACATTTGGATGGGTGATCAACTGGTCACAACAGGACGCCAAAAGCTGTGCCGCCGGTGTTGCATCCCCGGCATGTCCACCAACCTCGGCACCAACGCCGGTAGGAACAATAAACACAGTATTAAAAGACCCGCTCGCAGTGCCTCGACGTTGTCGGTACGAGAAAATCGATTGATCGATTGAGCGGCTGCGAAGGTCATTGCCCACGAGACAACCGACTTCGCAGAGATATTTCCCGTCATCGACACCCGCGATCACCAACCGAACGGGAATTTCATTGTCACTCAGCTGAAAGGACAGGGCCTTTTCGAGGTGCTCGATAAGCCCGTGATTCCCGGGGACCAACGGAACTGAAAACTGTTTCTCAAGCAGGTGCAACTTCTGAACTCCCAACATTCCTGGCAAACTCATCAAACCTATCAGCCCAAATCTTTGTAAGAGCGCCCGTGTCACCCCGCCTGTAGAGCGTTGGCAACGCCACACCATTAAACCTGTGGGCTTTCGAGGCAGAATACGCGCCCATGTTGGTGAAGGTCACCTGCGACCCAATTGTCAGCGCGGTGTCGAACGAGTACTGGCCAAACGTATCCCCGGCCAAACAGGTACAGCCCGCCAGAACATAGCAATGAACCGCGTCATCGACGTGCCCTAGCACGTCTGGTTCAAACTGAAACTCCAACACTTCTGGCATGTGATTTACCGACGTATCCAATACCGCGATCTGACAATCCTCGCCTTCAAAAATATCGTGAACCGTTGTCACGATGGTGCCGCATCGCCGAACCGCTGCTGCACCAGGTTCAATAAAAACCTGCAGACCAAACGCGTCGCGGAAGAGCGCGACCGTTTCAAAAAATTCCGCGCTTTCTTCAATCGACTGGAAGAGATAGCCGCCACCAAGATTGATCCAGGAGATCGATTTCAACGCCTCAGGGATGACATCTCGAATATGGCGGGCGGTCGCCAACAGGCTGGCAAAATCTGTGCTTTCGCAATTGCTGTGGAAATGCAGCCCGTCAACGCCACGCAAAAATGCGCGATCCTCTGCCATCAATTCCGAGAGTCGGCTTATCGGAATACCCAACTTAGAATTTTCCCGGCAGGGGTCGTATCGCGGGTCGCGGATAAAGGACAGTTCGGGGTTGATCCGCAGACCAATGCTGGTCGAGCCTGACACTCGCTTGCGCAAACGCCGCCACTGCGAAACCGAATTAAAGGTCACATAGTTCAACCGATCACCAAATTCACTGAGGGTGTTTTGGTCAATCAGCGGCGACACAAGATGCCGCGAGCACGCCTCACCACAACTCTCATCAACCAAACGCAATTCAAATAAAGAGCTGCAGGCGAAACCCTCTACAAACTCATTTATCGTAGAAAGTACCGGCGCGAGTGACGACGCTTTGGGCGAATAGAGCAATTTGCACGACGCCTGGTCGGCGATCTGGCGCAGCAAACGCATATCTGTTTGCAAGACCTTTTCATTGATCACATAAGCCGGAGTGTCGAGCTCTTCTACCAACGCATCCCTCTCCTCAATTGAGCAAGCAACATGCCGCTACAGTATATTCCTACCCCCGCCTGTCAAAGACAACGAGGATACATTCTTGTTGCAGACGTCAGACTAAAACTTAAATAGCAAGCTTTGGAACGGTATAAGGCTTTAGAACGGTATAAGTAGGGCCTCTATTGCTACGTCACAATATGGATTAAATCTAATCACATGATTAGCAAACGAAGACGTCCGATTATCATAGTCACTTCGATTATATTGGGCGTCATATGTGCAGCACATATTTGGGATGCGCGATATCACTTTCGGATGGTGCCGTTGCCCTTGTGGGCATATGAAGCAATTTCTGAGGTGCTCGAAGAAAAAATTTTCACGCCGCCACCCACGAAATCTTTTACGAACAAGCTACCGCTATTCGATTTTGATACAAAATTGGGTCGCGAAGAAGCGCTCGAATACGTTCGAAAATTAGTTCCAAATTTTGGGCCGCGCATGACCTATGAAAATCTCTCAATAGAGTCCTGGTTTTCACGAATTCAGGTGAAGAACGGTTACTGTACTGATTTCTCAATCCTACTTATCTCGCTTGCCGCCAAAGCAGGATTACCTGCTAGAGAATGGATACTTTGGCATGACAATCAGTGGAGCCTTGGGTCAGCGCATTCAATAGTGGAAATAAGACTAAGCAATGGCCATTGGATTGCCATGGACGGTCAACACGCCACTATTCTAACCTCCGCCAGCAAACCAATCTCCATGGCATATGCACTCAAGCTAGCATCCACAAATCAGCCAATAGAGACACGACGCTTAGCGATAGCGGACGAGGTTGGGCTCCCCAAAGCGGCCTCCACTAAATCTGCACTACAGCGCCTACCGGCTGGGGTTATGTTGAACCTTCACCTTGGATCATGGACAGGCACCAAACACTTGCCCGTTCTCGCCATACCGATCATTTATGGAGATTCGAAGATCGATTGGCGGATTTGGACGACCAAACTCGCCCTTTTACTGGGCTGCTTTGCTTTTGGCGTCGTTATTTTTGCAATCCGGCGTCGATAGAGCACGCCTCTCTATATCCAACGGGGTACGGAATAGCAGCACCGAAGCCGAACAAATGTCCCGGAAGTGCGGGGTTCATCACAATGGGGCTGTTCGTTGAACTATTCTACCAATGCGGCCCTTTCTTCAATCGCGGAAATAGAGGTATCAAAGTCACCAATTTTTCTTCCGAACATGATCAAATTTCAAAGAGTTTTCGGAGCAATTATTCTCGCTTCAGTCTCTGTCAATTTGACGTCCTCTTAAGAGGATCGGAAGTGCACGCTGCTTTGCTAATGTTATCCATGGTACAAAGTGTTGTATTGAAATTGATCTCGAGGGCAGCCGCGAGTTGTATAGTCGGAAGGGTAGTAGTTTATGAAGACGAAAGTCGTTCTAACTGTTGATACAGAACCCTCAGTCGCCGGAGCATTTGCCAATCCAAAATCAATCCCACCGCTTATTCACGAGCCGGTCTGGGGTGACGTCAATGGCCGAAGTGAAGCACTCGGTTTCATGATCCGAACTCTATCTGATCATGGACTCACCGCGACCTTCTTTGTCGAAACCGCGCATACGAGCTACTTTTCATCGACCCCGATGGGTACGTATGTGAATCAGCTTGCAGAGGCTGAACAAGATGTCCAACTTCATTTACATCCCGTTTGGCTAAAATTTGAGAGCGAAAATTTTACCGTAGATCCGTCGATGGACGACCAGTGCCACCTTATTGATCGTGATCAGCTATCCGAACTGGTGAGCAGAGGAACCGATCAAATTGAGGCCTGGACCGGACGACAACCCACATGCATGCGGACCGGAAATTTTTCAAACGACGCCAGCCTTTTTTCCACGATCCGGGATGCCGGCCTGAAATATACCTCCAATATTTGCGCCGCCTTGCCCGCGACCGACGATCCCGCATTGCGATTGCCGGGAGGTGTTCACGAATTAGGAGGCGTGTCAGAGTTTCCTGTCACCTGCTTTATTGACCGAGGTCCAGTTGGCCGAGGGCGTCTCAGACCCTTGCAAGTCACCGCATGCGGGTTTTCTGAAACCCGCTCTATTTTAGAGCAACTCAACTCTAGTGCCGGGGAGGTCGCTATCATCGTAACGCATCCTTTCGAATTTCTTAGATTCGATGATTATAGATTTTCTAATATGCGACCCAATCGACTTGTACAGCGACGTTTCAACATGCTCTGCAAGTTCTTGGCAAACAATACGGACCGCTTCGAAACCGTCACTTTGGAAGAGGCTGGTCAGTCACTCAATCCAGGCCAACAAGTACCACAGCTTGTAGGCAACCCTGCTCTGGCAATTCTGCGGGCTGCACAAAACGTCGTCTATGACCGACTTGCATAATTCTTTTGAGTCGCCATCACAACTGAGTGCGGACGCGGTCGGGCAGACCGTAATATTGCTCGGAACGGATACGCCTATTGGCTTGGCTGTGATGCGTGATCTCGGCCGGCACGGCCATGCCGTCATTGGGATTGGCAGAGATTCTAACGCTCTGGCCGGGACCTCTCGTTATTGCACCGCCCATTTCGTACGCGATGTCGGTGAAGACGCTTTAATTACCCAAATCGGTCAACTCGCAGATCAATTTCATGCTTCATATCTACTTGCGATCAGCGAATCCGATCTTACGCTCATCAATCGGCATCGGGATTCGTTGCAGCAATTTCTGACACCCCTTACGCCAACGGCGGATGCTTTGGCAAAAGTTTTAGATAAACCAACCTGTCAATCGATCGCAGGGGAAGTCGGGCTTAGCTATCCGGTGACATATTCTCCACGATCTGTCACCGACCTTGCGGGCATGACCAATCTGCCCTTCCCCGCAGTATTGAAGTGGGCCGACCCAAACGAGGTCGCTCCAGCACTCGCCGCGGCGGGGCTAGAATTGGAGAAAGCCCGGATCGTTTTGAATCGGGCCGAGTTGGATGAATATATCGCGCGGTTTGAGCCAATTGGACAACTTCCAATGATCCAGGAATATTGCCACGGCCATGGGATTGGGCACATGTTCCTGGCGCGCGATGGTGAGATTCTATTCGAATTTCAACACGAACGTATTCACGAATGGCCACCCGAGGGCGGCGTCTCAGCGTTATGTCGTTCGATGCCGTTGGAAGAAGAGGTAGAAGCCAGAAGGCAATCCCGGAAATTAATCAACCACCTTCGATGGACTGGCGTGGCGATGGTTGAATACAGATTTGATCCCGACAGAAAGACATGGAAATTCCTCGAAATTAACGGTCGTTTCTGGGGTAGTTTACCGCTGGCTGTTGCAGTAAATGTTCCCTTTGCATCAAGCTTGGTCTCCGCTATCGGCGAGAACCAGAAAATTCCAAATTTTCAACAAAATTATCCAAATCGGTTTTGTATGTTCTGGATACCCGAAACAAAACGCCTGATGCGTATTTTATTTCGGCCGAAACTGATTTCAGATCCACATTTTAGGGTACGACCTTTTGCTGAACTCGCCAGCTATCTTTCTTATCTCCTAAGACCTAGTACTCAATTCTACGTCTTTACCCGGGACGACCCTCGACCCTTCTTTCGCGACATGATGTCGGTTGGCAAAAAAGTGATTAACGGTTTGTTGCGTCGTTAACGGACAAATTTTCCAGGGCTTCCTCTCGAAGGCGGATGATAGCATTGGCGATCCGCCCGAAACAGGTAGCGTAATAATCAGCGGTCAACTTGTAGGGGTCATAAAGGAGCGCAAAACGCGGACGACTCCAGAGTCCGAGTAGAGCCATTTGTACGTCCTTGTTTGCGACAAGAGTGTGGAGGGCCCGTATATGACGGTCTTCCATAACCAGCAAGAGGTCACCATCAAGGATCGAAAACTCGTCAACATCCGTTGCTTTATGTTCACGAAGCTCTACGTCGAATTTCCGTGCCACCAAGGTAGCCATCTCATCCGCTGGAGCCCCAGTGCTCGTCGATAACCCGAAAGACACAACAGGAATTCGGTCTTCCATCTTTTCGTACAATCGATGCGCGAACGGACTCCGACAGATATTGCCATGACATATAAATACGAGACGTCGAACTTGTGTCCAATCGACGACGCCGTATTTGCGATAGGGGCCAAAAAACCAAATCAGATTTGCGAGTCCCGCGCGTATCAAACCACGGTGTGTTCCATAGCGTCGATCGATAAAGCTAAATTTCATTTGACTGATCGAAATTTCAACAAAACTTGCTGTCCGCTTTCGCTCCGTTGAATATTCCCCACTTACGTGGAATCGCGCCGGGAGCTGGCCGGTTCCGTCACAATCTAGTCCGCCGCAGCTGTCTGGCGCGCCCGATAGGACGTCCAGGCCCGAAAGATCACGACGGCCGCACCAATAATCAAAAAGATAGGCGCAAAGGAGAACTTGCCTTGATATGAGAAACTCATGAACACAAGGAATCCGTTATCCGAAATGATCATCGACTGACGAAACGCCTCTTCCATACTGGAAGTCAGGACAAAGGCGATGATGAATGCCGCGGCAGAAAAATTCGTGCGCCGCATTACATAGCCGATAACACCAAAGAGCAGCGCAAACCCGACATCCCAGATGGAGGCTCGTGAGGAATAGCTAGCAGCCAAAGCAATTAACAAAATGGTGGGGTATAGATAGCGTGTCGGCAGGATGGCGATGACGCGTCCAATGTAGGAGGCCGCGAAATAACCAATCAAGGCGTAGCACGCTATACCAATGAGCCCGGCAGCAAAAACACCAAAAATAAACTCGCGCGGACTGATCAGCTTGCCACCCATAAACAGCGGCGGCTCCGTTGCAAAAATCGAGGGGCCCGGCTGCAAACCGTTCACCAGGAACATACCGATCAACACCGCAGCAATTGTCGAGCCAGGAATACCCAGGGTCAAAAGCGGAATCATTGATGGCCCGGATACAGCGTTGTTAGCAGATTCCGGCGCCGCGATGCCTTCGACAATACCCGTGCCCCATTTCTCTTTATTTTTGGCTCTCCGTTTTTCTTCACCATAGGCAACGAAACAGGCGACAGAAGAGCCGAGCCCAGGCATCATTCCGATCAATGATCCATATATAGAGGACCGGAACATAAGCGGTATGCAGCGTTTAAACTCTTCCCAGGTAAAATAATGCGCCGTCGGATCGTCGACACCATCACTTCCGGCCTCGATCATTTTTACCTTTGCAATTTTCTCAGCCTGAACAATGACTTCAGAAATCACAAACACGCCGATCAAAAGCGGGACCAGCGCCATGCCCGATTCAAGCTCATCGATTCCCATCGTCATTTTAAACTGGCCGGTAATGACATCCTCGCCAATCAGGGCTATTGCCGCGCCAAATAGGGTCGACACAATTCCCTTAATAATGCTGTCGGCAACGACAGATCCGATGACGACAAACGCCATGAGGTAGATCGTAAAGTTCTCGGGCGGACCAAATTTCCGCGTAAAGGTCGCGATAGCAACCGCCCCGAAAATCAAAACTATTTCGCCGAAATAATCACCGTAAGCGGACGCAATGGTTGCGGTCTTGAGCGCCTTGCCGGCACGTCCCGACTGAGTCATCGGATAGCCGTCCTGCATGGTTGCCGCTGAAGCAGCGGTGCCGGGCGTATTAAACAGGATCGCGGCAATTGACCCGCCATATCGGCCGGATTTTCCGAGCACGTAGAGAAAGGCTAAACCGGCGAGCCCCCCGATCTGTTCGTTATAGGCAATCAGAATTGGCAGCATCATCGCGATGGCGGCGGCGGCCGTTAATCCCGGCAGGGCGCCAAATATGATACCCACAAATGCTGCCAGAACAACAAACCAGATTGCGTATGGATCATTGAAAAGGGTTACAAAGCCGCCAAAAATATCTTCAAACATCGTCGTCCACTAACCCTTCATCCAATCCGTATAAGGGCGTAGATCAACGAAAAAACCCTTTGGGTCACTTAGCAGCATCACGCCCATAAACACCCATTGGAAAATAATGGCCATAATGATCGCGCAAGCAATCATTCCGACCCAGTTCCGATTGCCAAAGGCGTAAAGAGTCACGACGAAGGCAGTGATCAATGCGACGAAATAGCCAAACCCCCAGAACATAAATATTAAAAGGACACCGCACCCGATAACTTCCACTATTCGCTTAATGTTGCTATCGAGGAAGCCGTAGCCATCCCGCAAATCACCAGCACGATCAAGAAAGGCTCTCAGGGCGAGCCAAACACCAGAAATGATGAGGGAAACGGCCAACATCAACGGCATGGTTCTCGGACCAATGGCCTCTTTCGACGTTTCAATCGTCATCGCCAGGAAGAAGAAGAAAACGCCAATCAGGAAAACGACCAGACTGACCCAATACTCGACTTTTATTTTGTATTGATGTTGGTCCACAATCGGAAACATCTATTTATTTAAATGAATTCGAAACAAAAAAAGGGGCAAGCACGATTTCGGCTTGCCCCCTTCCTTAAGCAATCCTTATCGGGCTGCCAGGATTTTCTTGATGACCGGGCCCATCGCTTTATACATCGCACCCTGTGCAGCTGTTGCCGCAGCAGAATCTGTATAGAACGAAGCCAGGCTGTTCTTTTTCATGTACTTTTTATAGCCTTTGAGACCCGCGATATGCTTGATCGCAGCGCCCACCTTAGTTTTCACTTCAGCGGAAACGCCTTTCTTCCCGAACAGGCACATAAGACCGGTGAATTCAATGCCGGATGTACCTTGCTCTCCGAAGGTTGGCAGTTTACGGGCCATGGCGTCGCGTTTGGCGCCAGCGGATGCCAACGCCCGGATGTCGTCTTCAAAACCGACCAACGTATTCACGCCGCCCAAGACAACTTCAACAGATTTCGACACCAGCGCAGCACGTGCCTTGGAACCACCTTTGAACGGTACCTTTTTATGCGCAATACCGTGCCCATCAAAGAAGATATGGCCGATGGTCGCATGCATGGTCGCCGCACCAGACGTTCCCCATGTAATTGTTTTGCCGGATTTTTTGGCATTCGCGATGAAATCTTTCATCGTTTTCGCGGGATTGGAGGCGTGCACCTGAAGCGAGGTGACGAGCTGAGACGCACAGCCCAGGTTCACGAAGGCGTCCGGAATATGGTAGGGGCGCTTTTTACCCTTGGCCAACTCACCGGCAATGAATGTTCCGATGTTGATCATATAAAGCGTATGACCATCGGCTTTTTCACCTAATACCATTTTCGCGGCCTTCTGGCCGGATGCACCGGGCTGGTTGACGATATATGCCGGTTTGCCGCCCATGCTGGGCGCTTCATGCATATAAGATGCAAAGCCCCGAGCCGTCGTGTCTGTACCACCACCGGCAGAAAAGCCGACCATGATTTTAACGGGCTTTGATGGGTATTCAGCATTTGCAGCAGTGCTGGTCATCGCGACTGCCGCCGCGGCAATACCTGCCGCGAGTGTGGTTACTTTCCTCATTAAATTCATCCTCAAAAATTGTTTTTGATAAATTTTAGCGCAAACCCCAGACATATAACCTCAAAACGCGGAACGTGAAATAGCTAAATAGGAAAGTCCTGTCTCAACGCGTTTCCTGAACAACAGAACACCTTGCGCTTACACGCGTCCGATAAAGTTCATTCCATCTTGTTGGTGGTCGCCAAAACGTCATCGACGATGTCGCCCGCCGCGCCGACATAGGTTCGCGGGTCGGCCAGGACCATAATCTCGTCCTCACCCAACACTGCGCGTACATCAGCCATCCCTTTCAACACCTCGGGTAGCGGCGTATTCGTTTCGATAACACGGACACAGGCCTCATCAATAAGGCGGCGCGCTTCGCCCTTGCTGATCTTGGTCGCCAAAGCCAGGGTATAGCGCTCGGTCAAGACCAACCCCTTGCTGGCGTTGATGTTGTCCATCATCTTGTTGGAATGAACCTCTAGGCGCTGCAGAAGTTCTACTGCCCAAGCGAGAGCACCGGAGGTCAACAAGAAGGTTTCAGGCACCAACATCCATTCCGCAATCCAGGTGCCGCCGCATCGGTCGTGATCCTGCCCCATGACTTCCAATATACCCGCAGCGCGTTGGCGCCCAAGACGGGCTGTCGCTTCGGCAAACTCGGCAGCCCTTGGATTGCGCTTATGGGCCATGCTTGAACTGCGGCCCCGTCCCTCCGCCCCGGCTTTCGAAACTTCTGCAATATCGCTGCCCGCCAAGTGGTTCAGGTTTTGCGCATTTCGAGCCAGCGACGCGCATAGATTGCTGAGACAAAGCATCACCTCCGCCATCGAATCGCGCGCGTTATGCCAGTTGCTCTGTATTGTCCCAAGGCCCAGTTCCTGCGCCAGGGCAGCACGGAAGTCGAGGCCTTCGGGGTGTAGGGAAGCCAGGGTCCCCACAGCACCGCCCAACTGGACCACAAGCACGCGCTCACGGGCAGCTTCGAATCGCGCTTCATGACGCAGCATTTCCTCTAACCAGGTAGCGAGCTTGGCGCCGAAGGTGGTTGGTTGAGCGTGTAGGTTATTGGTTCTGGCAATCATCGTTGTGTCGCGATGTTCGGCAGCCAAATCTTTCAAGCCTTCGCGGTATCGCCGCGTACCGGTGAGGATTTCATCCAGGCCGTCGCGAAGCTGCAGCACCTTGGCTGTGTCCATTACATCGTAAGTTGTTAAGCCGTAATGGAGCCATTGGGCGCAATCGTCATCTACCTGTTCTGCGAGCTGCTTCACAAGGCCAACCACCGGCCTTCCAACCTCTAACGTGTCTTCGCGCAGACGTTGGAGATCGAGTTTGTCCGCCGAAATTCGATCAACGATCTGGCGTGCTGCTTTATCGGGGATGATTTCCAAATCGCCTTGCACCTTGGCGACCGCGCGCTCGAACTCGACCATGCGCTGAAGCGTCGCCACCTCGCCAAAAATATTTTCCATCGCCTCGGCACTGAACAGCTGGCGATAAATAGTCCAATCAAATAACGAAACAGCGCTCATCGAGTCGAAACTCCCAGTAGACTTTGTTGATCTTTCAACATGTGGTGCGCTCGTTTACTTGCCTTTGAAGTCGGGTTTGCGTTTCTCCATAAAGGCTTTGCGGCCTTCGACATAATCTTCGGAGGCAAAGCAGGCACCCACCATCTCATCACAGCGTGCGAAATCCCGAGCGGATTGATCACGGTGCATCACTTGCGTCGTGATAAATTTCATAGAGCCGATTGTCAGCGGCGCGTTTCCCGCAATTGTTGCCGCAAGTTCATCGACCCGTTCAGAAAGCGCCTCTTCGTCAACAACTTCTTGCAGCAAGCCGAGGCGAAGGGCTGTCTCAGCATCAATGGGTTTTGCCGTAAACATCATCTGTTTTGCCGTCGCAGCGCCGACTGCGTTTACAAGACGTCGAATGGCATCGAACGGATATCCCAGAGCAAGTTTCGCGGCCGGCATGGCAAAACGTGATTTGGCCGAGGCGATGCGGATATCGGCGCAAGCGGCAAGGTTCAATCCGCCTCCGATACAATGGCCGTCGATCTTGGCGATCGTGGGCTTGAGATAATTTTCGATGGTTTCGTAGACCACACTGAGTCTGGCATTATAATGCTCCGTTGCTTCCTTCGAACCCCGCTCCTTCTCGAATTTGGAGATATCGGCTCCTGATACAAAGGATTTGCCACCTGCACCCGACAAAATTACGACCCGGATTTGATCGTCCTCGGCAAAGGTCGAAAGGGCGACCTCGACTGCATCCCACATTTCCAGGGAAACGGCATTGTGGCACTCCGGATTGTTAAAAATCACGTGCCCTAGGAAACCATCCGCTTTGGCGATGACCTTGTCGGTTGACAGAGTAAGATCGGTGGTCATTTTGATATCCCTTTAATATTCCGCCAGCCGCCGGCTTTAAGCCGCAGTTCAGCCTAATCAACTCCCGGGAAGCTGCACCGGCCAGGCCACGACATGCGTCTCTCCGAATAGAGCGACCACCAATGGTTGGGCAGCACCTACAGATCATAGAATATTTCGTCGATTCGCTAAATAAGACCGCACAAATCCGGGACACTATCGTTCCAGAGGACTTCTCGAACATACGCCACCTTTGGCGACAGTTTCTCAAAATGGACAAGGGTTTTCTGAGGTTTGTTTGGTGGAGGTAAGCGGAATCGAACCGCTGACCTTCTGATTGCGAACCAGACGCTCTCCCAACTGAGCTATACCCCCACCGGAACGGCTGGAATGTGCTTTTTGATGCTCTTAATGTCAAGAAATTCGAATGCGCTGTTGGGAACCGGATATCAGCCTATTCTTGAACTGAGTCAGCCGGGTCGTTAGGATTTGCGCAACTGTCGCGGGCCTAGTCTGCGCATCCATAAAATGTCCCGCGGAGTTCCAAAATTATGATCATTATCGACCCCCTTATTCGCGTCGCGATCATTGCTGTTGATCTCTATATCTGGGTGATCATTATCGGGGCAATCCTGAGCTGGCTCGTCGCCTTTAACATTATCAATACGACCAACCAGTTTGTTTATACGATCATCGATTTTTTGTACCGGATCACCGAACCCGCTTTGCGGCCCATCCGAAAAATTATGCCTAATTTAGGTGGAATCGATATTTCACCCATCGTGCTCATCCTGGCGCTGATCTTCCTGCAGATGGTGCTCGGTAATGTTCACCGCGCTTTGCTGACCAGCTAACACAAGCTCTGGACCACTTTAATGACGGACGCACGCTTGATCGACGGCAAAGCATTTGCTGCCCAGCTGCGAGAGACCCTCGGTCGTCGCGCTGCCGTGCTAAAAGCACAGCATGGGTTGGTTCCGGGTCTGGCGGCCGTGCTGGTTGGCGAAGACCCGGCGAGCCAGGTCTATGTCCGCAACAAGGAAAAACAGACCGTCGAAGCCGGCATGGCCTCTGTCGGACGCCGTTTGCCCGCAGATGTCTCTGAGGCTGATCTGATGGCGGTCGTTGCCGAACTAAATGATGATCCCGCGGTCCATGGCATTCTCGTGCAGCTTCCGTTGCCGGCTCACATTGCCGAAAAGCCCGTCATTGAAATGATTGATATTGCAAAGGATGTCGACGGGTTTCATCCGCTCAATGTCGGCGCACTCTCCAGCGGTGAAGAAGGGCTGGTGCCTTGCACACCACGCGGCTGCATGATGTTGCTTGAAGATACACTCGGTGATTTAACCGGGATGAATGCCGTTGTCGTCGGCCGCTCCAATATTGTCGGCAAACCGATTGCCCAATTGTTACTGGCCGCCAACTGTACGGTCACTATCGCCCATTCGCGGACTAAAGATTTGCCCGGATTGTGCCGTACCGCTGATATTCTAATTGCAGCAGTTGGCCGCCCGCAGATGATCAAAGGTGACTGGGTCAAGCCAGGGGCAGCAGTGATCGATGTCGGGATCAATCGTATTGAAGCCGAAGGTGGCAAAACGCGGTTGGTCGGGGATGTTGATTTCGACGACGCGGTTCAGGTCGCGGGTTCCATCACTCCGGTACCGGGCGGCGTTGGTCCGATGACCATCGCCTGTCTGCTGGAAAATACGTTGATCGCCTGCTGCCGCCAAAACAGCGTCGAACTACCTGACGTCTGAATTTTACTTTTTTTGTCACCCCGGACCACGATCCGGGGTCCATATCGACGACTGCGCCAAGGAATATCCATGGATCCCGCATCAAGTGCGGGATGACGAATAGAGGAGCTGGAATAGCGGCGCGAGAAATCGCAAATTCGCTGGCGCCTAATTAATTTAGTCTTCTTTCGGCGGCGGGCCATCTTTGCGGGCACCGCCCCAGCCGGTATGGGTAATATCAAAGATGGTTCCGTTGGGGTCGGTATATTTCATTTCATAGAAGACGTTGTCGCCCTCCATCTCGCCCATAAACCATTCGCCGCCGTTTTCTTTAATCTTTTCCTGGCTGGCTTCCACGTCATCCACCCAAAAGCCAAAATGATGGACACCGAACCAGTCCTTGGTTTTACCCTCGCCCATCGGGCGGTCGTCCTTATAGCGCAGCAAGGCAACATTGATCGTGCCATCGGTTAGATAGACGCCATCTGCCATAGGCGCCTTCACCGAGGTGACCTTCTCCATGCCAAATGTCGACATATAAAACTCAGCTGTCTTTTCCGGATCAGGAACCGACAGCGCGATATGCCGTAGCTTACCTGTTGCTTTGGTCATTTTGTTCTCCGCTCTGCGGTACCGATCCTCTCCCCCTCCCGACCACCCAATGCGAGTATCCTGTCGGTGGTCGGGAGGGGGAGAGGGCTGGAACGAGCTTAAAGTATTAAGAAGGTCCTTTGATGTTAAACATCTCCGCCGCATGATCCCACAGCACGCGCTGCTTGATATCGGCAGGAACCCCCTCAAACATTTTATCAATCGGAATCGACACATCCGGCCAGGTACCCTGCGGATGCGGGTAGTCTGAGCCCCAGATCGCGACATCGCCAAGATTGCACCAATCGAGCTTCATCATCTCGGTGCCGACATAATCTTCTTCAAAGGTGAAACCACAATTGCGCTTGGCGTATTCGCTTGGCAGCAAGGACAACGGCGCCGACGGATCGGGTGCCCGCTCTTCAACCTGACGATCACACCATTCAATGGCGAATGGCACCCAGCCAACCCGACATTCCGAGAACAGAACTTTCAAATTGGGATGACGTTCAAACGCGCCGCAGAACACCAGCTGCGCGAACGTGTTGCACAGGTTGAACGGTGCCGTCGCGAGAAACGCGATCTGTGCACCGCGATGGTACGGCGGCAATGGCGCATCCGCGGCACCACCAATATGAATGCATAGCGGCACGCTGGCTTCTGCAGCCATCGCCCACAGCGGTTCCCAAACCTCATCATAGACCGGCTTGGCCACATCGAAGGGCGGGAATTCAACCGCCTTGGCACCTGCCTTGATCATGCGATCAAGTTCCTTGAGGCACTCCTCCGGATACTTCGTCGGCAGTGCCGGCAGCAGAAAAATCCGGTCAGGGTTAATCTTGTTGACCTCCATCGCGTAGTCGTTGAACGCGCGATAAACCGCGAACAGTAATTCCGGGTCGCTGACATTCCATTTGCGGACACTGGCGAAAATGACACTCGACCAGACTTTCGATTGATCCATGTGGTCAAGCAGGATTGTCGGGTCCGCCGGCGGCAGCGCCCCATCCGGCAAATCAACACCATGATCACGGAACGGTTTCAGGAACTGCGCGCTGTTAGACCCATCGGCCGATTTGTCCCACAGCTTGCCTTCCCAGGTCCATTGCGAGCCATTCTCGCCTTCAATGACTTTCGGACCAATCTCCTTGAATTTGGCGGGCAAACGGTCCTGCCACAAATCCTTTGGACACCAATGGGTGTCGAGATGATTGTCCGCGGAAATGTAAAGATACTCGGTCATCGAAAACGTCTCCAGAAATGAGGGTGTTTTATGGCCAGCACCATCGCGCACCGATCCTAAAACGTCAAGTTGACGCACATTGGCTAGGATGCTTTTCGCATCGCCTCACGCCGCGTGATAACCAGCACGGCCATAAAGATAATCGCGGCGCCAACCCAGGTTTCAGCGTCGGAATATTCACCAAACAAAATCCAGCCAAATGCCGAAGCAATCGGTAGGCGCATGAAATCAACCGGACCCAACAGACTGGCATCCGCAACTTTCATGCCGCGGGCAAGGAAGATATGACCCAGCGTTCCAAATGCCCCGACGGCGAGAATCCAGCCTGCCTGATTCCAGCTTGGCCATATCCAATCCGGGATTGCCAGGATCAGCGCCACCGGCACCAGCGCCAGGTTCAAATAAAAGATCAACACGGCACCACTAATATTCAACGCGACATGTTTGGTGATGAGCTGTACCGAGGCATTCGACATCGCTGACACCAAAATACCGATGATCAACGGATTGAACGGCACGTAGCCGGGCCGGATGATCACCAGGGCGCCGATAAAGCCAATGACGACCGCACTCCATCGCCAGACCCCGACATTCTCACGCAAGATCAGTGCCGCCCCGACAACGACAAAAAGCGGGTGGGTGAATTGTACGGCTGTCACGTCTGACACCGACATACCAGTGAGGGCCAGAAACCAACACAAAATGCCAGCAACTGAGATTAGACTGCGCCACATCACCAGCTTCCACTGCTCGGGCGCCAGAATTTTAGGCTCGTACCGGACGGTATGGAGCAACCACGGGAGTAACACCAGCAACCCCATGATACCCCGAAAAAAAACCAGCTGCGGGCCGGAGAAACCGTCGAAGCTAAGATAACGGACGGCCGTCATCATAGCGCACATAGAGGTTGTCTGGGCCAGCATCCACAGCATGCCGCGAACCGGTGGTGACAGGGTCATTAAGCGCTTTCCCGCTTTTCAACCCGTCTTGCATGCCAGGTGTTGTACCAGGCCGCGAGGAAGATCACGCTGGCACCAACATAGGTCCAGACATCGGAGATATCGTTGAACAGGAAGTACGCCCCGATCGACGAGAACACCAAACGTAGGAAATCGATTGGGGCCAACGCGCTGGCATCGGCATAGCGCATCGCTTTGAGCAAACAGGTATGCGCGGTCGTGCCGGTAATACCCAGCACCACAATCCATCCCGCATGTTCCCAACCGGGCATCGACCAATAGAACGGCAAAGCAATTGCGGCGCCGGGCAGAACAAGAAGGTTCATATAAAACGCCGTCGCGTTGGGTGACTCTGTGCCGGACATAAACTTGGTGATGACGTGATTGCCGCCATAGAGCGCGCCAGACAGCAGGACAAAATAATGCGCCCAGCCAATTTCCTGAAAACCCGGGCGCAGAACAATGAGCACTCCGACAAACCCAATCGCGGTAGCCGTCCAACGGATGGCATCAACATGCTCACGGAGAAAGATCGCAGCAAAGATGATCATAAAAAGCGGCAAGGTAAAATGCAGCGCGATAGCGTCTCCCAGTGGCAGCGCACCAATGGCGGCAAACCACAGAAACATCCCAACGCCCATCATCCCTGCCCGCATCGAGTGCTGCCCAAACTTGCTAGTCTTGAGCGCGCCAATACCCTCACGGACAATCCACGGCACGAACAGCAACACGCCAAACAGGCAACGAATAAAGACGATCTGCACGGATTCCATATCCGCCGACAAGGCGCGCACGCTGATGCTTAGCGCGACAAACGACAGCGTTGTCAGCAGCATCCAAAAAGCGCCGAGATAGATGGGAGGCAAGTTTGCGGAACCTTATGAATGAGGAGATCAAATGACGTCCGTCCCAGTCTAACCCTTTACCGGGTCGCTATCGACCCCACCGCTTTACCAATCTGAAGAGTCATGGAATGCTGCCGCGCAAATTGTCAGTGAGAGTCCGTACAAATGCCCGTATCCCGCATCGATGTTCATCACCATGTGCTGCCGGAATTCTATAAGGACGCGCAGCGTGCGGTCGGAATCTCCGGCACGGCCTATCGTGGCTTTCCGGATTGGACACCAGAAAAGTCGCTTGCATTGATGGATACGACAAACACCGCTACCAGCATCATGTCGTTTACCTCGCCGGGAATTTACTTTGGTGACCTTGCCGTTACCCGTGACCTGGCGCGGCAATGCAATGACTATCTGGCGCAACTTGCCGCGGACCATCCCGGTCGATTTGGTGGGTTCGCGTTTTTACCACTACCCGATATCGACGCATCACTGCGGGAAATGGAACGGGTGCTGGATGATCTTAAACTCGATGGCATCACCCTGCTGACGAGTGTCGACGAGAAATATATCGGCCATCCAGATTTTGAACCGATCTATGAAGAGCTTAATCGGCGCAAGGCGGTGACCTTTATTCATCCTTGCTATCCGCCGGGCACAGAAGCAGAGGGCTGGAGCATCCCCCGGATGATTATCGATTACCCGTTTGAAACCACCCGAGTTGCAACCAATCTCATCTTCAATGGCATAATGGAGCGCCTGCCGGATATCCCATTTATTCTGTCGCATTCCGGTGGCACCTTGCCGTTCCTGGCGCATCGCATTGCCATCTTCGATACGCAAACACCGTTTCAGGACAAATATCCGAAGGGTGCGCTGCACTATATGAAGCAGTTTTATTTCGACACGGCTTTGTCCGGTGATGCATCGGTTCTCGATTGCCTGGCGAGCGTCGCTGACCCATCGCGTATTATGTTTGGATCTGATTATCCATATATTTCGGAAGACGTCGCCGAGGCCGAAACCGCCGGATTTGATGCCTATACGGGATTTGACGACGCGACAGTTGGGGCGATAAATCGTAGGACCGCTGAGACACTTTTCCCGCGTTTCACTACCTAATCAAAACGAGCCAGACCATGAGTACAATCGATAACACCCCGATAACCCGTGGCGTTCATCACCTTGCGCTCACCACCGAGGATATGAAGGCAACCACCGAGTTCTTTGTCGATATTATTGGCATGCCATTAGTCCACGCCATGAAGGTTCCTGCTGGGCTTGGCACCGGTCCGAACAACCGGGGCAATCCGCCTTATGAAGAGATCCGGCATTATTTCTTCGATATGGGGAATGACAGCCTGCTGGCGTTCTTTGAAATTCCCAAAGGCGCTGAGCCCACAGCAAACCGCAATGCCATTGGAGGCATGCAGCATGTTGCCTTCGTGGTCACCGAAAAACGATTTTACGAGATCGAGCAGCGGCTCAAAGATAATGGGATCGAGTATAATGGCCCAACCCCACAGCTGCCGGGATTGATCGGACTCTATTTTTTCGACCCCAATGGCATTCGCATGGAGATGGCATGCCAGCCCGCCGATGGCGAGAACCCCGACGTCATGACCTGTAATACCCAGACCCTAGCGGTCGCGCGGGCTGAGCTGGAATCCCTCACCGACGATGGCGCATGGATCGACCGCATGTTAAATACCCTCAAAGATTAATCGAACCTGCTGGGAGGACAATATGCCAGTAATTGATTCAGACGCGCATGTCATCGAATCCAACAAGACCTGGAGCTATCTCGCTGATGATGAGAAGCATTTCGCGCCGGTCGTGTTGCACAAAACCGGAGAAGAGCCGTCCATCGACAACACCTATTGGCTGAGCGGCGACAATGTTCAACCCAAGGATAACGCAGATACTTTGAGCATGGATGAAACGTCGCGCGAGATGGGCAGTGTCGATGCCCGTCTTCATCATATGGATGAGCTCAATATCGATCTTCAGGTGCTCTATCCAACAATCTTTCTGGTCCCTGTTGCTCGCGATCCGCAGCAACAAGCTGCACAGTATCGTGCCTATAATCGTTGGCTCGCCGATATCTGGGAAATGGGTGGCGGACGGTTGCGCTGGGCCGCCTGTGTGCCGACTTGGTCCATGCACCTGGTGCGCGACGAGTTGAAATTTGCCAAAGAGCATGGCGCCTGCGCGGTGTTTATCCGGCCTTACGAATGTGATCGCTATGTGGGCGACAGCTATTTCGATCCACTGTTCAAGGCCGCTGAAGAGGTCGATCTTGCCATCGCGTTTCACTCTGCCAATGCCAGCTATCAGAACAATGTGTTCCATGAAGGCCACAATTTCGGTCGCTTTAAAATGGCGATGATTTCGCAGTTTCATTATCTGCTGGAAAAAGAACTACCCGCGAAATATCCCAATTTGCGTTGGGCCTTTATTGAGGCCGCTGCGTCCTGGCTGCCCTATGCGCTGCAAGATGTTGAAAGTCGCCTGTCACGCAAAGGCAAGAAGCTCGGTGATAGCCCGCTAAAAGACAATAACATATGGGTCACGCTCGAGATGGCAGACGATATTCCCTATCTGATCGATCAAGTCGGCGACGATAATTTCCTGATCGGCACCGATTACGGCCATACCGATACCTCAGCGCAAATCGAAGCCCTTCGCATGCTCAGCGAAGACCCCAAGATCGCCGCCAGCTCTATCGAGAAGATTCTCGACCCCAACCCAACCAAGCTTTACGGGTTTTAGACAGAGTTATCCGGAGCGCGCCGACCCGCGCTGAGTCCGCGAAAACGCACCATCAACGCCCTGAGAGCCCATAGCTTTGCCGCCCTTGCCTGCGGCTTTCGCCTGTCCCGGCCAGCTATTCTGATTCTGGACTACTGTATTCGCTTCGCGCTTCTTGGCGGGCTTCCCAGCACGGGCTTTCGCTCGTTCGCGTTGTCTGGCTTTGCTCATCGAATAATCGCCTTTCCGAACTCATTGTGAAATTCATCGGTATCCACACAATAACAAAAACAGACCCCGCCCCCGATAGCCAGAAATTTATCGCACTGTCAGGGCTATTATTTTACCCGCATGACCTTGCCAGCGTTGCCCACCGCCCACTAGGTTGGACGCAAATCAAATCCAGACACGTGAGGAAGATCATGAAAATTGTCGTTTATGGTGCGGACAAGCGCACGGGCGTTCTCAATAATGACCAGATCATCGATATCGCCGGTGCAGTTGGCAAACAGGGCGATGCCAATGCCGCCGCGTTAGCCGATCTCGGCACCCTGATCGAAGGCGGTCAGGCGACTCTCGATAGTGTCCAGAAGGCGGTCGATAATCTCGGTCAAGCCGGTGACGACATCATCAGTTCCGCAGCTGATGCGACATTACATGCCCCTCGGGCGAAAGGTGCTCGCGTCGCCTGTGCCGGAGGCAACTTCGCGGAGCACGCCCTTGCCATGGCGCAGCGCCGGATTGAACGCGGCGAGGACAACCCTATCGAGGGTGATCCGACAGATTATGTAAAACGTCGCGGTTTCTGGGGCTTCTGGAAGGTTGATCGTGAGTCGGCTGGCCACAATGCCAACCTGCCCTACCCGGCTCGTACCTCCTATCTCGACTATGAGGGCGAAGTCGCGGTGGTCCTCTGTAAGACTGGCAAGAATCTCAAGGAAGGTGATATCGACAGCTTCGTTTGGGGTGTAACGCTGCTCGGCGACTGGAGTATCCGCATGTCCCCCGAAGGCGGACCGATGAAATTTGCCATGCAAAAAAACTTCGACAATAGCTGCTCCATCGGTCCCTGAATTGTGGTCGGCGAGGTTGGCATCATGGATGTCGATCTTGAGACCCAGGTCAATGGCGATGTCCGGCAGAAATTCCGCTCTGGCGAAATGGCGTTTTCCTATGGTGAGTATCTTGAATATCTATCGCGTGATTTCACGCTTTATCCCGGCGACATGATCAGCGGCGGCACTGGCGCCGGCACCGCAGCTGACTCCTCGCAAACCGGCGATGATGGCAAGCCCTTGCAGGATCGGTTCCTCAAGATCGGTGATGTGGTCGATATCGTCTCACCACAAATCGGCACGCTGCGAACCAACGTCACGGCAACCGAAAGTTAAAGGCCGACACCAGTTGTCACCCCGGACCGCGATCCGGGGCCCACGTCTTACGGCAAACCTAATGCAGCGTGTTGCCGTATTTCTTTTTGCCCGAATTTTTGCTGAGCGCTTTTTGACGGCGGCGTTCCTGCCGGTTACCCGCCTGTACGCGTACGGTTGCCGGTTCGGCCACGGCCTCCTCCGACTGAGCAATGACATGCGGTGCGGGAACGCCTTCCAACCCATCCAACGTAACGTCCTCGGTCAAAAGCTGTTCAAGCGTATAGCCGCTGCGTTTGAGCAGGTAATCTTCCGGCTTTGGCAACACCCCCCTATACGTCAGCGGTTGCGGGGCTTCGCCGTCGCGAACGATATTGCCATCCGGCAGCAAAGTGTACCCGCCTTCGGCAAGGATATCCATGTAGGTCATATCGCCGCGTTTGCTTTCCGCCGGTATCGCGCCAGCGCGCACCTGACCCTGCCGCACAGTGGAATCATTATCAGTGCGCCACAGAACGTTAATCAGCCGGTCTCCATCGCTGCCAACCTCACAATTGGTCGAAGCGCGGATCAACGTGCCGTCATCACGCACCACCACCCCATCATCGCGAATGATATCCATCAGCATCTGATGCTGACCTTCCGCATCGCCATCACCGCGCAGAAACACATGGCCCGGCGTGACTTTAGTGCCCCAGAAATCAATCACAATACGGTTCGGTGTAACATGCGTTTGGGTGACCCGTTTCGGGCTCAGCCCGCCCCTGCCATTCTCGGCAAACGGGTCGTACGCCATGACCTCATCACCGATCTTGATTTGTTCAATCGATTTTTTAGAGCCATCCGCCATATCAACCGGCGTACCGGCGGCGAAGCAGAAGTTGACGTCCTCTGGCCGATCTAGTCTCTCTTTCGCTTGGAGTAGGTCTCTATCTCCCCCCGGCATATTGGATGAACCAAAGTCTAAACCGTTGATGTCATCATCTTCTACGCCGTGGAGCGTTATCCCCGACCTAGCCACCGAATTACTATTTTGGCTTTCCCCAATAAATGTATTCAGATACTGCAAGTCTCCACCATTTATAGCGCTTTGGAAGTTGGTAAGCTCTTGCGCTATAGCCGCATCGGTTATTATCAATGAGTCCTTTGCTCCTTGATTAAAGCGGTACTCTTTGAATTGTTGTGCAGTTACTCCGCTACCGCCGGTATCGATAATTTGCGAACCAACTATTTGGTCCGAACTAGCAAAGCTGAAGGTCCCTGGATGTACGGAAACCACGAGCTGATCGGTATCAGAACCAACGCTCACTGCCGTTTGCGTATCATGATTAAAGGCAACACCATGCACCGTTAGATCGGGCGATCCAAATATTAGGTTCCCATTTGGCGAGAGACCTGTCGCACGGCTCACATCATAATAATAGTGATACTTTGGGCCAATTATCGGCAAATCTATAATCTTGTGCCGAAAAACTCTTATTCTAACCTGTGCCATGACGTCGTTTCCCCAGTTTGCACCCAGTTAATAAGAACCTTTGGGCATGTAAGTAAAATTCGCGTCCAACCGTGAAATACAAAGTTCCGGGTCTAACTTCAGATAGAACGAAACTATCCAAGCAATCTGTTTTTCCTTCGGATCGTATGCAATTGCATTCCCCCCACAGCGATACCCGACACAAATTACGCCGTACGATCGAAGAAATTCCGAAAACTCCGGTTTACATTGAACTTTCTCCGTTCGCTTTTTGACGATGCATTTCACGACCTCCGGTCCGATACGATCAAATCCGTGAAATTTTTTATGATCCATAGGCCCTATCCCATGCGGCAACTCACCACAGTCGGAAATGTCGACGTCAGGAAATAAATTTTTCGACCCAATGATCAGCTGCGATGAAAGGTGATGAGGAATCCGATAGGTCGGTTCGATAGAACAACCAGGTAGGGAAATTAGTACCAAAATAATCGCTATGTTTTTCATCGAATGGGGATCCAGATTCACCGCCACGAGTACAAATAGTAGAGAAATCACTATGTAGTTCAACTTGGTTTTTGAAGTTATCCACAAGTAGTTCGTTACTTGAATTTACCTAATCCGCCTTCTCCAAAATCTTCGCCATCCCTCGCGTTTGCATGCGGCCCCACAGCCAAACCACGGCCAATATGAGCCCACTACAGGTAAGGGTCCATTGCAGACCGGCGTGTGAGGCGATCCAGCCAATCAGCAACGCGCCAATTGCCGGAAGGCCGTGGGCAAAAACAATAAACAGGCTGAGGACGCGCGCGCGAATATGCGCGTCCACTGTATTCTGGATCAGGCTTTGCGCGCCAACATTGCCGGTGAGCATGCAAGCACCAGTCACCATCAGGAATCCGACAGCAACCCATAGATGACCAAACGCCATGGCCAGCGCCAGCGCCAATCCGCACCCCAATATCGAGAGAGTGACCAGATTGGTCAGCCCCGCCATTTCGCCACGTCGTGCCAGCCACAAGCTCGCCAGAAGCGCCCCGCCACCGATTGATCCCAACAGCAGTGATAACCCCGCCGGGCCGGCGTTAAATATCTGGTCGGACACGCCGGGCATCAGCTCCATTACCGGGCGCATTAACAGGCTGACAGAGACCATCAGGGTGATGAGAAAACGAATACCGGTATTGCCATGGACATACTGCATGCCGCGCCAGATATCGACGAATAACTCGAACGAGAGTTGCTGACGGGGGCCGCTCTCGGCAATTTCAATAGTTCGCAACAAAAGATAGAAGATAAAAAAGATCACGCCGCACAGGGCGATTACCGTGCCGGAATTCACCCAGATAATCAGCCCACCGGCGATCGCGGGTCCGACGATACGGCTGGCATTAAACGTCGCGCCACCAATGGCAATCGCCGCCGACAAATCCTCACGCGGCACCATGCCATGCACTGCCGCCATCCGCGCGGGCTGGCTCAAGGCTTCCGCCGCCCCAAAACAGACCGACAGCACGACGACGGCCTCAATGGTGATCAGATCAGTAAAGATTAGGGCGGCAAACACAAACGCGATCAAGCTGGATAGGATCTGGCTGAGTTTGACGATGCGCATCAACCCGACACGGTCTGCAATGGCCCCCGACAGAATGACAAAAATCATCATTGGAAACAGATCGGCAAAGGCGACAATCCCCAGCCAGGTCGCGGAATGGGTGAGCTCCCACGCAACCCAACCTACCGCCGTGCGTTTCATCCAGCGCCCGGTGGCCGACAGCGTATGGCCGATCATATAGCGCCGGTAAACCGCATGTTGCAGAGCACGGCCAGCCGCACCAAAAATGGACTTAGACGCCAAAAGAACCAACTTCCTGTGATCGTGAAAAGCGTTCGCTGAGTTCAGACAGGTGCTTATTACGCTAACAAACCGATCCGTTAGGGATTGTCAAATTGTCGACGCCATCAATCTCATCAGGGAGGTCCATTTCTTGCTGGTTTCAGACATTGGCTCGGTGGACGAGGCCAAATATTGAACCGCTTTTCTTCACCAAACCTTTCCAAGGATTCCGCTAGTCGATTTGCTCAATGAAGGTGAGTTTGTTACATTTTCTTGAACACCAAGGGTGAGCTTGTCGGAACGACAAGGTTTTTATCCTGACGTGCGACGCGCTGGGAGCTGAATTTTCGCTGCATAGCGAACGATAAGAATAATTCAAACGCGTCGTTTGACCTCCGGCAAATGCTGGACGGTGCACCGTCTAATTCGATCAAAAAGCAGGCCAGATCGGGTTTTGTGCTCGTGATGGAAAACCTGAGTCAAAGAGGTGCCTGACTTGCAGCAACGGGAGAGCCTACGTGTCGACAACGCTGGAACAGGACTTCGGAAAAGAACCGCTCAAAACGCGGGATACCGAACATTACCAAAAAGAATATGTTCAACGTTTCGTCGAGAAATGGGATGAATTGATCGATTGGGATGCGCGGGCCAAAAGCGAAGGCCAATTCTTTGTCGAAATTTTAAAGGGACGAGAGAAGGTCAAGGTTCTCGATGTCGCGACCGGCACAGGGTTCCACTCAGTCCAGCTTCTCAAGGCTGGGTTCGAGGTTACCAGCGCCGATGGCAACGCTGAAATGCTGACCAAGGCGTTTGAAAACGCTCGCGAAAAGGGCCTGATGTTGCAGACCGTCCACGCCGATTGGCGATGGCTAAACAAAGATGTACACGGCAAATATGACGCCATCGTTTGTCTGGGCAATTCCTTTACCCATCTGTTCGAAGAAGGTGATCGGCGTCGGGCACTCGCCGAATTCTATGCGGCGCTCAAATATGACGGAATTCTGATCATCGATCAGCGGAACTATGATGCCATCCTCGATGAAGGTTTCAGTTCAAAACACACCTATTATTACTGCGGCGATCAGGTGACCGCTGAACCAGAGCATATGGACGACTCCCTGGCTCGCTTCCGCTATTCGTTTGGCGACGGTTCAGAGTTTCACCTCAATATGTTCCCGCTCCGCAAGGCCTACATGCGCGGTCTTTTGCAAGATAGTGGCTTCCAGCAAATCAAGACCTATGGCGATTTCCAGGAAACCTATCAGGAGAATGACCCGGACTTCTTCGTTCACGTCGCGGAGAAAAACTATCATGACGACTAAGAGCAACGCAGTCGAACGGGCAGAGGCCTATTACGATAGTAGTGAGGCAGATGCCTTTTACCAAACCATTTGGGGCGGTCAGGACATCCATATTGGTTTGTACGTTGATGACGTTGAGCCCATCGCTGGTGCCAGTCGGCGCACCGTGGATAGCATGGCGACGCGGTTGGTCGATGTGAATGAAACGACCCACGTTCTTGATCTCGGGGCGGGCTATGGCGGCTCCGCCCGCCATCTCGCAGAACGGTTTGGCTGCAAAGTAACCTGTCTCAATCTCAGTGACGCAGAATGACCTCAATCGAAAGCTAACAGACAAGGCGGGTCTGACCGACGACGTTCGCGTAGTTTATGGTGATTTTGAGAATATCCCTGATCCTGATGATAGCTATCAGATCGTCTGGTCCCAGGACGCCATTCTGCATAGCGGCAACCGAGCACGGGTGCTCGACGAAGTCCGTCGTGTTTTGGTTTCGGGGGGACAGTTTATCTTTACCGATCCCATGCAGTCAGACACATGTCCCGATGGCGTGTTGCAACCGATCCTTGATCGCATCCAGCTTTCAAGCTTAGCCTCCTTTGGTTTTTATAGATCAGAGCTCAGTGCCAGGGGATTTGACGAAGCCCAAACTGGGCCCCTGACAGATCAACTCAGGACGCATTACGCGCGTGTCAGACAGGCGTTACAGGACCGCTATGATGAAGCGGTCGCTCTATCGGGTCAGACTTATGTCGACAATATGATCAAGGGATTGCAGCACTGGGTAGATGGTGCCGACCGTGGCTACCTCGCCTGGGGCATCATGGATTATCGACTGACCGCCTAACGCGGCGCGTCGGTAAAGTCAGGGAGTGGAAACCGTGCCAGATCGTTATCAAACAGACTATCGTATTGGCCAGGATAATTTGCGGCGCTGGGGGATGGACCTTCACCACCCTGTGTTTTGGGTTACCGCCTTTCTGATCCTGGTTTTCGTCCTTGGCACTCTGATGGCACCAGGGCCTGCTAAAGCGATGTTCTCCAGCGCCAAGGGATGGTCGATCGCCCATTTCGATTGGCTGTTCATGGTCGGTGGCAATGTCTTCGTCCTCTTCTGCCTCGCCTTGATATTCCTGCCCTTGGGGAAAATTCGTCTTGGGGGCGTTGATGCCAGACCGGAATTTTCGACCCTCTCCTGGTTCTCTATGCTGTTCGCAGCCGGGATGGGGATCGGGCTGATGTTCTGGAGCGTTGCAGAGCCGACAGGCTATTACACCAATTGGTTTGGCACGCCGCTCAACGCGCTACCAAGAACGCCCGAGGGCGCCGATGCGGCCATGGGGGCGACCATGTTTCATTGGGGACTTCATCCCTGGGCGATCTACGCGGTCGTAGGCCTGTCCCTGGCCTTTTTCACCTACAACAAGGGACTGCCTCTCACCATCCGGTCAGGCTTTTTTCCGCTCTTGAAGGAACGGTCGTGGGGTTGGGCCGGTCATCTGATCGATATCGTTGCTGTGCTCGCCACCATCATCGGACTCGCGACATCACTGGGGTTTGGCGCACAGCAAGCGGCCAGCGGCCTCAAATTCCTTTTTGGCATTGATAATGGGATCGCGACACAAATCGCCATCATTATCGGTGTTACTTTTGTGGCAATCATTTCGGTGGTACGCGGCCTCGACGGCGGCGTAAAAATTCTAAGCAACATCAATATGGGACTTGCCGCTCTACTGCTTCTGTTCGTCATTGTGGTCGGACCGACGATTGCCATATTTACGACGATGGGCTCCACCGCGCTGGCCTATGTCGAAACCATTATCCCGTTGAGCAACTGGATTGGCCGCGAAGACGAAAAGTTCTTTCATGGCTGGACAGTGTTTTACTGGGCCTGGTGGATTTCCTGGTCGCCTTTTGTTGGCATGTTTATCGCCCGTATCTCAAAGGGCAGCACAGTTCGGGAATTCCTCATTGCCGTGCTGCTTGTGCCGACCTTGGTCACCTTGGTCTGGATGGCAACCTTTGGCGGCGGCGCCCTGGAACAAGCTCAAAATGAGATCGGCGCGCTGGCCAAAGGCATCACCGACGTGTCCCTCGCTATGTTCCAAATGTTGCAGAATCTACCTTTGGCCAAAATTTCCTCGTTCGCCGCTATCGTGCTGGTGTTGGTATTTTTCATCACTTCGTCGGATTCTGGATCGCTGGTGGTCGACAGCATCACGTCTGGTGGTTTACTCGACGCGCCAGTGCCGCAACGGATTTTCTGGGCGACCATGGAAGGCGTGATAGCAGGAGCTTTGCTATTCGGTGGTGGTGGCGATGCGCTAGGCGCGCTACAGGCCGCAGCCATTACGGTGGGCTTGCCGTTTACTTTGGTCCTTCTGGTCATGTGCGTTGGTGTTTATATGGGCCTGGCGCATGAATGGCGCTTCGTTCAGGGCCCCAAAGCACCTAATTATTAGCCGTTAGACAGCCGAACTTTCCACTACTAGCCAAGAGCGGACGTCAAAAATGCTCAACTTTGGACATCTAAAAGTCGCCCCCAGTTCCTTAGAAAATTCACCATTCCGATCTTTGGTTACTGTTTCTTCCTCATCATGCCGTTACCGCACGTATTTGTTTTGGTAATTTTGAGAGGTGTTCCCGCTTCGAGCAGATAGCCGCCATTTGGTAATAATTGGGGTTCAGCAGGTCCGCCTGTAATTTCATAGGTTGGCATTTTCTTGCACCGAAATGGACGAGCGAAGCCAGCGTACTGACCTTTTTTAGTTCCCGTTCCATTCTTGGCGATAACTTTTCCGACGGCTTTTGCAAGACTGCCCACAGTGGCTGCAACTCCGGCACCTGCTGCAGTTGCACCGACGGTTACAGCGGTACTGGTTGCTATACCGCTTAAAGCCGCCGCGGCGGAACCAGCTGCGACTGTGGGAGCTGCCATAAAGGCACCAGCGCCACCTGTTGCAGCGGCAAGTACGCCAACACCGATAATTTTAGCGACTGGAGCAATACAATCCCAGGTCTTTCGAGGGTCTTTACCATCTGGTTGAACACTTGCTTGGATGGTAAACCAAACGGCCCCTGTTTTTCGTCTAAAGGTTTTCCCTGGTTGAACAACACCATGATAGAGACACCCGATTTGACTTAAGGCGATTGCTAGTGGCCACTTGGTTTTATTCTCAATCATAAATCCAGGGCTCATGTCTTTGTTCGTTACTTTTCGTTTGTATTCTTGGGCAGAATACACCTTGTAGTTATCTCCCGCAGGTTGAATGAAGAAATCATTGCGGGTCGTGCCCCCAGATTTGTATGACGATACCTTTTTTATCTGTGGGCCGGGATGGTTTGGTTGGCCTGACAAAGTTGCCGTAATCCCTTTAACGAGGCACGCACCTTTTCTTTTAGCCTGCCACTTTTTCCCTGCCTTAACTGTATAGTTATCATTTTTACAAGCAGCGTATTTAACAGTGCCTTTGGCGGTAAACGGTGTGTTGTTTGTAATTTTTGCTTTGGAATTAGCATGGGCGCTAACTATGAATAAAGCCAGCAGAGGTAAACTCAACAATACCGTCTGATTGGTGCGTTTAAACCCGATCATTTCGTTGCCCCTTCAAATCAGAAAAACTTTGCTAAACGTAATCTATAAGCAATTATTTTATACAGCACAGTGGATACGCTCTTTTCTAAATTTATTTCTTCGAAGTCCGAAGAGGGTCAGTAGAAGACATTCTAAAATAGGTCGTCTAGGTCTGTTCTTGGCATAAGCACGGACGCTCGGTTGATATATTAAAGCACCTCTACACCACCTGCCCGCAAACGTGACCCGATGCCCAGGCCCATTGGAAGTTAAACCCGCCGAGATGGCCGGTAACATCAACACACTCGCCGATGAAATAAAGACCGGGAACGGATCGCGCTTCCATTGTCTGGGATGACAGCTCATTGGTATCCACCCCACCGACGGTCACTTCCGCCGTACGCAGGCCCTGAGAACCATCGGGGGTGACCTGCCAGCGATTAATGTGATCGGCCAGCCGTTGCAGCGTTTTGTCAGGCATGTCCGCCAACCGCCCATTACTGTCGGACCAGTTTGTCATGCGCTGGGCGAGCCGGGCGGGTAACAAGGTGCCCAGGATAGAGACGACATCCTTTTTCGGCTGACCTTGCTTAGCGTCTTTCAAATATTCAAACAAATCTATCTCCGGCAGCAGATTAACGGTGATGGTGTCGCCGGGTCGCCAATAGGATGAAATTTGCAGGATCACCGGACCGCTGAGCCCGCGATGCGTAAAGAGCAGTCCTTCGGTAAACTGGATTTTGCCATGGGTTACCGTTGCGTCGACCGAAACGCCTGACAAACCATCGAGCCGCGCTAGCGTCTCAGCATCAAATGTCAGGGGTACCAACCCGGCGCGGGGCTCAATCAGCTTGAGGCCAAACTGCTTAGCGAGCTGATAGCCAAATGTGCTGGAGCCCATCTTGGGAATCGATGGTCCACCAGTCGCGATAACCAGCGCTTCCGAGCTGAAATCGCCCCGATCTGTTTTCACTTCAAACGGGCCGGCCTCCGATTTAGCGACGGTTTTTACTGTGACGGCGGTTTGAATATCGACGCCCTTTGCCTCGGCCAGTAACATATCGATAATTTGCTTGGCGGGGCCGAGACAAAACAGTTGGCCATGGTCACGCTGATGCCACTCGATCTCATACTGATCGACCAAAGAGATGAAGTCGTGCTGGGTGTAACGCGCCAGCGCCGAGACACAAAAGCGATGATTCTCTGACAGGAAGTTATCCGGTGACGCATAAAGGTTGGTGAAGTTGCACCGTCCACCACCCGAGATAAAAATCTTGCGCCCAACCTCTTCTGACTGATCGAGCAACAACACTCTGCGGCCCCGTCGATTGGCTTCCGCCGCACACATCAGGCCCGCGGCACCGGCGCCAATAATAATGACATCAAAATGGGACATCGGATTTATCTGACAGTGTCAGATCGGTCGCACAATGGAGTTGGGAATTATTGTCGTATCATAGACGCAGAGACGCTCGCGAAATTTAAGCGCATCGTCTTCACGGATGATGATATCGCGATATTCACCTGCACACAGAATATGTGTGTCTTTGCCAGCCAGTGTTTCAAAAATGATGAAGTTGGTCCGTGTGATGGTCTCGTCTTCGGAGCCTGTCACATGCACCGCACCCAACATATGACGCCAGCTGCGGGGACCAAACACGTTGAGCTTGGAAAATGCTTCCATCCGATCCTGAAGCATGCCCTGTGAATCGCATAGCAGCAGACCAAGCGGCAGACCGCTGTCAAAATTTTCTTTCGCGATAATCTTATAAAGGCAGTCGCTGGCAAAGAAGCCCGGCCAGCTTTCAAGGTCATTGTCATCGATGGCAAGCGCATAGGCGTTGATCAAGTCTTCGACCGCGCTGCGCTGTTCAGGCGATATCGTCATAGCCCCATCACGTTGCGATAGCCTTTATAGAAAGCGCGTAGAGCGACTTCGGTCACCATATGATCGGCATCATCAGTATCGCGTCCACCGAGCTCGACCACGCCCTGCTCATCGGGATGGGCGAGGATACCTTCCTGGGTGCGCTCGAGTATTTGTCCGTCGTCTAGCGACACCAGGCCAGCCGGGCCCATGAGATTGGCCTGGCGTAATCGCCGCGTCGTCATCTCCTCGTCGTCATCTTCATAGCCAAAAAACGTCCAGTGCAACTCAAACGCATTCGGTCCTTTGGGCACAATCTGACGGGTTGCCAGCGTATTCGACTGCTGCTGCAAAATCACGTTTGGCCAGAGCGTTTGCATGACGACTGTCTGATCGCCCTCGAATTCGCGCACGACGTCGAGCAGGTTGGGATCGCTGAGCGCCAGGTCAGAATCGAAAGATCGCATCTGGGCCGTGCCATCATTGAGCTCCTGCTTGCCCCGGATTGAGCTCAGCGCCGTATGCAATCCAGTGTCATCCATTTCAACCCGGGAATCGTTATCAACCCGGAATAAGCCAAACGTCACGAAGAACACATGCAAAAGACTCGCGTGATGTGTGTCCTTGATATTCTCCAGCATTAACTTCCAATTAGCGCCGATACGCTGCCGCGAATGACCGAGAAGCTTAAGCGACCGACCATCGAGCTCGCGGTCGTAATAGCCGAGAATACGCTCGCCCATATAGGTTTCAAACGGTGGTGTCTCGTCTGACATGGTTGCGAAAATGCCACCATTCCGGACATGGACCTTGAGCTTATCCAGCCCGTTATCGGCCATCGAAAAGTCTTCCGGCATCCCGCCATTGCCTTTGACGCCACGGTAAAACGGCACGCCAAGCAAATTGCCTTTGAGGTCGTACGTCCATTGATGATAGGGGCACATAATCTCATTGAACGAGCCCTTATCCTGTTCGCAGAGTTTTACGCCGCGATGGGCACAGCGATTGACCAACGCGTTTATGCCACCTTCGGCGTCCCGCACTACGATGATTGACTGGTCACCGATTTGGGTGCGTTTAAAATCACCAGCGTTAGGGATTTCACATTCGAGCCCGACATAGTTCCACACCGGGCCATAAAAGATTTTCTCAAGCTCGCGCTCGTAATTTTCTTGATCAGTATAGATCCAGTAAGGAACCCGATCGTTTCCCTCTGGCCAGGTGAGCGGCGTCTCAGACATTAGTGATGGTCCAGCGCAAACCGCGCCTGTTCAACCAGCGCATTGTTAGGCCGGGCAGCCGCTGGCATTTGCTTGATAGCGTGTAGATAAGCCTTGCAGCTTTTGAGAACTTCCGCATCCCGATTTCCGAGCGTCGCGACGAATTCATCGACCTCCGCTTCAAGGCGATCTGCCGGTACCACCCGCGACAGCAATCCGATATCGAGTGCTTCTGCCGCATCAAATTCACGGCTGGAAAGGATCAAATCGAGGGCCCGCTTAGGTGGCAGATGTTCGTGGATAACCTCCATAAGAAACATCGGCGGAAAGCCAAGGCTCACCTCATCAAGCATAAAACGAGCATCATCGGCGGCGATCGAAATATCAGAACGCATAGCCACCCCAAGACCAAAGCCAAACGCGCGGCCTTTAATGGCGGTCACCACGATTCCAGGAAATGCCGCAAAGGCGGCGTTCACACGGCTGATCTCGCTAAAGCCCGCATAGGGGCCACCGGGATGCTTCGGTTCCTCACGATCCCGTCCCAGAGAGAAATCATCACCCACCGCGTGAATGACAATGACATCGCTTTCACCAGGAGCGGTTTCCAGAATTTCAGCCGTGCGGCCGAGCATTTCTGAGGTAAACGCATTGGCGTGCGAGGCACGCTGTAAAAACAGCCGCCCTACTCTGCCGTCTTGTTCAAATCCGATCATCGTTCATTCCGTTTCCGCTCACTAAAGACTGATTGTCTTGCAGCAGAACCGGACCCGTCAACTGGTGAAACGTTTTTGCGCCGCTTGCAAAAGCTGTAACCGCAAGGCGTTAAGCTTGATAAAGCCCTGTGCGTCGCGCTGGTCATAGACGGTATCAGCCTCAAACGTGACGTGCGATTCCGAATAGAGGCTGTAGGGTGACTTCCGCCCAACGACAGACACCGACCCCTTGTACAGCTTCAACCGAACCGTGCCGGTGACGTGTTTTTGACTTTCATCGACCGCCGTCTGGATCATCTCGCGCTCCGGCGAGAACCAGAACCCGTTATAGACCAGCTCGGCATAGCGCGGCATCAGATCGTCTTTCAGATGCGCGGCACCGCGATCAAGCGTGATGCTCTCAATCCCACGATGCGCGGTCAGTAGCACTGTCCCACCGGGCGTTTCATAGACACCCCGTGATTTCATCCCGACATAGCGGTTCTCGACCAGATCAAGCCGACCAATGCCGTTCGCCCCGCCAAGCTCGTTAAGCTTGGTAAGCATCGCCGCCGGTGACAGTTTTTCGCCATCAATCGCAACCGGGTCACCCTGCTCAAACTCGACCTCAATATAGGTCGGCGTATCAGGGGCCATTTCCGGTGAGACACTACGGGTAAACATTGCGTCACTTGGTTCGACCCAGGGGTCTTCCAGCGCGCGGCCTTCGTATGAAATGTGCAGCAGATTTGCGTCCGTGGAATAAGGCGGCTCATCTTCCTTGTCGCGCGGAATATCGATCTGATGCGCCCGCGCATATTCAAGTAGCCGCTGCCGACCATCGAGATCCCATTCACGCCACGGCGCGATAACCTGAATTTCCGGGTTCAGTGCATAATAGCCAAGTTCAAACCGCACCTGGTCATTGCCCTTGCCGGTTGCCCCATGGCTGACCGCATCGGCGCCGGTCTCGGCAGCGATCTCGATCTGACGTTTGGCGATCAGGGGTCGTGCGATAGACGTGCCCAAAAGATAGACGCCTTCATAAACCGCATTGGCCCGAAACATCGGAAACACGAAATCGCGGACAAATTCTTCGCGGACATCTTCGATATAAATCTCTTTGACACCGGCGGCTTCGGCCTTGGCCCGCGCCGGTTCAACCTCTTCGCCCTGACCGAGATCCGCCGTAAAAGTAACGACCTCGCAGTCATATTCTTCCTGCAACCAGCGCAAGATGACAGACGTGTCCAACCCGCCCGAATAGGCCAGTACCACCTTGTTGATGTCTCTTTTATTGATCGCAGCCATCGTCGGGCCCTTTGCTCAGGAAACTATTGGAAAAGCGCGCGCAGTATAGGGATTAGCGGGAACACCACAAGAGGCAGCAGCACCCACGACCGCAGATTGCAAAACCTGTGATTTTGCATAAGAATTATTGAAGATCGAGAACACAGGGGGAGAAAGTATGAACGAGCAGACAATGCCGGACCCCGGAGGTCCCAGCACCCCGCCAACAGCCCCTGCTCCTATCCATCACCCACTTGAATATTTTGGCGAGGCCAAAGCGTTAGGCTGGCTGGTTTTTAAGAATACAATTCTAACCATCATCACGATCGGATTTTACCGCTTCTGGGGTAAAACCCGTATCCGCAAACATATCTGGAGCAGCCTGTCGCTATTCGGTGAAAAACTCGAATACACTGGCACCGGTAAGGAACTGTTTTTAGGGTTTCTGATCGTTATGGCGGTGTTGGTACCGCTCGGCATAGTCGTCAACGTCGGAAACTTCTATCTCCAAACATTGGGCAACAACCATGTGTTGTTTGCCTTCCAAGCGACCTATTCACTGCTCTTTTTATTCTTGTTTGGCTACGCGGTTTTTCGGGCGCGACGGTATCAGCTTTCCAGAACTGTTTGGCGCAGCATCCGTTTTGCACAGGCAGGAGAGGCCAAGAAGTACGCCTTAAAGTTCTTTGGATACTGGTTGCTTGCGGTCCTAACTTTAGGCCTAGCCGCACCGCTCGCCTTGGTACGGCTGCAAACTTACCTGATAAATAATACTTTTCTGGGGCAAGAAAAATTTAGTCTAGATGCACAGGTAAAAGACATATTCTGGAAGGCCATCCTATGTGGAATCCTTGCTCCCTTTACATTATACCTGTCCATGCTCTGGTTTGCTGCGTTCTATACCCGGTACATAGTTTCCAAGACCCACTTTGGACCCCTCAAACTAGCTTTGCCAATAACTTTCGGTGACTTAGCCAAAATTTATATTCCTTATATTTTGGTTATAGTCCTCATATTTGCAGTTATTGCCGGGCCTGTAATTTTTGCTGCTCTAAATCTGGGAAGTATCGGAGACATTAATGCCGCAGCATTTGTTCCTATAACGCTGGTATTGATTCTCTTTTTCTTTCTGCCAACGATAACTGCAATGATGATCACCCATCGACTTCTCGGTCTTTTTGCAAACAAGCTTGAGGCAGAAGGCGAGATTGATCTCGATGCATTTGTGCAAAACGCCCAGCAGGCCTCCGGCACGGGTGAAGGCTTGGCCGATGCGCTGGATGTCGGCGGCGCAGCAGGTATTGAGGTAGGGTTGTAACTTTGTCAGCACAAGGATGGTTTTACGATGGGCAATCTTCTATCCGCCATGACGTCACGTTGTCCCTGTATCCGGACCGGTTGGAAATTAACGGTATCGCGGGTCAATCCGCCCCTGAAGTCTGGCCACTTGATCAATTATGGTGGGCGCAACCTCCGAATGCGAATGGCAAAGCACGGCTCGCACTACAAGGCGATAGTGCAGCCCGGTTGGAGCTCGATGAGCTTAACTTCATCGCTGCGATCCGTCAGGCCTGCCCCGAGATCGACAGGTCCAGCAAGGACAAAGGCAGTCGCCGCAGACTGGCTCTCATTCTCGGCGTTTCTATCGCCTCAGTCGGCCTCGCGGTCTTTGCCGCTGCCACCATTTTACCGCGCGTCCTCGCGCCGTTAATCCCGGCCTCTGTTGAACAGGCCATGGGCAAAGCAGCCGTTGAGCAGGTTATTGATCTAGTCGGGGCGTTAGAAAACAATACGATCAAACGCTGTACGGTTGAAGCAGGATACGCTGCAATGACCCGCTTCCGTGACCGGATTGCAGCGGCGTCAGACTATTCTGGCCCTCTCGAAATTACCGTCGTAGACGCCAAGATGATCAACGCCTTTGCGGCCCCCGGCGGGCAGATCGTCGTGTTCAAGGGGCTGATCGATTTTGCTAATAATCCCGAAGAGCTCGCCAGTGTCGTAGCGCATGAGCTGGGCCATGTGATCCACCTCCACCCGACCAAAGGCATGGTTCGTCACATCGGCCTGACCGGCACGCTCGACCTGTTACTAGCAGGCGGCGGACAAGGCATTCTCGGCACCGCAACCGGACTAATGCTGCGCTCCTCCTATTCACGTGATGCGGAACGCGAAGCCGATGATGCCGCTTTGAAAATTTTACAGCGTGCAGGTGTTAAGACTTCGGGTCTGGTCTCTGTGTTCAAACGTTTTAGCAAAGAACTGCCAGGCATGCCCAAGTCTCTGCGATTGTTTTCATCGCATCCGCTAAGCGAAGAACGGGCCGCACGCCTGTCAGCGCAATCCAGTGCGCAAGGAAATGCGGCTATGTCCGCCGAAGACTGGTCTGCACTCCAAAAGATGTGTGATCCGAAAAAAACCCAGAAAAAATAGTCTTGATTGGCCTAAATCGACTCGTCTGCCTCTTTCTGGTCGATATTTGGCCAATCGATAAAGGCGAACACCCACACCAAAATCAAACTCACCACCGGGATCGCATTGAGCAGACCCCACCACGGCGAGAAACCCGCTTTCTTCAAAATGATCATCGCGGCCCAGACCGGAATGACGACCGCAATCGCCAGCACGGCCATTGTCCAGAGGTTGATAGGCACCCCTTGCACTAGCGCGCCTCCGTCACATCAGCAGGAAGCGAGGGCCACCGAGATAATACCAGGACTAGATAGATTCCCAGCCAACCGAGGATTGGAATAAAGACCATAAACGCCCAAATCGGCGATTTCCCAATCCGGGTGAAAATGCGACATAACGGCCACAGCATGATAAGGCCGACAACCATCGAAACGCCAAGGCGAAATTCCAGCTCCGTCATGTCGCGGTTGTCGTTGCTTCCTGTGACTTCCGTTTGGCGCGCTCGCTGGCGGATTTAAGCTGCCCACAGGCCGCCAAAATATCGCGGCCCCGCGGTACCCGCACCGGTGCTGAATAACCGGCATTATTCACGATCTCGGCAAATCGGTTGATCGTCTTACCGTCAGAGCATTCAAAGGGAGCACCCGGCCAGGCATTGAATGGAATTAAATTTATTTTAGCCGGAATACCCTTCATAAGGCGCACAAGCTCCCGCGCGTCAGCTTCTGAATCATTCACGTCTTTGAGCATCACATACTCAAAGGTAATGCGCCGCGCATTGTTGGAACCTGGATAGGCTCGACAGGCATCCAGTAGTTCCTTGATCGGGAACTTTTTGTTTATCGGGACAATCTCATCGCGCAGATCATCGCGCACGGCATGCAGTGAGACAGCAAGGTTTACGTTCAGCTCTTCACCACAGCGCTGCATATTCGGAACATAGCCCGCCGTCGAGAGAGTAATCCGACGTTTGGAAATTGAGATACCTTCCTGATCCATGATGATCGTCAGGGCCTTCGCGACATTGTCAAAATTCAGTAGCGGTTCCCCCATCCCCATCATCACGATGTTGGATAGGAGCCGCCCGCCGCGTGGGCTCGGCCACTCTCCATAAGTATCGCGCGCCACCAGCATCTGCCCAACGATGTCAGCCGCCGTCAGGTTGCGCATCAACGGCTGGGTACCGGTATGGCAAAATTTGCAGCTCAAGGCACAACCGACCTGCGAAGAAATACACAGCGCGCCGCGATCCTTTTCCGGGATATAGACAGTTTCAACTTCACCACCGCCCGGCACACCGAGAAGCCATTTCCGGGTGCTGTCATTTGAGAGTTGCTCATTGACGACACCAGGCCGGCCAATCTCGCAATGTACTGCGAGCTGCTCTCGCACTTTCAGCGAAAGAGTCGTCATTTCATCGAATGACTTTGCGCCACGGTGATAAAGCCAGTGCCAAATTTGCTTAGCGCGGAATTTCGGCAAGCCAAATCCTAGAACTGTATCCTCAAGCTCCTGACGACTTAGACCGATGAGGTTCACCAAACCCACTGCAGCTGGCACAGCAGATGCCAGCGGTGTTTCCTGAATTATATTGGCCTGAGGTTCCGACATAACGGCACTATATAGAGCGCCGAAGCGCTCACGGGAAATATTCTTTATTCAGCAGCAGCCGGGGCTGCGGGACGGCCAATCCCCGGCGGCGCTGCCCCGGGGGTAAACTTAAGATAAAACACGGCCACAAAAACAATCGCGATACAGGGTAGCAAGATCATGCAAATCGTTGTCCAACCGACGCTATTTTGCAGTAAACCAGCGGAAAGTGAAAACGCCGCAACAGACTGAAAGACCATAAAGTCATTCATGCCTTGAGCTTTCGCTTTCTCTTCGGGGCGATACATTTTGGTCAGCAAATGCGTGGCACCAACAAACAAGAAGTTCCAACCGCACCCGACGCATACATTGGCAAACCAGAAATGCTGCATAGTTCCGCCTGACATCCCAATCAGCGCCGCCATACTCGACAGCACCAGTCCTGCCAGCAGGACGTTCAACACCCCGAATTTCTTGATCAATGAGCCGGTAAAAAAAGACGGCGCAAACATGCCGAACATGTGCCATTGCGCGATAAAGGCAGAATCCACAAAGGTGTGGCCGTACTCTTTAACCATCGCGAGTGGCGTTGCCGCCATCATCAACACCATCACACCCCAGCCGATAACCGCACATAGAACCGCCACGACATAGCCAGGCTGCCGAATAACCTCGCCCATCGACCGGCCGGAATTTTCAAATTTTTGCTGTTCCTGTTTCGGAAAACCGACCAGCGAGACCATAAAGATCAATAAGATCGGCAAGAAGGCGAGCACAATAAACGTACTGGCAAACTGATACGGCGGGTTCTGTCCCGGCGTGACCGTTGCAGAGGCTGCAATCCCGGGACCACAGATGAACTCAATAGCTTTGGCAAATGTCTCATTGCCAAGCCACAGGCTGGAGACATCATGGGTCCATTTAGAAATTTCTGGTCCGATGAATGCTGCCAAAACACCGCCACCAACGACCAAAGAAATCGCAATACTCTGCCATTTTTCATCGGCGACATCTGCGGCGGCAAATCGATAAGTTTGGCCGGAAATCGTATAGGCGCCAAAGAAAATAATCGCGACCAGATAAAGTTCAAACGACCCCTGAAAAATTGCCGCAGCAGCGATAATGGCGCCGAGTGAACCCATCAAAGCGCCGAAGATAAACCCTGTGCGTCGGCCAAACCGTCGCATCATCATCGCCAGAGGGATCGAGAACGCTGCGGTGGCTTCCCACTGCAAAGCCTGTGGTAACGTCGCCAGCGATTTATCTGAGGCCAGAGCAAGACCGACCAGCGCCGATACAGATAGGACAACGCCGGTTGAACTGTTAAACAGCGCCTGACACAGGGCCAGCAAAGCGACGTTTTTTTTCATACCGGGTTTGCCGGTCGGTTCTGAGGAGTCGGCCATTAAGGTTCCAATGATTCTGATACGGGGAACGAAGGGTATCTACCCAACTATTCTAATGCATATACATGCCGCCATCTACGTTAACGGTTTGACCGGTGATAAAACCAGCCGCCCCACTCAGTAAAAAGATAACCGCACCAACCAGATCATCAGGTGTTTGCGGTCGTTTGAAACATTTCCCGTCATCTTTGCCGCCAAGATAGTTTGACGACGAAGATGACATTTGTGTCTCGCTCAACGTAAAGCCCGGCGTGATGGCATTGACACTAATTTTATCGTCACCCACTTCACGGGCCAGAGCGCGGGTCAGCCCAACAACACCGGCCTTGGAGGTTGTATAGTCGAGCCGATTGGGATTGCCCTCCCAAATGCGCCCAGACGAAATATTGACGATACTGCCACCACCGCGTTTTTGCATATGAGGGTACACTGCGCGGCTGCATAAAAAGATACCTTTCAGATTAACGGCCATGACTGAATCCCAGCGCTCCACTGAGATTTCGAACCAGTCTCCCCGCGGCAAAACACTCATCAAAGAAGCGTTGTTGATCAGCCCATCAATCCCGCCAAATTCACCAACAGCGGCATCTGCCATCGCCTGAACAGCGGCTTCATCCGTAACATCGGTTGGGACGGAGAGAGCCTGACCGCCAGCATCGCGAATTTCTGCCGCGACATCATTTGCTTCGTTGGTCGCAATATCAGCCAGAACAACTTTTGCGCCGCCTTCTGCCAAGCGTTGGCTATAGACCTTGCCAATACCAGTTCCGCCGCCGGTGACGATGACAACTTTATCTTTCACGCTATAGGCCGTGTTGACGTCAAACGCTGTGCTCATGTCGCTCTCCTCGGATTACAAATTTATAGGGCCCCGACGTAGCGCGATCAGCGCGATCAGGCAATGTAGCAACGGGTTATTATTCTATTTTTTGTGGCAAGCTTTGTTGATCGCCTTATGGGCTGCCGTAAAACCGGAAAGCGAATAGCGATCTTTCGTCACAGTCCCTCGCTTCGATGTTCCCGTGACAATCATGGTTGTTCCAGCCCGCATCGCCGCAACCAGGGCAGCGTCCCCACGGGCATCACGTGACCACGCGGTTGTGCCATCCGTAAACATGGAAAAAGATTTTTTATCGATTTTCACACCAACGGCACTGTCTTTCTTGTAACGGTAACCTGCCGTGATAGAAACTTCGTTGTGGGCACGGTCAGCGATGCGATGGGTGACCTGCAAATAGGTCGGGCCTCGACGTTTATATTTGCCCACTGACTTCTTGGGCTCACCATGAATGTAGCAGACCTTGCCTTTCTTTTTACCCGCAAGATGAACTGACCAGTCTTTAAAGACCTCGGCAGACTTCACGCCAGCGCTTTGTATAGGTGCCGCGGCAATAACCAAAAAACCGGAAAGTAGCATCACCAATGTCGAGACTGTTTTCGTTCTCACTACCTTAAATCCTTGCATTCTTCTCAATAGCTTATCTCAGGTCTTTTCAGACATCGCTGTCTTTTTTTGTCGTCGGCGTTCCTTTTTTTTCCATACAGGGTCGCCAAACGCGTGTTCAGGTACAGGCTCAATTGGTCCTCCCGGCATAACCGGACGCCCGCCAAACCGACCAAGAGTGGCTACACGGTCATACATGACAATAGCGCCCGCCGTTGCAAGATTCAGTGAAAATTGCGTCGGAATTTTGACGATGTGGTCACAACATTCCTGTAGTGACGAGGATAGGCTACCGCGCTCCATTCCCAAGACGTACGCGGCATTTCGTGGGTGTCTAAAACTCGGCAGTTCAACAGCGTCATCCGTCAACTCAATACCAACCAAAGAACAACGATCTGGCAGCCGCATCGACTCTACATTATCAAAGCTATAAAAAGGGACCTGTCCGGCCATTTCCGACGTATCGGATTTCATGCGGTCAGGATCGAATTTTGCATCGATGGTAAAGACAAAACCTGCGCCAAACCCATGTGCTGTCCGAAACAAATTTCCCGCATTCATCGGTTTCGAAACCCCTTCGACACCGATGCCAAAATATCCGCGCATTCTGAACCAACCTTTCTATCTATAACTATCAGAATCCAGACGAACCAACGCAACCCCTCTCAGGAAAACATAGATGACGACTTCTGACGGCGTTGCAGCGCTGAGCGAACAATATGAGACCTTTCCTTACCCGCCCCGTGACCCGAAGGACGAAGCGCAACGTTTAATAACGGGCTCTCCGAGTCAGCTGGCAGAGCTAAATCATTATATTTTTGGCGGCAGACGGGATTTTTTCAAACCTTTCAGAGCACTTGTTGCCGGTGGGGGTACCGGCGATGCTGCGATCATGCTCGCACAACAATTAGCCGATACCGGTGGCCCCGGAGAAGTAATCTACCTTGACCACTCAGCGGCTTCGCGGAACATCGCGGAAGGCAGGGCAAAAGCACGTGGCCTCAAAAATATCACTTTTCATTCCGGCTCACTGCTTGACATCGCAGCGATTGCACCTGGCCCCTATGATTATATCGATTGTTGTGGGGTCCTCCATCATTTGCCCGATCCGTCCGCAGGATTGAAAGCACTCTATGATGTGCTTGCCGACGATGGCGGGATGGGTCTGATGGTCTATGCGCCATACGGACGCGCGGGTGTTTATCAAACACAGGCGATGCTGCGTTCTTTGGAAATCCCGAATGAGGAGCCGACGCAGCGAGTCAAAACCGCTCGAGCCCTTCTCGAAGACCTGCCACAAACGAACGAACTCCGGCGCAATCCGTTGGTAGGCGATCATCTGAATGAAGGTGATGCAGGATTATATGACCTCTTGCTACATAGTCAGGACCGGGCGTACACCGTCTCAGAGTTGGCGGAATTTGTTGCCGACGCGCGTATGAGCTTTGCCGCCTTCATTGCGCCCTTCGGGTATGACCCTTCGCTGCATATCAAGAATTCCGACATACTTAACCGGCTGAACGCATTAACTTGGATCGAGCGCTGTGCCTTTGCGGAGAAGCTGACCTGCAGCCAGAAAACACACATATTTTATACAACTAAAAAGACACGTGGCGGACAGAGTATTGCGCAGGTAGGTGACTTGGATTTAGCGCCGGTGCTCGTCGGTCTCGATGCAAAACAAGCCGCTGCCGCGCTTCGCAAGTCGGGTCAGCTAAACGCAGAGCTGGAGGGACTTAAACTCTCCTTCGCCATATTAGAAGATGAATGCACAGTTCTCGAACTAATGAACGGCAAACACACGCGGCAAGATATTTTAAACGCCGTTACTGCCCTTCGCGCGGATATGACGCCGGAATCCTTTGACGCTGCTTATGATCGATTATTCAGAGTTTTGAACGGACTCAACTTGGCATTTCTGCAGTCGACGTAACGCATTACTCAGCGGCGGAAGGTCGTTCCACTGCCCGCCAGGCCGGAAAGCGAACAATTACCGATGTCCCCACCCCGACGGTGCTATCAACCGTCAAGGTGCCCCCATGGAGTTCAACCAGAGACTTTGTCAGAGGCAATCCAAGCCCCGTTCCTTCGTGGCGACGGCTGAGTGTACTATCCACCTGCCCAAATGGCATTAGCGCCTGGACAAGATCTTCCTCTGCGATACCGATCCCCGTATCACTAACCGTCAATGCCATGGTTTCAGCCTGGTCATACTGCGCTGAAACGGAAATCGACAACCGTCAATGCCATGGTTTCAGCCTGGTCATACTGCGCTGAAACGGAAATCGACCCTCCACGCTCCGTAAATTTAACCGCGTTGCTGAGAAGATTGATCACGAACTGTTTGATTTTTCTTTCATCGGCACACAGGAGGGGTAAGGACTCATCAATATTTGATTCAATGACCAGGCCACCTTCATCGATGCGCGGCGCAACGACCCGTAAACACCGTTCCACGCAAAAACCAATATTAACCTCTTCTTCCGACAGATCGAGTTTTCCAGCCTCAATTTTTGAAAGATCAAGGATGTTATTAACGACATCGTGAAGATGGCTACCGCTTTGATAAATATCACGCACATAATCGCTGTACTGATCATTCCCAAGCGGTCCCAGCATTTCACGCTGCATCAAATCCGAGAAGCCTATAATCGCGTTCAACGGCGTTCGGAGTTCATGACTCATATTTGCAAGAAATTCGGTCTTGGTCCGATTGGCAATATCGGCTTCTTCCTTGCTTTTGATAAGAACCTCTTCCGCATTTATTTGCTTTGTCACATCGCGCATCACCACGATACCGCCGCGTTCACCTTCCCATTCGATGGCAGCCGCCGCCACCTCCGCCCAAAACCAAGACCCATCAAGCCGGATACGCTTTTGCCGCATAAAGACAGTGCGGGTTCCTTCCCCAACCACGAGACTACGACGTTTAACAACGGTTTCATGAAATTCTGGATGGGTAAGATCAAGCGCTTCTTTCCCCGACAGGTCTTCCGGCGTTTCTGCACCAAATAGATTTAGGGCTGCTTCGTTGGACAACACGATATGGCCACCCTTATGAACATAAACCGCATCAGGAAGCAGATTGACCAACGCGCGATATCGCTCATCACTTTCCCGCAGCCGTTTCTCGTTCTCACGACGGTCCGTAACGTCTTCCGTCAAAGTGACGGTAAATCCTTCCGGCGTCCGGTGTTCAGTCACCATATACCAACGATTGGCGCCACCCTGACACTCGTAAGAACCATTGGCGGCTTGATGCCGTTTCCGACGTTCAGTGAGCCAGTCTTGCATCGTTTCGTCACCAAAATACTGCCGAATGCCATCAGCCATGCCACCGACGACATCCTCAAACGATGCGCCTTCCTAAATTACCGCCGGATTGGAGTGATAGGTCATCACCCGATGATTCCAAAGAACCAACCGGTCCTCCTTATCCCACAACATAAATCCGTTAGGCATCGTATCAATAGCTTGCAGCAACCACAGATGAGCCTGACGCGCACTCTCCTCAATTTGACGCTGTTCTGTGACATCCATAACGATGCCATCCCACACAATGGCACCATCGCCACGCTGATGAGGGCGCCCCATAGACTGAAGCCAAACCGCTGATCCATCCTTTTTGATCAGCGGTATTTCCATCGACAACGGCGTCATATTCTCTGCTGACTCCTGCAGATTTCGAAAATACTCGTCACGAAATTCAGGTCTGATAAGATCGGTAAAGGGAGAAAGGTCGTCGCGCAATTCTTCCGGCGACAACCCAGTAATTTCCTCGATGCCAGCGCTGGCATAGCTAAAACGGAGTTTACCGGATGGCTCCATGACACGCTGAAACACAGCCCCTGGCATATTATCGGTTACCGCGCCAAACCGTCTTTCGGTCTCCGCGTAGGCCGCATCGGCTTCCTTTCGGGCAGATATATCTCTAACGACCCCCAAGAATGCTGGCACACCCTCCCATTCAATAAAGGTCGCTACTGTTTCAACATCGACAATCGAGCCGTCGAGTCGGATACGCCTTTGTTCCGCCGGATCAAGTTGATCATGTTCCTTGAGAACGAGCGTTCGCCGTTTGAGCTGCAATACGCGATCTTCTTCAGGTACGAAGCTTAGCGAATCCTTACCAATCAATTGATCAGCTGTTTCCGCTCCAAAAAGGCGTATCGCCGCAGCGTTAACGAAAACAATTTTCTCGTCGATATGAATGATCACGGCATCGGGCAGCGTTTCCAGCAATTCCCGATGCAGGTTCTCGCTGTACAGCAGTCGTTCTTCACGCACTTTAATTTCTGTCAGATCTGAATATACACCGACTACGCCACCCTCGCGGGTTCGGTTTTTAATCTGCTTCTTCCATTGGCCGGAGGGGTACAGAATTTCTGACACCGAGGGCAAATCAGTATGCCGCGACCTTACTTTTTTGATCAATTCTTCGTTGGGTTCATCAGCTCCATCAAATTGTCCTGACAACATCGCGGCTTCAATAAGATCATCAAAAGTCTTGCCGACCTCAACTGCGTCAGGGCAAGAAGACCAAATATCTTCGGCATATTGTCGATTAAAAATTTGCAGCCGGTCCTCGGCATCAAAAAGAGCAAACCCCTCTGACATAACCTCTATGGCTTCCCGCAACCGTTGTGCGGACTGGTTATGCTGCGCCTCAAGATGCTTAATTTTGTTCTGCGCGTGAACCTGCTCAGCCTCAAGGTCGGCTATTCTCGCCTTGAGTTTCTCCTTTTCAGAATCGTTTTCTTGTCCACCCATCAGTCAGGCGAGCCCAGTATTCCATAGGTTTCAGCAACAACACTGCATTACGGTCTATGGTTCGTTAACAACCCGTTAACTATTGGTCAATTTACCCCGATGGCATCGCCCAAAATGGGACCTATTTCCATATTGAGAACCAAATCGGCAAAACTATCGAGATCAGTGGGCTCGCGATTTAAGATGACCAAAGCAGCCCCTTTTTGCGCTGCCGTCTGCGGAAATCCGGCAGCGGGATAGACCTGCAAAGAGGAACCGATCGCCAAAAACAGATCGCAGGCCAGCGTTTCTTCCTGGGCGCGGCGCATAGGACCTTCAGGCATTGGTTGCCCAAATGAAATTGTCGCTGCCTTCAGCAACCCGCCACAGGCATCACAATCGAGGATCGTTCCATCATTCAGGAAGGCCTGCCGTATAGGGTCAAAATCGTGTCGTAATCCGCAAGCAAGACATGATGCGTAGGTGCTATTGCCATGCAATTCGACAATTTTGTCTTCGGAAATCCCGGATTCGAAATGCAGCCCATCGGTGTTTTGAGTGATAACTGCCGAAACCTTACCGTCGCGGACCAACTTCTCAACCGCCCGATGACCGCGATTAGGCTCCGCCCCTTCAAAACCGTAAGAGTCATCGAATTTCCGACGCCAAGATTCACGACGCGATTCCTCAGAAGAAATGTAATCGTTATAAAGAATTGGGCTGTATTTGGTCCAAACCCCGCCCGGGCTCCGAAAGTCAGGAATACCAGATTCCGTGCTGATCCCAGCACCAGTAAACACCACCGCCCGTTTGCTGACATCAAGCAGTCGGCGAAATTCCTCCAACCGCCATTGATCATCCGACATTACGGCTCTCTCCCGGCAAATATTTCTCTATCAGGAGCAGGAAGTCTAAGGAGACCACCGTGAGCACGCAACTAGCTGCGGAGCTCTGCAAGACCTCTGAAATGATCCAGTGCACCAGGATTTGCCAACGCTTCGGTATTGCGTACCGCTCGATCGTGAATCACATCCCGAACGGCCAACTCGGTTATTTTTCCAGATTTGGTTCGCGGAATGTCAGGGACGGCGATTATTTTTGCCGGAACATGACGCGGCGACAAATTTGCGCGTATCTGCAGCTTTATTTGATTGCGCAGCGTTTCATCCAAAGAATAACCGTCGCGTAATCGGACAAACAGAACGATCCTGGCATCCCCTTCCCAATCCTGCCCAACGGCAATGGCTTCCTCAATGGCATCAAGCTGCTCGACCTGGCTGTAAATTTCCGCCGTGCCGATCCGAACGCCACCGGGATTGAGTGTCGCATCCGAGCGACCCTGAATCATCATGCCACCATTCTCTGTCAGCGCGACCCAGTCACCGTGACACCAGACGTCGGGAAAACGTTCAAAATAAGCTGCATGGTATCGCTCGTCTTTCTCATCGTTCCAGAACCCAACCGGCATCGACGGGAAAGGTTTCAAACACACAAGCTCCCCTAATTCGCCAACCATCGACTGGCCGTTATCATCATAAACCGCGACATCCATAGCGAGGCAAACCGCCTGAATCTCACCGCGCCAAACCGGCCCAATGGGATTGCCGCCAACAAAACAACCCACGATATCAGTCCCACCGGAGATCGAGGAAACGCAGATATCCGCTTTAATATTGTCGTAAATAAAATCAAAGCTTTCGGGCACCAAAGGTGAACCTGTCGACATCAATGTCCGAACATTCGTCAGATCATGAGTTTCTTGAGGGTTCAGTTTGGCGTTCTTTGCGGCATCGACAAACTTCGCCGAGGTGCCGAAATGGGTCATCCTCGATCGTTCTGCAAAATCAAACAAGCTGTTGCCATCGGGATAAAAAGGCGAGCCATCATAGAGGAGGATCATAGCCCCAGCTGCGAGGCCGGACACCAACCAGTTCCACATCATCCAGCCAAGTGTTGTGAAATAGAAAACGCGGTCACCCGGTTTCACATCGGTCTGCAAGAGGTGATCTTTCAAATGCTGGATCAGTGTCCCACCAGCACCATGCACAATGCATTTTGGAACGCCCGTCGTTCCCGACGAGAACAAAATATAGAGCGGATGATTGAATTCGAACCGCTCAAAGATAATATCCCCACTGGAAAATGGCGCGATAAAATCAGGAAGTGATGTCTTTCCAGAGTCCCCAATCGGCACAGCTTCATCCGCGTCGTACGGTATGATCACCACTGTCTCGACGGACGGCAGTTTCGCGCACACCTCGTCAATCCGTTCTGAACAATCTATAGCCCGACCGTTGTAGAAATACTGATCCGCAGCAAATAAGAGTTTGGGCTTGATCTGCCCGAACCGATCCAGAACCCCCTGCGTGCCAAAATCGGGAGAACAGGAGGACCAGACAGCGCCGAGGCTCGCTGTCGCCAACATTGCCGCAATTGATTCCGGCAGGTTGGGCAAGTAACCCGCCACCCGATCACCTGTTTTGATACCGGCATTTTGCATCGCCTGTCTTAAACGCGACACCAAATCATAGAGATCCGCCCCGGTGAGCGTTCGCTCAACACCCGTTTCGCCGCGAAACATAAGCGCGGGTGTATTCCCCCGTTGGCGCAGCAAATTCTCGGCAAAATTCAAGCGGGCTTCCGGGAAGAATACGGCACCAGGCATTTTGTCAGGGTGTTGCAAGACGACATTGTTGTGATTGTCACCGAGGACGCCAGCAAAGTCCCAAAGGGTTAACCAGAAGTCTTCTGGTTTTTCGACCGACCATTTGTGCAGAGACGCATAATCAGGACAAGACACACCCCATCGTCCCTCAACAATATTGATGAATTTGGTTAGGTTGCTAGCGGCGATCCTTGCCGGATCAGGTTGCCAAAGCTTGGTATTCAAGACGGCGCTCTCCTTTATCGCTTACTACGCCAATTCATTTCTCGCGCGTCAAGCGGCGCAGCACCCTATCCCGCGCCCCATCATGAGCATAGGGTGCTCGCCATGAGTTCCCCATCCCAACCGAGCGCTAGTTCAGCGCGGCTATCACCCGCGATTCAAGGTGCGTTATGGACTGTCATCGCGTCGTTTTGCGTTGTCGCCTTTACCGCTATTGGCAAGTATCTGACGGCGGAAATGTCGGTCCCTATGATCACCTTTTTTAGATGCGTGTTTGGTGTGCTGTTCATTGTCCCGTGGGTGACTCGTGTTGGGCTAGCGGGGCTCGCCACAAGACGCCCGGTACTCTTAATAGCCCGCGGCATCAATACGCTCATCGGCCTTTACTGTGTATTTTTTGCTGTCGCTCTTATCCCGCTCGCTGACGTCGTCGCCATTCAATACAGCAAACCGATCTTTGCCTCTCTCGCCGCTGTGCTCATCCTGCGGGAGATCATGTATGGCGCTCGCTGGCGTGCCCTTATAATTGGCTTTGTTGGCATGCTGATTATTATTCGACCGGGTTTTGCCGAATGGAATATCGGCGTCCTATTTGCACTCGGCGCGATGGCCGCCGGCGCCTTCACGACCATCTCCGTCAAGCTCATGACCCGCACAGAACCACCGGATCGAATCGTCGCTTATACGCTGGTGGTCATGACCATCGGGTCCGCGGTCCCGGCGATCCTTTCCTGGCAAACACCCACTTTGGAACAGCTTTTGTGGCTAGTGCTGCTCGGTGGATTAGCGACGGGGTTTCAGCGTTGCGTGGCCCGTGCCTACGCTGCTGCAGATGCTACTGTTGTTTTACCATTTGAATTTATTCGGCTGCTAATTGCAGTAGCGTTCGGCTTCTTCATTTTCGGCGAAGCGCTTGATGGCTGGACTTGGGCGGGTGGCACTGTCATCTTCGCCGCGAGCATGTACGTCGTCCATGCAGAAGCCAAACGAAATGCAAACAAAACGGCGGCAAACGAATAACACGTTCCACTCTCTCAACCATATTACGCATAACGGAATACCATGATTCGCGCGTATATCAGCCAATTGCGAAATAAATATCCCAGCGCCGTTGAGGGTGCCGCCTGGATGATGGTTAGCGCCGCTACATGGTCTGTCATGGTCGCCATTGCACGTGGCTTAAAAGACGACGTACATCTCTTTGAAGTCGTCTTTTTCCGGAGCCTCTTCGGCCTTTTATTTTTGGTCCCCCTATTTTGGAACAAGAACTTTACAGGGTTAAAAACACGACGCTTCGGCATGCATATGGTACGAGGCCTCTCAGGGGTTGCGTCACTATATTTGATGTTTGGCGCGCTTATCTTTATCCCGATGGGCGATGTCGCCGCTATTACTTTCACGCGGCCACTCTTGGCATCGGTCTGCGCCATAATGTTTCTCGGCGAAGCCTCCCGCGGCCACAGATGGACTGCGGTCATCTTCGGACTCATCGGCGCCTATATCATCGTACGACCGGGTGTTAGCCCCGTTTCCTGGGGACAAATCCTCGCTATCATTTGTGTGGTTGCAATGGTCATAAACTCAATGGCCATCAAGTCGCTGACGCGAACGGATGCCGCCGACACGATCGTCGTCTGGCAAATGATTGTTTTCACAACCGTTTCCATTGGCCCCGCGATATATGTATGGGTAATGCCAACCCTTGAGCAAATTGGCTTATTAATTTTAATGGGGTTTGCGGGAACGATCACCCAACGGGCAATGACCCGGGCATACAGAGCGGCGGACGCCACCATCGTCTTGCCATTTGAATATATGCGGCTGCCTTTTGCCGCTTTTATGGGGCTCGTGCTGTTTGCCGAGTTTCCTGACATTTGGGTTTGGATTGGCGGTACCATAATTTTCATTGCGACGGTTTATATGGCAAAAAAAGAGCGGCAAGAAGCGAGAGAAGGGAAACAGGATTAGGTGGAGAAAAGAGATCCATGGTAGTTAGGCAATCAAACACGAAGCCAATAAATTACAGACGATGTTAGAGTATAAAAACACAGACCTTTGGTCGGCATACGGCCATACGTTTTACGCACCCGCCCTCAACAAAGATTCCATCGCGCTGGATTTAGGCGCTTCAACCGCCCTGTTCGGCCACGAGGTTGCGGACGAGATCGGATGCCAGTTTCACGCCGTCGAGGCATTGCCGGAAAACTTCGAAAGGATCAAAGAGACCGACCTCCTAAAAAAGCATCATTTTGCGATTTGTGGTGAAGACAAATCACAAAACTTTTCCGTGGTTGACGATGAAGATCGTTGGGGCCTAATCCGATCAGGGGGGGTTGCAGATCAGGGGGAAACCGTGGAAGTCCCGGGCATCACGTTAAAGAGCTTCCTTGGACATATCGGTGCAGACCTGATCGATCTCGCAAAGATTGATATCGAAAGCGCCGAGATCGCGATGTTCGATTCAACAGATGATGAAACGCTGCGATCCATCAAACAGATCTCCATCGAGTTTCATGACTTTATGGATCCAAACTTGATCGAGCCCGTGCAACGCATCCTCCAAAGGATGGATGTTCTTGGTTTCCATACATTTGTCTTTACCCGCAATTTTCACGGCGATGTCTTGTTCATTAATCCAGAGCATATCGAACTATCCGGCGTCCAAGTATTTACGTTTAAACACATCACAAAAAATCTGCGGGGTATTCAAAGAATTTTGTCCCGTGGCAGTTTAAAATAGCCTTGCGGACAGGTGACTATCCGCCGTGATAGGACAATACTGGTCGGTCCTTACAAGGGGGGCCTTTGATGGCTGGTGAGCCACAAGAATATGACTACATCATCGTCGGCGCAGGCTCTGCGGGATGCGTCCTGGCAAACCGATTAAGCACCGACCCGAAGAACCGTGTCTTGCTTCTCGAAGCAGGACCCGCTGATCGCAATCCCCTTATCCATCTACCCGTTGGCCCCGCCCGGGTGATCAACGATCCAAAATATGACTGGTGCTACGAAACTGAACCGCAAGCCAATCTGGCCGGACGCAAGATCGCCTGGACACGCGGCAAAACATTAGGCGGCTCTTCGTCCCTCAACGGCATGGTTTATATTCGCGGACACGCCCGCGATTACGATTTGTGGGCCCAGCGCGGCCTAACCGGCTGGTCATATGATGATGTCCTGCCGTATTTTAAGAAGGCGGAGCATAACGAACGGGGCGGCGGTGAATTCCACGGTAGCGAGGGTCCGTTAAACGTTACCGAAGGAGGTCAAAACCACTCTTTGTACGACGCCTTTGTGTCCGCTGGGGAACAGGCGGGTCATCAACTCAATGATGATTTTAATGGCGCCGATCAAGAAGGCGTCGGTCGATTTCAATTCACCATCAAGAACGCCCGGCGCTCAAGCACCGCTGTTGCATATCTTCGTCCAGCAAAGTCACGCCGCAATTTAGTTGTTGAGACTGATGCTAAAACTCAAACTGTGACTTTTGACGGCACGCGCGCAACAGGTATCGCCTACAAACATAAGGGCAATGACAAAATCGCCATAGCCCACCGCGAGGTTATTCTCGCCGGTGGCGCGATCAATTCTCCGCAACTGCTGATGCTGTCCGGTATCGGCGATGCGACGGCGTTGAACGCGCTAGGCATTGAAACGGTGATCAACCGACCCGAAGTTGGAAAGAACCTGCAGGACCACCTATCGATCCGGGTGATGCATCAGTCGAAGATTCGCACGATTACCGACGAGCTGAGCAAGTTTGAGCGCGGTATCGCTGCGGTCATTCGCGCCGTTTTGCTCCGCAGCGGCCCGGCAGCAGGATTTCCCCTGGCAGGAGGGGCCTTCCTGAAAACCTCCCCCGATCTTGAGATGCCGGACGTTCAAATTCATTTCAGCCCCGGCAACTTGATGTCCATCCATCGCAAACCATTTGCAAAACCAGCAACCGATCATACGCGGCCGGACGCCTTTATGTGCCATGCTTGCCAGCTGCGCCCGGAAAGCCGCGGTGAGATAAGGCTGAGAAGCGGCGACCCCGAAACGCCACCTGCCATGGAACCCAACTATCTTTCCGCCGACTATGACCGGCAGGTCATGCGGGCTGGATTCAAAATTGCCCGCAATCTGCTGTCCCAACCAGCCCTTACCGAATATAGCTTGGGCGAGATCTGGCCTGGACCAGACGTGCAAACTGATGATGAGATCGACGACTTCGTCGCCAATGCTGCTGGCACGGTCTATCACCCGGTTGGCACCTGTCGCATGGGAGTCGATCAGGAAGCCGTCCTCGATGGTGCCTTGAAAGTGCGGGGCGCAACCGGCTTGCGCGTCGTCGATGCCTCCATCATGCCAACGCTGGTGGGCGGGAATACGAATGCGCCAACGATCATGATTGCAGAGAAGGCCGCGGATATGATTTTGGCGGATCAATCGTAAAGTGGTACGCTAGGGTTATAACCGTTTCCGCCGGGCAAACGCTCCGGCTCGACCCACTTCAGTACCGGAACAGATTTGACCGAGCAGTCCCCCTCAGGGCAACCCAGCGCACCAAAAGACAACCCCGAAAGTGCACCAATAACCGGCATGGCAGCGTTGCGCTATCGCGATGTGCAATTGCTCATGATTGGCAAAGTCTTTGGCTGGATTCCGCTCTTTATGGTTATAACCGCGATCGGCTATCAGGTTTATGACGTCACCGGAAAAGTTGAAAACCTTGCCTATATTGGATTAGCGACCTTTGCACCTGCTCTCGGGCTGTCATTGATAACCGGCTATGTTGCCGATCTGTTCGACCGCAAGAAAGTCGTTGGGTGTTGCTATGCTAGAGTCGGGGTTTCGGCCGTTCTATTTCTACTTTGGTCGCTAGGCGACCAAACCGAAATCTGGCCGGTATTCGCGATCTTGCTATTGCTTGGGACAGGACGAGCCTTTTATCACCCAGCCGCAAACTCGTTAGTGCCCAATCTCGTCCCACCGGAAATATTTCCCAACGCTGTTGCCTGGCACACCAGCACTAACAAGATCGCCCAAACTATCGGGCCGATGCTTGGTGGTTTTATCTATCTCGCCGGGCCGGAATACGTCTATGCCATCTCTGCCTGCGGCCTCGCGGTCGGTGCGATCACAAGCTTTTTTATCAAAACCAAAACGACCCGCGCCGGAAAGGAACCGACAAGCTGGCGCGTTCTGTTTGCCGGACTGCGCTATGTTTATGACAAGAAGATTATCTTCGGTGCGATAACGCTCGATTTGTTTGTTGTCTTGCTCGGAGGCGTCACCGCGCTGTTACCAGTCTTTGCCAAAGATATTCTCGATGTTGGGCCGGCCGGGGCAGGAATGCTGCGCGGTGCCATCGCCGCCGGATCGCTGGCAACCGGGATCGCCCTCACCCGTATTAGCATGACGCGTTCCGTTGGTGTGACGCTCTATATCAGTATCCTCGTCTTTGGCGGCGCGACGATATTGTTCGGTCTATCGACAAGTTTGTGGTTGTCGCTGGTCGCCATGGTGATCGTCGGCATCGGCGATATGGTCAGCGTCTATATACGCGTCACCCTCATTCAGATCGCAACACCCGATGACATGCGTGGCCGGGTCAGCGCCGTCAATTCAGTGTTTACTGGGGCATCAAATGAGATTGGCGAGTTTCGGGCGGGTATGATGGCGGCTGCCTTCGGTGCTGTCCCTGCAGTCTTGTTCGGTGGTATAGGCTGCTTTGCTGTCGCAGGGATTTGTTGGGCCGCCTTCCCCGAACTCCGCAAGGTTCAAAGAATGGACCGAGAACTTTAATCAGTCCTCATCAGTGCACTGAAACGTTTCGTATTCCGCCGGGATGGTCATTTCCATCAACAGATAGTCCTCAGAATAATTCAGGACGTTGTGTTTGATGCAAGGCGGCTGAACCCAGCAGTCGCCTTCTTCGAAATGCTGCTCGCCATGACCTTCAAAATACACGGTTGAGCTGCCCTTTAAGCAATAGACCATCTGGAATTCAAGATCATGATAATGCAGCCCGCTGCCGCCTTCGGGGCATGGCGCCGTCGTCTTGATCATGTGGATATGAACTTTGCCCTCTGTGATGTCAGCGATGCCGAAATCACGATATTCGCGATAAGTCCGAAGGCCACCGCTGACGAACGGGTTTTCTTTAGCTTTATTGACAAGAAAAGTCGATTTTATTTTGTCTGCTCCAGACATTCTAAGGTCCCTATTTCTTAAATCTAAAAGAAGGGCGGCCATTCAAGCCGCCCACATTGTAATTCTTCGTAAGCTGTAATCTTAGTTCAGCGGTCCATAGCCATTCAACGTCAGGCGCCGCATGAGCCGCGGCTCGTCACGGGGAAAATCTCTCCTCATATGGATCGACGCGTAATTATCCCACATCACCATATCGCCGAGTTTCCATTCATGTTCAAACACCACGGATGGGTCTTCGGAAATATCAAATAGCTGATTGAGGATTTCCTCGTTTTCCTCAGGGGCCAAACCTTCGATCCGGGCTGACATCAACCGGCTGATATAAAGCGCTTTGCGGCCCGTTGCCGGGTGGGTTACAAAAATCGGCTGCTCATATTGCAACATCCCAGAGATATCAGAGTTATAGATATCGATCCGTTCGCGGCGTTTGTAATCATGAATTTGTAGAATCTTACGGCCTTCTAGCTTCGCCTTCAGATCGTCAGGCACGTTGTCATAGGCTTTGTACATGTTGGAGAAACAGGTATTACCCCCCGAACTCGGCAGGGTGATCGAATAGAGCAACGTCGCTTTGTGTGGTTTCTCATAATAGCTGGTGTCGTGATGGAACCACATTTCACCATCGCCAAACGCACCGATTGGCTCACCGGTTTTCTCGTCTTTGATATTGGTCACGAACATAAAAGGCGTGTCGTAACTCCCACCTGGTGTTGAGCCGTTGGGGGAACGACGGCGTTCACCAAGCCCGCCAAACGTATTGGCAAATGCCATCTGTTCTTCTTCAGTGATGTCCTGATCCCGAAACACCACCACGACATGTTCATGAAAAGCATCTTCGATTTCTCGGACATCTACTTCACTGATGGGTTCACGCAGATCGACGCCCTTGATCTCGGCACCACAAGCATTTGAAAGCGGTTCAACAGTTACAGACATGACGTACAGCCTCTTTAGGAGTATTTTGTTGAGTGCAAATTATCACGGTTGCGACGAGATGTGAAACTATCCAGAGCAACTAGAAAAGTCTGGAAATACCAGCATGGAAATAGAAAAGCTTCCGGGCAGCTTCGGTGCAGCGATCTCGGAGATCGATCTTAAGGAATCGCTGAGCGACAGTGATCTTGAGAAGCTGAAACAAGCGTTTGTCGAATTTCAGATTCTCATCTTTCATGACCAGCAGATCGAACCACAGCACCAGCTTACCTTTAGCAAGCATTTCGGCCCGGTTCAGAAGCTCTATCTAGAAGAACACCGCATTCCTGACTGCCCGGAAGTGGTGGTACTCTCCAACGAACAGGTCGATGGCAAGCATATCGGTGTGGTGGCTGCAGGTGATTACTGGCATTCGGATCTATCGCCGAGCAAAACGCCCGGACTCGCAACTATTTTGTACGGGCGTGTTTTACCAAGCCAGGGCGGTGATACGGAATTCGCCGATATGTTCACCGCCTATGACACTCTGTCCGATGAGATGAAGGACCGGATCGCGGATTTGCGAGGAGTCCACTGTATCAGCAAGCTGCGCAATCATCGGGTCGAGGTCACCCGGCCTGGCGGCGCCGCCTATTACAAGAAACAGAACAGTATTCCCGATGAGTGTCACCCACTTGTCCGCACGCACCCAGTATCTGGCCGCAAGGGATTGTATCTGTCACCACGCTTTACTATCGGCATTGAAGAAATGGATGACGTAGAAGCACAGCCTTTGCTCGATGAACTCTTCGAGCATCAAATCAAACCAGCGCACGTCTATCTGCATAGGTGGCAGGTTGATGATCTCGTGATGTGGGACAATCGCAGCGTTAACCACAGGGCCTGTGGTGGCTACGAAATAGGCGACATCAGACGCATTCACCGCACCTCAACGCTCGGCGATGTACCTTTCTAGGGCCTACGACCGTAATCCTCTTAAGTGCGGAATCGTCGTCCCGCAATAAACGTCCCGAGCAGCCCGACACTAAATAGTGCGATAACCGAAGGTTCGGGGACGGAGGCACTAGCAGTGAAGACCGCATAGGTACGACTGCCATTGCTTGCCGTGCTTAACGCTCTCTGGAGAGTCAGTGTTGATGAGGCGGTGTCACCAGCGATGCTGTTATTATTATTAGTAATGACATTACTCAAAAGCCCTCCGGTCAAAAGGGTAACAGGAATTAGAGCCTGGCATGTACTAACGCTTGAGCAGCCCAAGATCGTCTCAGGCTCTGTGTCAAACAGGTTGCTTCCATTATCGATGAAAACCTGATCCAACAACGCTTGGGCAGCGACTATTCCTTCGGCCTGGGTCTGAAACGCAAAATCATCGACCGCATTGTTGCATCCTGAAAAAAGGCCTGTGCAGGAGCCATTACCAAACCTAACGTCATAGAGACTGCCACCAACATCAACTCTGTCCGCACCGATTAGCTGGCCACCGCCATCGATAAGAAGTGTGGGCACCGCCTGGGCCGAACTGGCAACGACACACATAAAGGCGGCAATGATGAAGGATTGTAACTTACGCACAGATAAATGCCCCTGAACTACTGACTATGGCTGGTACTAAAGACTGTTCTGATTCAATTGAGGAGTAGGTTTTATCAATGACGGAGAGAACCTGTCTAGATCAATTCTGCGTGTTTTAAGAATTAATTCGAAGTACCGGCGCAATGGCGCAGAGTAATTTTCTAATAGCAGAATTTTCTTAAGAAGATAGCGGACCATCGCCACCAATCGTACACCGCCGCAACAGACGACGTTGTTCTCGAGGGAAGTCCGTGCGGGCATGAATTGAGGCATGGTTATCCCACATCACCAGATCTCCCACCTGCCATTCATGCTCGTAAAAAATCTCTTCGTCTTCAGAAATTTCAAAAAGTTGATCGAGAATGTCATCGCTTTCGGCACGTTCCAGCCCTTCGATTTGGGCGGACATCAATCGGTTAATATAAAGCGCCTTCTTGCCGGTTTTTGAGTGAGTGATGATGATCGGCTGCCAGCAATGGCGGAGATCCTCAACGACGACATTGTCGAGATCAAGCCGTTCGCGGCGTTTGTGGTCATGAATTTGGAGTACCTTGCGGCCTTCAAGTTTGTCCTTCAACTCCTGCGGCAGGTTAGCATAGGCCGCATACATGCTGTTCATCCGCGTGTTGCCGCCTTCGGTCGGCAGCTCGACAGAATACAGAAAGGTCGCGCGATTGGGGACCTCGTAATAGCAGCTATCAGCGTGGAACCACATCTCCCCATCGCCATAAGAGCCTTCCTTGCCACCGGCCTCCTCAGGGATATTCGTCACCAGCATGACGTGGCCCTTGGTCGCCTCTTTGCCAGCCCGGATATCTTTCGGTGCGTTGCGCCGCACGCCTAGCGGGCCAAAGTGGCCGGCAAAGTCTAGTTGCTGCTGCTTGGTCAAATTCTGGTCCCGAAATACCAACGCGACATATTGATTAAAGGCCTCATTGAGAACTTCCACCGTCGTCGCGTCTTGCGGTTGGCTGATGTCAATCCCGGAAATTTCCGCTCCAACGTGGGTCGTCAGCGGCGTGATCGTGAGAGTTCCGGTAGTGGAAATGGTATCCATAAGACTAGTCCTGAAAGGCCTTTAAACTGAGGGTTTTCATAACATGCAGTCCTTCAAACAGCAAAATTTTTGCGGATTCCAGGAAAATCAGAGAAGGTAGTCCGCGAAACAATATTAATATGGAGATAGAGCATGACCATCGATGTGAGCGTTACCGCGCGGTATGAAAGTCTGAAAGATCGCGTCGTCATTATTACCGGTGGTGGCCAGGGCATCGGCCGTGGCTATGCGCATCATTTCGCCGCCCAAGGTGCAATTCCCGTAATTGCAGAACTGAACGGTGACAACGGTGTCTCGGTTCAGCGCGAGATCGAGGAAAAAGGCTCGCGGGCGTTGGCCGTCCAAACCGATGTCGCCTCAATAGACTCTGTCACCGCGATGGTCGATCAGGTGCTCCAGGAGTTCGGCCGCATCGATGTGCTGATCAATAATGCCGCGGTGTTTTCCCGGATTACCATGGCGCCGTTCTGGGAGCTACCGCTCGATGAATGGGACAGCGCGATGAACGTTAATGTTACTGGCAGCTATTACTGTGCCCGGGCCGTAGTGCCGGCAATGCAAGAGGCTAAATGGGGACGCATTGTCAACGTCACCTCGGGCACGGTGCAGCTGGGGTCTGCCAACTACCTGCACTACATCACGTCGAAATCAGCCATGATCGGCATAACCCGTTCAATGGCCCGCGAGCTCGGTCCTTCCAATATAACCGTTAATACGTTTTGGCCCGGCATTACCAAGACTGAAATTGATCGGCCATCCGCAACCGATGAGGTATTTGAGATGTTTGCTCAACGACAATGCCTGCCGCGCATGACCACGATTGAAGATTTGGCCAAACCAATGCTGTTCCTCTGTTCAGAAGAAGCCGCCTATATGACCGGGCAAATATTTGAGCCTGATGGTGGGCTGAGCTTTAACTGATGCCCTCTATTCCGCAGCGGCGGCACCTGCATCAAGAATATTGAGAATGTCTTCAGCACGCACCGGCGTGCTGTTCAGCTCAGCGCCAAAAGGTTTGAGCGCATCACACACCGCATTGGCAATTACCACCGGCGGCGCAATCGCTCCGCCTTCACCAAGCCCTTTAAACCCAAATGAATTTCTCGGTGACGGTGTTTCACTATGGATGACATTGATCGGCGGCACGTCAGAGGCCGTCGGTAGCAAATAATCCATAAAGCTGCCCGTCATCAGCTGTCCATGTTCATCGTAGGATAGCTCTTCAAACAGCCCGCCACCGATACCCTGTACCAACCCACCCTTAACTTGACCGTCAGCAATGGCTGGATTGATCAACGTGCCGGCATCATGAACTTCGACATAGTTTTCTATTTTAACGACGCCAGTCTGAGTATCAATCTCGACAATCGCCGCATTGGCAGCATAGGCCCAGGTCACGGTTGGCGGTTCGTAATAGGCCGTTCCTTCGAGACCCGCTTCGATACCTTCGGGACGTTGATGTATCCAGCCCGGCAGTGCCGCGCGCGCAACTTCTTTCAACGTCATCGACATTTCGGGTACGCCTTTGACACCAACAGAGCCATCGCGCAGTTCGAGATCGGACTCTGACGCCTCAAGAACGTTGGCGGCGATGGCAAAGACTTTCTCTTTCACTTTATCGCTCGACTCCTGAATGGCGCCGGATGCCGTCACCGCACTACGGCTAGCGATGGTGCCATAGCCCATCGTTACATGCGATGTGTCCGCGAGCGTCACGACAACGTCGTCGATATCGACACCCCAGATATCGGCAGCAACCTGGGCGAACGCTGTCTCATGACCCTGCCCCTGCGGGCAGGCACCTGTAGCCACCATCACCTTGCCGGAAGAATCGATCTTGACGGTTGCGCCTTCAAACGGGCCGATGCCGGTTCCTTCGACATAGCAACCAAGACCAAGACCGAGATATCGGCCTTCGGCAAGCGCCTTTTTCTGCCGTTTACGAAATGCATCTAGTCCGCCGACACCGTCCAGCGCCTTACGCAGTGCCTCGGGATAATCGCCGCTATCATATTCGATCATGACACCATCACGATACGGTAGCCCGACGGCATAGGGCATCTGTTCCGGCTGGATCATATTACGAAACCGTACTTCGGCGGGATCAAGCTCAAGTTCATTGGCAATGAGATCAATCGAGCGTTCCATCGCAAAGGCAACTTCGGGCCGCCCCGCCCCACGGTAGGGCGCGTTAGGCGTCCGATTGGTCATCATGACCTTACAGTCTGACTCATAGTGCGGGATGTCATACGGCCCCATGAAATGCGCGATCGAGTTTCCGGCAATCGCTGCGCCAACTGGCGAGTACGCCCCGGAATCGACCAGAAAATAATTCTTCACAACGCTGATTTTGCCGTCGTCATCAAACCCGACCTCAATATCAAACAGATTGTCCCGCGAATGGGCAGCGTTCAGGAGATGCTCGTGGCGATCTTCCAACCACTTAACCGGTCGACCAAGACGCTTGGCCAAATAGGCGACCAAGATATCTTCCGGATAAACATGACCCTTACCACCAAAGCCACCACCGACATCAGGCGCAACAACCCGCACGCGTTCTTCGGGCATATCAAGGGCATTCGCCACTTCGCGGCGGACCCAATGGACCACCTGAGTCGAAGACCAAACCGTAATGCTATCGGTTCGGGAGTCATATTCCGCGACCACGCCACGGCATTCCATCGGCATCGCCGCATAACGGTGATGAAAATAGCGTCGTTTCAATCGGCGCGGTGCCGTCTCCAGAGCCGTCTCGCCATCGCCCTTCTTGGCATGGAGCGTCGCCGCGATATTGCCCGGTAGATGGTCATGCACCAGCGCATCTGCATTCACTGCCGCTTCAGCATTGGCCACCGGCGGGAGGGTTTCGAAATCGCCTTCGATCAGTTCTGCCGCATCTTCAGCAATATAGCGATCGCTTGCCACGACCAGCGCATAGGGTTCACCGACATAGCGCAACTTATCGTGTGGCACCAACGTCTGATCGGGGATTTCGATACGAGGATCCATGCCGTCACGCCAGGTTTTCGGTGCGGTCACCTGCATGCCGCTAATGGGCGGCAACACGTCCTTCAAATCTGCGCCCGCCAACGCCAACGCGACCCCATCAACGCCGCGCGCGGCATCCAGATCAATCGCGTTAATGCGAGCATGGGCCAACTGGCTACGAACAATAGCGACATGGAGCATGCCATCGAGTTTCATGTCGCCAACAAAAGTTCCTGCCCCTTTGAGAAGCCGGTTATCTTCACGACGAACAACCGAGCGACCAATATAAGACGGCATCGTATCAGCCATTGTCGCTCTCCTGCCTTACCGGTTTGCCATGCACCTGTTCGGCATAGGCTGTAACGGCTTTTATAATTCCTTCGTATCCCGTGCAGCGACACAAGGCTGCTGACATCCCGACTTTGATATCCTCTGTGGTAAGAGAGCTGTTGCTTTCAACCAGATCGATAGCGGTCATCAACATCCCTGGTGTGCAATAGCCACATTGCAAGGCACGGTGCTCTGAAAATAATTTTTGCAACGGATGGAGATCGTCACCATCCGCCAGCCCTTCAACCGTCTTTATGTCAGCACCCTCTGCCTGAACAGCGAACATCAAACACGACCGCGCTGCCACGCCATCGACGATGATTGTACAGGCACCGCAAACTCCGTGTTCGCAACCAACGTGGGTGCCGGTCTTGCCAAGAACATCCCGCAAGAAATCGGCAAGCAACATCCGGGGGGCAGCATCGCCGGTCAAAACCTCTCCATTGATAGAGACTGAAATCGTTCGCGACGCGGTCATGACGTCACCGCCGCCCGCTGCACTACTTTTTCGAGCGCCCGGGTCGTCATGACGCCAACAAGACGCCGCCGATAGTCTGCACTGGCATGTAAATCCGACATTGGATCGACTGACGCCGCTGCAGCAGCAGACGCTGCTTTAACTGCCTCTACCCCAACGCCATCTTGCAGGATAATCTCCTCGGCCGTCGTCAATCGTGATGCCGTTGATCCAGCGCCACAGACGGCGAGGCAAACGTCAGCCGGTGCATTATTGGCAAAGGTAATTTGCGCGGCAACACCCGCCAACGCAAAGTCACCATGGCGCCGCGCAATTTCAACAAACGCTGAACTACTACCTGGCGGCGCTTTCGGTACGATGATTTCAGTCAGAAGTTCATCGGGCTCAAGCGCTGTTGTCAGGACATCCTCAAAAAAGGCCGCCGCCTTGATTCGACGTTCACCGCGAACAGATTGCGTCACCAACTCAATCTCAAGGGCTAACGCGACGGCGGGATATTCCGCTGCTGGGTCGGCATTGGCCAGACTGCCGCCAATTGTGCCGCGGCTGCGAATAGGAAGGTGGGCAATCTGTGTTGTCGCCTCCTGCAACAACGGTGCCTGATCCCGCACCAACTCATTTTCTTCAATAGTGCGTTCGCGCGTCATGGCACCGATTGCTATGTGATCACCGCCATCCTTTATAAAAGCGAGATCAGAGATGCGGTTGAGATCAATTAAAATCTCAGGGCGGCTAAGACGAAAGTTCAGCAGCGGCACCAGACTCTGGCCACCCGCAAGAGGCCGAGCAGCATCACCATGCTCCGAAAGCAACGCCAACGCCTCGATGAGCGATGACGGAGACAGGATATCCAACGGCGGTGGTTTCACAGGATTCGTTCTCTCTTACAGATCCAACATGACATCAAAACCCCAACCACTAAAGCGAGTCAAACCTGACACAGCAATAACGTCACCGTTTTAACCCCTGATTCAGTTGTATCCGCAAACATTATCGGGCATTAGAAGGCTCGCGTCAGCGATAGACGCCGCCAGGAGCGCTACAATCGTTGTGACCTCACCTTCAAGAACGACCCGATTGACCAGCGCGTGGCTCAAAATGCCCGGAAATATTCGGGGAATTCTATGGCTGAGCATTGGCGCATTCTTATTTTCGATTACTGATGTCGTTGTTAAACAACTCGGCCGCAAGTTCGACCCAACCGAGCTTGCTTTATTCCGCTATGGCATCGGTATGATTATGCTGACACCGGTATTTATAAGAATGGGAATTGCGGAACTTAAAACGACCCGGATTGGGATGCACATTCTCAGAATGTCGCTCGCCATGGTTGCGCAGCTCGGAATTTTCATTACCGTGATCAACATGCCGCTCGCCGACGCCACTGCGATCTTTTTTTCCAAACCGCTATTTACAACAGTGGTCGCGGTCATCGTGATTTCTGAAGTGGTCAGTGGCCGTCGCTGGATCGCGACAATTGTCGGGTTTGTCGGCGTTATCATCATGATCCAGCCTGGCGCTGATACCATCAACCCAATCGCCCTCATTGGTGTGGGTTCCGCCCTGGCTTTTGCGACAGCAAATGTCTTGATACGGGTGCTCTCCAAAACTGAGCCCCCAAATCGCATTTTATTCTACTACCACGTCGGTGGCATTCTTGTGTTCACCGGGCCAGCCATTTGGTTCTGGACCATGCCGGTCGGCATAGAATGGATCATGCTGATTTCAATCGCCGTCCTGACAACAATCGGTATGACGTGCTTTGTTCGGGCGTTCTCGGCGGGTGAAGCCAGTGCCGTTGGGCCTATCGAATATGTCCGGCTGATTTATGCCGCCTTGTTTGGTTATTTTCTGTTTAGCGAAATTCCATCGATTTGGACTGGTGTTGGCGCTAGCTTGATCGTCGCCAGCGCGATCTATATCGCGCGTGATGAAGCCCGGAAAGCAGCAGCGGCGTCATGACCGAGAATCAGTCTAGCACAAATAAATTCCAAGCATGGTGGGGCGGGTTATCCGGCAACTTCCGCGGCATCTTGTGGCTAACGATGGGAACTATTGCCTTCGCTCTTAATGACGTTCTCGTCAAATTGCTCGGCAAAAAGTTTGGGCCAATGGAGCTCGCTTTCTGCCGTTACTTCATCGGCATTTTAATTCTGTCCCCTATTTTCTTCCGGATGGGTATTTCAGGCCTTAAAACCCAGCGCCTTGGTATCCATATGCTGCGACTGGTCATCGCCTGTATTGCCCAGGTCGGGGTTTTCTATTCGGTCATCCATCTCTATCTCGCTGACGCGACCGCCATTGCCTTTTCGCGCCCTCTTTTTACGACCATTATTGCCGTCTTGTTGCTCTCAGAGCTGGTCTCATCACGTCGCTGGGCCGCAACAGCTTTCGGTTTTGTCGGCGTGCTGATTATGGTCCGGCCTGGCCATGCGGGATTTGACCCTGTCACGGTTATCGCTCTGATCAGTGCCTGCACTTTCGCAATCGCCAATGTTTTAATTCGGTTAATGTCCTCCACCGAACCACCGAACCGCATCCTGTTTTACTATCATGCTGGCGGCGCGGTCATCTTTCTCATTCCAACGATTATCTTATGGCAAAACCCCGTTGGAATTGAATGGGCGCTGCTCGCCGGGATCGGCGTGATGACCACCATCGGCATGACCGGATTCATTCGGGCATTCTCTGTCGGCGAAGCAAACGCCGTCGGACCGATGGAGTATGTCCGCCTGATCTATGCTGGTGCGCTGGGATACTCGATCTTTGGTGAGGTCCCTGATTACTGGACCTTTGCCGGTGCCCTGATCATCATTATTGCGACGGTGTATATCGCCCGCGACGAAGCCAAAGGGCCGTCACGTTCAGCTGACAGCTAGGAGATTCCTATCCCGGCGGTGGTGTTGGTTTGGCAGCATCCATTGCTTTAAGAGCGGCTTCCCGGCGGGCTATATAATAACCACTGCCAAAAATTACCAAGGCACCGGCAGCGGTCCAGATGTCGGGGTTTTCCTGAAAAAACACCACGCCAAGGCAAACCGTAAACGGCAGCTTCAGAAAGTTGAACGGCATAACTACAGAAGCTTCACCGACAGCCAGCGCCCGGATAATTCCCTGTCTTGCCAGTGCACTAAAGATCCCGACGACCACAATCCAGACAAGATGTTCAGCGCGCACCTCGTTCCAGTAGTAAATTGCCGGCACTAATCCTATCACCGACATTAAAATAAAATCGTAGTAGATGATTTTGTTAGAACTATCTATTTTCGCTAATCTTTTGGTCGACACATTTATCAACGCGTAAGCGCAACTCGTTGCAACGACACCGATTGCGGCCCAGGTGAGCTCCTGAAATCCTGGGCGGATAATAATCATCACGCCGCCAAATCCAATGAGCAGAGCAGCCCAGCGGCGGATGCCGGGTCGTTCACCGAGCAGCAGAACAACAAACAACACCGTGAAAAGCGGCGACGTAAACATCAGCCCTGTAACGTCTTGCAGCGGCAGTGTGGCCAGCGCAAAAATCAGGAGGACCATGCCGCCATAATTTAAAATGGAGCGATACACATAGGCCCCAAAATGATCGGTCTTCAAGATGCCGACACCAACCTGGAACAACCAGGGTGCCATGAGAATCACACCGAGGATCGAGCGGAAGAAGACGAGCTGAAAGACGCTAAAGTCCGTCGACAAATAGCGAACGACAGCATAGGTCGCCGCATAGTTTGCGGTCGCGAAGATCATCCACAGGATGCCTCGCGTTGATCCCGGCAGCGCCTCAAACACTGTCACGGCTCGTGATAGCCGGCTCATAGAATCAGCCTTTCGCCAGCAAATCGTGGACGCGGCGGCGTAACTCGGGAATGACGTCTTCTTCATACCACGGGTTCTTTTTCTGCCAGATACCAGTCCGCCAACTCGGGTGAGGCGTCGGCAAAAACTCAGGCAAGTATTCTTCAAAGCACCGGACCGTTTCGGTCATGGTCTTCTTGCCCTGTTTGCCGAGATAATATTTCTGCGCATACTGGCCGACCAGTAAGGTCAATTCCACCGAGTCCAATCCGTCTCGTAACTTGTCATGCCACATCGGTGCACATTCCGGACGTGGTGGGAAATCACCGCCTTTAGGATTTGTCCCGGGAAAACAGAACCCCATCGGCACGATGGCGATCTGGCCCTCGTCATAAAAAATGTCTTTATCGAGATCGAGCCAGTCCCGCAGCCTGTTTCCACTGGCATCATCCCAGGGCACCCCCGACGCGTGAACTTTTGTCCCCGGCGCCTGACCGATGATCATAATACGCGCCGTTTGTTTCGCTTTAACCACTGGCCGCGGCCCCGCGGGCAAATACGCCGCACAATGGGTACAGGCTCGAATCTCGGTCAGGAGTTTTGAAAAGGCGCGTTTATTCATTTAGGAAAGAATCCAAAAAATTAGGGTTTCGTTCGAACCCTCGGACGCCAGTATGATGACCAAAAGAGGAAGCGTCGAGTATGACTGAGAAGAACAACCAGACCAGTGTTTTATTTGTGTGTACAGGGAATATCTGCCGGTCACCAACGGCGGAAGGTGTGTTCCGGCAAAAGGTCGAAAAAGCTGGCTTAGAGAAACGCATCTTGATTGATTCTGCCGGCACGATCGCTTTCCACACAGGCGAAAGCCCCGACCCGCGCTCGCAACAAGCCGCCAAGAATAGGGACATTGATCTAAGCGACCTTCAGGCTCGCCAGATTAATACTGAGGATTTTGACAATTTCGATTTTCTCATCGCTCTCGACCGGTCACATCTAGAAGCTATGCAAGATCGTGCTCCAGCAAATTGTACTGCGCAGATCCGACTGCTGATGGATTTTGCACCGAATGCAGTTATCGAGGACGTCCCTGACCCGTATTACGGTGGACCCGGTGGGTTTGAAGATGTTCTTAATCTAATCGAGGACGCTTCCAACGGCTTACTGCAGGAAACGCGCAAGAAACTAAACGGTATCTCATGACCGAGGAGCTCAAGACACAAATTGCCGATGCAGTCGGTCGACAACCGGTATCCCTGCAAGAGCTTCATGGTGGCAACGTCGCCCGCGTTCATCTGGCAGAAATGGAAACGGGTTCGCCATTGGTGATCAAAACCGGTGGTGGTGATTTTGCTGTCGAGGCATTGATGCTGCGGTATCTCGCAGAGAATACATCGCTCCCGGTTCCGGTGGTGCATCACGCGGATAAAACTTTGCTCATCATGGATTGGATCGAGAGCGGTGACCCCATTGATGACGATGCCGAACGTGATGCCGCGCGGCATCTTTCAGCTCTCCATAAAATTACCGCAACTGACTTCGGTTTCGAATGCGATACGCTGATTGGACCCCTTCGTCAGCCTAATCCAAAGACATCATCCTGGCTCGAGTTCTTTCGAGACCATCGGTTGCTCTTCATGGCTCGGCAAGCGCTCACCGAGGATAGAGTATCATCAGACACAATGGGGCGGTTTGAGGCATTGGCGAGTCGTCTAGATGAGTGGATTGAAGAACCGGCGGCTCCACAGTTGCTGCATGGCGATATGTGGGGCGGCAATGTGTTGGTCAAAGACAGTCGCATTACCAGCTTTATCGATCCTGCGATCTATTTTGGTAATGCTGAGATGGACCTCGCCTTCGCAACACTTTTCGGCACGTTCCGTGAACCGTTCTTCGAGACCTATGAGGATTACGCCCCGCTGCGACCAGGTTTTTGGGAGGCGCGGCGCGACCTCTATAACCTAAATCCGCTGCTGGTCCACCTCCGATTGTTTGGTGGCGATTATGGTCGATCAATCGACGCTATCTTGAATCGGTTCGGCGTTTAGGTCGCCGCGTAATCCAGGGGCAAAGACGTCGTATATTTAATCTCTTCCATTGCAAAGCTTGAACTGACATCGGTGAGGTCAACGTGCTCAATCAACCGCTTATAAAACTCGTCATAGGAAGCTATATCCGGCACAACGACACGAAGCAGGTAATCAACGTCACCGCTCATCCGGTAAAACTCAACAACTTCCGGAAAAGAAGACACCGCGGTTGAAAATTTCTCAAACCAGGCGGCACTGTGCTGATTGGTTCGGATTGACACAAACGCCGTGACGCGCACGTTTAACGACTCTGCATCTAGGAGTGCGACTCGTCCGCGGATCACGCCCGCCTGTTCAAGACGTTGAATTCGGTTCCAGCAAGGCGAAGTCGATAGCCCCACCTGTTTAGCAACCTCGCTAACCGACAAAGTAGCGTCAACCTGCAGGCAATCGAGTATTTTAATATCGATAGCGTCCATAAAATGAAAATCCGCAATAGAGAATTTCTTCTTTCTATAATCAAAAAATCAGAAAATTCATATTAAAAATATCTGTCGTAAACGCAAATATAGAAATTATTTTGGAAAATGGGTTCCTTGTCGCCGCATTGGCATTTAAGCGCTACGACCGATTAGCCTATACGCCAATTAGGTCAAAGACCGCACGACCAAGCGGGGTTGCAGGGTTATCCAAATCAAAAATTATGTCGAAGTGATTGTGGCCAGCTGTCTCAAATAACTCGCAACTGCTTCCCCGAGCGCGCCAGGCATCGGCATAGTCTGCGCTCTGACGTTTGAATTCCGACGTCTCGGTCTCGCCATACGACACGACCAGCGGACATCCGGCCTCCGGCAGATGCCGTTGTGGACTGTTGCGCTCGACCGACTCTAGATCGAGTTTCATCCACTCGTTGATATGTGAGAGACGGATTGGCTCAAGCTCATACAGACCACTGAGTGGTACCGCGCCTTTGACAACATTTTCGGGCACACCAAACTCGCGATGCCAACTATCCGAGACCAACATGCCAGTCAAATGCCCGCCAGCCGATGATCCGCCGACAAAAATTCGGTTCTTGTCTCCGCCAAAACTAGCAGCATTGTTCCACACCCAGGCCAGTGCGCGCCGGCACTGCTCGACGATCAAATCCAATGACGCTCCCGGCGCCAGAGAATAATTCACTGTCACCAAAGAAACACCGTTCGCCACAAACCCTGGCGCCATTGATGCCGATTCCTTCTGGCTCAGCGCGCGCCAATAGCCGCCATGAATATATATAAAGATCGGCGCGTTTGGCTTCGCCGGAAATATATCAATCACCTCATCGGCGTGTTCGCCATAAGAAACATCTTCGCGGCACTCGAGGGTCTCACGAGCCGCTGCGCTACGTGTTGCATATTCCGCCAAATACACACCAACATCATCGACTGTCGCACGCGCGTTATACCCACGATCCACCGCTTCCTGATCCATATCTCGATAAATGACCTTCATGTGGTTGCCCCATGGCTTAACGGAAATCCCTGCAACGGCGTATAGATCGCCCCGATAGGGGCACGGTAACTTTCAAACAACGTGAAGCCCTGGACAGAAAACGGGGACGCTTGAAAGAAGCTGTTCCCTTCGAGCCAATCACGTACATAGGTCGGCGGCATTTGTTTCAAGCGCGCCAATGTAAGGTGGGGCGAAAACTTGCGACCATCTGGCGCAATGCCATGGCGTTTCAGAACAGACTCTATGCGCTGTTGCAAGGTGTCGAGTGCCGGACACGGCTGTATCCCGGCCCAAAGCGCCCGTATTTTGTTACGCGATTCAAAATGGCCAACGCCAGATAGAGTGAGATCAAAACTCTCAGATTGCACCGACGATAGTGCCGCCATGATATAGGCAACCTCCGGTTCCTCGACCTCGCCGATAAACCGCAATGTTAGATGCAGATTCTCCTCCTCGACCCAACGGGCGTCGCGGACACCATTGCATAGTGTCTTGAGCCGCTGGCGCAGATCATCAGGAATCGAAAGGGCAACAAAGAGACGGATCACAGAATCAACGATAAGACGCCGGTATAGCCATAGAGCCGGTTGTTCGAAATTTCACCATTGGCAAAGAACCCTATCAACGGCACATCGTCGCCGAGAATTTTGGCAATTGTCTTCAGCTCAACCGAGCCTGTGCCAAACAGATTGGGGCCGCGGGCAATGCACGAGAAATAAAACGCCGCCCTCGGTGGCTTATCCATTCGACGTTTCACATCGGCGACCATGCGCTTGAGGTCGGCTGTCGCCGTCGCGCCGTCACGACGGACGAACATAACCTGATCCCCGACACCAACCTTCTCAGCAATCGATACCCAGCCTTTTTCGGGATAAATACCCAATAGATTGCGCACGAGATAATCTGCTGTATCAGACCCCGTGATCGGGATTGCTGCGTGGACATAGCCATTGATCTTGCTCAGGTCACGCGCCAGCAATTCACCAATATCTTCCTTAAAAACCTCGAACGCTGGCTTACCATCCAGCGCAAGAACGATGTTGTCGCGCCCTCTGGTAACGTTGTGAACCGGACCGATGGGCGAACAACCCTGCGTCAGTCCGGTGACTGCACCAAGCACGCCGCCAAACAAAATGCCGGAAACGCCACCATCGGTAACCTCTCCAGCGATTTGATCCTGCGCACCACGCGAAGCCGTCATTCCACCAACCAAAAAACAGTGCGTCTGCCCTTCAATCCGCGAGAAGATTTTCTCCAGCCTCGGAACCCGTGGATCGGCATGAACGATACCCAACACCGGGTTATGCGTTCGCGCCCAATCCAGAACGTCTTTGGGCAAGTCGCGATCTTCGGGTCCGATTGTCGGCAAGATACAAAAACTGTCTTGCGGCACATCTCCCACCATGATCGCCATCGCGGGCATATCAAAAAACTCAGTGCCGGATATACAAATTCCGAAGCCGATTGTCCCGACCCAATCATGGATACGGGTCGCTTCTTTCAGGCGTTTGAGAATGAGATGCAAATCTTCATCAAGAGAATCCGAGACATAGACAAAACCCAGATTGCGGCCTTTTGCTGCTTTTCCCAGACTGAGTAAGCAGGCTTCCGTCAGCTCCTGCCAGTCTCCGCCGCTGGCGTGGGCAACGGAAAAACTATCCGACTGAATATCCGGCGCAGTCACTTTTGGGGGGTCCCCGATTTCTCGTTTCCTTTTAACAAGCGGACCACGAACGGCATGATGCGGTCAACTATCACCGCCACACCAGCAGGGTTGGGATGAATCCCATCATGTTGATTGAGTTTTGGTATCGCCGCCACGCCTTCAAGAAAAAACGGATAAAGCAGCACATTGTGCTTTTGCGCGAGATCAGGAAAAACCCGATTAAAGGCCTTGCCGTATTCCGGTCCAATATTCGGCGGTGCCCGCATGCCCGTCAGCAATACGCCGATGCCCGCCGCCTTTAGCCTGACAATGATATCGTCGAGATTATTCCGCATAGCTCCGGAATCGAGTCCGCGGAGACCATCATTGGCGCCCAATTCAATAATGGCGAAATGTGGCTTATCAGCCAGAGCCCAGTTCAGCCGCGCCCTGCCGCCGGCACTGGTATCACCCGACACCCCGCCATTGAGCATCTTCACGTTATAGCCCATCGCCCGGAGTTTTATGCCAAGCTGTACAGGAAAAGCCTCGCCAGCAGGCAGCCCGTAACCAGCAGAAAGGCTATCTCCGAGGACCAGAATTTTCTGCGCCGATGCCGCTACTACGTTCTTCGCACCGCCAAAAATCAACAAACAAATTGCTGGGACAAGCGCTAAGGACTTGAAAAATTTCGGTAACACGGCATATCTCTTTGATACAAAGTGATTATTCATCGTCTCATTCCGGCACAATTACATGACATTCAGTAACGATATGGGGTCCCATGATCCAGCTTGAAAACATACATCTTAAGCTGGAGGGTCCGGCAGGCGCGGTCAATATCCTGCGTGGTATAGATTTATCCGTCGCCGAAGGAGAAACCGTTAGCATTATTGGCCCATCGGGGTCTGGCAAAACGACCATGCTAATGGTCATCGCCGGGTTGGAGAAAGCCAGCTCTGGTACCGTGCAGATCAATAATGTCGATCTGAACAAACTCGACGAAGACGGACTTGCCGTCTTTCGCCGCGACACGATGGGAATCGTCTTTCAGAATTTTCATCTGGTGCCAACCATGTCAGCGCTTGAGAATGTGGCCATTCCCTTTGAGTTTGCTGGCCGGAACGACGCGTTTGAACAAGCCCGTGAAGGGCTTGAAGCCGTCGGATTGGGTCATCGTATAGATCACTATCCAGGACAACTTTCCGGTGGTGAGCAGCAACGCGTTGCGTTAGCCCGTGCTTTTGCCGCCAAGCCGCGTCTCCTGTTGGCAGACGAGCCTACTGGAAACCTCGATCAGGAAACCAGCGATGCGGTTATCGATTTACTGTTCTCTCTCACTGAGAAATATAAAACGACGCTACTGCTGATTACCCATGATGCCGGAATCGGAAAACGATGTGGTCGCGAAGTACGGATCGCCGACGGACAAGTGCTGAACGGGGGCACCGCTTGACGCTTCCCTTACCGCTCCGCCTCGCGCTCCGCGATCTGCGTGGCGGGATTAGTAGTTTTAAAATCTTCCTCGCCTGTCTGGTACTTGGCGTCGCCGCTATTGCCGGGATCGGATCACTTTCATCCTCCATTGTTGCCGGACTGGCAGCAGATGGCCGAATTTTGCTGGGCGGTGATGTTGCGCTGCGACTCGCACATCGCCCCGCATCACAGGGTCAGCTCGACTGGCTCAAGGCGCGAGCGGACGTCACCCGCGTCACATCAATGCGGTCGATGGCGAACCGACAAGACAAAAAATCCCGAATGCTGGTCAATCTCAAATCCGTCGATGGACTTTATCCGTTGTTCGGAACTCTCAAACTTGATCGCTCCATCGAGCTCAAGAATGCCCTGGCATATCGAAATAATGCCTGGGGAGCTATTGTAGAACCCCGCGTTCTCGAAAGGCTCGGGCTAAAGATTGGCGATGTGGTCTCCCTCGGATCGGCACAGTTTCGTCTCAATGCGATCATCAGATCAGAACCTGACCGGGTCGGTGGCATTAGAGCAATAACCCGCGGTCCGCGCTTTACCGTTACTGCTAAAAGTCTGGCAGCGACCGGGCTCGTCCAACCCGGGACACAAATCTCCTATGAGTATCGTCTTCGCCTGCCCGCAACCACACCGTTGGTATCGTTCAAAGAATCTCTTACTAAGAAGTTCCCCGAAGCCGGGTGGCGCATTCGTGACCGGACCACGGCAGCTCCCAGTGCAGAACGCTTTATCAATCGTACAGCGCAATTCCTGACACTGGTCGGGCTTACGGCCTTGTTGATCGGCGGTGTCGGGGCCGGCAACGCGGTACGCGGTTATCTTGGCGGTAAAACGGCCATAATCGCGACGCTCAAATGTATTGGCGCCGAGCGCCGTTTGATCTTCATGACATGGCTTTCCGAAATCGCTGTCATGACGGGGGCAGCCGTTCTGTTGGGATTGGGAATTGGCGCGGTTCTGCCAGCTGCCCTGTCTGCCGCGTTAGCTGAGTTACTCCCCGTACCGTTACGGATCGGCCTCTATCCTGAACCGCTCCTGCTTGCCGCTTGTTACGGCGTGTTGGTTTCTGCCGCATTTTCGCTGTGGCCGCTGGCGCGCGCCTGTACTATCGCCCCCGGAAGCCTTTTTAGAGATCTCATCGTTCCTGCGACAAGCCGAATCAGCTGGCAAATCATGCTGCTCACCGCGCTATGCATCGCCGCCCTCGCCTTCCTTGCCATCGCGACTGCCCATGACCAGCGGATTGCGACAGGGTTTGTCGGCGGATCTGCTGTCGCCTTCCTGCTATTTTATGGTGCTGGAAAGCTCATGATGAAGCTTGCGGCCCTATGCAGTGGTATCAAATCAACCAGAATCCGTTTAGCGCTTGCCAATTTGCATCGGCCGGGCAGCCAAACAGCTAACGTCGTTCTATCGATGGGGCTTGGCCTCACCGTTCTGGTCGCGGTCGTCGTTGTACAAAGTAATCTGGCGCGACAAATTACCGAGACCATGCCAAGCAAAGCGCCGGGATTTTACTTCGTCGATATCCAGCCGCATCAAATCGATAAGTTTGAACAGACAGTCCGGCGAACCAGCCCGATCAAAAGCATCAACCGGGTGCCCATGTTGCGTGGTCGGATCACCCATGTGAAAGGCGTTCCAGCTTCGCAGGTCAAGGCAGCACCAAGCGCTGCCTGGGTCCTACGCAACGACCGTGGGCTAACCTGGTCAACTAAAGCACCGGACGGAGCCAAGATTAAGGAAGGCGTCTGGTGGCCTGCCAACTATAACGGCCCGCCGTTGGTTTCCTTTGATGCTGGTGCTGCTGCGGGCATGGGTCTTACGATTGGTGATAAAATAACAGTGAACGTATTGGGTCGTCCGATCACGGCAAAGATTGCCAATCTGCGGGCCATTGATTGGCGAACGTTGCGGGTCAACTTTGTGATGGTGTTTTCACCCGGCGTTATTCAGCATGCACCGCAAACCCATATTGCCGCTATACGCCTCGATCCCGAGCACGAGAATGATGTGGAAAATGCGGTCGCGGCAAACTTCGCCAATATCAGCGCCGTCCGAGTACGAGATGTTCTGAAAGCGGTCAGCGAGCTGATGGATCGCATAGCAGCTGCCGTACAACTTACCGCGGGTATTACTATTCTCGCCGGAACATTGGTACTCGCTGGAGCCGTCGCCGCCGGTCACCAACGTCGGATATATGACTCCGTTGTGCTTAAGGTTCTCGGCGCCCGGCGCCGCGACATTTTGGCAACGCTCCTCCTGGAATACGGATTGCTCGCGCTATCGACAGCGTTGCTGGCCGCAGCGTTGGGGACCTTTGCAGGATGGGCCGTTCTAAAACATGTTATGCGGGCTGAATGGCTGCCCGTCGCTGGTACAGTGGCAACAACAATCATCGGTGCCACAATTTTCATGATCTGTATTGCGCTTTTAGGCACCTGGCGATCTTTGGGCCAAAAACCGGCTCAGTTGCTCCGAAATGAGTAAGGTTAACAGCACGTTAATATTGGATGACGAGATACGGTAAGTCTTGATTTCTCCCCAGGAATCACCATACTTATAGCAATTATTATTCGGCCATTTAAACGAGGATTGGTATGGCATTCGGAACAGAACGCAAAGCGGTTTTCACTGGGACCGCTGTTGATCAGGCGGCATATGATGAGGGCCTGCGGGCCTATATGCTGCGGGTTTATAACTATATGGCGTCGGGTTTGGCACTGACAGGCATTATTGCCCTTGTCATTGCGCAGATGTCGGTAAATGTGAATGACGCCGGGCAGATCACCAGTGTTACACAGCTCGGCAACACGCTGTTCAACACACCGCTGAAATGGGTGGTTATGTTGGCACCGCTTGGTTTGGTGTTCTTCCTCAGTGCAAAACTGCACTCGATGTCGTTCTCAGCCGCACAAACCACGTTTTGGATTTATGCCGGGCTGATGGGTATCTCGATGGCAACCATCTTTATCGCCTTTACCGGTGAAAGCATCGCCCGGGTATTCTTCATCTCAGCGGGCACCTTCGCTGCAATGAGCCTCTATGGTTACACCACGAAAAAGGACCTCTCCAAGTTTGGATCGTTCCTGATCATGGGGCTTATCGGAATCATCATTGCATCTCTGGTAAATATCTTCCTGCAAAGCTCAGCCTTGCATTTTGCCATTTCAGTGATTGGTGTGCTGGTGTTCGTCGGGCTCACTGCCTATGACACACAGAACATCAAGAACGAATATGACGAGTATCATGATGAGGAAACCAGCGGCAAACTCGCCATTTCCGGCGCTTTGCGATTGTATCTCGATTTCATCAACCTGTTCATTATGTTGCTGCACCTGTTCGGCGATCGTCGTTAGCTACAGTGACAAAGCAAGAAATCAAACCGGGTGCCCCAGGGCATCCGGTTTTTTTATGCTTTCGCGAGAGATTTCAGCATACCTACAAGACGTCCAACACCGGTCTCCAGATCCTTGGTGTTCAATAGATGATTCACCGAGATCCCATCTGGCAACATCACAGTCCGCTCTAGCCGTTCTGCAAGATTTTTGATGTCATCGCGGCTCTTCAGACGATATTCGAGGACGGGTGGCGGCGCCGTTATCTGAATGACGCAAGCTGGTCTGAAATGTGCAACCGCTCCCCCCACGATCCCTCGTGAAACATTAGCCACAACATGACGGCCGACCTTGAGATCATCTTCATAGGACGCTGGAATACCGTAGTCAGTGTCATAAACCCGCCAGGTGAGCATGAACGCCTTCGCCTTCTGGCGTTTAGCAAACTCTGCTGCCGTTACTGGCTCGTGAGACTCGCGATCAGGATCGACCGTGCGGGTAATCGCCCGTTCAGCAAAAACGTATTTCTTACTACTGGAAAGTGCCGCTTCGGCACCGCGGATTAGACTATCCTTCCCGGCCCCACTGGGCCCAACGATCAGAAAGAACGTACCGCGTGCCACGGCACTGTCCTAACCAGTAGCGCGAATGGCGGACCCGTTAGCTTCTTCTTCTAGAATACGGTCAATTACGCGACGCGCCTGAATGCCACCGGCATCTTGGTTGAAATCGACCTGATCCGGCAGACCTTCACCAAAAGCTTCAAGGTTACCCTGCTGCGATCCAATGACCGCGAGGTCTTCGAGAAATGCGGTATGGACCTGACGGAACACCAGCTCTGTAACCGTTGGATCATCGAGCTTAAAGTTATGCGCCTGCGCCCAGAAGTAATGTGTCGTCGTATCGGTTTCCGGTGTTATCGCATTCAAGTTTCGCATCGACACACCATGTGAGCGATCACCGTCGAAGGCGCCTGTTCCGGCACGCGCACCACCAACATCCAATCGGACAAAACCGGGAGGGGTAAACTCAATGATCTGCCAGCGATCGATATGTTCTTCCGGTGTAAAGCCGCCTGCCTTCTGCAAGAATGGTGGCGCAGGGCTATCCGGGATTTCGCGCGTAACCCGGATCAGATCACCTTCACGCTCGGTCTTGATCGGATTAGAAGCGATCGCGTCGGTACCCAACGTCGTTGGATGCACGAACTGCAAATGGGTCAGATCAAGCAAATTATCGGTCAATAGTTGATAATTGCCAGGAAGGTCTAGTCTCTCGCCTTTTGCCCGCCAATCGGGATCATCGAGCCAGTGGAAATCTTCGATCTCCTCAGGATCTGCAAGTGCTGGGTCGCCCATCCAAATCCAAATCCAGTGGTTCTTTTCAAAAACCGGATAGCTGCGCACCTTGGCTTCCGGTGGGATGGTCGTTTGGCTCGGAATATGAATACAGGTACCAGAAGGATCGTACATCAAACCATGATACAGGCACTCCAGATTGTCGCCTTTCAACACGCCATCTGAGAGCGGCATATGACGGTGGCAACAGCGATCCTCGAGCGCCACAGGCGACCCGTCTTCACGGCGGTAAAACACTATCGGCTCATTGCAGATTGTCCGGCGAAGCAATTCCTGCCGGCGAATTTCCGTATCCCAAGCGGCGACATACCAGAAGTTGCGCGGAAACATGCTGCTCTCCTCATTCATTGTGCATTCACACACTAACACGTTGCCGGGGATTTTAGGCCTGCTCCTCGTAAAATCAACCGACTCTGCGCCAAGTAACTGCTAAGGCATCAAGAAATATCCATCACTTGAACCAGGACTCGGCGCATAATAGAGTTTCGTTCTACTGTTAAATCAACAGATTTTCCGATGCCAACCTTGCGCAGCTCAGTTGCAAACTCTGCCAGGGTTTTGACCGGCACACTATTGACTTGCGTAACCACATCACCAATCCGACGGCCATTGATAACCCCCATCAAACCGGCTTTCGCTGCAGAGGTCCCAGGGAGAACATCGGCAATAATCAACCCGGTAACCCCGAGCCGCGCGGCGACCTCTTCCGGTAGAACGGTGATCCCAATTCCCGGTCGAGGGACGCGACCATTCTTGATGAGCTGGGGCACAACCCGATTGACGACATCAACTGGTACCGCGAACCCAATTCCGGCAGAGGAACCCGAACCCGAAATAATAGCCGTGTTTACGCCGATCAACCGACCCGCAGAATCAACCAGCGGCCCACCGGAATTACCAGGATTAATCGCTGCATCTGTCTGAATGACGCCATCGACCTCTCGATTATCGGACGTCGGCAGTCGACGATTGAGCGCGCTAATGATTCCGGAGGTCAATGTTCGACTAAGACCAAATGGATTACCGATCGCAAAGACTGACTGCCCAACTTTAAGTGATGCCGAGTCACCGAGGGGGATGGGATCCCGCCCAGACCGTGTACCGGTCAAGCGGACAACAGCGAGATCGTAATCCGGCGTAGAACCAACGAACTTCGCCTCTACCACTTCTCCGTTCTCCAGCCGAACGGCAATTTCATTCGCCCCAGCGATAACATGATGGTTGGTCACAACATGACCGGCACGGTCCCAAATAAAGCCCGACCCTGCCCCGCCACCGTCACTCTGTTGGCCGGCAGACGAACCACCCTGCGTAAAGATATAAACCACAGACGGTGCCGTGGCCTCGAACAACGTCACCGTACTTTTTTCTAAATTAGTGAGGGATCCCCTTGGGGTGACGGCACGCGGCTCATCGCCGGTCAAAAGAACATCGCGGATAAATTCATCGGCAACAAAGACCGTTGCCACCAGCAAAAACCAGATGACCGCGTAGCGGGTAAATTTATTTTTCATTATCAAACTCGTTACAAATCACGCGGAGAAAATAACCCAGACATCGCAAGGAAGACACTCAGAAGATAGGGCGTCCCCTTGACGGAATGGCGCCCTGTTCCAACAATGATGAAAATTGATCGACACAGGGAGAACATAGATGGGACAGCTCGACGGCAAAACAGTCATCGTTACTGGCGCAGCACAAGGAATAGGCGCTGCCTATGCCCGCGGTCTTGCCGAACAAGGCGCCAACGTGGTGATCAATGACGTTATGGATCCATCGTCCCTGGTTAATGAGATCGTCGAAAAAGGTGGGAGCGCGACCGGCATTGTTGCCGACGTCACCAACGAAGCCCAAATCGCCGACATGGTATCTCAGACGGTCGAGAAGTACGGACGCATCGATGGGCTCATTAACAACGCTGCCCTTTTCGGTAAGCTGGCGCGTCGGCGGTTTGAAGAGATAGATATCGACGAGTTTGATGCCGTGATGCGGGTCAATATTCGTGGCGTGTGGCAAGTTTCCCGCGCTGTCGTCGCAGTCATGCGCAAACAGGAATACGGAAAAATCGTCAACATCACCTCCGGCACCGTGTTTAAGGGAACACCTATGCAGCTGCACTATGTCACCTCGAAAGGCGCCATCATCGCCTTAAGCCGGGCGATGGCCCGCGAAGTTGGCGACGACAATATTTGTATTAACGCGATTGCTCCCGGCTTGACCCAAAGTGAAGCGGTGATGAATGAGGGTCAGTTCTCGCAAGAACATTTTGACGCCAACATTGGCGGCCGCTGCATTAAACGGCCAGAAGAACCCGAAGACTTGATCGGGACAGCGGTCTTTTTGCTGTCAGAGGATTCTGATTTTATTACCGGTCAGGTTCTTTGTGTCGATGGCGGGTCTGTAACTCACTAAGACCTTAAAGCAGATAGAGCAGTAAAAGCGGCAAAGTGACGACTGACATCGCCGTGGAGATCAGCACCATACTAGCGACCTCTTCGGGCTCGCGTTTATATATGACCGCGAACAAATAGTTGGAAATTGCAACTGGCATTGCGCTTTGCAGGATGACGATAGCGCGTACCATACCCTCGAGAGCAAAATACTCCGCTACGCCAAAACCAATGGCGAAGCCTATCGCCAATCGGAATACACCGAGGCCAATACCGCGCGGCAAAGAAGACACCTGAAACCGGCCCAAAGAACAGCCGAGCGCTATAAGCTGCAACGGGAATGCCATACCGCCGAGCAGTTTGGTCGAGTCATACACCCATTTTGGAAGCGAAATATCCCAGTAGATCATGCCAACGGCGATGACCGCCGCCAAGAGCGCTGGTTCACGGATCAACTTCCCGAGTGACGCTTTCCCAGAAGCGATTGCTGCCCCAATGGTAAAGGTCCCGACGGCGCCCAGGGTGAAATACACCAATGCTAGCGCCAGACCCTTTTCGCCAAACGCAAAGAGACACACGGGCAAACCCATACTCCCCACCAACGGGAAGATCATCGATGGCAAATAGGCAGGAAAAGACAGATGGAAAATGCGCAAAACAATGGCAGCAATGGCCGCCGTTAAGAGATAGATCACAGTTGCCGCGATAGCGATTTCGGTAATTGCCGAGATTTCCAACCTAACCTTGCTGAATGTTGCAATGATTAGACACGGGACCGCAATTTTATAGACCAGGGTCGATACAAGTTCAGAGTCAAACTCACGACCGGAGCGGGTCCAGAGGAGACCCAGCCCAGCGCAAAAGAAAACCGGCAATACGATGGCGGCGAGTTCAGCAACAATTGACATGCTGTTACCCCGCCAACACAAAGAGCATGAGAAACGGCAATGTTAAAAGCGACATAAAGGTCGAGACAACGACGACACCTGCAACGCCACTTGCTTGCCGATCAAATCGCGCCGCGAGAATATAGTTCATAACAGCCGGCGGCATGGTGCATTGCAGGATGAGTACACCACGAGCAGCACCTTCGAGGCCAAACACCCATGCTAACCCCACGCCAAGACCAAACCCGATGGCCAGCCGCACGAAGCCAAGCCAAACGCTTTGTTTGAAGTCCCGAACTTCCAAACGCGAAAGCGAGACACCGAGGGCGATCAGCATCAGTGGTATCGACATACCGCCAATAATTTCTGCCGTATTGGCGATCCAACGAGGCGGTGGCACCTCGACGGCCATAAAAATTAGTGCACCGGCAATCACCCATAGATGCGGCGTTTTGAAGGCTGCGGCAAGCGACCACTTACCCGATGCAAAGGCAAATCCAATCGTCACATTGGCGGTCGACATCAGAACAAAAATGCTAATCCCCAATGCCAGACCGGTATCACCAAAGGCAAACAGGCAAAGTGGTAGACCCATATTACCGTTATTGGGAAATGAAATTGCCGGCAGGAACGCGCCGACTTCCAGCTTGTAAGCCTTGAGCAACAAGGCTCCAATTGCCAGATTAGCGATCAGGAAAATACCGAAAACGCCGATCATTTCACCAAACTGGCCTAGCGAAACCTCGAGCTTGGTGAGCGTTGAAAAGATCAGCGCCGGGACCCCGAAATTCAGGGTGAGCATGCCAACAATGGTGGTATCAAAAGGTTTGCCGGACCGGCCCCATAGATAGCCGATCCCCGCAATGACGAAGAGCGGGGCAATAATGCCAGCGATTTGAAAAACGAGATCCACGACTTAAATATAAGGCAGCTAATACACAAAACGCCGACAAGCCGTCGGCGCCGCGATACCTTAGCAGAGTTGCCGCAGCGCTAACACTAGTGCCTGCATGACATGCTATAAGGTTGCACAACGTTTGGAGATTTCAGGGAATGGGTAAAACTGGTTGGCTGATCCTCGGCCTCTGCGCGACAGGCCTGATAGCGCTGATCATTTGGCTTTCCGGTGAGAGACCAGGGTCGCTCGATCACCGCGATGACCAAATTCACCTAGTGGCGCTCCTGATGGTCCTGCTCTTTGTTGGATCGGGGTTTTGGTATCAGTTGCGCAAACATTCAGGTCTGGTGTGGCTGAAATATGGTGTGATTTGGATCGGACTTGGTGTTCTGCTCGTTGGCGGCTATAGCCTGCGGGAAGATTTCGGCAATCTTGGTTCACGGATGGCCGCCGAGTTAATGCCGGGCCGCGCTATCGAGACTGCCCCCGGCACCGTCGTTATCCGCGCCGGGTCAGATGGGCATTTTCATCTCCGAGCCGTCGTTGACGGAACCAAGATACCCTTTCTAGTCGATACCGGCGCGACATCTGTTGTGCTGAGTCCCGATGCCGCGCAACGCATGGGTATCGATTTAGCGAAGCTGTCATTTTCTCTAAAAACCAGAACGGCAAATGGTATTGGTCATGCTGCACCGATCCGTCTGCGGGAAATTCGCATTGGGCCAATTTCAGTGCGTAATATTCCAGCGCTGGTAAATCGGGCCCCAATGAATGAATCTCTCTTGGGAGTTAGTTTTCTAAGTCAGCTAAAGCGCTACGCAGTCGCCGGTGAAACACTCACACTCATTCGATAATTTAAAAGGTAACAAGGCATCTCATGGTCAAGCTCGACAAAATATATACCCGCGGCGGCGATAAGGGCGAGACATCGCTCGGCGATGGTACACGTCTTTCCAAAACATCAACGCGGATCGCCGCCATAGGCGACGTTGACGAAGCCAATAGTACCATCGGATTGGCCCGTGCAGCGCTACCGAATGACCACCCTTTGTCTGAAACTCTCGCTCGTATTCAGAATGACCTCTTCGATCTCGGCGCTGATCTGGCGACACCCGGCAATGACGCAGCCGATGGCAAATTGCGTATCCAGGAAGAACAGGTCACCCGCCTGGAAAATGAGATCGATGCGTTGAACGAACCGCTCTCCCCATTGACGTCCTTTATTTTACCGGGCGGATCAGAAGCGGCATCCCGAATTCATTTGGCACGGGCAATCGCACGACGCGCCGAACGCACCGCGACAGCGCTAACCAAGACAGAGCCGGCAAACCGTTATGCGCTGCAATATCTAAACCGATTATCCGATTTATTGTTTGTCGCCGCGCGTGCAGAGAACGACGGTGGCAGGACGGACGTTCTTTGGGTGCCCGGGATGAACACTACCCAGAAGGCCAATTAATCCAGCCAACCGATGTCGACGACCTATTTTCGGGACGACAGAACGACTGACAGCATATTGCCTGCGAGATCATTTGCCGTTGGGTAGTCCGCTTTTTTAGCACTCTTAAGATAGGTCTTGCAGGTCGCGACCGAAGCCCGCTCGTATCCTGCGAGCTTCTCCAGCAGTCCTTCCACCGAAGCATCTAATTCCGCAAGCGGGACCACTTCACTGACCAACCCGATGGAAACGGCGCGATCCACATCAATCGTGTCCGTCGAGTACACCATGCCCAGCAGCGACTTTGGCGGAATGCGGTCCAAATGGGCCAACATCGCCAATGTCGGAGGCAAGTTCGCGCGCATCTCCGGCATGGCAAAGCGAGCATTGTCGGCAGCAATGGTGACATCTGAAATCGCCGTTATGCCGCAACCCAAGCCATTTGCGAGCCCTTGAACCCCGGTGATCACAGGGATTTCTGCATCGCGAATGGCGGAGTAAACACCAAGGATTGGTTCAATCAGCGCTTCACGCATTTCCAGTGCAGTCGTCGGCTTACCTTCCGGCGCGCCGGCAGGATCACGACCCTTACAGAAATCATCTCCCGCACCGCGAACCACCATCGCGTTGATCGATGGGTCAGCACCCGCTTCGCGAACATCTTTAGCGATATCCCTCAACATCGCGAGCGTCAGAAGATTGCCCATATCAGGCCGTTCAAATGTCAGCCGTGCAATCGCACCATCCTGGGTTACTGAATATCCGTCACTCATTCTCTGTCCCGCCTCTTAAAGATTTCTATTTGGATTTTTTGTCACCGGCTTCGAGGATGATGCCATCCTCCCGGTATTGATCGAACTCAGCGTCACTTAAGCCCAACACGCTGGTGAACACTTTACGGCTGTGTTGTCCAAGCGCTGGTGGATAGCGGTGCGGCACTTCATCTTCGCCCATGAATTTGATCGGGTTGCCTGCCACTCGGGCACGTTTTTCACCACCACCATCCAGATCAAGCACCATCTGACGATGTTCAACTTGAGGATCAGACAGCGCATCGGCCAGCGTATTTACCTCGCCAACCGGAACACCGGCTTTGAGCAAAGACGGCACCCAATCCTTAGCCTCTTTCGCGGCGAAAGCTTCTTCAAGAAGTGGCCAGAGTTCTTCGCGGTTTTGATGACGGTGCTCGTTGGTCAGAAACCGGTCGTCTTCTTTCAACGCTTCCAGCCCAAGCACATCGCACAGCCCCTGCCACATGCGTTCTGTATTGGCGCAGACCACCAGCTCGGTGTCATTGGCACCGGCGAATGACCGATAGGTTGGAATGGATTCATGGCCACGCCCCTGACGTCCGGGAACCTCATCAGAATGCAAATAATACGCTGCCTGATAGGTCAGCAGTGCCACCTGGCAATCGAGCATGGAGATATCGACGAACTTGCCTTTGCCTGTACGACGACGTTCTTCCAACGCAGCCAAGGAACCGACCGTTGCATACATGCCAGCCGTGAGATCACCGATTGGCATCCCCGCGCGAACTGCGGAACGACCAACCTCCCCGGTAAGACTCATACCGCCCGACATTGCCTGAACAATCATGTCATAAGCAGGGCGCTCACGATAAGGGCCAGTTTGGCCAAAGCCACTTATGGAAGCCCAGATCAATCCCGGATTACGCGACGACAAATCGTCATAGGTCAGCCCCAGCCGATCCAAGACACCAGGACGAAAGTTTTCCATCACGACGTCGCATTTCTCAGCCAACTGTTTGACCAGCGCCAACCCTTCCGGCGCCTTCATATCGATAGCAACCGCTTCCTTGTTACGATTGATTGACAGGTAATAGCAGCTATCGTCACCAACAAAATGCGGCGGCAGCGTGCGTGACCAGTCACCCGACGGCGCTTCCAGCTTGATCACTTCTGCGCCGAGATCAGCAAAGATTTGTGTGCTGAACGGACCCGCCAGAAACTGCGTCAGATCCAGTACTTTGATCTCGTTTAGCGGTCCGGGCCGAACCTCTTCTTGTGTATTCTCTGTCATTCTCTTGATTATTCTGCAGCTTGCGGTGATCGTCCCGCCCGCACCACATCAACGATCCGCGATGGTGTGACCGGCACATTCATCAAATCGGCGCCGAACGGTTTAAGCGCATTCTCTACTGCTGCAATGATAGATGCCGCCGCTGGTATAGTTCCGCCCTCGCCTGCGCCCTTAACGCCGAGTGGATTCAACGGCGAAGGTGATTCAACGTGGATTGTTTCAGCATCCAGGACGTCCCCAGCACCAGGGATCAGATATTCGGCAAAGGTCGTGGTAAGAGGATTGGCGTTCTCGTCAAAAAATTGTTCTTCAAAAAGTGCATTGCCAATGCCGTGCGCCAAGCCACCCTGCACCTGACCGTCAACGATCATCGGATTAATCAGATTTCCAGAATCGTGGGCAATGACATAGCGCAATATTTCAACATGACCGGTTTCAATATCAACCTCGACCTCGGCAATGTGGGTGCCGTTGCAATACGCCGATTGCGATGGTGAGAAATAATGTGTCGCCTCAAGACCCGGCTCAAAACCCGGTGGCATCGCGAAACCGGGCGACCCGGCAACGGCATGCGCAATCTCACCCAAAGTCTTACTCATCTCGGGGACGCCTCGAACAAACGCTTTACCGTCCTCAAGCTCGATATCTTCTTCAGCCGCTTCCAGCATATAAGCCGCAATCTTGATAGCCTTCTCGCGAACATCGAGCGATGCCATGTGTACGGAGGGTCCGGCATTGGCGGCAATGCGGCTGGCAAAGGTGCCTACGCCATGCGCGATCTTTGTCGTGTCGGCGAGATGCACTTCAACATCGGCAATATCGACGCCAAATTTTTCAGCGCAAAGCTGCGCCATCGTTGTGCGATGGCCTTGCCCTTGCGGCGCCGCACCAGTCATCAAGAAAATCTTGCCCGATGGTGCTACACGTACAGTTGCGCCTTCAAACGGACCAAGCCCCGTGCCTTCGACGTAATTGCCAATGCCGATACCGATATAACGACCGTCGGCGAGCGCCGCCTTCTGGCGCTCTGCAAAACCGGGATAGTCAATTTTCTCCAGCGCTTCTGACTGGCAGCGCGGATAATCACCGCTGTCATAAATCACCGGTTTACCATCCCGAAAGACCAACCCGACCTTATAGGGCATTTCCTCAGCCGGGATCAGATTTCGTGCGCGAAGGTCCGCAGGATCAACACCAATCTTTTCAGCCGCTTTATCCATCAGCCGTTCCATCGCGAACACTGCCTGGGGTCGGCCCGCGCCGCGCACCGGCGTCACCTGAACTTTATTCGTCAGCGCGACAATTGTTTCTAATTTAAAGCTCGGCAGCACATACGGACCCGGCACTGTCGTTGATGCAATCAGTGGCGTCACGATACCCCACGGCACATAGGCACCGGTGTCATGGACCATAGTACCGCGAACACCAAGCAGTTTGCCATCATCGTCAAATGCCGCATCCATATCCCAATATTGATCACGTTCCTGGCTGGCCGATAGGAAATGTTCGCGCCGATCCTCAATCCATTTGATAGGCCGGTCGAGCTTGCGAGCGAGGAATGGAATAACCGCTTCCTCAGCATAGAACATCGCCTTTGGCCCAAAACCACCACCGACATCCGGCGCGATCACATCAATCTCGTTCTCATTCCAGTCGAGTACGCCGATAATATTGCGCTTTACCTGATGCGGCGCCTGAGTAGCTGACCACAACATGGTCCGGCCTTCGTCTTTATCGTACAGAGCAACCGCGCCACGCCCCTCGAGCGAATGTCCGCCGCCGCGATGATGTCGGATCGAAACCGAAACAGTATGGGCAGCAGAGGCAAACGCCGTATCCGCATCGCCATATTCATTCACAAAGCGCGCCGAGACGTTATCCTTCGCACCAACATGGCAGAGTGGTGCACCGGTCTGCACGGCGTCATAGGCATCGGATGCGGCAGGCAGAATCTGCCAATCGATCTCGACCATGGCTGCAGCATCTTCAGCGATATAGCGCGTGTCTGCGACCACACAAGCCACGGCTTCGCCAGCAAAATGCACCTCATCCCGCGCGAGCAGATAGGGCATCATTGGCTGAGTAATCGCCGGGTTGGGCAAAAGCAACAGAAGTTTGTTTTCCTGAATATCCTTGGGGAAATCCGCCAGCGTAAAAACGCCGTGCACACCATCCATCGCTTCGGCTGCTGCTGAATCGATCTTGGTAAAACGGGCATGTGGATGCGGGCTACGGATAAACACCGCCTGCAGCGCGCCCTCTACCCGGATGTCATCGGTGTACTGACCCTTGCCGGTCAGCAGTTCGGGATCTTCTAATCGCTTAACCGCAGCACCGAACAGCTTTGCTCCCATGATACTTTCTTTCTCTAGCCTTCAGCGTGCGAACAGATGAATCGAACAAACACCATGATCAAAACCCGACACACCGCCACCGGTACAATGAGTCAGGCCGACCTTGGCATCTTCAACTTGGCGCTGACCGCACTGGCCGCGCAGCTGGCGCACAATTTCGACAATTTGCGCAACGCCGGTTGAGCCAATCGGGTGGCCTTTCGACAACAACCCGCCGCTGGGATTGACCGGAATTTTCCCACCCACCGAAGTTTCACCATCGGCGAGCAACTTCGCCGCATCTCCCTTGGCGCAAAAACCCAGCGCTTCGTAATACAGTAATTCTGCAATAGCGAAGGCGTCATGAACTTCAGCAAGGTCAACGTCTTCCGGCCCGATACCAGCTTCTTCATAAAGCTGCTTAGCACCCCGCAACGTAATCTTCGGCGACGTCATGTCGCGATAGCCGGTCATATACTTGCCGGAGTTAATCTCCGATCCAATCACTCGAATCGGCTTCGCAGAATATTGTTTGGCTTTCTCAGCAGAGCAGATCACGACCGCCGCCGCGCCATCCCCTGACGGGCAGCAATGAAATAGTTTCAACGGATCAGCGACCGGCCGTGACGCCAGGACTTCTTCACGCGTCACTTCTTTGCGGAACTGCGCATCTTCATTCCACACACCGTGCTTGCGTGCTTTGACGGAGACATCAGCAATGTCGTTCTCGGTCAGACCATATTCATGCATGTAGCGCCGCGCCCGCATGGCATAAAGTGCCGGCATAACGAGGCCGTGCGAGACTTCCCAGTCTTCTTTCTCTAACGGAAGTGTTCCGCCACCGAACTTGGTCAGCTTCTCAACACCAATCACCAGCACGGCGTCATAGATACCGGCGGCAACCGTAATCCAGGCTTCGCGAAACGCAGTCGAGCTCGATGAACAGGCATTCTCAATATTGATGATTGGCAAACCAGTGATGCCAAGTTTCTTTAAAATGCGCTGTCCGGCCATCATGCCACCGAGTGCCGTCCCGCAATAGGTCGCTTCGATTTCGGTTTTTTTGATACCGGCATCTTCCACCGCCTGTTTCACTGCAGGCCATGCGATATCAGCGAGAGTCTTGTCCTGATATTTGCCAAACGGCACCATGCCAGCACCAACGATTGCAACATCACGCATTAACTGTCTCCCTTCTGAACAGGGGTAAAGGCAAAACTCTCAAAAGGCGCACCTGATTCATCTGATCCGAGAGTAGCAATCTGGGCTTTCACCGACATTTCCATTTCCAGAGTGTCGGGGTCGGCATCAACGATATGAGCGAACACCCGCACGTCTTCAGGCAAATCGACATAGGCCGCGATGAAAGGCAGGTTCCAGCCCTTTGGCGCGGCATGCACCACCGACCAGGAATACAGCTTTCCCTCGGCGCTCAACTTAATCGGCGATAGGTTTTCAGACATGCATTCCGGGCAAACGTCGCTCGGCGGAAACACGTTCTTTTGGCAATCACCGCATTCTGATCCCACCAGCCGAACCGCACCATCGCTGTCCGTGGTGACAGCGTCACCAGCGAGGTTCAACGCTTCCTGTAATTCTTCACTCATACCTAATCTCTACTCATTCTCCGGGTTACGCGGAACATCGCGGATTGAGGTGTTTGGTGCAACATCATTTCGCCGCAACTGGGCACTGCGCCTGCCATTTTCCATATAGCGTCCATCCACCGCGCGCTGTGCCATTTCTTCCCATTCTTCCGACCAATCACCCAGCGAATAGCCATGCCAGGGGCTTTCCGGTTTGAGCGGCGGCAAGTCGAGAATTTCCCATAACTCCTTGGCGCCTTCCATAAACTCCTTGGTCGGCAGGGCAATTGGCGGCATATCCGATTTAAGGGTCGCATCAATTAACATCGTGCCATCGAACCCATCGCCCCGTTCCAGCGCCGGACCATGCCCTCGATCACGATATTTAAGGATTTCAACATCCAAAGCCGGGTTGGCGCGATAGGCCAAAGCCCAAAACACCGCGTCACCCTGTTCGGGGTCAATATCTTCATTTACCGCGATGACATACTTGCCACAGGCAGAGTCAAAATTCGCTGTGCCATAAAGCGCCCGCCAAATCTCTGTCGTCGGAACGCCGCGCTCAAACACCAAAAAGGCCAAGCGCCGAATGTTCGTAAGCGGTTCATGTAGCGAAACATGTTTGAGACCCTTGATACCAAGATGATCCGTCAAATGGTTAAGGAATTTGGGCTCCATCGCGACGCGCTTGATGACGCTCGATTCCGACGGTGTGACCTGCGAGATGATCGACGCCATGATGGCATCCTTACGACGCGTAATCGCGGTGACTTCAAAGATAAAATTATATTCCTCAAGATTGATGTGCCCGTGGCTTTCGCCAAATGGGGCTTCGGGCTCCAGCATCTCAGTATCAACCAGCCCTTCGATGACAATCTCGGCATCCGCTGGCACCATCAGATCGACGGTCTTGGCTTTAGCGACGCGGATTGGTGCACCGACCAGCGCCCCGGCGACCGCGATTTCATCGACACCTTCGCGGATCTTCTGCGGGCTGACATAGGCCAAGGCCGGTGGGCAACCAACCATAATCGCCATCGGCATCTTTTCACCGCGGGCTTTGTACTTGTCCCAATGTGCATGTCCGCCCTGGCGCAGATTGACGAACATCTTGAGGCCAATGCGGTCAGGCGCTTTGATACCACCGCGATAGGTGCCCATATTCTGCACACCGGTATCCGGGTCACAGGAGATACAGCTGGTCGCCGTCAGGTAAGGCGCAACATCAAACCCCGGCGTCGAAATTGGTACTGGCAAGGCATCGAGGCCCTTACCTTCGCCATCCAGATCAGCACCGGTGAGAACAACCTCATGACACGGCGCATCCTGTACCTCAACCGGTGGCACAGGCGCGGCCAAGGCGTTCTTCCAGTGATCGCCAATATCGGAAACCGGCACGCCCATGCCGACGCCGTAAATCTCCGGCGTTGTCGCCAGCGCACCAACCACCAGCGGGATATCATATTTATTACCGCGACTGTCTGTGACGTTATTAAACAAGAAGGCTTTGCGTTCTGATTCAGGAATACCGCCGCGAAACTGCCAACGCACGAGGGGCTTCAGCTCTGTGTCTTTATTTACCGGCGCATCGATTTCATGAAGCAGCCCGGATTCGCGCAGAGTAGCAATATGGTCGTGGAGATCTGGATATCCCCGCCCGCCATATTGTTTGTCGTCAGCCATGTCTTCCTCATCCTGTCTGCAGCGCAATAAACCACGAAGGAAAACAAGGGATCAACCACCGGGGACGCTGTTATTTTTAAATTACGACTTACTGGCCGCTGCCCGTTTCACAATCCGCTCACGGTAGGAGATGATGGTTGTCGCCATCACAATCGTAAACGCCCCTGCCCATGTCCAGATATCAGGGATTTCCGAGAAAGCGATATAGCCAAAAAGTGTCGCCCAGATCATCCGCGTAAACACAATCGGCTCGGCAAAGCTTAAATCGGCTATCGCATAAGCCTTGGCGGTAAACAGATGACCGATACTCCCCAACGCACCAATGATCACGAGGCCTAGCAACTGCTCTATTGTCGGCCACTGCCAATAGAACAAGGCAACGACGAGCGTAATTGGTGTCATCAGAAATTGCACATAAGCAGCGATCGTCGCCGGGTCTTCCGTCTTGGTCAGGCTCTTGGCAAAGAGTTTTGAGATCGCCGCCAAGGCCGTAGCAGCGATTGCCAGTAGCGCACCGATATTCACCGCCTCAAACCCGGGACGAATAACCATCAACGCGCCGAGCGCCCCAAGGATTAGCGCGGTCCAGCGCCAGATACGAACCCTTTCACCAAAAGCCACCATCGCCCCCAGCGTCACAAAAAGAGGTCCGGTGAGATTAAGAGCTGTCGCATCTGCCAGCGGAATAAGTGACAGCGCCATGAACCAACACAGCATCGACATTGAGTTGATACAGGCACGGATTGAATGGAAGCCCAAACGCTTGGTCATGAACATTCCAACACCACCCCGCATCAACAGTGGCACTAACACTAGAAAACCAAACAGATTGCGAAAAAACGCAATGACGAAGGGATGCAGATCGGCAGAAAGCAGCCGCACCGTGCCATGCATTGAGGCAAATAATGCCCCTGCGAGGATCATAAAGGCCGTCGCAAGAACCGCCGGGGAGGCGGCAGCAGAGGAACCTCCGGCAGATGCGGTCATAAGTCTTTTTCCAGAATTTTCTATTGCGTTGGCTCGTCGAGCCGCGCGGGCTAAGTAACGATATTATGCAGTGTACTCTGCCGGATAAAACAGCGCCACCACGCCCTTGCCGCGTGCGATTTCACGTGTAAGCTCGCCAGCAACCAGCTTCCTTTAAGAAAGTAAGAACAACCATGTCGGACGCCCAAACCCCACCCATGTTTACGCCATTCACCCTACGAGAAATGACCGTCAGCAATCGCGTCGTGATGTCGCCTATGTGTATGTATTCCGCTGATGATCTCGACGGCACGCCGACAGACTTTCACGTCGTACATTTAGGCAGTCGCGCGATGGGCGGCACGGGGCTGGTTATGACCGAAATGACCCAGGTCTCCAGAGAAGCCCGTATCTCCCCCGGCGATGCCGGCATGTATGAAGATCGCCATATGGAAGCCTGGAAGAAGGTCGTCGATTTTGTCCATACCCGCTCTGAGGCCAAAATCGGCATGCAGATCGGCCATGCGGGACGAAAAGCCTGTGAGCCCATCGCCTGGAAGCGCAACACGCCACTGACCGAAGACGAGAAATGGGAGATCGTCGCGCCAAGCGCCATCAAGTTTGGACCCGATAGTGAAATGCCGCGCGAAATGAACCAGAGTGATATCGCCAAAGTCATTGATGATTTTGTCTCTGCCGCCAAGCGCGCCGATGACGCAGGTTTCGATATTATCGAGCTGCATGCCGGGCATGGTTATTTGCTGTCATCCTTTATGTCGCCGCTATCGAACCAACGGACAGACGCCTATGGCGGATCACTGGAAAACCGCATGAAACTTCCGCTCGAAGTGTTCCACGCGGTACGCGCTGTCTGGCCAGACGAGAAACCGATGTCGGCCAGAATCTCAGCCATCGATTGGAACGATGACGGTAACCAGATCGAAGATGCTGTTGAGGTCGCCAAGATGTTCAAGGCTGCTGGGCTCGATATCATCGATGTCTCAAGCGGTAACGTCACCAGCGAACGCCGCCCCGTCACGCCTGGTCTGTTCCAGACACCGTTCAGCGAACAAATCCGCCGTGATGCTGATATGCCGACCATGACGGTTGGTAATCTGGCGGTACCCGAACAGATCAATGGCGTCATCGCCGAAGGCCGCGCCGATCTCTGCTGTGTCGGTAAGGGGCATCTATATGATCCCTACTTCGTACGTCATGCAGCGCGAGAGCTTGGATATGAGCTGAAATGGCCTAATCAGTACCCAGCAGCCGGAGCGTTTAATCCCAACCCAGAAATCATGAGATAATTCTATGGCGACTAATCCCGCAGCCGAGACTGAAGTTCCGCCGATGTTCACGCCCTTTAAGTTACGGGGCATGGAGACGATTAATCGCGTAGTCATGTCGCCACTCTGCATGTACTCGGCAGAAGATGGCGTCGTCGGTGATTGGCATGTCGTGCATTTAGGCAGCCGCGCCATCGGCGGCGCTGGCCTGGTCTTTGCTGAAATGTCCGCTGTCCACCCTGATGGTCGCATTTCAATCCGCGATGCAGGTATTTGGGACGACAAGCACACCGAGCCCTGGAAACGGGTTGTCGATTTTGTCCATGAAAACACCGATAGCAAGATCGGGATACAGCTCGGCCATGCCGGTCGTAAGGGCGACACCGGGCTAAGCTGGCAGCGCGGCACAGACGCCCAAATGGAATATGGGTTTGATATTGTTGCGCCGACCGCCATTCCGGTTTCAGAGCGTGCCCGTACACCACGCGTTATCACCGATGAAGAAATTCTAGCGCTGCCTGACCTCTATAAACGCGCCACTGAACGGGCCGAAGAAGCGGGCTTTGATGCGCTCAACTTCCATTGTGCGCATGGCTATTTAATGTCGAGCTTCATCTCGCCGCTGAGCAACCATCGCAATGATGAGTTAGGCGGGCCGCTTGAGAACCGCATGAAACTGCCACTAAAAATATTTGCCGAGGTGCGCAAAGCCTGGCCGGAAGACAAACCCATCGTCGTGCGGATTTCCGCCGTCGACTGGGAAGAAGGCGGTCACGAAATTGAAGACGCTGTCGAAATCGCCAAGATGTTCAAAGCCGCTGGGGCCGACGCGATGGATGTGTCGAGCGGTATGGTGACCAATAAACGGCCGCCAGACACCTCCATGTTTCAGGTGCCCTTTGCTGAGCGCATCCGCGCCGATACCGGCATGGCAACCATGGCCGTCGGCAATATTGAAACCGGTGAGCAGATGAATGACATCATCAGCAATGGCCGGGCGGATTTCTGCGTTGTCGGGCGCGGCCATATGTATGACCCCTATCTGACACGTCACATTGCGCGTGAAATTGGCTACGACTATCCGTGGCCGAACGAATACGGACGCGGCGGTGGCTTTCGCTCCAAGTTATGATTCAGTCTTTGGTGGGCTCGCCAGCCGCTTTAGTCTCACGCCACCAGATATATAGCCCGCTGGCGATAACCACGGCGGCACCACCGATCGTGATCATATCGGGGAATTGCCCGAAGAAAATGACCCCGAATAACGTTGCCCAGATAATCTGCGTATAGAGGAACGGCGACAGGCGCGAAGCCGGTGCCATTTCCAGCCCCCGGATCAGCAAATAATGGCCAATGCCATACATGCCGCCGAGCCCCATCATCAGCACCCATTCGGTAAGCGTCGGTGTGATCCAGACGAACGGGACAAAGAGCGACGTCACACCAACGCCAAACACTGACGTCCAGAAAAGGCTGGTTTGGGTGCTATCCGTTTTTGACGCAATCCGGGTCAGGATTTGATAAATCGCATAACAAATCGCCGAGCCAAGCGGCAGCAAGGCAGCCCAGTGCGTGCCACCACCGCCAGGCCGAATAATGATCATCGCGCCAATAAACCCAACCAAGATTGCCGCCCAGCGCCGCCAACCGACCTGCTCTTTAAGGATCGGAATGGAAAAAGCGGTGATCAAGATTGGCGCAATGAAATGGATGGCCACCGCATCAGCCAAGGGTAAATAGCGCAGAGCAAAAAAGAACAGGCTGGTAGCAATCAGCATCAGTGCCGAACGCGACACATGCAGCCACGGACGTGAAGTCTTCGCCAGTTGGAAAATCCCTGACCGATAAAACAACGCAAACGTCACCAGCGCATGGAACACGTAGCGTGACCAGACGACCTGCGTGATGTCGTATTTATCGGCCAGTGTTTTGACGACAGCCTCACCACCGGTAAATAACGCGAGCCCGATCATCATCAGGACTATACCAAGGCGAATATTCTGAGGGCGGTCTATCTGGGTCATTAAAGTCTTGAAACTAGGCGAGCCATAATGCGCAGATACATCTCGCCGCGCGGTGGCACGGTTTTAAGGGTCCTCGGCAAATCAGGCAAGGCCACCGTCTACCTTCAGTATTAAAACCGACAGAAAGTTTGATTTAAGAGGGGTTTAATAATACCGTCGTATTCAGGTTTAGGTTGTTTAAGGAGGCGATTTATAATTGCCGACCAGTCTAAATTCCTATCGGGGCCTGTTATGAAAAACCTATTCGATACGTGCGTGTTAATCGCAATATTCACTGTAATGTTAGCGCGCCCAGCCTATGCGTATCTCGATCCTGGAAGCGCCAGCCTGATTATTCAGGGAATCATTGGTACAATCGCGGCGGCAGGATTCTTTTTCCGGACCTACTTATATAAATTCTGGGCGATGGTTCGCAGTAAACCCAAAAAGGACGCATCAACCGACCAAGAAGACTGATTCACCCTATTGAAATAATCAAATTTTGAGACGCGATCCTAACTTCGTTGTACGATTCTTCAGAACAAGCTCATTGATTGAAGAGTCCATTTCGTAAAACGGTCGGACATGTCGCAAGTCGTACCACATTCTGATATAGATGCGATTAATGTCAGAGCTTTCCAGCCAACCTAGTAACAAAAAATCCCTTACGTTCAGCATCATTGCTGGATTAGCCGCTGTGATCGCGGTGCTCAGTGGGTTAATGGTCGAAAATCCTGGAATGATCCCGGTATCGGATACGCTTCGGGCGCTAGTCGTATTGGGCTCTACTGCCGTGGTTGGCTCGTTCATTTGCCACGCCATATGGCCACGCATGCTCCCAATATTTCCGATCATGTTGTACGGGCTATTTCAGCTGCGATCACTCGATGCAATGTTACCGCAGATAAAATTCAGCTCTTTCATTGCATTCAGTCTAACGACGACTTTCATCACTATTTTGTATTTTACGTTACGCCGAACAACCATTTTGGCAGGCACCCAGTTGATTTGTTTTGTGGCGATTGCTGCGGCTCTTAGCACCGCTGCGCCATCAGCGATGCGGAAAGTAACGTCGACGGCAAGTTTAACGCTAAGCAGTGGTACCCTCATCAATGAAGAGTTCGCACGAAACACTGTGCCTGCTTCGCCCCTGTCACAAGCGGAGAAAGAAAATCTGCCAGACATAATCTATGTCATCCCTGACAGGTACCCCAACAGTGAGACACTGCGCACAAAGTTTGGATATGACAATTCGCAGTTCTATCAAAAGTTACGAGGACGCGGGTTTGTGCTGACAGAAAATGCGCAAGCAAATTATGGGCGATCCTTCGTATCCCTCGCATCCATGCTGAATAGCGGGTATCTGGACAAAATGACCGAGCTCTATGGAGCTGCATCAACCGATCGTTTGCCGATCTTTAAGCTGATTGAGAACAATATTGTTCAAAAACGCTTGCGGCAGATTGGATACCGCTTCATCCAGTACGGCAATTGGTGGGCCCCTTCGCAAAAGAATATCAACGCTGACGAAAACTTTATGGGATTTCTGCCAACGGCGCCCCTTCATGCAAGATTGCCACGCATCGAACAAATACTGTTCCAAAAATCAATGTTATCGAAGGTCACTGATAAATTGATACCGTCATCAAAATCGTACGAATGTGAACGCATAAAAAATCAACTTACTCAATTACGATCTGTCGGAAATAAATCGAAACCGGTATTTCTATTTTTTCATGCGGTAATCCCGCACCCCCCGATCCAAACCGATGCAAACGGCAACTGTCTAAAATTGCCGCTTATTTTTTACAACACGAGTTGGGAAAAATACAAAGACGCATTTCTGCAGTATCTTAAATATTTCAATCAACAAATTCTTGAAGTTATAGACGAACAAAACAGTCGACGGAAAAACAACGGCCGGAATTTGATATTCGTTATTCAATCAGACGAAGGACCGTATCCGAAAGCAAAACACCTAACCCTAAAACCGGCTATCGCAAAGGCAAAACGGCTATCATTAACACCGCCACCGCCATATAATTACTTCGCCGCGCCTCCTGACGAATTACGAATGAGGTTTGGTATTATAAACGCCATGCTCGGTCCGGCAGACACCAATGCCAACCTGCAGACGCCAATCAATAATTGGCGTATTATTTTCAATAAGGTTTTAGGAACCAATTTAAAGAAATTACCCCACAGGTCCTTCGTCTTTCAGGACGAAAACAATTTTTTGGACTTCCGCGAAATAACCGATATTTTGTCGTCACCAAAGCGATAACGTAGATTGAACTATTCTCTGTGCCGGGCCACCGGCACTTTTCAGCAAAACCCGAACTTTCGAGCGGCGATCATTCAGAAGCCACGGATAAACCATGCTTAAATTGGTAAGCGCTTAAATGGAGGTAGGATATCTCGGCGTGCCCGACGTCAGCATCTGGCTGTTTTGGGGTCTGACACTTTTTGCTGCCTTCACCTCGTTCGTTGGCATCGCAACCGGGGCGGCTGGTGGACTATTGATGATGGTCGCGCTCGCAACCATCTTTCCACCGGTGCTCTCGATCCCACTCCATACCGTGGTGCAGATGGGCGGCAACATAAGCCGCACCGTGTTTATGTGGAAATTCATCATGCGCCCCGTGCTGCTGCCGTTCATCATTGGTGGTATCATTGGTGCTATCGCTGGCGCCAATGTCTTTATCCAGGTCCCTGTTGCTGTGCTCCAGGGTTTCCTCGGCCTTTCGGTCCTGGTCTTTTTGTGGATGCCATCCCTCGGTAAAATGGGCGGGCAGCGTAATCGGTTCGCGGCTGTGGGCTTCTTCGCCACCTTCCTCGGTGTCTTTATCAGTGCCACAGGTTCGCTCGTGGCACCATTTGTTGCCAACGAGGCGCCCGACCGCCGCAACCATGTCGCCACCTTCTCAACACTGATGGCGCTGGTCCATATTATGAAACTCGTTGCCTTCGGCTTTATCGGTTTCGCTCTAGCGGATTATTTGCCGCTCATGCTGTGCATGATCGCCGCCGCCGTTGGCGCAAGCTATCTTGGCAGCAAAGCCCTCAACCACATCAAGGAACGAAATTTCCGCGTTATTTTCAAAACCATCTGCACCCTGCTAGCCCTGCGGTTGATCTATAAAGCATTTGGGTTTTAGAAACGATTTAGGCACAGAAAACCCCGCACCGTTTCCGCTGCAGGGCTTCTGACTTTTTAGCAAACAATCTCGATTAATCTCAACGTCGATAGTCTTTAATCGCGACATCGATAATCGCACTGCGGCCTTCTTCCATCGCCTGAAGACCATTCTTCAAGGCCTGCTGTACTTGCTCCGGATCTTCGACCCGTTCGCCATAGGCCCCAAAGGCCTCAGCGACTTTGGTGAAGTCCGGCGCGTTGATATGCGTGCCATGGAACACGTCGGTATCAACCGCAATACCGTCTGGATACATCTTGAGGTGCATGCCCTGCATCGCGGAATACTTCGTATTGTTGAAGATCACCGCCATGATCGGCAGATTGAAATCACGCGACGCCCCGAGGCTTTGCAGCACCGGATTATAGAGAAACGCGCCATCGCCGATGATCGTCACGACCGGTGATTCCGGCTTGGCGAGCTTAACGCCAAGTGACAGACCGAGCCCCTGACCAAGACCACCCTGACGGCTGAAGATCGCCTGCGGTTCATTCCACATAATGTGCTGACGCAAAAGACCAGTATGAGTCGTGACCTCATCAACATAGGTCGTGCCTTTGGGCATCACCTCACCGATACAGGCACATAGCCACACCGGATCAATCGGTGTGCTTTTACGGGCTTCAGCATGCTCAGCCGCCCGTTTTGCCATGAGGGCGTCATGCCGTTCAGTGCACGCTGCCCGACGTGCCTCAACCGCCTCTGCATCAATACCCCGCTCGCGCATGGCGGTTGCCACATCACGCAAAGTCTGCGCGACGTCGCCTTCGAGATACATATCCGCCTGATGGCTTTGATAGACCATCGAAATGCGATGGGGGTCTTCATCGATGATTGCGATCGCAGCATTCGGTGGCCGGTTACTCGGTGGGTACCATGGAGCCCGCATCCGGATCACCATCACCAGATCAACATCGTCCCAAAACTGTTTGAAGTTATGCCCCTGATGCAACGGATGATCCTTGGGGAAGTTCGAAAACAGCGCTCCGGGATTTTCGACGACCGGCAATGCCAGCTCCTCGCAAAAATCAAGCAGCGCCTGATAGGCTTCAACGTCCTGCCCGGCAGCTTCCGTCAACACGACAGGCATCTTGGCATTTGCCAGCTGATTGGTGAGCTTTTCAATGTCTTCCGGTGCCGTCAGCACCCGGGGTGCCGCAGGCACCGTGCGGGCATTGTCCGGCAAATTCCATTCATCCATCAGCGTTTCAGTGGAAACTGATAAATACGTTGGGCCGGTCGGTGCACGCTGGGCAATTTCACCGGCACGAATAATCGTCTCATAAACTGTGTAAGGACTGCCGGCGACGTTGGAATATTTCACAATCGGCTCAGCGAGCCGAGTCGTGCCGCCAACGATGCTGAGATTGTTGATCCACTGGGCACCGGGATCAAAACCCGGCTGTTCGCCATAAGTCATCGACTCACCGGAGATGACCACCATCGGCACACCGGCACAGAATGCACCGTGGATACCCATATTGCCCTGCAATAACCCGGCGCCGGCATGCAGTAACACCATCTGCATCTCGCCAGTAACCATCGTGTAGCCCATGGCAATGTCGACAGCCAACGTCTCATGCCAGACATCCATCAGCACCGGGCCGCTATTACCCGCCTGTTGCTGATTGGCCATCGCCTCCCACACCGGCGCCCATTCGGTGCCGGGGGATGACAAAATATATTTACATTCAAGCTTGCGGCAGGCTTCAACGATGGCCTCGCCACCATCCAGCGTATTCCTCATAGTCGTACTCCCAAGTGAATTCTCGTTGGCGCGATAGTCTCATTCTTTTGGGAGTAAGGGAATTGGGGGGAGATAAATATAGGAAGAAAAGATCACCAACGACCTAGCCAAAACTTGTGAAAGCCCGACGAATGACAATCGGCATGCATTTTGCTATTTGTTGTAGCCAGCGACCAGCCCGGGTTCCATATGCATTTCCGGATTTTCTGAAATGTCTGACGCCACGCAAAAAAAGATTTTTACGTCAACCGACAAGCCGTCTGCGATGATCCTTCGCGTTCTCGATCACCCAAATTTCGTCATTTGGTGTTTCGGTCTGTTCATCTTGCTGCGCGCCTTGATCCTACTTATCCCTCTCGAAATGGTATCGGATGCCGATTGGTATTTCTCGCGCGCGATTGGAATCGCTGCCGGTGAGGGGTATTCAGAGGGTGGGCATCCGACGGCATATTGGCCCGTCGGTTATCCGGGGTTTCTAAGCGTCCTGTTTGGTTTATTCGGCAGCTCCCAATTAGTAGGAGCGTTCGCTAATTTTATCTGTGCCGCCGCGAGTTTCTTCTTGGTCCTGGCACTCACGCGCCACTTCTTTCAAAGCAATCGAGCCGCCCACCTGGCTGTCGCGCTACTTGCGATCTACCCAAACAATATCGCATACATTCCGCTGCTTCTGACGGAGACTTATTTTACCTTTTTGATGCTGCTTGGAATCTATCTGGTCGTCGTCCGCCGTACTTTGCTCTACCTCCTCTTAGCGGGAATCGTCTTCGGGCTGTTGGTGTTAACGAAACCACAAGCGGTGTTTGTTCCGGCGTTTCTAGCGCTTCTGTGGCTGTTTACGCCAGACGGTTGGCAGCATCGCTGGGGCGTTGCCGCCCGTATCTGCATTATATATGCAATGATGGCGAGCGTCCTGGTTCCGTGGGCAATCCGCAATACGACGGTTCTCGGCGCGCTAGTCCTGGTTTCTACAAACGGCGGCGCCAACTTGCTCAGCGGGAACAATCCAAGTGCGGATGGCAGCTTTACAGCCGACAGCCCTCTATTCAGACAGCACAACTTTTCGATTGAAGGTCAGGTGGGCGCAGACAAACGGGCCCGGCAACTCGCAATGGACTGGATTAAATCCAACCCCAAAAAGTTTCTCTCTCTCATCCCACTGAAAATTTTTCATGGCTGGGCACCTGATGGCGAAGGGGAGTGGGCATATCAAGCCGGCTTCAAAAATTACGACAAATTTTTATCCCTGTTCCGCAGCGTTCGTATCCTGAATCAAGCCTATTATGTTCTTTTGATAATCGGTTTCGTCATAGCAATCATTCCTCTCTGGCGCCATCGCCATAAGACGGCATGGCCTTTGCCACTCTTCGGATACTTGTTCTGTAGTTACCTAACCGTCATCGCGATCGTTTTCTTCGGCCACAGTCGATTTCATTTCCCTGCAATGCCCTGGGTCATCATGACGGTTGCCTGGGCAGCGGTTCACCTATGTGAAAAGCGGGCCGCGAAGACTATTCCTGCACAATCAAAATGAGCGAACTTAGGTTGATGGGAAACCAATGCGGACCCTCGAGATCCCTGCTAGATATCGCCGATTTAAATAAATCGGTTTGGGGCGCTGAAAGGCCCGTTCTATGAACAGACTACAAAAATGGTGCCGCCTGCGTGACTCGAACACGCGACCCCCGCATTACGAATGCGATGCTCTACCAGCTGAGCTAAGGCGGCGCCGGTATCGATACTATACCGGATAATTCCTTAAGGAAGGAATTCAATGAATTCTTGGGGGCTACTTACGCTGCTTGCGCCATACCCGTCAACGGGGCTGATCAGCACGTGCGGCATTATCCTCTGAAGGAGGCATCGGTGTGGTTGAACCCTTTGCCTCAGTACTTTCGGGCGGTAGCAGCTCCTGTGTTGGTGCATCATCCGCAACGTCCGGTGTCCTCGTCGGGTCAAGTGTCGTCGAAACAAGTGCTGAAGTAGGCGCATTCCCCAATGCCTGAGCGTGTTCCGGGACCCGCCATGCAAGCGTACCCAGCGCAGCGACTGCAGCGGGGTGTCCAGCTAGCGGTCGCGGCACCACAATCACTGCAGATCCAGGCAGGGTCAGGCGCCGCACTGGCAGCCCGGACCAACCAATAACGCACGGCGTCGGAGTTCTGATTCTCGCCTTCTTCCAACTCCGCCATGAGGCGGCAAACACGCGAGGGTGGATTATCATGCTCTCCAACGTCCAATGCTTTAAGATGCGTGTGCGCCGCCCCCCAAATCTTCGCGTCGATCAGGGCCTGCACCAGGGCGATCCGGCTTTCAGGGTCATCTGGATTGACCTCGCGCAATTCTTCAAACTTTTTGACCCGCGTTAGAGCGTCGGGCGTGTCATCTCCACCAACATAAAGAGAAGCCAGCATCGGATGTGGCGAATGAACCCAGGCTTCTTTAATAAGCTTTGGCAAACCCCGTTCCTTGCCGGTTTCATGCATTAAGGAGGCGCGGCGCACAATGGCTGGCAAATGACGAGGATGCTGTTTATGGGCTTTCTCCGCAAACGACAAGGCCGCTGTTTTGTTGCCAGCTGTCTCTGCTTCAAAACTACAGCCAAGCAAAATAGCTGCCCGCAGCCCTTGGCCATCTGCTGCTTCCACAGCATCGGATTTGATTGCCTGATCGAGCGTTTTCAGTGCCGCTTGCCATTGGCCCTGGCGCACCTGCAAATCAAACAATTTGGTCAGCACCCAGGGGGTTTTTGGCTGCAATGTCTTAGCGCGGTCGGCATACTCAAGGGCCGCTTGATTATCGCCATCCCGTTCCGCCTGCATCAACAAACCCCGCAAGCCGAGAAATGCTGTTTCGGGCCGCTTGAGCATGGCGTTGAAGTAACGTGATGCGGCGGCCTCATCACCATTGAGTTGGGCGGCCTGTGCTGACAACAGCATTGTCAAAGGGGGATCACCAAGCAACAAATCTGCCTTTTGCGCCTGACGGCGTGCTTCATTCGGATCGCCCGCCGCAACCGCCACCATTCCCTGAGTCAGAGCTTTATAGCCTCGCTCATGCCTGCCGCGTTGACGCGAATTGGAAATCGCCTTCGGGACGCGCCGGGCACTCCACCAAACGCGATAGAGCAACGCGATCACGATGGCAAATAATACCAAACCGCCAAAAACAGCGGGCATTTCTATCTCGCCCCGGACGTCACCCCACGCAAAAGATACAGAACCAGGGTGCTCCGCCAGCCACACCGCACCGACGACGACCAGTGCCGCAAGAACGACAAAGATGATTGTGCGGATCATCCGCCAGAGTCTCCCGAGACCCGCACGCCTTTTAGAGCGCTTTGAAACAGCTGGGTTATCGCGTCATCAACAGCCAGGCGCCCTTCGGCAACTTGTAACCAGTTTTGCGCCACTTTCTGCGGGCCGCCAGAAAACTTTTTAACGATGCCAATTGCTGACTTTAAATCGCCGGCGGCAAGACGAAGTTCCACCCGAGCGACTAATCCAGCGATGTCATCTTTGCGGGCACCAACAGCACCCGTGCGGCGGAACGTTACAAGCTTGGAAATTTTAAACAGCGTCTGATCAATCCAGCCATCACCAACAGGCGTATAGCTGGCCCGAACAATATCACCCGACAACCCGTCAAACTGGCGTTGCAGTATCGGCAAATCGGGGATGCCCTTGGCCGCATGTTTTTTCAAAATTGCCAGCGCGATTTTATGCTCAGGCGCACCGACGGCGAGGGCTTCCACGGCGGAGAAAGCCGCCGCAAATTCGTTCGCCGTACGGGCGGTATCTCGCAGCTGACCGACGGCGAGCAGGAGCGCATTAGTTTTTCCCGGACCGCTGATATTGCGAGGTTGGCCTTCCAGCGCAGCCATTCGGGCACCGAGATCCTTGATCAACGCCTGAAGGACAGTGTTCTCTTTCTCCAGCTCTGTCATTTTACTGCTAGAGTTAGTTCGCAACGCTTCGATGGCTTTTGCCGCCTCTGGGTCGACCGACACTGACGAAAGAGTCGCGACCGTTTTGTCGAGGTTGGCAACTTTGCCAGCCAAAGACTTGAAATCCGAGGCCAGCACTTTTTGGCCAGCATCGATCTTCTTTATTTCATCAGTGGAGGCACCGAATGCCGCTACCGACACAGCATCCTTTTTCTTGGTCAGTGTTGCTTTAACCGTCGCCAGTTCTTTCTCGATAATCGTTATGCGCTTAGTAAGCGCGTCGACCCGACCAGTCACTGCCGCGGTGCGACCTGCCTCCATCACGGGTGACAGAAGGGAACGGACGAACGTCGGGAGGCTCGGCGCCCAAAGCGGCCAAGCGATATAAGACACGGCCAACCCGAGCAGCAAAAACAGAATAGAGACAAACTTCCAGGGAGCACCATTCTTAACAATCACGGTCGTTCCAGCCGGCGTTGCCTTGTCCTTGTCCGTCGCTTTGGACTCAGACGGAACACCCGCCGCTGGGGCCGTTTTTTTAACGTCCGTTTCTGGATGGTCTAACTTGTCGTTATCAGTCACACGGAGCCTACTAATTCCTCAGTGATAAAAGCGTTTGGCGTAATGCCTGTTGATCCGGCGTCTCCGCAATCTTTATCTTTTGCCAACCTAAATCTCGAATTGGACGAGCACAGGCCTCTGACAAACAAATTGCCGAAACGGAGGCAAAGTCATCCGCCAACCCAGTTTGCACCACCAGACTAGCAAAGGTCATCGCCGTACGGTGAGAGAAAAATAAAACGACGTCAATATTGCGGCCCCGGAACGACTGAATTGCGGCATCAGATAGCACCGACGGTGTTTCGGCCCGATACAAAACTTCGCGGCGTACTGCAAACCCCTTCGCCGTGAGGTCACCTGCCAAATCACCCGCGATGTGTTCACCAGATACATGAACCAAATGCCCGGCGTCGGGTTTAAGGGTCTCAGTGATCAGCGAGATCAATGATGTTACGTCACCTGCCGACGATAAAACTTTTCTGAAACCTTCGATCTCGAGGGCCCTCGCCGTTGCATCACCTACAGCAAAGGTTGTCAGATCACGTTCTCCCACACTTTGCGCCAGCCCGGCAGCGGCATTGGCGCTAGTCACGATCAGCGCCTGAACGCCCTTTAGCGAGACCGGCTTCACATCAAATTTAATTTCAAGAAGGGGTTCGAGTTGAATCTCGAATCCTTCGGATTCAAGAATGGCGGCCAACTTTGCGGCGGCCGATGCATGCCTGGTGATCAAGACCCGCATTCTTCGCCTCAACTATTATCGTCGAAAAACCCCGAACCCGCACGAGCCCGGAGATCGTCACCAACCGCAATACCAATCTCGACAGCTTCATCGACAGTACCTTCGCGCTGCGCGGCATGAACTTCGCTACCGTCTGGCCGCACAACGAGTCCCCGAAAAGAAAGCATCGTCCCCGCAATGGTCGCCAATCCGCCGATCGGGGTCCGACAAGAACCATCGAGCCGTGCCAAAAATGCCCGCTCGGCATTCGTCCTAATTTCCGTTTCGGCGTGATTGATCACAGCCAGCAGATCACCAGTCGATGCGTCATCTTCACGGCATTCAATGCCGATGGCGCCCTGGCAAACGGCCGGCAACATCTCGTCAGGATCGAGAATAGCTGTAGCTTTATCGAACAAGCCAAGTCTCTTGAGACCCGCGATGGCCAGAAAGGTTGCATCAAACTCACCCGCTTGAACCTTATCTAAGCGGGTTTGCACATTGCCTCGCAAAATATCGATCTGGATGTCGGGGCGTGCACTGAGAAGCAGCGCTTTGCGCCGCAATGAGGCGGTCCCAACACTGGCGCCAACCGGCAAATCCACCAGGCTCTTTATCGTATTATCGTGGGCGATCAAGGCGTCACGAGGATCTTCGCGCGGCAACAAGGCTCTTATCGTAAGCCCTTCCGGCAAGACGGTCGGCACATCTTTCATAGAATGGACGGCAATATCGGCGCGGTTCTCTAATAGAGCGTCTTCAATTTCTTTCGTGAACAGTCCCTTACCACCCACAGCCGCCAGAGAGCCGATTTGAATTTTATCGCCAGTTGTCCGCATTGGCAGAATTTCAATCGCACCGTCACCCGCCAATACCGGATGCGCTGCCGCTAATATATCGCGCACCATATTGGCCTGCGCCAATGCCAACGGACTCCCCCGCGTTGCAATTCGAATTGTGTCGGTCATCATAAAGCTGTACCGCGTGGCACCGTTTTGTGGAAGTCCTTCGTTATCTGTGCGATAGACTGCCGCATAATGAAAATTCTTGGCATTGAAACCAGTTGTGATGAAACAGCAGCGGCCGTTGTCACCGGTGACGGCGAAATTCTGTCGAATGTCGTGCGTTCGCAGCTTGAGGAGCATGCCCCCTATGGCGGAATTGTGCCGGAGATAGCAGCACGCGCTCATGTCAGTACCCTGGACCATATTGTTGCGGACGCGATGACCAAGGCGGCCACCGCCTATGAAGAGTTGGACGCCGTTGCGGTCACCGGTGGGCCAGGCCTGATCGGCGGGGTGATTGTCGGTGTCATGACGGCAAAGGCCATCGCCGCCGCACAGAATTTACCGTTTCTTGCTATTAATCATTTGGAGGGACACGCCCTTACCCCACGTTTAACGGACGACATCGAATTTCCCTATCTCCTGCTGCTCGTCTCCGGCGGCCATACCCAGCTCCTCGGGGTTGAAGGTGTCGGAAAATATTGCCGCCTCGGAACGACTATTGATGACGCAATCGGTGAGGCGTTCGATAAAACGGCGAAGATGCTGGGATTAGGTTATCCCGGTGGCCCTGCCGTCGAAAAAGTGGCCAACAACGGCAACCCCGGAAAATTCTCATTACCTCGTCCGCTCAAAGGTCGAGAAGGCTGTGATTTTTCCTTTTCAGGCCTGAAAACAGCGGTCCGGACAACCGTTGAAAAGCTGCCGGCTGGGCCCTTAAAAAATGCCGACATCGCAGACATTTGTGCAGAATTCCAGGCCGCCGTCGCGGACGTCATTCGCGACCGCGTCACCAACGCAATTATGCAGTTCAAAAGCCGTTTTCCACAGGGCAATACAATGGTCGTTGCTGGTGGCGTCGCAGCAAACACAGCAATTCGATCCGCCCTTTCTGAGATCGCTGATACCGAAAACATGCGGTTTATCGCGCCACCGCATAATTTATGTACCGATAATGCTGCGATGATTGCCTGGGCTGGTATCGAACGATTTAAACTTGGCCTGATCGATCAACTGGGTTTCGCGCCTCGTCCTCGCTGGCCGCTCGACCCGGATGCACCATCCGCACCCTTCGCCGGCGTCAAGGCGTGACGCCTTCGTAAAGCCCTGTTAAATTTGATCTTTTTTCTTGATTTGCTTTCTTATAAAACTAAAAACGAAAAAATCATGCAGATGTGGTCACTGTGATAAATATCGTGAAAAAGTCGTTGGCGTGCTTGGCCCTAATTGGCATTTTTATAGCGCTTTTGTTTTCGAAATTAACGTCGGCCTACGCCGTACCATTTAATGGAACAGGCGGCTTTTCGCTGCCAACAACGATTATCGATTTTGAGAGCTTCGCCCAAGGGACAGCCCAACCATCAAACACCGACTTATCTATCAGTGCGGAATTCCCCGGTGCCCCTGCTGGATCACAGGCTAGCGGTGTAGTGGTCCGTTCACAGGGGTTCACACAGTTTCCTAATATATTTGAAGGTCAGTATTACGGCTTCGCTGCTGCCAACTATTTTATTCAGTTCAATGGCACTGTACAGGAATTCGGAATGGGTGTTTTTGACCCAAATTTCACCGGCAACGTTTTGGTCGCATACGACATATTGGGCAACGAGTTGGAACGGGTCACGAGTGACGTTGATCCAGAATTTCCAACCGGCTCCCCTGGTGGCAATTTTTCAACCTTTGTCGGGTTTAGCCGGGCGACTGCCGATATTAATCGAATTGAGCTGCTAGTAAGTGGGAACGATGTGCTGGGAATTGATACGGTCACCTATTCTCCACTCCAAGCGGCCTCCAGTGTCCCAGAACCCACGACAGGTATCGTCTTTTTGAGCAGTTTGATCGGATTTCAATATGTCCGCCGTAGAAATCGCGCCGCCATCAAATCATCCCGGCTCTAAATTAGCGGCACAGCGGAAACCGACCATATCGAGCCCATAATGCGGGCGATTTCCATGTCGATAGCTCACCCGCAGGCAATATGGGTTATTCCCCCAACCACCGCCACGGATAGCCCGTTCATAGGGCACATCGGGAAACTTATCAGACGTCCATTCCCAGACATTACCTGCCATGTCGAGTATACCAAAGGGTGACGCATTCGCTGGGAATTTACCCACCGGCGAGGTTCGCAGATAGCCATCGGCATCATCGGGAGCGCAGCATTTTATCCGTCCGAGATTGGTTCGATGAGGTTTTGATTGTGTCGGGAGCGCATTGCCCCAAGGGTAGAGCCTGCCATCGGTGCCGCGGGCAGCGAACTCCCATTCTTTCTCGCTCGGCAAACGCATATTGCGCCATCGGCAAAACTGTTCAGCATCGTTCGCGGAAACCTGCACCACTGGATGATCTCCAAGTTTCTGGATCGAACTCCTTGGCCCCTGCGGGTGTTTCCAATTGGCTCCATCTACGCGGGTCCATCGACCACCCGGCCACACCCAGCCCCAACGCTCTTTCTCACGATCCGTGACATAACCGGTCGCTTTAACAAATTCGCCAAACTGATCGTTGGTGACCTCCAGCCGCATAAGGCGAAAAGGCGTGACGCTAACGGTCTTGGGCGCTTCGTTGGCATCACCGTCAGCATCACCCATAACGAAAGTGCCACCGGGAATATCAATGAGTGTTTGCGCGAGCGAAACATTGTTGGCAATCAGGCCCGAAATAAACAGTGGCAAGATGAAAATCCGCATGGATAAATGCTAAGCCTTTAAGACAATCATCGTCCACATGTTGATAACGGCCTCAACCATATGTGAACGAAGTCTTTTGGCGACGCAGATAGCTGACTAGACTAATCATAAATTTAGAAAGATCTGAATGATGGCAGATGTAAACGATGAGACAAACGGCCGGGCCGTTGTCATGCAACCTGATGACGGCAAATCCTATTGGCAGCCTAAACCGGCAAATGGTCATGCGGACCCTAAACTGTTGCCAGTCGATACTGGCTTCGAAGGTCTTTCAATGGGGTATCAGACTATCGCACCAGGATGTCACATCCGGGAACATTCCCACGACGAACAAATCGAGCTTCAGATTTGCCACCGTGGAAAAGGTCACGTGCTCGTTGATGGTGCTCGTCACGAGCTGGTTCCTGGCACCTCTTGTTTTTTGGGCTATAACGTCAAACATGAAATTTTCAATGATGGTGATGATGAGCTGGTCATGATGTGGGTTATCGCCCCCGGTGGGTTGGAGGAGTTCTTTGCGACAATCGGCAAGGAGCGAGCAGCAGGCGACCCGGCACCGGAACCGTTCGACCGGCCAGCTGATGTAATAACCATTGAGCGCCAGATGGGCATGCAGGACACGAAATGACGATTTCCTATATCGGCATAATTGGCGCAGGCGCCTGGGGCACGGCGTTAGCACAATCGATTAGACAGGCGGGCTGCGAAACCGTCTTATGGTCCTTTGAGCCCGACGTCGCCAAATCAATCAACAAGAACCATGAGAACGAGACCTATCTGCCCGGCGTTACTCTCGATGCGGGAATCCGAGCCACCGCCGTTCTTGAAGAAGCCGCAGACACCGATGCCGTTTTGCTCGTTGTGCCGGCACAGTTTATGCGTGGTGTCACCAGCCAGCTTTCAAACACGTTGGCGCGAGATATCCCGGTTGTCGTTTGCGCCAAAGGAATCGAACAAAATTCAGCCGCGCTAATGTCAGAGGTCGTCGCCGATACATTACCGGGCAGACCAGTGGTCGTCTTGTCCGGACCTACTTTCGCTGCGGAGGTCGCCAATGGTCTCCCCACGGCGATAACTTTAGCGACCCGCGATAAAGCCGTCGGCGACGCGTTAACCGAAGCGCTCGGCACCCAAAAAATGCGGCCCTATGTAAGCGACGATGTCATTGGCGCCGAAATCGGCGGCGCGGTTAAGAACGTATTGGCTATCGCCTGTGGCGTCACCGAGGGCCGAGGCTTTGGTGACAATGCTCGCGCGGCATTGATCACCCGTGGCCTTGCGGAAATGACACGACTCTGTGTCGCGAAGGGCGGCAAAGCAGAAACGATGATGGGGCTCTCTGGCCTTGGCGATCTAACACTTACCTGTAGCAGCAGCCAATCGCGCAACTATTCCCTTGGCGAAGAGCTCGGTAAAGGAAAAACCCTGGAGAAGGTTTTAGCCTCTCGGAACTCGGTTGCCGAAGGCGTGACCTCCGCGGCCGCCGTATCAACACTGGCCAAACGGTTGGGAATTGAAATGCCTATTACCGAAGCCGTCGCGGCGATTGTTAACGGCACCGTAACGGTGGATGCCGCCATCGAAGGGTTATTGGCGAGACCCTTCCAGTCTGAAAGCCGGAAGCGGCGATAAGTAGTTTTTCGAACGGAGACCAGGATGCAGTATTGGCTTTTTAAATCGGAACCCGGCGCCTGGTCCTGGGATGATCAGGTTAAAAAAGGCGTCGAACATTGGGACGGCGTTCGCAACTATCAAGCCAACAACAATATGAAGGCCATGAAAAATGGCGATAAAGGGTTTTTCTATCACTCGGTGAAAGAGAAAACGATTGTCGGCATCGTCGAGGTAGTGAAGGAGCATTATCCAGATCACACCGACGATTCAGACCGGTTTGGCATGGTCGACATCAAAGCCCTGCATCCAGTGAAAAATCTTGTGACCCTCGCGGACATTAAGGCAGAACCTTCGCTCGAAAATCTTGCCCTGGTGAAACAATCGCGACTGTCGGTCGTGCCAGTCGGCAAAGACGAGTGGACAATAATCTGCAAGATGGCGGGCGTTAAACCATGACCCAGAACGAGATGGAAAAACCCGATATCATAGAGGATCTCGGAACCAAAACCGTTCTGTGCGCTTTATCAGACATCGAAGACCCCGGCAGCAAAGGCTTTCGGGTCGGCAGACGCGAACGCCTTTTTATCGTGCGCAAAGGCGATGACATCTTTGCCTATATGAATTTATGTCCGCATCAGGGAACAACGCTTGACTGGAAACCCGATGCCTTCCTGACCGTCGAACAAGATTACATTCTATGTGCGACCCATGGCGCGTTCTTCGAAATCGAAGATGGCATGTGTGTTGCCGGGCCCTGCCTGGGTCGTTCACTTGCCCCCATCAAAGTCCGAATCGAAGACGGCAATATCCTGCTCGACTCGTAATGTCCCATAAAAAATCCCTCCCGCGGGAAGGCGGGAGGGTACAAGTGGGGTGGGCAGTTACGTAAACAGCCGAGAGATCGATTCTATTCCCTCACCGGCCTTGCTTGGTGTCTTGCTTGCGGGTGCGACTCCGATAATAATCCGGTCACAAAGCAGCGCGGCACAATTGCCGTTCAAAGAATCCAGGGGAGATCAGATAAATGTCCGACCAATCACTTTTTCCAGTGCCTGAAGAGGTTGCCAAGAATGCCTTCATCGATAACGACCAATATCTCGAGATGTATCAGCGTTCGATCGATGACCCCGAAGGTTTCTGGGAAGAGCAAGGCAAACGGATCAATTGGATCAAGCCCTACACCAAGATAAAGGACGTCTCCTACGCGCATGAGGACGTCCACATCAAATGGTATTACGACGGCACGCTAAACGCCTGCGCCAACTGCATCGATCGGCACCTCTCCACGCGTGGTGATCAGGTCGCGATCATTTGGGAAGGCGACGACCCCAAAGACGACAAAAAGATCACCTATAACGAGCTGCACGAAGAAGTATCTAAGTTCGCCAACGCGATGAAAAACCTCGGCGTCAAAAAAGGCGACCGCGTTACGATCTATCTACCGATGATCCCGGAGATCGCCGTCGCGGTTCTCGCTTGCGCCCGTATCGGCGCCGTTCATTCGGTAATCTTTGGCGGGTTCTCGCCAGACTCCATTGCCGGTCGTATTCAGGATTGTGATTCCACCGTCGTCATCACCTCGGATGAAGGTGTGCGTGGGGGAAAACCTATCCCGCTCAAAGGCAACACTGATGCAGCGTTGGAAAAATGCCCCGATGTAACAACCTGCATTGTTGTCAATCGCACCGGCGCTGATATCAACTGGGTTGAGGGTCGCGATCACTGGTATCACGACATCATGGCCGACGCGTCGCCCGACTGCCCGCCAGAAGAAATGTCCGCCGAGGACCCGCTCTTTATCCTCTATACCTCGGGCTCAACCGGTAAACCGAAGGGCGTTCTGCACACCACCGGCGGCTATATGGTCTATGCCTCGATGACCCATCAATATGTGTTTGATTATCATGATGGTGATATCTACTGGTGTACCGCCGATGTCGGCTGGATCACCGGTCACTCCTATATCCTCTATGGCCCGCTGGCCAATGGCGCGACCACAGTGATGTTTGAAGGCGTGCCGACCTATCCAGATTCGTCGCGTTGTTGGGAAGTCTGCGACAAGCATGACGTCAATATTTTTTACACCGCACCGACAGCGCTGCGCGCCTTGATGCGTGAGGGCAATGGTCCGGTCGAAAAGACCAGCCGCAAATCGATCCGCATCTTGGGCTCAGTTGGCGAACCGATTAATCCGGAAGCCTGGCTGTGGTATTACAACGTAGTCGGCGAGAAACGCTGCCCGATTGTCGATACCTGGTGGCAGACCGAAACCGGCGGCATTCTTATCACGCCACTGCCCGGTGCAACCGCTCTCAAGCCCGGCTCGGCAACCCGACCATTCTTTGGTATCAAGCCCGCCTTGGTCGATGCCGATGGCAAAACCCTCGAAGGGGCTGCCTCGGGTAATCTCATCCTGACCGATAGCTGGCCCGGCCAGATGCGGACAGTGTTCAAAGATCATGACCGTTTCATCGAGACTTATTTCTCGACCTATAAAGGCAACTACTTCACCGGTGATGGCTGTCGCCGCGATGAAGATGGCTATTACTGGATCACCGGTCGGGTGGATGACGTACTCAACGTCTCCGGCCATCGCATTGGCACCGCGGAAGTTGAAAGCGCGTTGGTCGCCCACCCCAAGGTTGCCGAATCCGCGGTTGTCGGCTTCCCGCACGACATCAAGGGACAGGGCATCTACGCCTATGTCACGCTGATGGCAGGCGAAGAATCAAATGACGACCTCAAAGGGGAATTGGTGCAATGGGTGCGTAAGGAAATTGGCCCGATTGCCAGCCCTGACGCCATCCAATGGGCCCCCGGCCTGCCGAAAACCCGCTCTGGCAAGATCATGCGCCGCATTCTGCGCAAGATCGCCGCGAATGAGATTGATCAGCTTGGCGATACGTCGACATTGGCCGATCCCGCCGTAGTGGAAGACCTGAAAGATAATCGCGTCGGGTGAGGGTTAGCGGTTAATTTAACGCGGTCGCCCCGGACCAGATTCCAGGGTCCCGCCCAAAATCAGTGCACCCCTTAACAATCGTCGCAGCCATATGCTTCGATCAGTTGAGACACAACGTCCAGGCATTCTTGAGCCCCAATTTCCTGGGAAAGCTGTTTCGCCTTCATCAGCGTCGCACAGCCAGCAATTTTATCACCTTTTTCAAGTTGTACTCGTGCAATGTTCAGAGAAATAGCGGCTACACCAAAATCGTCGCCAAGTTCTTTGAGTATCGCGAGCGATTTGAGTTGCATGGCTTCCGCCTGGTTAAGGTCTCCACGAATTCGATAGACGATCCCCAAATTTCCATATTGGCTAGCGATGCCTTCTTTGCGTCCCAACTCTTCATTCATAGTAAGCGCTGCGCGATACATCTTCTCCGCTTCTTCCTGATCACCGCGCATTGAGCAAATAGTTCCGAGATTGCCGTATTGGCTGGCTACGCCTTCTTTGTGTCCGAGTTTCTCGAAAATTGAGAGTGCCTTGCGATAGAATTCATCCGCCTCATCAACCTGTTCGCGTGATTGATGCACATCGCCAAGATTTGCGTAATCGCCGGCTGCGCCCTCTTCAAAACCGTGTTCTTCATCGATGGTGAGCGCTGCACGGAATGACTCCTCTGCCTCATCAAGAAAACCGCGTGCAGTTAACGCGTCCCCAAAACTTCTGTGATCGCTAGCGACGTCCTCCAAATGCGCACGTACCTCCACGCTTGCTATTGATTCACTCTCTTCATCGGAGTGAGAATTTTCTTCGGATGCTGGCAAATCAGATTTTCTGTTCATCGCTCAGAACTTTCACTGTTTCCCGGGACAAAAACTGACAAATAATTTCTACGGGACGTATCATACCCTTGTGCCGCCTCGCGAGCTGATACAACAGTTTATACAATTATTCCGAGACAATACTAGCCAGATTAAACGTTTTAACATGCGTCGGTTATGGCTTGAGGGGCCCTCTAAAAATCGACGCAGCGGCCACCTTTTTCCCAATCGCCAAAGCGCGTCGGGTCGGGGCCTTCCTGCCCGCCATGTTCTTTTGAGGGTATAGGAGATTCCGCCGTCTCTTCGACGGGCTTTCCGACGTCGGGGTTTTTCTTGTCAGCCGTCACGTGCCACCTCTTCTTAGTTTGATCCGCTGCGAGATCAGCTTGGAAATATCACTCGGTGAAATAATCCGGCAGGCAAAGGCCAGCGCGACATAAAGTAATGTCCCGAGTGTGAGCCCGACAAAGAGCGGCAACATATAGGGCCAACCCTGCACCCAATCAGCAAATTGCCGCGCGGCCCAAAATGCAATAGCAGCACAAGGCATCAAGATAAGAACCGGTCGCCAGACCCGAACTGAAAATTTCAACTGTAGCCGTGATGCACAGCAAGCCAGCATCGCAACTTGGGAAATAAAAGTTGCCCAGGCCGCGCCTTCGATGCCGTAGCGGGGTATCAGGAATGCGTTGAGCACGATATTCACCACCGCTGCCACCGCGTGACACCACATATGCGCTACCTGATCATGCCAGGCCAGCATCGCCGCGGTTGGCGCAATACAGGCATACCCCAGGATTGCGGCCAGATGGAGAATAACCAACGTTTCAACACCGGCGACAAAACGCGTCCCGAAAATGAGCGTGATCGCTTCAGCGGGAAAAAATATGACGCCGGCTATTATCGGAAAGCCGACCAGAACAACAGCCGTCATATTGGCGGCGTATTGTGCAGACATTTCCTCACTCTTTGAAAATGCTGCCGCAAGGGCAGGCCGAAACGCTGCGGTTACCAACCAGCCAAGCCCAAAGACAATAAGGTAAAGCCGCGACATCCCGGCATAGATTCCGGTCTCTGCCGCGCCGCGCAGAAATCCCAGCATGACGATATCGATGTTGAGAAACAACGTGCCCAGCATGGCGCTTAGAGCCATTGGCAAACACGCTCGCAGCATTTTCGACATCGCCCTACGGTCATAAGAGATCCTTATTGGAACGATCTGTCGATGCGCCAAACCCGCTAACCACAACGTTCCAATAGCGGTTGCCGCCATAGGAATCGCGGCAGCGACATAAAGATCTTCTTGGCCCCTGACAAAAAGCAGAACACCGACGACAGCAAGGAGTGATGATCCTGCCGTCCGGAGAGCAACGGCACGCATGCGCTGCTTGCCTTCGAAAATAAAATCAACCGCGATCACGGTAAAAATTGGGCCGATTGCCTGAATCGCCATGACGATCTTAACAGGTTCAGGTCGGTCTATAAGATAGATCGTTATGAAATATGCCACCAGCGAGACAACGCCGAGCAAAGCCCTAAGGCCAATAATCCGAGCAGAAATTTCGCCCGCTTCATCAGGGTTTTGGGCAATTTCTCGGGTGCCGTAATAATCCGTCCCAAGAATTACGAGCAATGCGAAATACGAAATAAACGCCGTGCCAAATCCGATGATGCCATAGCCTTCCGGACCCAGCGCCCGGGCGACCCAAGCCGTCGACACAAATCCCGTGACCATTGTGACAGCCTGCGCAATCGCCAGGGCGCTTATATTATCGAAAATCCGAGCGCTACTGTTTTCGGTGGATGGCATGGGTTTAGGCTATCACGATTCTTTTTTGGTTATCGACCAGGCGACGGTTTATACTCTTCGATCTAAGACGAGCTATACTTGCCGAAATGCTGTTCAAATCCCACATATACTAAAGTATGACAACAAACCGTTTCGGCGAACGAATATGAACTATCTGCGCACATCAATCTTGATTGCGGCCATGACCGGCCTGTTTCTCGCTATCGGATTCATGCTCGGCGGTGAAGCTGGCATGGCTATCGCCTTCATAATCGCGCTTGGCATGAACGCTTTCGCATACTGGAATTCCGACAAGATGGTCTTGCGAATGTATGGCGCGCGCGAGGTCGATGAGCACACCGCCCCATCCTATTACCGCCTTGTAGCTCAGCTCGCGGATCGGGCGAACATGCCAATGCCCAAGGTCTATATCATGGAGAATGATCAGCCGAATGCCTTTGCCACAGGGCGAAACCCAGAGAACGCTGCCGTAGCGGCAACGACGGGCTTATTGAGAATTCTCAGCCATGAGGAAACCGCCGGTGTCATGGCACATGAACTCGCGCATGTCCGCAATCGCGATACGCTGATCATGACGATTACCGCAACTATCGCCGGGGCAATTTCGATGCTCGCGACGTTTGCGATGTTTTTTTGCAACAACAGCCGAAACAACCCTTTGGGCCTCGTCGGGACTATTCTCATTATGATTCTTGCCCCAATAGCTGCTGCCTTGGTCCAGATGGCGATCTCACGCACGCGCGAATATGCTGCTGATGCCGCCGGGGCCGAAATTTGTGGACACCCGCTTTGGCTGGCCTCTGCGCTCGACAAGCTGGAACAAGGTGCGACGGCAATCGAAAATGATGATGCGGAAGCCAATCCAGCCACCGCACATATGTTTATTATCAATCCGCTGAACGGCCACTCGATGGATAATCTGTTTTCCACCCACCCCAACACTGCCAATCGGGTCCAACGACTGCGCCAAATGGCTAACGTTCCTGACGTCACGGGTCCTTGGGGATGAAGCCTTTGTGATTACGCCTGTGAGGTGAAGGGGCATCTTTTCGGCAACGAATAGATTTCACGTATCGTTCTCTTGCTTTAGGGTGCGGCCATGTCAGATACGAAAAACGCCCCAGGCCTCGTCGCCCGCTCCAACGCAATCACCATTTTAAATCAGGTTCTAAGTTCTCGGCACGGGCTGGAAGAAGTTATTGCCGCCAGCAAACCCTATAATGCGATGGAACAGCGTGACCGCGCCTTTGTCCGCCTGCTCGTCGCCTCAACATTCCGACGGCTCGGCCAGATAGATGCCCTGTTGCGGACCTATCTGAAACGCCCCTTGCCGCAAAAAGCCCGCGCGGTGCGGGATATTCTACGTATTGGCGTGGCGCAGATTATCCTGCTAGAGACCCCGGCTCACGCCGTTGTAGACACCTCGGTGACACTCTGCGAGCAAACCCGCAATCCTGGTCAAAAAGGACTCGTCAACGCGGTCCTCCGGCGTATTGCAAAAGAGGGCCCTGAAAAATTCGCAGAGCTCGATGCAGCGCTCCTCAATACGCCGAAATGGTTATGGGAGAGCTGGCAAAACACCTATGGCGATGAAACATGCCGGTTGATTGCCGAAGCACACCTCCACGAGCCACCGCTCGTTCTAACGATCAAATCCAATCCAGACGAATGGGCCAAGACATTGGACGGTGAGATTCTTCCAACAGGCTCCCTGAAATTGCACAGCAGCGGAATGATCGGGTCATTACCGGGGTACGACGACGGCACCTGGTGGGTCCAGGATTCGGCAGCTTCCTTGCCAGCAAAGATTTTGCTCGCAGCAATGGATACACAGCAGACCCCGCGGATACTTGATCTCTGCGCGGCACCGGGTGGCAAAACCGCTCAGCTCGCCGCCAGTGGCGCGACAGTGACCGCTGTCGATCGATCCAAAAAAAGGCTCGCCGTATTACGGGAAAACCTCAAGCGTCTCAATCTAACCGCCACAGTCGTCACTGCAGACGCCGCGACCTATACACCGCCCAATACAATCGACGGCATATTGATAGACGCGCCCTGCACGGCAACAGGAACGATGCGACGACACCCCGACATCGGACGAACCAAACGTTCGGGCGACGTTGTGCGGTTGGCGGAATTGCAGACGAAGATGCTAGATCAAGCCGTTGAGAATTTGTTGCCCGGAGCAATTTTGGTTTATAGCGTGTGTTCGCTGCAACCCGAAGAGGGGCCCGAAATTGTCGAAGCCGTTTTGGCAAAGCAAGGCGATGTAAAACGTCTACCGATCAACCCGACAGAGTTCGGAGTACCAAAGGCAGCTTTAACCGACGAAGGGGACATACGCACCCTGCCCTGCCATTTAGCTGATGATGGCGGGATGGACGGGTTTTACATTGCCCGACTGCACCGCCCGAGCGAGCGCTAAATTCTTGAAACGACGTGTCGTAAACTCATTGAATTTGCAGGACTTTTGCCGTACAAACAGGCCAGAAAATTTTACGGGCGTGTATAGTAGGCTCGATTAATGTCAGATAGCGGTAATACACACGAATCATTCGTTCGCGACGAACCCGTCCAGGGTTCTTCAGATCGCGCGTTTGGCATTGTCTTTACTGTAGTTTTCAGCCTCATTGGACTATGGCTATGGCTATCGCCAATGGCACGGGATCCTAATGCTCATTGGTATGCCCTGGCGATCGCTGCTGCCTTTTTATTAGCGGCCCTCATTGTTCCCAGGACACTCGCGCCGCTCAACCGAGCCTGGATGCGATTTGGTTTGCTCCTGCACAAGGTCGTTAATCCTGTGATTATGGGACTGGTGTTCTTTATTGCTGTAACACCAACCGCCCTCATTATGAGAGCGTTGGGAAAAGATCCGTTAAGACGGCAACTTGATAAAGACGCCAAAACCTATTGGATCGACCGGGCACCGCCAGGACCCGATCCCGATTCAATGCCACACCAATTCTAAAGGTCACTATGTCATTTATTAAAGAACTCTGGATGTTTATGCGGGTCCGCAAAAAGTTTTGGTTATTACCAATCATCATTATGATGCTTGTATTTGGCGGGCTCGTTGTCCTGACACAAGGGTCGGCAGTCGCACCGTTCATCTATACGATCTTCTAGGCTGGAGAAGTCATGCGTATCGTCGGTATATCAGCTTTTTATCATGACAGCGCCGCCGCGCTGATTGAAGATGGCCAGATTATTGCCGCCGCTCAGGAGGAGCGCTTCTCACGGAAAAAACAGGATTCTGACTTTCCCCAGCTCGCCCTGGATTACTGTCTCGAAGAAGCAGGAACCATCTTATCAGATGTCGATTACATCGCGTTCTACGATAAGCCGTTTCTTAAGTTTGAGCGGCTGCTAGAAACATACGTTGCCTTCGCGCCGCGGGGATTTCAATCTTTCAGTAAAGCCATGCCGATATGGCTCAAGGAAAAGCTGTTTCAGAAAAGCATGCTCCGCGACAAACTACGCGAAAGTGCTCCGGACTATAATTGGGATAATCGGCTGCTCTTTGCGGAGCATCATCAAAGTCATGCGGCCAGCGCGTTTTATCCATCTCCTTTTGAAAGCGCGGCCATCCTGACAATGGATGGTGTCGGCGAGTGGGCCACGACGTCGCTCGGAATGGGAAACGGTAATACAGTCGAGATGACACGGGAAATACATTTCCCGCATTCATTGGGCCTCCTATACTCAGCTTTCACCTATTACACCGGCTTTCGGGTCAATTCCGGTGAATATAAGGTTATAGGCCTCGCCCCATACGGAGAACCCAAATACGCCCAGAAGATTTTGGACAATGTCGTCGACGTGAAAGAAGACGGGTCGTTCCGTCTAGACCTCAGTTACTTCGATTATTGCACCGGTCTGCGGATGACGAACGACAAGTTCGATGCATTATTTGAAGCACCAGCGCGTGACCCCGAGACGTTGCTAACCCAACGTGAGATGGATCTCGCCGCGTCAATTCAGGCGGTTACTGAAGAGATCGTCCTGCGCCTGGGACGTTCTGTTGCCAAAGACACTGGTGAAAAGAATTTGTGTTTAGCCGGTGGTGTTGCGCTTAACTGCGTCGCAAATGGCAAGCTGCTCCGCGATAACTCCTTTGAAAATATTTGGATCCAACCCGCCGCAGGTGATGCCGGCGGCGCGCTGGGCGCCGCTCAGGTTGCCTATCATCATTTCCAGGGTCAGCCCCGCAAGTTGAACGGCGTCATGGACGGTATGAAGGGGTCATACCTCGGACCCGAGTTTAGCCAGGAACAAATTGAGGCAAGCCTTACTGAAAGTGGCGCAAATTTCAAAGTGTTGTCCGAAGACGAGATGATCACGAGCACAGCGGATGCCTTGGCCAATGGCAAAGCCATTGGCTGGTTTCAAGGACGGATGGAATTCGGCCCCCGTTCACTTGGCGGTCGGTCAATTCTCGGAGATCCCCGCGACCCCGCGATGCAAAAGACGTTGAACCTACGCGTCAAATATCGTGAATCCTTCCGACCCTTTGCCCCCTCTATCTTACGCGAGGACGTTGCGGACTGGTTTGAACTCGATAGTGACAGCCCTTATATGCTACTGGTCGCCGACGTTGACGAAAAACATCGCCGCGAAATGTCCGAAGAAGAGCAGGCCCTGTTTGGGATCGAAAAATTGAATGTGCCACGGTCTTCTATTCCCGCGATTACACACGTCGATTACTCGGCACGGGTTCAGACCGTCCATGAAGAAACCAATCCACGCTATTATGCGTTGATCAAGGATTTCAAAGAAAAGACGGGATGTCCGATTTTGGTCAATACCAGTTTCAATGTACGCGGTGAACCTATTGTGTGCACGCCGGAAGATGCCTTTCGCTGCTTTATGGGCACCGGAATTGAGGTTTTGGTATGCGGAAATTGTTTTTTGGTGAAAGAAGATCAAGACCCCGAATTGGCAGAAGACTATAAGGACAAGTTCGAGCTAGATTAACGCATCGATGCAGCGTCCTTTTAACCCCAATAAGTAGGCCAACGTGCAGCAGCCCGTCAGAATTGCCCCCTCAATCCTTTCCGCCGATTTCGCGTCGTTAGGCGCCGATATTGAGACGATTACAAATGCAGGGGCCGATTGGGTCCATGTTGATGTTATGGATGGTCATTTCGTCCCCAATATCACGATCGGACCTGCTGTCGTTAAAGCCATTCGAAAGGTCACCGATGCGCCCTTCGATGTCCATTTGATGATATCTCCGGTGGACCCTTATATTGAAGATTTCGCGGCCGCCGGGTCAGACATCATCACGGCACATATCGAAGCGGGACCCCATATTCATCGCACGCTTCAGTATATTAAAAGCTTCGGAAAGAAAGCGGGGGTATCGCTCAACCCCTCAACACCGGCATCTTCAATTTGTCACGTGCTCGATATTGTTGATTTAGTATTGGTGATGACGGTCAATCCTGGTTTTGGAGGTCAAAGCTTTATAGATGGGCAGCTCGCCAAGATTAGTGAAATCAGGCAAATGATTGACGCAACGGGCCGAGAGATTGACCTGGAAGTCGATGGCGGCATAAACCCCCAAACCGCAAAACAGGCGATCTCGGCTGGGGCAGATGTCCTTGTTGCAGGCACTGCGGTCTTTGGCGGGAACGATAGCGCCGGAGGATATGCAGAAAAAATTCAGCAACTGCGCGGCGGATGAATAATGCGGTGTGGCTTCGACGCACCCCCTCAGCTATTTTCCCTAGCGGGGATTCAGAGCCTTAAAATAGATGATAGCTAATCGCGCCCTCAAACTGCTTGGACACAGAGTCCGCCGAGCGAGTATCCGGCAACTTCTCTATTCGATAAGCACGCCTGTCTTTAAGTCCAATATTTACAAACGTGTTCTGGAAAAATCGGGTAGCGAAGCGCCTAAATTCCTACCAACAGATATTTGGCCTGGCAATGCCAATCGAGGTTCTGTGACGGTAGAGGGTGACTTCGAATGTCTTGGTACGGTCATTCGGGACGCCGACAAACCCTGGCTAGCGACGAGCGTGAGTGAAGCGTGGCTTACCAGCGTTTCAGAATTTGACTGGTTACGTGATTTACGCGCAGTGGGCAGCGATGCCGCTCGGATTCGAGCCCGCGAGTTAATTGCACGGTGGATAGAAACCCACGGGAGCCACTGGCAAAAAACTTCCTGGCGACCTTCGATAACCGGGGTTCGCTTGGCCAACTGGTTAGGACAACGTGAGTTTCTAGCCATAGGTGCCGACACCACATTCCTGAACCAGTTTGATGGTAGCGTTCAACAGCAAAACCGGCACCTACAACACACAGCGAAACTTATTCCGACTGGATTTGACCGGATCTTAGCATATAAGGGCCTCATTTTGACGGCCCTATCGGCCAAGAATTCACGGCAATTAACCCGCTGGGCTAAACTTCTTGATCGAGAAATTGACGTACAGATTCTAGCTGATGGTGGGCATGTTACACATAGCCCTTCTATTGAATTATCGTTGCTGCGTCATCTCATCGATATCCGATCTGCTTTGCGGGATGCGAAAGAGGAAGTCTCCCATACTCTCCAAACCGCTATAGACAAGACCGCTCCAATGGTGCGGTTTTTTCGCCATGGGGATGGTGGGTTAGCGTTGTTTAATGGCAGCGATGAAGATGAAGGATGGCTGATAGATGTCGTTCTAACGAGATCAGAAGCGCGCGGAAAACCGATCGATTCCGCGCCACATAGCGGCTTTGAACGGTTAGCGGCTAACCGTACTTTGGTTCTCATGGATGTCAGTGAAACGTCGCCATCGGGATATGATCAACAGGCACATGCTGGCACGCTAAGCTTTGAGATGAGCGTCGGCAAGGAACGTGTGATTACGAATTGCGGCGCGCATTTTGGAGCAACGGAAGCATGGCTAGATGCCCAACGGACGACTGCCGCACACTCTACCATTACTATTGAAGACATGAATTCCGCGGAATTGATACCTGCGGGCGGCATCGGAGGCCGACCCAGTTCAGTATCCGCTTTACGTCGGGAAGCGGACGGTAATATTTGGATCGATGCATCGATGCTTGGCTATAGCGGGCAAGGCGCCACAAACCATACCCGCCGCCTTTACCTCTCCGCCAATGGCGGAGATATTCGCGGCGAAGATACGGTTAATGCTGGCGACAGTCAGAAATTTGTTGCCCGTTTTCATCTTCACCCTACCGTCCAGGCCTCGCTCGTTAGACAGGCCAATTCCGTCCTGATGCGAACGCCAAGCGGTTCAGGGTGGCGCTTTAAAGCATCCGGCGGCGTTATTTCCTTGCAGGAAAGCGTCTATCTAGGAATACCAGGCGAGGTAAAACGGACTGAACAAGTAGTGATTTCCGCAGCGACGCAGAATGGTACCGGGCAAATTAAGTGGGCTATTTCTCGGCTAGCCGACGAAAAATAAAAACGTTCTTTAGGATGTTTGCCAAAAATTAAAGTTGCCAGCGACCTATATGAGCCGGAAGCTCAAGAGAGCGCCACATTCCCTTGATGTCAGCGACGAGGCCGTTCTTGTTCAGCAATGACTTAAATCGCGCGACATCAAATTCGACATAGGGTTGGTGTGGAACAGCACCGACGACGCAATCGTAGCTACCTTCACCGTCAAGAGACGGCATTAGCGCAACTTCAAAAATAGAGTCGGCTTCAGCAGCATCTGCAAAAGCATCATGTACATCGACCAAAAAGCCCCGGCTTTCGAGTTCGCGAACGATATCAATCACCCGAGAATTTCTGAGGTCCGGAACGTTCTCCTTAAAGGTGAGCCCGAGAACTAGAATTTTTGCGCCAGAGCCCGTTCCCTTTTTTGCCAACTCGTCAGCTATACAGTCTGCAACATATTTTCCCATCCCGTCATTGATACGCCGCCCGGCCAAAATTATCTCGGGGTGGAGACCGAGAGTTGTCGCTGAGTGGGCGAGATAAAACGGATCAACGCCAATACAATGACCGCCGACCAACCCCGGGGCAAATTTGAGGAAATTCCATTTGGTACCTGCCGCTTCAAGCACATCGTAGACGGAAAGGTCCATTTTTTGAAAGATCGTCGTCACTTCATTGATGAACGCAATATTGATATCGCGCTGGGCGTTCTCGATAACCTTGGCAGCTTCCGCTGTCCGGATGTCACGTGCAACAAAGATACCGCCAGAGGTAAGACAACCATAAATTTCAGAGAGGGTTTTCGTGACTTCGTCGTTTTGCCCCGCGACCACCTTCGTAATCTTATCGACGGTGTGCTCTTTGTCCCCCGGATTTATGCGTTCTGGGGAATAGCCAAGAAAAAAGTCGGTCCCGCAAACAAGCCCCGACGCTGCTTCAAGCTCTGGCCCGGCGACGTCTTCCGTAACACCCGGATAAACAGTGGATTCATAAACGACGATAGCGCCTTTCTTGAGAATACCACCAACAAGCTTACTTGCGCCGCGAACGGCTGCAAGGTCAGGCTCATTTTTGCTATCGACGGGTGTCGGGACCGTAACGATAAATACGTCAGCATCTTCAATTGCGGAAATTTGATCCGTAATATCGAGGGTCGATGCGTTTAAGACTTCTGGGTCGATTTCATTGGTTCGATCCTGTCCCGTCTTTAATTCGTCAACCCGCGTTGAATCGATATCGAGACCGATTACCGAATAATGGCGCGCTAAATGAACGGCCAACGGCAACCCAACATATCCCAACCCGATAACCGCTATCTTTTTCACATCTGACATTTACTACTCCGCAACTGCCAACTCGTCTACTCCTCCTCTCTGTCTGATGTCAATCTATGGAAAAGTCGGTGGTCTACAGAAATATTTCAATTCATGTCTTATATGTCGTCGGTCAGTGGCTTGAAGTCGACAACCCCGCCGATTTAAAGGAAGCAGGAAGTTGTCTATGGAGTTCTCGAATTTTTACCCAACACCTAAATTGCTTCATTAGTGTATCGTGCGTTCATGAGAAAAACGCCTTTATTCTTTCGGACATAATCTATATTTGTTAACGGATAGAATTTCCTTTACAATATATTGAATTAACTACATGATTCGTTATAAAGTGACCTCTTGATGTTCATCCTGTGAACGGTGTATGTTCGTGGCGTGAACAGAGGGTGATGGCGTGGCGAGCTCCGAAAAATCAAGCTCAGAAAACAACAGCGAGGCCGAAATTACGCTGGGGCTTTTGTCCGTCGTTGAACAAAATAGTTCACACACTCAAAGATTAATTGCCCGCGAAATGGGTGTTGCCCTTGGTCTTGCTAATGCCTACCTCAAACGCTGCATAAAAAAGGGGTGGATCAAGGCCAATGAGGCCCCCGCCAATCGGTACGCTTATTATCTTACGCCGACAGGGTTCGCCGAGAAAAGTCGGCTGACGGCGGATTATCTATCCTACTCCTTCAATTTTTTTCGCGGTGCCAGAAACCAGTGCTCCGCACTATTTGAAGAGTGTCAAAATTCAGGATGGAACCGTATTGCTCTCATCGGCGCGACTGATCTCGCTGAAATAGCAACGCTGTGCGCCAAAGACTTTGAGATTGAATTGATCGGCATTATAGACCCAAAACTCAAACAATCTGACTACGCTGGCGTCCCATTGGCCGGAAAACTCAAAGATTTAGGCGCTGTAAGCGCGGTGATCGTTACAGAGCTTAAAGAAGCACAGCTGGCATTCGATACCCTAGTTGAATTATTGCCGCGAGAAAGAGTGCTGACGCCACCGCTTTTAAAAGTTTCCCGTAGCAAGCCTCAATTGGCGGAGTAACCAGATGCAGTGGTACGTCGTCCAATCTCATGCGCTAGCAGAGAACAAAGCGCAATTTCATCTAAAACGCCAAGGCTTCGAAGTATATTTGCCGCGCTATTTAAAACGTCGACGTCACGCCCGAAAAACTGATTGGGTGCCTGCCCCCTTATTTCCTCGCTATATGTTTTTGCACATGGATACTGAACGATCCCGTTGGTTGAGCATTCGCTCAACGATCGGTGTTTCCCAGCTCGTTTGCCAAGGCAATCGACCTACACCAGTGCCGGACGAAATAGTTGAAAGCATTAGAGAGCGTGAAAGCGAAACCGGTTTGATTGATATCCGCCGCGAAGCGCAATTTAAGAAGGGCGATGCCGTACAGGTTATGGACGGCCCACTTTGCGAACGGGTGGGATTGTTCGAGTGCGAGTCCGATGAAGACCGAGTTATTGTTTTGCTCGATCTACTTGGACGCGAAGTGAAAGTAAAAGTGCCAATAGAAGCTGTCGCTGCATATCAGTAGCAATCTATTGGCTGAATAACAGGTCCCCTGGTGAAGTCATTTCACCCGGACTGCGGTAGCGTGGAAATTTTTCTATCACCGCACTGTGCGCGCTAAATTTAGGAACTCGCATTTCGATCACTAACAGCCCGATTTAAGTCAATCGCAATCTTTGACAATATTATGAAGAAAACCTCAGAAACACGGCGTTTTATCGCGCGGCACTTAAGACACAAACTTGCTAGACCTCTTACCGTCTCTCGCGAAAAACAATATATTTTGCCTTGGTTTACCAGCAAAAGCCTATCAACAGACTATCTATTCAACGGCATGCGCGACGCGGCCCTGCGCAACCGAACCGTACAACTTCGATTGGTACGGTTCGGTCCGGATGGCGCGATAGAAAACAGGGAATCTTTCGACCTCGGATATGAAAAGATTGTCCGCTGGAGTGTCCCATGTTCGACAAAGACCGAGGATCTGAAATTTGGATTTTCAATTATTGAGCAGGGTAGCCCAAACGACGGCATTATGACACTGCAACATCATGTACAGGTGTCCAGCGATTCATCAGTAACAATGACTCACGGACGCCCCAAAGGGGTTTACCGTTACCCAAAAAGTGACTGGCGTGACGGCCTTATTAAGGCTGTAGACCCATATCCATTTGTCGCTTACGCATCGTTACTTCCCGAACCCAAGGCCGCGCAGGGATTCTTGCTCCTAAATGTTAGCAACCGTCCCTCTAGAATCGAAGTCAACGCAGGCGACGGAAATACTCAGACAACAGAAATATCTCCTTTTGGAGCACAGTTGATCAGAGCTGCCGATTTTCAGGCTGTTCATTCACGGATTCAATTTAGAGCGAGCGCCCCTTTCACATTTTATGTCGTGATTTCCCGAGCAGATGGCTCTGCGCTTTCGATCCAGCACATTCGCGAGTCTTTTTGACATGGCCACCTCAACACAGATCGATGACCCCACGCAAATGAACAACAATCCCTCATCGAGGATTTTCTTTGCAACATTTGTCGAGCCGGGAAAGAAACATTTTCTCGAGCTAAACGCCTTCGTGGATGACCAAACAGGCAATGCAATCAGCAACAATGAAGTGATTGTCCGTTACTTCGATGTTCAGGGGGCCTTGGTTGCAACAGACGAGGTTGCCGACCATTCCGTGCTTTATCCGCTCCGCACTGATTTGGAATCTCGGTGTCTTGTTTTGATCGACACCCCATTCCGGAAACAAATACCTTCTATATATGGATACGCTGTCGGCCAGGACGACCAGGGCGGTACCTTTTACCCCGTGAACGCGGCAATCGGTTATCCTGAAGTCTCCGTCTGGCTCAACAGGGCAGTGGTCCCGATTGGCCCTCAAATCTCCGGTTCACGGCGGGAGCTGTTCTTAGCCAATGTTAGTCGCTGGGCTCCATTGCGCATCCGGATTCGCTTCCACGGCGGCGAGCAGATTGTGACCGCGAAAATTTCGCTTAGACCAAAATGTCATATGTTCATGCATGTTGAAGAAACTGCTGCCCAACATGGTCTCGAAGGGGAAGTAGAGGCCATTAGCGTGGTCTCAAACAACAAACCAATGGTCTATATTTTGGGGAGATCCCACGAAACCGGAGATTTGGGTTTCATCGAACACTTGATGTCGGTGCCACGTCGGAACCCTCAACTGCCAAGAGCAAAGAGACCCCAAATTGAACCCGAATTAGAGACCGAATTTCTGGAAACGACCGTTTGCTGGTGTAATGCTGTCAAAACCCGTCAGGTAATTAACGGTGAAATCCCGGCACATGCTGGGGATTATTGTACCGCTTGTCGCGACGACCTGCGCCTATTGTCCCGCACAATAAAGCAAGAACCAGCAATAGCGAAAAATTTGGACCGGCTCGAAGTAGCCCTAAGCAATGCTGCAAAGACTGATAGCTGACGCCCCCGAAGCAATACCGGGTCACGTCGTTGCGGCAAATTTTGTGAAGTAAGCAAAGAACCAAAAGCACATGCCAAAGTTTGTTCTCACAAGAGGATTGATTTCTAAACTCGTCCATCGGCTCATTCCATCACCCGATGGTGCCGTCCCGAGCCTTTTGAAGGCAGGCGTGATTGATCAACGGTGGCGATGGGTTTTTACGTTTTTCGCAGGACAAGCAACCCCACTCCTTGAAATGGCCTTTCTAGCATCGGTCTATTTGATGATCGGACAGGAAAGCAGGGCAGAGTTTTTTGTCTGGCTACAGGCCACGTCTTGGCTAACAGCTGAAACAAAAGATTTTGTAAAAAATAACTTGGGGTTGATAGCCTTAATAAGCAGCATTTTTTTCGCCGTTTCACATCTTTTGTTGCGGTACTCGTATGAGATAAACCAGATGTTACTGCGGTATAGAATGGAGCTTTCAGATTCACAACGGATCGTCTCCGCATTTCTCGCCGCGAGAGCACGTACCGCGCGACGGATCGGCATGGGGAAAATAACCAATGCCATCACCCAAACTGCGGGTGCGCCGGGGTCCTTGCTCACCCAGGGTTTAAAAATCACGATTGCACTATGGTCTGCAGGTGTCTATCTCGTCGGCGCGATTTATCTGTCTTGGGAGATGGTCGCTATCGGATTGTTTCTTTTTGCGATTCCACTTTGGCTGACACGTTGGATTTACAGTCAGATGGCAAACGTTGGTAAGCTAAAACTTGAAGGCTCTCAGGGTGCCCTCAATTTTCTGACCGACATTTTTGCGGGGCATGCGCGTAGCCTAGTGGACGGGCTCGAACAAAACCTTATGGCAAAATCCAAAGGGGTTATCCGCAGGAATTTCGATTGGCGAATTATCAAGCGGCGAGCACAATCACGCGCTAGCCTCATCACCGATGGGGTGTCAACAATTGGGCTCCTGACCATTCTTTTCCTAGGGGTGGCAATTTTAAACATGGAGTTGGCAACGCTGCTCATGCTCTTCGTTATGTTTAACCGACTAAGAGCCTCTATTAATACAATTGCGGGCGCAGCAATGAGTTATGTAAATCTTGTCCCCAGCGTCAGCCTTCTTGGAGATGTTTTAGGTCAACTTGAAAAGAATTCGGTGCGCCGTAATGAATGGGATGTCGAGAGCTTTCCGCCCATCCAGGTCGCCAGCATAAAAAGTATATATTTCCAATACGAAGAGGAAGGCCCCCCCGTTCTCAACGACATCAATTTCGATGCCGTTTCAGGTGATCGTATTTTAATAAAAGGCCCTTCAGGGCAAGGAAAAACAACTCTTTTTGAGATACTTTGCGGAATTTTAGAACCTGATCGCGGAGAAATCCGTTTTAACGGAGAACTCCTCAATGAAGATCTGTTCTACCGCATCCGCCAAACCCTCGGCTTCGTTTCACCAACCGTGCACTTGTTTCGCGGCACCCTGCGAGAAAACTTGACGATGGGAGCACCGATTGACGAAAAAATGCTTGAAAAGGCTATCCGGCTAGCGGGTTTAGAAAATGTTATTGCGGAATTACCCCTCGGCCTGGACGACGATCTTGGCGAGAACGGGGACACCCTTTCGCTCGGGCAACGTCAGAGAGTAATTCTTGCGAGGATCTTCCTGCGGCAACCTTCTCTGGTGCTCCTCGACGAAGCGACGGCAAATTTGGATCGTGCGCTTGAAGAGAAAATTACCAGTAATCTCGAACAATTTATCGACCCCAACGCGATTGTTATCATGATTGCTCATAAAGAACCCGAGGGTTTCAATTTTACCAAAAAATTCACAATGGAAAGCGGCGTTCTCAAACCGGAAGTCGTGACCCGGCAGAAGGCAACTGTCTAACAACAGCAACCTCTATGGTAACACGCGCTTTTTATACGCGGACATTCATTAAGAAGGGAGACGAACAGCTATGAACGAAACTGTATCGGAAGCCGAGGCTCGCAAACGGGCAAAGGATATGGGCAATGAGAAGCCCTATGAATTTGATCCTAATGGCACCTATAAGGAAGTGGTTTATAGCGAGGCGTGGAAAGAAGGCCGCCCGCCGGAATATAAAAAATATAGGGAGGACTGGGACCGCGTACCTCGCGAAAAAGTAGAGTTACAATTTCCCATTCATCTCGACATCGAAACAACAAATATTTGCAACCTGCTGTGCCCGATGTGTCCACGGACCATCATGGTCGAGCAAGATGAGTTTAGCGACCTCGGCCGTATGACCAAAGCCGAATATCGGAATATCATCGATGAAGCAGTGCAATATCCGGAATTCAAATCGATCAAACTAAACTATCTTGGCGAACCTCTCGTCCACAAAGATGTCAGCTGGCAGGTCGAATACGCCAAACAAGCCGGGGTCGTCGACGTGATGATGAATTCGAATGCCACCGCGCTTACAAAGAAAGTCGGCGAAGGTCTGCTAAATGCCGGTCTCGACAATTTATTCGTTTCATTTGATGCCGCCAACCCCAAGGACTATGAAATTCAAAGGGCAGGAACGACTCTTGGTCGCGTAATCGACAACGTTTATCAGTTCGTTAAATTACGCGATGAGATAAACCCATCCTGCCAGATACGTATTTCAATGGTCATGTACAAAGACCCCTACTGGCTAGAGCAGTTCGAGGCAATCAAGGTGATTTGGAAGGATTTGGTTGACGCCGTTGGTTACGGATTTTTTGTTGAACGGGAACCAAACAAAATGGGTGAGTATCCTGAAGTCAGGGATTTTCATTGCGCCCAGCCCTATCAGCGGATGTTTCTAAAATACAATGGCAACGTGACGATCTGCTGCGTCGACGACAAAGACGAAACCATCGTCGGCAACTGGCGTAATGATAAGTTAACAGATGTCTGGAATGGCCCGCTCTACAAAGAAATTCGAGAGCTTCATTCCTCCGGTCGCTATTACGAAATGGAAATGTGTCGGAAATGCTACCTGCCAGTCTCCGACTAAAATCACACACAGACTATAAACCACTCGGGAATTGTCAAAAGTGATTTCCGGTTTGCGGAATTCCTAACGGCAGCCCGCAATTGAAGATCATCACTGGAAAGTTAGTATGAGCAAAATCTACGTAATCGCCGAAATGGCATACTCCCACGACGGATCAACTGAGCTCGCCAAAGATATCATTTCCAAAGCAAAGCGCGCCAAGGCAGATGCGATCTCTATACATTTTACCGACATGCCCAATTATATGGTCCCGCATTATGGCAGCGGCCCTGGTCGAGTATCTGCAGGCAAAGACACTCAACCTATCTACGACTATCTGGTCGAGATATCGCCAACATTCGAAGCCTGGGCTCAAATCGTCAGCCACGCACGCGCAGAAAAGCTCGATGTCGTCGTCATGCCCAATGATCACGCAAGCTTCCGTTTTGCGGAGACCCTGGAGCCCAACGCCTATGTTCTATCGGCGGCATGTTTCGAAGAATACAACTTTATAACAGAGATCGGTGCAACTGGCAGAGCGATCTATCTAAGAGTAGGTGGTGCGACCCTTGGTGAGATCGAAAACGTGATCAATTTGCTCCGGGATTCTGGCAATAAAAACGTCACGCTTTTATACGGGCACCAAAATTATCCAACGCAAATTTCCGATACTAATCTTAATTATTTGCCTTTGCTGCAACAAACGTTTGGTCTCCCCGTCGGCATAGCCGACCATGTCAACGCCGAAGATGAGTTTTCGGGAATAGCCCCATTATTGGCTATTCCGCTGGGTATCACCTGTATCGAGAAACATATTACGCATGATCGATCACTGCGTGGAGAAGATCACGAGTCCGCCCTAAATGAAAATGAGCTAGCCTTATTAGTCGAACGAATCCGAAAAGCGGAACAGGCGCTGGGCCCCACAAATTTACAGGGCTTGGTCGAGGCGTCTGCCAGCTATCGTGCAAACGTTCGAAAACGCGTTGTCGCGGCGCGAGATATCCCAGAGGGTGAATTGATTACAGCCGATGCCGTAATTTGCAAGCGCGCCGATGAAGGAATGTCGCCATCTCAGCTCTCTTTGATAGTTGGGCGCCATGCCGCTCGAAACATTGACGTTCATAGCGGTATCGAACTTGACCAGCTAGCCCCTTAATAGCCAATAAGTTCACTTAAACAGATGTTAGAAAATTGAAAGTCGGTATTCTCCTTTCAGTTCGCCACAAAGCGACACGGTTTCCTGGGAAAGTTCTAAAACCATTTGGCAAACGCAATGTGACGGAGCATCTCCTGCATCGTCTGTCAGAATCAGCGCTCGCCAACACAGTGATCATGGCAACATCTACAGCTGACGGCGATAGTGTCCTCGCCGACCTCGCTCTTGCCAACGGTTTTACCTGTTTTCGTGGACATCCTGATGACAAGTTAATTCGGTATCGAGATGCGGCAAGAGCTCACGGGCTCGATTTCGTTGTCATAGTGGATGGTGACGATCCGTTCATTTCTGTTGCACATATTGATCGCATCATTGCTCACAGCAGCGAAAACGGCGGCGATTACATTATCGTTGACGGACTTCCGTTGGGAGCAACAGGCTTCGGCGTCTCAGCCAACGCTTTAGAAAAAATTTGCGCGAACAGAGATGAGGAAGATACAGAAATCTGGGGTCATTATTTTACCCAAAATGACTCCTATAATTCCGTTCTCTTGACTGAACCCGACTCCAAGCTTGCCCGACCCGACGTTCGAATGACTTTAGACTACCCAGAGGACTACGAATTTTTTCAGGCCGTTTTGAGCGGGCTTGCAATTGAGGGAGAAGATGCTGGGTTTGTTGAGATAATGAATTATCTCAACAAACACCCGGAAATCATCGAAATAAACCGCGACACACACGAGAAGCGCCAACAAGCACTCGAGTCGAAAACATGAGCACTAAAGAGTCCGAACCAAACATCTTGGTGATCGGATTAGGGTCAATGGGCAAACGCCGCGTTCGAAACCTCCAGACTCTCGGCGTAAAAGATATCGCCGGATACGACCCACGGCCAGATCGAAGGGCGGAAGCAGAAACACGGTACAACATTGCTACCTACGATAACTTTGCTGCGGCGAAATCGGGGGGCTCCACAGCTTGGGTAATTTCCACACCGCCATTAACTCATCTCGACTACGCCCTGGATGCAGTTGACCAAGGCATTCATTTTTTTACCGAAGCGGATTTGCCTGACGAACGTGGCAATATGCTCGTCGAAAAATTATCAAAATCAAACATCGTTGGGGCGCCATCTTGCACAATGCGCTTTTTTCCAGGTCCCCAAAAAATTCGGCAATTGATAGAGAACGAGAAGTTCGGTCGCCCTCTGATATTTACATATCATTCGGGGCAACATGTCGAAGACTGGCATCCTTGGGAGACACCCTCCGAATTCTACGTCTCAAATGCTGAAACCGGAGCAGCCCGCGAAATTGTCCCTTTTGAGCTTATTTGGTTAATCGACATATTTGGTGACATAAAAACTGCTCACGCATCGTTTGGGCGAACAGGCTCTTTGAAAGAGGACATCGACGATCATTATAACGTCGTTATAGGCTTTGACGGAGGTGTTACCGGTCACCTTCTCGTAGACTCTCTGTCCCGCCCCGCGGTCAGGCACTTCAGATTAATTTGTACAGGCGGCATCATTGAATGGAATCATGACGCCGGCGAAATACGGTGGCAGGAAGCGGGACAAGAAAGCTGGCAGTGCGAAAGCCTCGACGCAAAAACCATAGAGACCGGCTACATCCATCCCGAGGAACCTTATATCGCCGAAATGAGATGTTTCCTCGACGGAATTCGAGATATCGCACCCTATCCCTACAGTTATTATGAAGATGAACGTCTACTAAGGGCTTTTGAGCTGGCAGAACAAAACACGATGGCGACCCCCGCATGACCAACCTCAATCTATCAAACAACGCTTTTCCCAACGAGATCGATGACTCCTCAGAAACTCACCGACTAATTCCAGGTGGCGCTCACACTTATTCTAAGGGTGACGATCAATTCCCATACGTAGCCCCTCGCTATCTCGAAAAAGGAGATGGCGCGACCGTGTGGGATCGTCATGGTCAAAGCTTCATCGACTGGACCATGGGTTTGCGGTCAGTTTTATTGGGACATAATTTTGCGCCCGTCTCTGAAGCCGCCATTGCCCAAATTGGTCGAGGGACAAATTTTGGCCGGCCCTCCTATATCGAAACTGAGCTGGCTGCAGAATTGGTGGAGCTGATTCCTTGTGCCGAGATGGTAAAATTCTCCAAGGATGGTTCCACAACGACAACTGCTGCCATTAAATTAGCCAGAGCCTTTACCAGCAGACGATATGTTGCATATTGCAGCGACAATCCTTTTTTCTCCTATGATGATTGGTTTATCGGTACAACCGCCTGCAATGCTGGCGTGCCCCAAGAGCATTCCGACCTCTCGCTACCCTTCTCTTTCAACGACATTGAAAGTCTCGAAGCACAATTCGCAGCGCACCCAAATGATATTGCAGCGGTAATTCTCGAACCCTGTATGTCAGAAGCCCCAAAGGACGATTTCCTAAAAAAAGTGCGCGCGCTTTGTGATCGTGAAGGCGCTTGTATGATCCTAGATGAAATGATCACAGGATTTCGTTGGCATTTGTCTGGCGCACAAAAGATGTATGACGTCACTCCTGACCTCGCAACATTCGGTAAAGGCATGGCAAATGGCTTTTCTGTCAGCGCCCTGGTTGGGCGGCGCGAGATTATGGAGCTCGGAGGAATCAATCATGACAAACTCCGGGTATTCCTCATTTCTACGACGCATGGTGCTGAAAACCACGGTTTAGCGGCGGCACTTGCCTCGATCCAATTCTTCAAAGCCAACCCGGTGGTCGACCATATTTGGAATATTGGTCAGCAACTCATTGACGGTATGAATATTGCAGCTAAGGAACTTGGCGTCGCTAACAGTTTCTCAGCAGGTGGTTTCCCATGTCGACCGGAATACAAATGTTTAGATAAAGACGGCGTACCCTCGGCCGGCCTGCGCACATTATTTTTGCAAGAACTCGTTCGCGAAGGCGTCCTCTTGAATTACATCACACCAAGCTGGTCGCATGGCGACGCTGAACTGAACGCCACCATTGAGGCCGTTCGAAAAGCCCTTGTAATTTACGCTCAGGGTCTAGAGGACGGTTGGAAAAACTTGCTCATTGGCGATCCGGTCAAACCCGTTTTTCGGGCATTCAATTAGGTCTCCTCGTGATTGCTATCATTGACTATGACATGGGCAACACCCAATCGGTGACAAACGCGCTGGATCATATCGGTTTCGAAAACGAAATTACGCGCGACCCCGATCGAATTGCCAACTCGGAAAAAATTATTTTACCGGGTGTCGGTGCCTTCGGCACCGCAATGGAACGACTGCAGAGTTACGGGTTGATAGGTTTATTAAAAGATGCGCAGCGGAGTGGAAAACATATCCTGGGTATCTGTCTCGGCATGCAACTCCTCGGAACAAAAAGCAATGAACATGGGGAACATACTGGGCTTGGCTTTATTCAAGGCGACGTCAAAAAACTTGAGCCAGACGATTCAGCGCTCAAGCTGCCACATATAGGCTGGAATCAAACTGCCCTAAATCAGGAAAGTCCAATTTTTGCAGACCTTCCAGATACTGGTGACTTTTATTATGTCCATAATTATTCCCTACATTGTTCAGAGCACAACGTAATCGCAACCTGCCAATACGGTGGCATGATTGTCGCCGCCGTTGCTGAGGACAATGTATATGGTGCGCAATTTCATCCGGAAAAAAGTCAGGATACGGGCTTGTCCGTCCTTAAAAATTTCTGCCAATTATAATTAACATGCTGCGTAACCGACTTGTTCTCTCTCTGATGATGCGGAACGACCTGTTTGTAAATAGTCGTCAGTTCGAACTGAACCCAGTCGGAAATATGGAGACAATTCTTCAGTACCTGCATTTCGATGCGATTGACGAGTTGGTCTTTCTTAACGTGACCCGCGAGAGCCCGAGCGTCGACGCCTTTGCCAACCATCTTCGGAATTTAGGCCGCCATTGCTTTGTGCCGATTGCAGCAGGGGGCGCTGTTCGCACAATCGATGATTGTCAAAAATTGCTCAAAGCGGGTGCGGACAAAATCGTTATCAATACGGCTGTCGTTGAAGACCCTGCTTTCGTCGAACAGGCTGCGCATCACTTCGGAAGCCAATGCCTTGTCTATTCAATGGATGTTAAGAAACCGCGCCGCTCGGACGAACAGCAGGTCTACACTCGATTTGGAACAGAGAATACTGGATTGACACCCGTGGAAATGGCTATCCGTGCAGAAAATTTGGGCATCGGAGAAATTTTTCTTACCTCTATCGATCGCGACGGCACTTGCCAGGGATATGACATTGCTCTCGTCAGCGACGTTGTCAAAGCCGTCGGTGTTCCGGTCATCGCGTCGGGAGGTGTCGGCGAGTTCAAACACATGGTAGAAGGTATTCGTGATGGTGGCGCTAACGCGGTTTCGGCAGCCAACCTGTTTCATTTCATTGGTCACAGTTTACGCAAAGCAAAAACTTATGTTCGCGAGAATGGTTTAAACTTTCCCGACCCGCTTTGGAATTTTCAATCGGACCATAAACTGTAAATGCCACCTTTTTCTCCTCGTCCTATACCAACATTCAGGACGCTTCGTACCCACCTAGTCGCACCGTCTCTCAAACACGTCGAGGACGTTCACGCATATTCCTGTGATCCAGAGTTTTGTCGTTTCATCGCATCACCAAGCGAACGATCACTTTCGGATACTGCTTCTTTTCTAACAGGTATTATCGAGGACAATGCCGCCGGGCGGCGAATCTACTGGGCCGTAAAGGACATAGCGACCCAGAAAATTGTCGGGCTCATGGGTTTGATATTTGAGGCCGATTGCTCAGGGGATATTGAGATCGGGTATGGGCTAGCCCGGGAACATTGGGGCACCGGTCTGTTTCAGGAATGTTTAAATGAGATACTGACTTTTGCTTTTTTTGAATTGGAATTATCCGAAGTCGTCGCGATAACAATAGCCACTAACGTCGCATCCGTTCGCGGAATTGAGAAGATTGGTTTCTTGTTTGAGAGGTCAATTGAAAATTACTACATGATCGAAGGCACAAAGGAAGCCGCAGCACGCCTCGTTATGTCTCGCGAGACCTTCGCTGCCAGCGCGGCGAACGCAATAAACTGTTAGTATCCTGCGTTGGCCTAACGCCAGACTTACCTCAGATAAATTGCGATCAGAACGAAAGGGAACTCCTTCCAACCTATGACTGAACACATTGAGTATTGTACATCGTGCGTCACGCCCAGCACGCGCCCGAGAATCACTTTCAATGAAGATGGCCTATGCAACGCATGTCGATTTGGCATTCATAAACAAGATATTGACTGGGAATTGAAGGAGAAAGAGCTAAGAACGAAACTTGATAAAATTCTCGCCGCGGCCCCTAGTCGGGAATATGACTGTCTCATACCAGTCAGCGGCGGCAAGGATAGTCACTACCAAAGCTATTTTGCCAAAAACGTTCTTGGCTTAAACCCATTATGCGTCACATTTACGCCTCTATTACAAACCGGTGTAGGGCGTCGTAATTTACGAAATCTCGTAGAGCGGGTTGGTGTTGACCACATTTCAATTAACGCGAACCCGCAAACCTACGCAAAAATAACCCGTATTATGCTGGAAGAGCATGGCGACCCCTTCAAGCCCTTTCTGTACGGTGTATTTTCTGGTTGCGCCCAGGTGGCGATCGAAAAAAAAATTCCCTTGTTTTTTTATGGTGAGAACGGTGAAACCGAATATGGTGGCTCAGAAGATGAGTTGTATGAAAATTTAGACTCCAAAGGCGTTCATGCGCGGATCCGCAGTGATCGACCTAATTTTTTAACACCGGACCAATGGACCGAATACGGATTAAGTGCCGCTCAAACCAGACCATTTCAAGAACCCGCTGCCGAAGATATTGAAAAAGTCGAAAGGCTATTTCTTGCGGATTACGTCCCTTGGAACAACAACCATCATCTTCATGTTGCTCTCAACGTAATCGGCGGATTTAAACTTCCCGATGAACGCACGTGCGGTACCTATACGCATGGCTCTGGGATCGATGATGCGCTTGACGAAATATATCTTTGGCTAACTTGGCCCAAGTTCGGTTATGGCCGTGCGACTAAGTATGCAGCCAAGGATATAAGGGAAGGAAAACTGACCCGGGAACGCGCTGTCGAACTCATCCGCTTGTATGACGGTGAGTTTCCGTGGCATGTGTTTGACTTGGTTCTTAACGCCCTCGACATGAAAGAATCTGAATTCTGGGATGTTGTCCGAAACCACATTGGGGATGCAGAGAATCTTGCAAGAGAACCAGAAAAGATCCCATCGTGGGAACGCGTGGGAGAAAACAAATGGCGACATCTCAACACGGTCCATGGGGAAGAGCGTGTAATTGAACTTCCGATTAAAAGGCCGGAAAGCTAGGCCGCCATGAATTGCTTTGTCATTGCTGAGGCAGGGGTTAATCATAATGGTAACCTCGACATCGCCCGGAGGCTGATCGATGCAGCGGCTGATGCAGGAGCCGATGCGGTTAAGTTTCAGACTTTCCGCGCCGACGATATAGCTGTCGCCGACGCAAAGAAAGCTTCTTATCAAATAGAGCAAACAGGCGGTGGTAATCAGCGTGATCTTCTTAAAGCGCTAGAACTCGATTTTGAAAGCCACCTCGCCCTCGCCAAACACGCGACTGATCGAAATATACCATTCGCCTCAACAGCCTTCGACAGTGCAAGCTTGGAGCTGGTATGCGAACTGGGTTGTCCGTTTCTGAAAATCCCGTCAGGGGAAATCACTAATTTTCCGCTGATTAAAGCCATTGCCAGCAAAGGAAAACCTGTAATTCTATCGACTGGCATGTCAACGCTCAACGAAGTAAAGCGCGCTCTGAGTTGGCTCGGTACCAAACCTGAAGCTTCAGACATTCTACCAGCGATAACAGTTCTGCATTGCATTACGCAGTACCCAGCACCTACGACCGAAATCAATCTTCGATGTATCGAAACAATGCGAAACGACCTCCAAATAGCAACAGGTTATTCCGATCATTCCGCTGGGATTACAATCTCTATTGGCGCCGCTGCAATGGGCGCTACGGTCATCGAGAAACATTTTACGATAGATCGCGAATTGCCCGGCCCTGATCACAAGGCGTCGCTTGAGCCCGATGAACTAGAATCTATGGTCAAATCCATCAGAGACATAACAGCAGCGTTAGGGGACGGCATAAAACGACCCATGCCCTGCGAGGCCGATAATCTGGAAGTTGTCCGGCGCAGCATTGTTGCCACTCGGGAAATCGCAAAAGGGGAACTCCTAACGACGGAGAATCTCACGGTAAAGAGACCGGCTGGCGGAATTTCTCCTGCACAGTGGTACGAAGTACTTGGGCAAGCGGCTATAGACGATTTCGCGGCTGAAACCCTTATTCGAATTTGAACAACATTCAATGAGATCGAAAAGACGCATCGCTGTCGTAACGGGCACCCGCGCTGAATTTGGGCTTCTAACGCCTATAATGCATGCCATCAACGCACAGCCAGAACTCGAGCTGCAAACAATTGCAACGGGGATGCATTTGTCCCACGAGTTTGGCATGACCTTTCAGACCATCGAAAACGAAGGCTTTAAAATCGATGCAAAAGTAGAAATGCTTTTATCCAGCGATACCCCGATTGGTATCAGCAAATCGATCGGTCTTGGCCTCATCGGCATGGCCGATACGCTTGACAGATTAGAGCCTGATCTTGTCTTGCTGCTCGGAGATCGTTTTGAAATTTTAGCCGCCGCAATTGCCGCCACCAATGCTCGTATTCCAATCGCACATATACATGGCGGTGAAACAACAGAAGGCATGATTGACGAGTCTATCCGTCATGCCATAACTAAGATGTCCTTGCTGCATTTCACCGCAGCGGAGCCGTATAGGCAGCGCGTCATACAAATGGGTGAAGCACCAGATCGGGTTTTTACTGTCGGTGCACCTGGTTTAGATGTCGCGGCCCGCTTCCAACCGATAGAACGTGACGAACTCGAAGAAACGCTGGACATACAGTTAGCGACTCCTGTTTTTGCCATAACATTTCATCCTGTAACCCTAGAACGCGAAACAAGCAGCAAACAATTTAAGGCGTTGCTTGATGCACTCGATGGGTATCCACAGGCATCCATGGTTATAACAAAACCAAATGCTGATACCGACGGCAGAGTAATCCAGGATTTGATTGAAGCCTATTCGGCGGGTAAACCAAACGTCGGCGTGTATACTTCTTTGGGTCAACGTCGTTACTTAAGTCTTCTCGCAATCGCTGACGTCGTAATTGGCAACTCGTCTAGCGGAATAATTGAAGCCCCGCATTTTGGTCTCCCAACCGTGAACATTGGCGATCGACAGCTCGGGCGAATTGCACCTCTGTCTGTCATCCATTCCGATCCTACTGCGCAGGGTATACGGGCCGCTATCGCAAAAGCTCTGGACCCGTCATTTCGTACCAGTTTACGGGACATGGTGAATCCCTACGGAAGCGGAAAAGCGGCACCACAAATAACTGAAGTTCTTAAGTCATTTAACTTTCACCCGGAAGTGTTGAAGAAGAAGTTTTATGAGGGTGGAACAAGCTCTAAATGAGAATCGTCCTCATTGGCGCGGTCCAGTTCAGCTTAAGTTGCCTCGAAACCCTAATTGCGCAACATGCCAATTTGGTTGGGATTGTCACGAGAAAGAGTATTGACGCACATGCCGATTTTGCCGACCTAGAGCCGCTAGCCGAGGAACATACGATTCCAGTTCTAAAATCGGATCAAATTAATAATCCAGATGTCCTAGCATGGATAAAAACATGCCAACCAGACGTCATTTTCTGTTTCGGGTGGTCTCAAATAATTAAATCAGAACTCCTCGCGATCCCGCCTCTGGGCATCGTCGGGTATCACCCAGCGTTGCTACCGGAAAACAGGGGCCGGCATCCAATAATTTGGGCGTTGGTTCTGGGATTGAAAGAAACCGGCTCAACATTTTTCTTTATGGATCAATCCCCCGATTCGGGACCTATTCTTTCTCAAAAACGCCTTTCAATTGGCGAAATCGAAGATGCTGGGTCGCTTTACGCGCGATTGACGGAGGTCGCGCAGGAACAAATTATTAAATTTTTGCCCCAGATTGAAATGGGGTCAGCACCGCGACTTGCGCAACCCAGTGAAGGCGCAAGCAGCTGGCGCAAACGAACACCAATTGACGGTCGTATCGATTGGCGCATGTCTTCTCAAAATATCCACAATTTGGTACGCGCTTTGACCCCGCCCTACCCTGGTGCAACCATCAGCGTACAAGGTCGTGAATACCCTATTTGGCGAACATCTATCGGCGACACGAATCCATCGGCTAGAATTGAGCCAGGTTTCATCCTTTCTGTAGATGGACAAGAAATCGAAGTCAAAACTGGTGACGGAAGTATTGTGTTGATGGATCACGATGTAGACCCATTACCCCACCAAGGAGATTATTTTTGAGTAAGAAAATTCTTGTAGTCACCGCACATGCGGACGATGAAACCTTGGGCTGTGGCGGCACGTTGTTAAAACATCGGGCCAATGGAGACGCTGTCAGCTGGATTATATCGACAGCACCCTCGGAGCCCAAATATGACTCCAGTTTTATTTCTCAATGGAACAAACAAATTGATTCTGTTGCACAAGCTTTTGGAATGGAGAAGGTCTATCGCATCGGTCTCCCCGTAACAAAACTCGATACATTGCCAGAAAGCGACATAATCAATTCCATAGGAGAGGCCATAGCACACGCTAAACCGGATATTGTTTACATAGTACATCCCGGAGACAGCCACGCAGATCATCGGATAGTGTATAGTGCCGCAATCGTCGGCCTGAAACCTTTTGTGTATGGCCACGCCATAGACATTTATTGCTTTGAAACAATTTCTTCGACAAACGTCGCGATGCCTTTACCGGGCCCTGTATTTGAGCCTCAACATTACTGTGACATATCCAGTTATATGGATGCCAAACTCGACATCCTCAAACATTACAAAACTGAAATAAAAGAACCGCCACACCCGCGGTCTGCCGAGGCCGTAAGAGCTTTGGCACGTTTTCGGGGTAGCTCGATATTTGTCGACTATGCCGAAGCTTTTTCCGTTATTAGAACGGTAAAATGAAACCAATCGTTGTTCTGGGCGGTGGCGGACACGCCCGTGTCCTCCTCGACCTTATTAAAGCCAATGACCAATATGAAGCTGTTGGGATCCTCGATGCTGATTCTACACGCGTCGGGTTGGATTTTCAGGATATCCCAATTCTTGGAACAGATGACCTCCTCCCAAACCTTGCCTCCAAAGGCATCGATTGCGCGGCCATTGGTATCGGTTCGGTTGGCAACAAAAACAAATTTGCGCGGCGCGACGCTTTTTTAAAAGCGCGTACCGCAGGCTTAGAGCTCCCACCATTGGTTCATCATACTGCATTTGTCTCACCGAGCGCCACGTTTACTGAAGGCTGTCAAATTATGGCGGGCGTCATTGTTCAAGCCAGTGCACATCTCGGGGAGAATGTCCTCGTCAACACTGGGGCCATTGTGGAGCATGATTGTAATATTGGCGCGCATACTCACATTGCCCCCGGTGTATGCCTGTCAGGTACGGTGTCTGTTGGGGAAAACTGTTTTATTGGATTGGGAGCACGACTAATTCAGAATACAAATTTGGGAAATAACGTGATCGTTGGCGCAGGGGCTATAGTATTAAACGATGCTGGAGACGACCAAATACTCATTGGGGTGCCAGCAACGGCGAAATCACTTAATGCACAAAGCGCTGATTCCTGATGACTTGGCAACAGGCATTAATCGATCCGCAGGCCACCCTTCGAGAAGCACTAGCAGCAATCGATCAAGGGGGAGTCGGAATTGCACTGGTCGTCGACACGGATGAGCGTCTTGTTGGCATTATAGCAGGTCTCGATGCTCGACGAGCGATGCTCGAAGGCGCAACACTTGATGATGCGGTTCAACCATTCATTAATGGTGATCCTACCGTCGCCAATGGCGATATGGACGATCAAGAATTATTGCACTTGATGCACACAAGTCGACATTATCAGATTCCAATCATTGACAAAAATCATCAAATAACGGGCCTCCGGCTCATGCAGGAGCTAACACAAGGCACCCCTTTATCTATCCCAAATCTTGGTGGCAACGAATGGGCATATGTAAAAGATTGTCTGGACACCAACTATGTCTCTTCCGTTGGAGGCTATGTTGATCGCTTCGAGAAACAAGTGGCCGAATATATTGGTGCCAGTCACGGAATAGCCTGTACCAGCGGCACACATGCGCTGCATACAGCAGCAATAATAGCTGGCCTTGGCCCGGGCACAGAAGTGCTGTTGCCAACGCTGACATTTATTGCTCCCGTAAACGCGGTATCTTATACCGGGACCCAACCTATTTTCTGCGACTCCACGCACGAAACAATGGGATTGTCACCGGAAAGCTTAAGTCAATTTCTAACGGCGCATGCCGAACGCGGCGCCGATGGCAGAACTTTTAACAAATCTACAGGCAATCAAATAGTTGCCGTTATAGTAGTCCATATATTTGGGCATCCAGTTGATATGGATCCAATTCTCCAAATTTGTGAAGACTACAATTTGTGTCTCATTGAGGATGCTGCCGAAAGTATGGCTGCGACGTACAAAGGGCGGCAAACCGGCAACATCGGGCATATCGGTTGTCTGAGCTTTAATGGAAACAAGATCATTACTACTGGCGGCGGCGGCATGGTCATAACGTCTAATGACGAAATGGCTGCCAGAGCACGTCACCTTACGACCCAAGCTAAATCAGATGGGTTTCGGTATGAACATGACGAAGTCGGTTTCAATTACCGTCTTTCAAACGTGTTAGCTGCTATCGGTGTAGCGCAGATGGAACAACTCGACGAGCACCTGGAACACAAACGTCGAATTTTTCGCCTATACCGTGATGCCTTCCAGAGATTGCCAGACGTTGAGCTATTTGAAGAGAAAGACTGGGCCCACTCCAACTATTGGCTCAATACAATTTTCGTTCCTAATGAAACGCGGGACATCCTGCTTCAACGCCTCAATGATCACGGCGTTATGGCGAGACCATTGTGGCAATTATGTCATAGGCAACCAATGTATGCCGATTGCCAACGAACCAACCTCGACAATTCTGAGACCCTTCACGATCATGGTATAAGCCTTCCATCAAGTATTGGGCTGACAGAAACGGAGATTCGGTTCATAGCAGACACTGTTGAAACCGTACTCGGAGAGACTACAGGCGCTCGATGAAGGCTGCTGCTTTGTTAAATATACCAACGACCTTCAGAGTGATCGGCCTGATTGTTTTGGAAGCCAAACATTGATCTTGTTCGTTATCCGGCGATGGGTCGACATTGACCACTTGGTTCCCATCGTGGATGCGTATTGTCGCGCTGGTACCGGTAAGGCCTGTGTAGTTTCAGTCGCCCCATTACTCGACTTAACCAAAGACCGTCGACTAATTACCCTGGGCAACCGATTTGATATAGAAATAGTAGCCTTCCATGAGTTTTACTCAGGTTCACCGCTCAAAAAGTTGTTTAGCTGGATTTTGGCTAAGGGTGCATTTTCTCATCCTGCTCAAGATTCAAATGTAAATTTTCAACCCGACACCCTACGACAGAAACTCTCAAGAATTATCGAACGACCGTGGGTGTCTATGTGCGCGCGGCTCGATAAATCAAGCGGAAGAATCTACAACTGTCAGTGGTGGGAAGCATTGCTCAAACGAAAGGGAATTTCTTGCGTTGCCATGACATGGCAACGCACAGACGTCCCAATATTCGGCGAACTTGTTAAAGCCTGCACACGATCAGGAATTAAATCCGTGGTCCTCCCTCGATCAATAGATCTAATTGACTTTAATCGATTGCCACTGCGCATGGCAGCAATGAATGATTTTGATCATGTTGTAGTAGCGGATCAAACCGCATTTAATCGCGCCCTACATTTCGGTAACCAGAGAGAAAAACTGAAAAACTTAGGTTGTCCCAGATTTTCAGACGCTTGGCATAAAATTTATTCAAAAGATTACCAGACCAGAACTTTGGAGAAGCTCCTTCCCAAAAAAAAGAAACCTCGAATTGGATTTTTTCATAGCGTCATAACGCGTGACTTCAGCCCAGTAAAGGCGCTCGCCGCGACCGGTGAATTTGAGGTGATTTATCAAGACAAGCTCGTTGCGCAAGGGCGCAAAAATTACGCTGGTGGCAACCCGCTATGCGATATGCCTAATCTTCATTACATCAACGACGTTCCGGCAAATGAAATTGTAGCGGCTTGCGATATCATTATTTGTGGCAATTCAAGCATTATGCTTGACGCGTTTCTTATGGATAAGCCCGTAATTTATACTGCGTTCCAGGTCAGAGAATCCGGAGACAAGGATACTATCGACGCATTATTTGACGATCTAAAAAATGCATTTTGGATGGTAGACGACATTGATCAACTCGTTGATGCCGCGAGGTCTATTGTACGCCAGCCACCGGAAGAACAGATGAATGCTAGCAGAGCTTTCTTGCAGAAAAAATTACCGGCGTCAGGCGTCAACGGTACAGTGCTCGAAGATTATGTTTCGTTTCTTCACAGCCTTACTGGGGAAGCCGGAGTGTCGATCTAGTTCGAATGAATTTTTTATTCTACATTCGTCGCGAAATTGATTTCGATTTTATGCTGCCTCTCCTTCATAAGCTATCTGCCAATCCTGACAATAGGCTTCATCTTTATAGTTCACTTGATACCGATTTTCGCCATGACACCTGGCTCAAACTTCTTAGTAAACGGAACAATGTTTACAGTGAGTCCATATATTCGCACACAATTTTAAAACGCCACATGGGTTGGATGGCAAACGATTTTCTTCAAGCTATTTTGAAAATCGCCCCCCGATTCAAGTTACTTCGCTCAGTCATCAACCGTCTCACACCACCCTGTAACAACAAATGGGCTAATGCGTTACTTAGCTGTCTCGACATCGACAGAGTTGTCATGGCGCCCAACAAATTAACTCGGGGACTAACCGGAGTTTTGGTGCCTGCAGCGCGTCAAAAGGGCATTCCTGTTTATTCAGTATCAAACTCCATTGACATCGTTCTGCTTGGCGCTGAAGGGTACAAAGACGTTGATCCCGGTCAACTAGATCATTTTGACCGTCAAATCGTCGTCAACAATTATAGGCGCACATATCTCGAAAGAACCGGGCATGACTTGAACCGGATAGTCGTTGCCGGCAGCCCACGGAGCTGTGTCGAATGGACCAAGTTTCGGCGTCAGACAAATGCAATCCAACCTGTCGAGGTCGAGGACAGTGAAGGCAGGCTAAAAATATTGGTTTTTGGTCGGACGCCAGAACCTTGTTTGACCGATGACTATATTGCCACCCTCAACAAGATCGCTGAGCTTGATTTTGTAAAAATTGTTCTGAAGCTCAAACCTCAAAGTGATTTTACAGCATCGTATCTAACGGAGCTGGACAAAAACATCGTCCTGCGTAGTGACCGAGACACCTTCCAATTTTCTTTATGGGCGGATGTCGCGCTTGGAATAACGACGACTGCCTTAATAGAACCAATGATGTTGAACATTCCAATAATCGATTTGGGTCACCTAAGAGTTCTGCCGACAAATTATGCAAGCGCAGGGGCCTGCTGGAGTAGCAACAGTGCGTCCCATTTAGTAGATCTGCTTCACAAGCTGCACAGTGAATACCCACCGTCCTCTTATCCCTGGGATATCGTGGAAAGCTATTTACAAGAAAACGTCGTCGCAGAAGCCCCTAACGGAGATGTTCTGGGATATCATGAAAAACTATTAGTTACGGATCCTGCAACGGTTCAATGAGTACGCTTTTCATTGCACGAACCTTGATTCACCTCGATCATCTCCGCCCACTAATAGAGATTCTTGCCCGGCGCGGCGAAGATTTGGTCTTGCTGTCTTCCGCCACCGAGATGCGTTTAGAAGATCAGAGTTGGCTACAGTCTCTGCAAAAAAACCACGGCCTGAAATTTGGGCTAATCTTTGACGCCCATGTTTCAGGGCCATTCAACGCTATTGCCGGAAAACTTTTGTCGGCAAACCCTCAGCATGCAATTACGAAAAAGCTAACTGCCTATGCTGTTAATTACATTCAACGTAACGAGACAAGCATCTACAGCGAAAATTGGCTGGCAGGATTGCTAAAAAAATTCAATACGAAGCGTATCGTTACAGTCACAATAAAAAACGACAGACCACTTTTCCAACGCCTCAATGATACCGCGCGAAAACTTGGCATTCGAAGCTTCGCCGTACCTCATGCAGTCGATCTGTCGACCCCCAATTTAAATGATTCACGTGCAGCCGCGTTTTATACAGGTGACCCGCGGTCGGCATTATTCAATCATTTTGATCATCTATTGGTAGAAAATGAGACACGTCGCAGTTACTTGCTTCAAACTGATCATAGTCCCGACAAAATCAAAGTTCTAGGAAGTCCAAGATATTCCAGACAGTGGTTGGACATGCGCAAAACATTTGGGCAAACCACCACAGAGACCATTCCAGATCGTGGCCGCTTCAAAGTCTTGTATTTGGATTCTGGCGTAAAGAGCCCAGACAACAGCGTGCTCGTAGATATGCTAAATATGATCGGCACTTCGAAAGAGATGGTTCTAGCCGTTAAACTGAAACCCACATTCACAAAATCAAAATCCACGGTACCTCTTCGGCATTACGACCCGCAAATAATTATTCGCCACGACAGAGACACTTATGAGCTTACTAATTGGGCAGACGTAGTTATTTCTCCAAACACGTCCCCAATTGTTGAAGCAATCAACCTTGGAAAAGCGCTAATTTATCTCGACTTCCTGGAAGAATTTCGCCCGAAATTTGTCGATGAAAACCCACCTTGTTGGATAGCACGTAATCCCGAAGATGTGCTAGAGTTGCTCCGCCAGGTTTGTCAAAATCCTACGATCCGTCCAGAACCGAATTTCTCCACGTCCACATTTGTGCGGGATCAGTTACATGGAAACGAGTCGAGTGGGAACGTACTAAATCGGTACGCGGATGTTATCCTCTCTGTAGAGTCGAACATTGACTGTTCTTAAGACAATTTTTCAGCAAAGACCTAATTTATGAGTACCTATACATACAGCCGCGATCATCTCGTGAGACCTCAGTACGAACGTTTTTTCGCAGAAGAACAAGAAATAGGATGGGAAGCCGCTATCGAGGCAATGATCGCCCGAAGAGATGTTCCGAAGTCTTCTAAGGTCCCATTTTTTTTATCGGACCAAAAACGAAATGATTTCGTTTTCTTACTTCCTATTGAGGATAATTCCGTAGTCCTGGATTACGGCGCAGGCTGGGGAAATACTTCATATACATTTTCAAAATATTGCAAACAAGTGATCGCTTTGGACGCTGACTTTGATCGACTTCACTTAGCGAATAGGCACTTTGCATACCGAGGCGCAAACAACGTCCAAACGATCTATGGCGGCACATCTTGGGATTTGCCTTTTGCTGATGCGACTTTCGACATCGTCGTTTTTAACGGCGTTCTTGAATGGATGCCGCTATCAATGGAAGGAGTGCCCACGGATGTACACCGACGAGTTCTCGGTGAGATAAATCGCGTTCTAAAGCCCGGTGGTTCCGTCATGATCTCCATCGAGAATCGATTTGGATATAGACACCTTATGGGCAACAAAGATTACCACTGTGGCGGTCTTCGTTGGGCCCCTTTTCTACCTCGGGCGTTAGCAAATCTTTATTCACAATTCTGGCTCGGGCGACCCTATAGAGCTTGGTTCCACTCATACAATATTCTGCACGAGCTATTAGCGGATTGTGGATATGAAGGAACAAAAATTTACAGCTACTATCCTGATCACGTGAAGTACTCGTGTATTTTTCCGCTAGATGACGAAAACGTCCTTAGAAAAACGCTGAAACGACTCCTCAAATTGCCAACACTTCGCAAAAGCGAACGGCTTTTATTTAAATTCTTTTCTACTCACTCTTCTTTCAAATATTTTGCACAGGATTTTCTTACCATTGGCTATAAACCTAAATAAGGTTACTGATCTGGCACGTACGGCAATCGCCCTACCTGAAACTGGGGTAGAATTACGCCTGCTATCATCTCCCCATAATATTATTGTTGAGGGATTTGTAGAGGGCGACGGCACATTTCTGTTTAAGTATCCGCGAGAACCCCAGTTCGGCGATCTTATACGAAAAGAAGGGGAGAATTTAGCGAACCTTCAAACATTAGGCATTGCCGGTGCTTCTAAAGCAGGAATTTCGGTTCCCAAACTATTGGGATCGGGGGAGGTCTTTGGGCGACCATATATTTTATGCCAGCATATGCCGGGGGACACCAACGACGAGCGCTTTAACACTCCAGATGTTGTAAATTCGATGGTCGACTGGTTAACGCTCATGGCGAAAAAAACACAGCGAGATGGAACGATTGACCATGCGTACCTGGAAAATTTAGTGGACGCGGCGGTTCAACAATCCGAGACTCCAAAAGATCTAGCTGCAGCCATTTCTCAATTGGATTGGAGCTGTCTTATCGGTGCGCCATTCGTGTATACGCATGGTGACCTTAGCTACCAAAACATCGTTATCGATGGCGACCAAGTCGCTGTCGTAGACTGGGCTATAGGTGAAGAATTCGGCTTACCAGGCTTCGATGTTATCGATTATCTTCTGTATGGGTTTTATCGACAGCGCCAGAATTATTTGGAAAGCATAGATCTATTGCTGTTTCAGCGCGACGGGCGTGGCGCAAGGCAAGCACTTTTGAAACATTGTACAGCGCTTGATTTCGATCCAGAATCTATTGGCCATTTGGTAGCCGCAAGTTTGCTGAAGAGAATACAAATATTAGCCGGATTCCCCACTGGGAAAGCTGCAAAAAAAACCACGGAACTTTATTCCGCTCTCCAGGCCCATGACTGGAAAGAGCTTAGATTTAGTTCTTAATTAGTAGATGTCGCTGGCACATTCCTGATTCAACGTTATGTCGCCAAGTGGCAAGGCTTTTCACCGAATTATTTTGATATGACTGATTCACACGCGACTCTTATAGATCTCATTTTGTGCGACTTCGATGGGGTCATGACTGATAACCGGGTACTCGTGTTAGAAAACGGTACAGAGGCCGTTCGCTGCAATCGTGCAGATGGACTTGGGTGCGACCTGCTTCGTGCCGCGAATATTCCCTTGGAAATTGTTTCGACAGAAACAAACCGTGTCGTAGCGGAAAGAGCAAAAAAATTACAGGTTAAAGTCGCCCACGGCGTTACCGATAAAGCCGATTTAGTAACAAATCTCATCAAGGAGTATGCGTTAACAGCCGATCGCGTCATGTTTATCGGAAATGACATCAATGACTTATCCGCGATGGAGATTGTCGGATGGCCTGTTGCGCCCGCCGACGGACATCCCGATATACGCGCCATAGCACGATATGTAACGGTTGCGCGGGGCGGTGAAGGCGTTGTGAGAGAAATTGCCGACTTCATTTTGAAGGGGCAATAGGAGGAGATGGAAGTACTTGCTATTATCCCGGCAAGAGGCGGTTCTAAATCAATCCCAAGAAAAAATATTATCCCTTTCTTGGGTCGCCCCCTGATTTCGTGGTCGATTGCTGCCGCGCATAGCGCGAAGTCGATTACACGAACAATTGTCTCTACTGACGACGAAGAAATTGCTGCTGTCGCGCATGACGCCGGGGCCGAAATACCTTTTCTCCGGCCGGCTAAATTGGCAAGTGATGACGTTGTCGACTATCCGGTTATCCGACACGTCATCGATACATTAGAAGACACTGAAAGCTATTGTCCCGATGTCGTTGTCCAATTGCGGCCTACATCTCCCTTGCGTCCAGAAGGGCTGATCGACGACGGTGTTGGACGGATATTAGATAACCCAGGAGCAGACTCTCTCAGAGTCGTCTGTGAGCCTGTAAACAATCCCTATAAAATGTGGCGCCTGGACGGTGATCTAATGCTCCCGTTATTTGATGCGGGAATCCCCGAACAATACAATATGCCCCGGCAGAAATTACCAACCGCCTATTGGCAAATTGGCATCCTTGATGTGATCCGTACGCGAACAATTATTGAACAAGAGTCCTTAACCGGGGAAAGGGTAATGCCGTTAATCGTCGATCCCGCACTCGCAGTAGACATCGATGATGATGCTTCACTACGCCGTGCAGAAGAAGCTTGCAGAGCGTTTAGTATGGACAAAGTGTTTTGCGCATAGCCATCATTGGCACGGGCTCGATCGGTCGACGGCATATCGGCAATCTTTTAAAACTTGGCGTCCAAGATATCGTCGCGGTAAGCGAACACAATCGGCGGTCCGATCTAAAAATCGATGGATCAGATATCGCGATCTCCCACGATTTCAATACTACTCTAGAAGAGGGTGTTGATGCTGTATTTATATGCAATCCGACGAGCATGCATCTTTCCTATGTTAAGACCGCCCTCCGTGCAGGCGTTCATATTTTTCTTGAAAAGCCAGCAGCGACGTCGGCAAATGGTGTCGAGGAGATGGTGCAACTCGCCAACGATCACAACACAATCATTGCCGTCGGCCATCAATATCGCTTCAATAAAATGTTGAACGCTTTTCGATCCAAAGTCGACGACGGCTTGCTCGGATCACTGCTTTCCGTCGAGGGTAATTTAGGCGAGCATATTGCGGACTACCACCCAGAAGAGGATTACCGCCAAAGCTATGCGGCACGTGCTGACCTTGGCGGTGGTGTTTTGCTTACGCAAATCCATCAGATCGACTATTTGAACTGGATATTCGGGCCTTTCGATTCTGTCTACGCGATTGGTGGAAAGTGCAGCGCTCTCAATATCGACGTCGAAGCTTCAGTTTCCTACCTACTTCGCACGCACAGTTGTGTCCCAGTGTTTGGGCATCTCGATTATTTGCAACGCCCCAAACGCGTCACGTTGAGCGCAACGGGGGATAAGGGGCGCCTTGATTGGGATTACTTCGCCAACAGACTAACGTTTACACCGGCGTCACTCGACGCCACACCCGTGATCGAGGAAACCATCTTTGACCGGAACGCAATGTTTCTCGACCTGACGCAGGATTTTTTAACAGCGATAACTACGGGAGGCTTACCCCGCAGCACCCTGAGGGACGGGCTTACTGCGTTACAGATCGTTGATGCTATTAAGACTTCTTTTCAAAAAAACTTAGTGGTGGAACTCTAATAGTGACAGTCAATTCACAATTCGACATGACGGGACGGCAAGCAATTGTGACGGGGGGATGCGGACTCTTAGGAGTGACATTTGCCGAAGCCCTTCTAGAAGCGGGGGCAACTGTTCATCTGATTGATATCGACGAACAAGCACTGACAACGCACAGTGCCCAGCTCGCGCAGACATTCGGCGACCGCATTCAGACACATATTTGCGACATTACGGATGAGGACACAGTCAAAAGATGCATCGCGGTCATTGCTCAAAATGGCGCGATCGATGCCCTCATAAATAGTGCGGCCGTCGATCCAAAATTCGAACCAGGTGAGAATGGCGAATATCGTGATACCGGTCGGTTTTCAACCTATGGCGTTGAAAATTGGCGGCGTTCGCTCGAGGTCAATCTTACTGGCACGTTTCTAATGACACGGGAAACCAGCCGCATAATGGAAGATCAAGATGATGGTAAAGGGCGAGGTTCTATCGTCTGCATTTCATCAACCTACGGCCTAACGGGACCGGATCAACGTATTTACGAAAATACCGATTCGCCTGAGCGGTTTTTTAAACCTGTCGATTACTCGACCACGAAAGCCGGCGTACTTGGTTTCGTCCGAGCGGTCGCCGCATATTACCGGGAAACCGGCATCCGAGTGAATGCCCTAACACCTGGAGGGGCTTATAACGGGCACGATAGCGCGTTCACGGAGGCCTATTCATCCCGGACGATCTTGGGCCGAATGGCCGCTCCCGACGAGTACAAGGGTTCAATTGTTTTCTTATGTTCCGATGCTGCATCCTACATGACCGGAGCAAACTTAATAGTAGATGGAGGCTGGACAGCACTATGAGCGAAAAAACCCTAATGGACGGGCTAAAGCCAAACTCAGCACCAATTTTAATCGCCGAGATCGGCTGTAACCACAAAGGGGATATTGAAATAGCTAAGGAGTTTATCGATGTAGCCTCTGACTTCTGCAAGATTCAGCATGTAAAATTTCAAAAGCGAAATAATCGGGAGCTCCTTTCGGCCTCTCAATTCGACACGCCACACCCAAACCCAGACAATTCATACGGCAGTACTTACGGCGAACATCGGGAGTTTCTTGAATTCTCGGTCGAGCAGCACCGTGAATTGCAGAGTCATTGCCATTCACGGGGGCTAACTTATTCAAGCTCAGTATGGGACATCTCCAGCCTACGTGAAATGATATCCCTCAAGCCTGACTACATTAAGATTCCGTCGGCAACCAATACACACGAAGCGCTTCTCTCGATTGCTTGCGACGAGTATCCCGGCGAAATTCATGTTTCTTTGGGAATGACAACACGCGCTGAAGAGGAAGCGATCATTGCTCTGTTCCAAAAGAAAGGCCGCCTAAAGGATCTTGTTCTTTATGCGTGTACCTCGGGCTACCCAATTCAGGCCGACGAATCCTGTCTGCTCGAAATTGTTAGACTTCGTGAAACCTACAGAAATGATGTCGGGGCAATCGGATATTCGGGCCATCACAACGGCATTTCGCTGGATATAGTGGCATGTACTCTGGGTGCCGAATATATCGAGCGGCATTTCACCTTGGATCGAACTTGGAAAGGCACTGATCACTCAGCGTCACTGGAACCCGATGGTCTCCGGCGGCTGCAACGCAATTTGGAGCAAACATTTTCTGCCCTATCGGAAAAACCTCAAGAAATTTTGCCGATAGAAGTTCCCCAGCGAGAAAAACTAAAATGGCGCGCGGAATAAAGTAGAAAATACTGACGACCCGTATGGCAAACCCCATAGACAACAATTGCGCTATCGCCTGATCTAATGTCCGATCAAGCAGGACAAAAACTGCATATTGCCCTTGCCATTCACCAAGGGTTCTCGATGCGCTATTTATTGCAAACGGATATTTTGCCGACTCTGCTTGAGGACGCACACGTGTCTATCCTGACTCAGGAAGATCCGGCCTCCATACAGCAGGTGTGCGACACAACCGACATTGAATTCTGTGAGATTTCCACGGACCGAAGCGCGGCTTATTTTCAATCTAGCCGTATTCAACGGTATCTCGCGTTCATTCGACTTTGTACGCTCGGGAAAGCTATTTCTACTGCAGAGATATGGTGGGAACGAGCACGTGCCGACGCCCGGATTAACGGTGCGGGATTTCGAACCACGCTCATCCACGGCATATTGCGATGTTTTATCCGTATTGCGCGACGGTCACGAACGGTGCGACGATCAATGCTCGCGTTAGAAGCGCGCCAGTATACGCCGACGTTCCATGTCGACGCTTTAAAACGCCTTAACCCAGACCTAGTCGTAACCACTAGTCTTGGGACATTCGATTATGACCAGTATGTGATGCGAGCCGCACACAAGCTTGGCATTCCTGTCGCTGCCGTGATTCTCAGTTGGGACAATACTACTACTCGTGGCTATCCAGGTGCCGCAATTGATCATGTGATTGCCTGGACAGAAACGATGAAGCGCGAACTTATTGATCTGCACGATATATCGGAAGAGAAAGTGTTTGTTGGAGGCATCGCCCATTTCGACAAGTATTATCAATCAGCCTCAGCCTATGACCGAACAGACTTTTTCCGGAAAAATAATTTGGACCCGAACAAACGGTTGATTGTCTTCGCGACTAAGTCACCGAACGCCTATCCCTATAATCCCAATATCGTCGAAGCTCTTGCGGACGCCTGTGAAGACGGTCGCCTGCCCGAAGATGTGCAAATATTGGTGCGCGTACATCCGCTACACTTCAAATTCAAGCAAGGAGAGCCCGTTTACGCCGAATTGCTCGATCTCTATCGCACCCTAGATGAGAGACATGATTGTCTTTGCTTCAATATGCCAAAGATTGGGTCTGACAAGATCGATTACGTAATGGAAAAAAATGAAATCGGCTTTCTAAGTGACCTATTAAGAAGTGCTGATGTCCTCGTAAATATTTTTTCCACGCTAAACATCGAAGGAGCAATTTTCGATATTCCCCTCGTCAATATCTGTTTTGAGGGAGAACGACCAATGTATGATTTTACGAAAAAAAGTCGGTTCGGTATCAGTTCTGATTTTCGGGAGGACCACAACCAACGTATCGCCCGTTCTGGCGGCACTCAAATCGTTTACAACCAACAGGACATGGTTACGGCAGTGGACAATTATCTATTAAATCAAAAACAAGATCGTTCAGGGCGCGAAAAAATACGGCAATCAGAGACCGGGCCAAATGGCGGGAATGCGGGCATCATGATCGGTCATGACCTTATAGCATTCGCTCAAAATTCTGTCTCAAAAGTAAGATTGCCAGGCCAACCCCCTATTGCGGCTGAGCGTATTGCAAGACAGTAGCGTTCAAGTGTTTGACCAGGGAGATCCTCGGCCCACGGCGTTCTTTTTTCTACGTGCCGGCAATTTAGTCCGCAATTTCGCCAATGCGGACATGATAGAAAAATTGCGAGAATCTGGATATCAGTTCGTTATATTTTCACCCAATGTCGATCACCCTTTAATTCATAAGTTTTTCGCCGCACCATGTTTTCGGTTTGAGAAACTTAATACGGAAGAATTTCGTCCCCGGCTCCCTCGATTGCATCAGTTCTTCGTACTGGTTCGCAGAATAACCTATGGCAACACCTTGTTTTCGGAAGCTGGTTGCCGACATGCAAATTTGCGCACAATTCGTGAAAGAGATTTTGGCAAAGCCTCTAAATTGGGAAAACTTTTTCTCGAAACAGTCGTCTTGGTTGCCGGCTTAGCAAGCCGCTTTTCCTTTATTCGCCGCGCTTTGCAAATCGGCGAAAATTATCTGGCCCCATTCGACGGACATGGCCCGCTTTATCAAGAATTGAAACCGTCGATAACTGTCACGCTGTCTTTCGGCTATCGTGAGGATGCACTGATATTCAGAGAAGCCCGATCATACGGCTCCAAACCTGTCGTCTTAGTCAAAAACTGGGACATCGCTACAACTAAGGGGTACTGCGGCGAGGTCGCGGATTACGCACTCGTATGGAACGAGATGATGGCAAGCGAGGCCATACGCTTCCAGGACACGCCAGCAGACGGCGTCAGGGTTTGCGGTATTCCACAGTGGGACTATTACTTCAAGCACACCTCGCTCAGCTCACGTGATAAGTTTTGCGCGCGATATAGCCTCGACCCCGCCCGCAAAATTATATATTTCGCAACGACCACACCGATGTTCTATCGGCACAATCTAAAGGTCGCCCGCATGGTCCTATCGGCCATGCGCGATGGTAAAATTAGCGAGCCCGCTCAGCTACTCATCCGGTTGCACCCTGCCTATATCTTGTTCGACGGAATTTTGGATGAAGAAACAAAAAGCGAAATGGACTTATTGGTGGATGAGTTCGGTGAACTGCTTTCGTTTTCCTATCCGGAGACACAGAATCATTCCAATTTTCGTGTGCCTAATCAAAAAAACGATACGACCGTTCAAGAGCTTCTCGTCCATAGCGATGTGATGTTAACGGTCTATTCTACACAAATGGTCGAAGCGATGTTTTTCGATCTACCGGTTGTAAATGCTGGCATACATGAATTCGGCGATACCGAACTTCCAATCTCGCATTACGACCAATGGGAACATATTCGTCAAATCAACAACCCTGCGGGAATCTCATATTGTTATAACAACGAAGATGTCTTTGGATCACTGAATGAAGCACTTTCGTCACCGGCAAAAGGCTCCGAAGAAAGAAAAAACCTCGCGGACCGTATGTTTCCCCCGGCACTGCGTGGCCAAAGTGGTGCACTAGTCGCGGAGCAGCTAATCGAACTAACGGCCGCGCACACTGATACAAAGTCGTGATCGAAGTTATTTCTAAAACCCCTGGCGTAGACCCTGAACGCTTTGAGGTTAATGGTTCTCAAGTGCACGCAGAAATGCAGCTTGAACCGATGACCCGCGCGGATTGGACCACGCATGAATACAATGTTCACTTTTGTATCGGTTTACGAAATGTGGGCAAAAGTTCAACCGACATAACTTTGTCCATAAACGGCGGCCAGTGGGATCAACTGCCTGACCAGTCTCCGCTTCTATATGCTTCCGCTGATGCGACCGGAACATTTACGCGCACCGAAATTCCCGCACGCACCGATCTCAAAAAGCAGTACTGCATCAAACTATCCCTGGAGTCTGGCCAAGAAATTTATCTCGCAAATACGTTGGTACGCCAATTGCCGGCATTATCTACCGACTTCGACGCGATTGCTGCATTGGGGCAAGCAAACCGTGAATCAATTGGCCGATCCTTAGATGGAAGAGACATCATTGCTTATACATATGGTGACCCTGCGGGCCAGCCAACCTTGCTTATTACCTCGGGGTTTCATCCACCTGAGCCAGATACTTTAGCAAGCACTGCAATTATGGAGACACTGGTAGAGGACAAATCCTTCCTAAGTGATTTTGCCGTTGCGGTCGTCCCTATTGCCAACCCAGATGGCTATGCAATCGGGACCCAGGGTAGTAACGCCGCAGATATAAACTTCTATTGGCATTTTGCGCGCGAGCTACCCGACCAATGTCCGGAAGCTGCCGCGCTGTGGCGTTTCGCACAGCGGTTAATGCCACGTGGCTATATAGATTTTCATTCTTATACATTCCAGCTGGGCAAAAAACCGGGGCCCTATCAACGCCCTCTCTTCTTCTATGATTCGTCAGCAATCAAAGAGGCTGGTGCAGACCTGTATAAAAAACTCAATAACTATGCCAACAGTAAATCGGTGGTCGGGTTTGGCACCTATGCCCCACACACTCTTGGATCTATGCTTGTAGATCAATACGACACGCTAACAGTCGCAAAATACCATCTCCATCTCGCTGAAGGCGAAGACGCGTGCAAAAAGAGGGGGGTACATGTCTTCCAGGAACTGCGAGATTCGCTTGTGAAGCATGGAATCGATTCACCAGCACAATCACGCATTCCAAACTGGAGACAAGCAATTCGACGATCTCGAGCAGCTTGGGCTGGGCACCTTCGCCCATTCATCGGAAACCTTAGACGCGGTCGTTTAGACCAACTGTTCTTACCGCGCACAGATCAGGTAGATCCACACCAATGACCAAGATGGATTTCCACACGGCTTCGCAGTTCGCACGGTAAAATGGCGGGTTTGGAAATGGCCTTTTTCAACAAGCTTGTTCGCTATAGCGCGATGAAACTCGATCAGCTGCGCAAACGGTCCATAATTTTCCGGAAGCCGTTGGTAATCGCCCGGAACGTCAACAAATGGTTGAACAGACGGCGACCTAACGCCGCGCGCGGGTTAAACGAAACCTTGCGCCCAGTTTACGATGAAATTCAGAAGACAGGGTTTGCACCAGCCGACCAACTGGTGGACCAACACATCCTAAAAAAACTCCAACAAAATGCGAATGAGCGCTTAGCAAGCTTTCACCAAGCCGCGGCTACGCCAACCAGCACAAGAAAAGACTTCTGGAGAATGATTTTAACGCCAGAGGATCTTCGTGAGTCCAGTCCAGTTGTCCAATATGCAATGACCCCCGATATTCTTGAACTCGTAACAGCATATCTGGGCAGCATCCCGTATCTCAGCAGATTAGAATTGGTTGTGTCTCAACCAAGCGAAAAGGACCGTTGGAAGGTATCGCAGCTTTGGCATAAAGATTTTAATGACGCCCGTATGGTCAAATTATTCACTTACCTTTCGGATGTTGAGAACGAACAACAAGGCCCATTCACATTCCTTCCCGCCGATAAACACGACCCTAAAGTTTCTATGTTTCCTATCCATAAGCCAGATTCACTGCTCTCTCAAAATAGAGATCTCACGAAAAAGCGTATGATTCTGGGAGCAAAGGGCACGTCATTCCTAATTGACACCCATAGATGCTTTCATTGCGGCAGCCGAATCCTCGACGATAGCCACCGAGTTGCCTTCATCGCAACCTATACAACAGCGGCCCCGTATTACCGCTATGACAATGAAATCATTCTCGATGGCATAGAAAACGCGGAACAACGCGCCGTTCTTCGAACGTAAATAATCTATTTGAGCCAACCATACCCATGGTCACCGCGATACGTTATTTGAAGCAATGGCGGGAACGTTTCGTCGTCGGTTTCAACGATTTCTTCTGCAATTCCAGCAAACTCCATATCCTTAAATGCCAATAAACGCATTGCCAGCCAGTGAGCTATGTTTTTGGGATCACAAGCGTGTCCTACCCGCAATCGCGGGTGCAAAATTGGCTTCAGATTGTGACCACTTCCGAGAGACATTCTTTTCAGAAAAAGAGAAGCCTTATCTATTGCCCCCATCGACATCACCGACTGGGCAGAGCCAGAACTCTCGCAGAACATTTTTACGCCGTAATCGAGATAAAATGGCTGTGCAGAATCGAGATTTGAGAGATCCAAGTCTCTCACAATTTTAGCATTCAGGATGTTGGCAAATTTTTCTCTGGATAGACTGTTAGGGACATCAACCAAATCGTCCGTACGTCTGGATACAGATCGTATTTGCCCATCTATATAGGTCGGTGCGAATCCAAATTTCATCAATAGTGTGACGAAGCTTTTTTCCGTAAAGCAATGAATGTGGGGTAAAAAATGGGCTAGATATACAAGGTGCTCGTGTTCAAAGTTTGGAACCCCGACAACCAAAACACCGCCAGGGCGCAAAAGTCTCGAGATTGCCGAGAAAGTTTCCTCAAGATCAAATACATGCTCGATAACATGCCAAGAAAAAATCGCGTCATAAGGAGCTCCTGTAGCAATTTCAGGAACCGATTCCATTTTTTCCGACGTTGTAAGGGAGACATTGAGTCCAAGTTGATCGGAGCAAACTTGCTGACGCTTTTCCGAGGCTTCGATACCACGCAAGTTTTTAAAACCTAAGTTCCGCAGCTGTGACAAGGCGCCACCATAGCCGGACCCAATTTCGAGAATACGCATCTCTTTATTATCAAGCTCAGGCAACAATTTGCTAAATAGAGGCTCGTATGGCGCCTCTATTTTCTGCTGAATACTTTCATCGCCACGATTGCTATCCCAATCGGTCTTATAAAAACTCTCCACTGTTTCTCCATTTGGCATCCGTGAAAAAGTCACAAAAGCGCATTCATAGCATGCAGAACGGATAAGGATTTCCTCGCCCTTGCCATTCTCTATGGTCGTCACCGGCGTAATTTTGCCACCGCAAATCGGACAGGCCTCAACAACAATTTGCGTATCATCGGCCGACAGATGCTGTTTAAAAAACTTGTTACGATTGTAGGTTGCTTGGAGTCGCACCTTTTGCAAATTAAGTGTCATTATAATTTGTACTTTATAAGTTGTACTTTTGGGATCGAAGGATGAAGGCGCCAGCCGACCATCAAACCGCTCCAAACTCATATCAGTTTCGGCGCATTCCACAAAGGCGAATAGACCAATGACTATTCTTTGCGTAATTGGCGCACGCGGCGGCAGTCAAGGCTTGCCAGAAAAGAACATAAAACCCGTTTTGGGGAAACCGCTAATCGTTTGGTCAATTGAGCAAGCTATAGCGACACCAGAGATTGATCGAGTTATCGTCTCAACAGACTCCGAAAAAATCGCCGCTGTTGCACAGGATGCAGGCGCGGAAATTCCCTTTATGCGCCCAACGGAATTGGCGGGCCCAACCATCGGAAAATTTCAGGTTTGGCAACACGCGTTAACTTTTTGCGAGGAGTCTTTCGACGAACAGTATGAGGCATATGTCGACCTAGACTGCACCAACCCATTGCGCGATGTAAGCGACATTTCCAATGCGATCGATCAATTCCAGGTGGGGAAATCGAACGGAGTCGATGCAGTATTTTCAGTATGCGAAGCTCGTAAAAATCCCTATTTCAATATCGTTGAACCGGATGATGATGGCTACATGCGAATGTCTAAGACCCGTGGAGAAACCGTCCTGGCCCGCCAGTCGGCTCCCCCTGTCTTTGAACACGTCGCCTCTATTTACGTCCTTGAGCCCGCGTTTATTCGACATGCCACGCATCTATTGGATGGACAAGCGGAAGGGTATGATATTGGCCAAGAGAAATGCTTTGATATCGATTCTGAGTTGGATTTCAAGATTGTCGAAATGCTAATGCATGAGAAAACTGGACAAATAAATGGCTGAAAGAGACCGATTCAATCTGACGGATAAACGCGTTCTTTTAGTTGGTGCCACAGGTATTTTAGGTCGAGGCTATGCTTCCGCCATAGTGGAAGCAGGTGCCAAGCTTGCCATTGCCGACCTTTCGACAAGTGATGTGATTGAGTTTGCAGAGACGATCGGTGCCGTCGGCATTGAAATGGACGTCGCAGATGAGCAATCAGTTGTCGACGGCGTCCAAACGGCAATTGATCGACTCGGTGGCTTGGACGGCGCAATTACAAATTCTGCTGCGACTGGAGAATTTTTAATGAAAGAGGGCGACGCTTTTGCGCCTTTTGAAGAGTACCCACTTTCAGCCTGGCAAAGGGCTCTCGATATTAATTTAACGGGAACGTTTTTAGTCGCCAGGGAAGCAGGGCGAGCGATGAAAGCTGGTGGTGGTGGCAGCCTTGTCACAGTGTCCAGCATATACGGAATCGTTGCTCCCGATCATCGAATGTATGAGAACCAGCCTTTCAAATCGTTCGCAAGTTATTCGGCGAGCAAAGCGGGCGTCATCGGCCTGACGAAATGGCTATCAACATGGTGGGGACGTGACGGAATTCGCGTGAACAGTGTCACACCGGGGGGTGTCTTCAATGACCATAATGAAGAATTCTCATCCGCCTATGGCGACCGCACCCCTATGGGGCGGATGGCGGATCGCGACGAACTGGTTGGTATGGTCGTATTCCTGCTTTCGGATGCATCGAGCTATTGCACAGGTCAGAACTACATCGTCGATGGCGGATTGAGCACATGGTAAATTTCACGCCGGGAGTATCTAGCTAATGTCGGTAATAGAAATCGCCGGACGAACAATTGGGCCCGACCATCCACCCTATGTTATCGCTGAAGTTGGCATCAATCATGAGGGTGAGTACGACAAGGCTATTGAGTTAGTAGATGCAGCCATCGGTGCCGGTGCGGAAGTTGTAAAATTCCAATGCCACATAACCGAACAAGAGATGGTGCCAACCGATATGACTCCGGGAGAAATTTCATCGGAGAAACTTTGGGACATCATAAAACGATGCGAACTAACCGCAGACGAAGAACGCCGCGTCCAGCAGTATTGTACGGGTAAAGGAATTTTATACCTGTCTACACCCTTCTCGCGCGAAGCCGCGGATCGGCTACATGACATGGGTGTCCCGGCTTTTAAAATAGGCTCGGGCGAATGCAACAACATTCCGCTCTTGGATCATATCGCCCGCTTCGGTAAGCCAATGATCCTATCGACAGGTATGAATGACCTTGAGTCGGTTCGAAAGTCGGTCGCCGCCATTCAAAAACATAAGACTCCTCTTGCCCTGATGCACTGCACCTCTATGTATCCAACGCCATACGAAGATGTCCGGCTTGGGGCAGTAAGCCAACTCGCAACGGAATTTCCCAACTCGCCTATAGGCCTTTCTGATCATTCAATGAATATTTGGACATGCCTGGGTGCCGTGAGCTTAGGTGCAAGCATTCTGGAAAAGCACTTCACCATTTCACGTAGCTGGCCGGGGCCCGATACAGCAATTTCAATAGAACCCGCAGAATTGAGTGATTTGATAACTGGCTCCCATTCAATCTGGCGGGCCCGTGGCGGATCAAAAACAATTTTGCCGGAAGAACAACCGGTCATCGACTTCGCCTACGCAACCGTGGTCACGATAGCCCCCATAAAATCCGGCGAAGCCTTCAGCAAGAAAAACATCTGGGTCAAAAGACCAGGAACCGGCGCTATTCTCGCCTCCCGCCTCGACGATGTCATGGGCAAGACGGCAACGCATGATCTGTCGTCTGACGTTCATCTTTCACCGTCCGATATAAATGGGTTTGCATGAACACTGATACCTCGGTGACTTCTATTGTCGCTGTAACCGGTGCTTCGGGTTTTCTCGGTAGCGCGATAATTGATGAGTTGAAAGCGCGAGAATTAGCCGTATTAGCGATCTCTCGTGAAGAAATTATGCCACAAGAAGGCATGCAGATTCTTAACGTGCCGCATTATCAAGACCTTGCCGTGCCCGCAGGCATACCCCTAATTCATATGGCGGGAGAAGCTCGTATCGCTGTCGCAAACCAGTCTGGCGACGCTCATGTAGAAATGGAAACGGCTCTCGCTCAATCCATTTGTAATAGTGGGGCGGGCCGCATTGTATATGGCTCATCCGCTAGAGTTTACGGCGACAATTCAGAGGCCCCCCATTCGCCGGATGAAGTCTTGGTGAAATCATCCCCTTACGCCGAAGCAAAAAAGGCCGTAGAGAATCTTGTAATTCAATCGGGAGGTGTTGTCGCTCGAATCTCGAACGTTTATGGCGAAGGGATGAATGGGACCCTGATAATGGACGTGTTAGCTCAAATACCCGGTCAGGGGCCATTATACCTACGCGACGCGCAGTCACGCAGAGACTTTCTTTGGGTAAAGGACACAGCGCGAGGACTAGTAGACATCGCCCTCGGTAAAACAACGGGCATTTTTAATTTAGGAACCGGGGTAACCCATTCCGCTGAAGATGTCGCTCAGCTCGCTCTTAAGGCGGCTGGCGAAGCCAATCGCCCGATCCATTCAACGCAACCTGATACCGCACCGACTTCAAACACATTGGAAATTTCCGACACGACCCGGGCATTCGGATGGCGACCGGAAACGACGTTGGAAGCGGGCCTTCGTTGTCTATTGAACCAAGATGGTCACAAGGAAAACGAATGACGCGTATTATTGCTGTCTTCACAGGCAACCGAGCTGAGTATGGATTACAGTATCCAGTACTAAGAGCGATTGATGACCACCCAGATTTAGACTACCGGCTTATCGTGTCTGGCGCGCATCTCGACGATAATTTCGGCCGGACGCTCGCCGAAATCGAAGCGGATGGTTTCTCAATCCATGCCGAAGTAAAAATAGATATGGCCGAAGACAACCTTGATGCCACAGCGCAAGCGATCGGCAGCGGCGTCATGTCGATGGGTCAAGCGTTAAAGGAACTTCGCCCAGATATCCTCGTCGTCTATGCAGATCGATTTGAAGGTTTAGCGGCTGTCGTTGCGGGCACTCAAATGAACGTGCCGACAGCCCACATCGAGGGCGGAGATCTAACCGAGGGCGGGGCCTTGGACGATTCCGTTCGTCACGCGATGACAAAACTAGCCCATTTGCATTTCACCACCAATCAACAGGCAAGCAATCGGATATTGGCAATGGGCGAAGAAGATTGGCGTGTCCACACTGTTGGATTTCCGGCAATCGATTTAATCGCCGACAATAATTTCGCAACAAAGGATGAACTGGTTGAGCGATATGGGCTCGATATAGAAAAACCAATAATTCTTTTTACACAACATTCAGTTACAACTGAATTTGAGCGCGCCCAGGAACAAACGCGATCCGTATTTTCAGCGTTGAAGAAATTAGCTGAAGACGGCCACCAAATTATCGCAACGTACCCCAATAACGATGCCGGTGGCCGCGCCATTATTGGAGAGCTCCTATTGTTAAAGGAGCAAAACGTTCCCGGTATTCAGATTCATCGGTCGGTCGGGCGCTACAACTATCATGGAGTTCTCGCACTAGCGCGCTTACCCAATGCTAGAGTTGTCTGTGTTGGTAATTCCTCTTCAGGTATCAAAGAGACCCCTGCCTTCGGTTGTCCCACTGTCAATATAGGGTCGCGGCAGACCGGGCGACTGCGAGCAGAGAACGTAATTGACGCCGATTACAGCGAAGCCGCCGTTATGACGGCCGTAAGGAAATCTCTCAGTAAAGCCTTTCGTGCCGCGAGCCGGACTTGCAACAACCCCTACGGGATAGGCGACGCCGGCATAAAAATAGCAAAAGAATTGGCGGGCATACCTATAGACACTCGCCTAATTCGAAAACGTATGACCCTTAAAGGTATCGTCAATGAGGGTTGGTACCAGTGACCCAAGCGCTCAATAGTGTCGGCACAACAATACGGGATGCCGTGGCCGCGATAGAAGAAGGCAGGAGAGGGATTGCCGTCATTGTAGATAACGCTGGGATTCTACGGGGTACGGTTACTGACGGTGATATCCGTCGGGCTATTCTCACCGGACACAGCATGGAAAACCCTATTGAAAACGCGATGAACCCTCAGCCAATAACAGCACCCATAGGATCAACGGAAGCGTACTTAGCAGACATCCTTATGGAACGATCTTTGGAAGCCATTCCGCTTGTCGATCAAAACAACAAGTTTATCAAAGTTGTGCATATCCGGGATTTAAGACCGGATAAGGAAAATGGCGGTGGCGAAGGATTCGCTGCGGCCGTTATCATGGCTGGTGGCGAGGGGCGGCGCATGCAACCCCTGACCGAGACCAAACCAAAGCCCTTAATAGAAGTCGGCGGCATGCCAATGATCGAACGACAAGTTCGCGATCTTGTACGTGCCAGGGTGCCACAAATTTACATTTCAGTGAATTACCTAGGTCATATGATTGAAGAGCATTTCGGCGATGGGTCGCGGTTCGATACAAAGATAACCTATCTTCATGAAAGTCAAAAAATGGGTACCGCAGGAGCCCTGTCACTCCTACCAGAAATTCCAAGAGCACCAATCTTGGTGATGAACGGGGACGTTCTTACGACGCCAAATTTTGAAAACCTTTTACTCTATCACAGAAATCACAAGTCAATCTTGACGGTTGCAGCGACGGAATATCAGATCGAAATTCCCTACGGCGTTTTAGAAACAGATGGCGCAATGGTAACCGGCATTGCCGAGAAACCATCCCAGCGTTTCCTATGTAATGCAGGTATGTACGTTTTTTCGCCAGAAGCATTAGAATTATTGCCAAAGAAAATTCCGTGCGACATGCCTGATCTTCTGAACGCCGTTATGCAAACGACCAATAACGTGTGCGTGTTCCCGATACATGAATATTGGGCTGATGTTGGCAATACCCGAGATCTAGAGCGTGCTGAAAAAGAAATTACACAAATGGAAAGAAAAGATGGGTGAGTTCTGGAAAGGGCGGCGCGTACTCGTTACCGGTGCTGATGGTTTCATTGGCAGTCATTTAGTCGAGCAGCTAGTCAAAGAGGGGGCTAACGTAAGGGCATTCGTATTTTATAATTCCTGGAACAGTATTGGATGGCTTTCCGACGTCTCGCAGCAAACCCAAAATAGCATCGAGATTTTCACCGGAGATATTCGTGATGATGGGTGCGTTGCGGAAGCTAGCCGCAACCAAGAAATAATTTTCCATCTCTCAAGTTTGATTGCCATCCCCTATAGCTACAAAGCGCCAAGGGCTTATGTGGATACGAACGTAGTTGGGGCCCTTAATGTTCTGCAGGCGGGTCGACAATCGGATAGCCTAGAGAGAATTATTCATACGTCGACGTCGGAAGTATACGGTACAGCACAATTCGTTCCGATTACGGAAGAACATCCGCTCTCGGGTCAGTCACCCTATTCCGCCTCAAAGATCGGTGCCGACATGGTGGCGGAGAGTTTTTTCCGGTCCTTTGAACTTCCAATCGTTACCGCTCGACCGTTTAACACGTTTGGACCCCGCCAAACCGCCCGGGCAGTCATTCCGACGATTGCCGCACAACTTCTTTCAGGGTGTGATCAATTGACGTTAGGTGCCCTTACCCCCACCCGCGACTTTAATTTTGTTGCGGATACTGTTGGTGGGCTAATTGCCCTCGGCGCCTGTAAGGACGCTGAAGGCCAAGTCGTTAATATTGGCACGGGAGAAGAGTGGTCAATCGAACAGACAGCTAACCTTCTTATGCAAGTTTGCGAGAACGATGTCGAGATTATTTCGGAAGATGCTCGGCTACGGCCGGAGAAAAGTGAAGTAAATCGATTGCTGGCCGACGCCAGCCGTTTGAAATCATTGACCGGGTGGCAACCGGAGGTGCCTTTCCCAAAAGGCTTGGCACAAACTGTCAGTTGGATTCGAACAAACCTTCATCACTTCGACCCGTCTCGGTACACCCTTTGAGAGTTCTCTTCACGACTCAGTCAAACGGGCTGAGCATGTTTGATGGCTTGGCGTCAACGTTGGGCGAACGAACAGAACTAAACAAAGTGGGATTCACTATCGCTGATCGTTGGTCATACCATCAGTGGCTAAAGACAAATCCGACCTTTGAAGCTGCCGGGCATTTTCTCGTAAAAGAATGGGAGATCACAGCGAATCCCAACGATCCGCCCAATTTTGAACGCCTTGCACAATTTGAAAAACAGTTATCCTGGCAGGATGGGCGTGGACCAGGTGTTTTTGGCGCCATTGTCGCCGACCGCCGCCTCTTGATGGGGCCTGACTGTACGTACACCCAAGATTACAGACGCCGATTCACTGACGCACAACATCTATGCATCCTCGAAAGAGCATGCGAGGCGATGGAACAAGCGTTTGACTCCGTCAAACCCGATCTCGTCGTAGGTTTTATCTGCAATAGCATTTTAGAATATCTGGGATTCTTATTCGCACGGGCTCGGGGTATCCGATACTTAAATTTAAGAACGTCACGAATTGAGAATCGTATTCTTTTATCAGACAGCCATCGGGACCCGGCCCCTGAAGTCGTCGCGACCTACGCCGCCGGGGAAGGCATTAGCAACACCGCAATCGCACAAGCCAAACAGTTAATCCTCAATGCACGCGAAGTGAGCGCCAAATATGAAGGGGTCGTTTCCCCGTCAAGTAAGCCCGCCCGCAAAGTTCCAACACCCCGCAACCCGTTGTCAGCAGCCCTCCGCTTCTCGCGATCACTGTCAGAATACCGGTCGAGTGGGGCTGCCGATGATAACCACTGCCCGGGCCTCATCCGACCCCTATGGTTTAGTACGGTGCGCAACCCGATCCTCGCGCGTAAGACCAAAAAAATGTTGGGGCCGCAATATGTTTCAGCAAAAGACCTCGCGGAAAGGCGCTTCGCGGTATTTCCGCTCCATACGGAACCGGAAATCTCTCTGACACTATACGGTCGGCCATATTTAAATCAGGTGGAAGTCATCAGGGCCATCGCTCTTAGCCTGCCCGCCGACATGGTTCTGGTCATTAAGGAACATCCCTGGATGGTTGGGAAGCGGTCCCTGGGCATGTACAAAAAATTTCTGAATATTCCGCGCGTCCGATTGGCGGCGCCGGAACTCAATTTGCGAGACCTAATCACAAAATCATCTTTGGTGACATTGCTAACCGGCTCCTCGAGTCTAGAAGCCAGTATCCTTGAAAAGCCGGTCGTCGCCTTAGGGCCGAATATGGTGACGCTCCTACCGGATTCGATGGCGGTCCGATGTCGAGATTTAACCGAACTACCCGAAGCAATTTCAAAATTGCTCAACGAACACGAACACGATGAAACGTCCTTGGAACGGCTATACGCCGCAATCGTCGAGAATACGACAGAGGTCAATTTGTATTCCGGTCTTCTAGGTCGAACCAACTCCTACTCCACCGAGGATCGAAGTCGGGATGCCGATCTCAATAATCTTGCGACCTTTTTGCTAGAGCGGGCTCAACAACCCATGGCGAATGTTCCCAAAGGGTACGACGTCGGTTCTTGGTAGATATCGCCTATATAGTACCAAGCCGTATTCCCGGGACTGCGGCCAACGCTATCCATACAATGAAAATGGCGCAGGCATTATTAGAAGTAGATCCCGATCTGCTTACAGTTTCCGCCCGGAGCACTGGAAACTATTCAACCGATGAAATCAAATCGTTATACGGGCTCACCAACCCTCCCGAGATCATCAGATATCGATCTAATGGTCGATTTGGCATCCACAGATTTAATTTTCGCGCCGCCCTTCTCGCTCGCAGAAAGGGGGCCATGCGCGTTTTGAGCCGCTCAGTGGGCGCCGCTGCCATGACCGCGACCCTGGGCATACCAACCATCTATGAATGTCACGCGCCCCCGCAGGGATTTGAAAATAAATATTGGAACCTCCTGGTTGGATCGAAACAGTTCAAACGCATGGTCGTTATCTCTCACGCCCTGCGGGATTTAATTCTCGACACAATTCCCATGTCTCAGAATGCAGAAATCATTGTTGCCCATGATGGCGTCGATCTAGATCGGTTTGTGGATCTTGACGACGCTATAACAGCCAAACAAAAAGCTGGACGCGACACCTCCCGACCGATCGCTGGATATGCTGGTCACCTATATGCCGGACGGGGGATAGAGATCATCCTATCCTGTGCAAATGCTTTGCCGGATTGGGACTTTGTTGTCGCAGGCGGGACCAAAATTGACATTCAGCGATTTCAAGACCAAGCAAAACAGCAACGGTTAACGAATATAGAGTTCTGGGGCTTTATCCCCAATGCAGAACTGGCAAACCGGCTTGCCGTCGCAGATGTCTTGTTGATGCCTTATCAAAACAATGTCGCGGTTAGTAGCGGTAAACTTGATACTGCACGATGGATGAGCCCCCTTAAAATGTTTGAATATATGGCAATGAAAAGGGCCATTATCTCTAGCGACCTGCCTGTTCTGAGAGAAGTTCTCGATAGTCAAACGGCAATGATGGTTCAGCCAAACGACCCTAAAGAATGGATCGAGGCACTTACGGCCCTTAAGTCTGAAGCTATCCGCGTGCCGATCTCAGTCGCTGCAGGACGGGAAGTCCTACAATATGACTGGCGAAAGCGTGCTGATCACATTTTGCGCGGCATGTGACATTTCGATGAGTGCAACCAAACTATTCAAAGACGTGGTCAGGTATGTGTGGAACGAACCATCTAACAAGGGGCGCCGGTGCGGCAAGCTGATCAGCGCCTTTATATGGCAGCTCCGAAAAAGAATTTCTACGAAACCGGTTACCGTCCGCTTATGGAATGGAGCGCAATATATCGCCTACCCACAAGACAGCATGGCTTCTTTTGCCTTCTATGCGCACATATATCAAAGTGAATTTATCAGTTTCGCAGATCGGGTTGCTAGCGATGGGGCGATGGTAGACGTCGGCGCTAACGTTGGGCTGTTCGCTCTGTCCCTAAGTCATCGCTTCAAAGAGTCCGTGCTCTATGAAGCAAGCGCCGAAGCCAGCCGCAAAGCGCAAGAAAACATAACTCTGAACTCTTTGAATCAGTATCGCATTAGAGGACTCGCCGTTAGCGACAGCGTCGGTACTGTAAATTTCAGCGCTCTGGCACCAACGGGGCTCACTAATAAGATTTCCACCGATCCCAGCGGCATTTTGATCGACGCCACGACACTGGATGATGATCTAGACAACGACTTCAAACGCCGATTGTCCTTTTTGAAGATTGATGTAGAGGGAGCTGAAATCAACGTCCTTCGCGGTGCTACTGAAACGCTAGCCGCCGCCCCTAATCTTCTCATTATGTTCGAACGGTTAAAAACGTCTGGACTAGATGAGATTAACGAGCTTCTAGAAGCCCAGGGATATAGTGTGTTTGCCATACATATGGGCTTACCGGATCAGACCCCTGACAGATTGAGAACGGCGCATGATTTGTTTGCTTGCAAGCAAAGTCAGTTCGAAGCGGTCTGTAGACGAGCACACGAAACATTACTAAAGACGTGATGTCATCGTAGACATTAAATCAGAAAGCAGTGAATCGGCTGGCTTAGTAATTGCGCATGTTATGGGCTACTACATGCCGGGGCTCGGTTATCAGGAGAATTTCTTACCTTTCGAGCAACAGGTTATCGGCAACGAAGTCCATATTATTACCGGCGACCGATATGCACCTCATCCAGCCTACGCAAGCGTCTATGAGGAACAATTTGGATCGCGGGTTGTCGGTGTAGGTAAGCAGCTCGACCGAAGTGTCACGATACATCGGCTTCCTGTGCCGGTTGAATTAGCCCGGCGCAATAATCCATGGATCGGCGGCCTCGCTCGCCGATTGAATCAAATCCAACCCGATATCGTTCACCTACATGGCGTCACGCCGCTATCAAGTCTTCAGGCAGTTTTGGGTAAAACCGCAAAACGGTGGACTCTTGTTTGTGATCACCACCTTTGCCAATTCAACCTTGAACCCTTTACGTTTCTAAAGCGAGCCTACTACACATTCTTCCGGCTTCTATTCACCGCCTTTGGGCAAAAACGCGTTGCCAGCTGGCTTCCGATCAACGAAGACGCCCGCGACGTCCTCGCCACCACGTTGGGGATCAAGGGTGCCAACGTTCATATCAACCGGTTGGGCGTCGACACGAACATGTTTTATTTTAACCAAAGCATCCGAGAGGGCTATCGACGAAAAAATAACATCCCACCTGATCTGAGATTGATTGTCTTTGCCGGCAAGATTGAACCTCGAAAACGTCTTGAAGATTTGTTGACTGCTTTTGCATCAGCCTTTCCGGGAAAAAATCAGGATAAGGCGATGCTCGCCATTTATGGCGGCGGAGAGAAATCACAGCTGGAAGCATTAAAGACCCGCGCAGAGGAACTAGAAATCGAAAACGCCGTGCGCTTTCATCCCATGCAACCACACGATCAATTACCGAAAATTTTCAACGCTGCGGATATTGGCGTTTGGCCCGGAGACGCTGCCATAACAGCAATCGAAGCGTTGAGTTGCGGCCTTCAGGTAATACTGCCATCCGACCCAGGATTGTCATATGTCGCAAGCTGTAAGGGCGCAACAGAGTTTCCACGAGGAGACACAGGGGCGTTGGCAGATTTAATCGTATTACAGGCTGGTCCCTCGATGAGCGCTCGAAATCAAATTGCCGCCGACTGCGCGGAAAAGCTTAGCTGGACGGCAATCGCCCACGATTCGATAGAAATTTATCGCCATTCCCTCGCAACAACCAAATCAGAAAATGCCAAATGACCGTGCCCGAATTCGGGTACTTTTAGTAATCGCCGGACTTCCGGCGGGCGGTGCGGAAAGGCAAATGGCGCTTTTGGCCGAAAATTTAGATCGCTCAAAATTTGATGTTGGTTTGTTGATATTCAACAGTGCAGAGAAAATTCATTACCAGGAAGTCCTGAACTTACCGTTATGGTTTCGCGCACTAAATCTGTCACCAGCAAAGGATCGGCTTTTGCTAATCCCCAAACTGGTATGCGGCATTCGGCATGCTTTAACCGACTTCAAACCGGATATTATTCACACGACTCTTAACGTCGCTAACCATGCTGTGCGTTTCGCTGCACTCATGTCGAGATGTAAGGCACCCATCGTTACGTCAGTTCGAGTTGAATATAGACCCAGCTACGCGCCCAGCGAGAAGCGCCTGGAGCGCTTATTGTGGCGACGTTCGAAACATATTATTTGCAATTCGGGGACCACGAAAGAACAACTCAAAACCGATCTCGGGATTCCCGCCAACCGTATGACAACAATCCCCAACGGCATTAACAAGGTATTCTTTAAAGACTCTTTGGAGCGGCCAGCCGTCTGGCCTAAAGGGAAAATCGCTCTGACCGTTGGTCGCTTTACCCAGCAAAAAAATCACACTGCCCTCGTAGAGGCTATCGCCGCTCTTGAGCCGAGAGGTACCCTAACGGATTGGCATTTTGTTTTTTTGGGCGACGGGCCACTGCAGGACACGATCCTGTCTTTAATTCATCAGCATGCATTACAGGAACGCATACGAATTATGCCACCCACACAGAATATGCCCGCTGTTTATCAGGCCTCAGATCTTTTTATTCTCCCCTCTCTGTATGAAGGGATGTCCAATGCGGTTCTTGAGGCAGCTGCCAGCAAATGTGCGATAATCGTCAATAAAAACGCTGACAATGTTGGCCTTATCAACGACGATCGTGGTTGGGTAGCAAGGAATTCGATACAGGATACGCTTGAGACCGTGATTTCCCTGACCGACGAAGAACGCGCCCAAAAAGCCAACACAGCATCAGCTTATGTCGAGCAAAATTTCGGCGCCAAAATCTCCATGAACAAGACAGTTGCAGTTTATCGAACCGTTCTAGAGTTAAGCTGAGTTTATGCCGAATAAAAACAAGGCCAAAACGGACTACGCAGAGACATATGGGCGCCAATGGATCGATCAATCTAAATATTGGACATCAATGGGGTATCATGTTCGATATCAAAAAAAATTCATCGACTGCCTCGCGTTTGAGGATTCAACAACAATACTGGAATGCGGATCGGGAACAGGAGAGATCGCCCAGTTTACGATGGAGCAATACCTGTCAGAAGACGGTCCAAATGTGGACTTTTATCTTGCCGACATTTCCGCAACCTTGCTGAATTCCGTCCGTGAAAATCTGTCGCCACCAAAGCGTGTAACGCCTCACTTGATCCAGGCTACAGCAGGCAATCTACCTTTTGCCGACAATTTTTTTGACCGAATCTATGCATTATCAATGTTGTGGTATTCGCCCAATCCCAAACAGTCTATTCTCGATATGTTACGGATTTTAAAACCCGGAGGGCTAATGTGCTTCGATGTAATGAGTGTTCTTAATACCACCGGAATCATAGGAAATCTCGGGAATAAACTCTCAGTAGCTATGCAGGGCGGGCAACGTGTGACATACCTGCTCCCATCCGAAATTAAGCGGATGCTACGCCGGGAAAACGTCGCGTTTGACGTAACAGGATACATGCCAATCTTGCCAACGACATTGCCCGGAATTGGAAACCATCTTAATTTGTACAACGCTCTGAACTGGCTACCTCAAACGGAAAACGCGCTCTTCATTGAGTTCTGCAACAAGATAATTTACTGCGTGAGAAAAAATGGCTGATCAAAGGAAAAGTATGCACAAAGGCGGGCCAAACGGGGCCATTTTGGTTGGTCCCTTACCTCCCCCTACAATTGGCCAAAGTATATCATTTGAAATGCTACGCGATGAATTTGTAGCGCGCTCCCTGCCTCATTGGCTCCTGGACATTAGTGGCGGCGCGACAAGCCGGCGCGATGGTAGCTTCTCGTTAGGCCGCGTTATCGCTCTTATGGCATCGTTGTGCAGAGTCACTATTTTGCCATTTTTACGACACCGGAATTTTTATCTAACGATTGCCCAATCATGGAATGGTTTTCTCCGTGACTTGTGGTTCATTGCTCTCGCCAAAATCGGACGGCACAGGATCGTTCTGCATCTCAAGGGCGGAAGTTATGATAATTTTTATGACAGTCTTGGAAGTTTCCGTCAGTCGATTGTTCGAAGAACCCTCAGCGGTGCTGATTGCATAATCGTCTTGGGAGACCGCCTTGCTCCTATGTTTGATTTTGTCCCAAATAGCGCCGAAAAAATCATTGTTGTTTCAAATGGCTGCCCACTTCCAGAAGAGGCGCTGCCTTCAATGGCCAAGACCCTCCCTAAGGTCGACAGTGGTGAGCCGATTAACATCCTCCATCTATCAAATTTGATCGATTCAAAAGGGTATCGTGATCTGCTACAGGCGATTGCCATTCTAAAACACGTTAAAAAGCTGAATATCCTTTGCCGTTTCTGCGGCCAGTTCCTAATCGCCTCCGATACTCGGCTATTTTATAATTCGGACGAGGCGGAAGCCGACTTCAAAACACAGTTAAAAGCTCTCGATATCGAAGACGTCGTTACATGGGATGGAGTAGTTGTCGGTGACAAAAAAATCCAGGCGCTTCAAGAAGCGCATTTTATGGTCTTGCCCACTCAGTATAATAATGAGGGCCAGCCAGTTGCCATAATCGAAGCCATGGCGATGGGTGCCGTCGTCGTTGGCAGCCGTTGGCGGACAATTCCCGATATGCTGGATGATGGGCAGGCGGGAATTTTGGTCGATTCGAGTTCACCCCTCCAAATCGTCGACGCAATTACTGAAGCGAGCAACGACCCCACGACGTATAACCAAGTTAGCAGTGCAGCCATGGAGCATTGTCGTGACAGGTATAGTAGAGAGAAACATTTGGACGAATTGATTGCCGCCATTAATGCAGAGGGCAATTCGGGGTCCACTCAAACATCGCTAGAAAACGCGTAACCATCGCCGGATTAAAAAATTGAAAGTTTTAGTAAATGCCCTGTCTGCGAGACGGGGTGGCATTGTCACTTATACGCAGAACCTCGCTCGCTCATTCGCCGATCTACCGGTTGACGCAACGATCGTCGGGCCTCCGGAGTTAGCGCAAGGCCAGAAAACAATTGTAACCAGGGACGTCGGTCAGTTCTCCCCTCTACAACGTATAGTGTGGGAGCAGACGGCGTGGCGCCAATATGTAAAATCATTCCATCCTGACATCTTGTTTTCTTCCGCCAATTTCGCCCTCTATCATTGCCCAGTGCCGCAGCTACTCTTGATGCGAGAAGGTGGTCTTTTCAACCCGTTCTATTTAAGAAACGTGTTCCCGTTTCTTGGCAACCGTATCAAGGTGCAAACTCGCTTAAGGCGGAACTTTATGTTCCGTTCAATGCGGGCAGCGTCAACGATCATGTTTCCTTCGGAAACGCTTCGCAATTGGGTGGCGTCATGGGTACCTGATATCGCGGACAGGTTTGTCGTAAATTCATATGGCATTGATCATAGCCATTTCGCGACCGAGCGAGAAATTGTTGCACCCAAAAAAGATGCCGTAAAACTGCTATACGTTTCCGTGTATTACCCTCATAAAGATCCGTCGACGTTATCGGATGCAGTCTTGCATCTTCATCAACGAGGCATCGATGCACATGCCCGTATTACAATGGCCGCCAGCGAATTCCATCCTTGGCCATCTGGCGTCAGTGACCTCGCCAAGCTTCAATCAGCTGAAAGCAATGGACAGGCCGAATTAGGATCTATCATCTACAAAGATCTTCCCGGCGTTTATCACGATGCGGACATTTTCATATTTCCATCAATTTCAGAAACGTTCGGGTTTCCATTGGTAGAAGCAATGGCGGCCAAACTGCCGGTTATCGCCGCAGACACGCTGATAAACCAGGAAATTTGCGGGCCGACAGCGCTCTATTATAATCCTTCAGATGCGACATCACTGGCCAACAGAGTTGAAGAGTTATTGAATCGCCCAGACCTATATCGCTGGATGGCCGAGAATGGAGAAAAGCGCGTAAAAGAAAAATTTAGCTGGCAGGGACACGCCGACCGATTGATCTCCATCCTCGAGGGCGCCGCAACCACAAAACCCCTAAATTAATTGCGACAGAAATTGCAAGCCACCAAATGAACAATGCTGAAACACGGCTACCGTTACTGCTCGTTGTTTGGTTTCTAGCAGTATGGACCCTCGCAAGCGGCTCTCTGCTTTGGCAAATACCGGACGTAAGCCCTTTCATTCGCTGCGCCATAATACTCGGCGCAACCGTGTTGCTCATACAGATTTCCAGTAGAACCAATGGGTACTACTTTCTTTCTCCCTTATTTTTACTCGGATTTATAACCCTCGTTTTTTACAGCGTCGGACCATCACTGTACGGAATAGTTTTTCCTGACCCAATTTCATACTTTGGGATGAAGACATCGCGCACCAGCCATGACCACGCGATTGCCTTCGTTGGAAGCAACGCGGAAATTTTAATTCTACAATTCAGCGCGTTTTGTTTTTTAATTTTATCGGCGCTCCTGACTTGGAGCTTGCGAGTACAAACACCTCCCCGGGAGCAGGCGGCGGACCACGGCTCACCTCGTCATTTGTTAGGCTTATTGCATTTTATGGTTTTGGCTCTCGCCATGCTGTTCTTGATCAGCGGGTGGACCTCAATCGGGCAAGCCTTCTTCTTCGCCGGGCTAGGGTCAGAGATACGGCATGCTTTGGCACCGCTCATGTCCATTTCCATGACGGCGCTAGCCTATTTTTCCGCGCATGATAAGCGCTCCCTGAAATTAGTCGGGGGGCTCTTGATGACTTTAGCGCTAACTGCCATGATCGTTTCGGGCCTCGCAGCTACAGCAGTATATATTTTCATGGTCGCCGCTATGCTCTTTCTACTGAGACTCAACCTTAAACCTAAAACATTGTTGGCCGTCATAGGAACGACAATGCTCATCCTTCCTGCTGCCATCTTGGGTACTGTCATCCCAAGAGGAGAAATCAAAAATACGGAATCCGTGTCAGCCATTGCAGAATACGCAGCAGCCAAATTGACATCGAAGCTCATTTTTAGACAAACGACGTCAGGATATTGTTTAAACGGGATTTACGAAAAATATCGTTCTACGGAAAGCACCAACCCGCTCTTCTTTACGATGGCTATTATTCCACGCGCCATCTGGCCAGAAAAACCGATTTTATCGCGGGGGTCAGAATACGCCGAATACTATTGTAACCAAGGCGGGGCGATAAGACGTCAGCATAGTGAATCTATAACGTTGTTGGGCGAACCACTTTTAAACGGAGGTATCGTTGGAATAATAACAGCCCAATTAGTGCTAGCCGCCTTTCTTGGCATTGCCACAATTTTGGGGGCATCAGGCCAACCAGCCCAGATAATTTTTATGGTCGCTCTCCTTCCGTGGCTGGCCACATTTGAACAGCATTTTGCTGAATATTTTGGCAATCTAGTAAAAGTTTTGATCATTATGCTGCCGATCTTTGTGTGTTTGAAGCTCCTGCTTTGGCGACACCGAAACGCCAAGACCTAAGAGTCATTTGGCACAAACACCCGCCTGATAGATCCCGTTGAAAATTTTATTTCTCACTGAAAACTTTCCGCCCGAAACAAATGCGGCGGCAACACGGGTATTCGAGCGCGCCTGCTATTGGGTCCGCGATGGTCACGAGGTTACAGTGATTACACAGGCGCCAAATTTTCCTTTTGGCAAACTATATGACGGTTATCGTAACAGCTGGCGACAGATCGAAACCATCGAAGGCATTCGGGTTGTTAGAGTTAAGACCTATATAGCTGCCAATGAGGGAATCGCACGCCGAACCATGGATTTTGTGAGCTATATGTTCACCGCTGTTTGGTTTGGGCTTCTAGAACGTCGTCCCGACGTTATTGTTTCTACTTCTCCGCAATTCTTCGCCGCGGTCGGTGGTTGGCTCATCGGCGCTTTGCGTCGTATCCCGTTTGTATTTGAGCTCGGTGATTTATGGCCTGCATCAATCGTTGCGGTTGGAGCGATGAAACCGAGTCTGGCAATGCGGTTGGTCGAAAAATTAGAGCTGTTTTTATACCGTCGATCTAGTGTCGTTGTAGCGCTTACGAATGCGTTCAAAAAGAACCTCATCGAAAGAGGTATCGATAGCAACAAGATCGCGGTTGTTATTAATGGTGTCGACTTACCCCGTTATGCTCCGCAAAACAGGGACCCCCCCCTCGCGCGAGAATGGGGCTTAGAGGACAAATTTGTCGTCGGCTATGTTGGTACCCATGGGATGGCCCACGGCCTTGAGCATGTTCTAGAAGCCGCTTCAAAGCTTAGCCATAGAAAAGACCTCATTTTTCTATTTGCAGGACCTGGGGCCGCCCGGGACGGACTCATAAAAGAGGCAAAAGAGCGCAATCTCAAAAATGTCGTCTTCATCCCAACCCAACCCAAAGATCGTATGCCGGCAATTTGGAGTCTTTGCGACGTCGCCTTGGTTCACCTCAAAGATTCGCAGGTATTTGCCGAAGTAATTCCTTCTAAAATTTTCGAAGCAATGGGAATGGGGCTTCCGATCCTAATCGCGGCACCAAACGGCGAAGCAACAGCAATCGTCAACAAAGCTGAAGCAGGACTAGTCGTGCCAGCTGAAGATCCAACCGCCCTCATCCAAGGCGTTAAGAAATTTTTGGACGATGAGGAGTATCGAAGGAGCGCCGGCGTTAGATCACTCGCCGCCGCGCCAGGACACAGCCGCGCATTTCAGGCAAAAGCCATGATGGCAGCATTGGATGCAGCTGTTGCAAGAGATGGAAAATCCGCCGCAAAACGCGTCACTAATACGGAGCCAGTCGCCTGAAACGTATTCTCGTTACCGGCGCCAGTGGATTTGTCGGCCGTACGCTCTGTCCAGCTTTGGAAAAAGCCGGCTTTTCTGTTGTTGCGACCAGCCGGACCAAAAAAGAACTGCCATATGTGTCCGAGGTCCGTTTGGTTGCAGATTTAACAGACACCAACACGCTACGTTCAGCGATGGTAGGCATAGAATGCATCATCCACCTCGCAGCGCGGGCGCATGTCATGGACGATCAATCCTCCAACCCGATGGCAGAATACCGACGCATTAATGTGGACGGCACCCGCGCAATAGCGAAGGTAGCCAGTCAACTAGGGGTTAAACGGCTTGTTTTTCTGAGCTCCGTTAAGGTCAATGGCGAACAGACCTTCGAGAATTCTTATACGGCATCCGATATACCGGCCCCGGAAGACCCATACGGCATTTCGAAGTTTGAAGCTGAGCAAGCGCTCCAGGAAATCTCGGTCCGGACTGGGTTGGAAACCGCTATCGTGCGCACACCGCTAGTCTATGGGCCTGACGTCCGCGCCAATTTTTTATCTTTAATATCACTCGCAAACAGCAGCGCGCCGCTACCATTTGGGGCAATCACAGATAATCGGAGAAGCCTTATATACATCCAAAATTTGGTTGACCTTCTGATAACCGTTACACATCATCCTGCAGCGAAGGGCCATATCTTTCTAGCGCGTGATGGTGTCGACCTGTCCACCGCAGAATTGATTCGTCAGCTTCGCGCCGCGCTAGGTAAATCAGCCAGAATGGTTGCCATCCCCTCCACAATATTGCGCGGACTCCTTTCTGTTTTAGGAAAAAGAAACATTGGAGATCGATTGCTCGGGTCACTCGCAATTGAAGACCAAGCAACTCGAGACGTCTTAGGGTGGTCTCCACCGTTTTCGATTGAAGACGGGTTAAAACAAACTGCAGATTGGTATCTCTCTAACAAAAGATCCCGCTTAAGCCACAGTGCCGAAGGCTAATCCTAATTTTCAGATACTAAACAGCGTGATTCGCCTCAATCGTTTTGCCAGCAAACGCCCTGTGGTAAGGTGCCTTAAGTTTCGTTATAGGTCTCGCAAACCGTTACGGGAAACCAATGAGTAAACTGCGTCAAAAAATAGCCTTCAGCCATGATCTCATCATGGCGTTTTTGTCTTTGCCAATTGCGATGTTCCTCCGCATGGGCAGAGACATGTTTATCTATGACGTTAGTTTTGTCGTCTTCGCTGCAAGTGTCTTTGCTGTCGTTGCAGGTGCATGTTTTTGGATTCTAAATCTCTATGGTGGGATTTGGCGCTACGCCTCTCTAAACGACCTTATGGCGATTCTAAAGGCAGTAACCCTCGCCATTCTCGTATTCGTCCCCTTAATGTTTATGCTCAACAGGCTCGAATGGATTCCGAGATCAACACCAATGATAAACTGGTTCGTTCTCGCGACATTGCTTGGAGCGCCAAGATTCTTATACCGTCAGTTTAAAGACCGGCGCGCGAGCAACAAGGTAAAGGGCCAGGAAGCGGCACCAAAGGTTCCTGTCTTGTTAGTCGGGGCAGCAGATGGTGCCGAAATGTTCATTCGAACGATCGTGCGCAACCCCACCGCCGCATACAGAATTGTCGGTATTGTCGGAGAAAATTCAGGGCGCGTTGGTCGTAACATCCATGGCGTTCATGTTCTTGGCACAATAGACAGCCTACCCTCTGTATACAAAGCGCTCGAGGCTGCTGGAAAAACGCCACAGCGGATTATCGTGACTAAAGACGATATCGAAAAATCATCGATGCAAAAGCTCATCACCCATGCTGATACGCTGGGTGTTTCTTTAGCACGCCTGCCTCGCCTCACCGATTTTCAGAGCGACGTTGACGAAATCACCCCTATTCGGCCAATTGCCATCGAAGATGTTTTAGGAAGAGCCCAGCACGTTCTTGATCGGGCAAGCATGCAATTATTGGTCAAAGGTCGACGGGTTATGGTCACCGGCGCCGGTGGCACAATCGGGGGCGAACTATCCCGACAATTGGCAGAATTCAGCCCATCGCATCTTTGCCTCTTGGATGCTTCAGAATATGCGCTGTATTCAATTGATTTGGAGATTAAAGAAAAATATCCGAATCTTAGGCGTAACTCAGTTATTGCAAACGTTCGCGACAAAGGCCGGTTGAGCCGCGTTTTTACGGAAGAGACTCCCGAGCTGGTATTTCACGCCGCCGCCTTAAAACATGTGCCCATCGTCGAGGCGCATCCCTCCGAGGGGGTCATGACCAATATTGACGGCACCCGCAATATCGCTGACTGCTGCAGTGCCTCAGGCGTAAGCGCCATGGTCTTGATTTCTACTGATAAGGCAGTCAACCCAACTAACGTTATGGGAGCCAGCAAACGCATTGCCGAAACCTATTGCCAAGCGCTCGATCTTACAGAATCAACAACGACTCGTTTTGTAACGGTTCGATTTGGCAACGTCTTAGGCTCCACGGGGTCCGTTGTGCCTCTTTTCCAGCGCCAACTCGCCAATGGTGGCCCGCTTACGGTCACGCACCCTGATATGAATCGATATTTCATGACAGTTCGCGAAGCCGTCGAGCTCGTGCTCGAAGCAACCGTCCTCGGTGAGAAACAAGACAGCGCAGCAGGCCGCGTCTATGTCCTCGATATGGGAGAGCCCGTTAAAATTGTGGATCTCGCGCGGCAAATGATTTTACTGGCTGGTCTGCAGCCTGATGAGGACATCAAAATTGAATTCACCGGACCTCGCCCCGGTGAAAAACTCTTCGAAGAGATTCTTCACGATTCCGAGCCACCAGAAGAAACTGACTATGCCGGTATCATGCTGGCAGCACCACGGACCATCGATCTTCAGACGCTATCGAAACAGATCGACGAAATCACTGCTGCCGCACAAGCCGGCAACCTTGACGAAATCATTGCGCTAATTCGCGCTTATGTTCCAGAATTCCAGCCCGAAGCAGGCGGTCCCATAAGAGCCGTCGCCTCATAAAAAAGACTAAAAGAGACGAATGACAGACCCACAACTAAGCAAAATAACCCGCGCACTAATCTCAGTTTCAGACAAAGACGGCCTGGAGAAGCTGGGCAAATATTTATCGGAAAACGGTGTTGAAATCCTTTCAACCGGCGGATCAGCAAAGGCCCTAGCCGATGCTGGCATTCCCGTGAAAGAAGTCGGCGACCATACCGGGTTCCCGGAAATCATGAACGGACGGGTCAAAACACTTCATCCAAAGGTTCATGGCGGGATCCTCGCAAAGCGTAGTGATGCCTCTCATTTAAAGGCCATGGATGAACACGCTATTGATCCAATCGACATGGTGGTCGTCAATTTGTATCCCTTTGAAGAAACCGTCGCAGCAGGTGCCGATTTTGATACCTGCATTGAAAATATCGACATTGGCGGGCCTTCCATGATCCGCTCAGCCGCCAAGAACCACGAGAGCATTACGGTGGTTACCGATCCCAAGGATTACGACGATGTCATCACCGCGATGTCAAACAATAACGGGGCAACGACACCGGAATTACGCCGCACGCTAGCCGCGGCGGCCTACGCGAAGACCGCGGCCTACGACGCGGCGATCGCTAGCTGGTTTGCCAATCAAACAAATGATGAGTTTCCTCAACGCCATACGCTAACCGGCACACGGGCACAGGTCATGCGCTACGGCGAAAACCCGCACCAGGCCGCAGCGTTTTATCGAACTGCCGATGACCGAGCCGGCGTTGCAACCGCAACACAAATCCAAGGCAAAGAGCTCAGCTACAACAACCTCAACGACACCGATGCTGCGTTTGAGCTTGTTGCGGAATTCGAGGAGCCCGCCGTCGCTATTATCAAACACGCCAATCCATGCGGCGTAGCGATCGGAAGTTCAATATCTGATGCCTATAGCCGTGCCTTGAAATGCGATCCGGTTAGTGCCTTTGGCGGAATCATAGCGCTCAATCGGGAGCTTGATGCAGCGGCTGCAGAACAGATGGCGGAACTCTTCCTGGAAGTTATTATTGCGCCGCAAATTTCTGATGGCGCAAAAAAAGTCCTTGCGTCGAAAAAGAACCTCCGGGTCCTCGCCACTGGCGGTATGCCTGCTGCTGATGCCCCCGGCACCACTCTCAAAATGTTAGCAGGTGGCTATCTTCTGCAAAGTCGCGATGCCGCACACGTGACCGCAGCGGATCTAAAAACAGCAAGCAAACGCACACCCTCAGATCAAGAACTATGCGATCTGATCTTCGCTTTTACGGTCTGCAAGCACGTAAAATCAAACGCCATTGTTTATGCAAAGGAAGGAGCCACCGTTGGGATCGGCGCCGGCCAAATGAGCCGTGTAGACTCCTGCCGCATCGCCGCCCAGAAGGCGACGGATGCCGCTGAGGCAGCTGGCGAGAGCAAGCCCCTAACAAAAAATTCCGTCGTCGCATCAGATGCCTTCTTTCCATTTGCCGACGGATTGTTAACCGCTGCTGCGGCTGGTGTGACAGCGGTTATCCAACCTGGCGGCTCGATTCGCGATGACGAAGTTATCGCTGCTGCAGACGAGAATGACTTGGCAATGGTATTAACCGGCATTCGCCATTTCCGGCATTAACGGTATATGATGCTGCGATCAAACCCGTCTCGGAGGCCGCAATGACCTATACTCTCGATCAGTTCTGTAGCGATGCCCACGCCGCAATGGCGAAAGATTCAGGTAATGCCGGACGCGATGAGATACGCGGGCATCTCGAGAAACTCCTGATCAACCAAGATTTTGTAGCGGAGCATCTGTCCGCACAAGGGTCCGGCAAATCACTCCTTTATCACGACAAGGCGTTTGATTTCTACGTCATGGCACACGGCACCGATGCCGGAAACCGCAAAGGTAAGCCACATGATCATGGCGCATCCTGGGCTGTATACGGCCAAGCCATCGGGCTCACGAACATGACCGTTTGGAACCGCACAGATGATGGAAGCCAAGACGGGCACGCCGAGCTCGCCGAGGATAATACTTTTCCTTTGAAACCAGGAAGAGCTGCGCTTTTTGACACTGGCGTCATTCATTCGACGGCGCACCCTGAACCAGCGCGCTGGGTTCGCGTTACCGGTACAGATCTCGATACGATTGAACGCTACGCCTATGACCCGGAGCGCCAGGTCATGAAACAGATGACGCCTGTCACGTAGGCGCCAGAAACATTATGGCGTACACACTGGATGGATTTTCCGCCGACTGCAGAACAGCTTTGTCAGAAGACCCCGGCCCTGCAGGTCGGGAGACGGTGCGCGCCCAACTTTGTCAGCTTCTCATGGAAGATGTCTTTGTCGATGCTCATTGTGGTCCCGACATCGCTCCCGGGACGTCCCTTCTTTATGAAGATGAAGAACTGGGATTTCAGATTGTCGCGCATATCATGGGCGATGCCTATGACGGCGGACCTCATGATCACGGGGCTTCGTGGGCAATTTACGGCCAGGCTGTCGGTTATACCGATATGACGGAATGGGCGCGGCTTGATGACGGCTCTAAAGAGGGTGTCGCTGAAATCAAGAAAGCCAAGGAATATCGTCTACAACGAGGCGAGGCCGGTATCTTCGACGACTTCAAGATCCATTCAATAAGATATCCAACTGGCGCACGCTTTATTCGGGTTACCGGCGTCGACCTGTCGACAATCACCCGTGCACGCTTCAATCCCGAGAAAAAAACAATCTCCGTAAGCAAACGAGAAAACTTTACAGGCGCTGTATAACTGACGTTTTCTCAGCCAATATGGTCTTGATGATTTTCAAGATACCAATCGGCAATTTCCTCGCGGGTCGGGAACCAGACCCCTTCAAATCCCTTCACATAATCCAGAAAATCGCCTAACGCGCGAATGCGGTAAGGCTGCCCAATCACATGTGGGTGCAGCCCAAAGTTCATAATCCGCATACTGGACTCCCCCTCCTCATACAAAACGTCAAACTGTTCTTTTAACGCGGTCAGCCCTTGATCAAGCGTCATGCCGCCGCGCGCGAACATGTTAAAATCGTTGACATCGTTGGAATAGGGCACGCAGACCATTGGCCCGTGATCCGTTTTAATCAAATAGGGCTGATCATCATTAAGAAAATCGCAGAAAAATATCAGCCCGGCTTCTTTGAGAAGGTCGACAGTTTCGGCGGTTGGCCGCAACGATGATGACAACCAGCCCCTGGCCGGGCGGCCCACGACATCCTCATAGACTGCCAGTGTTCGGTTTATTACTTCACGCTCTTTTTCGGGCTCGTGAGCGTAAAATGTCAAAATATCGTTTTGTGCCCAATTATGCGGCACGAGTTCCCAACCTCGTTCATTTATCGCCTCAATAATACGCGGTCGTTCCAGCGCCATTTTAGCATTCATTGTACAGGAGGCCGGTATCCCCGCCTTATCAAAGCGATCCAGCATCCGCCAGATACCAACGCGTTGGCCGTACTCCCGCCACGTCCAGTTAACGTAGTCAGGGACGTTTCCCGGCACCGGAAATGGAATGCTCGCTGGGCCACCTGCATAAAGCGGCTCCGTCTGATCGCGGGTTTGTTCCCAATATTCGAGGTTGATCGTAATGATAAGCGCAAGACGATGCCCTCCCGGCCATTTTAGGGGTTTGCGATCAGGTAGTGCGACGAAATCATAGTCCATGGACAGGCCCTTTTTCTTTTAGTTACACCCTCACACAGTACGACAAAAAACGCCGCCGGCAATGCCGACGGCGTTTCTGTTTTCAGATATCGCTTATTCTATCCAGCGACGAGTGCGCCGAGCTGTCGATTGATGACACTTAGCTTGGCCAAATTCACCGATGGACCCGCTTTGATCTCCGTAATCATATTCGTCGCTCGATCTACGGCGTGGCCATTAGCTTCAGCCCAGGCATCGATAATCGCAGGAGCGAGGTCAGCACCACCAGACACATCCATGATCCGCGTTACAAGACGCGTTTGCGTCGTGTAAAGATCATCGACAATCCCGGCGGTGGCGCTTTTCTGCCATTCGTCACCACGAGCAATTCCCATTGCCGACGCCCGCAACCAATCAAAACCAAATCGATCACCAATGCCGTAAAATACCTTTGCAACCGCCTCAGGTTCAAAGTGACCACCAGCAGCAATGCGAACGATGTCACAGGCCGGTGCCAACGCGTCTAGATTGGCAATGCGCTGCGCCAGTGCTTTTGGCGCTTTGCGAGAAATATACTGGTTCGCCTTTTCATCCCGCGCTTTCTTGAGAGCGGGCGACAAGATTGAATCCAGCCCTTTATCTAGCCGAGCAACCGCCGGCTGGAACGCCCGAACGACATTGCCGATTTCGTTTCCGCCGGATTCGTGGCGCGTAAACCAGATTGTCCCGCGTGTGATTAGATCGAGGATCTCAAGCTGCATCTCGGTTTGAACATCAGCCGGAACGGAGTTGTCGAGCCCTTCAACGCCGCTCCACAATTCTGCAAGACCGAAGACCTGACGACAGGCTAGATATGCCCGGGCAATCGCCGCATGTGATTCACCGGTTCGTTCGCTAATTGTATTAATAAAGCTAGGACCCGTCCGGTTGACGACCGTGTTAGCAACGTAGGTTGCGATTATTTCACGCCGCAGCCGGTGCTTTCCAACCAAGTTAGAGAAACGTTTCTGAATAAGTTTGGGGAAATACAGACCCAACGTATTCTCAAGATAGGGGTCATCTGGCAGCGAGCTTTCTAGCACACCATCAAACAAGTCGATCTTGGCGTAGGCTAACAATACCGAAAGTTCTGGCCGTGTCAGACCCGCCCCAGCCGAGAGACGAGTTTCCAAGTCTTCGTCAGAGGGCAGGAATTCGACTTCCCGATCAAGATCTCCAGCGCGCTCCAAAGCATGCATGAAACGCAAATGCTCGTCGGCGAGGGCGAGGCTCTGATGCTCGGCATTGGTCAACGCCATGCTCTGGCGATAATTATCCATCAACACCAAGTCCGACACATCTTGCGTCATATCAGCAAGGACCTTGTTGCGCTTGGCAAAAGTAAGCTTGCCCGAACGTGTTGCCATACCGAGAAGAATCTTGATGTTCACCTCGTGATCTGAGCAACCGACACCGGCTGAATTATCGATAAAGTCAGTATTGATACGACCACCGGATTTTGAATATTCAATTCTGCCAAGCTGAGTTGCACCGAGGTTCGCCCCCTCGCCAACGATTTTTGCGCGCAGCTGACCGCCATTGATTCGGAGGGTGTCATTAGCCCGATCACCGACTTCGACGTTGTTTTCGTCACGAGACTTAATGTAGGTCCCGATCCCACCGAACCACAGCAGATCAACCTCGGCTATAAGCATCGCATGTATGAGCTCATTTGGGGTCACTGTATCCCCGGCCGGAAGATCAAAAGCTTTACGCATCTGCGGTGTCACTTTGATCGACTTTGCAGCGCGTTCAAAAATTCCGCCACCAGCCGAAATCAGCTTGGTGTTGTAGTCTGTCCAGGATGATCGACCTTTATCAAACAACCGTTTTCGCTCTTTAAAGCTTGTCGCCGGATTAGGATCCGGATCCACAAGAATATGAAGATGGTTGAAAGCGCCTAGCAGTTTAGTGAACGGTGAATAGATCATGCCGTTGCCAAACACATCGCCGGACATATCGCCGACACCAACACTGGTAAACGGCGTTGTCATGACATCAACACCCATTTCGCGGAAGTGGCGTTTGACGGACTCCCAGGCACCACGAGCCGTGATACCCATGGCCTTATGGTCGTACCCAACGGGGCCGCCAGATGCAAAAGCATCGTCGAGCCAGAAGCCATATTCCTGGGAAACGCCATTGGCGATATCAGAGAACGTTGCGGTACCTTTATCCGCCGCAACGACTAAATATGGATCATCATCATCATGCCTCACGACATGTTCAGGCGGCACAACCTTATCGCTTCTGAGGTTGTCTGTAATATCCAGAAGGCCACGCATAAACGTTTTATAACAATCAATACCTTCCTCAAGAAAAGCCTCACGACCACCGGTTTCGGGCGGCTGCTTGACGATAAACCCGCCTTTCGCGCCAACCGGTACGATCACCGCGTTCTTGGTCATCTGCGATTTCATCAACCCCAGAATCTCGGTGCGGAAATCCTCTTTCCGATCCGACCAACGAATACCACCACGGGCAACTTTGCCACCTCGCAAATGCACGGCGTCAACACGCGGTGAGTGCACAAAGACCTCAATGGCCGGGCGCGGCAGAGGGAGGTCATCAACGTTGCCACTATCGATTTTGAATGAAACATACGGCTTTGGTGTTCCATTCTCAGCCGGCTGATAGAAATTTGTCCGAAGTGTTGATTTAATAATATTAAGATAGCGGCGCAGGATCTTGTCTTCGTCCAGCGACACTACGCTGTCCAAGGCGCCGGACAGTTTGTCTTCCAGTTTCTTGACACGCTTCGCTGAACTGGCTGCTTTTTCAGGGTCAAAACGACACTCAAAAAGCTCGACAAGCTTCGCCGTAATTTCGACTTGGTTCGCTAATGTATCTTCCAAATAGGGTTGGCTATAAGGAATTGCCGCTTGCAATAGATATTTACAATAGCCACGCAACATAACGATTTGACGCCATTCGAGACCAGCACCAAGCACTAGCTTGTTAAAACCGTCATCTTCCATTTCGTTGTTCCAAACGTGATGGAAAGCGTCTTCAAACAACGATTTAACTTTGTTGATATCAACGGCGGCACCGGAACGCATAACCAATCCAAAATCATGCAACCAGACGGTTTCATCCGATCCATTGGGCGTAAGTTGGTGCGGTATCTCGTCAATGACCCGAAGTCCCATATTTTCGAGAACCGGCAGAACATCTGACAATGGCAGGGGCGTATCGCGATGAAACAGCTTGAACCGAACTTCGTGATCTGCGGTTCCCTGTGGGCGATACAGATCAAGAACCGTCGCTCCGTTTGAGAGCGTTTTCTCGACATGGACGACATCAGCAGTTGCAGCATCAGGATCGAAATCTTCACGATAGGCAACAGGGAATGCATCCCGATAAATGCCGTGCAATCGCGTTCCTTCATTTTCGCCATGCACAACCATCAATGCACTCGCGAGACCATCCGACCAGTCGCGCGCAGCATGGGCCAGTCGTTCTTCGATTTCTTGATCGGTCTGAGGCGGTGCAACGCCGGGCGTTGTTTTGACGATAAACTGAACACGCGCCAAAGCAGAATCCGTAACCTGCGTGTAGTAGGCTGTTACCGGCCCTGCAAACCCACCTTCCAAGACCTCCTGCAGCTTTCGACGCAGCGCGGTGTTGTACCGATCCCGTGGAACGAAAACCAAACAGGAAAGGTGGCGGCCAAAGGGATCACGATGAACAAAAAGTGCAACCCGCTGACGTTCACGGAGACGCAAAATGCCGAGTGAGGTCACCAATAAATCGTCAACATCCACCTGCAGCAATTCGTCGCGTGGCAAGGATTGCAGTGTATGCATGAGCGCTTTCGCATCATGGCTCGAAGGTTCGAAACCAGCGCTTTCGACAATCGTGTCGACCTTCCCGCGCAGGACCGGAATTTCGTTGACCGTGTGATTATAGAGGTCCGACGTAAACAACCCAACAAACAGGCGCTCGCCGATAACATTGCCTTGTTGGTCAAACATCTTGATACCGATGGTATCGAGATGAACCGAGCGATGAACGGTCGACCGTGTATTTGCCTTGCTCACCATCAATGCTGTCGGCTTTTTGAGGAAATCCGCGATGTCCGGTGGCAATTCGGAACCGTTGGAAAGACCTTCAAAAATTTTTGTTCGCAGAGAGCGGAGAATACCGAGACCACTCTTTCGATGTGTTTTTAGGCCAGCTTTCTTACCTTTCGAGGTAATGCCGTATTCGCGATAGCCGAGAAAGGTAAAATGGTTGTCGTCGATCCAGCGCAAAAATGATTTCGTTTCTTCGATTTCTGCCCGCGAGAGAGGAACTTCATCAGGCTGGAGATCGGCAATCGCTTCTGCGACTTTCACCCGCATCGTCCGCCAATCCTCTACAGCATAACGAACATCAGAAAGAACATTTTCCAGCTGTTTGGAAATCGACCGTAACTTATCAGCACCAGCGTGCTGGTTGATCTCAATATGGATCAATGATTCCGTCTTGCTATCAGCCGACGCTTTGGAAGCCTTTTCATTCTGACAAATCTTGAGAAGACGACCCGTCTTGTCTCGTTTAACGCGGATCAACGGATGCACAATGACGTGAATGGTTGCTTCAAGCTGGTTAAGAGCCGCCGTAACGGAATCGACCAAAAACGCCATGTCGTCATTTACGATTTGAATAACGGTATGATCAGTACCCCAACCGTTATTCTCAGCACTTGGATTAAAGACCCGAATAGACGGTTTGCGCGCGGTACGTTTTTGCACCAACTCCCATGCAGACAGAGCAGCGGCCATTAATTCATCGGGCGCAGCGCGCAATATATCTTCCGGCGCGGTGTTTTCATAAAACGCCGAAACGAATGCGCCAACATCCGCCTTTCCAGACTTTTTAGCCTTGCGCCGTGCGGCGGTTGCGATTTTACGGATTACGTTTGTCTTTGCGTCTTCACTGCGTTGAAGCATGAGTCCGGCCTTTCGGTTTCGTATGGCGGTCAAGGTTCTTCCCCTAAGTGAGACAAGTTTTAACAAATCATAGATGAAATCATGGTTAACAAGTTTCAAGCAACGATTTTTCACAAATCGAACATGAGGCCGACCATGCCTGAAGGCTCTATATTTCCAGACCCCCAGAGCGATCCTTTCTTTGACCGATTGCCCGCGCCAATTTCGAACCAGCTATCAGAGGAACAAAGAACAGCGATAGCAGCGGCACTGCCAGGAGAAACTCGGGCAAAGCCGCCCGTGAACATCCGCATGAGCGTCCCTATGCTCCGTTGGCGTTTTTACTTCGCGATCAATGGTGGCAAGGAACGCCGCAGTAAACCCCGCCTGACATCTGATAGGCGTCACAACCCCCTCGCGACGAAAGGCAACACAGTTTTTGTTTTGCTCGGTGCGACAACGCTTTATCTTTTCACGCTCGGCGGCTTTTTAGTTTACGCATCAGTCCTCCAAATTTAAGTCATAGGACGGGCTTTGCGGTCTCGCTTTCAAGCAAATGCGTTAACTGATAAACAAGCGCAGCTTAAATCCTGTTAGAACGCGACATGCTGCCGCTTACCAAGCTACCGATAAATCAAATCCTCTTAGCGGTCCTATGGGCGTCTGCTGTTGTCCGTCTCGTCTGGAACCACCCGTCTCTGCCTTTTGCAAGCGGTGCAGTGCTCGCTCTCTATGTCGTATTGGTCCTGGGACAAATCAAAAGACGCATGCAAATCCTAATTTTCTGCCTCGCGCTATCAGCGGTTGGATTGGCGGCACTCTTCGATGGTTGGCAGGCCCTTTGGGAAGGCATGGAGCATTCTGTGATCTTTGCAGCCTTTTTCGGAACTGTCGTATTGCTACGCGCAACGGCGGATCAACGACCGGAGATCAGTAAAGCGCGCCAACTCGTCGAGAGGCTTGGCGCCCAGGAACGAAATAGCGGATTGATGGCTGGCAGCCAATTTCTCGGTAGCGTTCTCAATGTCGGTGTTATGTCGATTTTCGCACCCATTATTGGGCGCGATAATAGCGCAGACATCCGTAAGGCCGCCGCTGAAGCTTGCCAGCGCGGCATGTGCCTGTGCTGTTTATGGTCACCATTCTGGCTCGCAATGGCGCTGTGCTACGAACACTTACCCAATGTCGCGCTATGGAAAATCATGACTTTAGGGCTGAGTTTTGTAATGGTCGGCTTCATTATCGCCCACCTACTTTATACACGAGAGGTTGGTATCGGCGGCTCAATCCGCGCTATTGGAGCATTGCTCCCTGTATTACCCGCTGTGGCGGCGGCGGCGTCCGTCGTTCTCTTGCTAAGTGCCACAACATCTTTGTCGACCCTGCAATGCCTTGTCACAGGTATACCGCTTTTGTGTCTAACCGGACTCGCTTTTCAAGGTCGTCACCATTTGGTCGCCGCTATCCGCCAATCTGGCAAAGGCATCGGTACAGTTCATAGCGAAGTTGTTTTGCTGACCGCAGCCATCCTGCTTGGCAAGGCGTTGATCCTCGCGATAGAGAAAACCGGTTTTGATCAAACGGTCGCGGCGTTACAGCTTCCTGACTGGGGCGTCATCACGGCAATTATCAGCACAATCACCATTTTGGCTTTTATTGGCATTCACCAAATCGTCACGGCCACATTAGTCCTCGTTCTCTTTGCATCAATCGAAACCGGCGTATTACCGCTGATCATCATGGAAGCCACGCTGGTCGGCTGGGCGTTTTCATCAATGACGGGATTGTCCGCAGTGTCAGTCGCCGTTGCCAGCAACATGTTCGGCGTTTCCCTGGAAGGTCTCGCCTATGGACCTAACCTGCGCTTTGTTGCCGTCTTTGGACTTATTTCGATTATCGGCCTAACCGCGTTGAACCGAGCACTGATTTAAACAGCAGACATAAAAAAGGCGGCCAATGAGGCCGCCTGAAGTTGGGGAAGAGAATGAGCGCAGCAACTAAGCGCAAATTCCACCCCAAAGGATGCAAATATCGTGCCAACTAGATGAATTTATAGTTTTCAGGAGCTTACGCGCGCCATACGGCCCCGTATGGCGCAAAATGTAACAGTTTTCACCCCTAAATGCGTAGGAATCGCACAATAAGCGACTTTAAAGGCCTCAAACTCGTCCTGATCACCTGCCGCCGGCACGTTCTGTCAACGCTTGATCAAACGCTTCGAGTTGCGTTGTGACCAGTTCATAGACTTTCTTAGCCGCCTCACCGGTAAAGAGTTCAATTGCATCATCCGCGGTGGCGACACTGTGGATATGAAAATTACCCGCCGCGACAGCATCCGAAACCTCAGGAAGCAAAATTACATTGCGCTCATTGGCAACAGGAATGATGACACCCTGAGAGCCCGTAAGCTCAGCCTGACTTAAACAAGCCCCGAAAAAACCTTCGATCTTCTGATTAGCGCCACCGATAGCCTGTGCTTCTCCACGCTGATTGACTGAGCCCGTGATCGCGAGGTCCTGTCGCAACGGGACGCCGGACAAATCGGAGAGAATTGCCATGAGCTCGGCAAGCGACGCGCTGTCACCCTCAACACCGCCATAGCTTTGTTCGAAAGTCACCGAACAATTGAAAGACAATGGAAACCGTCGGGCAAACATACCGGCAAGAAAACCTTGCAGAACCATCACGCCTTTTTGCTGAATAGGCCCACCCAACGCGACATCGCGTTCAATGTTGACAACACCGTGACGACCTACGGATGCCCTCGCAGTGACCCGGCTCGGCATGCCAAAGCTCGTATCGCCCATATCACGGACCGTCAGCGCATTAACCTGTCCAACAGCTGATCCCGTTGTGGTTATGATCACCGTTTCTTCAGCAATCGAGTCGAGCATCCGGCTCGGAATTCGAGATACCCGATTTTGATGATTGGCGAGAGCCTGCATTACTGCGTCCGTAGTGATCTGCGAACTTTTCTTTCCCATCGTCCGGTGCGCCTCTACAACGACGTCATTGATCTGTTCAAATTGAGATGATAGTCGCTCCCGGTTCGCCGCCCACCGAGACGCCAACCCCAGGAGCAACGCGATAGCTTCGTCATCAATTCCCTTTGCACCATCGCATACCGCAAACTCCCGGATCAGCGCCGAGTACTCCTGAAGGTTCTTGGAGTTCGTCTCCATATCAGCATCGATATCCGCTTTGATTTTAAAGTAGCTCTGAAACTCGGGGTCCGATGCAAAAAACGTGTAGTACCATTTCGGCGCAGCAATCATCACAACCTTAACCGATAGCGGCACGGGTGCTGGGCGCACAGCCCCGGCGACAGGCAGACTATTCGCCCGGTGAGGCTCCTCAATTCTAATTTCACCATCGCGGAGCGCTGCTTTCAAATAACCCCAAATGCCGGGTGCTTCGGCGATCATATCGGCCCGCAAGACCAACACACCGCCATTTGCGCGGTGAAGAGCCCCCGGCTGAACCATGGTAAAATCAGTGGCGTATCCTTGTTCGCTTTGGCGGTACTGCAAATGGCCGAACAAGTTTTGATAGGTGGGGTTTGGCTCGACAATGACAGGGGCACCAGGCGTCGCACGATTATCGGATAGCAAATTTACGGCGTAGCGCGTTTCGGGCTGCATCTCCGCCGGAAGCTCTGTTGGATTTTCAGCAAGCAAAATCCTGTAGTTCTCTGCAATATCGGCGCGCAATTCAACGAACCAGCCCGCAAGTCCTGGATAGCTGCCATACTTTTCGGCAATAGCATCTAATATTGGCGCGCCAACCTGATCGAGCAGGTCTCGTGCCATCATATCGAGTGATTGCTGTAACGCCACCTGGTTTTCTGAAGCAGCCGCCATTAGCATTGTCAGAGATTGAGCAAGATCAGGGCCATATTGTTGTGCGGCCTGTTGTTGTTCCGCTGACATCTCATTCGGCGGAACGGGATTTCCATCGTCATCAATGGCCGCAATGCTCATGCCATCGTCGGTTTGTATAATATCCAATCCATGAGACTGGGCAGTCTCGCGCAAAGCATCGACTTCACCTTGAATATCCGCAGCGCCCCCGGCAGCGGCCTCCTGCATACGCTGTTTCATCTCATCGCTGCCAAAGGCATCACCCATCGCCGCGGTAAGTTGATCGATTGTCGCGGCCAACGCTTTGGAGAACTCATAGCCGCCGCCGGCAGGCAGCGAGTATGCCTGCGGCTCCGCAGCGCGCTGAAAGTTATTCAGGTAGATCCAATCGGCTGCGGGTTTCATCTCCTTCGAAGCGGTTTCAATAAACTCGACCGTAGAACTTAACCGTCCACTGCGCGGTTCGCCCAAGACAAAAATATTAAAATGGGAATCATCGATTCCAAGGCCAAATGCCAGCGCATCCCGCGCCCGTTGATGGCTCGAAAACGAAAATATATCGCCGTCCCTTCCGGCGCCAATGTCAAAGGAAGGGAAACAAATATCATCCGCCGCCAAATTCTTTATCGTCATATAGAAATTCTCCTACCCAGAGCGGCATACTCGCCCTTGCTACCGATGAAATCCAGCGTCAAGGTGGCTCTTCATGGAATATCGTGAACCAACACGTACGATCCGGCCGACATCGTCGGCAAGTCAGGAGCATTAAATGAAGTTCGGTTTATTCGGCGGCGCCACAGCGGCGGCGGCGGCGTCTCAGGCAGATTCAGAACGAATACTGCTGGATAAGTCTGAAGACAGTCATTCATATGGCGCCTTTATCGACGCTATCGTTGAGGCTGAATCGCTTGGTTACCACAGCATCTTTTTGGTCGAGCATCATTTCACGGGCGAGGCCCAGGTCTCAGCATCGATGAACCTGCTGACCTATTTAGCCGCGAAAACATCGACGATCCGGCTTGGTACAGGGGTTGTCGTCATTCCCTGGCACAATCCGGTTCTCCTCGCCGAGCAAGCCTCCACCGTCGACGTGTTGTCCAATGGACGTTTTGATTTTGGCGTTGGCAAAGGGTACCGACCGACCGAGTTCGACGGATTCTGCATTCCGATCAAGGAAGCAACGGAGCGGTTCGAGGAATCGATGGGCTTGATCAAAAAGTCATTGTCATCAAACGAACGATTTTCATTCCATAGCGACCGTTGGAATTTTGAAGATATTGTCGTTGAGCCGCCACCGGTCCAACAACCACATCCACCAATGTGGCTCGCCGCTGGCCGACCCGACTCCCTACGCTATGCTGCAGATAGCGGCTATTCACTGCTGCTGGATCAGTTCGCAACGTTCGATGTCACGCTCGAGCGGTTTGCCATTTATCGGCAAGCCATCGAGGCCTCCGGCAAATCATTTGATCCGATGAACGTCGCTGTCGCCCGCGGCATGCACATAATCCGAAATGAGGAAGAACGCACCATTGCCATCGATAAACGTATGGCCGCGCTCAATCACATGAATCAGGCGGCAAAATCCAACGATGCCAGTTACCAAACCAGCATGGCATCTGATCCCGATCTTAGAAAAGCCGCTGAGCAAGGAACGTTGATCGGCACGCCTGAGGAAATTATCGAAGACTTGACGCATCTCCGCGACGGTGGTGTTGAATATATTCTGTTGGCTGGCGCTCAGATGAGCCCACCACAAATGCGCGCTTTCGCAAAAGAAGTCATGCCTGCATTTGCTTAATGCTAGGGGACCGGCATGGAAATCTCAGCGGCGTGCTTGAAATTTATTTTGAAAAGAAAATGGAGCGGGCGATGAGATTCGAACTCACGACATCAACCTTGGCAAGGTTGCGCTCTACCCCTGAGCTACGCCCGCATCCGGAGGCGCGATAATAATCAGACGCGCCAGCTTTGCAAGTGCTTGCTTATACGCCTGATATTGAAAATTACACCCCCTTTTCTATAGGGTGCACACCATGATCGATACCACCCGACACCCTGCCACACGCGAAACGCTCCTAGCGCGGTTTAAGGCCCTTAAAATCGACTATACGGAATACACCCACCCTGCCGTTTTTACGGTGGAAGAAGCGAAGGAGCTGCGCGGCGAATTACCAGGCGTACATTGTAAGAGCCTGTTTCTGAAGGCAAAAGGTGGGGCTTTGTTTCTTGTTGTTTGTCTGGAATGGCGACGGATGGACATGAAAGCTTTAGCTGATTTGTTGCCATCGCGGCGTCTTTCTTTTGGCCAGCCCGCATTATTAATGGAAAAACTGGGCGTCACGCCAGGGTCCGTCACACCCTTTGGCGCGATCAACGATATCAGCGCAGAGGAAGAACACGTAACCATTGTTCTCGACAAACAAATGCTCGAGGCATCACAGGTCAATTACCACCCATTGATCAACACCGCGACGATCGGATTATCACCGGAAAACTTGCAACGGTTTTTGGTTGATTGCGATCATCTCCCGCTTATTCTGGACCTTGATCCGGCGACACAAAAACAATAATGCCGACTGGCAAGCGTCCAGACCCTTGTCTTTATCGGTAAAATTCGCCATTTACTCTAACGCAGAACGTCAATAGGCGTTATGCATCTGACCGAAACGATTAAAGCGACGTCCCATGGAGCCGATCCTCGATCCCAATGCACCCCCGGCAGCACCGGCAGGTGATTTAATCAAAGAATCATCCGAAGCAGCTTTTGTTCAGGATGTCATCGAAACGTCGCAAGAAGTTCCCGTCATTGTCGACTTCTGGGCACCATGGTGCGGGCCCTGCAAACAACTCGGGCCGTTGCTTGAAAAAGTCGTTACCGAATCAAATGGCGCCGTCAAAATGGTCAAGATCGATATTGATCAAAACCAGAATCTCGCTCAACAACTCCGAATCCAATCGATCCCCGCAGTCTATGCGTTTTATCAGGGCAAGCCTGTCGACGCCTTTCAAGGCGCGCTACCCGAAAGTCAGATTCGAGAGTTTGTCAGCAAACTTACGGAAAACGCTGGGACCGAAGAAAAGTCCCCTATCGATGAAGCGCTAGAACAAGCGGAAGCACTCATGGAAGCGGGGGAATACGAACAAGCTGGCTCAGTATATTCGCAAGTGGTTCAACATGCCCCAGACAATATTGCCGCCAAAGCGGGGCTGGCCCGCTGCTGCATCGAGACCGACAACACCGTCGGCGCGCAGGAGCTCGTCGACACCCTAAGCGATGAAGAACGAAACGATGCCGCGTTTGCAAGCATTCTCAGTGCTCTTGAGCTTGCCGAAAGAGCCGCCGAGGCAGGCGATCTCGCACCGCTACAGTCAGCGGTGGAAACAAACCCCAAAGATCACGAAGCGCGCTTTAATCTCGCTCTGGCTCTTTATGCTGGTGGACAAGCAGAAGCTGCGATCGATGCCTTGATCGAAATTATCCGTCAGGATCGCGGATGGAATGACGACGCAGCGCGGTTGGAACTCCTCAAATTATTTGAGGCCATTGGGCCAACGGACCCCGTTACCATGGACGGTCGCAAGAAACTTTCATCGATCCTGTTTTCATGACCCGCAGCGTCTTCGACCCTGGGTTTGAAGACCTTCCCAGGGTGATCCCAATCTTTCCGCTGACGGGCGTTTTGCTTTTGCCGGCTGGAAAACTCCCTCTAAACATTTTCGAACCTCGCTATCTCATGATGATCCGGGATGCGCTGGCAGACGAACAACGCATCATCGGCATGCTACAGCCACGGGTTCCTGACTTAGAAGATAACCGGGGAGCCGGGGGCATCGGTGATGACGAGCCGGATTTGTACAAGACCGGTTGCGCCGGACGGATTACGAGCTTTTCGGAATCCGACGATGGGCGCTATATGCTCACACTGTCTGGCATATGCCGCTTCGAGATCGCCGAAGAAATGACCGGCAAGGATGGCTATCGTCGTGTACTCGCGGATTACAGACGGTTTCGAAATGATCTTGGCGATGAACCCGATCCCGTAATCGACCGCGACCGTCTCCTGGCCGCCGTCAAAGAATATTTTGCGCTGCAGAATATCGAAGCGAGTTGGGACGCCGTCGTGGCGACACCAAATGATCGGTTGATAACATCACTCGCAATGACCTGCCCTTTCGGCCCCAATGAACGACAGGCATTACTCGAAGCGCAATCTTTATCAGCGCGCGCAGATATTGTTATAACGTTGCTGGAAATGGCGCTTATGGAAAATGGCGGCGCCAGCGATATCAGTCACTAAAGCTTTCAGTAAGGAAGATCATATGACGACCAAGACAAGTGTTGACCCGAAATTGCTCGAAATTTTGGTGTGCCCGGTTACAAAACAGCCTCTGCGCTATGACGAAGAAGCCAAAGAGCTGATCAGCGACGCTGCTGGCTTGGCTTATCCCATCCGCGACGGTATTCCAATCATGCTGGCCGATGAAGCAAGACAACTAGACGGCGGTTCAGCCAAGAGCTGACGCATGCCACCTCGTCCAACTCAGATTAAACTCAAGAAGGCAGAGAAGCGACTGGATGTCACATTCGATGATGGCGCCGCGTTTTCCTATCCAGCCGAATTATTGCGTGTGGAAAGTCCCTCCGCCGAGGTTCAAGGCCATGGCGCAAGTCAGAAAAAAACTATTGCCGGTAGGCGGCATGTCGGGGTGATGGAGATTGAGCCCGTTGGGAATTATGCAATTCGGCTGATCTTCGATGACCTCCATGATACGGGAATTTTTTCGTGGCAATACCTCTATGAACTTGGAAGCTTTCAGTCAGAACGATGGCAAGATTATTTGACAGCACTTGAGCAAGCTGGATTGAGCCGCGACCCCTAAACTGTTCACCGCCTTGTCGTTATAAAAGGTACAAGGCAAACTTATTTTTGAATCTCTAATAGTGTTTCTGGTGACCTAAATTGACGACGAATGACCGAATAACCCGCTTTACCATCGTCGGCGGGGGCAGTGCCGGGTGGCTTGCCGCAAGCTTGCTCGTGGCATCGCTTAACCGGCGCAACGATGGCCCGGACACCGAGGTCACCGTCATTGAATCCCCCAACCTACCGATCATTGGCGTCGGAGAGGCAACCACTCTGAGTACCTTTGTGACATTTGCTCAAATGCGAATTGATGAGCAGGATTTTCTCAATCACTGTGACGCGTCGTTTAAGGGGGCTGTGAGGTTCAAAGGCTGGAATATCAATTCTGACGGCAGTGACGGAGATTATTACCACCCATTTGATGCACCAAAGCCTATTTTTGGTGTTCACCCAGCCTATCATTATCACCGTCGAGCCGTGCGCGGGACACAGCAACCGTCGTTCGCGCACTCAATGAGCGTTTTGCCGACCCTGATGGATGCAAACCGAGCGCCCAAGATGCTTGAATCCGACCCGTTTGAAGGGTTAGCGAATTACAGCTTCCATCTCGACGCTTCTCTAATGGGAGAGTATCTCAAAAATTACTGCACCACCCTCGGTGTGACCTATATCAGCGATGATGTAACGGACGTTACGTTGGATGAAAGAGGGTTTGTCTCCGCGCTAGAGCTAAAAGAACGTAGTACCCACCCCGTTGAGTTTGTTATCGATTGTTCGGGTTTTCGTAGTCTTATTCTCCGTCAAGCGATGGGGGAAGATTTTATTCCCTATGGTGATCACCTGCTTTGTGATCGTGCTTTAGCTGTACAAATTCCCCATCGAGAAGGCGCACCCCTTGAGCCTTACACGACAAGCACAGCGCTCGGGGCTGGGTGGTCGTGGAATGTACCGCTCTATTCCCGGCGGGGGACCGGCTATGTTTTTTCAAGTCAGTTTAGAACCGATGACGAGGCGATTGACGAGTTTCTTGAGCACCTCGGGGAAGACGGCAAAGACGCTGAGCCTCGGGTAATCCCGATGGCGATTGGCCGGGCCCGTCACAGCTGGGTGAAGAACTGTTTGGGCGTCGGTCTATCAGCCGGTTTTATTGAACCGCTGGAATCAACAAGTTTCCATCTAATTCAAGTTGCTATCCGGCGATTTCTTGATCACTTGCCAGATCGTAATTGTGATCCCGTGCTCATCGATCGATATAATCATCTTGTCACAGACATGTACGAAGATATTCGCGATTTTATCGCGATGCATTATGCGATCTCCAACCGGGAAGGAGGTTTTTGGGAAACCGCGCGCGGTGAAAACGTGATACCCGAACGAGTGCGTGAACGCTTAGCATTATGGAAACACAAGCTGCCAACGGAGCTTGATATTGAAACGACCAATCCGCTCTTTACGGAGTGGAGCTATCTTTATGTTCTGTTTGGGAAGAACTTTGTTGATGATGTTGAGTATCCTTTAGAAGCTGCGGTTTCTGATGAAGATTACGATGAGTTTGTGGCAACCATGGATAAGCAACGTCAGCAGTTACTCTTTCAGGCGCCGGATCACCGTAGGTTTCTCGACAGTCTTCGCGAGAAGGGAACTGAGGCGTGGTATCGGCCTTGAGACTATCTAGATTGGCTCACCGCGAATAAGGCGCGGCAAATCGCCAAGCACCCCCATCGCATGACGCATAAAGAGGCGCTTTAAGGTCGGCGTACGATTTACCATCAAAAGCCCAACATCACGGGCAAGCTTCACCGGTGCGACGTTATTTGAGAACAAGCGGTTCAACCCATCGGTCGCCGCTATCATCATCGTATTATCAAATCGCCGCCATTTCTCGTAATCCTCAAGAACATTTATTGACCCCGGATCAAGACCCAGCCTTAACGCATCAACGACAATTTCTGCCAGGGCCGCGGCATCGCGAATGCCGATGTTCAATCCCTGGCCAGCAATAGGGTGGATGGCGTGTGCCGCGTCTCCGGCGAGCGCGAGACGCGGCGCAATGTAATGTTCAGCGTAAAGGAGCCCGAGCGGATAAGAAAATACCGGCCCTACGATTTCGAGCTCGCCAAGATAGTCACCAAACCGACGACGCAACTCGTCAGCGAATTCAGCGGCCGGTAAATTTAGGAACGCAGGCGCAAGCTCTGCTTTCTCTGTCCATACGATAGAGGATCTTTGCTCCGTCATTGGCAGAATGGCGAACGGGCCTGCGGGCAGGAAATGTTCCTGCGCCACGCCACGGTGAGGGTGCTGGTGTTTTACCGTGCAAACAATGCCGGTTTGTGGGTATCGCCATTGCTTAACATTTATGCCTGCTGCTGTCCGCGTTGGAGACCGACGTCCGTCCGTAGCGATCGCCAATCGTGCCTTGAGCGTCACGCCGCTACTGAGGTGAGCCGAGGCAAAATGTCCATCTCGATCAAGCGATTCGACACGCTGGCCAAAGAACAATTTCACAGTCGGCAAAGCCGCAAGCCGATCGAGAAGAACCGACCGGATCTCACGGTTTTCAACGATGTAACCCAGCGGCCCGTTATCGAGCTCTACATGATCGTAATGCAGGAAAAGTGGCGAATGTCCATCCGACACTCTGATTTCCAATATGTTCTCAGCGTTGCCACTCATTCCCGCCCAGGCGCCAATTGATGCGAGAGCATTCCGAGAACCAGCCGCAATCGCTGTCGTGCGACCATCGAATCCAGTATCGAGCATTTTGTGGGGGGGAAGTGGCTCAATAACAGCGGCTGATACACCAGCACTTCCCAACGCCGTCGCCAAAATAAGCCCGGCCATGCCGCCGCCAATGATCAGAACATCAAAGTCCTGCTCAGCTGTATTTCTCCCCTTATTCGGCATGCAGATAGATTGCCGTTGCAACCGGCTTTCTGTCCAGAAGCAATTCGCGTTCTACAGGACAACAAAGATGGTTATTTTTTAACCACAGGTGTTTTTTTGTTTAAAAAATAAGCAGGTTAAAATTATATGTAACTCTCGATAACCACCGATTAGCCGCCAACCCGTTCGTTAAGGCACTGTTTTAGTTAGTCTTCTAAGATTTATGTCAGCGTTCCTGCCAAATTGGCACGCCCCTTGCCAAGATAAAGCTATAAGGCGGTCATCGTGGCCGATCAGGTGTTTAAAAGCCCAATTACGAAGCGGCAACGGCGAAGCCATTCTCTTCTCCGTCTCTAGAAGCCTCTAAGCAAAAAGGGAAATCGGAATGAAACTTATCGAAGCCGTTATCAAGCCGTTCAAGCTGGATGAAGTTCGAACGGCCCTTACAGAAACGGGCGTACAGGGACTGACCGTTAGCGAAGCGCGTGGCTTTGGCCGACAGAAAGGTCAAACCGAGATTTACCGCGGCGCGGAATATGAGATCAGTTTTCTGCCCAAGATCCGAATTGAGGTCGCGGTTTCCGACGATGTCGCGGAGCAAACAATCGAGGCAATTCGTAACGCGGCCTCTACTGGCCAGATCGGTGATGGAAAAATCTTTGTATTCGACATGGAAAAAGCGGTCCGAATCCGCACAGGAGAAACAGACAATGATGCTCTCTAAAAAACCGTTGCTGGCGTTAACAGCAGCTCTCTCAACGGGGATCTTCGCGACATCGGTGCTGGCGCAGACCGCCGCCCCCAAAATTGATTCTGGCGATACGGCCTGGATGTTAACCGCAACAGCGCTCGTTTTGCTTATGACAATTCCGGGTCTCGCCCTTTTTTATGGCGGTATGGTTCGAAAAAAGAACGTACTTTCCCTTTTAATGCAGTGTTTTGCGATCTGCTGCCTGATGAGCATCCTATGGGTGGTTGTTGGCTATAGTCTCGCCTTTGATACTGGCAACGCTTATGTCGGCGGCCTCGGCAAAGCCTTCCTGAAGGATCTCACGGTCGGTGCCGTTAACGGCACAATTCCCGACTCACTTTTCATGGTCTTCCAGATGACCTTCGCCGTCATCACGCCGGCATTGATTGTCGGTGCATTTGCCGACCGGATGAAATTTAGCGCAATGCTTTGGTTCACCGGGATTTGGATGTTGATCGTTTACGCGCCAATTACCCATTGGGTCTGGGGCGGCGGCTTCCTGAGCAAAGACGGCGTTCTTGATTTCGCCGGTGGTACAGTCGTTCACATTAATGCGGGTGTCGCCGGATTGGTTGCAGCGATTATGATCGGCAAGCGCAAAGGCCTCGGGACCGAGTCTCTCGCACCTCATAATCTGGTCCTTTCCGTCATCGGTGCAGCCCTGTTGTGGGTCGGTTGGTTCGGGTTTAACGCCGGGTCGGCGGTTGCCGCAAACGGCACAGCGGCGATGGCAATGGTTGTAACGCAAATTGCGACCGCAGCGGCGGCATTAACCTGGATGTTTATCGAATGGGGTCTTCGGGGCAAGCCAAGTGTTCTCGGTATTATCTCCGGGGCCATTGGCGGGCTCGTTGCTATTACGCCCGCCGCTGGGTTTGTCGACCCAATGGGTGCCCTCTTCATTGGCATTGGCTCAGGTCTTGCCTGCTACTGGGGCGCAACCTGGCTCAAACGCACCGCCGGGTATGACGACGCCCTGGATGTCTTCGGAATCCACGGCATCGGCGGTATCGTTGGCGCCCTTCTGACCGGTGTCTTTGCCAATAAAGCAATCGGCGGCACCGCCGGTCTGCTGGAAGGCAATGCCGGTCAGGTCGTAACCCAAGCATGGGGCATCGTTGCCACTGTGATTTGGTGTGCAATCGCAACCGCCATCATTTTGAAAGTTATTGATTTGATTATCGGAATTCGTGTCGACGAAGAAACCGAGCGCGACGGTCTCGATCTCGGTTTGCACGGAGAAACCATTCAATAGCTTAACTGTGGAAATCACTCTTGGAGACTTCGCGCAGGGGCGACTTTCCCCTTCCGGAGGTTGCCCTGCCAGTCACTAAAACCTACCGGAGTTCCTCGCGGGGCTCCGGTTTTCTTTTGCCTAAATCCTGAAGAATGAAATTCACCTCATCGCTATTTCATTCCGCTTGTACCGAGTCAGGCTTTGGCTGTAAGATTCTGCTGTTTTTTGAGTAGTTTACGTCGCTTCTTATCAGCGGCAACTGAAGAAGTGCGCCCATGATCAACGATCGGCTCGACCGAATCGGTGATTACCCGTTTGATCGCTTACGGGCATTACTTGATTCCAGCACGCCTCAGACTGAGGATGCGCCACTGTCGCTTGCTCTTGGCGAACCCCAACACCCAGCGCCTGAAATTCTCCATCACGTTCTCGCAGAAAGTGGCGATCTTTGGGGAAAATACCCACCGGTTTGGGGCACGCCCGAATTTCGTGCCGCTGTCGCTCGTTGGCTAACGCAGCGATACAGCCTACCGGCAGACATGGTCGACGCAGATAAATCAATTATACCTGTTTCCGGTACCCGTGAAGCGCTCTTTATGATTGCACTCACCGTTATCCCGGAAGAAATTTCGGGTCAGCAACCGTTGGTCCTGATGCCAAATCCGTTTTATCAGGTCTATCTGGGGGCCTCTGCGCTGGCGGGGGCTCAGTCGATGTTTGTCCCGGCAGTTCCCGAAACCAACTTTCTGCCTGATTTTCACGCGCTAGATCCTGAAACGCTGGACCGGACGGCGCTCGCCTATTACTGCACCCCCGCCAACCCGCAGGGCACGGCCGCCTCCGTTGAGAAACTCAAATCGATTGTTGAACTCGCTCGCAAACATGATTTCGTCGTTATTTTCGATGAGTGTTACAGCGAGATTTACAACGACAGTCCGCCATCAGGCGGCATAGAAGCCTGCGCAGCGCTCGGCGGATCGCTTGACCATGTCTTGATCATGAATTCTCTCTCAAAGCGATCGAGTGTTCCAGGGCTACGCTCCGGGTTTGTCGCCGGCGACCCCGAAATCATGGCGCGCTTTAAACAGGTCAGGGATTATGGCGGGGCGCCACCACCAATGCCGCTCTTAGCAGTCGCTACAGCCCTCTGGCAAGACGAAGAACATGTTGCCAGCAATCGCGAGCTTTATCGTCGAAAGTTCGACCTAGCAGATCAGAAGCTTTCGGGATTGCATGGCTATTATCGACCCGATGGTGGATTTTATCTGTGGCTTGATGTCGGCGACAGCGAAGCAGCGGCCCTGAAACTCTGGCAGCAGGCTGCCCTGAGAGTGATTCCAGGCGCCTATTTCGCCAAGACAGGCCAGGATGGAAATAATCCCGGCGCTGCCTATATACGGTGTGCGCTAGTCCACGATTTAGAAACAACAAGTCAGGCGCTTGATCGCCTGGTCTCGACCCTTTGACGAGGAGGCAAGAATGGCCACCAATTCCCACAACCTGACGCGAAAAGGCTCGATACTGCCGCCAAGCGTCACAGAGTTTTTGCAAAAACGTGCAATAGAAGCGTTCGGAATTTCTTTGATCCTCTCTGCGCTTGCGTTGATTGCGGCCTTCCTCAGCTATAACCCGGCCGACCCGTCTCTCAACACGGCTTCCAGTTTAACGGCAGCCAATCTGCTAGGAACAACGGGCGCCTGGGTCGCCGACATGTTCATGCAATCGATCGGGCTCGCAGGGTGGGTTTTACCCGCCGTCACCCTCGCCTGGGGGTGGCGCATCATAACGCACCGGGGGCTCGGTCATTTATGGCTCCGACTGACATTCTTACCGATCACCATGCTCACCGCCGCCATTGCGCTTGCCGGACCAGAAACCAGTGCCAGCTGGGAACTCAAAACCGGGTACGGCGGCGTTGCTGGTGATATAGCGCTTGCAGCCACGGCAGGCTGGAGCGCGCATTTAACACCTTTCGGGACGGACGCCGTCGCAGCGGCGGCTACCGTATTGGCCATTGGCGCCTTAGTAGGTGCCTTTGGCTTCTCTGCCGCTGAATGGCGGCAATTTGGAAAAACACTTAGATGGCTTGGCTATCATGGTGCCGCCGCGAGCGCCGCAGGAGGACGAGCCGGCATCCAAGCAGGGAAATGGTCATTCAACGTTGCCAAGAAAGGAGGCTCAGCAGCACGACAACGGCTCGAGCCTAAACTGTTTGGCGACGAAGAGGAGGCTGATGAATTTGATGTAGATGACAGCCTTGAGATCGATACAAAACGCAAGAAGCGTGAACCTCGATTAAGCGGTGCCACCCGCGAGACCAAGAAAGAGATTGTTGCCCCGCGAACGACCAAAGCAAAGCCCGGCAAGAAGGCGGAGGCCGCGCGCCAGACCAAGCTTGATCTCGGGTCAGCGGGCGAATACGAAATGCCAGATATTGACCTGCTTGAAACAATTATTACAGAAGACAAATCAAGCAAGTCTGACGAAGAGGCCCTAGCGGAGAACGCCCGGCTTTTAGAATCGGTGCTCGAAGATTTTGGTGTCCAGGGCGAGGTCGTCAAAGTAAGGCCCGGCCCCGTAGTAACACTCTACGAATTTGAACCCGCGCCCGGAATTAAATCATCTCGGGTCATCGGCCTCGCCGATGACATCGCGCGATCCATGAGCGCAATCTCGGCGCGGGTTGCTGTTGTGCAAGGCCGCAACGCCATGGGTATCGAGCTGCCAAATGCGAACCGTGAGATCGTCTCGCTGCGCGAGCTTCTCGAGTCAGAAACGCTCGAGAAAAATACCTCCAAGCTATCGCTTGCACTCGGAAAGGATATCGGCGGCGGCCCGACCATCGCCGATCTCGCGCGCATGCCGCACTTGCTCATCGCTGGCACGACGGGGTCCGGTAAATCAGTGGCGATCAACACCATGATCCTTTCGCTGTTGTATCGGCTCTCACCGGAACATTGCCGCTTGGTCATGATTGACCCCAAGATGCTCGAACTATCCGTCTATGATGGCATCCCGCACTTGCTCTGCCCGGTGGTCACCGATCCGAAAAAAGCCGTTGTCGCCTTGCGATGGACCGTTCGCGAAATGGAACAGCGGTACCGCGCGATGTCGACAATGGGTGTCCGTAACATCGCAGGATATAATTCACGGCTTGAAGAGGCCCGCAAAAATGGCGAGGCGCTCACCCGAACCGTACAAACAGGGTTTGATTCCGAAACCGGCGAGCCAATTTACGAAGACCAACCACTCGATATGAGCCCGCTGCCCTTCATTGTCGTTATCGTCGATGAGATGGCAGATCTCATGTTGGTTGCCGGCAAAGAGGTGGAAGCCTCGGTCCAGCGGATCGCGCAAATGGCCCGAGCTGCGGGTATTCATCTAATCATGGCAACCCAGCGCCCTTCCGTCGACGTCATTACCGGAACGATTAAGGCAAATTTCCCGACACGCATCAGCTTCCAGGTAACCTCGAAAATCGATAGCCGGACGATCTTGGGCGAAGCAGGCGCAGAGCAATTGCTGGGACAAGGCGATATGCTTTTCATGGCGGGCGGCGGACGCATTTCTCGGGTTCATGGACCGTTGGTAACGGACGAAGAAGTTGAGCGGGTCGTCACGACGCTAAAAGCCCAGGGCATGCCAGAGTATATTGAAGAAGTAACCCAAGAAGAGCCTGGCAGTGCGATCGGCGGCGGCGGTAGTGACAGTAGCGAGGGCGATGCGCTGTACGATGACGCCGTCGCACTGGTCTGTCGAGAACGCAAAGCCTCGACAAGTTTCGTTCAACGGCACCTCTCAATTGGGTATAACCGGGCAGCGCGGATTGTAGATCAAATGGAGGCTGAAGGTGTTATCAGCGCCGCAAACCATGTTGGCAAGCGCGAGGTCCTGGCCCGCGATATCGATAATCGCGAAGCATAGTTCTGGAAGAATCGGCACCCCGTCTTATCTGTGCCATATTGTTGCGTATAGATTTGATTGATGGTTCTGACATTGAAAAAGAGATATCCCTATAAGCGTACGATCTTCGCGATGGTTTGCCTGTTTTCTATAGGCGCCGTGACATTCTCATCCTATGCACAGAAGCCCACTCTACCGATCGCGAACCAAGACCCTTCAGTCGTCGCGGCAGAGAGATTCATAAATTCAATCCGGACGTTAAAGGCACCTTTTGTGCAAGCCTCTTCCAGCGGCAGTTACGCAAGGGGAAATATCTATATCCAACGTCCCGGCCTATTGCGGATCGATTATGACAAACCAACAAGCCTTCAGGTATACGCTGACGGGACCTGGCTGTTTTATATCGACGAAGAATTAAAGGATGTCAGCCAGATCCCGCTTAACGCGACACCCGCGTCGTTTTTGGTTCGGGAAAACTTTAGTTTTACAGACGGCCTCACCATCCAAAAAGTCGAGAAGAGAAATCGTACAATACGGATACAGGTAGCGCGGCGCGGCGAAGAGGATAGCGGCTCTCTGACCCTTCTTCTGAGTGAAGGCGCTGACGCGTTTCGTGGCTGGACGGTTACCGACCCCCAAGGCGTTAGGACAACGGTTTCATTGCTGTCACCCATTCTAAATCAGTCCATCGCCAAACAGATTTTTGTGTTCACGCCCCCTGACTGGGCGTTTCCAGAAGATGTTCAAGAATAGCCCCTGAGTTGCGGTGCAGACACTCTCGTGATAGCCAAGAGACGATGTCCGCTAAATCTAAAAAACCCATCATAGGCGTCCCGGTCAACTATACGCCTGCTACGGAAGAGATGTCTGCTCTGTTCATGACAGCGGAAAAATATGCACGCGCGTCCATGGAAATTTCCGGTACCGCGCCCATCCTGATACCGGCTTTTGGTGACGCTACTCATTTCGAAGCAATTCTCGACACGCTAGACGGATTGCTGCTGACAGGGGGGCGCGCTAACGTCGAACCCCATCACTATGGTGGGCCCGAATTTCCGGATGATGAAATCATTGATCCCCACCGAGACAAAACCGTATTGCCGCTTATCCGGGGGTGTATCGAACGTGGTATTCCGGTCTTTGGTATTTGCCGCGGCATTCAGGAAATCAATATCGCAATGGGGGGCACGCTTCATTATCGCGTACACGTTCTTCCCGGCAGAAATGATCACAGGATGCGCCAAGACACGGACATCATGGCTGAACGCTATGAGCCACGCCATTCGATCTCCCTGACACCAAACGGGTTTCTACATAATTTACTTGGCGAGACCGAAACCATGGTCAATTCGCTCCATGGCCAAAGTGTGGATAAGGTTGCAGAGGGATTCGTGGTCGAAGCGAAGTCGCCCGATGACGTGATTGAAGCCATTCATATGCCCGCGGCGAAACGCTTTACGGTCGGCGTTCAGTGGCATGCCGAGTGGATGCCGCAACAACATGATTTAGCCAACAAGCTGTTTGGCGCCTTTGGTGATGCAGCCCATGACCACGCTGCTAACAATTAGACGAAACAGGGGTATATAAATGCGGATCGCTACCTGGAACATTAACTCGCTGCGCTTGCGGATGCCGATGCTCGGTAAAATCGTCAAGGAATTAGAGCCAGATGTTGTCTGCCTGCAGGAGATTAAAGTCGAAGACGCATTGTTCCCGGCGGATGATGTCCGAAAGCTTGGTTTCGAGCACATGCTGTTCCGTGGCATGAAAAGCTATAACGGTGTTGCCATCCTGTCTCGCGTGCCGCTTGTCGAAATGAAGAAGCGTCAATGGTGTGGCAAAGACGATTGCCGACATCTCGCGGCGAAACTACCGGACGGTACAGAGGTTCATAATTTTTATGTCCCCGCAGGTGGCGACATTCCCGACCCGATCGAGAATGAAAAGTTCGCACACAAGCTCGCCTTTATTGAAGAGATGGCGGAATGGTTTGGCAGCAAGCGCCAAGCTAAGCGTGTCCTGGTCGGCGATTTAAATATCGCGCCTCTGGAGAATGACGTGTGGTCCCATAAACAGCTACTTAAAATCGTCAGCCATACGCCGGCGGAGGTAGGCGGACTCAACAAAATAATGACCGTCCATAAATGGATCGATGCGGTCCGGGAAATAATTCCGCCTGAGGAACTCTTGTATAGCTGGTGGAGCTATCGCAACCGAACCTGGCCCGGTAGTGACCGCGGGCGGCGTCTTGATCACATCTGGATTACACCCGCACTCAAAGGCAAATTGCGGGATGCTTCCGTGTTCCGAGAGGCACGCGGCTGGGAAAAGCCTTCCGATCATGTGCCGGTGACCATAGATCTCGATATATAGAGAACTCATCGTTTTTTAGCTGCTTACAGATCCAAGAATTCTCTTGAATCTCTGAATTCAAATCCTATATCGAATTTGAAGGTGCCGGTTACCGGGCCTTCAATTTTTGAAACCGGGTTTGGCCATTTGGCGGACCCACCTACTGATATTGCTCAAAGGAGGGTATCAACATGACGACTTTTGATTTTTCCCCACTATTCCGTTCCTCAATTGGCTTCGACAGCATTCCCCGACTCCTGGACACTGCGAGGCAAACCGCAGATCGCAGCGACAGCTATCCGCCGTACAACATTGAGAAAACCGACGACAACACCTATCGGATTTCAATCGCGGTCGCTGGATTTAGCGACGACGACCTCGAGGTAACGGCCAAAGAAGATACTTTGGTCGTGCGTAGCAAAGCACAAGAAGTGGAAGACGACGGCACGTATCTTTATCGCGGAATCGCCGGACGAGCGTTCGAGCGCAAGTTCCAACTCGCTGATCATATCCGCGTGGTCGGCGCCGATCTAAATAACGGACTGCTGCATATCAATTTGGAGCGGGAAGTTCCTGAAGAGCTAAAGCCTCGTTCGATTGAGATCAAAACCAGCGGCGCCAATCAATTGTTCGGCGCTGCTGCATAAACGCTTTCCACAAAAGAAAACGGCGTCCCGGTTTAGTTGCTTCCGGGGCGCCGCTATTTCTTGAACAGCTTTTAATTAAGCGCTACGCGCATCACGAAGCTGGGCGTTGGTTTGCTCAAGCCGCTGTGCGAGTTCCCGCATAATCTCTATACCCATATCGGGATATTCCCGCACCATCTGGAAAAACAAGTCCTTGGAAATTGCCAGTGTTGTAACTTGAGCCACAGCTCGCAAGGTCGCCGTTCTTGGAACATCACACAGGATCGCAATTTCACCGACAAGTTCATTTTTGCCAATTTTAGCAACCGCCAGCTCTCCGCCCGGAGTATCTATCAGGACGTCGGCGCTTCCATCGACAATAATGTAGGCCGTATCCCCGGAATCGCCCTGATGAAAGAGCTCCTGGCCTTCACCAAAAATGACGCGTTCACTGGCAAAAGCCAGAAGTTTAAGTTTCGACGGATCGATCTTTGAGAACAATGGAATATTTCGAAGCAGTTCGACTTCCTCGTTCAAACTCACAGCTACCTCCTTTTGCGCCTATTCGGCACGAATCAATTCCGTGAGAGCGCTGCCCTCATTTTCCAATTCGGCGTAATCGCCTTGTTCCACAACCCGGCCAGCCTGCATGACCAAAATTTTATCAAACCGCTCCGCAAGCGCCGCACGATGGACAACCCAAATGACGCTCCGCCCGTCAAACTCACTTAGCAGGCTATCCAGAATTCGACCTTGACTGGCGCCATCAATCGTCGCCGTCGCCTCATTAAGAATGAGGATGTCCGGCTGCTTGATAACGGCTCGCGCCAAACCGAGTTTTTGACGCTGAACCGACGACAAGCGCCCGCCGCCGACACCGACCTGAAAATCAAGACCGACTTCAATAATGTCATCTCGAAGTTCAAGCATCGTGACGACATCAACGATAGCGGCGCCAACCTGCTCCGTACCACGCGCATGACCATACGCAAGTTTTCCAAACAAGATGTTATCCTGCAAGGAGGCAGACGCGGTGTAGCTATCCTGCTCAAACTGCTCGACAGACTCTTTTAGGTCCTCCGGCAGATTGTCAGCAAATATTTTTCGGGCCGCGAGAATTTGCGCCTTAAACGGCTCGTCAACGACATCAAGTCGATGACGGGCCGGTGACAGTCGGAAAGGCAACGACAAAAGCATCGTACGCTCGTCGTCACGCAATGCCTCCACCCCTTCCCGTCCGAGGCGGGCGAGGAGGGCTTGATAAACCGGCAGATCTTCATGGCTGATGAAAGCATATCTTTCAAAGAACTCATGTCCCGGCGGCAGGTCAGCAAACAGCTCGACCATTGTCGAGGCAACCTGTCGGCCAGCATCCATCATGACATCCGTCAGATTGGCAATTTCCAGCACCTCCAGCACATAGGGATGCTCTGCCAATTTTTCGAAATCAAACGCATCACCGACAGGTCGGCCGAAAAGCAGGTTTTCACCCACTGTCGCGTTGTCGTTGTACTTTTCTTTGTCGAATACTTCGACTAGTGGGCTCAGCTCGGGATCGGCGAGCTTCTTCCGGAATGCTGCGCGT